>NZ_AOIJ01000088.1 GCF_000337175.1 Natrinema gari JCM 14663 | reverse complement strand
GGAGTTGGACAGGGGGGCACACTCCTCTCGGAGTGCGGTCCCCCAATCCGTCGCTCTACCCCATGAACTATCTCGGCAGAGGTCATGCTTCGACATGTTTCGGTTGGAACCAGCTGTTTCCGGACTCGATGGGCCTTTCACCCCTACACAAAGGTCACGAGAGGGTATTGTAGGACACCAACTCTAACAGACTTCCACGTGCCTTTCGGCACGCTTCATCTTGCCCTTGCGTAGATCGTCCGGTTTCGGGTCGTGCCCGTTTGACTCCCCGCGCTTGAACACGGCGGCCCTCGTGCAAAGCACTGCGGCCATGTCGGTTTCCCTTCGCCTTCCTCGATGATCGAGTTAGACTCGTCAAACAGGCACACTCCCTGGTTCGTTTTTCAAAACGTACGACAGAACACCGGCTTCCCAAACTTCCTACTACAGGTTCGCACCTGATTCGTTTTGTCCGGGACCTTGTGTGCCCTGTCGCTCCATCGCCAACTGATTTCACGCCCTATTGCACCTCCCTTCGTGGGGTGCTTTTCAGCGTTCGCTCACGCTACTTGTTCGCTATCGGTCTTGAGGAGTGTTTAGTCTTCGCGGTCGATGCCCGCGATCTTCACGAGGGATATCCAACCCCCGATACTCTGGAACTGACTCGT
>NZ_AOIJ01000087.1 GCF_000337175.1 Natrinema gari JCM 14663 | reverse complement strand
AACGTGTCTTTAGAGAGATAAAACGTCGAACCTCTTCATTCTCAAACTGCTTTAGTCACGTACAACCGTCAACAGCAGAATCCTGGCTTCAAGCCTTCGCTGTCTGGCACAATGCTACAAACTAAACACGACCTCGGCGACGGCGTTGTCGTCTCGGCTGCCGCTGACGCGTCCGTCGCCGCGGAACTGAGCCCTATCGCGGCGAGGGCGCGTTGTTCGCCTCGAGATAGCTATTGACGACGTGTTTCGAGATGCTGGTCCACTGCTCGGCCGCCGGCGTGGTTGTGGCGCTGTCGGTGTCCGAACAGTGGCTGCTCATGAGTATGAATCTGGGACCATCCCGATCGACGGGGGTCGATTCCGCATAGAGCTAGTACGGTCCCCGTCTTCCGGGTGTCGCCAAAGCGTGTTGGGTGGCCGACGGGAACGGTCCCGAGTGGAGACTGACTCGGCGTCGGACACCCGAACGGTCCGATCCGAGCCGTTCTGCGACGCCCGACGGCGTTCCCTCGCGACGGCTCGCGACCGGAGCTAGGCCGCGGGAAGCCGGTCGAGAAAGTCGGCCGTGATCGCGTTGAACGCCAGCGGCCGGTCCTGATTGACGAGATGGCCGGAGCCGGCGAGTTCTCGCTGGGTGCCGTCGGCGACCGCCATGGCGATCTGTCGGCCCTGTCGCTTGACCAGCGGCGCTTCCTGCTTGCCGTGGACCACGAGCGTTGGCGTTTCGACACCGGTCAGCGCCGGCGGGTCGTACCGATAGAGCGCGTCGAAGATCTTCCGAAATTCGGTCGACGGGATGTCGCCGACCGTCTGGATCGCCTCGGCTCTGACCGCGGGGTCGACCGACAGCCACCGCTGGCCGGTCGTCGCCTGAATCGAGGACAGCATCGACCGGAACGTCCCTTTCGAGCCCGCGATCGACAGCGACATGGAGAGCGCCGGCAGCGGCGACCAGACCGACTTCAGTCCCGTCGGGAACTCGATCGGCGGCATCGACCGCACTGCGCCGCCGAGGATCGCGCCCGCCGCATCGTCCGGATGGCGGTCCAGATACTCTTGGACGATCATCGAGCCCAGCGAGAGGCCACAGAGGGTCGGCTGCTCGAGGTCGAGCGCCGACAGCAGGGCCTCGAGATCGTCGGTGAAGAGGCCGATCGAATACTCGTCCGGGGCGGTGCTGCCGGTCTCGCCGTGGCCCCGAACGTCGAGCGTGACGACGCGATAGTCGTCGGCGAAGCGTTCGATCTGGCTATTCCAGGTCCGGCCGTTCAGCCAGCCACCGTGGACGAACACCAGCGGCGGGCCGTCGCCGCTCGTCTCGTACCAGATCGTCCCGTCCGCGAGTTCGAGTTCCGCCATACGCCCTCTGGAACGCGCGCGCTCTTACACTATCGGGTTGCGTTCGACGTGTTGTGAGGCTGCCAAAACGATATCGGGGTCGCGCGAGCGGCGACGCGGTCAGTCCTCGGTGCTCGTCTCGGTCCGCACCCAGCGGTCCCAAAACGAGTCGAAATCGGTCTCGTCCTCGGCGATCCGGTCCCACTCCGCGAGCCCGCGTTCCTCTCGAGAGCCGGGGATCGTGTTGTCGAGGACGAGCGCGGCGAGGCCGCCGACGGCCATGCCGGTCGAGCCGATGATGAAGACGGTATCGACGACGGCCTGTGCGGCGGCTTCGATCCAGATCGCACTCGATCCGCTTGTGCCGACCAGCGAGTCGACCGTGGCCTCGAGCCCGACGGCCTCGCGGAACGCGAGCGTGCTCTCGAAGTTACCCATGTACGCCGGAATCGCCAGCCCGACGAAGAGGGCAAAGCCGATGACGAAGGTGTTGCGCGAGGAGTCCAGATCGACGTGGCGCAGGTTCGAGACCCCGACGGCGACGATCTGGCCGAACATGGCGATGAAGAGGCCGCCGACGATCGGGTCCGGGATCGTCGCGATCAGTTGGCCGAAGTAGCCGATAAAGCCGACGAACAGCATGACGACGGCCCCGATCTGGACGACGTACCGCGAGGCGACGCCGGTCAGGCCGATCGCGCCGATGTTCTCGGAGTAGGAGGTCGAACCGCCGGTCCCCATCACGCCGGCGAAAACGTTCATCAGCCCCTCCATGCCGATGCCGTGGTTGATCCGTTTCCCGCTCGGCGCGCCCGAGCCGGTGATGTTCGCCACCGCGTAGTAATCGCCGATGCTCTCGACGATCGAGGCCAACACGCCGGCGAACATCCCGACGACGAAGGCGGTCGTCACCTGCGGCACGCCCCACTGGAAGGGGTAGATCGGCAACAGCAGTCGAGTGTCCGCGACCTGCTCGAGGTCGACGAAGCCGGGATGGCTCCCCCCGATGACGCCGGCGACCGAGAGCGCCGCCGCGACGACCCAGGCGATGACCAGCGCCAGAATGACCGGATACAGACGGAACGCCCTGTGTTTGACGTCGAGGTACTGCGAGAACAGCAGGATGAGGCCGAGCGTGAGCCCGAGCAGCCACCAGCTCTGGTCGGGCGTCGTGATCTGCGGTGCGCTGAACAGCGACAGCCCGATCAGTGCAATCGTCGGGGCGATGACGACCGGCGAGAGGAACCGACGGAGTTTCCCGACCAGTCCGAAGTATCCCATCGCGACCTCGACGACCGCAGCGACGATGATCGCCCCTTGTAACTGCAGTAACGCGGCCTCCCAGCCCGAGCCCCCGGAGACGCCGCCGGCGGTGACGACGCCGACGATCGCAAGCGCGGGTGCGAGCATCGAGAACGGTGCCCCTTGCACGATCGGATACCGGTTTCCGAACGTCGTTTGCGCCAGCGTCGCGATCCCGGAGACGACGAAGAACGTCCCGATGAACCGCGCGGTCACGCCGGGATAGTCCGTCATTCCCATGGCACTCGCCAGGATCAACGGCACCGCGATGTTCGCACCCACCATCGTCAGATAGTGCTGGATGCCCAGCACGATCGATTCGCCGAGCGGTGGCTGCTCGTCGATTCCATACTCGATATCGTCGCCGACGGCCCCGTCGGCGGCTGGCTCGTCCCCCGTCATCGATTCTCGTCGGATAACGACGGAGGGTGTTCAAAGGGGTGTTGGTCCGTCCCTGGCGGTCCCGCCTACCCTCGGGTCTCGTCCGCAGCGGTCTCGGCGGCGGCGCGAACGGTCTCGACCGACAGCGAAGCGAGGTCGACCAGTTCGCCGTCGGTTTCGGTCGCAACTAGTTCCGAGAGGCCGGCCCGGGAGTCCTCACCTGCGTCGACCACGATCACGCGGGCGTCGCTGGTCGCGAGCGCTCGAGCAGCCGTTCGCGTCGCCGCCGTCGGACTCCCGTCGGCGACGTTCGCCCGGCCGTCGGTGACGAGGACGACGACCGAGGCGTCGGTCTCGGCGCGCTCGAGCACTCGGCGCGAGGTCTCGAGGCCGGCCGGCAGCGGCGTTCGGTCGCCGGAGGGGAGGTCCTTGAGATGGCGGGCGGCCAGCGAGACGCTGTCGGTCGGCGGGAGCAAGATGTCGGCGTCCTCGCCGGCGAACGCGACGAACGAGACTTGATCGCGGTGTTCGTAGCTGTCCCGCAGGAGTTCGAGCACGACACCTTTCGCGGTGCGCATCGCTGGCCGCATCGAGGCGCTGGCGTCGACGGCGAAGACGATCGTCACCGAGGTGTCGCCGGTCCGGACCGACTGCCGGAGATCGTCCTCGCCGACGCGGGACGCCCCGCGGGCGGCGGCCGACCGGACCGACGCCGCGGCGTCGATCGAGCCCTCGCCCGAGGCGGGTTCGGTGCGCACGCGAGCGCCCCGGTTGGCCGTACTCGGCGACGTACTCGCACGGGTGCCGGTCGCGCTCGGCGTCTCGCTGTCGACGGTCGGCGACTCGAGGTCGGGAGCCCGCGCTTTGCCGACCCCAGCCCGCTGCTGGCCGGGCACGAGCGGCTGGGCGGTTTCCTCGTCCTCGTCGTCGGGCGACGTCTCCGAATCCGACTCCCCGTCGCTCGAGCCGTCGTCCGACCCGCCGTCGCCGGCTTCGGCGGACGACTGGGCCGCTGACTCGGGTCGGTCGCCGTCGGGGCGGCGCTCGGGACCATCGTCAGTGTCGGTGCTGTCCTCGTCGCCGCCGGACCCCGCTCCGTCGCTCGAATCTTCACCGTCAGCACCGTCGTCCCCGTCGTTCCCGTTTCCCTCGTCGCGATCACCGCGGTCGTCACCGTCGCCCGATTCGGAGTCGGCGTCGCCGTCCGTTTCCTCCGCGCTGTCACCGTCGTCCGCGTCACCCCCCTCTTCCCCCTCGGTCTCGTCCGGCGGCTCCTCGTCGAACCGATCCTCGAGCAGGTCGTCGAGGTCGGGTTCGTCCTCGAATGGGGTGCTCCGGAGGCGGTGGGGGAGGGCGTAGGTCGCGGCCTCGTGGATGTCGGGCTTGATGACCGTCTCACGGCCCTCGAGCGCGGCCAGCGTCATCGCAGTGCGGGCCGTCGCCACGTCGCCGCGGTGACCGTCGACGCCGGCCTCGAGACAGAGTTCGGCGATCTCGGCCTTGAAGTCTGGGGGGAGGTCGACGCTCGAGAGGCGATCCCGGGCCGCGGTGAGGTCCTCGCGCAGGGCATCGACCGCGTCGGCGTAGTCGGGTCGCGGATCGGACGCGCCGCCGTCGGCCTCGAGCGCGCGATCGATGATCTCGACCCGATCGTCGATCTCCCGGCAGCCCTCGACGCTGGCCTGGAGGGCAAAGCGGTCCCGCAGTTGGGGACGCAGGTCGCCCTCTTCCGGATTCATCGTGCCGATCAGAGTGAACTCGGCGGGGTGGGAGACGCTGATCCCGTCGCGCTCGACCGTGTTGACGCCGCTTGCGGCGGCGTCTAAGATGACGTCCACGAGGTGATCGTCGAGCAGGTTGACCTCGTCGACGTAGAGGATGCCCCGGTGGGCACGGGCCAACAGTCCTGGATCGAAGTCGGCTTCGCCGGCCAGCGCGTCCTCGACCGAGAGGGTCCCGACGACGCGGTCCCGCGTCGCGCCCAGCGGAAGGGTCACGAGCGGAACGGGTCGCGTTTCGACCGGCAGGTCCGCTGGATCGCGTTCACGGCAGTCCTCGCATTGCAGGTCGGGGTCGTCGGGTGAACAGCCGTACGGGCAGTCCGCCACGGCCCGCTGGTCGGGCAGGAGATCGACGAGCGCCCGAACTGCCGTCGACTTCGCGGTCCCTTTCTCGCCGACGATCAAGGCCCCGTCGAGACCGTCGTTGGCCGCGACGGCGAGCAACACGCGCTTTAGCTCGTTCTGTCCGACGATCGCCGGAAACGGGAGTGACGACAGCTTTTTGCCCCCGGCGTTTACAACCATGCTTGAGCTAATACAACAGAGGTTTAAAAGTACGATGACACGGATCGGGATCTATACTGCGACGGAGAACGAACTCGGCTCGATCGGGCGGGCCGCCGAGCGCCTCGAGGGGATCGACCTCGTGGTGCGCTCGGAAAGCGACCTCGACGAGGAGGCCGACGTCGAGGAGTTCGTCGAGGAACTGGACGACGCCGCGGCGGCGATCTTCTGGCTGCACGGGGCCGAAGACAGCATGCCGGGCTACGACTACGCGACGGGTGCGCTCGCCGAGGCGGGCGTCCCGCTGATCGTCAAGGCAACNTGTGTATAAGAGACAGACCTCGAGAAGGGCGGGACGATCAACGTCGCGAACCTGTGTCGGTTCCTCGCGGTCGAGTACGAGGGCCGCGAGATCGAATACGACGAACCGACGGCCCTCCCCACGGAGGGGGTCTACCATCCAGATCACCCGGGGATCGAGTACGAGGCCCTGCTCGAGACCCACGACCCCGACAAGCCGACGGTCGCGGTCTGGTTCTACGAGTCCCATTGGACCCACGAGAACACTCGGTACGTCGACGCGCAGGTCCGGGCGCTCGAAGAGCAGGGCGCGAATGTCCTGCCGATCTTCTGTAATCCCGCGACGGACACGGACGAACAGGAAGACGCCGAGTGGGTCACCGATAACTGGCTCCTCAACGACGCGGGCGAGCCGATCGTCGATGCCGTGTTGTCGTCCTTTATGTTCTCCCTCTCGATGGACGAGCGCGGCCGCAGCGCCGACGACGAAGGTAGTTCCGCGGAGGACGTCTTCCTTGATCGGCTCGGCGTGCCCGTCCTCCAGACGGTCACCACGATGCGCTCGCGCTCGCGATACGAATCCAGCGATACAGGCGTGATGGGCTTCGAACTCGCGCTCTCGGTCGCGCTGCCGGAGTTCGACGGGAACGTCATCACCCATCCGATCTCGGGCAAGGAACGCACCGATGACGAGGCCGGCATCGGCTCCGCGCCGAAACACCACTTCCCGATCGAAGACCGCATCGACCACGCGACTCGGCTGGCGGTCAACTGGGCCGAGCTGCGCCACACGCCCAACGAGGACAAGCAGGTCGCCGTCGTCCTCCACAACTATCCGCCGAGCGACGACGGGATCGGGACCGCGTTCGGTCTCGACTCGCCGGAGTCGACGGTCAACCTGCTCGAGGAACTCGACGCTCGCGGCTACGATCTCGGCGACGACATGCCGGACAGCGGGCAGTCCCTCGTAGAGAACCTGACCGCACAGCTCACGCTCGAGGACCGGTGGGTCGCTCCGGAGGACGTCCGTGACCTCTCCGTTGACGTGGTCTCGCCGGATACCTACGAGGAGTGGTTCTCGGAGGCCGACGAGCGCTTTCAGGAGAATATCATCGAGGAGTGGGGTGAGGTCCCCGACCGCCCGTTCGCGATTCCGGGCGTCGAGTTCGGTAACGTCCTCGTCACCGTCCAGCCGCCACGCGGCTTCGGCATGGACCCCTCGAAGGTCTACCACGACTCGAACCTGCAGCCGCCACACGACTACTATGCGTTCTACGGCTGGCTGCGCAATACGTTCGAGAGCGACGCTGTAGTCCATCTGGGAACCCACGGCAGCCTCGAGTGGCTCCCCGGCAAGACCGTCGGCCTGAACGGCGAAAGCGCGCCCGACCAGTTGATCGACGACATCCCGAACGTCTACCCGTACATCGTCAACAACCCCGGCGAGGGAACCCAGGCCAAGCGCCGCTCCTACGCCGCGATCGTCGACTATCTGACGCCCGTGATGCGGTCGGCGGGCACCTACGACGAGTTGTCGGAACTCGAGGAGTTGGCAAACCAGTACCGCGAGGCCGGGATGGAAGACGCCCGCGCCGACGACGGCCAGCACCTCGCGGACCTCATCCGCGAAACGGTCGACGAACTCGATCTCGCCGTCGAGTTGGGGATCGAGGGGACCATCGACGAGAAAGCCGACGTTCGCGGGCCCGACGAGGCCGGCTCGAGCCTCGCCGAGGGCGAGGTGACGGGAGACGAGGTCGACATCGACGACCTCGTCGAACGCGTCCACGAGTACCTCACGGACGTCAAGACGACCCAGATCCGGCTGGGACTGCACACGATGTCCGAACCGCCGGCCGGCGAGCGCCTCGTGGAGTATCTCGTCGCGCTCACCCGCCTCGAGAACCCCGGCGCGCCGAGCCTGCGCGAGAGCGTGGCCGGCGCGCTCGGTGTCGACTATGAGAAGATGCTGAACGCGCCCGGTGAGTACGACGACGCCCTCGGGATGACCTACGCCGAGGCCGCCGACGAGGTCTACGAGACGAGCGTCGACCTGATCGAGACGCTCGCCGAACACGACTTCGACATTCCGGTTTCGGAGCGCGAAGCGGGGCCGGACGACGAGATGAACATGAACCTGCTGGTGGTCGACCTCGAGACCATCGGCGACGGGCGCGCGAAATCCGGCGCGCACAACGACCTTCGGGAGGCACTCGCGTACATCTGCGAGGAGGCCCAGCCCCGCGTGCAGGGAGCCGAAGACGAGATTCCCCGCACTGCGGATGCCCTCTCGGGCGAGTACGTCCCGCCGGGCGGCTCCGGTGCGCCGACCCGCGGCGGCGTCGACCTGCTGCCGACCGCGCGGAACTTCTACACGCTCGACCCACGCAAGGTGCCGGCGAAGGCCGCCTGGCAGGTCGGCAGCGAGGTCGCCGAGGGCGTCCTCGAGCGCCACCACGACGAGCACGGCGAGTACCCCGAGGAGATCGGCGTCGTCGCCTGGGGGACGCCCACCGTCCGCACCCGCGGCGAGACCATCGCGCAGGTGCTGGCTATGATGGGCGTCGAACCGCAGTGGACCGACGCCGGCCGCATCGACGATGTCGAGCCGATCCCACTCGACGAGTTGGACCGACCCCGCGTCGACGTGACGACCCGCGTCTCCGGGCTGTTCCGGGACGCCTTCCCGGCCGCAGCGGGGGTCATCCACGACGCCGTCGATGCGGTCGTTGACCTCGACGAGCCCCACGAGATGAACTACGTGAAGAAACACGTCGAGGAAGAGCAGGCGGCACTCGAGGAAGAAGACGGCCTCGACGAATCGGACGCTCGAACGGCCGCGAAACACCGCGTCTTCACGACCCGGCCCGGCGGCTACGGTGCCGGGACGAACAAGGCCGTCGACGAGGGCAACTGGGACGACCGCTCGGATCTCGCCGATGTCTACGTCCAGTGGGGCGGCTACGCGATGGGCTCTCGCGGTCGGGTGTCCGACGCCCATGACGCCTTCGAGCGCCGCCTCTCGTCCGTCGACGCGACGGTCAAACTCGAGGACACAATGGAGCAAGACGAGTTCGACTCCTCGGACTGGTACGCCTTCCACGGCGGCTTCATCTCCGCCGTGAGCGAGATTTCGGGCACGGAGCCCGCCTCCTACGTCGGCGACTCTTCCGATCCGGACAACGTCGATGTCTACACGAACGAGGAGAAGGTCCGCAAGGCGATGCGCTCGCGCGTGCTCAACCCCGACTGGCTCGAGTCCATGGAGGACCACGGCTACAAGGGCGCGGGCGATCTCTCGACGACCGTCGACGTGACGCTGGGCTGGGACGCGACCACCGGCGTCGTGAGCGACACCCTCTGGGAGGAGGTCGCCGAGAAGTTCGCCTTCGACGAGGACCGCCAGGACTGGATGCGAGACGTGAACCCGTGGGCCCTCGAGTCGATCACGGAGACGCTGCTCGAGGCCATCGAGCGCGACCTGTGGGACGCCGACGACGAGACGGTCGACCGGCTGCGAGATCTCAATCTCGAGGTCGAGGGCGACCTCGAAGCGCGGACGACAAACGAGACCGTGGGGGCAGCGACCGATGATTGACGGACTCGAACCGGCGACCGAACCGATTCGGCCGACAGCCGATAGCCGCCACCGAGCGAGTGATACCCGATGACTGAACAGGACTTCGAGGAGGAGTACGCCGATCTGGGAGCAACGACGCAGAACGCGATGGACATCGCGGAGACGAGTATGGACATCGTCAGGCAGTTCACGCCCGACGAGACGCTGGCCGACCGCGTGCGTCAGAAGTCGGTCCACTCGATGGGCGACATCGAGTTCCAGCACCTGATTCGATTTACAGGCACGGACGACCTCGGCGACGACGAGGACGCGCCGGTTCGTGCCGGTGCGCGGGCCGTGCTCGACGAGGCCGACATCTTCACCGACATCACGATGGTGAAAGCCGGCGTCACGGGTCGGGGCCACGACTGCGAGGTCTCGAAAGCCATCGGTCACGGCAAGGAACTCGCCGCCGAGACCGGGATGACCCGGACTGCCGCGGCGATGCTCGAACTCGATAAAGAGGACGCCTTCGAGGACGCGATCGTCACGATCGGGAACGCGCCGACGGCGGCGCTGGCGCTGGCGGACTGCATCGAGCAAGGGACCCGGCCAGCGGTCGTCGTCGCGAACCCGGTCGGCTTCGTCAAGGCCGAGGAGAGCCGCGGACGCATTCGCGAGGTCAGCGAGGCGTACGGCGTCCCCGCGATTACGCACGTCGGCCGCCGGGGTGGCAGCGGCCTCGCCGCCGCCCTGACGAACGAACTGATCCACGTCGCGAAGGATGTCCGGACCGACGAGATCGACCTCGAGCTCGACGCCGAGACGCGGGCCACGGACGGCCGGAACCGATGAGCGACGAGTACGACCTCGATGCGGGACCGGATCCGGCGACGTTCGCGGCGGCAGCGGCGGAGTCCGACATCGATGAGGAGGGCGCTACGCCGGAGGGGCAGCGAGACGGAGGCGGTGAAACCGCCGGAGCAGACGACCCAGTCTACGCCGTCGGCGTCGGCCCCGGCAACCCCGAGTATCTCACGCCCCGGGGCGAACGGGCGATCCGCGAGGCCGATGTCGTCGTCGGCTTCACGACCGTCGTGGAGTTCATCGAGGACAAGACGGACGCCGACTTGCTGACCTGCGGCTACAAGGACGAGGCCGCGGCGCTCGAGGAATTCGGCGAGCGCGTCGCGGCCGGCGAGTCGGGGACCGCCGTCGCGATGGGCGACCCCAACCACTCGGGCTACCAGTTCGTCGGGAAGGTACAGGATACGGTCCAACAGCACGATTCCGACAGCCCCGTTCGCATCGTCCCGGGCATCTCCTCGATCCAGCTGGCCGCCAGCCGCGCCCGGACGCCGATGGAGGACACCGAGTTCGTCACGCTGCACAAGAGCGGCGATCTCGAGTCGGATATGGACCGCCTCGCGGCCGCGGCGACGACCGACGAGCGACATCTACTCGTCCTCCCCCGACCGTACGACCGGATGCCCGGCGATCTCGCCGCCTTCCTGCTCGAAGAAGGGGCCGATCCCGATCTCGAGGCGCTGGTCTGCGAAAAGTTGACCCACGACGCGGAAGCGATCCACCGGTTCACGCTGGCCGAACTGGCAGACCACGCCGGCGGGGACGGGGCGGAGGACACGCCGTTCTCCGATCTGGTCGTGCTTGCAGTGCGGCAGCCGGTTTAACGGTCCGGCCCCGTCGTGTTCTCGCCGCGAACCGGGCCGAAGCGAGCAGGTCCAAGACGGATGCCACCGCGATTTCAGTCCTCCTCCAAGTAGAACAGTTCCTCCCGCGGTGCCAGGCAGTCGGGACACGCGTCCGGCAACTCGTCCTCGAACCGTCCCATCTCGCCGCAGGACCCGCAGCGCCACATGGTGTATCCGCGGCTCTCGGGCTCCTGAACTTCGCCGATCGGGAGTTCGGTCTCGTTTTTGTTCCGCAGTTCGTCCGCGATCGACGGCTGGTCGGTTTCGGGCTTCATCACGGTTATCACTACGCCTAGTGGTGTGTTAAAATATACCATGGTAGGGCAAGCAGTACTCGAGATCGGGGCCTCGAGACGGGGCTGTGTTCGTCGAAAAACGGATCGGAACGGCCGTTATTCGTCGCCTTCGTACTCGCGCAGGACGGACGACACGGTGTTCGACACTTCCTCGAGCGCGACGGCGTGGGTCTTCCGGAGGTCGTCGTCGTCCTGTGCCGCGCCGAGGTGGCGAAGCGCCTCGCGGAGGTGCCGTTCAGTATCGGGTCCTGGTTCGTCGGTCATGGGTCGAGCGCCGAATCGTAACCGACTCGAGCGGTTAAGTTCGTCGGTGGTCTGACCCCTCACTCGAGAGGATCCCGGACGGCCGACGACTCAGCATCGCTGCGTCTCGATGACCGATAGCTCGCCGTCGAGCGTACTCTCGAGCCGGTCGTCCGCGAGCGGAATCGACACGGCGATTCGCCAGGGGGTCGTCGATCGGACGGTCGTGTACTCGTCGCTGATACACCAGTCGAACTGCCAGTATCGCGCGGACTCGAGGTCGATACCGTGATCGCGATAGAACGCGACGACGGCGGGCTGATCGAGTAGTGCGAGCCCGACTGTCGAGCAACGGCTGTGGTGGCACTGTTCACAGCTGTACGTCGCCTGTAAGTCGACGTCGAGACAGCAGTCGTCCTCACGAGCGATTTCGGTCCGAATTCGGCCGCTACACGCCGGGCAGACGCCGTCCTTGGCGAGGCCGTGCAGACGACGGACGCGACGATCGAACGCGGTGAGGATTTCGTCGTGGTTCCGGTCGAGGAGACCGCCGGGCGGAAACGAGTACTCCCCGTGTGTCCGTCCGCAAGCGGGGCAGTCGATGGCGAGCCGTTCGTCGTCGTAGCTCGCTCGGAGCGGCGACCCACACTGGGTGCAGTCGTCGCCGGTCTCGAACGGCTCGAGGTGAGGATGAGCGTTGAACGACCCGGCGACGATCGCGTGGACGACGTGCTTGCCGGCCGTTCGGAGTTCGTAGCCGGCGTCGGTCTTCCGGACGAACTGTCCGGTGAGCTGCTTCAGGTGATAGTTGAACTGCGGGCTCGTGTCGGTCCCGACGGTTTCGTAGAGCCGCGAGAACGGGACTGGCGTGTCGTCGGTGTTCCAGAGGGCCTCGAGAATCTCGACCCTCGTTTCGTCGCCGACGAGGGAGAACGCCTTGGCAGGCCGGAGACAGTGGTCCGACTCCTGAGCGCGTCTCACCGCCTCCATTCGATTCATGATCGGACCGAGTGCGGGAAGCCGCTAAAGTGTTGCTTTCCATCCACTTTCGGCCGCCGTGCAGTGCGGCCCGGAAGTGGGCTCACGGCGATCGATCGCCGCCGACCTCGAGAACGAGTTTCCCGCGGACGTGTCCGTCTTCGCTCTCCTGGTGGGCAGTGGCGACATCGGAAAGCGGGTAGCTTCCGCTCACCGTCGGCCGGAGATGGCCGTCTTCGATGAGCGCACGGAGCTCCGCAAGTGTCGTCGCGTCGGGCTCAATGCTGAACCAGTCGACGGTCGCGTTGCGCTCCTGCCGGACCGTCTCGCACACCGCCTCGGACGGCGGTTCCGGAAGCGTCACGATGCGGCCACCGTCGGCCAGCACGGCTATGGATCGCTCGAGCGTGTCGCCGCCGACTGCGTCGAGTACGAGATCGACGGAGTCCACGACACGCTCGAACCGCTCCGCCCGATAGTTCACGAACTCGTCGACACCGAGCTCCCGGAGGTACGCCTCGTTCTCGCCGGACGCAGTGCCGACGACGTGTGCCCCGGCGTGGGCTGCGAGCTGGACGGCTACATGACCGACGCCGCCGGCAGCGGCGTGGACGAGCACGCGCTGGCCGTCGCGGAGCGCTCCCGCGTCGAAGAGGGCACGCCACGCAGTGAGTCCGACCATCGGCAGTCCGGCGGCGTCCGCGTGGCTGAGCGGTGTCGGCTTCGTGACGACCTCGTCCGCCGGGACGGCCGCGTATTCGGCATAGGCGCCGCCCGGATCGGGCAGCCCCACGAGACCGAAAACCTCGTCGCCGGGCTCGAACTCGGAGACGGCCGCCCCGACCATCTCGACGATGCCCGACAGATCCCAGCCGAGGATCGTCGGCAGCGACGGTGAGAGCGCCTCGTCGGTGTAGCCCTCGCGAACCATCCAGTCGATGGGGTTGACGCCGGCGGCACGGACGCGAACGAGCAGTTCGTCGTCGCCGGGCTCGGGCCGGGGAACCGTCTCCGCGGTCAGCATGTCCGACCCGCCGTGTTCGTGGATCCGAATCGCTCGCATCGTTCCCGCGGCCGACCGGTCGGTCGTCGCTGTGTTGTGTTCAGTCATCGGCCTCGAGCGATCGTCTCGGAATCGGTCGCCACGCCGGCGTACGCGACGAGGTCGCGGCCGAGCTGGCGAACCCGTTCAGCGACCGCTTCGTCGGCGATTCCCTCGTCGGTAATCGTCGTGTGGGCGTTCGGGACGGCAACATCGGTCGGCAGCGGCCACGCGTGTAGCGTCCGGCTGACGGTCCGGAGATGGTCGATCGCCGATCCCGGAAACTCGCCGCCGGCTACCTCGAGCAAGCCGACGGTCGTTCCGGCGAACTCCTCGCGACGACAGTAGTCGAGGGCGTTCTTCAGCGAGCCGGCGTACGATCCGTGATAGTTGGGCGTCCCGAGTGCGACGCTGTCCGCGTCGGCGATCGTCGCGCGGAGGCGGTCGGCGTCCGGCGGCTCCGACTCGACGGCGTGCAGGCTCGGCAACTCGTACGAGCGGAGGTCGACGAGTTCCGTCGTCGCTCCGGTCTCCCGTGCGGTTGCGAGCAGCGATTCGAGGGCGACGTTCGTTCTGCTCTCGTCGCGCAAACTGCCACAGAGTGCGACGACGTGGGGCGTAGATTTCCGTGTCATCACCGCCGAATACGACACCGGGACGCTAAAACAGTCGCCAAAACGACGTTTTGTAACCCGATTTCCAAAACCATCCTTTTGTATTTGTTCTGACCATTCGTCGATTGGAGCGGGTGCTGCCGGCCATCCGTCCTGGGTTGGCATCCGAACAGGGTGATCGTCGCTGCCACGAATGGTGTGCTGACCGGTCGATTCCACCGATGGGTTCAAGTCCAGTTGTTCTAATTCAATCGTAGTGATGACCGACCGCGAGACGACGACCCAATACGAACGGCTCGCCGGAGCGGCGGATCGGATCCGAGGACACGGACCATGAAGGGGTTCGTCCTCGGTGGCGTCAGCTCCGGCGTCGGGAAGACCGTCGCGACGCTGTCGATCGTGCAGGCACTCGCGGACGCCGGCCACGAGGTCCAGCCCGCCAAGGCAGGGCCGGACTTCATCGATCCGAGCCACCACGAGGCGATCGCGGGCCGCCCCTCCAGAACGCTGGATCTGTGGCTCTGCGGCGCGGACGGTCTCCGGCGGAACTACCGCCGCGGCGAGGGCGACATCTGCGTCGTCGAGGGCGTGATGGGCCTCTACGACGGCGACGGCTCGAGCACCGCCATGGTCGCCGAAGCGCTCGATCTACCGGTCGTCCTCGTGGTCGACGCGAACGCGGGGATGGAAAGCGTCGCGGCGACCGCGCTCGGCTTCCGCGAGTACGCCGACACGATCGGCCGCGAGATCGATGTGGCCGGCGTCGTCGCCCAGCGAGCCCACGGCGGCCGCCACGAGCAAGGGATTCGCGACGCCCTGCCTGACGACATGGAGTTCTTCGGTCGGATTCCCCCGAACGACGACCTCGAGATTCCCGATCGACACCTCGGACTCGAGATGGGCGCGGAGGCGGCGCTGCCGACGGCGGCACTGCGGGAGGCCGCCGAGTCGCTCGCGGCCGATCGGCTGGCTGCAGTCGCCAGTGAACCGCCCGCTCCTGAAACGCCGATTGAGGCCGCCGAGTCGGTCGACGCCACGATCGCCGTCGCCAGCGACGCCGCCTTCTGTTTCCGGTATCCGGCGACGATCGAGCGCATCCGCGACCGGGCCGAACTGGTCACGTTCTCGCCGGTCGCTGGCGATTCCGTCCCCGACTGCGACGGGGTCTATCTGCCCGGCGGCTATCCGGAACTCCACGCCGACGCACTCGAGTCGGCCGGCACACTGGACGAACTCGGCGACCGGGCCAGCGACGGACTGCCCGTCCTGGGAGAGTGCGGGGGCCTGATGGCGATGAGTCAGTCGCTGACGACCGCCGCGGGCGACCGCAGCGAGATGGCTGGCATTCTCCCCGCGGACGTGACCATGCACGACCGCTATCAGGCGCTCGATCACGTCGAACTCGCAGCCACCGAGGGAACGCTGACCGCGGCTGCCGGGGCGACGATTCGCGGTCACGAGTTCCACTACTCGAGCGCCGATGTCGACGGCGACGCTCGCTTCGCCTTCGAGACGGTTCGTGGCGACGGCATCGACGGGGAGCACGACGGCCTGACCGAGTACGAGTCGCTCGGTACGTACGTCCACGTTCACGCGGAAAGCGGGGCGTTCGATCGGTTCCTCGAGCGTTGCGGCCGGTGACGACTCGAAGCGCTCGGTGGCAGCGACGGTTTACGATCCGCTCGAGCGCGTTTCGTCCGGTACTGTGCCGTCTCGCCTTTTCAGCGCTGGCCAGTCGGTTCTAACGCGAAAGAATGAATTTATGCCGGAGCTGCCAGAAAAATGCCTGCTAGTGACAACACTCAGGATTTTCGGGACGATCCATGCGAATACGCGGAGCATCGTCGAAGACGACCTCCGGGAATTCGCGAGTGGAGCGGACGCGATCGCGGTCGAGCAGCCGCGACTCGGTGCGACCGCTCGTTCGGCGATCGGACTCGTCTGCCGGTACCCGTTCTTTTTCATCGGCCTCCAGTTGCTTTTTGTGCTCCAGATACCGCTGTACGTGCTGTGCAACCGTGATCTACGGTCCGCCGAGTCGCTCGTGGCTCGAACGGTGGCAGGGAAGCGGCCGGTACACGAGGTCGACCGTCATCCCCTCGATGTCCTGACCGATCGCACTCCCGGCTGGATCGTCGGCAACTGGCTCACGTTCCTCGCGGTCGCGGCCGCGTTCCCGATCGAGACGCTCGTCGCGGGAGGGCTCGCCGTCGGTCTGCTATCGGTGACGGTGGTTCGATCCCGCTGTGGGTTCCGAATCCCGATGCTCGTCGCGGCGCTGTCGCTGTCCGCAGTTGCCTACGGCTCGGTGATCGTCGGCATTGTCCCGTCCGATACCGCTGGAAGCGTCGTCCTGCTCTTTCTGGGGGCGGGGTACCTCCTCATCAGAAGCACGCTCGAGGCACGCAACGAGGCGATGCTCGCAGCGGTCGCCGCGCTGGCAACGACCAACGACTACGAACGGG
The DNA here is from genome assembly GCF_000337175.1 of Natrinema gari JCM 14663. Lineage (GTDB taxonomy): Archaea > Halobacteriota > Halobacteria > Halobacteriales > Natrialbaceae > Natrinema > Natrinema gari. The sequence continues at coordinate 88,100 of NZ_AOIJ01000087.1, read as the reverse complement.
TCTGTCTCGCGACCGGGTACAAACACCTGCCAGGACTGGTTGAGCGCGCGTCCGGACACGGGTTATTGACGGCGGCCGTCTTCGAACCACAATGGCGCGCGTCGGGAGCGGTACTCGAGCCGAAAGCGGTCCTCGACCGCAACGATTCCGACGCTCGGCCGAACATGGAAACTGCCGGAACGGTGCTCCGCCGTCGAGCCGTGGCGACCGGAATCGACTGGCTCGTGATCGCGCTACTTGCGCTCTTCGCTTCGGCGCTCCTGGCCGGGCTCGATGCGGACGCTTCGGGCGGCGGCGATGCGGTTATCGGCGGCTTCATCCTGCTCTGGTGGCTTCTGTTGCCGCCAACGTACTTCGTCGTCGGGGAGGCGACGTACGGGCGGACCGTCGGCAAGTCGCTCCTTGATCTCGCTGTCGTTCGAATCGACGGCTCGCCGTGTACGCTTGGCGACGCGATCGTTCGGACGGTCCTGCTCCCACTCGATTTCCTTCCGGGCGGATATCTCCTCGGTGCCATCATCGCCGCCACGACCGACTACGGCCAGCGACTCGGCGATATCGCGGCCGGGACGACCGTGGTGAAACGCGAACGGGTGACCGATTCTGCGGAGTCGTCGCGCCGCTCGCGCTCCTCGAGCGGTGTTGATCTCGATGCAGACTAGACAAGTATTTAGCACGATGTTCGTGGTAGCAGCCCTCGCATGTCGGAAACAGTTCACCGTCTCGAACCGTTGTCGCGTCGTCCACTGACCGATCGTACCTGTCTCGTAACGGGCTCTTCCCGGGGCATCGGTCGCGAAATCGCGTTCGAACTCGCCCGCTGTGGGGCCGACGTAGCCGTCAACTACCGCTCGTCGGACGAATCGGCGTGCGAGGTCACCGAGACGATCGCGGAGAACGGCGAAACGGCCATCCCTGTACAGGCGGATGTCTCGGATCCGGCGGCGGTTGAGCGGATGGCAGCGAAAGTCCGCGAGGAACTCGGCGAAATCGACGTGCTCGTCAACAACGCGGGGATCACCATCGACCGCACGTTCGAGGAGATGACCTACGAGGACTGGCAGACGGTCATCGACATTAACCTGAACGGGACGTTCAACTGTACGAACGCGTTCTACGAGGACATCAAGACGTCCGACCACGGCCGACTCATCAATATCTCGAGCGTCGTCGGCCAGCAGGGCAACTACGGCCAGGCGAATTACGCCACCTCGAAGGGCGGACTGTTTGCCTTTACGCGGACGCTGGCGCTGGAACTCGCCGACCACGGCTCCACGGCCAACTGCGTCGCACCGGGGTTCACCGAGACGGAGATGCTCGAGAAGGTTCCCGACCGAGTACAGGACAAGATCCGAGAGGAGATCCCACTGAGCCGGTTCGCCGACCCCGCGGACATCGTCGGCATGGTCCGCTTTCTCGCCGGCGATCAGGCGGAATACATGACCGGACAGGTACTGGGGATTAACGGCGGGATGGAGTGGTAACGAGTCGCTGAACGAGCCGGATCGGTCGCTACACTGGCGTGTAACCAACGCCGCGGGTGTACCGATAGTTCTACCAAGAGATCGAATCAATTATAATATATTACCGGAAGAGATAGCCAATGTCTGCGCTTCTGGATGCCCTCCGCGTCACGGTTCGTTCGGAGCGACTCGGTACGGCCGTCGTCATCGTCGCGGTGCTCGAGACGCTGGTGCGTGTCGGCCTCGCGGTCGCGATTTCCCCCGTTGCCAGCCTCCTCTTGCCGCCGCTCATCGCGGTCGTGGGTCTCGCATCGGTCGTTCCGGTAGTACGGAACGCGATGGACGGCAGTGACGAAACGCCCGCACAGAACGTAGCGGTTCGACGCCGGCTTCCGTCCCTCGTCGGCGTCGCTGTCGGTGGCCACGCACTTGCACTTGCAGGGGGAGCAGCCCTCTTTTTGCTCGTCGACACGCCGATTCGATACGGACTCTACTGGGCCGGCCGGGGTGACCTGCTCACCACAACCGTCATCGTGATCACGCCGTTGATCGGCGTCACAGTCGGGATGCTCGTCATGTGGGCGATTCCAGCCATTGCGGTCGTTCGGGTCGCCGACGGTGACAGTTGGGTTCAGGGACTTCGAACAGCGCTCGTGACGACGGTGACCCGGCCTCGAGCGATCGGTGGGGCCATCTGCCGCCAACTCGTCTTCGTCGCGGTGTTCAACGTGGCGGTCGGCGTCGGGGCTCGGATCGGAAGCGAACTCGGCTCAGGCCCACAGTCGGGCCCGATCCACTATCTACCACAGTTCGAGTTCATCGAATACATGTATTTCCCGCTCGCGCTGGTGTTCGAGGGTCTCATCAGTATCTACTCAATCGTGCTTGGCGGGTTGGTCGTCGTCTTCGGGGGCGCGCTGTGGCTGGCGCTCTCGCTCGCGTTGACAGTCCGGTCCGTCCCTGTCTCCGAGGAGTCGTTCTCCGGAGCACTGATACCGACGAAGACGTCGGTCGCGCGACTTGCGCTCGCGATACTCCTTGGGACCGCGCTTGTCGGAGCAGCCGGTGCCGTTCGGATGGGTGAGGTACGACCGATGGATACGTCTCCCGAGCCGTTACCGGACGATCCGGACGCGCTGTACGCGACGGCCTGGGAGAACACCGACCGGGCGAGTCACGAGTATCAAATCGCCTCTCTGAACGGCGACAACGAAGTCACGTACGCTACAATGATGCGGATCGACAGGGACGATCGGCAGTTCGTATCGAGAACGAACCCGAAAGGCGAACTAACCGGCGATGAGTCCACATGGTACGTTTCGACCGGATTGACTTCCAGTCCCCAGTCAGTCTATCTGAAAGAAGCAATATTCGGGACCCGGAGCATCGATGAGGGTCAGGTCAGACGAGTCGGGCACTTTCCCAGCTATTTCGACTGGGAAGAGGGCGATTTCCGACTCAACGAACCGTCGGGCGACGCAACGGGCTGGACGATCGTCAACGAAAGCGCCGAAACGGTCACGCTCGAGATGACCGATCCCAAGGCGGTTTCCGCCGTGTTGTCTAGCTCCAATGACTGGATCGAATCCGAGGAAGTCGATATCCGAGAATCGTGGGCCCGGATGACGATCGATACCGAACGAAACACGCTCTCCGAGGGCGAGGTTCGACTCAACGCGACCAAATACGAAGACGGTGAGGCGACGGTCTACGATGTACACACGACCTACCAATACGACGTCGATATCGAGGCGGACCGACCAAGCGAGTTCGGCACACCACGGCCCGAGGAGTTACTCTGGCGGCTGTTCGCCTACTGACTCAGTAAGCGGTGACCACAGTGTAGCGGTTCGGCCGTTTCTCGCCGCTGTTCGCCACTCCTCGCGTTCGAACACGTTCAGCCGGAACCGAACAAGGTCGCTTGTCCTATCGAAACCATACCTGCGCAATCGCAGTTGTTCTACCCCAAACAAAATTGTTTTAGGGACGGGCTCTGTTCCAACGGATGATGCCACCCATCGCGCTTCCACACGACGCGAAGGCCGGACCGACGAAGTCCGAGGTCCGGGCCGTCGTCCGCTCGAAGCTCGCGCTCGAGCCGGACGACCACTTCGCGGAGGTCGGCTCCTGTACAGGGGCCGTCACCATCGAAGCCGCACAGCGAGCCGGGCAGGTGACCGCCGTCGAGCGGAAACCCGAGCGGCTCGAGACGACGGAGCGGAACCTCGCCGCGAACGAGGCGTCGGTACGCGCCGACGTCGACCTGCGCAACGCGGAAGCGCCCGAGGGACTGCCCGACGACGCCGACGCGCTCTTTCTGGGCGGCAGTCGGAATTTCGAAGCAGTCCTCGACCACGCCGTCGACACCGAAATCGACCGCGTCGTCATGAACGTCTCGCGGCTCGAGGTCGCGGGCAACGCCACGGAGGCCTTCCGCGAGCGGGATCTGCTCGAGGAGGTCGTCCAGTTCCAGGTGAGCCACGGCTACGAACTCGCCGGTGCGACGAGTTTCAACTCCGACAATCCGGTCTACATGCTGGTCGGGAGTGCGACGCCCGACGAAGACGACGGGAAGACGATCGCCGCCGACGGAGGGAGCACTGCCCGATGACGCTGTACGGCGTCGGACTCGGCCCCGGTGAAGCCGATCTCGTCACGGTTCGCGGGAAGGAGGTCCTCGAGAACGCGGCCGTGGTCTACTCCCCGGGCCGCCTGTCGCGGACGGTCGCGCTGAACCACGTCGACGAGTCGAAGATCGGGGAGCTTGACTTCCCGATGACGAAAGACGAGGAGAAGCTGCGAACGGCGTGGAAGGAAGCCGCCGCGGAGATCGCCCCGAACGCACGGGACGACGACGTTGCCTTCGTCACGCTGGGCGATCCGAACGTCTACTCGACGTTCGGTCACCTGCGCCGGACCATCGACGCCTTTCACCCGGCCGTCGAGTTGGAGATCGTCCCCGGCGTGAGCGCCGTCACGGCGTTCGCGACCGCGATGGGAGTCGAAATCGAGGCCGGGGCGGGGCTCTCCTTGCGAGAGGCCGCCGCCGGCCACAGCCCGACCGGCCCGGACCGGATGATCCTGTTCAAGGTCACCGACGCGCCGGCCACCCACGAGGGCCTCGTCGAGGCCGGCTACGACGTGACCTACGGCCGCCGGCTGTTCATGGAACAGGGCGACACGATCATCACTGACGACCCCGACGAGATCGACGAGCGCGATTATTACACGCTTGCCTACGCCGAGAAGGAGGGTCTCGAGGTCGAGCAGGCGACGGCGGCGTTCGAGACCGACGACGAGACTGGGACGGACGAGACGACCGCGGACGGGGAGCCGGTGACTGACGGTGGCGAACGACGAGCCAGCGAGCGCGCCGAGGGCCGTGCCGGCGGCGACCGTGGAGGCCACCGATGACCGACACGGCGGGGAACGACCCACAGGACGCGATCGATTCGCAGGGCGCACGCCGCCGCGAGGAACTTGATGACCGGGTCTTTGAGTACAGCGCCGGCGACGAACAGGCCGGGATTCCCTTCGTCGGTGCCGGCCCGGGAAACCCGCGGCTGCTGACCGTCGCCGGGAAGGAACTGCTCGAGGACGCCGACCTCGTCGTTCACGCGGGCTCGCTGGTCAACAGCGAACTGTTAGACGAGTACTGTGCCCACGCCGAACTCGTGAATTCGGTGGGCAAGGACTTAGAGGAGCTGATTCCGCTGATGCGGGACGCCTACGAGGACGGCGACAACGTCGTCCGACTCCACAGCGGCGATCCCGCCATCTACGGGGCCGCCCTCGAGCAGATGGACGCGCTGGAACACGAAGGCGTGCCGACTCATTTCGTCCCGGGTGTCACGTCGGCATTCGCGGCCAGCGCGACGTTGCGGACGCAGTTAACGCTCAACGAGGTCTCGAACCACGTCGCCTTCACCCGGCCGCAGGGCAAGACCCTGACGCCGGCGGAAGACCACATCTCCGAGTTCGTCGAGATGGGCGATGTGACGACCTGCATCTATCTGGGGACCCACGCGGTCCGGGACACGATGGATCGGTTGCTCGAGGACGATCACGACCCCGAGACGCCGGTCGCGGTGATCTACCACGCCTCGTGGCCGGACGAGGACGTCATCGTCAGCTCGATCGGCGACATCGCGGACAAAGTCGAGGAGGCGGGCTACCGCGCCTCGGCGCTGGTCGTCATCGGCGACGCCGTGACCGGCGCGGGCTACGAGCGCTCGTTCCTCTACGGCGACTGGGCCGACCGCGGCCCCGACTCGAGCGACGCGGACGAATCGGACGCACAGACCAACGAAACGCAAGCGGAAGACGACTGACCCATGAGTACGGACAACGCTGACAACGCGAACGACGAGTCGGGGTCCGACGGCGGCCATTGTTCGACGGCGGATTCGGACGGCGAGGTCGCCGAGGAGATCGCGATCATCTCCTTCGGACGGAAGATGGACACCGCCGAGGAGATCAAAGCCGAGCTCGGCGATCGCTACGAGGCGATCGACATCATCGAATACCACGGCGACGTCTTCGAGGAGCACTGGGGCGAGTACGACTGTTTCATCGGGTTGATGGCGTCGGGCATCGCGATGCGGAAGACGGCCCACCTGCTCGACGACAAGTGGGAGGACCCGGCGATCTGCGTCGTCGACGAGGAACTGACGTGGGCCATCCCGATCACGGGCGGTCACCACGGCGCGAATCAGGTCGCACAGGACCTGGCGACGATGGGGGCCATCCCGGCGATGACCACCGCCTCGGAGGCGGCCGGCAAGCAAGGCGTTGAGTCCCGCGCGAAGGCGATGGACACCCACGTCGTCAACGGCGACTCGACGGTCAAGACCAACCTCGCCGTCCTCGACGAGAACCTCGGCCCCGTTGCCAGACTCGACGGGCCGAAAGCCGTCCTCGTCGGCGACGACGTGACGGTGCTCAAACGGAACAAAGACGACGGCGTCGTCCTCGGCACCGGCAGCGTCTCCGGTGCGAGCAAAGCGGCCTTCCTCGCAGCCTGGGAGGAGGCCCTCGAGCAGACGGAGTACGATGTCGACGACGTGGAGTTCGTCGGTACCGCGACCCGGAAAGAAGACGAGGAGGGACTGCTCGAGGCCGCCCAGGAACTCGACCTCGGCGTGGTTGCCTTCGACAAGGAGACCCTGCTCGCCCACGAGGGGCCGACGCCCTCGAAGTCGAAGGAGTTGATCGGCTGGCCCGGCGTCTCCGAAGCCTCCGCGATCGCGGGCGGTGCCGAACAGGAGCTCGTCCTCGAGAAGATCAGCTACGAAAACGAGGTCACGGTGGCGATCGGTCGATGAGTTCGGACACCGAATCCACCGAGGCGGAGACGACGACGGACGCGACGGCCGACGGCACCCCCGACGACCATGGCACGCTCTACGTCGTCGGCATCGGTCCCGGCCTGCCGGACCACATGACCAAGCGAGCCAAGGAGGTCATCGAGTCCTCGGAGGTCGTCATCGCCTCGAGCCTCTACCAGGAGTTCCTGCGCGACGACGGCACCCTGCTGCCGGAGGCGGAAACCGACGAGGACGGCATCGCGATCCGCGACGACGGCTTCGAGCAGGAGATCGTCCGCTCGACGATGGGTCGCCAGATCGAACTCGCCCGCGCGGCGTTCGACCACGTCCGCGAGGGGAAGGACGTGGCCCACGTCTCGGGTGGCGATCCGTCGGTCTACGGCAAGTCCGACCTGATATTCAAAATGGCCGAGGAGGACGACGCGACGGATATTCCGATCGAGATCGTCCCCGGCATCACCGCGGCACTCGCCGGAGCGGCCAACGTCGGTGCGCCGCTGTGTAACGACTTCTGTATGGTTTCGCTGTCGGACAAGTGGCGCGGCTGGGACGAGATCGAGGAGAAGTTGCGGGCAGCGGCGATTTCGGACTTCGTGATCGTCCTCTACAACTGCTGGCGCAACTACGAGAAAGCCGTCGAGATCGTCCGCGAGGAACGGACCGACGACGCTTACGTAGCCATCGTCAACGACGCGGGCCGCGCGGATGCCGGCCGAAACGGTGAGAGCCAGTTCGTTACTACCCTCGGTGAGGCCGCCGACCACGACGACAAGGTGTCGGGGATGGGCACCTCGCTGATTATCGGCAACCACGAGACCGAAACCTGGCGCAACGACGACCGAACGTACCTCGTCACCCCGCGCGGCGGGCGTGACGTCGACGATTTCTGAAATCAGCATCATCAACCATGAGTACGGATACGAACGCGGACGCCGACGCTGACGCCGAATCGACTTCCAACTGCGGTGCCTCGAGCGACACCAGCGAGGCGAGTACCGATCGCTCGAGTAGCTGTGGCGCATCGAGCAGCAGCGATGACTCGAGTAGCTCGAAGTGTGGTGCCTCCTCAAGTTCCGCGTCGTCCTCGAGTAGCTGCGGGACCTCGAGTTCGGACGACGAGAGCTCGAACGAAAAGGAGGTCGGTGCGACGGTCGACGACTTCGACGCCGAGCCCGGCAAACTGAGCGCCGTCGGCCTCGGTCCCGGCCATCCGGAAGGGATGACCGACCGCGCGAAGTCGGCGCTGCTCGAGGCCGAGCACATCGTCGGCTACACGACCTACATCGACCTCATTCCCGACGAGATCACCGCGGAAGCCGACGAACTGTACGACACGCCGATGTGCGGCGAAGTCTCCCGCACCGAGGAAGCCATCGACCGAGCGCTCGCGGGCAACGATGTCGCCATCGTCGGCAGCGGCGACCCCAACGTGTACGCGCTAGGCGGGCTGGCACTCGAGATCCTCGAGTCCAAGGGTGCGACGGCGTCGATGGTCGACTTCGAGGCCGTGCCGGGCGTCCCGGCGGCCCAGTCCTGTGCGGCCCGGCTGGGCGCACCGCTGGTCAACGACACCGTCTCGATCTCGCTGTCGGACCACCTCGTCCCGATGCCCGAAATCGAGTCGCGGCTCCACGCCGCGGCCAAGGAGTCCTTTACGATCACGATCTACAACCCCTGGAGCCGCAAGCGCCGGGAGAACTTCGAGAAGGCCTGCGAGATCCTCCTCGCACACCGCGACGAGGACACGCCCGTCGGCATCGTTCACGGTGCCGGCCGCGAGGACGAGCAGGTGCTGATCACCGAACTCGGCGAACTCGAGGAGTTAGGCGAGGACGAGATCATCGACATGACGACGACGATCGTCGTCGGCAACGAGGACACCTACGTCTGGGACGACCGGATGGTCACGCCGCGTGGCTACGAGACGAAGTACGACTACTGAACAGTTCGACCGACCGCCGACCAGCCGCAATTCACCAATGTCACGATACGAAGTTACGATCGAGAAAGACGCCTGCGACGGCATCTTCGCCTGTTTGACCCGCGACCCGCGCTTCGTCGAGGGTGGGGACGGCCTCGCGACGATCGATCCCGGCGCGGACCCGGTCTACGACTGCGAGGGCGAGGTCACCGACAACGCCGAGCGCGTCGTCGCGACGTTCGACGACGACCGCATCGACGAAGCCCGGCAGGCCGCCGCGGCCTGTCCGACTGACGCGATCGTCGTCGAGGAGGTGGGCGAATGAGCGACGCGGAATCCGCAACCGAGATCGAGGTTCCGTCGGATCCGCTGGCCGGCCACGCCGCGACCGCGTACTTCTGGGGCCACGTCGCCGGCAGCGGCGACGTCTCGGATGACGGCATCGAGGTCGTCGCCAACGACGAGGCGTCCGCACAGGTGTTGGCCGCCGTCGCCGGCGGCGACCTCGAGCACGACACGACCAGTCGCGAGTACGCCCACGACACGTCGATTACGCGGACGGAAGACGAGTACACGCTCTCGATCGACGGTGACGACGAGTCCGGCCTGCTCGGCCGTAGCGGTACCCTCGGGTTCCCCGTCGACGGCCGCGGGAACTACCGCTTCGGCGCGTTCTCGAACTACGACCGGGAACTGCTCCGCGGACTGCTCGAGGGCTGTGGCACCGTCTGCTTCAAATCCTCGAGCGGCACGGTGGGCATCTCGTTCGTCCACGACGACGCGGACCTGCTCGAACTCGTCCGGGACCTGATCGCCGAGTGCCCGGTCGACGCCCCGATGGGGGAGCTATCGGAGACGTCCGCCGGGGGCTACTGGTTCGGCGTCGACGACGCCGCCGCGCCCGACTTCGGCGCGTGGCTCTACGAGAACTGCGACGAAACGGGGCTGTTCGCGCCGAGCCGCCGCCGCAAGTTAGAGCGGAGCCTCGAGCAGGCCGAGGCGTACGACGAGTAACCACCCGACAGATCGAGACCCACGATACCGATGAGTACACCCGACCAGACCGCGCCCGCACCGACAGCCGGATTCGACGACGAGGCCGTTCTCCTGATCGGCCACGGCTCCCGACGTGAGAAGTCCAACGAACAGGTCCGCGAGCTAGCCGCCGCTCTCGAGTCCCGACTCGGGATTCCGGTCGACGCCGCGTTCCTGGAACTCGCGGAGCCGGCGATCGATGAGGCGTTCGCCCAACTCGCGGCCGTCACGTCGCAGGTGACGGTCGTCCACTGCTCGCTGTTCGCTGCGAGCCACGTCAAAAACGACGTCCCGCTGGCGATCGAGCAGGCCCGCGCCGAACACGAGTTGGAGATCAACAACGGCGCGCATCTGGGTGTCCATCCCGCGATTCTGGACCTGCTTGACGACCGCGCCGCCGCGGTCGAGACCGACCTCGGCGTCGACCGGGCGAATGACGACGTGGCCATCGTCGTCTGCGGGCGCGGCTCGAGCGATCCGGACGCAAACGGCGACGTGCACAAACTCGCGCGGCTGCTCTACGAGGGTCGCGAATTCGACCGCGTGGAGGCGTCCTTTATCGGCGTCACCGAACCAACGCTCGAGGAGTCGCTCCACGGGCTCTCGAAACACCGGCCCGACGCGGTCGTCGTGTTGCCGTACATGCTCGGCGACGGCGTCCTCACCCAGCGGGTCCGCGACTGGACGGCGGAGTTCGACGCGGACTATCCCTACGTCGACGCGCTGGCCGGCGATCCGCTCGGCACGGACTCGCGGCTGCTGGACGTCTTCGCCGACCGCTGGCAGGAGGCCCGCACGGAGAGCGTGAAGATGTCCTGTGACACGTGCAAGTACAAAGTCGATCTCGAGGGCTACGAGGAAGACGTCGGCGGGGCGCGGGCCATGCTCCGTGCGCTGGCCCATCAGGAGGCCCACGCCGACCGCGACGACATCGACGAGGAACCCGACAGCCACGACGCGCCGGAAAAGCACGTCACGGTCTGTACCAACCAGACCTGTGCCAAAATGGGGTCGCCGGCGGTCCTCGAGCGCCTGCGCCAGGAAGTGCGGGACTCGGAGCACTGTGACGCCCGCATCACGCGGTCGTCCTGTCTGGGTCGCTGTGGCGACGGCCCGATGGTCGCGGTCTACCCGGACGGGATCTGGTACGGCGACGTCGAGGCCGACGACGCCGAACGGATCGTCGGCGATCACCTCGACCGGGACCGCATCGTGAGCGACCTCGTCGATCAGACGCTGTAACGCGATCGAAACACACGAATTCGACACATCATACATCAACCCATGAGCTGCCACGAAATCGAAGCGCTACGACTCGGACTGATGAACGTCCTCGGCGTCGGGGACGACAGCACCCGCGATCACGCGGAGAAAGAACTCGAGGGCCACCTGGAGGGGCCGATCAAGGGCCTCGCGGAGGCCGACAGCCTCGCCGAGGTCGAACGCCATCTGGACGCGGCGTTGGTCGATCTGGAGGAAGAGGTCGCAGCGATGGACAACGACGATCCCGAGTACGACTACACGCGGGGGCGGCTGCTCGCGGTCCGTGACGCCGAGCGGGCGATCCAGCGACTGCACGCGCAAGGCGAGAGCATCGTCGATGGACTCGGCGACGCTCACGACACCCTCCACGAGACGTTCCCGGTCGAGGAGTAACGATGGCCGAAACTGCCGATACCGAACGCGAGGACGCCCTCGAGTTCCGGTCGGTGCCGCTCGGCGAGATCGATGCCGCCCGGAGCCGCCACATGTGGACCCGGTCCGCGGTCGGCTTCGCCGCCGCCGACTACGTCGTCACCGGCGAGTGGGACGGCACCGTCACCGCCCGCGATGTCGACTCGCTCGAGACCCGTTGGTCGGCCGCCCATCCGGATCACGCGGTCGGGATCGCGTCGCTCCCGGAGAGTGACACGATCGTCGTCGCGGGCCGCGGCCGGACGGGGACGATCGCGGCCTACGACACCGAGACCGGCGACCGACAGTGGCGCTACGACACCGCCGACGATGTCGGCGAGGCGGTCAAAGACACCGTCTTCTACCTACCCTACGTCGTCGCCTGCGAGACGGGAACCGACGGCGACGGCGACGAGCGACTCTACGCCGCCGCGCGGCGCTACGAGCGCGACGGCGAGATCCGACGGTGGCACAGCACGGTCTACGCGTTCGACGCCGACGGCGCTGTCTGCTGGACCTACGAGACCGACGCCTCGCCAATCGCGCTCGATCTCGACGCCGATGGCGAGCGCCTCGCGGTCGGCTACAACCGCTGTCTGGGCGACCACGACACCGGGCTCGTCGTCCTCGACCCCGAGTCGGGCGACCTCGAGTGGACTTGGGACCCCGGTACCGAAGGCGACCGCCGCGTCGGCGACGTCTCGTTCGACGGGGACTCGATCGCCGTCTCGAGCCACGGCGACAAACGTGGCTATCTGTTGGGGCCCGGCGGTGCCGAGCGCTGGCGGGTTGACCTCGCGGTCGAAACCGAGATCGACGGCGAGCGGCTGTACGCGTATCCGAACCACGTCTCCGCGAACGGTGGTCGCGTAGCGTTCGTGACCGGCAACACCTACACAGTCGAGAGCCGCGAGACGGAGCATCGTCATCCGAACGAACACCGGGTCGCTGCGTTCGACACCGACGGCGACCTCCTGTGGGACGACGAAGTTCGGGGCTTCGTCCACGGCCTCGTCGCCTCCGGCGACCGGCTGGTCGCTCCCTGTGCGCAGAACTTCCGGGTACGCGATCCGGACACCCACGCCGTCCGCTGGTTCGACCGCGAATCCGGCGCGGGCGGGTGCGAGCGTCTCGCGGGAATCGCGACGGCGGCCGCTGTCGAGGACGGAACGGTCGCAGCCATCGAGGAACCCGTCGCGTATCACGACGACGGAGAGACGCGCGGTGAGTACGCGCTTCAGGTCGGCTCGCTCGAGTAGCGCCGTCGATCGGTCGGTTTCGGACCGGTTTTCCGGCGCTAGTGTGCTAGTTACATACGCAAGACCACCCCCCACAACGCTCACGAGCGTTCCTGTTCCCGTATAATGACCGAGAGTTCTGCATGCGACGGCCGCGAGGAGCGTTCGGATCCCGGGTGGGGCGAACGCTCCTCGAGCCGTCTCGACGAAACTGAGCGGGCGACGGGACCGCCACGCCGGGTGATGACAGACGGCAGACAGGCGGAGATGGAAGAGCGCGACGGCCGGTCCGAGGACGCGAGCGACGCCGACGCGGGCCTCGCCGAAGCGGATACCGATGCCGAGGAAAGGGAGACGGACCCTGCCGAAAGCGCGGAGCCCCGGGGTGGGGAAGACGAATCCGAAGGGGCAGTCGCAAGCGAAGACGACTCCGAATCGGGCGAGGAAGGCGACACATTGGGGGACGAAGACTCGGAACAGGCGGCCGAGGCCGAGGAGTAACATTGTGACACAGCACACGCTCCCGCTCGATGACCCGGCTCAAGGTAGTCGCCGTGAGTGACAGTCCCGGACTGCAGGGGATGGTGGCCAACGAGGTGAGCAATCTGCTTGACGCCGCCGATATGCTCGGCAACGGGGTCCATCGAGGACGGCATCGAGGAGGGGAAAGAACTCGGCGAGATCAGAACCGACGTATCGGCGGCGATTCGGAACGCTCTCGGGTCGGTCTCGGGGATCACGGGTCGCGATTCGATCGAGTCGGTCGCCAGAAGTGTGACCGACGGCAGCAGCGCCGAGGGGCTTCTCGATAGCATCGGCGGCGACGGACGCGACGAACCTGCGGAAGACGAGTCGGAATTACATGTTCGCCCGCAGTGGGTCCTCGAGAGGGGTTCGTAGCCCCCGACGAGTTCCTTTGGCGGTACGTTTATGCCACTGTGTCTCATCGTTGTTCCATAGATGGAATATCGACGGAGGGCGATACTCGGAGCGAGTGCTGCGGGGATCGCCGCGGCCGTCGGGGGCTGTCTCGGCCCGGACACCGGGAGCGAGGGGTCGATCGCCGGGGAGGAACTCGCGCTCGCGACGACGACCAGCACGGAAGCGACGGGACTGCTCGACGAGATCAACGCGGCGTTCGAGGAGCGCTTCGGGACGCGCGTCGCGGCCAACGCGGAAGGGACGGGTGCCGCGATCCGCTCGGCTCGAGACGGGAACGCCGATGTCATTCTGGTCCACGCTCGATCGCGCGAGGACGAGTTCATGCAGGAAGGCTATGGCGTCAACCGGCGGGACCTGATGTTCAACGATTTCGTGATCGTCGGCCCGAGCGACGATCCGGCGGGCGTAAGCGATGCCGAGGGGGCGGCGGCCGCCTTCGACGCCATCGCGAGTGCACAAGCGCCGTTCGTCTCCCGCGGAGACGAGTCCGGGACGCACACGAAAGAACTCGTCATTTGGGAGAACGCGGACACCGAACCCGGAGGCGAGTGGTATCGGAGTCTCGGACAGGGAATGGGCGAGACGCTGACCCACGCCAACGAGGCCGGGGCCTACACGCTCTCGGATCGGGGGACGTACCTCTCGCGGGACGACATCGACCTCGAGATTCTGGTTCAAGGCCCGATCGAGGGCGGCCCGGAGTTGCTCGCGAACCCGTACGGGATCATGGCGGTCAATCCCGAGATCCACTCGAACGTCAACTACCAGCTCGCGATGACCTACATCGGTTTCGTGACGAGCCCCAGGGGACAGGAGATCATCGCGGAGTACACGGCGAACGGGGAACAGTTGTTCTACCCCGAGGCGCTGTCCGCGGAACCGAACTTCCAGCAGTACGTGCCGGAGGGATGGCAGCCGGATTCCGCGGACGAGTGACGCAGCCACCACCCGACCGGCTCCGGGGACTTACCAATGCCACTCGATGCCCTCTCCGATCCGACCTATCTCCGAAGCATTATCCGGCTATCGCTGACGGTCAGTCTGTTCGCAATTCTGCTGAGCACCGCCGTGAGCCTCCCGGTCGCCTTCGCGGTCGGGTTCGCGGACTTCCAGGGCAAGCGGTTCGTCACCGCCGTCATCAACACCGGTATGGGGTTTCCGAGCGTCGTCGTCGGGCTCCTCGTCTGGTACGTCCTTTCGAATCGAGGCCCGCTGGGAACGCTGAACCTCATCTATACGCCGGAAGCCATGGTCATCTCGCAACTCGTGCTCGCCACACCGGTGATCACCGGCGTCGCCCTCTCGGCGGTCGAGAGCGTCGACGACGCCGTTCGAGACGCAGCCTACGGGATCGGCGCGACTCGAGCGGATGTCGCGCTCATCACGCTCAAAGAGGCTCGGTACGGCGTCATCACCGGGATTCTCGCGGGCTTCGGCCGCGCGATCAGCGAGGTCGGCTCCGTCCTCATCGTGGGTGGCAACATCGCCTACGCCGACGGGACCTCGAAAACCCGGACCCTGACGACCGCGATCCAGTTCGAGGTTCGGAAAGGCGAGTTCGAGACGGCGCTGGTCCTCGGTGCCGTGTTGCTCGTCCTCGTGTTGCTCGTCAACGGGATCGTCCTGCGGCTCGGGGGGCGATGACCGTGCGAGCGCACCCCGTCGGCCCGAACACGATCGCGGTGAGACAACCATGAACTTCGAACTCGAGCGTGCGTCTTACGGCGTCGACGGGACGCCCATTCTGACCGCCATCTCGCTGGCCGTCGGTGCCGGCGAGGTCGTGACGGTGATCGGCCCGTCGGGGGCCGGCAAGTCGACGCTCCTGCGGCTGGCCGCTCTGTTCGAGCGACCGACCGACGGTGCGGTCCGCTGTGACGGGACGGAGCCGTGGTCGCTCCCGCGAGACGATCGTCTCGCGCTCCGGCGGCGAATCGGGGTCGTCTTCCAGCAGGCGAGCCTGTTCGAGACCTCGGTCGCGCGCAACGTCGACGCCGGCCGGCGGATTCGCCGGCCGTGGTCCAGCCGGCTCCGGGGCTTCGTCGAGCGGCTCGCGGCCCGCTGGATTCACGGGTCGCCGACGGTCGACGATCGGACGCTCGAGGCCCTCGCACTCGTCGGTCTCGAGGACGAGTGGGACCGCGACGCGGCGTCGCTGTCGGGCGGCGAGGCCCAGCGGGTGTCGTTCGCCCGCGCGCTCGCGCCTCGCCCGGAACTACTCGTCCTCGACGAGCCGACGTCCGATCTCGACCCGCGGAACACGGCCATCCTCGAGCGGGCGATCGGGCGGGCGCGCGACCGCGATCACGGCGTGTTGCTCGCGACCCACGACATGCACCAGGCCGAGCGGATCTCGGATCGGGTCGCTGTCCTGCTCGACGGCGAACTGATCGAGATCGGTCCGCCCGAGCGGGTGTTCGAGGACCCGCGGGACGAGCGGACCGCGCGGTTCGTCCGCGGCGATCTGCTGTACGATGACAACGAACTTCTCGCCTGATCTCGAAGGGAGACTCGAGAACCCCGGGGGGCCTCGTCGGGGCTCCCACCGGTGACCGATACCCATGGAAAAGGAGTTCGACCCCTACCTGCGGATCGACGACGTCAGCGTCGACCGCAACGACATCGCGATGTTACGCGCGATCGACGACTGTGGCTCGCTATCGGGCGCGGCGGCGGCCCTCGAACGGTCGTACCCGCGCCTCCAGCAGCGCGTGGTCGAACTCGAGGCGGCGGCCGGCCCGTTAGTCGAGCGGACCCGGGGCGGGGCCGACGGCGGCGGGAGTTCCCTGACCGAGTCCGCCAGGGATCTACTGGCGCGGTTCGATCGGCTGGTCGCGGTCTACGAGGGCGTCGCCCGCGTCGACGAGACGGTGCTCACGGGGCCGGTCGTCGACCGCGACGGGGAACTCGCGACCGTCGAAACCGGTGCCGGCGATGTTCTGGCTGTCGTCCCGACCGATGCCGTCACCGCGTCCGTGACGATCCGCTCCGACGCGGTCAGTTTGCACGCGCCGACGGCCGTCCCTCGAGCCGAGGGGACGAGCGTCCGGAACCGGTTTCCGGGGACCGTCTCGTGGCTCGAGGCCGGCGACGCGGTCGCGAGAGTGGGCGTCGACCTCGCGGCCGGAGACGCTGGGGACGACGTCGATGGTCAGGACGGCGGGGATCGAGATGGCGTCGGGAACGGGGACCACGAGGACGCCAACGAGGGGAGCGACCTCGTGGCGCTGGTCACGCGGCGCAGCGTCGCGACGTTGGAACTCGAGCCCGGGCGGTCGATCGTCGCTTCGGTGAAGGCGACGGCGGCGCGGGGCGTCGCGCGGGACGACCGGGGCGGAGAGTGAACGACGGACGGCAAGGGGGCGACGCCGCGTTCGGTGGCCACACGGGACCCGCGGCTTCCGTCACCGACCGACGTCACGGGCGTCGCGGCCCTCACGCAGTACCGAACCACGGCAACCCGTGAACCTCGAGACAGCACACGCAACCGCAGTGGGTCCGTCACCGTTCCGATCCCCAACCCTTTCTCGAGGGGGCTCGTATCGATGCGCATGTACGACTCCATTCTGGTCGCGACCGACGGGAGCGAGGCCGCGGCGACTGCGGTCGAGCACGCGATCGCGCTCGCGGACCGGTTCGACGCGCCGTTGTACGGTATCGCCGTCGTTGACGAGCGGACCGCGTACGATACCGGCATCGTCGATCCCGACGAGGCACAACGGCACCTCGAAGAGCGCGCGGCGGCCTGGCTCGCGACCCTCGAGTCGACGGCGACAGCGGCCGACGTGGCCGTCGAGACGGCGGTTCGATCGGGCGTCCCCCACGAGGAAATCCTCGAGTACGCGGCCGAACGGGACGCGAGCGCGATCGTACTCGGGTCCCGCGGCCGGTCGTCGTTCAAGGGGGCGTTGCTCGGCAGTACCGTTGACAGGGTCGTCCGGACCGCGGATCGGCCGGTACTGGTCGTCGGCTAGCCCCTGTCACGGACCGAACGTTTACCTCGCCTGTCGTGTGACGTAGTCGTATGTCACTGCTCGTTCCCTTCGACGGGTCGGAGCTGGCGACGAAAGCGCTCGAGCGGGCGTCGACGTTCGGCGACCTGCTTGACGAGGAAGTCGTCGTTCTGACGGTGATTCCGGACGACGCTGACTACGCGCGGGACCGAGGCTGGATCACACAGGGCGAGCCGTTCGATACGGAGGCAATTGCCGCGGGGATGCAGCGCCGTGCCGCCGAGGTCGCGCCGGGGGCGACGGTTCGGACCGAGCGGGTCAGTTCGGACGAACCGACCGCGACGTCGACGATGAACGTCGTCCGCGAGATACGACGCGTCGCCGCCGACATCGAGGCGTCGGTCGTGTTCATCGGGTCGGAGAACGCGGGCTCGGTCATCGCGCCGCAGTCGAGCGTCGGCGGGCCGGTCGCGAGCGATCACCGCTATGATGTCTACGTCGTTCGCGCACCCGGACACGAGGTCGATCCCGAGGAGATCGCCGACATCGATTCGACGCAGGACGGCCTCTGATCGACACGAGGACCGCCCCGAGGCGGCCGGGTGTGACACGTCCACTGCACGGCGATTCGGAGGAACGTTTATTCCCCTGACCATCCACGGTTCGGACGAGACATGGTCGATCGGAACGGGTGGGGTCGAGACGCGTCCACGTCCATCGGCACCACCCACGCCCCACCCGAGTCGTTCGTCGAGCAGGCGAACGTCTCGGACCCGGGGGTCCACGACGAGTTCGCGGCGAACTGGCCGGAGTGTTGGGAGCGTGCGGCCGCCCTCCTCTCGTGGGACGAGCCCTACGAGACGGTCCTCGCGGACGGGGACGCCCCCTTCTATCGCTGGTTCGCCGACGGACGCCTCAACGCCTCATACAACTGCCTGGACCGACACCTCGAGTCGGGGCGGAAGAACCACGCCGCGATCCGCTGGGAGGGCAAACAGGGCGAGCGCCGAACCTACACCTATCGGGACCTTTACGTCGAAGTCAACGAGTTCGCGGCGGCCTTGCGGGATCGCGGCGTCGAGGAGGACGACGTCGTGACGATCTACCTGCCGATGATCCCGGAGTTGCCGATCGCGATGCTCGCCTGCGCCCGGATCGGCGCACCCCACAGTGTCGTCTTCGCCGGACTCTCCGCAGATGCGCTGGCGACGCGGATGGACGCCGCCGACAGCGAGTATCTGGTCACTTGCGACGGCTACTACCGACGGGGCGATGCGTTCAACCAGAAGAGCAAGGCTGACAACGCCCGTATCGCCCTCGAGCAGGACGTACGAACCGTCGTCGTCGATCGGCTCGGCGACGACTTGCCCCACGTCCTCGGCGACGACGAGTGGGACTACCACGACCTCCGCGATGAGTTCGCGGGCGAGACCGTCGCACCGGTTTCCCGTGACGCCGAGGACATGCTGTTCCTGATGTACACGTCTGGAACGACTGGTGAGCCGAAAGGCGTCGTCCACTCGACCGGCGGCTATCTCGCCCACGTCGCGTGGACGAGCCACGCCGTCCTCGATGTCAAACCCGACGATACCTACTGGTGTGCCGCCGACATCGGGTGGATCACGGGGCACTCCTACATCGTCTACGGCCCCCTCGCGCTCGGGACGACGACGGTGATGTACGAGGGAACGCCGGATTATCCCGACCGGGATCGGCTCTGGGAGATCGTCGACCGCAACGCCGTCGACGTCTTCTACACCGCGCCGACGGCGATCCGCGCGTTCATGAAGTGGGGATCGGACTACCCCGGAGACCACGACCTGTCCTCGCTGCGGCTGCTCGGGACCGTCGGCGAACCGATCAGCCCGCGTCCGTGGAACTGGTATCGCGAACACATCGGCGGCGGGGACTGCCCGGTCGTCGACACCTGGTGGCAGACCGAAACCGGCGCGGTGACGATCTCCACGCTCCCCGGCATCGACGAAATGAAGCCCGGGTCCGCCGGCCCGCCGCTGCCGGGGATCGACGCCCGGGTCGTCGATGAAGCCGGTGACGATGTCGCGCCGGGCGAGACCGGCTACCTCACGATCGGCCGGCCCTGGCCCGGAATGGCCCGGACGCTGTACGACAACGACGAGCGCTTCGTCGCGGAGTACTGGCGGCGGTTTTCCGACCCCGCGTCCGACGACTGGCGCTACTTCAGCGGCGACACGGCCCGCGTCGACGAGGACGGCTATATCACCGTTCTCGGGCGGGTCGACGACGTGATCTCCGTCTCGGGCCACCGGCTGGGAACCGTGGAGATCGAGAGCGCGATCGCCGATGCCGACGGCGTCGCCGAGGCCGCCGTCGTCGGCCGCTCGAGCGAGACCGGCGAGACCGACATCTACGCCTACGTCAGCACGGAGCGCGGGCACGACTCCGGCCGGGAGATCCGACGGGCGATCCGCGACAACGTCGAGTCCGCGATCGGACCGCTCGCCCGGCCCGAAGCGGTGATCTTCACCCCGGAACTCCCCAAGACGCGATCGGGCAAGATCATGCGCCGCCTGCTCGAGGACGTCGCCAACGGCGAGGAACTGGGCGACACCTCGGCGCTTCGCAATCCCGAGATCGTCGGCGAGATCCAGGCCGAGATCGGCGACGCGGGCGATCGCGAGGACGCGGACCGGTAGCGTTTCGCGGATATCACGGACGCGAAACAATCTGACACCGGCTATCGGCCCAATACTCGATTTCTCCACGACTGCCCGCAATAGACGATACAATTATGTTCGCGTCCCCAGAATTGGCGAACCAGATTCGATGGGCTTCGAGGGGACTGCGGGGACGGTACTCGCCCCGCGGGAGTACGAGTCGCTGCTCGATGCGGCCGAGACCTACCGTGAAGCGCTGGTGATCCGACTCTGCGGTGACGTCGGGCTTCGACCGACCGAACTGACCCAGCTCTCGATCGACGATATCGAGCAGGTACGGATCGACCCGCCGCGATACCTGATCCGCGTGCCGATCGCCGACGATCGGGGAACCCGAACCGCGTACCTGCCGACTCGCGTCGAACGGGAACTCCGCCGCTACGCCCGGAGCAACGATCTCTCGAGCGACGACCGGGTTTTCACCGTCACGGCCCGTCGGCTCCAGATGCTGGTCTCGGAGGTCGCCGATCGGGCGAGCGATCTGTTCACTGAACCCGCGCTCGGCGACGTTTCGACGAGCGATCTCCGCCAGTACTTCGCCCACACCGCACTGGTCGACCACGATGTCAATCCTCGCGTTGTCAAAACCGCGGGCGGCTGGCGCAGTTTCGAGGCCCTCGAGTCCTACCTCCCCGAGCCCACCGACGCCGAGATCGTCGATGCGTTCGACGCTGTCGAGGGACCGTCCGGCCCGCAGTCCGGCGATCCCCAGTCGGGTCCCGCGGTGAGCGACGACAGCGTCGTTCGGCTCCTGTTGGCCGCCAGCGATCGGTACGCGCTCGTTCGTCTCGACGCGGACGGCTACGTCGAGCGCTGGAACCGCAGCGCGGCCGCGCTGTTTGGCTACCGGGCCGGCGAGATCGTCGGCACCCACGTCTCCGCGTTCTACACCGACGACGCCGTCGAGTCGGGCGCTCCCGAACGAACTCTCTCGACGGCGCTCGACGAGTCCGGCTGCGAAACCGAGGGGTGGCGCGTCCACGAGGACGGCTCGCGGTTTCGCGCGACCGAAGTCGTCTCGCCGCTCCGGGACGATCAGGGCCGCCACCGCGGCTTCGCAGTCTTCGTCCGCGACGGGACGGCTGCACACGAGGCACTCGAGGCCGCCCGCCAGCGCCGTGCCGAACTCGACCGGCTGTACGCCGTCGCCCGGCGACATCGGGACCTGACTGCGGCGTTGCTCGAATCGACTGATCACGAGGGGGTGGAGACGCGGACGTGTGACGCGCTCGCCGACGGTCGGGCCTACGAGTTCGCCTGGATCGACCGGGCGACGATCTCGGACCGACGAGGACGACTCGCGTCCAGCGGGATCGATCCCGGTGCGATCGAGCGCGTCGTCCCCGACGACTGGCGAGTAGACGATCCGGCCGCGCCACTCGAGCGCTCGGCGTCGGTGGCCGAGGCCGTTCCGGAGGAGGGGACGGTGTTGGTCGCGGACGATGTCACGGCGACGCTCGAGGCCGACGGCCAGTTCGAGGGGGCCGTCGCGAGGGTCGCGCTCGCGTACGGTGATACGATCTACGGAACGCTGTCGGTCGCGACCGAGCGCGCGGATGCGTTCGTGGACGACGAACGCACGTGGCTGGCGACGATCGGCCGGCAAGTCGGCTACGCGATCGGTGCCATCCGCCGCCGGAACCTGCTGCTGTCCGACCGCGTGCTCGAACTCGAGGTCGCCTGTCGGGACGAGCGCTCCTTTTTCGTCGATACCTCACGTCGACTCGACTGCCGCTTCGAACTCGACTCGCTGGTTCCGATCGACGAATCGACCCACCTCTACTACGTTCGACTTGAGGGGGCGTCGCCGGCCGCTGTCTTCGAGCTCGCCGACACCGCCGCCGGGATCGAGGACTGCCGGCTAATCGAGACCGACGAGGACGGCTGGCGCGTCGAGTTCGTCGTCGAGGGCTCCTGCCCGATCGTCACGCTGACGGAGTACGGCGTGACCGTCCACGAGGCGGTCTTCGAGGGCGGGTCGGCGGCGATCACCGGCGACTGCGCGGCCGACGCTGACCTTCGGACGATCCTCGACGGCCTCCGATCGGCGTTCCCCGACTCCGAACTGGTCGGGAAACGCGAGACCGAGCGGACCGTCCAGACCGCCCGCGAGTTCCGCGAAGGGCTCGAGGATCGGTTAACCGACCGCCAGGAGGCGGCCCTTCGCGCGGCCTACTTCGGCGGCTACTACGACTGGCCACGGGAGAGCACGGCTGAGGAAGTCGCCGACGCCATGGGCGTTTCTTCCCCGACGCTGCACAATCACTTGCGGAAGGGCCAACACGAACTGCTCCGTACGTTCCTCGACGATCCCGAGGAGTAGGCGGCCGACCACGCGAGATCGGTACTAAGTCTCTAGACGGGCCGTCCGATCCGGACGTCTCGCTCACAGACTGGTCTAGTACGTGTCACGACCCGTCGTTCCACGACGCGTCACATCCCGATAACGGTGGGACCAACCGCCCGACGACCCACCCTGTCACGGCCGCCGAGAGTCAATAAATGCGAGGGACCGCCGGGGAGGACCGGGTCGGTTTTGCACATCTAGAGGCCGGCTTTACTATGTGGGTACCCGATTGAGTGGGTGTACCATGTCACAGGAGGATGCCAACCTCGAGGCACGACTCGCGGAGCAGGAGGCCTTCGAGCCGCCCGAGTCGTTCGTCGAGCAGGCAAACGTCACTGAACAAGGGATCTACGAGGAGTTCGAGGAGAACTGGCCGGAGTGTTGGGAGCGGGCGGCCGACCTCCTCTCGTGGGACGAGGCGTACGACACCGTCCTCGAGGACGGGAACGCGCCGTTCTACGAGTGGTTCACCGGCGGTAAGCTCAACGCCGCCGCAAACTGCCTCGACCGACACGTCGAAGATGGCCGCGGCGACAGTGTGGCGATCGAGTGGGAAGGCGAACTCGGAGAAGAGCGGACGTACACCTACGACGAACTCCTAGACGAGGTCGAGGACGTCGCGGCGACGCTGCGGGGACTCGGCGTCGAGGAGGACGATATCGTCACGCTGTACCTGCCGATGATTCCGGAGTTGCCGATCGCGATGCTCGCCTGCGCCCGGATCGGCGCGCCCCACAGCGTCGTCTTCGCCGGCTTCTCAGCCGACGCGCTGGCGACCCGGATGAACTCGGCCGACAGCGAGTATCTGGTCACTTGCGACGGCTACTACCGCCGCGGCGATGCCCTCGATCACATCTCGAAGGCCAACGAGGGGCTCGCGGGGGTCGACCACGCAGTCTCCGATGTCGTCGTCGTCGACCGACTGGGCGACGACCTCGAGCACGACCTCGCGGACAACCAGCACGACTACGACGAACTCGTGGCCGACCACGAGGGGGCGACGGTCGAGCCGGTCTCCCGGGACGCCGAGGACATGCTGTTCCTGATGTACACGTCGGGCACGACCGGCAAGCCAAAGGGGGTCAAACACACCACCGGCGGCTATCTCGCCTACAGCGCCTGGACGAGCCATGCCGTCCTCGACATCGAGGCTGACGACACCTACTGGTGCTCAGCTGACATCGGCTGGATCACGGGACACTCCTACATCGTCTACGGCCCGCTCGCGCTGGGCACGACGACGGTGATGTACGAGGGGACGCCCGACTACCCCGACAAGGACCGGCTCTGGGAGATCGTCGAGCAGAACGGCGTCGACATCTTCTACACCGCCCCCACGGCGATCCGGGCGTTCATGAAGTGGGGCTCGGAGTACACGGAGGACCACGACCTGTCCTCGCTGCGGCTGCTGGGGACCGTCGGCGAGCCGATCAACCCGCGGGCGTGGAAGTGGTACTACAAACACATCGGCAACGAGGAGTGCCCGATCGTCGACACCTGGTGGCAGACCGAGACCGGAGGTATGATGATCACGACGTTGCCGGGGATCAACACGATGAAACCCGGTTCAGCGGGGCCACCCCTTCCGGGGATCGACGCCCGCGTCGTCGACGCACAGGGTGCGGAAGTCGACGCCGGGCAGGCCGGCTACGTCACGGTCAACAACCCGTGGCCCGGCATGCTCCGCACGCTGTACGACAACGACGAGCGGTTCGTTCAGGAGTACTGGGACGAGTACTCGGACGAGGCGACCGACGAGTGGGTCTACTTCCCCGAGGACGGCGCGAAGATCGACGACGACGGCTACATCACCATCCTCGGGCGGGTCGACGACGTGATCAACGTCTCCGGCCACCGACTGGGCACGATGGAGATCGAGTCGGCCGTCGTCGGCGTCGAGGGGATCGCCGAAGCCGCCGTCGTCGGCGGCGACCACGAGGTCAAAGGCGAGGCGGTCTATGTCTACGCTATCCCCGAGGACGGCTACGAGGACCGTGAAGCCGACCTCGAGGAGGAGGCCATGGCGGCCGTCCTCGACTCCATCGGGCCGATCGCCAAGCCCGAAGAGATAGTTTTCACGCACGAACTGCCCAAGACGCGGTCGGGCAAGATCATGCGCCGGCTGTTAGAGGACATCGCAAGCGGGAACGAGTTGGGCAACACCTCGACGCTCCGGAACCCGGACGTCGTCGACGACATCGCGGAACAGGTGTCGACCGACTGACTCGCTAACATCGATTCTTTCGAACGAACA
This sequence comes from Natrinema gari JCM 14663, assembly GCF_000337175.1. GTDB lineage: Archaea > Halobacteriota > Halobacteria > Halobacteriales > Natrialbaceae > Natrinema > Natrinema gari. Next base: position 63,250 of record NZ_AOIJ01000087.1, on the reverse strand, counting down.
AACGACTGATACACGACTCGAACACAGACACACATATGCCAGATAATAACAGCCATGATTCAACCGATGAACGAGCCGCAACGGACGGTGGCGTGGCCGGACAGCCCGGTCAAGCACACCGAAACACCGACTATCTCAGTTCGGAGGTCAACCTCCTGAAGCCGAGCACGCCGTTCATGCGCGATCACCTGAAACTCGTCTGGGGAACGTTCATCGCATGGGTGCTCATCGTTTGGGGGCCGGTGACGCTGACGTGGTTGGCACCGGACCTCATGACGAGAAGCGTTCCAGGGCTCGGCTTCCCGCTTCACTACTTCCTCATTGCTATCGGTGCCCCGACCGGGGCATTGATACTGTCGGCGGTCTACGCCCGCTCTCGAGACCGACTGGACCAAAAATACGGAATCGAGCCTGCCACAGTCGATAGCGACAGTGGAACGACGGACGTGGCGGCGACCGACGGAGGTCGTGACCAATGATGGTCCCGCTCCAGGCCGAAGCGCTTGACATCTCGTTCAAGCTGCTCCCGGCCATCATGATCTTCCTGATGATGGCCTCGTTCCTCGTCATTGGATACGTGTTCAAGGTCGCCGATACCGAGGGCATGTGGGTTGCCGGTCGGGGTATCGGGAACATCGAGAACGGGATGGCGATCGGTGCCAACTGGATGTCCGCCGCCTCGTATCTCGGGCTCGCGGGACTCGTCGCCCTCGCCGGTTTCTACGGACTGGCGTTTATCGTCGGCTGGACGACGGGCTACTTCGTGTTGCTCATCTTCCTGGCCGCACAGATGCGTCGGTTCGGCAAGTACACCGCACCTGACTTCGTCGGTGATCGCTTCAACTCGCCGGTCGCACGAGCGCTGGCGGCTTTCACGACGCTGTTGATCGCGTACGTCTATTCGGTCGGACAGGCCCGCGGCATGGGGCTGGTGGGCCAGTACGTCTTCGGACTCGACATCATCCCGATGATCATCGTGATGATGACGATTACCGTCGGCTACTTGGCACTCTCCGGGATGCTGGGGGCGACGAAGAACATGGCTGTCCAGTACGTCATCCTCATCGTCGCGTTCCTCGCGGGCGTGTACGTCGTCGGTTGGACGCAGGGATACTCCACGGTGCTCCCCCAGATCCAGTACGGGGCGCTCTTCAGCGAACTGAGCCGCCAGTTCTCGGAACCGTTCCTCGGCGACAACACGTTCTACCTCTGGGTGGCCACCGCGTTCTCGCTCATCGTCGGTACGTGCGGCCTCCCACACGTGTTAGTGCGGTTCTATACGGTCCAGAACGAGCGGACCGCCCGCTGGTCGACGGTCTGGGGACTGTTCTTCATCTGCCTGCTGTACTGGTCTGCACCCGCGATGGCGGCCTTCGGCGTCAATCTCTTCGAGGTCACCCAAGGAGCCAGTGCCTACGCGGGCACGGGCGGCATGACGGGCGCGGAGGGTGACGTCATCGTCGTGCTGGCCGCGCAGTTCGCCACTCTCCCGACGTGGTTCGTCGGACTCGTGGCCGCAGGGGCGATGGCCGCGGCCATTGCCACGACCGCCGGGCTGTTCATCACCGCCTCCTCGGCAGTCGCACACGATATCTACACCGAACTGATAAACCCTGACGCGACCCAGCGCCAGCAGATCCTCATCGGCCGCGTCACCATCGTCGTCATCGGCGCGCTGGTGACCGTCACTGCGTTCAACCCGCCGGCACTCATCGGCGAACTGGTCGCATACGCGTTCTCGCTGGCCGGGATCGTGCTGTTCCCGATGTTCTTCCTCGGTCTGTGGTGGGAGAACACCAACAAGCCGGGCGCGCTGGCCGGGATGTCCGCCGGTCTGTTCATCTGGATCACGTCGATCATCAACAGCGTGCTCCCGAGCTACGTCGGCTTCCTCGCCGAGCTCGCCGGCGGTGAAGGGGCAGCGATCGTCCCCATCTATGCCCAGTACGTGCCGCCTATCGGGGCGGCGCTCGTCGGGACACCGGCAGTGTTCATCATCACCATCGCCGTTTCGATGGTGACCGACGAACCATCGATGGAGACCAAACGACTGGTCCGGCAGTGTCATAGTCCCGAACCCATGGGGCAGCAACAGACCGCACAGGACGCCGTGAGCACTGATGGCGGCGAACCACCTGCGGATGACTAACCCAATGTACGACCGAATACTCGTTCCGACTGACGGCAGCGAAACGTCCAAGGCTGCGGTTGCGCACGCGCTCGACCTCGCCGACCAGTACGGGGCCGACGTCCACGCCCTGTACGTGGTCGATACCGACTCGATGAGCCTGAGTCTGGGTGCCGAACAGGTCGATCGCATCGAACAGGGCCAGTTCAGCGAGATGGGCGAAGTCCGAGAACGCGCCGATCGCGCCACCGGTTACGTCGCCGACCGCGCCCGGGAACGCGGCCTCGAGTCCGTCGAGAACGTCTCGGCGGGCAAACCCCACTCGCTCATTTCGGACTACATCGACGACAACGACATCGACCTCGTCGTGATGGGGTCGCACGGACGGTCGGGTATCCGACGAGCGCTACTCGGCAGCGTCACCGAACGGACGCTCCGGTCGACGCACGTGCCGGTCCTCGTCGTCGATATCGAAGGCCAAGAGACCGAGTAGCGGATCGCTGACTGCGGCTCGTTTTTTGTAACGTGTTCTCCGGCCGACGGGAGCGCCATCGGTACGGCGGATCGGAGACCACTCGGTCTCCCGTCGGCGTGGTCGCTCGAGGAGTCCGCAGTCGAACTTATCGGTGCTGCTGGCTGATCGCGAGTTCGAAGTTCCAGACGAAGCCGAAATACGCGACGATCCCGGCGAGCATGAGCGTGTAATACACCCAGGTCGGGGGCGAGAGCAGGTAGGTGACGAGTTCGACGACCGTTACCCAGACGACTGCGAACGCGAGATCAGTCAGCATTCCCCACCGTTCTTCACGGGCAGTCGTGATCCACTCGCGAACCCTCGTCATCGGCCGCTCACCCGCCTCCGGAACCCCATCATTATGCGGGTGTTTCGCACGCACCCGAAAAAGCGTATCGGCGACGTTCGCGGGCGAGTGTTCGTCCAAATTCGCCGACAGCAGCCGTCGGAGCGGCTATCTCGAGCGTGCAGCCGCCAGATGCCAGCGTTCGGGACGGCGCTGTCGTCGAGTCGCGTTCCGTCACTCCTCCCAGTACTCCGTCCGGTCATCGATGCGATAGTACCCCTCGAGCGACCGCTCGTCGCGGCCGCCCGGCGGCGAGCCGACGAAGACGCCGAATTTCCCCGTTTCGGGATAGACGGTGATGTCGGGCTCGTTCATCGTCGATATCGCCAAATATCGCAGTGGGTCGTCGCCGTCGTTGACGACCCGATGGCCGCCCGACTCGTCGGCCGGGAACGTCGCGTAATCGCCGGCCGTCAGCGGCTCGAGCCCGTCCGGCGTTTTGAGCCGTCCCTCGCCCGCCAGAACGTAAATCGCCTCTTCGTTGGCCGTGTGGTAGTGGTAGGGCCACGACCGCATTCCCGCAGGCAGTTCGTAGAGGCTGCAGCCGAGGTCGGACGCGTCGACGGCGTTCGCGAGTTCTTTCCGGCGGAACGCGGTTTCACCGTGGTCGTACTCCTGCCACGCGAGGGTCGATTCGTTCGTCTTCTCCATACTCGGTCCCACTCGCGTCGAGCACTTACTATTGGGTGCCACGCGCATCGGTCCGCGTGCCAGCGTGGCGGACCGAACTCGGTGCGACCTGAATGGAAAACGAAACCTCCTAACCTCGCCCGAGAGTGACTACGGGCATGCACGACGACACCGAGGTCGCCGTCCTTCGACTCGGCCACCGGCCCGGCCGGGACGATCGGATGACGACCCACGTCGGACTGACCGCGCGGGCGCTGGGGGCCGACCGCGTGCTCTTTCCCGACAACGCCGGCCAGTCGCTCGAGACTGTCGCAGATATTACCGACCGCTTCGGCGGTCCCTTCGAGGCCGAACTCATCGAGGGGCCACAGGGGATCATCCGCAACTGGGAGGGAAAAGTCGTCCACCTGACGATGTACGGCGAGCGCGTCCAAGACGTCGCGGACGACATCCGGGCGGCTCACGCCGACGCGGGCGAGTCGCTCTTGCTCGTGGTCGGCTCCGAGAAAGTCCCGTTCGACGTCTACGAGGAAGCCGACTGGAACGTCGGCGTCACGAACCAGCCCCACTCCGAAGTAGCCGGACTGGCGGTCTTCCTCGACCGCCTGTTCGAGGGGCGGGAACTCGAGCGGGAATGGGTCGACGCCGACCGGCACGTGATTCCGATGGAGACGGGCAAGCGCGTCGAAGCGACGGAGGACGAGTCCGCGTCCGACGCGGAGTAACGAGCGGGTGTCACCCGCGCGAGGCGAGCAGTCGAACCGGCCGGACGAGTCGGCCCCAGATCATCCCGACGGCCGTCCGGACAGCCGCGAGGACCCCGGTTTCGTCCTCGTCGAGTACGTAGCCGTTTCCCACCCGTTCGATCGGGCTCGAGCCACCGTGGACCGCGAGCAGCCGATCGATGTCCGCCTCCATGAGTCCGGTCCGATCACAGAGTTCCGCCTTCGTGAGCGGCCGGTCGGCCTCGCGCAGTGCCACAAGCAGCCAGCGGCTGTGCAGTGCGACGAGGTAGTACTCGTCGTCCGTCATGTCGGGCGCGTCGGTCTCCGCTGTGCCGTCGTCGGGCCGCCGCGCGGACAGGGCATCGAGACAGATCCAGCAGCCAGCCGCCAGTAGCGCAGGACCGAACCAGCGGCTCCCCTCCCGTAGCTGGACGAGACCTGCCGCCACGGCGACTACCCCGAAGGCGAGCCAGCAAAGCGCCGGATCGACGTCGAACTCCTCGAGCGCGACCTCGAAAAACACGCTCCCGATCGCGATCCCGAGGAGCGACCCGATCACGCTCGGTGCCACGTCGAGACCGACGGCCGCACCGATGCCGACGGCGGCGACGGCGGCATCGACGCGGTCGATGCGATCACGCAGCTGAGATACCGACTCGAGAACCATCTGTCGGCAATACTACACTCACGCTCCTAAATGTATCGCTCGTCACGGCTCGGCCGGGCTCGCCAGCTTGCTTCCGGTCCGCGTGTGTTGGATAGATAAGGTTTTAAATGTGGTCGGGGGTACCACAATGCATGGACCTGACGGCGATCGACGACGCTGCGCGAGCGGGCAACGTCGCGACCCTGTTCGATCGGACGGCAGCTCACCACGGGGACGCACAGGCGATGGAACATCACGGCCGGCGCTGGACCCACGCGGACGTCCGCGACTGGACCGCCGAACTCGCCGGCGGCTTCCACGGGATTGGCCTCGAGCCCGGCGATCGAGCCCTGCTGTTCTTGCCGAACTGTCCGCAGTACCTGATCGCCTCGATCGGCGCGTTCAAGGCCGGCGTCGAGATCTCGCCGGTCAATCCCCAGTACAAGCGCCGCGAAGTGGCCTACCAGCTGGCGGACACGGACGCGAGCGCCGTCATCACCCACCCCGCGCTCCGGGATGTCGTGGCCCAGGCGACCGCGGACGCCGACATGGAGCCCGCGGTGATCACCATCCGGAGCGAGGACTGGGAGCGGGACCCGGACGATCACGCCTTCGAGGACCTGCGTGGCGAGCCGACGCTGGTCGAGCGGGCCGACGACGACGTGGCGCTGTTGCCCTATACCTCGGGGACGACCGGCGATCCGAAGGGGGTCGAGCTCACCCACGAAAACACCCGTGCACAGCTGCTGTGGCCGCTGACCGCCTCGAACGTCGATGTCGAGCCGGCGGCCGTCCGCAGCCTGACCTGGCTGCCTCTCTACCACATCACCGGCTTCACCCACACCGCCCTCCAGCCGCTGGTCGGCGGCGGCCGACTCTACTTCCGGAGCGCACTCGAGTGGGACGCCCGGGAGTGTCTGCAACTCATCGAGGACGAGGGGATCACGCACTTCGTCGGCGTCACGACGATGTACGCGGATATGGTTGCGCTCGACGACTTCGGCGAGTACGATCTCAGCAGCCTCGAGTCGGCCTCCGAGGGCGGTGCGAAGCTTTCGACGGCAGTCCAGGAGCGGTTCGAGGAGACCGCGGGCGTCGATATCGCCGAGGGATACGGTCTCACCGAGACCCATGGCGCGACCCACACGCAGTCGGGGTCGACCTTCGGGCTGCAACACGGGACGATCGGCCAACCGCTCCGGATGACTGACTGCAAGATCGTCGACGACTCGGGTGTGGAAGTCGGCCCCGGCGAGGAGGGTGAACTCCTCGTCCGCGGCCCGCAGGTCATGGCGGGTTATCACGACATGCCGGAGGCGACCGCGGCTGCCTTCACCGAGAACGGCTACTTTCGGACCGGCGACGTCGCCCGCCGCGATCGGGACAACTACTACGAGATCGTCGACCGGAAGAAACACGTCATTGTCTCCGGTGGGTACAACGTCTATCCCAGCGAACTCGAGGACCTCATCCTGGAACACGAGGCCGTCGCGGACGTCGCCGTCGTCGGGGTTCCGGACGAGCGGCGCAACGAGGTGCCGAAGGCGTTCGTGATCCCGTCCGAGGGCGTTGCTCCCGGCAGCGACGTCACCGCCGAGGAGATCACGGAGTTCTGTCTGGCAGCGGTGGCCAGCTACAAACATCCCCGCGAGGTCGAGTTCGTCACGGACCTGCCCCGGACGACGAGCGGCAAGATTCAGAAGTACAAACTCGAGGAGCGTGAGGAGTAGGTCGCCGGTTGTCGCGCGGTCCTACGCCATCCGGTAGTACCGGACGCTGTCCGTCGTCTCGAACGTGACAGCTCCACGCCGTTCGAGCGTGCCGACCGCCCCGAGCGTGTCGAGTACCGGCGCGTGATAGCGGACGGTCCCGACGCGTTCCTCGGCGATCGCACGGGGTGTCGCCGGCTCGATCGCCTCGAGCGCCGCCCGCGTCTCCGCGAGTAACGTATCCAACCGTTCTCGCGTGGTCTCGACGACTCGCTGGGGGTCCTCGAAGACAGGGCCGTGGCCGGGAAAGACGTGCGTCGCAGCCGTTCCCTGGAGTCGGTCCATGGCCTCGTAGTAGGCGTCGACGGCCTCGTAGGCACCGCGGTCGAAGCCGACGTGGAAGGCCCCCGCGCGAAACGGCTCGATCAGCGCGTCGCCGGCGAACAGCACGTCAGTCCCCGCGACGGTCGTCTCGAAACACAGGTGATCGACTTCGTGGCCCGGCGTTTCGAAGACCCGGAACTCGCGACCACCGACGACGAACGGTTCGGTCGGATCGATCGGCCGGGCGCTCTCGGCGTCGACCAATCGGCGGTCCCGACGACGCGAGTCGAGTTCCTCCTCGAGTACCGTCTCGAGGTCGTCGTCGTAGCCCGCCGACCGCGCCGTCTCCCGGAGGCCGGCCCGGACGGTGTCCAGCTCGGCCTCGAGTCGGGCGAGCCCTGCCTTCGGTGCGTGAACCGTCGCGCCAGCCGCCCGGAGCGTGGGGAGTTGGCCGATGTGGTCGCTGTGGATGTGGGTCACGAGCACGTGGTCGATGTCGGCCGGGACGGCGTCGACCTCGGCGAGCCCCTCGCGCAGTTCCGTCTCACCGACGCGGTCCGAGCTGCCGGTCTCGTCGGGTGCGCCCGCGTCGATCAGGATCGGCTCGGGCCCCTCGAGCAGGTAGGCGGCGACGTGTTTGGGCGGCCAGGGAACGTCGAACTCGAGGCGATGGATCCGCGAGCAGGCGGTCTCCGACCGAGCGCCACCGCAGGAGGCATCGGGCGTCATTGTCTCGAAAACGCTGAGCCAGCATCATAAGCATCGCGCTCGACCCCGCCGGCGGTCGTGTCGGTCAGCGCGTTCCCGACGAGCGATGGGGGCTTCTGTACTGCGTTTGCCGCCTTCTACCGACGGGTGTGGCGTTCGGCATCGGTGGCCGCTGTCGCTTCTCGCGCAGGCGGCCGATAGCGTACTGCGCCACCGGGGCGGGTCCACTTGACAAGCTTTAATGGCTCCATGCCGTTACATGCGGGTAATGGCTTTTGAGGACCTGCTCGAGGACCCGGTGATCCAGAAATATTTGCACGAGCTGGTCGGTCCGAAGGGGATGCCCGTCGCGGCGGCCCCCCCTGACGGCGAGGTGACCGACGAGGAGCTCGCGGAGGAACTCGACCTCGAGTTGAACGACGTGCGGCGCGCGCTGTTCATTCTCTACGAGAACGATCTCGCCACGTATCGGCGACTGCGCGACGAGGACTCGGGGTGGCTGACGTATCTCTGGACCTTCGAGTACGACAACATCCCGGAGAACTTGGAAGAGGAGATGTATCGGCTCCACGAGGCCCTCGACGAGCGCCGGGAGTACGAGCGCAACCACGAGTTCTACCTCTGTGAGATCTGCTCTATTCGGTTCGAATTCGGCGAGGCGATGGACTTCAACTTCGAGTGTCCCGAGTGTGGTTCGCCGCTGGAATCGATGGATAACAACCGACTGGTCGACGCGATGGACGACCGCCTCGACGCCCTCGAGGACGAACTCAACATCGACGCGGACGCCTAATGGTCGTACTTGCAACGAAACTCTACGTCGACGGCGAAGCCCGCGAGCGGTCGCTGGATTCGCTGCGCTCGCTGGTGACCAACGAGATCGGCGAACTCGACGCGGAGTTCGAGATCGGGATTCGGCACGACGACTTCCCGTCGGTAACGATCGACGGCGACGACGCCACGGTCGCGCGGAACGTCCTCCGCGAGGAGTTCGGCGAAATCGTCCCCGATCTCCAGGCCGGCGACACCTATGTCGGCACCCTCGAGTCCTGGGACGAAGACGGGTTCGTCCTCGACGCCGGACAGGGTGACGGCGTCCGGATCCCGGTCGACGAACTCGGACTCGGCCCGGGGTCGGCGACCCAGATCCGCGACCGGTACGGACTGGTCCAGCATCTGCCCCTGCAGTTCGTCTACGGCGGCGCGGACGACCCGTCCCGTCTCGCCGAGGCCGAACAGGACCGCCTCTACGAGTGGACCCGCGGCGACGGGCGACTCAACGTCAACAGCGCGACCCGAGCGGAAGTCCGCGCCACACTCAACCGTGCGGGCCACGCACAGGACTACGTCACCGTCGAGCGACTCGGACTGCTCGAGCAAAGCGTCATCTGTACCGAAAACACCGATCCGCCGGGCCTACTCGCGAGCGTGGGCGAGTATCTCCCGGCCGAACTCCGCTGTGTCGTTCCCTAGTATGAATCGACGGCTCGCTCTCGCGGCGCTTGCGGTCGCACTGCTCGCGACGCTGGCCGGCTGTTCGGCGTTTTCCGGCGGCATTTCGGACGAACAGCTCGATCAAGACGGGAACTACAGCGAGCTGCGTGACAGCGACGCGGACGTCGCCATCGAACTTGAGGACGGCAATCTGATCAGCGACGGCGAATTCCAGGCGGTCTACGATCTCAACGGGTCCGAAGAACTGTCGCTGTACCGGTCGACGCTCTTCCGCGAGGAACCCTTAGAGATCAACAGCGTCCGCTACTGGTATCCCAACGGGACCGAGCTCACGGGCTCGGAACTCGAGGTCGAACAGGGTCGATCGGAGACGACCGTACAGGTGCCTGACGAGAACGGGACGCTGGCGTTCGCCGGCGACGCCGGCCGGAAGACGTTCCGGTTGCCGGCCTACGTCGAGGGGTCGTACGAAGTGACGGTTCCGGAGGGGCATCGAACGTCGAACTTCCTGTTCGGCGATGTCGCGCCGAACGGCTACGAACGAGAGATCGTCGACGGCCGGGAGCGCCTCTCCTGGGATGATCTCGACAGCACGATTTCGCTCCGGTACTACCTCGCGCGGGACGTGCCGCTGTTCCTCGGCCTCATCGGCGTCGTCGTCCTGCTCGGCGGTGTCGGCATCGGCTACTACTACTGGCAGGTCAAGCAACTCGAAAGGGAGCGCGAGGAGTTCGGCCTGGATATCGACACCGACGACGATTCGGACGGCGGCCCGCCCGGACTCCTGTGAAGCCTCTGGGACGAGCGGTTCGAGACGCTGCGGGAGCCTACGGAACGCGTCGATTGCCGCCCGATCCCGCTGTCCCCCGCTTGTTCTGCCCGGCGAATTCGGGCGATCGCTCGTCGGTTCCGAGCCTCGACCTCGGAGCCCGGACGCTATCCGTGAATTGCCTGTTCGTCGAGCCAGATGACGTCGCGTTCGTCGATCTCGAGCTGTCCCTTGACGTGGCGCGTCTGTATCCGTGGCGGCTCGAGTGAGGCGGTTGGAACGTCTCTGGTCACGCCGACGCCGTCGATGAGCCAGCCGTAATTGTGGTCGTTGCCGTCGGTGGCGGAAAAGACGAGCAGTTTCGGATGGTCGACGCGAGCCACCGTCTCGAACGACGACCCGAACACCCGCGGCAGGTCGACGACTCTGATCCGTTCGCCGGCGACGTGGATCGTCCCCGCGTGCCACGGATCGTCGGCGTCGACGAGCGGGTCGTCGTCCGTGACGCCGAGCACGGAAGTGATCGATGCAGCCGCGACGCAGTATCGTTTCTCCTCGAGGGTGAACGTGAGGACTGTGACACGCTCGTCGCGTTCGGTCCGCTCGGTCGAAACCGATTCCATTTCGTCTAACGGATGGATGGCCGGAAAATAAGCCTTCTGATAGGCGCTCTGTTAGCGCTGGACCGCACTCGGGTGCCCCGGGTGAACGATCCCACCACCCGACGAGGGCGATCCCGGTCAGACGACGAATCCATGCGATCGAGTTCGTTTCGCGATCGGAGCTGTCAGTGACTGGCACAATCACGGTGGAGTCAACGTTTTATTGGTGGACCCTGATACACGAACAGGACCATGGCCCCGGACCTCTCGGAAAAACTTCTCGGACTCGATATCGACGACGCCGATCGGAACGGCGATGCAGCCACCGGCGACGGCGAGGAGGAACTCCATCTCCAGTTTCTCTTCGTCGGCCTCGGCGAACACCGACTCGCGCTGCCGGTCGGCGCGGTCAGGACCATTACCGAACCGCCGACGGAACTCACTCGAGTTCCGCGGTCGCCCCCGGCTATCGAGGGACTGATGGACCTCCGTGGGGAGATCACCGCAGTTATCGACCCCTGCGTTCACTTTCCCGTCACCGAATCCCGATCGGGGCGTGAGCGACTCCTCGTGCTCGACCGGGCGAGCGACCAGCAATCGGTTGCCATCCGGGTCGACGAGGTCATGGGCGTCGAGTCGGTCCCCGAAAGCAACATCTTCGACGAGGACACCGTCGAGAACAGTGACCTCTCCGGCGATGTCCTCGAGCATCCCCTGATCGCCGCGCTCGTCACACAGGAACGGGAGCTACACGACGACGCCGACGGTGTCGTGACGGACGACGCTGCCGACGCGACGGCCGGACCCGACCTCGGCGGCCCTGCGGGGACGGGCGGATCGATGGCGCTGTCGTCGACACGCGGGACGAGCGGTGGAATCGAGGAATCGATGGGGGAGGCCTTCGAGGTCGAACCGACCGACGAGGCGGCCGCCGAACCGGCCGAAGCGGAGGATGACGATTCGACACGGGAAGTCGTCCTCGAGGCGACTGCATTGATCGATGTCAATAAACTGTTGTTGGCGTCCGGGCAGTCGGAATAATTGCCACAACACACGGCTCGGGATCCCCCACGGTGACTGTCCTCTCCGGGGCGTATTCAACGCTTATCACGTCTGATAATCGAGAGACAGCATTTATGGTAGTTGTATCTCTACGGGAGTTTGGTGTACTACTGAATGTCGACAGGGGTGCTCATCGTGGACGACTCTCATTTTATGCGGAATCTATTGCGCCAGATCTTGGAACAAGATTACCGCATTCTCGGAGAGGCGTCCAACGGCGCTGAGGCCGTCAAACTGTACAAAGAACACGACCCCGACATCGTCATGATGGACATCGTGATGCCCAAATGCAACGGCATCAAGGCGACCGCGGCGATCAAGAAGATCGACCCGGACGCCCGCGTCATCATGTGTACGAGCGTCGGACAGCGTGAGAAAATGAAACTCGCCGTGAAAGCTGGCGCGGACGGCTACGTCACGAAACCGTTCGAGGAACCCAGCGTCAGAAAGGCCCTTTCAGACGTCGTCGCTGCATGACGAGAGTACTCGTTGTCGACGACTCGAGGTTTATGCGGACAGTCATCGGCAACGCGCTCGAGGCGGCCGGTTACGATATCGAAACGGCGTCGAACGGCTCCGAGGCCGTCGAGACCGTCGCCACGTTCGAGCCGGACGTCGTGACGATGGACGTCGAGATGCCCGAGATGGGCGGTATCGACGCCGTCGAGCGAATCATGGCGACGAACCCGACCCCGATCCTCATGCTCAGCGTGCACACCGAACGCGGCGCTGAGGCGACGCTCGATGCCTTGGAGCGGGGTGCCGTGGACTTCCTTCACAAGCCCGACGGCTCCGACTCGCGGAACATCGCCCACCTCAGCGACGATGTCGTCGACGCGGTCGGCGAACTCGCCGAGGCCGACGTCTCGTCGGTAGCACTCGCGCGAGCCTCGGCGGCAGCCTACGCGACTCGCTCGGAACGCGCCGACAGTGCAGGGCGGGGAACGACGACCGGCAACGCGGTCGCCGGCGGCGGGGCGGAGACTCGACCGAACCCCGACTCCGGGACGATCGATCCCGAGGCGGGACCGGAGATCGGCGCACCTATCGATCCGGACGAGGACGCGGCTCCGGTCGCCGTCGACGGCGACCGCGCCGATGCACCGACGATCGTCCTCGGCGCGTCGACCGGCGGGCCGAAGATCGTCGAACGGCTGTTCGAACGACTCCCGGCCGATCTCGAGGCGAAAGTGCTGGTCGTCCAGCACATGCCACCCGGATTCACCGAGCGGTTCGCCGACCGACTCGACGCGAACAGCGCGTACGATGTCAGCGAGGCGGCGGATCGAGACTGGGTCCGCGCCGGCGAGGTTGCGGTTGCGCCGGGCAACCACCATCTCGAGGTAGCACGCAACGTCAACGGTGCCCTTCGCCTGCGACTCGACGACGGCACGCGCGTCCACGGCGTGCGACCGTCGATCGACGTGACGATGAAGAGCGCCGCCGACCGGGTCTCCGATGCGCTCTGTGGCATCGTCCTGACCGGAATGGGCCGTGACGGGGCGGCCGGGATCGAGGCGATCAAGGCCGCCGGCGGTCGGACCATCGCACAGGACGAGGCGACGAGTCCGGTCTTTGGCATCCCCTGTCAGGCAATCGAAACGGGCTGTGTCGATACGATCGCGCCCGCAAACGGCATCGCCGAGGCGATCGTCGACGCGTTCACGACGGACGGTGAGAACGATGAGTGATTATCTGACAGACTTCGTTCAGGAGAGCGAAGAACGAATTACGGAACTGAACAACGCCTTGCTCACCCTCGAGCGCGAGCCCGACAACGAGGAGGCGATGGAGAACATCTTCCGGATCGCACACACCCTCAAGGGGAACTGCGGGGCGATGGGACTGGAGTCGGCCAGCGACCTCGCCCACGCGATCGAGGATCTGCTCGATGCCGTCCGCCGCGACGAACTCGATGTGACTGCGTCGTTGATGGACGTCGTCTTCGACGCCGTCGACGAACTCGAGACGATGGTCGGAGAGGTCGCCGAGACCGGCGAGATCCGGACCGATCCGTCGGCGACGATCGACGCGCTTCGTGAACACCTCCCCGATGGTGATGGGACGACCGCAGGATTCAAAACGCCGACGGCAGATGAAATCGATGACGTCTGTTCCGGGTTCGAGCCGCCGGCCGACGACGGTCACGACGTTTATCTCGCCCGCCTCGCGATCGCACAGGAAGCGGGCATCAACAACGGGGAACTGGTCGTCGATGCGCTGATCGACGCCTTCGATCTGATCGGAACCGAGCCGCCCCGCGAAACGATCGAGACCGGGGACTACGGCGGGAGTTTCGATGCGGTCTTCGGGACCGCGGTCGGCGAGGCTGCGATCGCCTCGGGACTCGACCCGGTCGAGGAGGTCGACGAGTTCGAAATCGTCGACGTCTCCGATCGGTTCGAGGGTGAAAACGCGGTCGCAGGCGCGCCCGAGGCGGAGTCGGCGGCCGCTTCCGGACCGGGTGACGGCATCACGCCCGACGAGGCCCAGGACCTCGAAGTCGACGACCTCCTCGACGAGTTCAACGAGTTCGATAACTTAGACGAGATGGTCGACGACGTCGAGGACGAGGACCTCGACGCGTTCGAGGACATGGGTGAAGCCGGGTCGTTCGACGATCTGCTGGACGAAGAAGACATCGAGGAACTCGACGCCGATCCGGGCGAGCCGCCGAGTGGGGCCCGCGAGGATGCCGGCTCGAGCGACGGGACCGTGGCGTCGACGGCCGACGACGCGGCCGGAGGCGACGCGTCGTCTCCAGCCGACGCCGACGACGAAGTCGACGACGCCGGCGCGGTCTTCGATGAACTCAAAGACGAGGTCGAGATGGTCGGATTCGACGAACTCCAGGACGAACTCGAGGAACTCGAGTTCGACGAGTTCGACGAAGAAGAGGAGGTCGATATGGACGAACTCCTCGGCGAGGATGCCGACGACGACTCGTTCCTCGACGACGAGGAGCCGTCGGCGGACGCGGTCGACGATATCCTGGTCGGCTCGGAGCCGGACGGTGAGCCGGACACGGACGAGGCGGACGACGAGATCGGAGCCGACGACGCGCTCGACGATGCCGTCGACGAGGTGACGTTCGATGCCGACGAGACCGCGGCGTCGATGGCCGACGATGCGGGATCGAGCGATGAAGCGACCGCCGCGCCCGAGTCGGATGCGGAGACGGTCGCGGAAGACGGTGTCGACGATTCGGCGGTGGCCGAAGCGGAGCGCGGTGAGACGGAACCCCAGGAAACGGGTCCCGACGAGCCGGTCACCGACGACGGTGCTGTAGCGAGTGGCGCTGCCGACGATGTCGCTGCGACCGAGTCCGACGATGACGCCACCGGCGAGACGGCCACCGCTGCGGCCGGTTCGGACGAGTCGGTCGCCGTCGACGAGCGTCCCGATTCGGGCGACGACGGGTCGGCCGAAGACGCAACTGCCCCTGCAGCCGATGAACCCACAGCGGCCGACGACTCGTCCCCGCAGACCGATCTCGAGCCCGACGACGCGATGGCCGACACGGGAGACGGGGCTGTCACCGACGGACCCGACGACGGCACGGCGTCCGGGACCGACGACGCGGCGACGGCCGATTCGTTCGGCGGGGCCGATGACGATGTCGAGCCGACGCCGGCCGTTGACGACGAGTTCGAGACGGCCGACGACGAGTCGGACCCCTTCGGTGACAGCTTCGCGGCCGATGTCGATGACTCGTTCGCGGACTTCTCGGCCGATGTGACCGACTCCGAGTCGGAGTCTGACGACGGCTTCGACAGCGGGTTCGACGAGCAATTCGAGGGCCAGTCCGACGACGAGGCGTTCCCCGGAGCCACCGAGTTCGACACCGACTTCGAAGAACCCGCGTCGGATGTCGAGACCGATTCGGACTCGAGCCTGTCGACCGCCGCATCGTTCGGCGACGACGGGAGCGGGTCCGAGACCGACGATTCCGGCGATGTCGTCCGGACCATCGACGAACCCGAGATGGAGATTCCGGACATCTCGTTGCCGGAGACGAGCGATCGTTCGGACGCCGCCGACGAGGACGACGAGATCCAGTCGGTTCGCGTCGACATCGAACAAGTCGACTCCCTGCTCACGCTCGTGGAGGGACTGGTGACCAGTCGCGTCCGCCTCCGCCACGCGGCCGATGCGGACGACGACGGCACGGCTCTCGACAAGGAACTCGACGCGCTGTCGGATCTGACGGGCGATCTGCAGGAGACGGTGATGGATATCCGACTGGTGCCGCTCCAGACGGTGACGAGTCGTCTGCCGCGGGTCGTTCGCGATATCGCCCGCGAACAGGGCAAGCAGGTCGCCTTCGAGATGAGCGGCGAAACCGTCGAACTGGATCGGAGTATCCTCGATCGGATCGGCGATCCGCTGATCCACCTGGTTCGCAACGCCGTCGACCACGGGATCGAAGCACCGGAGCGGCGCGAGGAGATCGGCAAACCACGCGAAGGGACCGTCGAGGTCCACGCCGATCGCTCGAGCGACCGTGTGACGATCACGGTCGCGGACGACGGGAGCGGACTCGATCCGGATCGGCTCCGTGATGAAGCCGTCAACGCGGGGGTTCTCGACGCGGACGAGGCCGCCGCCCTCTCCGACGGGGAGACGTACGATCTCATCTTCCATCCCGGGCTTTCGACGGCCGACGAGGTGACTGACGTCAGCGGCCGTGGTGTCGGTATGGACGTCGTCAAACGGACGATCGAAGACCTGGACGGAACGGTCTCGATCGACAGCGACGAGGGAGAGGGGACAACCGTCACCATGACGCTTCCGGTGACGGTTGCGATCGACGAAATCCTGTTCATCGAGAGCGGTGGCGAGGAGTTCGGGATCCCGACGAAGGCCGTACAGGACATCGAGTCCGCGACCGCGATCGAAACGGCCGCCGGCGAACCCACGCTCCACGGCGACGACAGCGAGTCTCCCGTCATCGAACTGGCCGATGTCCTCGAGACGCCGGCTCCCGGTGCGAACGGCGACGGGATGGTCGTCCGCATTCGCGACGAGGTCCGCGAGGTGGCGCTGCACTGCGATCACGTACAGGGCCAACAGGAGGTCGTCGTCAAGCCCTACGAAGGCGTTATGAGTGGCATTCCGGGGCTCAGCGGTGCAACGGTGCGGGGGAGAGGGGAAGTAGTCAACATCCTAGACGTGACGACACTATGAACGAACGCGAACACCCACACCTACGGAGGAATTCATGACGATGATGGTTGATATACGAAAGCTGAGCTTCATAAACGAGATGGCGAAAGTCGGGACGAACGGCGTTGCCGACAACATGAGCAAACTGACCGGCGAGGACGCCCAGATGGAGGTGACCAAGACCAACTTCATCGACGTCGACGACATCGAGTCACAGCTCGATGCCGGGAAACGAGTCGGCGTCCGCGTCCGGCTGCTCGACCCCCCACACGGGCACATCCTCATCCTCTTTCCCGAGGCGAGCGCGAAGAAGATCACGGCGATCATGCTTCGCGACGTCGTCGACGACATGGGCGATGTCTCCGGGAAAATGGCCCGCAGTGCCGTCGAAGAGATGGGCAACATGATGGCAAGTGGCTTCATCGACGGCTGGGCGGACGTGCTCGGCCGTGCGATCGATATCGCCGCGCCACAGCTCGTCTACGCACAGACGGGTGACATCGTCACCCGGACGGCCAGTCTCGGAGGCGACGATCTGGCACTGTTCTTCGACTCCGATCTGTCGGTTCCCAGTTACCAGATCGAAGCCGAGATCTACGCCTTCCCCGACTTGGGAGAGTTCGTGGAAATGGTCAACGGCATCGAAGTCCAATCCGCATGAAACTCGACGTCAACGCACTCGGTACGTTCTACCGGATGGCTCGAGAGGGGGCTGGACTGGCGGCGGGCCGACTCACCCATATGCTGGGCGTCGAGACAAAAGTCGGCGTAACGAAGCTCAACTTCATGCGCGGCCAGGAGATCCGGCGCGACTTCGAGGACGCGACGGAGAAGGTCGGCGTCCGCGTCAAGCTGACCGGCGGGATCGAGGGCTACTCGGTCGTCGTCTTCGAGCGCGAGAACGCGCTCCGAATCGTCGAAACCCTGCTCGCGGAAGCCGGTCCCGACGCGGATGTCGACGCCAATGTCGACGAGCTCGACGGCTTCGACGAGATGACCGAGAGCGCGGCCACCGAAGTCGGTCACATCATGAACAGCGGCTTCATCGACGGCTGGGCCGACGTCTTGGAGACTGTCATCGATGTCTCGACACCGGAGTTCGTCGAGGGACAGACCGCCGAGCCCTTCTTCGGCGACATCGACGAGGCACCGGCCGACGACGACCTCGCCTTGCTCTTCCAGAGCCAGATCGAGACCGTCGGGACCGAGGTCGGCTTCAGTCACTACCTCTTCCCGAAACGCGAGTCGATGTCGAAGCTCCTAGAGCAACTGCGCACCAGCGAGGGCATCGAGTACGACAAGCTCGACGGCTTCGATCGGATGGCCGAACGCGGTGCCGAGGAGGTCGCCAAGACGGCGACCACGCTGACCGGTATCGATACCAGCGTCGACATCCGCCGGCTGAACTTCGTCTCGCTCGAGGCGATCCCCGAGCAGGTGGCAAACGAGAAGCTCGTCGGGGTCGCCTTCGAATTCGACGGCATGCCAAGCGGCTATCTCCTCTTCCTGTTCGACGAGGAGTCGGCCCACGAGATCGTCGACGCGATGGTTCCCATGGAGGTCGATGAGGACGGGTTCGGCGAGATGGGCACCAGCGCGATCAAGGAACTCGGGAACATCATGGCAAGCGGGTTCCTCGACGGGTGGGCGAACGTCTTGGATACGACGATCGACCACTCCACGCCGGAGTTCATCCACGACATCGGTGCCGCGGCCGTCGATCCGGTCATCATTCAACTCGGCGAGAATCAGGACTTCGCGTTCGTCTTCGACACGGTCGTCATGGCCGACGGTCGGGAGTTCGACTGTGAAGTGTACGCCATCCCCGACGAGTCCGATCTCGAGCGGGCGCTGAACAATTTAGACGTCGATCGGATCGAGGAGACGCCGACGACGGCGGAGTTCCAGGAAGTCGATAACACATGAAAACATACGGCACCGAACCAGGCGCACCGACGCCGGTCCAGGTCGGCATCTCCGAACTCGTCGTCAGCGACGGCGACGACACGCTCAAGTCCTACGGCCTCGGGTCATGTCTGGCCATCGCCTTGTACGATCCGAACACCAATATCGGCGGCTTGGCACACGTCATGTTGCCCGACGGCGACACTGCGGACAACAGCGACCGCAAACCCGGCAAGTACGCCGATACGGCGATCCGTGCGCTCCTCCGGCGCATGGTCGAGCAAGGTGCAAACTACACCGCCGTCGAAGCGAAAATCGCCGGCGGCAGCGACATGTTCGAATTCGAGAGTTTCGGCGACGGCGTCGGACAGCGAAACATCGCCGCCGCGAAGACGGAACTCGAGAAACTCGGCGTCCCGCTCGAGGCGGAAGACGTCGGCGGCGAATACGGTCGAACCGTCGAATTCACGCCCGGAACGGGCACGCTCGTGGTGAAAACGTCCGACGGCGATAACGGAGTGACGGAGCTGTGATCGGTGACGGCGCTGGCGACGCCGGCACAGACCCCGACGACGGTGACCGTGACGACGAGGTGTTCGCCGATCTCCTCGCGTTCGTCGAAGACGAGCTGTCGTTCGCGACCAGTCACTACAACGACAGCTACCTCGACCGGCGTATCTCCTCGCGGATGCGACGGACCAGAAACGAGACGTATCAGGAGTACTTCGAGCACCTGCGAGCCGATGCCGACGAACAGGAGGCGTTGCTCGAGGCGATGAGTATCAACGTCACCGGCTTTTTTCGGAATCCGGATGTCTGGTCGGGGATTCGGACCGTCCTCCGGAAGCTGTCCGCGAAAGAGACGACCGTCCGAGTCTGGAGTGCCGCGTGTGCCGACGGCCGAGAACCGTACTCGCTTGCGATGCTCGCGCGTGACGATCCCAAGATCGACGAGTCCAGCGTCTACGTTCTCGGGACCGACATCAGTACACCGGCGCTCGAAACGGCTCGGAACGGCGTCTACGAGGAATCACGGACGGTTGATTTCGACGAGCAACTCTCCTTTCTCGACGACTACCGGCGGTACGTCGATGTCGACGGTCGGACCTACCGTATCAGTGACGAGATCAAGCGAAACGTTCGCTTTCAGCGCCACGACTTGATCAACGACGACCCGAAGTCGGGGTTCGATCTCGTCACGTGCCGGAATCTCTTCATATACATCGACAACGCGTACAAGCGACCGATGCTCGAAACGATCGCCCGGTCACTTCGAACGGACGGCTACCTCGTCATCGGCAAGGCCGAGACGATCCCGCCATCGCTCCAGTCGGCGTTCGCCGTCCGCGAGGCTCGCCTGCGAATCTACCAGCGGGAAGGACGCGGCACGGGCGGCGGGGCGGCCGACCGCCGTCCGAACTCGAACTCCACGTCGTAGCGGAGACGGGACGTGGAACGCATTGGCGATGTCGGGCTACCTGCGAGAACCCGTGCTGTGGTTCACAGGTCGGAGAACAACCACTCGTTACATGACGGTTCGCCGAATACTCCCGACGAATGCCTTCGCTCGACCTTCGACCGTTCGTCGTCCGCACTGCGGCGCTGATCGACTCTTCTCCGCCGGCATCTCGCGGTGAAACCCGCACGTGGCTCGTCGAGCCTTTCCTCGAGGCCCTTGGCTGGGACTGTCGTGGCGACTCGTGTGTGACCGACCGGACTGTCGACGGGACGCGAGTCGAATACGTGCCGATGGTCGATTCGGTGCCCGCGCTGCTCGTTGCCGTCGAGGCCTACGATACGTCCCTCGAGGAGTCACGTGCCACCGCGCTGCGGGGGGCGATGAGCTGGACGGGTATTGACCGCGCGATTTATACGAACGGCCGCGAGTACCTCCTGCTTGCGGGCGCGTCTGATATCGAGTACCATGCTCTTACTCTCTCCGAACTCGCCGACGCGGAGTCGACAGTGGATGACTACTCGAGGGCAGCCCTCGCTCGCAGACTCACGCACCACTCGCGGAACCACGTCGCCCGGCGACTCGCACTCGAGCGGCCCCGTGTCGTCGACTCGATCGTCGAGCAACTGACGACGGCCGCCGTGCAGGGCGATGCCTACGCCGACGAATTCGATGCCGCGGTCGACCGATTCCTCGACCAGCTCGTCGTCGCGTTCGCCGACGACAGGACAGGATCGAGAGAGACCCGGACCGACGTCTCGATTCGATTCAGCGAATCGGCGGTTGCTGGAGACGAGGAGACGAAGGACACCTGCGGAGCCGACTCTCGATCCGGATCGACCGCCGACTCTGGCAGCGACGCCACCGACCCGGGAACGGACGCGACTCGAACCGAACGCGGGAGCACTACGGGCTCGAACGCCGACACTGCCCGCGAAACCGGTGTGAACGACGCAGTGGAGACCGAATCGGACGACCGGTCGAAGTCGACTTCCAACGGCGGATCGGACGGCTCGACCGCTGCCGGCGACACCGGTACCGACGGCGGCGAATACGTCGTCCGATTCTTCAACGATCGCGGTTCGATCGGCGCGATCGGCCACTCGACGGCGGAGGGAGCACTCGTGGAGGCCGCCGAGTACCTGTTCGAGCGCGGCCTCTCCGGTATCGACGTCCCGTGGAGCCCCGACGACGCCGACGGCACGGTTCTGAACGCCGCTCCCATTCACGCCGACGGCTCGCCGATGACCGCCCCGACACAGCTCTCGAACGGTCTCTATCTCGCGACCGGGGGTGAGCCGGACGAACGCGCCGCACGCGTCGAGGCGCTCGCCGCTCGAGCGGGATTGCGGGCGATGCTCACGGGGGACTGGGACGATCGGACCGCCTGAAACGATTCCGACACCGATCGGCCAGCCGTCCGGGTCGGGTGTGTAGTGACGGTCAGTGGCGACGAGAGCGCCGACGACATCTCGGAGAAATAACGGCGAGGTCAGTACTTGACGTTGGCGTCGACGACCGTTATGACGACGCGGAGGTCACTGCCCGTGCTTTCACCACAGGTCGCTTTGGGGGTCGGACTGGCTGTATCGCGTTCCCAGCCGGACCGTTCGAACGTCGCGTTCCAGGCGGTGTCGTAGTCCGTATCCGCCGTTACCGTTACTTCATCGACACCGCTTTCGATCTGTGTCTTGCGGTCCGTTTCGTTCATCGTGACCTCGAGCGTGCCGCTACTCTGTATCGACCCGTTGTTGGCCTGGACCGAGGGAAGCGTAATAAGAACCGATTCGTTCCCCTCGTCACACGCCAGCTGTGGCCGCTTGAGAACGACGCTACCGCCGTTTTCGGCGGACCGAACGACGCCGCCACCCTCGTACACGATCCTATCGGACCCGGTCGTATACGCGAACTCGCCGAGCGTCACGGGACTGGCATCGGCGGAATCGGTACCAACACTGATGTCGAGTTCTGTCCCGTCGGAGTCGCTCGAGAACGTCCCTTCTCGAAGGGATAATTCGCCGCGTCGCTTGTCGATCCCGTCGTATCGCAGCACGTCGTTGAAGTTCTCCGTGAGCGCTTCCATCGCTCGTTCGGAGTTCCGTAGCTGCTCGCCGTCGCTGTAATCGGTCATCGCTTGGAAGCCGGTCATCGACAGCAACATGACGGAGCCGATGATGATCGCGAATACGAGGGCGAACGCGAGGACATCGGAGACTGCACGATCGGGGCCAGGATGTCCAGCGCTCGTCTCGCCGATTCGGTTGCGTCTCATCGTGTCCCTCCGTGGATCGATATCTCACTGGTAGTCGGATCGCCAGTATCCGAGCGATGGCGGATTTCGATCGTGCCGCCTGCCACTGTCTTCGAGTCGTCGTCGATTTCCGCGTCGATCTTGACCGGAACGTAGACGACGGTGTCGGCGTCTGTCGCCGTCAACTTCAGACACTCGGTCGACCCGTCGAGAAACCGTCCGTCCCCACACTCGCTCGCGGGGAGCAATTCGACCGTGTACGACGAGCCTGCAACTGTTCGCGGATGATCGGCAGTGGCGGTCACCGTGTCGTTCGTCCCGATCGCCGCCCGGTCGACGTTCGACAGTTCGTCGCTCAGGCGCTCGCCGACCGTCTCGAGTGACAGCCGCGCGCTGGTTTCCTTTTGGTTCTCGAGGAGCGTGCCGCCGGCCATCAGGAGCATCGTGATGAGTACCGTCGTGATAGCGATGGTCAGCGCGTGCGTGACCGTGATCGAAACGCCGCGATCGGCCTGATGGAACCGGTCACGCATCGACCGACACCTCCGATCGGCGGAGAGTGATACACTCGAATTGATTATATCCTGATGTAATTTGATGTGTGACTTCGATCGGGTTCTTTTCAGAGGGATGGATCAGTTCGGATTCGACTATAGTGTCTCGAACATATGGACAGGTTATTTCAAGTGGTCGTTTCATGTGATTGGTGTTTCTGATGCTCAATCGTTGATCTCTCCGTGGACGGTTCCATCGCTGACAGTGACAGTTCCGTCAGCAGTCACGTCACCGTAGACGACGCTGCCACCATCAATATATACATCATCTTTCGCGTATATGTCTCCGCGAACGACACTGTTTGTTCCCATAGAAATACTCTTATCAGTAGATATATCTCCACTTATTTTCGCACCATTGTCCATAGTTAGCTCTTCTGTATTGTTGATATCTCCGATGAGTTGTCCCTCGTCAATATCGATATTTTGTGCCTGAGTTACACGACCATAGAGTGCGCTTTCATCGGTTATATCTAGATCTCCATCGATTTTCACTTCCCCAACGAGAATACTTTCATCAGCAATATCGACGGTAAAGCCGCTTCCATCGGCCTTTTTGATATCACACTCAGTTATCTTACCATCATCAATTGTCGTCGAACCGCCAGTAAGATTGAGATTATCACAGAACCCGTCCGGAACTCGCCCGAAGGGATTTTGACTCCCTTCACCGTAGAGAGGAATTCGCTGTAACCGCGTGTACGAAACCTCGGTCGAGGTATACGTGACGTCCGCCGCGATGTCCCACGCGCCGTCAATAGTATCGATCCCGTTCCCGTCTATTTCCTGGTCTCCTTTGACGACGAGTTCGTACGAGCCGTTGGCTCCATCTTCATCTCCCAGGGACAGTTCGACTTCGTCGTATGACTCGTCCGGGTCGATCAATTCGAGTCCGCACTCCTGTCCCCTGATCGTTCCGCGAACGAAGTCTATCCGAGAGGGTTGTGGCATGGGTTTATTTTTGTAACACTTCCCGGATTGCATCATATAGCCACTGCCGGTCTCTTCGATCGTAACCTCATTCAGGTTGCCGTTGCTGTTAACGGACCGGACAGTTATGTCACCCTCACTCTTGTCCGGATCGAACTCGAGGGCGAAGTGACCGACGCGTCGCGTCGTGTTGGTCGCGGACTCGTTGTTCATCAAGTCGATAGATCTGCTTTCGATGGAGTTCGTTGCAACCTTTGCCACCATGACGACATCGACAGACTCGATCCGCGTGGCTGTCGGGCGGCTACTCGCCGTCGTGTTCAGATACGACTCCGCGTACTCCGTAGTAATGACCCTCTCGAGAGTATCATCATAGTCACTGCCCCAACGAATGTTCCCTCGATGGGCGACACCCCTGAGTCCGTTCTCGAGTTCCTCGTTCGTCACTTTGGCATCGGGGCCGGTCCGTCCGGTCGGGCCGGAGGAGACGGTTTCGGTGGCGAGCACACCGTTGTAGACGACGACGGCTCCCAGAATGATGAACGCGAGGGTAATCGCGCCGACGAGGAGCAACTGCCCGCGATCGCGATGTCGGTCGGAGACGGTTACCATGCGACCACCCGGACTTCGACGACGTTGTAGACCGGGTTATCCGGTCTGTTGTCCAACTCCGAGATCGCCGACTCGCTCTCGTTGAGATCGCTCAGCGTTCGGTCCCGGTCCGGAGTCACGTACTGATCGTCGTACAGCGTTACGGTATAACTGGCCGTGATGCTCGACGGCGGGGGCCCGGACTGGTAGACCAGCGTTTTGTTCTCGCTCCCTTTCGGATGGATTTCGACGTTGTATCCACCGCCACGCTCGTTGAATCGATCGTCCAATATGCTCCCGAGCGTCGATTTGTTGGCGAAGGTATCGGGATGGTACCGTCGGTAGTCCCCGCTCTGTGCCAACTGTCCGTCGGCACCTTCGAATCCTCCCTCACCGTCCCAGCGACGGATCGTCTCCGAGAGGTTTCCGTCTTCTGCCGCGACGACCAGTGCGTCCAGTGCTTCCTGTTGTCTCTGTGCCTGGTCGGCGCGGTCGATGCCGCCGGTCGACGGCATGATCACGACCGACTGCAGTGCGAACAGGGTCGCCATCAGCACGACCATCGCGCCGATGAACCCCTCGAGCGTGTAGGCTTGTCCGCGATCGCCGCCGGATGGAATATCGGGGCCGGCCATGCTATCACCAGACCCTCACGACGAGTCGACAGGCGGGATCACACTCGTCGACGTCGCCCTCGAGCGTTACGATCCGTGCCGAACTGGCTGCCGACTGGTTGCTATACGGTTCCCCAGCGGTTGTCTCGGGGTGTTTGAGCGTCGTGCTATTGTTCACATATTGTAACGTGACGTTCAGACTGTCGTAAACGTGATCCTGATCGTTGCTCGCACGGAGTCCGAGCTGCTGGGTCAGATTCTCCTCTCCGGCATACTCCGTAAAGTCGATCTCGTTACCCGATCCCGTTCCGAGATCGTCGACGATCCGGTCCGCGATCCGGTCTGCCTGTGCCGTCTTCGCACCGTTCGACGACTCGTACGGGGTGATAAGCGACGGGAGAAACGAGAAGACGAAGGCGATCGCAAGCAGGAACACGCCGATCCCGACGGCGAAATCCTGCGTGGTCTGGCCCCGATCCGCGAGGGAGATCGAGATCGTACGGGGTCGTCGTTGTCGGTCCCGTGTTCGTTCACATGGACGTTGTTCGCTCATATCAGGCCACCAATGTCCAGCCGATGAGTGCGATCGCGGACAGTCCGACCGCGTATTTCAGTCCGCTCAAGATACTGGCATCCCGCATATAGCCACAGATAAATCCGGAGATGATTGCCTGCAGGGTCACTGCGTGGAAGAACAACACCGACAGCATGTCGACGTTGATGTTCTCGCTGAGGTTCGCACCCTGCATTGCACCGCCGGCACCGCCGGGGGCTCCGCTACTGCCACCACCGCTGCTTTCGAGACCCGCCATCGTGTCGATGAACTGGGTCTTGAGAATGGCGATCACCGCGAGCACCGTCATAAACGTCATGATGATGATCACGATCTGCATCCGGGTCCGGGATTTGCGTTCGCGCTGGATATCGTCGTGATTTTCGCTTGCCGTTGCGGCTGTACGGAGAACGTCCGAAATCTCGTTTGACGCCTCCTGCGCTTCGGTGATCAGGCGCATCGTTCGGGCGAGACGCGGAATGTGGTACTTGTTGTTGAACTCGATGAGCGCTTCCTTCATGCTCGTCCCGTAGTTGACCTTCGTGTGAACGATCTCGAACTCGCGGGCCAACTTGCCACTCGTCGTGTCGGAGACGGCCTTGAACGACTCGAGCAGCGTGAGCCCGGTATCGTTCGAACTCGAGAGTTTCCGGAGGTCCTCGGAGAGTTTGTTGACGACGGCGGTCCGGTGGCGGAAGTTCCACTCGCGGAAAATCGCCAGCGGCAGGGCGATGATGTACAGCGGGATGTAGAGGTAGATGACCGTCCCCCAGATCGGTTTCTCGAGGAGTTCCTCCCACGACATCGGTGTCGCTCCGTTTACCACGGCCGTCACGACGACGACGAGTGCCATCGGGACGGTCAACGCAAGGGTGATCAGCGGATTGTCTCTGAAGAAGTGATGTGGTTTCCGCAGGACCTCTATCGTCTCGTAGGTTCCCTCGCGGTTCTTGATTCGATCGAAAACGCTGTGATCGCCGGTGAACTGTTCGACGAGTCCGAGGCCCAACAGTCCGTCGTCCTGGCCGGTTTCGGTCCGTTGGTCCGTGTTCTCCATCGTGAGGAAGCCGTCGCCGGGCTCGTCGTGTTTGACCGTCGAAACGAGAACGATGAAGGCGACGCCGATCATCGGAATCAAACCGTACACGGTCATGTAGAGCATCTGATTCGAGACGCCCGCGCCCGGAATCATCTGCATGATGACCATGATGATGATCAGGAGCAGCGGAAACAGCGACAGCGTCATGTACATCTCCCCGAACAACTCGAGCGTCTCGAGGGTGAGTTCCTGTTCCTGCTTTGCGGTGCGCATGTGCTTTTCTTTCTTGTCCTCGAGGAAGCTCTGCATGTCACCGCCGCTGTTGACGATCGAGAGCATGTCGGTCAGGAACTGCGCGAGATCGTCACTCGGTGTCTCCAGTGCCTGTTTCCGGATGGCCGTTCGGTAGTCGATGTCGAAGTATTCGGTCTCTTTGACGATGCTCTGGAACTCCTTTGCGACCTCGCCGTAGGTGTCGTCGGCTTGGGCCATCGCCTCGATGATCTCGAGTTGGTTCAGCCCACCGACCGACAGGGCATACATAAACGAAACCGAGTCGGTCAGGAGCATGTTGATCTCGCGCTTGCGTGAGGACGCACGCGAGTAGGGGATCGCGACCATCGAGCCGAAGCCGATCCCGAAGCCGATCGTGCCGAGTATCAGCCCGGTAAAGAAGATGACGGCCGGCACGCGAAGCATCTCGATGATCTCGAGGAGGAGCCCGTTACCGACCGGAATGCCAATGAGCGTCTCGTTCGAGAGGAGCCCGATGGCGAAGATGCCGTAGCCGAGCATCAACCCGATCAGCCAGAGGGTGAGACCGCTGATGAATCCGATCCCGAGCGCTCGCGAGAGGTAGAGCTCAACCGTATCCGTCATTCGGGCCTGCGCGAGTTTCGTCTCGACGTCGGCGACGAACTCGCTGTCGTCCCCGAACAGCCGATCGTAGAGCGGGTAGAACCGATCACCGAGTACGTCGGAGCTTCCCGACATGCCCGACCCGCCGCTGTCCTTCGTTTGGAGGCTCATGAGTCGGTCTCCTCGTCGCTTCCGTCGGCGTCGAAGATGCCGTCGTTTCCGTCCGCCGCGTCCCCGTCATCGTCGCCTTTGAAAATCGACTCGTCGTCGCTTCCGTCGGCGTCGAACAGTGACCCGTCATCGTCGACCGTCTCGGTCTCATCGTCGGTGAAGACCGACTCCGAATCGTCGTCGAATATCGAATCATCGCCGGCTTCGTCGCCCGAGTCCGGTTTCGGCTCGCCTGCCGTCGGTTCGCGTCCGGCGACCGGCTCGTCATCGGCGGCGTCCTCGGCCGACGGGTCGCCCCCTCCGTCGTCGATATCGATCGTCGGTGGGTCAGTGCTCTCGGCTTCGGATGTCGCCGACTGGGCGTCGCTTCCTGTGTCCGTATCGCCGGTTCCGTCGTCCCGACGACCGGCAGGTGAACCATCCGGCTCCGTTGCATCCGCCGCAGGCGAATTCGATTCAGTGCCATCCGAATCCGTCGCCCCGTCATCGAGGGCGATCGTCGGTGGTTCCGGCTCGTCGTCAGCGGCCGGATCCGCCGCAGGCGTGTCGGAACCCGCCGTCTCCGAATCCGTCGCCTCAGTACCGAGATCGATCGTCGGTGGTTCCGGCTCGTTATCCGAGGCCGTATCCGCCGCAGGCGAATCGGAACTCGCCGCATCCGAGTCGGTCGACCCGGTTCCGAGGTCGATCGTGGGTGGCTCCGGGTCGTCATCCGAGGCCGTATCCGTCTCGGCTTCGGATTGATCTCCGGAAGCAGCTGTCGACGTGCGGTCCTCGGAGTCGGGATCGAAGATGGAATCGAGATCGCCGTCCGGGAACATCGAATCGATGCCTGCGGCCTCCGTGGGATCGCTCGCCGTCGATTCGGGGCCGCCAGCCGTCTGTCCCGATTGCGAATCGTCGAGTCCGTCGATCGTCTCTCCCATATCGTCGAACAGGCCACCCAGATCGCTGTCATCGGCATCGTCGGACGGCAGTACCGTCGAGTCACTCGCCGCCGATCCCGTCCCGTCGCTCGAGCCGGGTGCCTCGTCCGCCGCGTTCGACGAGGAGGCTTGGGCCGTCGTCTCCGCCGGTGTACTACTTGCTGCGGGCGGTTCACCGGCAGATGCGCTTTCGTCGGCTTCCCCCAGTGCCGTTTCGGCATCGGCGTCGGCAGCGACGCCGGCCCCGGCCTCGTCGCTCAGCCACGCCGGCTCGTCACCGACGCCGTCGTCGCCGTCGATGGCGAACGCGGTCGAACTGTCGCCGAGTTCCCACTCGTCCTCGTCGACTGTCTCGTCGATCTCGCCGCCGAACTCGAACTCGTCGCTGTCGGCGCGGTCGACCTCGATCGTGCTCTCGGCTTCGACATCCCCGAGCGAACTCGCGAGCCCGCTGGGAACTTCACCGCGGAACTCCTCGAACAGCGACTCCTCGGCCCGTTCCAAGATGTCCGTCGAAAGGTTGTACGTCTCGCTGGTCGCGTCGGGTCGCGGAACGAGTTCCTCTTTCTCCGGATCGACGTCGATCAGGACGCTCTCCATCTCCCGGAGGTCCTCGAGACTGTCCTCGAGTTGGCCGTTCGCGATGAGTGTGAGGATCGTTTCCGGATCGTTGATAAACGCCTGTACGGTCGCGGCGACTTGCGCGTACGTGTTCAGTCCGTTTTTGATGAGGTACGCGAGGATGACCTCCCGCTTGAACAGTTCGTCCTCGAGTTTCTCCCGACTCCACCCGCGGTCGAACTGAATCGTCTCTAAGGTGTTCGAGTCCCCCATTTTGAGGAACTCGTCGGTCTCGGCCTGCCACTGGTAAACGTCCTGAACGTTGATCTCGTCGTGTTCGGCCTCGTAGTGGTTGATCTCGGTCAGGGACTTGTTCCGGCGGACCTTCCGCCCCTGGACGCGGGTCTGGGTCTGGATCGACACCAGGTCCAGCGCGGTGAACATCGTCTTCGAGACGTTGATCGGGTCCGTCGTGAACCGCTTGAGCACCTCGTCGACGGAGTCGGCGTGGAAGGTCGTGTACGTGGTGTGACCCGTCGACATGACCTGGAAGAGCGTTCGCCCCTCCTCACCACGGATCTCACCCATCACGATGTAGTCGGGGCGCTGGCGCAGTGCGGCCTCGAGCAGGTCGAACTCGTCGACGTCACCCTGTTCGTCGTCGGAGAACGAGGGACGGGTGACGCTGGCGATCCAGTTTCGCTGTGGCAGTTCGACCTCGCGGGTGTCCTCGATGGAGACGATCTTCGCGCTCGAGGGGATAAACAGCGAGACGGCGTTCAGTGATGTCGTCTTCCCGGATGCGGTACCGCCAGCGAAGATCAGGCTCTTGTGGTTCTCGATGGCGAGCCAGAGGAACGCCATCTCGTCGAGCGAGAACGTGTTCCAGTTGATGAGGTCGATCGGGGTGAACGGGACGTCCTTGAACTGACGGATGGTGTAGTTAGTCCCGTGATCGGAGACCTCTTTACCGAGGGTGAGCTGGGCACGCGAGCCGTCGGGCAACGTCGCGTCGACCTGCGGGAGCCGTTTGCTGATCCCTTTGCCCGACCGCTGGGCGAGTTTGACGACGAAGTCGTCCAGTTCGTCCTCGCCGTGGTAGATGTTCGAGATGATCTGTTCGTACTCGGAGTGATAGACGAAGACCGGCGAGTTGTAACCGTCGACGGAGATGTCTTCGACGTTGATGTCGTGTTTGATCCCGTCGATGCGCTCGTAGCCGATGAAGTCCCGCGTCAGCAGGTACAGGAGCTTTTCGACCTGATACTCGCTCAGCGTGTCCGGATCGTCCGCGAGGATGGCCGGTTCGGGTCGGGCCTCGATCCCGCCGAGTTGGCTCGGCCCGGTGTCCTCGGCCTCGACTACGGTCGCTTCGTCATCGTCGAGCAGGCCCCGAATCGTCTCGACGACGCCTTCCGACGTGCTGCCGGACGTCGCTTCGAAGAGGTCGTACCGTTTCAGCAACCGTCTGGTTTCGTCTTCGATTACCGTTCGGCGACCGCCCTCCGTCGCCTTCTCCTTGATGCCGTCCTCGGAGTACTTGATCGCCTTCCTGAGCTTCCCAGAGAGGAACTCCTTGAGTTCCGCCTCGATCTCGTTCTGGTAGGGCTCGATCATGTAGTACTTCTTCTCGTTTTCCTTCTCCGAGTGGAAGATGACGACGTAGGCGTAGGGCTTGTTCACCCAGTAGCGCTCGACCTCCCGGAAGTGGGACTTCTTTTCGAAGGGGACCGCCTTCTCGAGATCGTAGCGGTTGGAAACGGTCGTGTTCCCCCCAGCCGTCGAGAAGAACTCGTCCTCGTCGAGGTCTTCCTGAACGTTGACGGTGCGTTCTTCCACGACGTCGTCGAGTTCCAGGGAAACGTCGTTAGCGGCAGCGAGACGCCCCTCTAACGTCTCGGGATCGAAGCCGAGCGCGTCGGATTTGTCCAGCGGCGATGCGTCGTCGTGACCGTACTCCCGCTTGTAGTGTTCCCAGGTCCAGATGTCCTTGACGACCGGCGTCGTCTCCGGATCGAGGTACTCGTCGACGATCGACCGGAGCGTGGCAGCGCTGTCGCCGGCGGTCGGCAGGACCTGCTCTTCGAGGTCGTCGGGATGATACCCGAGGTACGATTCCGGATCGAACGTCACTCGGTCCCAGTCGTCCCCGCTCGGGCTCGAGCCGACATCGTCGCCAGTATCGAGTCCGAGCTGGTCCGTCTCGGTCCCGTCGTCGGGGTACAGGTCGGCCACTTCGTCGCCGTACCCGTACTCGTTCATGAACTCTTCCCAGGTGTACGTACCAACTCTGACCGCCGAATTCGACGTCAGGTCAGCTTCGTGAGACCGCTCGCCTTCCGACGCAGGGTCGGATGCCTCCCCCTCAGAAAAGTCCCCAGCATCCGATTGGTCGGCCTCGTCAATAGCCATTGCATCCACCCTGACGTTCACCCCTCAAAAAATTCATCCGCCGATTACCATTTCTGATAACTCAGCGCCCGCTCGTTTTCGATCGATTTGTCTACCCGTAAGGGAGTTATTAATTTAAAGTTGACACGAAATTGCAGGAGAAGTGCGCGCAAAGCTTGACATCCGTACCGACGAAACGGGGGAGCGATGAGTGAACTCTTCGATCTCGACGGGCGGGTCGCAGTGGTAACGGGCGGGGGTCGCGGGATCGGTCGCGCGATCGCGATGGAACTGGCAAACGCGGGGGCTGCAGTCGTTCCGAGCGCCCGCTCGAGGGCCGAAATCGAATCCGTCGCCGCCGATATCGAAGACGACGGCGGTGATGCGATCGCCGTCCCCGCGGACGTGACCGACGGCGACGCGGTCAGTGACGTCATCGACAGCGCCACCGACGAGTTCGGCGGCATCGATATCGTCGTCAACAACGCTGGTTTCAACCCTGACGACGCGCTCGGCCGACCGGAGACGGTCGAAACCGAAAGTCTCGACCAGGTGCTCGACGTCAATTTAAACGGCGCGTACGAAGTCACCCACGCTGCCGCCGACCACCTCCTCGAGAGCGACGGCGGGTCGGTCATCAACGTCGCGAGCGTGGGCGGGTTGGTTGGCCTGCCGCGGCAACACCCCTACGTCGCCTCGAAGCACGGACTCGTCGGCCTCACGAAGAGCATGTCGCTGGACTGGGCACCTGCGGTCAGAGTCAACGCCGTCGCGCCGGGCTACGTCTCGACGGCACTCACCGCGGACCTCGAGGACGACGAGCGGCTGTGTCGGTCCATCATCGACCGGACCCCGCTCGAGCGGTTCGCCGACCCCGAGGAGATCGCCGGCCCCGTCGTTTTCCTCGCGAGCGACGCCGCGAGCTACGTGACCGGCTCCGTCCTCGCGGCCGACGGAGGATGGACGGCACGATAGGTCCAATTCCGACCGCTATTGACCCTCCGCTCTCCACCGATCGAGACGCCGTCCTGCACCGATCAGGTTCGGTCGTGTTTGTTCACCATCAAAAATTACGGGGATAGTTGCGACTGCATGGGCGTTCTCCGAACGCTTAGCCGTCGCTCGGGAGTAGCCCCACTATGCGCTACAATGACAGTGACCAGGCCCGCGAGGTCGCCGACCGTGCCGCCGACTTGATGGAAGAGGTCGTCCTGCCGATCGAGCGCGAGCGAGCCGGGGGGATGGCCGTCTCGAGCGGGACCATCACGGACCTTCGCGAGGCGGCCCGCGAATACGGCGTCTACGCCCCACAGATCCCGGACGAGTACGGGGGCATGGGATTGAGCTTCCGCGATTCGCTCCCCGCGTTCGAGGAAGCCGGCCGCAGTCTCCTCGGACAGGTCGCCATGCGCGTCGACGCCCCCGACGAGGGGAACATGCACCTGCTCGAGTTAGCGGGTGACGAGTTGCAGAAAGAGACCTATCTCGAGCCGCTGGTTGCCGGTGAGATCAAGTCCGGCTTCTCGATGACCGAGCCGATGCAGGGCGCGGGCTCGGACCCGAAAATGATCCGGACGACCGCCGAGAAAGATGGCGATGAATGGGTCATTGACGGCCACAAGTGGTGGACGACACAGGGCGTCGAGGCCGATGTCCTGATCGTCCTCGCCCGAACCGATCCCGAGGCCCACCCCTACGAGGCCTGTTCGCTCTTTCTCGTGCCCGCCGACGCCGACGGCGTCGAAGTCATCCGCGACATCCCACACATGGGCGGTGGTAATCTCGGCGTGTCCCACGCCGAGATCCGCTATAAGAACGTCCGCGTTCCCGAGGAACACCTGCTGGGCGAACTGAACGATGGCTTCACCCACGCACAGGAACGGCTCGGCCCCGCCCGGCTCACCCACTGTATGCGCTACTCCGGAATGGCCCAACGGTCGCTGGACATCGCGAAGGCCTACATCAGCGACCGACGCGGCTTCGACTCGACGCTGTCGGACAAGCAGTCGCTACGCCACCGGATCGCCGACGCCGAGACGCAACTCCACATGGCCCGAACCGGCATCCGCGACGCCGCCGACCGGATCGCCGCCGGCGACGAGGCGCGCGTCCCCGTCTCGATGTGTAAGGTCTTCACCGCCAACATCACCCAGGACGCCATCGACCTCGCGATACAGTGTTGCGGTGCTAACGGCATCGGGAAGGACCTCCCCCTGTCGGACTTCTACGAATCCGTCCGCCAGTTCCGCATCGTCGACGGTGCCGACGAGGTCCACCGCCGCGTCATCGCCCGCGCCGCCTTCGAGGACGTCCCCGAGGAGGAACTCGAGCCGCTGACCCGCTTTGGCGATCCGAACCGGGAACGAAGCGCGGACCACTGACGGGCCGTTCGCTGCGCCGCTTTTCGTCGCTTGCCGATTACTCTCGAGTGGCACGATCGGCTCGGGGCAGCGATGTCGGTCACGGTCCGAATCGTTCCGGTCTGGGTCCGCCTCACCGGTTCCCGAAACAGCCGTGGAGTTACGACGGACGGCCGGTCCCGAACGGGGCTCACCTCGCGGACGTTGACGGTTGGCGTGGCTCGTTGCACGGGCGTGGCGGGATTCGAACCACGCGAACGCCTCGCGTCGCTCGCCGTTCTCTCATTCGAGCTCCGGGCCCGCTCGCTCCTCACGTTCGTTCGAACCAGAACGGGCGTGGCGGGATTCGAACTGGAGCAAGACGGTCGCCTCGCTTCGCTTGGCGCTGCGACTTGCAGGGTTCGAACTTCGGACCCGTTCGCTCGTCGCGTCCGCTCCTCGCAGAACGGGCGTGGCGGGATTCGAACCCACGATCAGAAGGTTAGGAACCTCCTGCCCTGTCCGCTAGGCCACACGCCCCGCCGCAAAAAGAACTTAGTTGGTTTCCGTTTCAGTTCCGGTTTCGGTTCCGGTCTCGGTGCTCGTCTCCTCTTCGGTGGTGACGGGTTCCGTGTCGACGAACTCCTCGTCGTTCTCGCGGTTACTCTCGCTGACGTTGCCGCTTCCGTCGCGCATTTCCTCGAGTTCCGATTCGACTTTCTCGCGCCCCTTCTGGAACTCACCCATGGCCTCGCCGGTCGAGCGTGCCAGTTTTGGGATCTTGTTGGCCCCGAAGAGCAAAATCGCGATGATGAGAATGATCGCGAGCTCGGGAGGCCCCATTCCGCCGGGGATGAACAGCGGTGCGGTTTCGGCTACCATCTCTATACGTGGCTTATCCGCTGGCAATTATAACCTTTTTGGACCACTAAGGTAAGCAAGCGGCCGCGACAGTCCGTTTGCGGAGGAAATTCGTCAAGATGGACGGCGAACTGTTTGCTATCCGGCGGCAACCCCTGATTTTACCCCGCCGACTGGCGTATCTCGCGCCCGCGCGGTCGTCGCCGACGGCCGTCTCGAGGGAGCCATCACCGATGCGCGTTCGGCTCCGTCGCTTCCAATAACGAAACTGTCTTTCGGCGTTACACGCAATACCGAGACGATGGTAGCAACCGGAGATGCCGCACCAGACTTCACCGCACCGCTCGCAAACGGCGACATCGAGGAGTTTACGCTGTCCGAGCGCCTCGCGGACGAGGCACCGGTCGTCCTCGCGTTCTTCCCCGGCGCCTTTACCGGTGTCTGTACGACCGAAATGTGTACGTTCCAGGACCGACTCGCCGCGTTCAACGACCTCGACGCCGCCGTCTACGGGGTCAGCCGCGACTCGCCGTTTACGCTAAACGAGTTCCGCGAACAGAACGACCTCGAGTTCGGCCTCATCAGCGACTACAACAAGGACATCGTCGACGACTACGGGCTCTCGATGGACTTCACCGACCTGGGCGTCCACGGCGTCGCCAAGCGTTCGGTGTTCGTCATCGACGGCGACGGCGATGTCGCCTATTCCTGGGTCAGCGACGATCCCGGCGTCGAACCCGACTACGACGAGGTCGAGGCCGCAGTCGAGGACCTCTCCTAACTCGCCTCGAAACCGCCGAGACGACCGTCGCAGGGCTTTTTTAGTCCGCAACCCACGGTTCCGGTATGAGCGATTCTGCCGCCGACGAGGACTCCAGCCGCGTCTACGTTCCCGACGACGACCACAACTTCCCCGACGAGAAACTAAACGCCGTCCTCGAGTACATCGAAGACGACGCGGAGATCACGGCCTATCTCGAGGCACAGAACGTCAACGCGGTCGACCGGATGCGGTACAACGATCACGGAACGAAACACATCGAGATCGTTCGCAACCGTGCGCTGTGTCTGTACGACCTCCTCAAGGCCGGTGATGTCGACTTCAACGGGGCACGCCAGCAGGGGCTCGACGAGGCGGACGAATCGGTCATCATCGCGCTCGCGGCGACACTCCACGACGTCGGCCACGTCGTCCACCGCGACAGCCACGCCTACTACTCGATTCCGCTGGCGGCGGACATTCTCGAGCGGATACTCCCCGAGTTCTACGACGCCGCTGACACCGTCCGGATGAAAGGCGAGACCCTCCATGCGATCCTCTGTCATCACACCGCCGAGACGCCCTTGACGACTGAAGCCGGCGTTATCCGCGTCGCCGACGCGCTCGACATGGAACGGGGCCGCTCCCGAATCCCCTACGAGTCCGGTGGCCGGGGGATCAACACCCTCTCGAGCCAGGCCATCAGTCGCGTCTCGCTCCAGGGGGGCAGCACCACCCCTGTCATGGTCGAGATCGAGATGACCAACGCCGCGGGCGTCTACCAGGTCGACAACCTGCTCAAGGCCAAACTCAAGGACTCCGGACTCGAAGACCAGATTCGGATCGTCGCGCTCAACACGAACGAAAACCGCGAGCAGTTAGTCGAGCGAATCGAACTCTAGGTGCCCTCGCCTTTGCCCGCCGTCAGGACGCTGGAACGCAGGTACGCAGTGGGACATCCCTCGGCGGACGACGACCCGGATGCACCCTCAGGCGAGTTCGTACCCGCCGTCCCGCCGCTCGAGGTAGCCGCGATCCCGAAGCGTTCCGGCGATCGAGAGGACGGTTCCCTTGTTGAGTGCGAGCGCCGTACAGATATCCCCTGGCGTCGCAGTCGGCCACACGGAGACGTAGAGGTAGACGAGTTTCGCCTGTGCGGACTCGATGTCGTCGGGAATCGATACCGTCGATCGTGACTTTCCGCTCTGAGTCATATTACTGGTTCGATGGTTCGACGATATTAAAATTGTGCATCGTCATCTGTCGAAATCGGGTGCCCGACACCGGTTCCGTCCGGCGGAAACGCGACTCGAGTGGACCGCGACGACAGGGGCTGCGCCGCGTGGGAGGCCTGCACCAACTGGGTGCCACTCGAGAACTGATCGGAACAACCAGCGTCGTCGTTCCACCCTCTCCAACAGTCGAATTCCGGTATTGTCGGCGCTATCGGGGGTTTGAGGATCGTCGGTATCGATCCGGGAGCCGAAATCGGACGGGCGGCGACCGGCGTGCGCACCGGCGACGAGAACTATCCGTCACCACACGTCGATCGTCGAATCGGGTCTCGTCAGCAGGTGGCATCCAGTTCGGCAGCGAATTCGCGGGCTCGTGATCTGATTGCCGCGGCGTCCGCGACGAATACCTCGCCATCGCGCATCAACGCGGTTCCGTCGACCATCGTGAACTGTACGTCGTCGCCGTGTGCGGCAAACGTCAGATGTGAGAGGACGTCGTGTATCGGCGTCGCACGGGTGACCGCCGTCTCGAGGCCGATGATGTCGGCGCTCCAGCCCTCGCGCAGTTTCCCGACGCGGTCGAATCCCGCTGCCCGTGCGCCGTTGATCGTCGCCATCTCGAACACTGTTCGCGCCGGCAGCGCTTGGGGCTCGAGTCGATCGACCTTCTGGAGGAGGCTCGCCTGTCGCATCTCCGTGAACGGATCGAGCGTGTTGTTACACGGCGGCCCGTCGTTGCCCAGCGCGACGTTGATCCCCCGATCTAGATAGTCGAGTACCGGTGCGACGCCACTGGCGAGTTTCATATTCGAAGAGGGACAATAGGTAACGTTCGTTCCGGTGTCCGCGAGCAGTTCGCGTTCGGACTCGTCGGTCCAGACACAGTGTGCGAGCACGACGTCCTCGCCGGTCAACCCGACCTCGTCGAGCCACTGAATGTTCCGGCGGCCGGTTTCGTCCTCGACGGTCTCGATTTCCCCACGGTTCTCGCTCGCGTGCGTGTGGATCATCACGTCGTCGTAGTCGTCGGCGAGGTGCCGAGCCCCGCGCAGACAGGCCTCGGTGCAACTCACGGCGAACCGCGGCGTCACGGCGTACCGGATGCGGCCGTCATCGAGGCCGTGGTACCGGCGAATGAGCCGCTCGCTCTCCGCGAGCGCCTCGTCGGTGTCCTCGAGCAGCCCCGGCGGCGCTTCCTTGTCCATCATGACCTTTCCGAGGCGGCCGCGAATGCCGAGTTCCTGAGCCGCCTCGAACGCCTGTGCTGCGTGATCGACGGAGAGATGATCGATACAGGTCGTGGTCCCGCTCTTGATCATCTCGAGGTAGCCGAGTTCGGCGGCAGTTCGCATCGCAGCCGGTGACAGCGACGCCTCCATCGGCAGTACGTAGTCGTAAAGCCACTCGAGCAACTCGGTGTCGTCAGCGATGCCGCGCCCGAGGCTCTGGACGGAGTGGACGTGTGCGCCGACGGTGCCCGGTGCGAGCACGTCGTACGAGTCACGGTCGTGATCGGGGTACTCTTCGAGACACGTCGACCGGTCTCCGACGGCGACGATCAGGTCGTCTTCGACGACGACGGCACCGTCGTGAATCACGGTTTCGGCGTCAGCAACGACCGTTCCCGACAATAACATCTCGGGCCACGATAGCGTGGCGTGACGTTTAGCTTTGCTGGTGTAGCAGGGCGGAACCGGCCGAACGGCCGGCCTGCGGCGTCAGTAGCTGCGCTCTTTCGGCTCGTAGGTCTTGTTCTCGCCCTCGAGAATGACCGGTCGGTAGAAGATCGAGGGCTCGCCGTCGTCCCACGAGATGAGCGTGTGTTTGAGCCATTCCTCGTCCTTGCGCTCTTGGTGTTCCTTGCGCCAGTGTGCGCCGCGGAACTCGTCGCGGACGAGCGCGCCGAGCGCGATCGTTTCGGCGACGTCGATCAGGTTGCGCGTCTCGATGGTCTGCTGGAGGTCAGTGTTGAACGTCCGCGACGGGTCGTCGACGTAGACGTCCTGATACTCCTGGCGGCACTCGCGGATGAGCCGCAGCGCCTTCTTGACGCCCTCCTCGGTCCGGAAGACGTTGACGTAGTCGGTCATCGCCTTCTGGAGCTTCGCGCGGATTTCGGCGTGCTGGACGCCGTCTTCCTTGTCCATGAGGCGGTCGACGCGCTGGCGAGCGGTCTCGACGGTACGCTCGAGGACCCCTTCGGCATCGGCCGTGACGCCGCCATCCGCGGCGACCCCGCCGGACGTATCGACTCCCGCGTCGCCCGGTGTGACGGGCAGGTCGGTCTCGGTCTCGTCCTCGACGTCGTCGCCGTAGCCGGTCCGGATCTCGGGGTCGCCCAGATCCTCGCCGGCGGCGTGGCGACCGGCGCGCTTGCCGAAGACGATCAGCTCCGGCAGGGCGTTCCCGCCGAGCCGGTTGCCGCCGTGGACGGAGACGCAGGCACACTCGCCGGCCGCGTAGAGGCCGTTGACGCAGGTCTGGCCGTTCTCGTCGACCTCGATGCCGCCCATCGCGTAGTGCTGGCCGGGCTTGACCGGCATGGGCTCGACGAGCCCGTCGACGCCCTCGAAGTCCTCCGCGAGGTGGAGGATGTTCTCGAGGCGGTCCATGATGCGTTCCTCGCCGAGGTGGCGCATGTCCAGATGGACGTACTCGTCTTCGACGCCGCGGCCCTCGCCGACTTCGGTGAGTTCGGCGCGGGCGACGACGTCGCGGCTCGCGAGTTCGCCGGAGTTGTTCGCGTAGCCGTGTTCGAACATGAACCGCTCGCCCTCGCTGTTGTAGAGGATACCGCCCTCGCCGCGGACACCCTCACTGATGAGGACGCCCGTCGACGGCAGCGACGTGGGGTGGAACTGAATGAACTCCATGTCCTCGAGCGGTGCGCCGGCGCGATAGGCCATCGCGTGTCCGTCGCCCGTACAGGAGACGGCGTTGGTGGTGTGATCGAAGGCCTGGCCGGGGCCGCCGGTCGCAAGGACGACGCCCTGGTTCGCTTTGAAGCCCTCGATGTTGCCGGACTGAACGTCGTAGGCGACGACGCCGTGGCACTCGCGGTCGTTGGGGTCGGCCTCGTCGGTCGTCGCGAGGTTCATCACGTACCACTCGTCGTAGACCTGGATGCCCCGTTTGACGACCTGCTCGTACATCGTATGGAGCAGATGATGCCCCGTCTCGGCTCCGGCGTACGTGGTCCGGGGATAGGAGAGCCCGCCGAACGGTCGCTGGGAGACGGTACCGTCTTCCTCGCGGGAGAACGGCATGCCCCAGTGCTCCAGGTTGATCGTCTCCTTGGGGGAGTTCTTGGCGAGGGTCTCGACCGCCGGCGCGTCGCCGAGGTAGTCCGACCCCTTCATCGTGTCGTAGGCGTGGAGTTCCCAGTCGTCCCCCTCCTGGAGGGCGGCGTTGATGCCACCCTCCGCCGCGCCGGTGTGGCTGCGGACGGGATGGAGCTTCGAGACCATCGCCACGTCCGCTCCTGCTTCGTGCGCTGCGATCGCGGCCCGGAGGCCGGCGCCGCCGGCGCCGACCACGATAACGTCGTGTTCGTACATGATTACCAGAATTTCAGGTTCTTCTTGACTGCTTCCCGCTTGAGCTCCTGAATGTGCTCGGTGAGCGGAATGTCCTTCGGACACACCTCGGTACAGGAGAACTGCGTCTGACACCGCCAGACGCCGTGTTCCTGCTCGAGAATGCGGAGTCGATGCTCCTTGATCTGCTCGTCCTCGCGGTCGTCCATCGCGAACTTGTAGGCCTTGTTGATCGCCGCAGGGCCCAGATACTCGTTGTCGCCGGCCGCGATGTTACAACTAGACATACACGCGCCACACCAGATACACCGCGAGGACATCTTGATCTTCTCGCGGTTCTCGGGGGTCTGGCGCTGCTCCTCGAGGTCCTCGGTCGCGGGCGTGTCCTCGTCCTGGAAGTACGGCTCGACGGTGTGCATCTGGTCGTAGAAGTGATCCATGTCGACGACCAGGTCCTTGACGACCTCCTGGTGGGGTAGCGGCTCGATGCGAACCGGCTGCTCCAGGTC
This sequence comes from Natrinema gari JCM 14663, assembly GCF_000337175.1. Taxonomy (GTDB): domain Archaea; phylum Halobacteriota; class Halobacteria; order Halobacteriales; family Natrialbaceae; genus Natrinema; species Natrinema gari. Next base: position 22,426 of record NZ_AOIJ01000087.1, on the reverse strand, counting down.
GGAGATCTGGGTCTTACACCCGAGTCGCTGCTTGCCGTTGACGAAGAAGGCGTCGGAGCCACAGACGGCCTGCCGACAGGAGTGTCGGAAGGTAAGCGACGAATCGTACTCGTCGCGGGCGTACATGACCGCGTCGAGAACGGTCATCCCCTTCTCAAAGGGGACGTGGAAGTCGTCGAAGCGGGGTTCCTGCTTGCCTTCGACCTCGGGATCATACCGGAACACCTTGATGTGGACCGTCTCCCCCTCGAGTTCCGCTCGTTTTTCGGCGTGGTCGTCGACCATACCGCCGCCGGTCTGTTCGTCGGCCGCCGGCGACTCTGCCCCGTTCATCGCCGGGTCGTCCGGTGCCTCCTGGCTTTCGGGTTCGGCTTGTTGTGTACTCATATTAGATCATTCCTCGCATCGCGAGCGCGACGTAGATACCCTGTGCGACGAGTGCGACGCTGGCGAGGGTCAGTACTGCCAGCACGGCCTTCTTCCGTCCCCCCTCGAGTCCCTGATTGACGAGGGCGTTGTAGACGCCGTTGACGCCGTGGAACGCGGCGGTGATCAGGAACAGGACCATCGTCAGGAAGTATCCGACGTTCTGCATTCGGGTCTGGGTCCCCATGAAGGTTACCTCGTACGCGTGGTTGACGAAGTGCAGGAGGAAGAAATGGAAGGCAAGAACGACGACGAGAAACGCCGCCGTGATCCGCTGGAGGAACCAGCCGGTGCCGCCGGGGGTAAACGAGGAGTATCGTTCCGCCATTAGATGGTCACCCCCGTCAGGAAGGTCGGGACGCTCGCGACGGTGATCGCGCCCGTCAGGATCAGCGAGGCGTAGAAACTCTTGTCCTGGGCCTCGAGCCCGACGCCGAGATCGACCATCAGCAGGCGCAGGCCGTTCAGGATGTGGAAAACGGCGACCGCGAGCAGGCCGACCTCGAGCAGTCGGATGAGGAACAGCCCCTCGAGTCCCTGCAGCGTCGCAGTGTACACGTTGAGTTCCTCGCCGCCGACCATCGTCGTTTTGCCCTGTGCGCCATCGATAGAAGTGCTCAGCACGGCGATGTGGGTGAACAAGTAGCCGATTAACACCCACCCGGTGAACTTGTGGAAGATCCACGCCCACATGCCGGCCGAGAACTCCTTCCAGCGACCGAAGTCCTCGACGAGACCGCGATTGTAAGACTGACTCATGCGCTCATGTGGACCCTTTGACCGTGGGGGTATAGAAGTTACTTTTATCGCTCCGTTCGCAGCCTCGGGCCGGTCCACTGGAGACGAATCGAGACCTCCGTCGTGGCGGGGTCCCGAATCCGTTCGGGCGGCAGTTACCGCCCGATCCACCGCCGGGGATCGTCAGTCGTTCCGCCGGAGTTCGGATCGCGAACTCTCCGTTGTCCGCTCGCGCTCGAGGGCGGTGAGCGTGTCCGGCGAGAGCCCGACGAGGTGACAGAGGGGATTCCCCGGATAGACGACGGGGTTCTCGAGGACGCCGACGATGAGGCCGGTAAACGGTGCCTCGACGGTGACGATGTCTTCCTCTTCCTTGAACGGGTTGGTGATAGTACAGATCGCTTCGCCAGCCTCGACGAGCTCGCCGCGGCCGCGTTTCATGTCGACGATGCCGCCGGCGTCCGCGCGGAGCCAGGTTTTCTCGTTGTCGTCGTCGATGACGGTCCGCCAGCCGGGCCAGTGGACCGACGATTCGCGGTGGAGTCCGAATTCGGCAAGGACGCTCGCGACGCCGGTGAGCGCGCGGTCGATCAAGCGGCGCTGAAACCGGTGGGCCTCGCCCATTTCGACGGTGATCGTCGGGATGCCGTCTTCGGTCGCCTCTCGGCGGAGCGTCCCGGACGGCCCTTCGCCCGCGATGATGACGTTGGAACTGAACGCCTTCGCGAGCCTGTCGACGCCCGACTGCTCCATGTTCGCGCGGACGTGGAGCATGTTCGTTCGGCCGCGCGTCGACGTGTGGAAGTCGATCCCGAGGTCACAGGGTTCGATGAAGTTCGTGTAGATCCGGTGGGCCATTCGTCTGGCGCTGGTCGACCCCTCCCGACCGGGAAACGACCGGTTCAGATCGCGGTCGTAGATCGGCAGATACCGCTCCTGTGCGAGAAAGCCCGGCACGTTCATTACCGGGAGACAGACTAACGTCCCGTGGAGTACGGAGTGGTCCCAGTCGTGGGCCACCTCACGGACGACTTCGATCCCGTTGAGTTCGTCACCGTGTGCCGCCGCGGAGAGAAAGACCGTCGGACCCGGATGCTCGCCGTTGATGACCGTGACTGGAATCCTAACCGGGTCCCCGAGATACGTTTCGCTGATGCCGTAGCGGATGTTCGCCGACTCGCCGGGGTCGACCCGGCCGCCGTTGTAGGTAAACGCTTCGGCCATCGGTTCGGAGTCCGCTGCCCCGTCGGGCGGTTCGGTCGCCGCGTCGTCGCTCATATGACGTTCTCCGGGGGCACCACCGTGAATCTTCTCCCTTCACCGTCGCCGATGAGCGTCCGGCTCTCCCTCGAGTCGTCGGTGGGACTTTTCGCGGGAAGCGCGGCGTTCTCCCGAACACCGGCGATCAAAATTTGCGGCCGTGGGCATACGTTTTGTATCTCGGTGTGATATGGACACGCATGGATATCCGTGAAGCGACCCGTTCGGACGCCGATGCGATTCGCTCGATCGCCCGTGATTCGCTCAGTTCCACGTACACGGCCTTCCTCGAGGAAGCAACCATCGACGACGCGATCGAGCAATGGTACGGCGACTCGTTTCCCGGTGAACTCGCAGACGACCGCTCGCTGTTCCTGGTCGTCGAACGCGACGGCGACGTCGTCGGGTTCTCCCAGAGCGAACTGGTCGGCCAGCAGTCGAAGACGGGACGTCTCCTCTGGTTGCACATCCATCCCGACCACCGCGGCGACGCTACGGGCGTGCGACTGCTCGTCCGCACTCGCGAGGCACTCCTCGAGACGGGCGCGGATCAGATTCGCTGTTTCGTCCTCGAGGACAACGAGGGCGGCAACGAGTTCTACCGGAGCCACGGCTTCGAACAGGCCGGCCAGCGCGAGGTCGAGATCGGCGACGAAACGTTCACCGAAAACGTGTACATCGAGTCCGATCTCGAGGACGACGGCGAGTGGGGTGCGATCGACGAAGTCACGGTCGACGGCCGGACGCTCTACGTGAGCTACGGCGAGGCTACCCGCGGGACGCGCGCCCCGTTTTACGCGGCCTACGAGAGCCCGGACCGACACGAACTGTACGCGTGGTTCTGCGGGAACTGTGATTCGATCGACAACGCGATGGACGCGATGGGACGGATCGAGTGCAACGAGTGTGGCAATCGGCGGAAAGCGACGCGGTGGGACGCCTCGTACCTGTAGGTCAGCGTTCCCGTCGTCCGTCACGGACGGGACACGGACGCGATCGCGACCTCACTCTCCTCGCCGTTCCCTTCAACCCGCGTCTCTGTCCGCTACGGCGGAGTCATTGTCTCAGTTACCTGTACGGACGTGTTTCGGCCAGTTGAGTGGCATTACAGGGCGTCCATCTCCGGATGCAGTCGGACCATCGGCGTCGACGGAGTTCCGTCCTGGAACGAACTCCGGCACTCCGCCGCCGAGTCTGTTGTGGCCGCTTTCGGGCTGTTGTCTCCCCATTACAATTGACCGCTGCCGCGAGGTTCCGCCCACGTTGGTCGCTCTCGATGTCGGTCAGTCACGAGTGTCGTACCGTCCGCGTCTACCATGAACAGGGAAGACCACATCATCCACGGTTTCAAAGCAACGCTCGTTGCGCGCGCCATCTACATGCTCTCGAGCGCGCTGTTAATGTTCGTGCTGGCGCGGTACTTGCTCGATCCGGACGGGTACGGTGCGCTGTACTGGGCGATCGGTATCCTGGCTATCGTCCAGTTGTTCGCGGATCTCGGGCTCAGTAGGTCCGTCGCACGGTATATCTCGGAGTACCGGGAATCCGATCCGGGGCAGGTTCCACATCTCCTCCGATCGGTGATCACGGCCAAGATCGTCCTGTTGACGGTCGTCGGCTACACCCTGTTGCTCTTTCACGAGCAGCTCGCGGCCGTGCTCGGTGATCCCGCCGCGGCCCCGTTTCTCGCCGCGGGTGTCCTCTATCTGGTCGTCTTCTCCGGCAGCACCTTCGCACAGGTGGCGTTCCAGGGGTTCAACCACCTCGGCTACAGCGCGATCGTCCAGGCGATCAGCGGGGCCGGTCGGCTCCTCTTTGCCGTCGCCTTCGTCCTGGCGGGTCTCGGTGCCCTCGGCGCGTTTTTCGGCTATATCGTCGGCTACGCGATCGCCGCCGCCGTCGGCATGGGAATCCTCTATTACGGGTTCTACAGGCGATACGAGACCGCCGCGGAGTACGAAGACGGACTCTCGCGTCGGCTGCTCGAGTACAGCATTCCGCTGACGGCGACGCGAAGCGCGAACGTCATCGACAAGCAGATCGACATCGTGTTGGTTGGGGTATTCCTCAATCCCGCCGCGGTCGCCTTCTACACCCTCGCAAAGCAGATTACCGACTTCGTGCTCGCGCCCGCGGAGTCGCTCGGATTTACCATTTCGCCGAACTTCGGCGAACAGAAAGCGACTGGCGACCTCGAGAAGGCCAGACGGATCTATCAGACGGCGCTGACCAACGTCCTAGCGCTCTATGTTCCGGCGGCGGTCGGCCTCGCGATCGTCGCGGAGCCGTTCCTGACGCTGGTCATCGGGGCGGACTACGCCGGGGCCGTCCCCGTGTTGCAGGTCCTCGCCGGCTTCGTCGTCCTCCAGGCGATCACGAACTTGACCAGCGACAGCCTCGATTACCTCGGACGCGCTCGAGCCCGCGCCGTCGCGAAGGGCGGGACGGCGCTGGCCAACCTCGGGCTGAACGTCCTGCTGATTCCGACGATCGGCGTCGTCGGCGCTGCGATCGCGACGGTCGCGACGCATTCGGTGTACGTCGCGGTGAACCTCTATATCGTCCACACCGAACTCGGCCTGAACGTGGTTCGGATCGCCCGGACGACGGCGCTGATCTGTGCGATTACGGGCGTGATGGCGGTCACGGTGTTGCTCGTGACGCCGCTGGTCTCGAGTCTGCTCATGCTGGGCGGCGCGATCGCCGTGGGCGCGATCACGTGGGGTGCGCTGGCGGTACTGAGCGGACTCGTCGATCCGGGGCAGGTGCGGTCCGTCATCGGCTGAGCGGTCCAGCCGTCGGCCTATCAGTTACGCAACCGAAACTGACCGAACTGCCAATACTTATCCGAGGAGTCGGCGTCTAGTTCGTATGGCTGTTGCCGATCCCGTGACCGTCGGGGTACTGAGTCTGCATACGAGCAAGGAAACGAAGGCGATTCTCAACGCCGTCGAGGAACTCGGGCACGACAGCGAGTGGCTCCGGAACGAAAACACGTCGATCAGCGTCGCGGACGGGAGTCCGCTCCTCGAGCCCGAAGTCGACGTGATCGCAAACCGAATGCTGCTGTCGAACACCGAACAGCCCGCCGAGGAACTCGGGCTGGTCAACGCCTTCTCGCAGTTGGTGCCGACGCTCAACGAACCGAGCGCGGTGATGACGGCGATGCACAAGCTCTCGACGGCGACCGCGCTGGCATCGAACGACGTTCGAACGCCGGACGTGACCCTCGCGCTCAGCGGCGAGAACCTCAACGCCGCGCGCGAACGATACGGCGAGGAAGCGGTGTACAAGACGGCGATCGGCACTCACGGCGGCGGGACCTGGAAGGTGGGGCCCGACGATCCGGTCAACGCGAAGGTCGGCAACCGCTATGCCTTCCTGCAGGAACTCGTCGATCAGGAGGACGTTCGCCACCGCGACCTGCGGGTCTACGTCGTTGGCGGCGAGATCGTCGCCGCGATGTACCGCTACGCGCCGGACAACGATTGGCGAACCAACGTCGCTCTCGGCGGCTCCGTCGAGGACGCGACCGAGGACCTCCCCGCGGAAGCAAGCGAGATGGCCAAGCGAGCGGCGGCCGTCGTCGACCTCGACTACGCCGGCGTCGACCTCGTCGAGGGCGACGAGGGATGGTTCGTCCTCGAGGTCAACCCGACTGCGGGGTTCAAAGGGCTGTACGAGGCGACGCAGGTGAGCCCGGCACCCTACATCGCAAAGCTGGCGATCGAACGCGCCGGCGGGGAAGTAGACGACGACCGCGTGCGCGACATCGCGAACGTCCTCGACGATTCACGACCGACCGCCCAGCCTCCGGAATCGGTGACCCAGAATACGGAACCCGCCGTCATCGGGTATACCGAAGAGGTCGTGCTCTCCGGAACGAGCGGGTCGAAGTCGGTGCTTGCGAAGTCCGACACGGGCGCGACGCGGACGAGCATCGATACCAGCCTCGCCGCCGACATCGGTGCCGGGCCGATCAAGTCCATCACCCGGATTCGCTCCGGCAGCAGCAAACAGTCCAAGAGCCGACCCGTCGTCGACGTCGTCGTCGGCGTCGGCGGCAACCAACACACCGTCACGGCCAGCGTCGAGGACCGCAGCCACATGGATTACCCCGTCTTGCTCGGTCGTGACATCCTCGAGAACTATCAGGTCGATGTCAGCCGTCGGATCGATAGCGACGCCCCCGAGACGCCGGAAGAGGAAGAAGAGTAAGCCGCCAGGGAGCCGCGGGGACGGACTGGCTCCCCGCGAGCCGTCGTCCAGCGCCGCCACTTCCGGTTATTTTATTGATCTGTTCTGTGAATGGCGACTCGCATGACAACGGTCCTTGCTTCCACGCTCTCCGATACGCCGGTGATGGGCTCCGACGGGACGAAAATCGGGACGGTTCACAACATCACGATGAACGTCGAAACCGGCGAACTGCAACGGCTGCTCGTTACACCGGCGACCGACGACGTTCGCGGGTTCGACACGAACGACGACGGCAAACTCGTCGTCCCGGCCAGCCGTATGAACGACATCGACGACTACCTGATCGTCGATTTGACGGGCCGAAACACCGGCACGTAATCGGCTGTTACGGTCTGTCCCTCGACGTCTCGGGACGCCACCGACCGGTACGTCCCGGCCTGGGGCCGAGAACCGCCTCGACCGAGGCGGCTGTACTGATCGGAGCATATCGCTCGCGTTCGCAGCTGTTCGCTCTCACGTGCTATCGACCCCCTGCCGTCGCCGTCCCTCTCGCGACACGCCAGTTCCCTTTCCGCTATCAAAAATATAGTGTCCGAAACCTGAAGTTGAAGTTGTGATCGGTACATATATTATTACTCAATCCGTTTTCCTACCTGTACGAACTATCTATGAGTGACAATAGGCGGAAGCGAAACCACGAGTGGTGGCCGAATCGGCTGAACCTGGACGTTCTCGATCAGAACGCGAGCGATGTCAGTCCGTACGACGAGGATTTCGACTACGCCGAGGAGTTCCAGCAACTCGACCTCGAGGAGGTGAAGGCGGACCTCAAGGATCTGATGACGACATCCCAGGACTGGTGGCCCGCCGACTACGGCCACTACGGCCCGCTGTTCATCCGGATGGCCTGGCACAGCGCCGGCACGTACCGCACCACCGACGGCCGCGGCGGTGCCTCCGGCGGGACCCAGCGTTTCGCGCCGCTCAATAGCTGGCCCGACAACGGGAACCTCGACAAGGCACGACGCCTACTCGAGCCGATCAAGCAGAAGTACGGCCGCAAGCTCTCGTGGGGCGACCTGATCGTCCTCGCCGGGAACACCGCCCTCGAGTCGATGGGCATGGAGACCCTCGGCTGGGCCGGCGGACGCGAGGACGAGTTCGAGCCCGACGAGGCCGTCTACTGGGGGCCCGAGAGCGAGTGGGAAGCCCCGCAGGACCAGCGCTTCGACGAGGACGACGAACTCGATGAGCCACTCGCCGCCACCGTGATGGGGCTCATCTACGTGGACCCCGAGGGACCGAACGGCAATCCCGAGCCCCTCGAGTCGGCGACGCGGATCCGCCAGGCGTTCGGCCGCATGGCGATGGACGACGAGGAGACGGCCGCGCTGATCGCGGGCGGACACACGTTCGGCAAGGCCCACGGTGCCGCCAACGACGACATGGGTCCCGCACCCGAGGCAGCCCCGCTCGAGGAGCAGGGGCTCGGCTGGCCCGACTCCGGTACGGGGTCCGAAACGACCACCAGCGGCATCGAGGGTGCGTGGAACGCCTGGCCGACGATGTGGGACACCTCCTACCTCGACAACCTGCTCGACTACGAGTGGGAGCTGACCGAGAGCCCCGTCGGCGCAAAGCAGTGGGAACCGAAAGACGAGGAGGCGAAAGACACCGTACCGGACGCCCACGACCCGTCGGAAAAGCACGCCCCAATGATGATGACGACGGACGTCGCCCTCAAGCGCGATCCGGAGTTCCGGGAAATCATCGAAAACTTCCGCGACAATCCGCCGGAGTTCCTCGACGCCTTCGCGCGGGCGTGGTACAAGCTGATCCACCGCGACATGGGACCGCCGGAGCGATTCCTCGGCCCGGACGTGCCCGAAGAGACGTTCGTCTGGCAAGATCCCGTCCCCGATGCCGACTACGAACTGATCGGGGACGAGGAAGCCGCCGACCTCAAGGCGGAGATCCTCGACTCGGACCTGTCCGTCTCCCAGTTGGTCAAGACCGCCTGGGCGTCGGCGTCGACCTACCGCGACAGCGACAAGCGCGGCGGTGCGAACGGCGCTCGCATCCGCCTCGAGCCACAGCGGAGCTGGGAAGTCAACGAGCCGGAACAACTGGAGACGGTGTTGGCGACCTACGAAGCGATCCAGGAGGAGTTCAACGGATCGCGATCCGACGACGTCCGGGTCTCGATGGCCGATCTCATCGTGCTGGGCGGCAACGCGGCCGTCGAACAGGCTGCGGCGGACGCCGGCTACGACGTGACGGTTCCGTTCGAACCCGGACGGACGGACGCCTCGCAGGAACAGACCGACGAGGAGTCGTTCGAGGCGCTCAAACGGGACATCGACGGCTTCCGTAACTACTTCGGCGGCGAGTCCGACCAGCCGGCCGAGGACCTGCTGGTCGACCACGCCGACCTGCTGGACCTGACGCCCGCGGAAATGACGGTGCTGGTCGGCGGCATGCGCGTACTGAACGCGACCTATCAGGCCTCCGATCACGGCGTCTTCACGGACGAGCCGGAGACGCTGACCAATGACTTCTTCGTGACCCTGCTCGACATGGGCTACGAGTGGGAGCAGGCGTCGGAGTCCGAGGACATCTACGAGTTGCGCGACCGTGAAACGGGCGAGGTCGAGTGGACGGGCACCCGTGCCGACCTCATCTTCGGTTCGAACTCCCGACTCCGTACCATCGCGGATGTCTACGCGAGCGAGGAGGAGAAATTCGTCCAGGACTTCGTGGACGCGTGGCACAAAGTGATGACCAACGACCGCTTCGACCTCGGGTAATCGAGTCGACGCGACACGATCGCTCGACGGCCTGCTGCGACCGCTTTCGCTGGGACGACGTCTCGGCCGGTCGAGGGGCTCGACCGGCGTCTCGCCTTACTCGCTCTGGATGACGACTTCGTCGTCCGTGATCTCCAGTATCTGTGCGGAGTCGACCGGATAGTCCTCGTCGCCGTGGCCGCCCCAATCCAGACGTGCTTTGAGCCGATCCGTCAGTCCGGGCTCCGGATCGATGTACGCGGTCTGGCCCTCGACCTCGGCGACCATGCCGATCTGCTGGCCCGACTCGTCGACGACGTCTTTCCCCTGATCGTGGTGTGACAGTTCGATCGGCGACGCGTCCGCCGGTTCCTTCGTCGACCCCACGCCGGTCTCGGACTCGAGACTCGCCGTCGACTCGTCGCCCACGGCTCCGGCTTCCATCTCGCCGGTCTCCATCCTGTCGTACTCCTCGATATCGATAATCTCCCCGTCGATCACCTCGCTGCCGACGATCTCGGCCTCGAGCAGTTCCAACTCCTCGAACACGTAGCTCAGCCGCCGCCGCTCGTCGAGTTCCTCCTCGACGGTCCGCCGCTCGATGAGTTCGCTTCGGACGGTGTCGCCCTCCGTCCGCTGGCTCTGGATGACCTCCCGCTCGAGGACGTCGTCGGCTGTCACGCTCGACCGGAGGACGTCGCTCTCGAGGATCGACCGCTGGACGCTCTCGAGTTCGATGTCCGTTTCGACGACGTCGCGTTCCATCTCCTGATCCTGTTCGATATCGATATCGACGACGCGGCTCTCGACGATGTAGCGTTCGATCTCCTCGATCGTGTCGAGGCGCGTCTCGTCGACGACCACCTCGATCGTGTCGTCGCCGACGAACTCGGTGTCGACGATATCGCGGGACAGCCGTTCGGAGTCGACGACCTCGCGTTCGACCAGCTCCGTATCGATCACCTCGCTCTCGATCGTGTCCCGCTCGACGACCTCGGTCTCGACGACCTGCGTCTCGACGATCTCCGCCGTCACCGTCTCGCCGCGTCGCAGCGAATCCTCGAGTTCGTCCCGGCCGAGGTCGGCGCGTTCGAACGCCCGATCGCGCTCGACGATTTCGAAGAAGCCCATCTCCTCCCCGGTCGGCTCCGCCTCGTGGTAGACGAATACGAGGTCGTCGTCTTCGAACCGCTCCGTGAACTCGTCCCAGGTGACCTCCTCGTGGCGCTCGCCCAGCTCGTCGCGGCGAGCGAAGGAGTAGCCGTGCCCTTCGCTGTCCCGAATCCTGACCGGGACGGCGTCGCGAGCCTCGGCCCACTTCCTGATGCGCTCGGGATCGGTCGTCAGTCGCCGCTGCGTCGGTGTCTCGGACGGGGGTGTATCGTCTGCCATCTCGCTAGGCCATGTGACCAACCTGCACTTGAGTCACCAGGGCCGTCCCGTCGCGTCAGTGTCTCGTTTCTCGACCCCCCTCTGGCGGCCGGCACGAGCCGGGTCGTAATGCGCTATTGCCGTCTCCGCCGGTAACTGTTCCATCACTCGACTCGCGCGTAGCACGTGCTTACCGCTCGCGAGGGTCGGGCTGTATCTCGCGCAGTGACCGAGGCGCGTTCCCGCCCGCTTCAATCGGACTCGTATTCGGCCCAGATGTACCGCGTCGCGGCGCTCCGATACGGTCGCCACGGCTCGGCGATCTCGCGCATCTCCGCCCGGGTCAACTCGTCGCCGTCGGCGTACAACGCCTCAATCCCGCGCCGAACCGCGAGATCGCCGAGGGGAAGCACGTCGGGTCGCTCGAGGACGAACAGGAGGTACATCCGCGCGGTCCACGTGCCGATCCCCTTGATCTCGGTCAGCAGGTCGACGACCTCCGCGTTGGAACGGGAGGCGAGGCCAGCCTGGCTGTAATCGTTCTCTTGGAAGGCGCGGGCGGCGTTTCGCATGTACTCGACCTTGCGCCGGGAGAGGCCGGCGTCGCGAAGCGCCGCCTCGTCGGCGGCCAGCACCGATTCCGGCGTCACCGCCCCCTCCAGAACCTCGAAGACCCGCTCTCGGACGGCCGCGGCGCTCGCGGTCGAGAGCTGCTGGTTGATGATCGAGATACAGAGTCGTTCGTACTCGGTCCAGTCCGGTTCGACGTAGGGGTCGTGTCGGTCGAGCAGCCCGGCCATCACGGGGTCCTCCCGGAGGACGGCGTGTGCCTCGTCGTTCATGCGTAGGTCGATACGGGCGTAGAGGACCGGAGCCCAATAGGCGTCTCGGTGGCTCTCTCGAGGCCCTCACTCGAGGTGATGATAGTCGAGTGCGTCCCCCTGCGCGAGCGCCTCGCGGACGGCCGGACTGGGCTCGCCGACGCCGCGTCGACTGATCGAGAGGGCGTCCGTGCCGGCGGCGATGACGAGGTTGACCCGCCAGTCGGCGTCCGTCTCGGGGGCGTCCGTCCGATAATGTGCGCCGCGAGATTCGGATCGCTCGAGCGCCGCCCGGAGCATCGCTTCGGCGACGGTGAGACTCGCCGAGAGGTCGACGGCGTACTCGAAGGCCTTCGAGGTGCGGTCGCCGTCGACGCGGAGGTCGGCCGTTCGCGTCCGCAGGTCCTCGAGCGTCGCGAGTCCGTCGCGGAGCCCTGCCTCGTCGCGGAGGATGCCGGCGTGGTCCCACAGCAGGTCGCCGAGTTCCGCAAGGAGGGCCGTCGGCGCGACGCTCCCGTCCGAATCGGCGAGCGCTTCGAGCGCGCCGAATTCACGTTCGGCGAGCGCTCGCTGGCCGTCGGTCACGGTTGGATCGGCGTCGCCGTCGGTGATCGCGCTCGCGACGTGGTCGCCGACGAGTGCCCCGATCGCGACGGTTTCGGCCAGCGAGTTGCCGCCGAGGCGGTTCGCGCCGTGGACGCCCGCGACCGTCTCGCCGACGGCGTAGAGCCCTTCGACGCCGGTTTCACCGGTCCGGAAGTCGATGTCGACGCCGCCCATCGTGTAGTGGGCCGTCGGGGCGACCGTCATCGGTTCCGCGGTGATGTCGACGCCAAGCGACTCGAAGCGCTCGACCATCGACGGCAGCCGCTCGCGGATGTACGCGGCGTCCCGGTGGGAGATATCGAGGGAGACGCCGCCGTCCTCGGTACCACGTCCCTCGCGGACTTCCTGTGCGATGGCGCGTGCGACGACATCGCGGGCGTCGAGTTCCATCTGATCTGGCGAGTAGCGCTCCATGAACCGCTCGCCCTCCGCGTTGTACAGTCGTCCGCCCTCGCCGCGGACCGCCTCCGTGACCAGCCGGCCGTCCCACTCCGCGCCGTAGCGGTCGCCGACCATCCCGGTCGGGTGGAACTGGACGAACTCGAGGTCGACCAGCCGCGCCCCCGCCTCGAGCGCCAGCGCCTGCCCGTCGCCGTTGTTCTCGTCGTCCCGCGAGGAGTGGCGGTGATAGAGCGCCGAGAACCCACCCGCCGCGAGGACGACGTGATTCGTTCGGAAGAGCAGTCCCTCGCCGGTCTCCATATCGAAGCCGACGGCACCGTCGACGCGCTCCCCGTCCGAGAGCAAGCGCGTGATCATCACGTTCTCGCGGTAGGATACGTCGAGGGCCTGCGCGCGGTCGATGAGCGTCTCGAGCATAGCCTCGCCGGTCCGGTCGCCGACGAAGCAGGTCCGTCGGTAGGACTGCGCGCCGAAGTACCGCTGGTTGACGTCGCCGTCCTCGGTCCGGTCGAACGGCATCCCCCACGCCTCGAGTTCGCGGATGCGGTCGGGCATCTCTCGGGTCGTCAACTCGACCGCGTCGGGGTCGTTCAGGTGATGGCCTTCGGTGAACGTGTCCGCCGCGTGGATCGTCCAGTCGTCCTCGGGATCGAGCGAGCCCAGCGCGGCGTTGATGCCGCCGGCCGCCCACGTCGTGTGTGCGTCGCCGTAATCGCGTTTGCCGATCACGAGCGGGTCGATCCCCGACTCGGCGAGTTCGATCGCGACGCGGGCACCCGCCGCTCCGGCCCCGACGACGAGTACCGGTGTCGTCACGACCTCGTACTCGAGGTCGGGGCCGGACCCGGGATCGCCCTCGGTCTCGATGCGGTTCTCGATACCTGCAGTCGACGGCCCGTGGGCCGTCGTTCGGCGCTCGTCGCCCGTCGTGTCGTCACCGTTCGATGGTGCGTTTGTCATCGAGTCGTTGTAACCGCCGGCCGGATTTAGGCCACGTCCCGAACGATGCAGAACACACGTCTCACTGTATCACGGGCCGATATTCGGGTTCCGGTCTGCAGCAAAAGCCCCGGATAAAACCGACTCGCGTACCGGTCTCTCGAGTGCGACGAATCGGCAGCGGCACTCGACGCGCCCGATCGGCTCACCAGTCCACGGAGACGCGAGCTACGGCAGTCGTGTCGCCGGGCGTCTCGAGGTCCCGCCGCCGCTCACTCCGGTCCGGACGGACGCTGCGGCGTTACCGAGCGTCCTTCGTGGCGTCCGCGGGCTGATCGGGGGCGACGCTTGCGAGGCGCATCGCGTTGCCGGTGACGCCGAGGCTCATCCCCATGTCGCCGACCACGACAGCCAGCGCGACGCTCACCAGTCCCAGCGGCACGCCGACGGCGAGCAGGGCCTTCACGGCCAGACTCGCCCAGACGTTCTGCCGGATGACGCCGTTGGCCGTGTGAGACAGTTCGTACAGATACGGTAGCTTCCCGATATCGTCACCCATCAGCGCGATGTCCGCCGTCTCGAGGGCGGTGTCGGTGCCGGCCGCGCCCATCGCGATGCCGACCTCGGCGGTCGCGAGCGCGGGTGCGTCGTTGATGCCGTCGCCGACCATCGCCACCTCGCCGGACGCTGCCTGGAGTTCCTCGACGGCCGCGACCTTCTCGTCCGGGAGGAGTTCGGCGCGGTACTCGTCGACGCCGACCTGTTCGGCGATCGCCCGCGCCGTCCCCTCGTTGTCCCCGGTCAGCATCACGACGCGCTCGACGCCGAGGTCGTGAAGTCGCTCGACCGCCCATCGTGAGGTGGGTCGGACCTCGTCAGCGATCGCGATCGCGCCCAGCAGCTCCGTCTCCGTCCCGACGAGGACGACCGTCTTGCCCTCCCGCTCGAGCGCGGCGAGGGTCCCCTCGTCGAACGTCGCCGCGCCGGCCTCGACCGCACCCTCGGGAGCGACGCCACCGTCAGTCCGCGGGTCCGACGAGTCGTCGGCGGCCCCGCGAGCCCGCGAGAGATCGAAGCCGAGCGCTTCGAACAGCGCGGGTTTGCCCGCGTAGTAGGTCTCGCGACCGTCGGATGCGTCCGACGACCCTCCGGCTTCGCCGGAGACGTCGATCTCCCCGCGGATGCCCCTGCCGGTCAGACTCTCGAATCCCGTCGGCTCGGGGAGATCGCTGACGCCCGCCGCGTCGGCGCGGGCGATGATCGCGTCGGCGATGGGGTGCTCGCTGCGTCGCTCCAGCCCGGCTGCGTGGCGCAGCAGCGTCGCCTCGTCGGTATCGCCGACCGGAACGACGTCGGTGACAGCCAATTCGCCTTTCGTGAGCGTCCCGGTCTTGTCGACGGCGACGACATCGACCTCGCCCATCGCCTCGAGGTAGTTGCCGCCTTTGATCAGGACGCCGTTCTTCGCGGCGCTCGTGACTCCCGAGACCACCGACACGGGCGTCGAGATGACGAACGCACAGGGACAGGCGATCACCAGCAACGTGAGCCCGCGAACGAACCACGTTCCCCAGTCGCCCGCGAACGCGAGCTCGTAGCCGGCGACACCCGCGGTGATGGTGTCGCCGATGAGAAGCGGCGGCACGGCGGCGGTCAGGATCGCCAGCACGACCACGACGGGCGTGTAGTAGCCCGCGAACCGGTCGACGAACTGCTCGGTCTCGGTCTGCTTCGCCTGTGCGCCCTGGACCATCTCGATGATCCGTGAGAGCGTCGAGTCGCCCGCCGTCGAGGTGACCTCGACCTCGAGATAGCCGTCCGCGCTGATTGAACCGGCGTACACCTCGTCGCCCTCGGCCTTGTCCACGGGGACGCTCTCGCCGGTGATCGGCGACTCGTCGACCGCGCTCCCGCCCTCGCGGACCGTGCCGTCGAGCGGGATCTTGTCGCCGGGCCGGACGACGACGGTCTCACCGACCGCCACGTCGTCCGCATCGACGGTCACCTCCTCGCCGTCGCGGACGACCGTGGCCTCGTCCGGCGAGAGCTCCATCAATTCGCGCAGGGAGTCCCGCGCCCGGTCCATCGCGTAGTCCTCGAGCAGTTCGGCGACGCTGAAGAGGACGGCCAGCGTTGCGGCCTCGACGAAGTAGCCGATGCCGGTCGCGGCGATGATCGCCGTTCCCATCAGGAGGTCGATGTCGAGGCTTCGGTTCGTCGCGGAGTAGTAGCCGCTCCGAACGACGGGAACGCCGCTGACGGCGACCGCCCCGAGAAAGAGTAGATCCGCAACGTGAAGCGGGGACTCGAGAACGCTCGCCACCGCGACGTTCTCGCCTGTCAGGACGAACTCGAAGCTCAGTCCGAGGGCGACGAAGACCGCGCCGAGCCACGTCTTCTTCGCGCGCGGACTCGTCCAGACTTCCGAGGGCGGCGCGACGTCGACGCCGCCGGTGCTCGACGCCGACTCGGTCGTTCCGTCACCGCCGTCCGTTCCCCCGGTGACCTCGTAGCCGGCACCCTCGATCGCGTCGACCACGTCGGCCTCGGCGGTTCGATCGGGGTTGTACGTGACCGTGGCCGTCCCGGTGGTTGGATTGAGGTCGGCGTCGACGACTCCGTCGACGCGCCCGAGGCTCTTGTCAACCTTCCCCGCACAGGACGGACAGTCCATCTCGGGGACGGCGAGCCGGACAGTCAGCTCCCGTCGGTGGCCGCCGCCGCCGTCCGGTCTCTTCGTCGCGTCCGGTTTATCACTCATTACGTCGAGGTAAGGGCGTCAGTTCGATAAGCCTTGGTTGGAATATTCCAAGACACTGCGGACCCCTACAGCGGTGTCGTCGCCCCGTCGGCAAATCCGTCGTCCGCGACGTACCCTTTGGCCAACCGTTCCTCCGCCCGGCGGAGTCGGTAGGTGAGCGTCGACCGGGGCACGTCGAGGTGGTCAGCGAGGTCGCCGACGGTGACTTCTCGAGGCGACTCGTAGTACCCGTGTTCGACTGCAGCCCGAAGCGCGGCCTCCTGTTCGGGAGCGAGGCCGGTTGCCCCATCGTT
This sequence comes from Natrinema gari JCM 14663, assembly GCF_000337175.1. GTDB lineage: Archaea > Halobacteriota > Halobacteria > Halobacteriales > Natrialbaceae > Natrinema > Natrinema gari. Next base: position 5,823 of record NZ_AOIJ01000087.1, on the reverse strand, counting down.
CGGTTCGTCCGGCGACGCGGCGGCGTCGGCCGTTCGGAGCATCTCCATCCGGGCGCTGTCGCCGATCGCCGCCTCGAGGGCGTCGAAGAACCCCGCCGCGTCGCCTTCGCCGGAGTGGACGATCCGCCACGTGTAGTGTCGGCCCTCGTGGCGTGTCTCGAAGAGGACGCCGTCGCCGAGGTGGTCGCGTGCGATGTGCGGAACGGACGCACAGGTCGGGGTGCGCTCCCAGTCGGAGTAGAGGACGAGCGTGTCGTCGGTGCGGTCGAGGACCTGCGTGGTCTGGGTCGCGCCGCAGTCCTCGGTTGCGAGGCAGTCCGCGTAGTAATCGCTGTTGCGGAAGGCCTCCTCGATGTCCACGAGGGCCGCCGACGCGCCGGTCACGTGGTCGACTCGCCAGAGGCGCTCGTCGGTGGCGTGCAGCGATAGCGACCGGATTCTGGCGTCGGGGTGGTCGGCGAGCGCGTCCGCCACCCTGTTACAGCCGGGTTCGTACTCGAGGGCGAAGACCAACTCTCGCATGCCAACGGAAAGGGGGCGACGCGATAAAGGGGTTCCCGCCCGCGTCCGTCGTCGGTGCCTCGAGGCCGACGGCCGAGCGAGCGGCTTTTTAATCGGATTTTACCGAGGGACATCGCGGTTGCGATCCCGCAATCGCGATAGACCAGCAGGGTGAAATTTCGTTAGTCGTTGAGGAGTTCCCGCGCGATGACGTTCTTCTGAATCTCGGTGGTGCCCTCGTAGATCTGGGTGATTTTCGAGTCGCGGTAGAAGCGCTCGACGGGGAAGTCGTTGACGTAGCCGGAGCCGCCGTGGATCTGGACAGCCTCGTTGGACACCTCGACGGCGACCCGCGAGGCGTACTCCTTGGCCATCGATGCCAGCTTGGTGATGTCGTTGCCCTGGTCGACGTTCCAGGCAGCCTTGTAGGTCAGGTTCCGCGCGGCCTCCGTCTCGGTGGCCATCTCCGAGAGCTTGTGCTGGATGGCCTGGAACTCGGAGATGGACTGCCCGAACTGCTCGCGGTCCTCGGCGTAGTCGAGGGCCGCCTCGAGGGCCCCCTTGGCGATCCCGAGGCCCTGTGCGGCGACGCCGGTTCGGGTGGCGTCGAAGAAATGCATCTGCTGGAGGAACGCGGCGTCCCGGTCGCCGACGAGGTTCTCTTCGGGCACGCGGACGTTGTCGAAGATGAGTTCGGCGGTGTCGGAGGCGCGGATGCCGAGTTTCCCCGTGATCTTGTCCGAACTGACGCCGTCGCGGTCGGACTCGACGATGATCTGGCTGAAGCCGTCGTAGCGGCCGTCCGCATCGGGGTCGGTCTTACAGAAGACGACGAAGAAGTCGCCGACGGTGCCGTTGGTGATCCACATCTTATTGCCGTTGATCACCCACTCGTCGCCGTCCTTCTCGGCGCGGGTCGAGACCGACGAGACGTCCGAACCGGTATCGGGCTCCGAGATCGCAGCGCCGGAGATCTTCTCGCCCGTCGCGACCGGCTCGAGGAATCGCTCTTTCTGGTCTTCGGTGCCGAACTCGCGGATGGCCTCGGTCCCGAACGAACAGGCCATGATCGAGAGCGCGATCCCGGGGTCGTGAGAGAACAGTTCCTCGGCGATGATAGCCGACTCGAGGGTGGAGTAGCCGGCACCGCCGTACTCGATCGGGATCGATGAGCCGACCAGTCCCATCTCGGCGGCCTTGTCGACGATCTCGTGGGGGAACTTCTCTTCGGTGTCGTACTCCTCGGCGTTCGGAACGATCTCGTTTTCGGCGAACCGGCGGACCTCGTCGCGGATCTGTTCCTGTTCTTCACTGAGTCCGAATTCCATGGACAATCGTTACGAAGCGAACGATAAAGAGCTTTGTAACCGGTAGTAAACAGAATTATCGTTTCTACTCTGTGAGAGGGAAACGTTGAAACGGGTTCGAATAGGATTTCTGACCATGGACATCGACGACATCAACACCATCACAGTTCTGGGTGCGGGCAACATGGGTCACGGTATCGCCGAGGTCGCCGCGATGGCGGGGTACGACGTAAACATGCGGGATATCAAAGACGAGTTCGTTCAGAACGGCTACGAGCAGATCGAGTGGTCGCTGAACAAACTCGCCGAGAACGACCAGCTCACCGACGAGGAGGCCGACGCCGCCAAAGAGCGGGTGACGCCGCTGGTCGACATGGAGGAGGCCGTCGCCGACACCGATTTCGTCATCGAAGCGGTCCCCGAGCAGATGGAGATCAAACGGGACGTATACACCGAACTCGAGGAGGTCGCGCCGGAGCACGCGGTCTTCGCGACGAACACCTCGAGCCTCTCGATCACCGATCTCGCGGAATTTACCGACCGTCCCGAGCAGTTCTGCGGGATGCACTTCTTCAATCCGCCGGTCCGGATGCCGCTCGTGGAAGTGATTTCGGGTGCCGAGAGCGCCGCAGAAACGCTCGATCTGACGGCGGCCCTCGCCGAGGACCTCGGCAAGACGCCGGTGCGGGTCCACAAGGACTCGCCCGGGTTCATCGTCAACCGCATTCTCGTACCCCTGATGAACGAGGCTGCGTGGCTCGTCAGCGAGGACGAGGCGACCATCGCCGAGGTCGACTCGACGACGAAGTACGACATGGGCCTGCCGATGGGGAGCTTCGAACTCGGCGATCAGGTCGGCAACGACGTCAGCTATCACGTCCTCGAGTACATGAACGAGGTGCTGGGCGAGGCCTACGAGCCGGCCCCACTGCTCGCGGAGAAGGTCGAAAACGAGGAGTTCGGTAAGAAGACGGGCAAGGGCTTCTACGATTACGAGGACGGCGACGGCGTCGATATCCCGACCGACCAACAGTCCGACTTCGTCACGGAGCGACTCCTCGCGACGATGGCGAACGAGGCCGCGAAGCTGATCGGCGGCGATGTCGCCCCGCCGGAGTCGATCGACGAGGCCGTCAAGCTCGGGGCGGGCTTCCCCGACGGGCCCGTCAAAATGGTCGACGACTACGGCCTCGAGGCGCTCCACGAAACGCTCACCGAGGCCTACGAGGAGACCGGCCACGAGCGGTACGCGCCCGCGGCGTACCTCGCAAAACGGGCCGAGGCGGGCGGGTTCTACGAGGACGAGGCGGACGCGGACGCGATGGACTTCGAGACGATCCGCGTCGAGTACCCCGGTGACATGGTCGGCCACGTCGTCCTCGATCGACCCCACCGAATGAACACCATCAGCGACGACCTCCTCGAGGAGCTGTCGACGGCGATCGAGCACCTCGAGGCCGACGACGACGTTCGAGCGCTCCTCGTCACCGGCGAGGGCGAGAAAGCCTTTTCCGCGGGAGCGGATGTCCAGAGCATGGCCGGCGACGGTGCCGATCCGCTCGAGGGACAGGAACTCTCGCGGCTGGGGCAGTCGACGTTCGGCGAACTCGAGGCCTGTGACATGCCCGTCGTCGCCGGCATCGACGGCTTCTGCCTCGGCGGCGGGATGGAACTCGCAACGTGTGCCGACCTGCGCGTGGCGAGTGACCGGTCCGAGTTCGGCCAGCCCGAACTCGATCTCGGGCTCATTCCCGGCTGGGGCGGCACCCAGCGGCTCACGCACATCGTCGGCGAGGGGCGAGCCAAGGAGATCATCCTCACCGCGGAGCGCTACGACGCCGAAACGATGGCCGACTACGGCTTCGTCAACGAACGCGTTGGCAACGACGAACTCGAGGACCGCGCGCTCGAGTTGGCGACCGAACTCGCCGGCGGCCCGCCGATCGCCCAGCGGTTCGCCAAGCGCGCGATGCTCGCCGGCCGCGACGACACGGAGGCCGGCCTCGAGTACGAGGCGTCCGCCTTCGGGCACCTGATGGCAACCGACGACCTGATGGAGGGGATTACGGCCTTCATGGGGGACGAGGAGCCGGAGTTCGAAGGCAAATAAGCGACGCCGACTGATCGCGATTGAACGGCGGTGTCGGTCCAGGCCGTTACGACCGCGGTCATCGCGTTGGTGGTCCCGTCGGCTGTCGGCAACCGGCCGCCGCTCCGACGAGATGTCTGCCGTCGCAGTGAACGCGATACCGCTCGCCGAACGATATCGACTCCGTGTTGCGTATATGTATAATTTGTTAAACATGGCCGAGAGGTGGTCGCGAGATTTATCACCCAGAGGAACCATTGGTGACGCGTGGCTGTAATCGATGCAGAGAACGGAGGGGCAACCCCATGAATGACGGGCCCGAGGTGCTCGTCGTCGACGACGAAGCCCGACTTGCGGACCTGTTTGCCGCGTGGCTGCAGGGCGAGTGGGCCATCGAGACGGCATACGACGGCGAGGAGGCACTCGAGAAGATGGGCGATTCCGTCGAGGTCGTCCTGCTAGACCGGCGGATGCCGGGGCTCTCCGGTGACGAAGTCCTCGAGCGAATCCGCGGGCAGGGATACGATTCACGGGTCGTCATGGTGACGGCGGTCGACCCCGACTTCGATATCATCGAGATGGGTTTCGACGATTACCTCGTCAAACCGGTCTCGAAGGACGAACTCGTCGAGATGGTCGCGGACGTCGCCGATCGATCGGACTACGAAGCCGATATTCAGGAGTACTACGCCCTCGTCTCGAAGAAGGCGTTACTGGAGTCCGAGAAAGCCGACCGCGAACTCGCGGACAACACGGAGTATCAAGAGCTCTGTGACCAGGTCGAAGCGCTCGAGCAGCGCGTCGACGAGACCGTCTCGGATATGACCACCCACGACGACTTCGTCGGCGCGTTTCAGGACCTTCAGTCCGGGAACTGAGCGTCGAGTTCGAACTCGAACCGTGCCCCTCCGCTCTCGCTCTCCGTCGCGGCGACTGCCCATCCGTGCCCGGTAGCGACTTCTCTGACGATCCAGAGGCCGATTCCTAACCCTTCCGTCGACGTGGACGCCGACGGATCGAAGAGTTCGTCCCGGAGTTTCGCGGGCAGCCCCTCGCCGTCGTCCTCGATAAAGAATCCGCGCGTCGCGGCCGGCCGCCCGTCGGTCCCGAGGGGACCGATGCGAACGGTTTCGGTCGTCCCGCCGTGTTCGATACTGTTCCGGAAACAATTCTCGAGGAGTCGCAGGAGTCGCGACCGGTCGGCCGAAAGCGTCACCGTCTCCGTGACCGCCAGCGTCGCCTCCGCGGTCGAGACGTGAGCCCACGCCTCGCGAGCGACCGACTCGAGGTCGACGGGTTCGGTGTCGGCGGCCCACTCCCCTTCGCGGGCGATGGCCAGGACGTCATCGATGATCGACTCCATCCGGTCGAGTCCGTTGCGAGTCTTCGCGGCGTATCTGGAGTCGCCGGTCTCCTCGAACAGGTCCAGATAGCCCTGCGCGACGCCGAGCGGGTTCCGGAGGTCGTGGCTGACGATCCGTGCAAAGGCATCGAGTCGCTCGTTGCGTTCGCGGAGCTTCCGTTCCTGCCGTTTCCGCTCGGTGACATCGCGAAGCACGCCGACCGAGCCGCGGAACTCTCCGTCGGGAACCAGCACGGCAATCTGGGCCTCACAGGGGATCGTTGCGCCGGTTTTCGTCTCCACGCTCAACTCGAGCGTGTCGGTGTTCTCGCCGTTTGCGAGGAGCGAACGGATGATCGTCTTGCCGGCCTCGACATCCTCGGGAGCGAACAGAATCGAGACGTGTTCGCCGAGCAGCCCCTCACGACTGAAGCCGGTCATCTCGACGAGCGCGTCGTTGACGGTCATGAGGTGGCCCGCGTCGTCGAGCACGTACATTCCGTCACCGGCCGTCTCGACGAGTCGCTCGTACCGGTTGAGCGTTCGTTCCCGTTGTTCGAGCCCTGTCTCTTATACACATCTCT
>NZ_AOIJ01000086.1 GCF_000337175.1 Natrinema gari JCM 14663 | reverse complement strand
GCTCAGAGATGTGTATAAGAGACAGGGACCGCACCGCCGGTGTCCGCGTCGTACTCGTGGGCCCGAAGGGTTCGGGTTCGAATCACGCGCTCGAGCAGCGGGTGGTCGCCGGTGCCGATATCGAACGTTTGCTGGAGCGGCCACTCCATAGCATCGGGATCGGACAGCCACGGAATGATCGCCCGTTCGCGGCGGTCGTACTCCCCGAGCCAGGCGAACGCGAACCGATCACCGTCCGTCAGTTCCTCGCGGAGCACGCGTTCGACGGTCAGCAGCGATGTGGCGTCGACCAACCGACTCCGGACACGGCTCACGAGGCGCTCGAGATCGTCGGGGAGGTCCCAGTCCGCAGCGACGGTCCCGTCGGTCGTGGCGCTCCCGTCGGCGTCGCCCTCGCGTTCGGTCGGCAGTTCGGCATCCGTCCCCGCCGCGATGTGTTCGGTGATCGTACTCGAGAGTTGCGTCGCCGAATCGCCGTCAGCTGCCGAGGTGTTAACTCGTGCCAGCACGGCACCGGTATCGCCATCCGTCTCCTGGTAGACGAACGTCGGCGTCCCCGACTCGACGGCATCGACGAGCGCGGCGGTGTTTGCGATCGTTCCCGCATCGATGACGACCGCATCGATCGACTCGTGATTGAGCCGGTCGATCGCGTCGACGAATCGCTGTGCGATGATGACATCGACGGGTGCGTCCGTCAGCGACAGCGTCAGCGACGCCCGCGTCGAGCGGTCGGCACTGACACAGAGTACGCGTGACCGACTCATATCGGTGGAAAGCTGGCGTGAAACATCTCTGGCGCGACGATAGCGTGTTTGACGGGGGAGATGACCCCGAACGGGATCGTTCTTTCGGCTGATCGGTTTCCCGCGGGAGTTCGGGGCGCGGCCCCGAGGCGGTTCACGGGGGGTCGTCCCATGGGACGAACGGACGATCGGCTGACGATCGCGCTCGTTCAGGGTGCCTGGCCGTAGATCAGGTTGCGCTGAATCTCGTTTGCGCCCTCGTAAATGACGGGGATTCGCGCGTCGCGGTACACGCGCGCGATCCGGCGTTCGTCGAGAACCGAGCGGCCGCCGTGGAACTGCATCCCCTGCTCGGCGACGTCAACGGCCGTCTCCGTTGCCTTCGTCTTCGCCATCGCGGCCCAGTAGCCCGCGTTGTCCTCGTTAGCGACGTTTTCGCGGGCTCGCCAGACGAGCGTCCGAGCGCTCTCGAACTCGACCAGCATGTCCGCGAGTCCGTGCTGGACTGACTGGAAGTCGCTGATCGTCCGACCGAACTCCTCGCGGTCGTGGGTAAACTCCCAGGCTTCCTCGATGGCGGCCGCCGCGATACCGATGCCGTGGCCGGCGACGGCGACGCGGCCGTGGTTGAAGAAGTCCGCGAGCAGCATGAAGCCGTCACCCTCCGACCCGATCAGGTTCGCCGCGGGAATCCGGCAATCGTCGAACTCGATGTGTGCCTGCTTCGAGGCGCGCATCGCCATCTTCTCGGGGATGTGCTCGGCCTCGTAGCCGTCCGTATCCGTCGGGACGATAAACATCGAGTGGTTGCCGTAGCGGTTGTCCTCGTCGTCGCCGGTGCGCGCGTAGAGCGTGATCCAGTCCGCTTCGACGCCGTTACCGATCCAGTATTTTTCGCCGTTGATGACGTACTCGTCGCCGTCTCTCTCGGCCGTGGTCTGCATCCCCGCGAGGTCGCTGCCCGTCTCCGGTTCCGAGACCGCCAGGCCGGACCGTTGCTCGCCCTCCGCGACGGGTCGAACGTATCGTTCGCACTGTTCCTCGGAGCCGTGCTCGTAGGTGATCTCGCAGCCGAAACTCGCCAACTGCAGCGTCAGCGCGATCCCCGCGTCGGCCCGGTAGAACTCCTCCGTCATCGCGAGCAGTTGGGCCAGGTCGAGCCCCCGCCCACCCCACTCCTCGGGGATGTCCTGTGCGACGAGGTTCGCTTCTCGACCCGCCTCGAGGATGGCCTCGGGGTACTCGCCGGACTGGAAGTACTCCTGGGCGTTGGGTTTGATGTGCTCCTGTGCGAACTCGCGGGCCTCTGTCTTAACGTCGCGTGCGTGTTCCGGGACGATGCTGTCGTCGAGTAGTTCCATACCCGCAAGACGGTCCGGCGGTGGAAATAGTCGAGGGCTACTATAGTGCAACCCGACCCCGCGCGTTGTCGCGGCCCGCTTCGATTACCGGAGCATGCGAACGAGATCGTCCGTCGACACTGCCGCATCCGCGTGCGCCTCGAGCAGATGGATGTCCCAGACGAGATCGGCCAACAGATGGGCGTAGAGGACGACGCCGGTCACGATCGCGAGGGGGCTGCTGACGGCAGCGGTCACCGGAACGACGACGCCGCTGATCACCACGTGGCTCAACAGTCGCGAGAGGACGCCCACGTCACCGGGCTCGAAAATCGCCGACTGATCGGTGACCGCTGCACGCGGGTTCGAGAGACAGAACCGAACGGCATCCCAGCGCCCGGTCTTGAACCGGGCGATGAGGAGGTGATCGAAATCGATGCAGACGCCGACGGCGGTGCCGTAGGCGACGACCGCCGCAGCCGGGACCGATCGGCCGAGCACGGAAACCGGCGGGAGCAGGACCGTCAGCACGCCGGCGACGACCAGCGAGATCGCTGCGTGATGGTTCGAGTAAATCGGGGCTCACCCAGGCTGACGACACCGTGTGGCTACTAAGTCGTCACGCAGCCGGTCAGTCCCGTGGCCCGAAATCGGCCCGACGACGACTCGATTAGCCGGCGAAGCCGGACAGCGACCACTCCTCGTCGCCGTCCTCGTCCGCGATACTCGGCGCGCTGACGAGCACGAACGCGCTCTCGCGGTCGCCGTTGCGGATCTGGCGCGTCGATTCGGGCGGAATCCACAGCGCGTCGCCGGTCTCCATCGCGACCGGCTCGTCGTCGATGACGACCGTCGCCGTCCCCTCGATGAGAACGTAGACCTCCTCGTGGTCGTTGTCCGTGTGGTCGTGGGGCTTGCTGTTCCAGCCGGGATCGCAGCGGGCGACCGTGACCCCCACCTGCTCGGTCTCGAGGGGATCGCTGAGAACGTGCATCGCGCTCGAGACCTGCTCGACCTCCTCGTAGTTGACTTTCCGGTATGTCATATCCCCTCATTCGCGAGGCCGACAGTAAAACCATGCTATCGACCGCAATCGGGTGTCGGGTCGGCGAGCCGATCGGCGAATCGCTCACGCGGCCGGTAGCCGACGATAGAAACGGTCTCCGCGGAACAGTGTCGTCTCGTCCTCGCCGACGGTCGTTCCGTCACACGTGGTGGTTCGCGGCATGTGTGCGCTCGCATCGGGAACAGCTTAGTGTGTTCCCGTTGGATCGGCTCCCGTGTCCCATCCAGTCCGGGCCGTTCGGCGTCGGATTCTGGCCGAACACGCGTCGATCATCGACGGAATCGACGCCTGTGCCGACGCGATCGCCGACCCCTGGGATACGTCCCGAACGACCGACAGCGACGCGGTCGCCGACGGCCTTCATCGGGCGCTCGAGGAGGCGGGGCTGCTTCGACTGCTGCCGGGCGTACTCGCCGACGCGGTCGACGCGACCGGGTCCCAACTCCGCGCCCGTCCCGTCCCGGAGCCGCCCTCCCTCGTCGTGACGAGTCGCGGGCCCGTGCTCAGGGCGACGATCGACCCGGGACGGCTCGTCGTCCGGTTCGACGCGTTCGATGTCGTTCGCAACGCCGAGCCCGGGCAGAAACCGGCCTATCGCCGACTCGACGGGATCGAACTCGCGGTCGCCCTCGAGTGACCGGGACGACCGCTCGATCGGTGACGGGTCGTCGTTCCCTTCCGCCCGGATGGGGCCAGCGGCCCCGACCGATCGCCGCTCGTTCCCTCGAGTGTAGTAATAACTCGGCTCGCTATAGCACTCCGTGTTGTTAACAGCGAAACCATCCAGCGGCCAGTATTAATAAGATCCACTCACGAGATAATAGCCCTTATACTTCGCTGGGCCGACTCATACGTATGAAGCTGACTCGACGTGCGCTGGTAAAAGGGGGTCCCGGCGCAGTTGCGACCGGAGCACTCGCCGGCTGTCTCGACGATGTCGGCAGCGTGAACGCGGCGTTCGACAGCGGGTACGCCGCCTTCTTTACCCTGTGGGACTGGGCCGACCGAGTGAGCGGCGACGCGATCGACTTCCGGAATCCGATCGGAACCGGCCAGGCCGGACACGGCTGGTCACCGAGCGGCGACCTCACTCGAGACATTGCGGACTCCGGTGTATTCGTCTACTTCGATACGCCCGAGTTCTCGTGGGCACAGGACATCGCGGCGACGCTCGAGGCCGACTACGACACGGTCACCGTGATCGACGGACTCGACGGGCTGGACGACCGACTCCTCGGCTGGGATCACGAGGTCGATGTCGGCGCTCATCTCGACGACCACGGCGACCATGACGATGCCAACGGACACCACGATGGGCACAACGATACCGGCGGGCATCATCACGGAGCCGATGACCACGATGGACACGACCACGATCGGTCGTCGATCGATCCGCACGCCTGGCTCGACCCAGTCCTCGCACAGGACATCGTCGACACCATCGCCGATGAACTCGCAGCGACGGACTCGGACAACGCCGAGACCTACGAGACCAACGCCGACGAGTACACCTCGAGCCTCGAGTCCCTCGACCGGACGTTGGGCGACCTGTTCGAGACGGCGGATCGACGGCTCGCCGTCTTCGCCGGCCACGACTCCTTTACCTACCTGCAGGAGCGATACGGGTTCGAACTTCACACGCCCGTCGGGGTCTCGCCCCAGGAGAACCCGTCCGCCGAAGAAATTTCCGAGACGATCGACCTGGTCGATGCGAACGGGATCGAGACGATCCTGTACGACCCCTTCGAGGCACCCGACAGCCGATATCCGCCGCTCGTGAAGACCATCCTCGAGGGGAGCAACGCCACCGACGCGATGCCGTTGACCCACCTCTCGGGCACCCTCGCGAAGTGGCACGAGCAGGGCTGGGGCTACCGGACCCAGATGGAAGAGATAAACGTCCCCGCGTTCAGAGAGGCACTAGGAGCACAGTGACCGTCGTCAGTCTCGAGAACGTGACGTTTGCCTACGCCGAGCAGCCGGCCGTCAAAGACGTCTCGCTGACGGTCGATGAGGGTGACTTTCTGGGGTTGGTCGGACCCAACGGGTCGGGGAAGACGACCCTCCTGCATCTCATGCTCGGCCTGCACAGTCCCGACAGCGGCTCGATCGAACTCTTCGGCGAACCGGTCGCCGCGTTCGACGACGGCGAGCGGATCGGCTACGTCTCCCAGCAAGCGACCAGCCGCGGCGGCTCGATGCCGGTCACCGTCCGCGAGGCCGTCACCATGGGTCGGTTCGCGCACGCGGGCCACGGGCGACTGACCGACGCGGACCGCGCGACCGTCGACGACGCCCTCGAGACGGTCGGCATCACCGACCTGGCCGACCGCCAGGTCACCCAACTCTCCGGCGGCCAACGCCAGCGGGCCTACATCGCACGCGCGCTGGCCTCCGAAGCGGACCTGCTGGCGTTGGACGAGCCGACCGTCGGCGTCGACGCCGAATCCCGTGACGCGTTCTACCAGTTGCTCGAGTCGCTCAACGCGTCGGGGATCACGATCATTCTGATCGAACACGACATCGGCATCGTCACGGACCGTGCAAACCGGATCGCCTGCATCAACACGGAGCTCTACCACCACGGTGACACCGAATCGTTCGTCGAAAGCGACGCCCTGACCGAGGCCTACGGTGCGACGGGCCAGGTCCTGCATCACCACCACTAATGGGACGGATCGGACCCTTCCGCCGCCGACTCGAGCAGGTCGGGCTCGGACTGACCGCGATCCTCGCGGTCGCGATGATCGGGCTGCTGACCGTCGATGCGCTGCGATCGTTCCCCCTCGTGGGCGGCCTCTACGACCAGGCTCGGATCGCGGGCCGATTGCTCGACTCCCTCCTCGGGACGAACGTCTTCTCCCATCCGTTCATGTGGCGATCGATCGCGACCGGTATCCTGATCGGGGTCGTCGCGCCGCTGGTCGGCACCTATCTCGTCCACCGCGAGATGGCCCTGATCGGCGAGACGTTGGCTCACACGGCATTCGCCGGGGTCGCGGTCGGTCTTCTCGTGAGCGCGGCGACCGGCTGGGAGGGATCGCTCATGCTCGTCGCGCTCGTCGTGGGAATCCTCGGTGCCCTGGGCGTCCAGTGGCTGGCCGAGCGGACCAACACCTACGGCGATGTTCCGATCGCGATCATGCTGACCGGGAGCTTCGCCGTCGGGACGCTCATCATCAGTTACGGCCGCGGAATGAGCGGGTTCAACGTCGAGGGCTACCTTTTCGGGAACATCTCGGTCGTCACCCCGTCGGGGGCACGGCTGATGGCCGTCATCAGCGTCCTCGTCGTCGGCGTCATCGTCGCGACGTACAAACAGTTGCTTTTCATCACGTTCGACGAGCAGGCCGCCCGCGTCGCGCGGCTCAACGTCACCTGGTACAACACGCTGCTGATCGTGATGACGGCGATCGTCGTCGTCGGCGCGATGCAGATCCTCGGCGTCATCCTCGTCGCCGCGATGCTCGTCGTCCCCGTCGCCGCGGCCACGCAGGTCGCCCACAGCTTCCGGGAGACGCTCTCGCTGTCGATTCTCTTCGGACAGGTGTCTGTTATCGGCGGCTTCACGGTCTCGATCTCCCAGGGACTGCCAACCGGCGGCTCGATCGTCGTCGTCGCCATCGCCTGTTACCTGCTCGCGATCCTCGCCTCGAGTCGATCGACGACGCCGCTCTCGACGCACTGAGACCCGTCACGGTCGAGTTTCCGTTCGGAACCAGGAACATCGAATGCCGCCGTCCGGGTGCCATGCTCGCGCCAGTACGCGACGACGGCTCGGACTCGAGCGGTGCGCTCCGGCGGCCGATCCCCGGCCGGAACCGTCGGCGGTCACGTGAATCCCGATTCGGTTCCCCGACGGCGGGAACATGCTACACCCTTAACAGCCTACTCCGCCAATCACCGACCGATGGGACGGTTATCCACACTCTTCGATCCCGAGACCGTCGGCGTGGTCGGTGCGACCGACCGCGAGGGCGCAGTCGGACGGGCGATCCTCGAGAACCTCAAGACGGGGTTCGACGGCGAGGTCGTCCCGATCAATCCCTCGCGCGACGAGGTGCTCGGGCTCGAGTGTCACGAGGATGTGCAGCACGCGCCGCCGATCGATCTGGCGGTGGTCGTCGTACCGCCCGATATCGTGCTCGACTCGATCCGCGAGCTCGCCGCGGCGGGCACCGACGATATCGTCGTCATCACCGCCGGCTTCGCCGAGACGGGCGGGGACGGTGCCAAGCGCGAACGGCAACTGCGCGAGATCGCCACCGAAAACGACCTCAACGTCGTCGGCCCGAACAGCCTCGGGATCATGTCGACGCCCACGGGCATGAACGCCACGTTCGGCCCCGAGGACGCCCGTTCGGGCTCGATCTCCTTTATGAGCCAATCCGGCGCGTTCATCACCGCCGTGCTGGACTGGGCCAACGAACAGGGGATCGGCTTTCAGGACGTGGTCTCGCTCGGCAACAAGACGATACTCGACGAGACGGACTTCGTCCGAGAGTGGGGCGAGGACCCCGAGACCGATGTCATCATCGGCTATCTCGAGGACATCGACGACGGGCAGGGGTTCATCGAGGCCGCGCGCGAGGTGACCGAAGAGACGCCGATCGTCCTCGTCAAGTCCGGTCGAACGGATGCCGGTGCCCAGGCCGCGTCCTCACACACCGGCGCGATCGCCGGCAGCGAACGGGCGTACGAAGCGGGTCTCGAGCAAGCCGGCGTGCTCCGTGCCCGCTCGGTACAGGAACTGTTCGACTACGCGCGGGCGTTGGCCGGCCTGCCGGAGCCCGAATCCGACGGCGTCGCCGTCGTGACCAACGCCGGCGGTCCCGGCGTGCTCACGACCGACGCCGTCGGCGATTCGACCCTCGAGATGGCCAGTTTCACCGACGAGACGATCGACCGGCTCGCCGCGGCGATGCCTGATGAGGCCAACGTCTACAACCCGATCGACGCGATCGGCGACGCCGACATCGACCGCTTCGGCGAGGCCCTCGAGATCGCACTCGAGGACCCGAACGTCGGCAGCGCGGTCGTCGTCGCCGCGCCGACCGCGGTGCTGCCCTACGACGATCTCGCCGAGACGGTGATCGAGCAGGTCGAGACACACGACACGCCGGTGGTCACCTGCCTGATGGGCGGTAAACGTGCTCGCGACGCCGAGACGACGCTACGGGAGTCCGGCATCCCGAACTACTTCGATCCCTCACGGGCCGTCTCGGGGCTCGACGCGCTCGCTCGGTACCGAGACAGCAGCGAGCGGACGATCGACGAACCCCGGACGTTCGATGTCGACCGCGAGCGCGCTCGCGAGATTCTCGAGCGTGCGCGACGACGGACCGACAACCGACTCGGGGTCGAATCGATGGCCCTGCTCGATGCCTACGGCATCCCGACCCCACAGGGGGAGATCGTCGACGATCCCGACCGCGCACGCGAGGTTGCCGAGCGCATCGACGGCGATGTCGTCATGAAGATCGTCAGTCCTGACATCACCCACAAGTCGGACATCGGTGGCGTCAAAGTCGGCGTGGCCGCGGCCGATGTCTACGACGCCTACGAGGATATCGTCGCTCGAGCCCGCAACTACCAGCCCGACGCGACGATCACCGGCGTCCAGGTACAGGAACTGCTCGACCTCGAGGCGTCGACCGAGACCATCGTCGGGATGAACCGCGACCCGCAGTTCGGCCCGCTCTTGCTGTTCGGCCTCGGCGGCATCTTCGTCGAAATACTCGAGGACACCTCGGTTCGCGTGGCCCCGGTCGACGAGGGAACGGCCCGCGAGATGGTCGACGAGATCCAGGCCGCCCCGCTGTTGCGCGGCGCTCGCGGCCGGGAACCCGCGGACATCGACGGCGTCGTCGAAACGGTACAGCGCCTCTCACAGCTGGTGACTGACTTCCCGTCGATCCTCGAGCTCGATATCAACCCGCTCGTGGCGGGCCCCGATGGCGTACAGGCGATCGACCTGCGACTCACCGTCGATCCGGACGAACTCGACACGGAGGAACCATGACCGACACCGATTCAGAACCCGACTCCACGGACGCCGATTCCAGTACCGACACCACCGACAGCGATCCCGTCGCCGCCACCAGCGGTGACGCCGAGACGCTGCTCGTCAGCTCGCTCGAGGAGAGCACCGGCAAGACGGCCATTACGCTGGCGCTCGCCCGCCTCGCGGCCGCCGACGGCGAGAGCGTCGGCTACATGAAACCGAAAGGTACCCGACTGCAGAGCAACGTCGGGAAGACCTTAGACGAGGACCCGCTGCTCGCCCGGGAGCTGCTCGATCTCGACGCCGAGATGCACGACCTCGAGCCGGTGGTCTACTCGCCGACGTTCGTCGAGCAGGCGATCCGCGGCCGCGAGGATCCGGCCGAACTCCGCGACCGGGTCCGCGAGGCGTTCGAGACGCTCACGGCGGATCACGACCGACTGTTCGTCGAGGGCGGCGGCCGGTACGACATTGGCGGGATCGTCGACCTCGCCGACGCCGATATCGCGACGCTGTTGGACGCACGCGTCCTGCTGGTCGCGCCGTACGAGAGGCCGGCGGACGTCGACGACATCATCGCCGCCGCCGAGACGTTCGGCGACCGCCTCGCCGGTGTCGTCTTCAACGACGTTCCCGACGCGGTCTACGACAGCCTCGAGACGGACGTCGTCCCGTTCCTCGAGGGTCGCGGAATCCCGGTCTACGGCGTGGTCCCGAGCGAGCGGGAGTTGTCCGGCGTGACGGTCGCCGAACTCGCCGATGAACTCGGTGCCTCGACGCTCGTCGACGATGGCCAGGACAACTACGTCGAACGGTTTACCGCTGTCTCTTATACACATCTCTGATGGCGCGAGNAGATGTGTATAAGAGACAGTCGTCGGCCAGGCCAGCGAGAAGGACGTGCCGATCCTGTCGGTCCAAACGGACACGCTCACCACCGTCGAGCGCGCCGAGGATGTCGTTCGCAGCGGGCGCACGCGGGACGCCGAGACCGTCGACCGGATGGAACGGCTGTTGGCCGATCACGCAGCCGTCGACTCGATTCTCGGATAGGGGGTCCCGTCCCGAGCCGGAATGGGACCCGGCCCGGCCGTCCCTCGAGCGAGTCGGCGGCGTCGTTTTCGCGCCGCTGACTGTCGTGTCTGACCAAAAGTTAAGAGTCCGCCACGCATGAGGCCACTTATGGACGACATTCCCCAAGAGATCACGTCTCTCGTCGGCCGCGAGGTGTACTCGAACAACGGCGTCTTCGTCGGCGAAGTCGAGGACCTTCGACTGAACGTCGACGGCGAAGCCGTCACTGGCCTAGCGCTGGCGAAATTAAACGGCGAACTGTTCGCGGAGGAAGCCCGCAGCGGACAGGGGATCATCGTGCCCTACCGCTGGGTCCGCGCCGTCGGCGACGTCATCCTCATCAACGACGTGGTCGAGCGCGTCCGCGATCCCGACGAGGAAGAGGACGAACTGCTGGCCTGATTGGGGCCCGAATTCGGGATTCAGCTCCCGTTCGAGCTTTCGCTGCTGCTTCCCTCGACGCCCATCGCGTCGAACAACGTCCGCTTGACCGCTTCTTCGGTCAGTTCGAGCAACGTGTCCCGCGTATCCTCCGAAATCTCGATCCCGGTGAAAATACCCAGCGGGATCTCCGCGCTGGCCTGGGTCGAGTGGCCGGCCGTCTCGCCGATCTCGCCGTAGGCGTCGGCCAGCACCTTCCCGATATTGATTCGAATGTCCTTCGACCGGCCGGCGAGGAAGATCGTCTCGTCGGCGATGCCGAACACCGCGGTCGTGGTGACGCCCTCGAGGTTCAGGAGGTGGCTGGCGGCCTGGGTCAGCGCCTCGCGGTCACGGACGAAGCCGGCGTTGGAGACGAGATGACTCCCCTGGACGTCCCGGTTCGTAATCGCCTCCGCGAGCACGTCGAGGGTTTCGGGGGACATCGACGGGGATTCGACCTGCTCGAGGGTATCGTGGTTGGCGAAGGGGTAGAGATAGGCGGCGGCGGTCAGGTCGGCGGGCGTCGTGTCGCGTTTGAAATCCAGGGTCTCCGCGCGGATGCCGTAGAGCAAGGCGGTCGCGACCTCCTCGGAGACGTTCATGTCGAACTCCTGAATATACTTCGTCATGATCGTCGACGTCGAGGACATGTTCGGCCGGATGTCGACGAACTCGGGTTCGACCCCCTCCTCGGTCTCCGTTTCGTGATGATCGATCACGATGTCGACCGGGAGTTCCATCTCGCCCGAAGTCGCGTGATCGACCAGGGCGACGGTGTCGTAGACGGAGTGATCCTCGATCTCGTCCCACTGGACGAGATCGATGCCGAGCAGGTTGACGAACGCCCGGTTCTCCTGGTGGCCGACATCGCCGAGATAGATGATGTCGGATTCGATGCCGAGGTGTGTCGCGATCGCCTGCAGTGCCGCCGCGCTGGCGATCGAGTCCGGATCGGGACTGTCCTGGGTGATGATCGCCAGTCGCGTCGCCGTCTCCTCGACCAGATCGGCGAGTTTGCCGGCGTTGTACTCGAGTTCGCCCGACTCGAGGGCTCGCAGCGCGGATTCGGCGATGACGGAGGACGGATTGATGACGATGTCGGCCCCGAGCTCCGAGAGTTCGTCGCCGGAGACGGGGTCGCTCGCGCGGGCGACGATGAACTGGTCAGCACCGCTCTCGCGGATGTGCTCGACGGCGCGTTTGTTCGATTCGACGTTCGAGGCGAGAATGAGGACGACATCGCGGTCGGCCACCAGATCGGCGATCTCGGCGTCGCGAATGTCGGCCGTCTTGGCGTCCATGTCCTGGTCCCGCAGCGATTCGACGCGGTTGTCGTCGCGGTCGATGATGGAGACGTCTTTGCCCTGTTCGACGAGTTCCTCCGCGACCGCGTATCCCACGCTCCCACAGCCTAAGATAGCGTAGTCAGAAATTGACGAAATCGTAACCCCCGTGCTCATTGCCCGAGTGGTCGGACCGGTTGCACTTAACGCTCCCGAAGGCTCCGATGGGATGAGAGTGTCGGCCCGACGACTCGAGGGCGAGGGTCATCCCGCGTGGATCACTGCCACGGCGGCTGCCAAGGGAAACGTATTTGAACGACCGACGGAAAGTCGGAGGTACAGGGCCGGTAGCTCAGTCCGGCAGAGCGTCTGACTCTTAATCAGACGGTCGCGTGTTCAAATCGCGCCCGGCCCGCTTCTCCAAGGAACAGTTCACGACGAGCGCCGCGGCCAGAGCGATTCGAACCATAGGGAAAGCGAAGTCTCGAGAGCGAAGCGATCGAGGATGGGGTGCGTAGGTTCCAAATGAGAATCGCCGCTGTCCGGTAGCGTTACTAATATCATGGGTGAAGTGCCGTCCAAATGGAGATATCAACTCGAATATAGGTCGAAGCTGCTTTGAGCGCGCACGCCGTGCCAGTGTGGTGTGTCGGCGACGGGTAGAATGGAGGACTGTCACACTAATGTTCGAGCGTATCAGCGACACTGTGACGAGACGATGCGATGACTTCTCGAGTCTGGTCGCGCTCCGATTTGAACAGGACTTCGTCGGGCAATATGCCGCCGACACTGATAAGTAAATCCGCTGTACAGAGCAATTCTGTCGAGACGTTTTTCACGATTGGGAGTCAGTCACGGAAATCAGACCCAGGGCAAGAGTCGGTCCGCAACGGTCTCGATACTATCACCGGAACGGGCAAGAAGTACTGTTCGGTCAGTCCGATGTACTACTGTTCGAGGAACCGAACCAACGAGACGGCGGTGCAAGGCTCCCTGACGTGTCGCGCCGAAAACGATCACGTCATGGTCACTAGCCGCCTCAACAATGCCTTCGGTGATCTCGTTACCATCGTGAATCTCCGACTCCATCTGAATCCGAGGCCCAGGCGCTTCTTTGAGACTCGTTTCTGCACTTGCAATGTGTTCGCGTGCTGTCTCGGACGCCGTCTCGGAAGCGGCAACTGAAAACACATGGACGGCTGCGTCGTTGCGAGCGGCAATCGCCTTCGCGACGGATGCTGCCGGACGGACGTGTGGACCGCCAGCCACTGGCAAGAGAATGGAATCGACACTGTTCGCCTCTTGGCCGATTCGTTCGACGTAGAGGTCACACGGTGCCCGCTCGAGAAGCCGATCGATAGTAGTCCCGAGGACGGCATCCGTTCGGCGTTTCCGCTCTTGCCAACCGACAACGAGCGCGCGCGCAGTGGTCTGCTCAACTGCTGTGAGGACGCCATCGGCAATCGATCGGCCGACGATGAGTTCACTCGTTACCGTGACATCGTCAGGGGCAACGGTGGTTGCATCGTTGAGTATCTTCTGGCTGGTTCCCGAATACTGTTCGATAATCGTGTCATCAGTATAGAGTGAAAACGGTGAGTCGTGGGGTTTGGCGATCACGGAAACGATTCGGACGAGGCCATCGGTCACCCGGGCGAGGTCGCCAGCCGTCCGGACCAATTGCTCTGCGTGGTCAGGGTTACCGACTGCGACCAGTATCGGTCGAGGTTTGGATGTGTGCCCCATATATGTTACTTCGTGCCATGACACTGAATACCCCTGGGCCACAGACGACTGTGACTGAGCGTATTGGACCCGGCCCGCGTTTCCTATCGCACGATCTCCCCGGAGACCCCATCATCGAAGCCGATGGTCCGCTTTGCAGACGGGCTCGGTCGGACCGCCCTCTAAGACGACACACGACGTACCTCGAGCCACGATGCCCGTCATCTATGACGGACTCGAATTCGAGCGGCTTGGCCACGCGAGCGTCCGTATCGAAACCGACGACAGGACCGTGGTCTACGTCGATCCGTGGGGCGAGATACTCGAGGGCGACCCCGCGGACGGTGACGTGGTCGTCGTCACGTACGACGACATGGACCACTACGACGCGGCTGCGATCGAGGCGGTCGCGGGGACGGACGTGACTGTCGCGGCCTACGAGGCGATCGACACCGACGACCTCGAGGCCGACGGGATTCGCGTCGAACTGTTCTGACCGACCGTCGTCTCACTCGGTCGCGTCCGTCGCATCGGACGGCTCGGGCTCGTCGACCATCGCGCGGAGATGCTCGAGCAGGAGGCCGAACCCGTCCGGTTTGATCCAAGTAGTGACAGCGCCGTCCGCCTCGAGTTCGGCGAGGAGTCGGTCCTCGTCGCGGACGGGAACCGAGAACTCGACGGGTTGGTCGAACCGGTCGTCGTGTCCGTCGATCAGGCGCTGTGCCTCCGCGAGTTCCCGGCGGACGTACTCGTAGGCATGCATCGACTCGGTGTCGTCGCCGACGACGAACCGGCGGGTTCGCCCGTCGTCAAGCTGGAGTCTGACGACGCCCGACTCGATGCGGCCGTCCTCGAGATACTCCGTCAGTACGTCCTCGAAGAAGTCGGTCGTCATCCGATCGCCTCGCAGTTTCGAGTCCGAGTGATCCGTCGTCATGGGTGCAACTATCGGGTGAGTTATAGAAGGCTGTACCGGCGACTCCTATACGCTGGGAACCGCAGCTGATCGTGGCCGACCTCAGACCTATTTGTGAGGGGTGAGAGGAGCGAATTTTGCCGACGGGATGCATCTTCGCGGAACGGAAAAACTCCGCGACGAACATCTTCCCGTGATCTCTCACGAACTCGAAACGTTGTGCCCCGGTTATAGGTGCGTGCTCCAGAGGGTCGATTGGAGAAGTGCCCACAATGTCACGATCCGAGTCACCGGCCGAGTCGATTGCGGAGCAGGAGGACCGAATCAAGCGCCACTTGAGCGCTTCGAGGGAGATCGCGGAGCGTCTCGAGTTCGACGACGAACTCAGCTTCGAGATGGGGTTGCCCAGTCCGGGCCGTCGGACCTTCATCAAGACCAGCGGCGTCGTGGCGGCGTCGGCGGCACTGGCGGGCTGTGCCGGTGACGATGACGACGACGGGCCGGAGTCGACGGCCGACGAGGAGTCGTCCGACGAGGAAACGGCGGACGCCGAACGAAGCGAAACCGTGCAGTTGGCCGCCAAGCAATACGAGTTCCAGCCACAGGAGATCCGGGTCGCGCCGAACACGGAACTCACGATCGAGTTCACGAAGGCGACCTTCGAGGAGAACGACGACTTCACGATGCATACGTTCTACCTCGAGGATCCGTACGACATCGGTCCCATCGAACTTCCCGAGAATACGGACGACGAACTCATCGATTCGGTCACGTTCGTCACCGACGAGGAGGGCACGTTCGATTTCGAGTGTAGCGCCTACTGCGGGGACGGCCACGCCCAGATGAACGGTCAACTGTACGTCGTCCCGGAGGGGGAGTCCGTCAACGAGGTGGACTTCACCGACATGGGGACGCTGAAGGAGCGCCACGAGATCCTCAAAGAGGAACGCGAACTGGCCCAAGAGCCCCAACACGACCTCGACCTGCGGGACATCATGGTCGTCACCGAGCGCAACAACGCCTCGGTCGCGATGATCGATACGGTCAACGACCGACTCATGGAGCGCGTCGAGAACGTGGGGAAGGCGATTCACGTCCACGACTTCCATCCGGAACTGCCCGAGCAGACCCGGGAAGGCGCGTACGTGTACACACAATCTCGGCAGGGCGAGATGTACAAGATAGACCTGTTCGACTTCGAGCGGGTCGCCGTCGCCGATGCCGGGACGGACGCCCGGGACATCGCCGTCTCCCGGGACGGGAACTACGTGATCGGCGGGTTCTACAACCCGAACCATCTGGTCATCTGCGACGCCGAGACGATGGAGCCGATCAAACGGATCCCGACTCATACCGTCAACCCGGACGGCAAGAGTCTGGGGAGCCGCGTCTGTTCGCTGTACGACGTCCCCGAGGAGGGGCTGTTCCTCGCGGGCCTGAAAGAAGGTGGGGAGGTGTGGCTCATCGATTACACCCAAGAGGACTTCCCGGTCGTGGCGACCATCGAATGCGGTCGCACCCTCCACGACGGGTTCTTTACCGAGGACGGCCGCTACTTCATGATCGCCTCCCAGACGGACAACCAGATGGACATCATCGACACGCAGGCACGCAGCCACGTCGCCGCGATCCCGATGAACGGGGTGCCCCACCCCGGTCCGGGCGCGCTGTACCCCGACGAGGATCTCGCCTTTACCACCCACGCCGGTTCGCCGAGCGTTGGCGTCTGGAACACGGAGACCTGGGAGGCGGAGAAGATGATCGATGTCAGGGGCTCCGGGCTGTTCATCCGGAAACACGAGCACAGCGACTACGTCTGGGCTGACGTCATCCTCACCGACAGCGAGGACGACGCCTACGTCTACACCATCGATCCCGACACTCTCGAGGTGGATCAGGAGATCGACTGTAGCCAGTGGGGAGCCGCGGCCGCGATCCATCCGGAGTTCAGCCGCGATGGCGAGAAGGTCTACATCAGCGTCTGGAAAGGAGAGAACGAATCGATCCTCGTGTTCGATCCGAACACGGGCGAGTTGCTGACTCAGATCGAGGACCTGCTGGCACCGACCGGCAAGTTCCTCGGTGTCCGCGCGGAGGGGCACTGACCGCGATCGACCGTTCCCACAGGCCCATGCCCGAGAGACATTCCGACGCGATGACGACGACACCGGCGCGACGAGGACCGGGACCGCTCGCACTCGTCAAGCACCTCCGCGGAGAGGGGCTGACGGTGATCGACGCGGCCACCCACGAGCCGCTCGGCCGGATCGGCGACGGCCGCCAGCCACACGCGCTGGCCGTCCGTCCCGGTGGCCGCTGGGCGTACGTCCCCTACATGGGGTCGAACACGCTCGAGATTCTCGACTGCTGGACGCTGTCCGTCGCGGACCGCGTCGACGAGGTCGGGACTGCGCCCGTGGGAGCGGTGCTGAGTCGGACGGGACGGTACCTGTTCGTCAGTACCTACGGCGGTCTCCCGGGCGACGACCGCCCGGGACTGGCCGTCTTTCGGACGGCCGGCGAGCGGGTCGAACCGGTCGCCGGACTCCCCGTCGGGAAGGCCGCCGGCCTCGCCGTCGACGCCGGCAACGACGTGTGGGTCGCGCTGCGAGACGATGACGAATTGCTCCGGCTCGGCGGGACGCCCCCGTTCGACGTTCTGGATCGGTTCGCGGTCGGTGCCGGGCCGCAGGACCTGACCCACGAACCGACCCGGGGATTGCTGGGCGTGAACAACGCCGACGGGGACAGCGTGACCGTCGTCGATACGCGTGCGGCGGCGGTCCTCGGGACGGTCCACGCCCCGAACCCGAGAGGCGGGACCGCCGTGCCGGGCAGTGACCGGTGGGTCGTCGGGGACACGGCGGACGACGGCCTCACGGTCATCGACCTCGAGGCGGTCCGACGCGGCGAGACCGATGCGACAGCCACGGACCGCATCTCGCTGGGGACGCCCACGGCCTTTCCCGACGTCACCGCCGACGGCTCCTTGCTCGCCGTCGACGCGTACGACGACGACCGCGTCGCGTTCCTCGACCCCGCGAGTCTGGACGTCGTCGCGCGCGTCGAGACCGGGTCGACGCCGCGCCACCCGCGGTTCAGTGCGGACGGCCGGGTCTGTTACGTCCCCAGCGTCGACGCCGACACCGTAACCGTCGTCGACGTCGACGGTGTTCGAGTTGGCGACCCCGATCCGATCGTGGCAACAATCGACGTGCCCGATGGGGCGGCCCCTGCGGGCTGTTTTCGTACCGATAGAGGACGATACCAATGACACCAGACACCGACACCGCGAGCGACCGCTCGTCCGGCACGCCGACGATCGTGAAAAACGCCGCGAGCAGCCACTTCAGCGCGGTCGATCTCGCTGCGGGCGAGGTCGTCGCGGATCTCGGCGAGGGCCGATACCCACACACGGCGCTGTTTCACCCGAGCGAGCCGGTCGCGTACCTGTTGTACATCGCCAGCGCCCATCTCGAGGTGGTCGATCTCGACCGGCTCGAGACCGTCCAGCGTCTCGATCGGCTCGGGACGATGCCCGTCGGGAGCGCACTCGGTCCGGACGGCGACGCGCTGTTTGTCGGGACCGCGGTCGACCTACCCGAGGCGTCGGAGCCAGGCGTCCTCGCGTTCGCGATCGGTGAGGACGGCCGGCTCGAACCCGCGGGAACGCGGCCGCTCTCGCGGAGTGCCGGCATGCGAATCGGACCGGATGAGCGGCTCTACGTGGGCCAGAAGACCGAGAACGAGATCGCCGTCCTCGGTTCCGATCCCGGCCTCGACCTCGCGGCCGAGATCCCGGTCGGCGCGGGGCCACACGACCTGTACGTCCTCGAGACGGGGCTGGTAGTCGTCAACCACGCCGGCGGGTCGTCGGCAGCGTTCGTCGACCCGGCCACGGAACGGGTACGCTGTACCGCCGAGACGGGAACGAACCCCCACGGGTTCGCCGTCGCCGACGGGCTGGACTACCGGTACGGGCTGTTCCCGGCCCGCGAGGACGACCGCGTCGCCGTCGTCGATCTCGAGGCGGTCGCGGCCGGTGACGACTCGCCGACCGAACGGCTGCTCGATGTCGGGACGACGACCGGCTTCGCCGCGACGACGCCGGACGGCCGCTACGCGATCGTCGACTCCTACGAGGAGCCGTTCGTGACGATCCTGGACCTGACCGACCTCACGGTCGCCGGCCGCGTCGATGTCGGCGGGGAACCGCTTCACGTCGTCTTCGGCCCCGACGGGCAGGAGTGTTACGTTGGGAACATGGAACGGACCGATCTCGCGGTACTGGACACGCGGCCGCTGGCCGACGATCGTCCGGCGGACGTTGCCGTCGGCCGCCGAATCGACGGACTCGGCGCGAAGCCGAGCGGTATCTTCCACCCGGAGGTGGACCAATGATCGATCTCACGCGACTCATCAGAGGGCTCGACAACCGACCGGAACAGATCCGATACGAGAAGCACCGTGCGAGCGACGCGCTCGTCCCGCTTGTCGTCTGGAACACGACCCCCGCCTGTAACCTGCAGTGCAAACACTGCTACTTCGGGGCCTGCGACGAGCGCGACAGCGAAGAGCTGTCGACGGCCGAGGCCAAGTCGTTCATCGACTCGCTGGCCGCGGTGAACGTCCCGGTACTCGTGTTCAGTGGCGGCGAGCCGTTCTTCCGCGACGATATCGCCGAACTGACTCGATACGCGTCCGCGCGGGGAATCCGGCCGATCGCCTCGAGCAACGGCACCTTCCTCACCGAGGAGCGCGCGCAAGCGGTCGCCGACGCGGGGATGCAGTACGTCGGCGTCTCGCTGGACGGCGTCGGGGCGACCAACGACGAGTTCCGCGGCGTCGACGGGGCTTTCGAACGGGCCCGCAACGGGCTCCGCAACGCCCGCGACGCTGGAATGGGGACCGGCATCCGATGTACGATGACCGAGGGAACCGTCGACGACGTGCCCGACGTGATCGACCTCGCCGTCGCGGAGGGGATCGACCGGGTGAACGTCTTCCACCTGATCTACTCCGGGCGCGGCGGGGACATCACCGATGCCGACCTCTCCGTCGAGCGCACGCGAGAGGTCGTCGATGCCCTCTACGAGCGCACCAAAGCCCTCGCCGAAACCCACCCGGAGATGCAGATCCTGACCGCCGGCAACTACGCCGACGCGGTCTATCTCTACCACCGGATTCGGGAGGACATGCCGGGCCACGCGGACCGGGCGCGAAAACTCCTGTTCGACGACGGCCCGGGTCGAGTGGTCAAGAACGGCGACGCCGGCCCCAAGGTCGTCAACGTCGATCACCGCGGCGACGTCCACCCGAGCATGTTCCTCTCGCAGTACACGCTCGGGAACGTCCGCGAGCGCCGCCTCGACGAGATCCTCGCCGACAGCGACCTCTGGGACGAACTGGCCGAGCCGACCGACCACCTGACGGGGAAATGCGGCCGCTGTCCCTGGAAGGAGGTCTGTGGCGGGAATTCCCGGGCCCGCGCCGCAGCAGTCCACGACGACCTCTGGGCTGAAGACCCCCGGTGTTATCTCACCGAGGCCGAGTACAGCACCGACGAACTGCCGACCGATCACGCGCCACCGGTCGACACGACCGCGGCACTCGAGTAGGCCGATGCACGTACCCGACTCAGCATCATCGGACGCGAGGCTCGAGTCCGACCCGTCGCCGATCGCGGCGGTGCCAAAGAGCGTCCGCCGACTCGCGTGCTATCGGCTCGACCACGAGACCCGCTCGACCGGGGAACTGGGTGCGATCGGCCCGGACGACCCCGTCGCCGCCGCCCGGCGGATCGCGGCCCATGACCGCGTTACCGAAGCGGTCGTCCTCTCGACGTGTAACCGCGTCGAGGCGTATCTCAGCACGCGTACACCCGCTGATCGGGACGCGGGACTCGAGGCCGCACGCGAGTCGCTGGGCGATCCCGACGGCGCGCTGACTGAGACCGGACTCGCAGTCGTCGACCACCTGTTTCGCGTCGCCTGCGGCCTCGAGAGCGCGGTCATCGGCGAGGCACACGTCCTCGGACAGCTCCGTCGGACCTTCGAGACGGCGCTCGAGGCGGACCTCGCCGGCGGGGTGGTGACCCGAGTCGCCGACGCGGCCGTCTCGGTGGGCCGACGCTGTCGCGACGAAACCGGGATCGCCGAGGGAACGGTCGGCTACGGGAGCGCGACCTGCGAGGCCATCGCCGACGCGGGCGGCGTGCCCGACCGCCTCGTCGTCGTCGGTGCCGGCGACATGGCGACCGAGGTGGCGAAGGCCGCCGACCACCGCTGGGACTGCCGCGTCGACGCCGTCAACCGCTCGGCCGCTCCGGAGCTTCCGACCGACGACGGTCGGGACTGGCCGCTCGAGGCCCTCGAACGGGCGCTCGCCGACGCCGACGCGATCGTGACGGCGACGGGCGCGCCGGACCCGGTGGTGACCCCCGAGGCGATGCGGCGAGTCGGGTCGGAAACGCCCGTCGTGGACCTTGCAAGCCCGCCCGACGTTCCCGAGGCCGTTCGGCGATCGACCATACCGGTCGTAGCTCTCGACGCGATCCAGCGTCGGATCGAGGCGGCCGTGACGGATCGGCGGGCGGCGGTCCCGGCGGTCGAGGATGCAGTCACCGACGCGGTCGCGGCCTTCGTCGACCGGGAACGCGAGAACCATGCCGAGGACACGCTCCGCGAACTCCACCGGGCGGCGGCCGCGATCCGCGAGCGCGAACTCGAGCAGGCCCGAACCCGACTCGAGAACGGGGCCGATCCCGAGACCGTGCTGGCGGACTTCGCCAGCGCGCTGACCGGCTCGCTCCTCGGCACGCCGACCGAACACCTCCGAACGGCCGCCCGCGAGGGCGACGATGCGGTCATCGACGCCACCCACCGGCTGTTCGACCTCGACGGCGATCGCGAGCGGTCGGAGTGACCGCGGTCGTTGGCACCCGGCCAAGCGTCGGTGCCCGATCGCGTGTCGCACGTCCCGGCGGCCGTCGGTTTCGCCGTCCGCCGCCTCCGTTTCGTTCCGCCCTCGAGCGGGGGAGCGGCTGCGCGTGTCCCGTCGATCCGCATGCACCGCCACTCATTTGAAAAACCGCCATCAGCCGGAGAGTCTCTCGCGGCGCGCTATCCGAACAGGTCTTCCCCGCGAACCGACGATGGACACGTATGAGTCAGGATGCGAGGCTGCGAGCCGTCTGTCTGGCGGGGCCGAGCGACGCCGGCAAAACGTCGCTCGTCGAGGAACTGGTGGAACGGCTGGCCACCGATGGCCGCATCGCGACCGTCAAGTCGATCCATCACGACATCGAGATCGATACGCCGGGCACTGACACCCACCGCCACCGGACCGCGGGTGCCGAAACCGTCGTCGGTATCACGCCAACGTTGACCTTCGATATTACGACACGGGGGAAGCGGGACCCGCCCGAGCCCGACGGGGACGCGCTCCTCGAGTCCGACGATCCGGAGGGACGGGCGCTCGCGAGCACGCTCGAGCGACTCGCCCGACGCGGGTACGACACCGTCCTGGTCGAAGGGTTCGCCGAGTCGCCGCTGCCGACGATCCTCGTCGGGACTCGCGAGCCGGCCGCCGTCGGCGGCCCGATCGTCGGGTACGGCGACGATCCGATCGAGGACCTCGTCGAAACGATCCGCTCGCTCGACGGACTCGAGGGAGTGACCGATGCCCGGTCGAGTGACGATCCGGACGACTGAACCGACCGGCCGGTGGGGACCCTGGCGGAGCGACAGTCGAAGACGGTGATGTCCATCGAGTGTGACCACTACCGGTTGCTTTCTCACGAGATAGGAACTGAAACCAGTTGTATTTGTGCGCTTACTCCAACGGGACGTATGGACAGTCGCAACGGCTGCGTCGAGCCCGGCCCGCGGAGCCGCCGGCGCGTTCTCGCCGCGACGAGCGGACTCGCGGCGGGACTGCTCGGGGTCGCGGGTTGTCTCGGCAGCGCTGACGGCGTTCGGGTGCTCGCCGCCGGCAGTCTGGCCGCCGCCTTCGAGAACGGCGTCGGCCCGGCGTTCGAGTCCGCGTCCGAACTGCGGTACGAGGGCGAGTACTACGGGACCAACGCCGTGATGCGGCTGGTCGAAGACGGGACGAAGCATCCGGACGTGGTGATCGGTGCCGACGCCGAACTCCTGCGGGAGCGTCTCTATTCCGACCACGCCGACTGGGACGTCGAGTTCGCGGCGAACGAAGTCGTGATCGCCTACGTACCCGAGACCGACATCGGTTCGCGACTCGAGGCCGGCGAGCCGTGGTACGAGGTCTTCGCGGCCGCCGACGAGGGCGCGATCGCGATCAGCGACCCGGACCTCGATCCGCTTGGCTACCGGGCGCTCCTCCTGTTCGAACTCGCCGAACGCGAACACGGACTCGAGGGCTTTCGCGACGCGATGGCCGAGAAAGTCGCCCGCGTCGCCGACGAGCCTCGACTGCTCGCCGGCCTCGAGAACGGCGATCGGGCGTGTGCGGTCGCCTACAGCAACATGGCGGCCGAGCGCGATGTCGCCGTCCGGCGGCTGGACGACGCCTACAACTTCGGCGATGCCGCGTTCGCTGACCGATACGCGCAGGCGAGCTACACTACCGACAGCGGCCACACGGTCGAGGGGTCGCCGGTCGTCTACAACGCGACGGTGTGTTCCGACGCCGACGCCCCGGCTGCGGGCCGGGAGTTCGTCTCCTTCCTGCTCGAGAACAGTGCGCTACTGGCCGAGCACGGTCTACGCGTCGACGATTCGCTGCCCCGGTTTCACGGGGACCCCCCGGAGGCGATCGGGCCGTGAGTCACACGGACCGCACCCGGACCGATGCACCGGAGCGAAACGGAGACGCGACAGGTGCCGATGCGGACCCCCGGTATCGCGCGGGCCGCGAGTGGCTTCCGAGCGCGCTCGCCGTCCCGGCGCTGCTCGGTGCGCTGTTGCTCGCCTACTTCGTCGTCCCGTTCGCGGTCTTTCTGCTCCGCATGCGAGACGTCGCTGTCGTTGCCGGGCTTTCGGACCCGGCGGTTCGGGACGCGATCGGGACATCGCTGCTGACGGCACCGATCTCGACGGCCATCGCGACCGTCCTCGGCGTCCCGCTGGCGTACGTCCTCTCGCGGGCGTCCTTTCGGGGCAAGCGGCTGGTGGAAGCGCTCGTCTTGCTCCCGCTGGTCATCCCCCCGATCGTCGGCGGCGTGATGCTCCTGACTGTCGTCGGTCGATACACGCCGATCGGTGCGGCCGCCGCGGCCGTCGGACTGCCGTTGACCGGGAGCCGCGCCGGCGTCGTCCTCGCCCAGACGTTCGTCGCCGCGCCGTTTCTCGTCGTTACCGCCCGCGCGGGCTTCGACGGCGTCGATCCCCGCCTCGAGGAGGCCGCGCGGACGCTGGGATACGGCCGCCTCCGGACGGTGTGGCTGGTCTCGCTACCGCTGGCGCGCAACGCCATCGCCGCCGGAATCGTGCTGACGTTCGTCCGGGCGCTCGGCGAGTTCGGCGCGACGACGATGGTCGCATACACCCCCCGAACCATCCCGACCCAGATTCGCGTCTCGTTTATCGCCCGCGGGATCGACGCGATCGTACCGATCGCGCTCGCCCTGCTCGCCGTCGCCGTAATCGTCGTCGTCGCCGTCCAGTTGCTGGTCGGGACCCCCCGTCGCCGCTGAACTGCCGCGTTCACGACGGTGTCGATGATCGGGTTCGAACCGATCAGAACGCGTGTAATTCGCTCTAACCGTCTCTAAGTGGTTTGGAAGTGGGGTTATGGACATCGTCGTTCAAGCAGCGGGTGAGACTCATGACATCCATCGCAGACATCGAGATCCCGGCCGACGGAACCGGTACCGGCGAACTGTTCGAGGCCGTCCCCTCGTTGACGTGTGAAATGGAGCGGGTCATCGCCTCGAGCGGCCACGGACTCTGGCTGTCGGGTCCCTCCCAGCCGGAGATCGAATCGGCCCTCGACGAGGCCTCGGCGATCGGCACCTACTCCCTGATCAGTAGCGACGAGGACCGCTGGCTCTACGACATCGAGTTCGAACCCGACACCGTCGACCCCTTCGAGTTCACGCTCGAGGAGAACGGCACGGTACTGAGCGCCTCGGCGTCGAACGGCACGTGGCTGCTCAGCGTCCGCGTCGTCGACCGCGAGAGCGTCAGTTCGCTGTACGATCGGCTCGACGACAACGGCGTCACGCCGACGATCGTCCGCCTGTTCGACCTCGCCGAAGAGAGCCACTCCCAGTGTGGCCTGACGGCCCGCCAGTACGAGACGCTGGTCGCGGCGATCGATCACGGCTACTTCGAAATCCCTCGTGAAGTCTCGATGCAGGAACTCTCCGAGGAATTGGATATCTCCCATCAGGCGCTCTCCGAGCGGCTGCGCCGCGCCTACCGCGCGCTGGTTACCTCCGAACTCAACGTGACCGAGGAGGACACCGCCGCCCCGCCGGTCCCCTCGAACTGACTCTGCGCCGACCCCGTCATCCAGCCCAACGGCCGACTCGATGCTTGTGTCCCGCTCGAGCGAGCGCGAACGGCCCCGCGTGGGTCGTCGCTCGAGCGTCGTGCCCTTCTGGCCCCGCGAGCGATGCTGCACGGCAACCCGTCAGCGAACCGCCCACAGTTACTATCCGGGGGACCGATGTGTGTGGCATGCGAATCACTGACGACGACGGCGTGTTGCGACTCACCTTCGACCGACCGGACGCGCTCAACGCGCTCACCGGGGAGACCGCCGCCGAACTGGCCGATACGATCGAGGACGCGACCCCCGAGGCGTACGACGCGATCGTCCTCACGGGCGCGGGCGAGGCCTTCAGCGCCGGCGGCGACCTCGAGATGCTGGCGGAGACCCCCGACAGCTCGCAGGACGCCTACGAGAGTGTCACCGAGACCTTCGGTCGCGTCGTCGAGGCGATGCTCGAGTGTCGAGTGCCGATCGTCGCGAAGGTAAACGGCGACGCCATCGGTGCGGGGCTCTCGGTCGTCGCGCTCGCCGACATCGCCTATGCCGCCGCTGACGCGACGTTTTCCTGCGCGTTCGTCAGAGTCGGACTGGTGCCCGACACCGGCGGGACCGTCATGCTTCCCCACATCGTCGGGCTGCGAGCCGCGAAACAACTCGCGTTCACCGGCGAGTTCTTCGACGCCGAGCGTGCGGCCGACCTTGAGCTGGTCAACGAGGCGGTCCCCGCGGCGGAGCTCGACGACCGCGTCGCCGAGACCGTCGAGCGACTCGCCGACGGTCCCACGGCTACGATCGGGCTGATGAAACAGGCCATGCACGAGAACCTGGGCCGCTCCTGGGACGAGGCACTGGATTACGAGAACCTGCTCCAGGCACAGGCCCGGACCTCCGACGCCCACGAGGAGGGCGTAGCCGCCTTCTTAGAAGATCGAGACCCGGCGTTCGAGTGACTCCGCGCGGTGGTCCTCACACGCTTGGACGACCGCAAGCACCCGCAAGCACCACGACCTTGCGCGAATGGAGCGTCAACCGACGTGCAATGTTCTCACAGTTTACCGACGACGACATCGGCAAACGCGTCGTCAACGCCAACGGTGACGAAGTCGGGATGGTCGCCGACGTCGACCACGGCACGGCCCACGTCGAACCGGACCCCGGAATCACGGACTCGATCAAGGCGACACTCGGCTGGAGCGCTAGCGGCGAGAGTACCTATCCGCTCCAGGCAGCGGCAGTCAGTCGCGTAACGGACGACGAAGTCCATCTCGAGACCGAACTCTCCGGCCACAATACGGGAGCCACCGGTGGGTTGGATCACGAGACCGGAACCGAGGACCGCGGCATCGATCGGGACGAAGACGATATCAGCGGTCGGGACGACGAAGGCGTGATCCGCGACGATGACGACGGTCCGATGGGCGACGATACCCGGTAACCCGTTTCTGCCGCCCCCTCGAGCCGGCGGTCGCGACCACGATCCGATTCCGTTTGCGGTTCGACACCATCGATCCGAGTGACTCCGCCGGCGTCGCCGATGTCACGCTCCTCGAGTGGCAGCTGGGTATCGGGAAGCGCTGCCCCCGTGGTTCACTGCTGGTTCGAGCCCCGCTTTTCGTTACCGCTGTTCTCTTCGGTCCGCCGCTGGGGTTGCTCCGACGTCACATCCGTCTCCTCTCTCGTCCGCCGCTCGCGGGACCGGGTCGTTTCATCACGGTCCCGGTCGCGGCCGGCGTCCGCTGCCGACTCCTGCCTGGGTCGATCGCGCGCGGCCGATTGCCCGCCGCGCCGGTGTCGGCCTTGCTCCCCTCCCTCGCGTCGGTCGGTGTCGATTCGCTGTGAGTACTGGTCCCGTAACCGTCCCTGGTCGGTTCGTCCCGGGGGTGACTGCTGGCGTTGGGTTGGCTGCTCGTGCTCTCTCCGGCGCTGTGGCCGGGCACCGCCGCGGGGCTGCCCCCCGGGCTGTTCAGTGCCCTGTTGTGTTCCCGGTCGCGGCTGTGCTCCCTGTGGGCGGGGCTGTTGTTGCCCCTCGAACTGCTCCTGTCCGGAGCCCCGCCGTTCTTCGGCTCCCCGCTGGGGCCGGTCGGGTTCGCCACTCTGTGACTGGCCGCCGAACTGTCCGGTCCCGACATCGCTCGAGCGTGTGGGTGCAGCCGCCATCGGCTGTTGCTGGGGGCTGGCCGCGCCGGTCGACTCGCCGCCGTATTCCTGTGGCGTCACCCACTCACCCGTCTGTGGGAACTGCTGTGACTGTTGGGGCTGTGGCCGCTGCTGTGACTGTTGGGGCTGCGGACGGCCGCTCGGCATCTGTTCCGGTTGCGGCTGTGCGTACCGTTGGCCGCTCGCCTGCGGTTGTGGCTGCATTCGGGGCTGCGGCTGTGATTGCGGTCCCTGTTGATGCCCCCTCTGCTCTGCCATCCCGCTCGGTGCCCCCATGCCCTGCATCCGGGTCCCCATCTGCTCCATCTGTTCCATCTGCGGCTGGGCGGCGGCCTGCATCCCCTGTTCCATCACCTGCTCCATCTCCGGCATGACGGCCTCCATGCCCTGCAGATAGCTCTGCATCATCGACTCGGTAAACTGTGGCCCCGGCACGCTCTCGAGCATCGATTTCGTCATCTCGAGGCCCTGTTGCTGGGCGGTCTCCTGCCACTCGAGCGCGCTCAGCGTCATCCGGGCCGCGTTCCGCTGGAGATCCAAGAGCTGTTCCATGGCCTGTTGGCTCTGGTTCATCGTCGACTCCGCCATCCGTTCGGCGTTCGTGTCCGTCGACTGCTGGCTCTGTTGCTCTCTCATAGTCATCACCTGAGGATCCACGACGGTCGCCGATCCTCGGTCACGACTGCAGGCGACCGAGACGCAAATAAAGGGCGTCGTCGGTTGCAGTCGATCGGGCGGCCCAATCGCTCGTAACCGACCGACGCCGGATCGAAAAGCCGGGCCGGCGATCCCATCGCGTTGTGCCCGAGTAATCCGTGACAAGACCGGCCACGGGTGCGTAAGAGCCGCTTACGATCGGTTCGAGCGGGCGGCGGACCGTTCGCGGAGTGGCGCGCCCACGTCAGGGGTCCGATTCCGTCCCCGGGTCGCCGTGTGTCACGCCGTCGCGCTGGTCGGCCTGCATTCGGCGCAGTGCCGCGCGTCCGTTGCTCGCCTCGTAGCCGAAGCAGACGCCATCGGCGTACTCCTCGGCGACCTCGAGCGCGTGGATCAGGTTATCGATGTCGACGTTTACGGCGTACAATTCGATATTAAACGGCGTGTCGAGCGCGCTCTCGAACCCCTTCGCGATCGTCTCGAGCCAGTAGGTCGTGCCGTATGCCGTGTCGTACAGCGGGACGACGAACTCGTCGACGTGGT
Source organism: Natrinema gari JCM 14663 (assembly GCF_000337175.1). GTDB lineage: Archaea > Halobacteriota > Halobacteria > Halobacteriales > Natrialbaceae > Natrinema > Natrinema gari. The sequence goes on along the minus strand of NZ_AOIJ01000086.1, from coordinate 179,901 downwards.
CGGCGATCGCCTCGAGGTCGATGCCGGCGCGCTCGTAGAGGTGGCCGGGGTACGGGTCGGGATAGAGCGTCATGTAGACCGTCCCGGGAATCCGGTCGGCGGCTTCGGCGACGAAGTCGGTGATGACGCTCGCCCGCCACGCCATGCGATCGTCGTACTCGCTGGCGTCGAAGGCCTGCTCGCAGACGCCACACCGGCAGTACTCCGCGCGGGGAAAGCCGATGTCGTCGAGACGGACGTCTTCGTTTGCCGCGACGCAGTCGTCGATGACCTCGAACAGGCCCTGCCGGTAGTCCTCGCGGGAGGGACAGATATACGCCCAGTCGAAATAGGACCGTTCGCGGTCGGCCGGCCGACCCATGTCGTCGACGGGCACCAGCGACGGATCGGCGTCGGCGGCGGCGTTGTCGCCGAAACACGAAACCATGTTTACCCCGTCGGCGATCGGTTCGGCGGACCGGCCGGTCACGTCTTTGACTTCGTAGAAGCCGCGGTCGAACTCCGGCCACCGTACTTCTTCGGCGTTCCGGGTGACGACGCCGTACATAGCTCAGTGTACGCCGCCGTCCCCGTAAGCCGTTCGGAATCGGCGCTATTCTTCGGTCGGTTCGTAGTCGACTTCGACGTCCGACGAGCCGCTAAACACGACCTTGTAGAGGACGGCGATGACGAACAGGGCGAGCGCAATCTTGGCGGTACGTGACATGTACGTCGGAGAAAACGGCCGGGAAATACTTATGTATTCTGGATACTCGTCTCGACGAGAGAATCGGACCCGTCGGCCACGACGCCCGGATCAGGTATCGATCAACGACGCGATCTCGTCGCGAACGATCGTCTCGCAGTACGAACATCGGACACCGTCCTCGAGCACTGAGAACCGCGAGGTGACGGGCTCGTCGCCGGTCGTGATACAGCCGGCGTTGGGACACGAGAGGACGCCCTCGACGACATCGGGGCGTTCGACGCGGTGTTTCTCGACGACGTCGTAGTCGCGGACGATGTTGATCGTCGCATCGGGTGCGATCAGCGAGAGGACGTCGACCTCGTCCTGGCTGAGTTCGCGACCCTCGACCTTGACAATGTCCTTGCGTGCAAACCGGTTGGAGGGAACGTTCATCCCGACCGAGACCTCCTCGCCGTTGGTTCCGTCGATACCCAGTATCGCGAGGACGTTCAGCGCCTGTCCGCCGCGGACGTGATCGATGACGGTTCCGTCGCGGATCTTGCTGACCCGCAGTTCGTGGTCGTCGTTGCCGTCGTGGTGGTCGTGATCGTCACTCATCGGTCTCACCTCGAATGCCCCGGTCGTCGCTCAACAGCAGGTCCAACAGCGCCATCCGGACCGGGACGCCGTTGTGCGCCTGTTCGAAGTACGCCGCGTGGTGAGTCTCGTCGATCTCGGGCGCGATCTCGTCGACGCGGGGCAGCGGATGCATCACCGTCAAGTCGTCGCTCGCGGCTTCGAGGGTCTCGGCGTCGATCTGGTACTCGCCGGCGACCTTCTGGTACTCGTTTTCGTCCGGGAACCGCTCGCGCTGAATTCGCGTAACGTAGAGCACGTCCAACGAGGGGAGCACCTCCTCGAGCGAGTCGTGTTCCTTGATCCCCGTGCCGTCCTGTTGCTGGTGGAGGTCGTAGACGACTTCACGGGGCAACTGGAGGCTCTCCGGGCTGATGAAGTGCTGTTGGGCGTCGAAATTCGTCAGCGCGTAGGCCAGCGAGTGGACGGTCCGGCCGTACTTCAAGTCGCCCATGATCCCGATGGTCAGGTCGTCGAGGCCGGCGTTCTCCCGGATCGTGTAGAGATCGAGCATCGTCTGGGTGGGGTGGTGGCCCGCGCCGTCCCCCGCGTTCACCAGCGGAACGTCGACGAACTCGCTAGCCATCGTCGCCGCGCCCTGTTTGGGGTGGCGCAAGACGAGTCCGTCGGCGTACCCCTCGATGACCCGGACGGTATCGGCGAGCGTTTCCCCTTTCTTCACGCTCGAGGAGTCGACCGAGCCCATGTCGACGACGTCGCCGCCGAGTCGTTTCATCGCGGTCTCGAAGCTCATCTTCGTCCGCGTACTCGGTTCGAAGAAGAGCAGGCCGAGCAGGGTGTCAGTGTGGCGGTCGGCGACGGCCGACGGATCGGCGTCGATCTCGGCCGCGTAGTCGAGGACGGTCTCGATGTCCCCCCGAGAGAGTTGTTTGCTCGTGATGAGGTGATCGTGGCGCATTCGTTGTCGTTTGCGTACGCTCTCGGGACCACCTTGAATCCCGCCATTTGTCGTCGATAGCGATCGACGACTCGGCCGCAGGCGGTAGCCGCTCGATTCTGAACACGGGTGGCTCGCCAGTCGAGCCTGACCCGCAGCTGACCCGTTCGATCGAACGCGTTGCGTGTTCGTCTCACACCGTCGCACCCATCCGCAGTCGGACGGCGACGAGCAGTTGCACCGGACGCCGGTCCTGACCCTGCCACGGCCGGTTGACGAAACGTCCGAACAGCTATCCACGATCGTATAGGAACAGTGGTAGGGTATTCGATCGCAGTACCCCACCTCAATTGAGTGACCGAATGGGAGTGGTTCACTTAAATATATTAATTCAGTAAAATATATGTGTATGGCTCATTGATATTAAGGCGGGATGTCTGATACCCCTCGTTTGAAACGCCGTACCGCATTACGAACGATCGGTCTCGGAGCAACTGCGCAGTTGGGTTTTGGTCTGGTTGCCGGTGATACGGCAGAGGGCGAACAGCGGCTAGAGATTGATGACATCAACGAAGAGGTCCAGAAGGCGTGGCAGTCGACCGTGCGTCGACATGGCGAGGTCGTCGACACTGAGTATGCCGCGATTGGACCGACTAACGTAGCGCACTCAAGCAAGCGCTTAGCGTCGGTGGCAAAGGCGAACCGAGACGACGGTCGGTCGATGATGATCCAGCGATTGGAGTTCGAGGACGGATATACGGCCGAGGTCACGACAGCGATGGACCGCGACGGCAGCACGTTCCTCAAGAAGATTAATGACCAGCGGTTCAAGACCATCCTCTCGTCTGACGACGTGGGATCCCTCAAGCAGAACCAACGGGAAAAGGTCGTCGCTCACTCGGAGAGAGACGCCGACTTCGCTGCCTCCGCCAATCCCAGCAAAAACCAAGTTGCGGACCTATCGAAGAAGTCCACCCTGAGCGCCACGTCTTCCCACTACGATTACTCTGCCACCGAGGCGGATGACGGCGACAGTGACCGGAACTGTCCCGGACCCTGTTGGGTGCAGGGGATCAACTGGGCAACTGATGTCGACGAAGACGACAATCGGTGTGGTGTTACGGTGACTGACGCTGCCGTCTCTATCGAGGCGGATGCCTACGCAGAAGTCTACACGTTGGTCGACAATGACATGAAGACAGGTGATTTCGACATCACGTTTGATGGGTATACTGCAGGGACGGTTTCCAGCCTCGGGATGGCCGCCGGGACGGACTTCCTCGGGTTCGTCAGGAACGTCGACAAGGACACACAGGATTCGATCCATCTCGGGACGCTAAGCTCGGATTGGTATGACGCCGTCGACATCATCGACGAGCAGTGGGGACCAGGGGACGGTGCGGGGCCAGGTGACGACGCCCCGTATACTGATTACGAATTCACCACGGAACTGATCGAGGGTGACACATACGCGTTCGGTATCCGAATGGCGGTTGACTTGGCCAACCTGTCGCTTCCTGGGGCGATCACGATAAACTTCACCGATACAAGCAACCCCCTCGACAAGGGCTTCGGCATGTCGTACAACGTCATCGGAGCGGACTATAGTAGCAACTGAACGTCATTGCACACCTGATCGCACGAGGGCATTGCGATCAGTGTGTAAATCGTTTCAATTGCTACTATAGTAAAAGCGAGTTTATCCAGTCCGTATCGGGACCCCACTGCGGTTCCTTTTGTCGGCCGCCACGCGAGCGGTCAATCGCGATTAACCACTGTGGACGATCGCCGAACACGTAGGCGAGTGAACGTCAGACGCCACTGGAGAGGTTCCGAACGGCGAGACAGGAACTGGTGCGTCGGACCGAGCAGTTGACGTCCTCGGAACCTGGCATGGAATCGATGTCACAGGAAACTCCGGCCCGCTATGAGTCGTGGGCATCCCACGAACGCGAGCAGTCACATCTGGCAAAGTGAAGAAGTCGGAAGCTTAGGCGTTCGTACTCGAGTTCCCGGCGAAACGTTCGTCAAGATGGTAGGCGGCATAACTGAACACTGCGACCAGGACGAGCGTGATCGTCATTCCCAACAGACTGGTCGGGTCTGCGACGATCGCCGCTGCCGCCACAGTGCCAACAAACATACCGACGAACGCGACGAGGATCGTTCGGAGGGTACTAAACATGGATTTTCCTTTTCCTTCCAGGTGTATATTTTTTACGTCAGTATATTGTATAATCCCGAATCATCCGTACGTGCAGCCGGAGGCCCTGGAGCAGGATCGACAGATCGCCGTCTGCTATCGGATATAAATATTATCCATCGCAATTTTTTGTTCGGATGCCCGTAACGATAGTATGCGTCTTTCGGCTCGCTGGCTGTACGCTCGTTCCGCGTGGAACCGGTCCTGGCTGTGGGACGTTGGAGCATTGCTCTCACTCATTAACGGCGAGGTCCTCATACAGGTCGGCGCGGAGCGAGCGCCGGACTGCGCTCTCCCCGTACTTTTCGTGGGCGGGTTCGGGGCAACGTTTCTCGCGTTTCTCACCATGGACCTGCTCGTCCCCCACCGGCTACCGATCGTCACCGCCACCGGAACCTACCAAATCCTGATTTCGGCGGCAGTCGTGGGTCCATTCTTCGCCAGCGCGGCCGTCGGCGCGGCGCTGCTGCGGTCCGGGACAGCGCTTGACGAACTCGTCTTGGTCGTCTTGGGGAACGCTGCGTCGCTCACCGCAACGGTACTCGTGGTAGCGTACTACTCGCGGGATGGTGCCTGAGGACAGCGCCGGATGCAAGCAGGTGACTACCCGTCACGGACGGGAGCAGTCCGCCTCGGAATAGGAGGCCAGCCTCCCGTAGAGACCCGCTGGTCAACGGCGCCTCAGTACTTGGGTAGACACTCGAGCGCGACTGTCCCTACTGTCCGTCCCGCGGTACACCACGGATCGGACATCTTCGGCTTAGGCTCTAACACGCAACCGCTGAACACCACTACAATTACGATCGACTAAATCAAGCGCTGAATGGCCGAACACCAGCCGAGGAGGTGCTGAACTAGACCGTTCTGAACGCTGTCAAACCCCTCTTTCAAGAGATAAAGAAATATACCATCTAATTTGGAACATTTCATATATTTCGGGCCAAAAACGCCGAAACATGGTTGCAGAGCTACGCATACTGCTGGAACAAGCTAATCTGAACAATACCATTCCGACGAAGGCAAAGAATTATGCGGGCAGTACAGCAAGAGCATATACCGCATGGTCGGACGGTTAGACACTGGGATCGACGTCCTCGACCGGAAGCTCGACGGTGGGCTCCCCCCGGGGTGTATCGTCGCGTACACCGCCGAGCCGGCCAGCCAGTCCGAACTCCTCCTCTACGAACTCACGGCCGCCCGCGGCACGCTGTATCTCACGACCGAGCGCGATGACGACGCCGTCCGCCACGCCATCGAGACCTCGCCCTCCTCGGTCGGCAGCCCGACGGTCAGACACGTCACCGGCGACACGCCGCTCGAGGAGGCGACCCGACTCATCGGAGCCCTCCCCGACGGGGCCAACCTCATCATCGACACGATGGACGTCCTCGAGCGCTGTGACACCGACGAGTACATCGCCTTCCTCAACGAACTCAAGTCGCACATGCTCGAGACGGGGAGCATCGCTGTTCTCCACTGCCTGAAAGGCCGAGACGAGCCCGAGAACCGTGTGCGGACTTACCACGCCGCTGACGCCGTCTTCGATCTCCGAACCGAGATCGCCGGCACCGAACTCGAGAACCACCTGACGATCCCCAAGTTCCGCGGCGGCAGCCAACCGACCGACGCGATCAAACTCGAGTTGACGGAGGAGGTCGCGATCGACACGAGTCGCGACATCGCGTGAGTGGGCCGACTCGCCGCCGCCGACGGACGGACCCAGTCGCTCCCGTCGGATCCCGTTCGGGCGTGGAAAACGTCGTGATCACGGCGGTCCGTTCGGTGACCGTCGCGGCGGCGTCACTGGTTGAACTCGCCGGTCTCAGTGGGTGATCCCGGTCCCGGGGCATGCCTATCGAACCGCCCATCGGCGGCTGGGCTTACGAGTGGGGTGCGAAAAAGTCGCGAGCGCACGCTCGTGGTCGTCACCGAGCCGAACCCGGCCGGCGACTGCGGCGTTCTTATTCCTCTGCGCCTTCGAGTTCGTCGACGATCTCGTCGGCATCGACGTCGGCGTCCTCGAGGGCCTCCTCGATATCGCCGCCGCCCATACCGCCCATGCCGCCCATCATACCTCCCATGCCCATGCCACCCATGCCGTCGATGACTTCCTGGACGATGACGCGGTCGACGCCGACCTTCTCGATGATGTCCTGTCCGATCTGCTGTTTGCCCATCATCCACTGCTGGTTCATCGTCATCTGGGGCGTGGCCTCCAGATAGAGCGTCTCCTTCTCGACGGTTTCGGTCTCGAATTCGGGCTCGGCGTCTTCGTCCTCGTCGTCGTCGGGTTCGACGGGGACCTCCTCCTCGACTTCGTCCGTCTCGATCCAGAGCTCGGGCTCCATCCCGAGGTACATCTCGAAGAGGCCGGCAGCCTGCTGCTCGCGGTCGTCGACTACGTCGGCGATCGTGTACTCGTACTCGACGTCGTCACCCGCAAGCGGGTGGTTGAAGTCGACGCGGGCGCGTCCGCCGATGATCGTGCTGATGTAGCCCTGCTGGCCGTCGATCTGGACGTTTGCACCGGGATAGCGGTCGTCCTCGTCGATCTTTTCGGCGCTGACGGTCTGGACGTCGTCCGGGTCGTACTCGCCGAAGGCGTCCTCGGCGGGGACGATCACGGTCCCGGAGTCGCCGGGCTCGGAGCCGACGATGTCGTTTTCGACGGCCTCGAAGATGTGGCCCTCGCCGACGACGATCGTTCGCGGCTTGAACTCCTGGCCCTGCTCGTCGACGCCTTCCTCCTCGGCGACTTCGGGGTCGGTCGTATCGACCAGCTGTTCGTCCTCGGTCGTGTACGCGGTGTACTCGAGTTCGACGAAGTCGCCGTCCTGCAGTCCGTCGGCGGTTTCCTCGGCTACTTCCTCGTCGACGTCATCGGCCTGCTCGTCGAGCTCGGCCTCTTGATCCTCAGTCATACGTTGTACGTCCCGCCGTCGACATTTAAGTACGACGTTTTCGAACGAGAGCGACCGATACTTACGACCGCCGACCGTCCCCCCGGGCATGTACGAGGTCGAAGTGAAGGTCCCCGCCGATCTCGCGGCCGTCCGCGACCGCCTCGAGGCCGTCGAGGCGCGGTCTCGCGGAAGCGTCGTGCAGATCGACACCTATTACGATGCCCCCCACCGCAAATTCACCGAGACCGACGAGGCGTTGCGGATTCGATCGGAATGGACGGATCGCGGGTCCACTGACACCCACCTCACCTACAAGGGCCCGCTCGTTGACGACGAGTCCAAGACCCGCGAGGAAGTCGAGACCACTGTTGGCGACCACGAGAAGACCGACGCGATCCTAACGAACCTTGGCTTCGAGGCCGCCGCGACGGTCCGCAAGGAGCGCGAACGGTTCGCGCTCGAGGGGTATACCATCACCCTCGATTCGGTCGACGACGTCGGCGAGTACGTCGAAGTCGAAACCGATGTCGAGGACGAATCCGATCTCGAGGCGGCTCGCGACGGAGCCTACGACATCCTCGAGCGACTCGAACTGGAACCGGACGACCAGCTTCGGACGTCCTATCTCGGCTTGCTGCTGGGGTCCGAATAGGCCGTTCGCCGACAGATACATAACCGATAAGCATTTTCCCTTTCGTGTCTGTTTTCGCAAGTTATACCACCGCGCTCCGTTTAGAGCCGCCAATGAGCGAGCGGAATATCCGGATCGAGTCTATCGCCCGGCAAGCGGTCGAGGACCAGGAGGTCGAAATCGTCGAACGAAAGGGGATCGGACATCCCGACTCTATCTGTGACGGCATCGCCGAGAGCGTCGCGGGGGCACTCGCACGCGAGTACTTGGATCGCGTTGGTGAAGTACTACACTTCAACACCGACGAGACGCAACTCGTCGCCGGCGAGGCAGTACCCGCATTCGGCGGCGGCGAGGTCGTCGACCCGATCTATCTGCTGATCGTCGGCCGCGCGACCAAACACTACGAAGGCCAGACGATCCCCGCCGAGACCATCGCCCTGCGGGCGGCACGGGAATACCTCGAGGAAAACATCCCACAGCTGACTGTCGGCGAGGACATCGTGGTCGACGTCAAACTCGGCGAGGGGAGCGGCGATCTACAGGAGGTCTTCGGGGAGGACGAAGTGAGCGTCCCGATGGCCAACGACACGAGTTTCGGCGTCGGCCACGCGCCGCTAACCGAGACCGAGCGGATCGTTCTCGAGGCCGAACGGCGACTAAACGGGGAGTACGCGGATGACAACCCCGAGCTCGGGCCGGACGTAAAGATCATGGGCAAGCGCGAGGGCGACGAGATCGACGTCACCGTCGCGGCGGCGATGGTCGACGAGTACGTCGCCGATCTCGATGACTACACCGCGGCCGTCGAGTCCGTCCGGGACTTCGTCGACGACGTGGCGCGCGAGCACACCGACCGCGATGTCGACGTTCATGTCAACACGGCCGACGACTACGACGAGGGGTCGATCTATCTCACGGTCACCGGAACGTCCGCCGAACAGGGCGACGACGGCTCCGTCGGCCGCGGGAACCGCGCAAACGGGCTCATCACGCCCAACCGCTCGATGTCGATGGAAGCGACCAGCGGCAAGAACCCGGTCAACCATATCGGAAAAATCTACAACTTGCTCTCGACGGAGATCGCCGAAGAGGTCGTCAGCGAGGTCGACGGTATCCGCGACCTGCGCGTGCGTCTCCTGTCACAGATCGGTCGTCCGATCGACCAGCCCCACGTCGCCGACGTCCAGGTCGTCACCGACGAGGGCATCGCGGTGTCGGACGTCGAGGACGACGCCGCCGCGATCGTCGATCGGGAGCTCGCGAACGTGACCGAAATCACGCGTAGCGTGATCGACGGCGAACTCTCGACGTTCTAAGCCGCACTGAGTTGTAGCCAAGTCCCACATTTATTTTGGGAGATATAAGGATCAAAGCTGGTGGTGGGAGAGGGTAGTACATATCTGGTGTCGCAGATTAGTTTTATTATCTACCATCAAAACGAAATCTATTGAGTGGCGATATTATTTAACAGTTGTATGGGGGGGATTGATGGTGAAGGTTCGCACGACATGTATTTGGAGAAGTAAATAATCAGTATGACTCCGAACAAGACATCAAACTCTACTAGCGAAGATGATTTGAACCGAGGAGAATTATTATTTCAGTTGGCTCTTGCAAGCTTTGGGCTATTTGTCGGCTTTGTTTTCAGCGTCGGTGCGAGTATGAGCCCCGGTGGGACCGTTAATATAATTTTCCTTATTTTTGGGGTTGCTCTTTTCGTTACTTCGAGTTACGTATTCTATAACGCATGGACACATCTATACAACACAAATTAAATATGGAATAGACGTGGTCGGATTAATAATCAATATTTTGAAATAATGGATTATTGAGGGGCATGTGACGTATTCTTAGATGATCTATTTGCTTTCCAAAACGCATGCCATGCTGCGGCCAAAGCAGGTTCTAGTACTGGAAGATCCACACCAGCACCGCGAGCGTACAGACGACGGTAGCGTAGTAGCGGCGAACGGGGACGCTCCAGAATGTTTCGCGTCAGGCTTGGACAGTCACGTCGTCAAGTCGTGAAGTCGGTACGTACGCGACCCCGTTCCACTGATCGAGAGCACCATGATCTCGCCACCCTCGTAGAGGACGAGCGTCCGCTGTCTATCGGCCCGGCAACATCCCAGCACTGTCTGCGAGAAAGCGACGACAGCGGAGGGACATTTCAATCATCTGGTGGGATATCATTCGAATTCTGTGGCAGTGTCGACATCAATTGGGGCCCGCCATCGGTTGGCAATTCATCTGACGACGAAGAGTAATGCCAATCCACGCTGTGTGACGACTGTTCAAACCGGTAATCCTCTGCGTCTATCGCAATAGCCAAACTGGGCCGTGGCCTGTGTATGGGTGTCGAAAACGGAACTCGAGTGCCAGTGTCGTCGCCATCGGCCAGTTCGGATCGCGTGGTCTACGCCGTCGTCGCGAGTACCTTCTTCGTCGGCTTCGGCGGCGGCGTCGTCTTCCCGATCCTGCCGAACCTCGGGGAGGTACTGGGGATTTCGGCGTTCATGGTCGGCGTCATCCTCTCGGCGAACCGCTGGACGCGACTGGTGGTAAATGGGCCGGCGGGCATTCTCGTCGACTGGATCGGCACCCGGAAACCGTTCGTGATCGGACTGGCGATCGAAGGCCTCGCGACGGTCGGCTACGTGATCGCGATCCGCTCTGCGGTTCCGGAGGGCTGGTTCGTCCTCGCACGGGTCACGTGGGGGATCGGCAGCGCGCTCGTGTTCGCGACGGCGTATACGATCACCGCCGATGTCAGCGACGCCAGTTCGCGCGGGACGAGCATGGGCATCGTTCGGGCCGGGATCACGTTCGGCTTCCCCGCCGGCATGGTTCTCGGCGGACTCGTCAGCGAGGCCTACAGCAACGCGACGGCGTTCGTTCTCGCGGCCGCCTTCGCCGCCCTCGCGAGCGTCATCGCCTTCTTCATCGTTCCGGAGACCCACGTCGGGGCCGCCGGCTCGTCGGTCAGCCTCTTGGACCTCGAGCGGACGCTCCCCGCACTCACCGTCGGCCTGGTCAACTTCGGGCTCTACTTCGCGTACATCGGCGTCCTCTTTTCGACGCTTGTCCTCTACCTTGAGGCCGAATCGGTGACGCTGTCGCTCGAGGTCGCGGGCTACGGCATCGACTACGGCGAACAGGGGACGTCGGGGCTGCTGATGGCTGTCTCCGCGCTCTCGGGTGCGGTCTTTACCATCGCCGGCGGCAAGCTCAGCGATGCCGTCGGTGCCCGTGTGCCCGTCCTGATCGGGTTTCTGGCGATCAGTTGTGCGGGATTCGCCGTGCTCACGGTCGCTCCCTCGTTCGGAGCCGTCGTCCTCGCGTGTGCCCTCATCGGGGCGGGACAGGGTGGCGTCGGCGGTCCGCTAACGGCCCTCCTCGCCGACCTCACGCCCGAGGATCGAATGGGCAGGGCGATGGGAACGAACAATATCTTCGGCGATGTCGGTGGCGGTCTCGGGCCGCTGGTATCGCTCCCCGTCGCTAACGTGGTCGGGTACGACGTGCTGTACGCGCTCAGCGCGCTCATCCCGCTGTTGGCTGGGGCCATTCTCGTCGCCGGAATCTACTCCTACACCGGCCATCTGAGCCCGACGGTCGACGAGTCCATCGTCTGAGTCGCCGGCGGCTCCGCGGCCGCATCCCGTCCTCGTAATGCCCTTATAGCCCCAACCATCTATCACAGTCCATGCACCCACCGGGAGCCGACACCGTCCTCATCCGCCACGGGGACCTCAACACAAAGAGCAATACGGTCAAGCGGTACATGGAGGACCTCCTCGCGGAGAACATCGAGGCCTTGTTGGCGGATCGGTCGGTTCCGGGCGCGGTCGAGCGCCGGTGGAACCGGCCGCTGATCCACACGAGCGAGGACGCCGTCGAAGCGGCGACCGACGCCGCGACGGACGCCTTCGGCGTCGTCTCCGCCAGTCCCGCTCTGACGGTCAGCACGGAGCAGGCGCGCATTCTCGAGGCGGTCGCGGAAACGGCCCGCGAACACTACGACGGCGGGACGTTCGCGGTCGACGCCCGCCGGGCGGACAAGAGTCTGCCCTACGACAGCGAGGACCTGGCTCGCGACGCCGGGAACGCGATCTGGGAGGCCGTCGACGACGAGTTCGAGCCCGCGGTCGACCTCGACGATCCCGATCTCACGTTCGGCATCGAGGTACGCGCGGACGTTGCGTTCGTCTACCTCGAGCAGGTCGACGGGCCGGGCGGGCTCCCGCTTGGGTCCCAAGAGCCGGTCATCGCGCTGGTCAGCGGCGGGATCGACTCGCCGGTCGCGGCCTACGAAATGATGAAACGCGGGAGTCCGGTCGTCCCGGCGTACGTCGCCCTCGGGGACTACGGCGGGATCGATCACGAGGCCCGCGCGATGGAAACGGTGCGCCTCCTCTCGGCGTACGCGCCGAACTTCGACATGCAGGTTTATCGGGTTCCGGGCGGCGAAACGGTGGCCCAACTGGTCGAGGAGATGGAACAGGGTCGGATGCTCTCGCTGCGGCGGTTCTTCTACCGCGCCGCCGAGACGCTGGCCGAACGCATCGACGCGGACGGCATCGTCACCGGCGAGGCCGCCGGCCAGAAATCGAGCCAGACGATCCGGAACCTCGGCGTCACTAGCCGCGCTACCCGACTGCCGATCCACCGCCCGTTGGTGACCCGTGACAAACAGTACATCGTCGCCCAGGCTCGCGAGATCGGTACCTTCACCGACTCGACGATCGACGCCGGCTGCAACCGCGTTACCCCCGACCAGGTCGAGACCAACGCCCGACTGAAACCGTTGCTGGACGCCGAGCCCGACGACCTACTCGAGCGCGCCGAAGACGCGGCGGCGGACGCGGAACTGGTCGACCCCTGAATCGGTCCGCGACACGCCGTGTCCGCCGCTCGGAGACAGCCCGACGAGTCACCGCGAGGATGGGACTGAAAAGGGCTTTCGTGACCGTCGCGGTCCGGGAGACCGTCGCTCCACAGCGTGGGTGGTCGTGGTGAGCGCGTTGAGAAGCCGAAACCGACATTACGCCGTCGCTCCCACCACCTGATAGTGACCCGCGTCTGTCTCATCGGCGAGGCCGGGACCAACCTCCAGTACGAACTCCTCTCTCGCGAAACGGCTCGTGAGGCGCTGTCGACCTACGACCTCGAGCGGCCCGTCGAGAACTCGCTGGCCGTCCGGACGGTCAGTATCGGCGCTGCCGTCTCGCTGCTGAACGACCTGAACTGGTATCTCACCAGATTCGTCGACGAGGCGCTCGTTCAGGACCCCAGCATCAGCGACGAAGACTGGCTCTCGCGGTCGCTGGCCACGCAACTTCGGAACGGCGACCTCGAGCCCGAGGCCACCGCCGAATTCTGCAAGGTGTACGGCCTCGAGCGAGTGGGCGCGGGTTCAGAGCCGGCAGCCGATGACGCTACCGGGACCGGCGACTCGAGAACGGACGCCGCCGGCCCCGAGACGGTGACCGAGAGCGATCCGGCTGCCGGAATGAACGACTCGGAGGAGGCCGAGCGGGCGGGCGTCGCCGAGCCGACACACAGACTCGTCGAACCGCTGTACGTACGCCGGGTCGACGGCGATGTCCCCGCGTACGATCTCCGGGACGTCGAGGACACCCTCGTCGTCCGGGTGACCGAAGCCGAATACTCGTAAGTCGACGTTCGAAGCCGGTCTCGACGGACGTCCTGATGACTGTCCCGCGGACGTGTGGCCCTACTCGTCGTCGCCTGCCTCGTTCGAACTGTTCGACGGCTCGGCGCTCGTGCTCTCGGACGCGGTGTCGTGGGACACTGACAACTGGTGCGACTCGCCGTTCCGATCCACGATTGTCGCCGAGACGTTCGTCAGACGCTGCCCATCGAACGTCGCCCGAACGAGGCGTCCGACGGTCGTCTCTTGGGCGATACAGGCCTCGTCGTCGTCGCCCGTCTCGCTGACTGCCCCATCGAGGACGACCTGCTCGTCCTCGACGGCGGTCGACTCGAGCGCCAGTTCGTGGCAGGGGTTGGGAGCGCCGGCCTCGAGTGACACGAGGATCGATGTCTCGAAATCGGTCTCGTCGACGAACGTCTCGAGGGAATCGGCAGTTCGATCCCGTTCGGCGAGCCAGGTTGTGGCTTCGTCGTCGTCCTCGAGCAGGTGCAGTCCGGGCGATGTCGACCGCGTCGGGTACCGGTACGTCCGGGAGTCGGAGCCGGCCAACTCAGTGGCTTGCTCGTCGCCGTCGTCACCGTCTTCGGGGTTGTCGTCATCGCCCGACGGCGTTCCGGGATCGCCGTTATCGTCGGTTTCGTTCCCGTCCGTCGGCGAGTCCTCGGCGTCGTCGCCGAGACAACCGGCGGACAGCGCGATCACGGATGCGGTTCCACAGAGCAGGGCGCGTCTCGAAGGGGCTGGCATAGTACTACCCAATACGCACTCGTAAGTAAAAGGTATTCGGCTAGCTGAAAGAAAGACTTTGGTTACGGCGGGTACGGGTTTCGGTCGGCGTGTACGTGCGTCACTGACAGCCGCGACGGCCGCGGCGTCAGTCGAAGAGGCCGGTCGAGAGATAGCGTTCGCCGCTGTCCCAGAAGACGGTGACGACGAGCGGGCAGTCGTCGGCCGCCCGTCCGCCGTCGGTCTCCGGCGAGGCCGGCTGCTGGCTCTCGTCGAACGCGGTCGGGACTTCCGGACACTCGAGGTCCGGCTCGGCGATCTCGCGGGCGACGCGCTGGGAGACGAGACTCGTCGCACCGCTCGACTGACCGACGAGGACCCCCTCCTCGCGAGCGAGCCGACGACACTCGTCTTCGGCGTCCTCGAGTGACACGGTCTCGACGCGATCGAGCAGATCGAGGTCGAGGTTGTCGCTGACGAAACCGGGCCCCATCCCCTGGAACTCGTCGCTGCCGGATTCGCCGGTCGAGAGAACGGCGTTGCGCTGGGGTTCGACGGCGACGATCTCGACGTCGGGGAACTCCTCGCGGAGTCGGCGGCCGATGCCCGAGATCGTGCCGCCGGTTCCGACCCCGGCGACGAAGGCATCGACCTCGCGGTCGCCGACCTGCTCGACGAGCTCCTTGCCGGTCGTCTGATAGTGTGCCTCGGGGTTTGCGGGATTCTCGAACTGCCCGAGTTGGATCGCGCCCTGGGCCTCGAGTTCCGCCGCTCGAGCGCGGGCGTCGGCCATCTCCCCCTCGACGAGTTCGAGGTCGGCCCCGTACGCAGCTAGCAGTTGCTGGCGTTCCGTGGACTTGTCCGCCGGCATGACGATCGTCAGGTCGTAGTCGCGGGCGGCCGCGACGAGCGCGAGTCCGATGCCGGTGTTGCCGCTCGTCGGCTCGACGAGCCAGTCGCCGGGTTCGATCAGCCCGTCACGTTCGGCGGCCCGAATCATCTCGCGGGCCGGCCGGTCCTTCGCCGAGCCGCCGGGGTTGAACGATTCGATCTTCGCGGCGACCGTCACACCCGCTGGCGAGTCGACCTGGACCAGCGGCGAGCCGATCGTGTCCAGGATGCTCCCTTTCATTGGCCCGCAGTACGGTTTCCAGACGTAAACCCATGCTGGACAGAGGCAGACCGTGCCGGTGTATCGGCTCGGCGGATCGAACCCGCCGGCGAGTGACGGCGTTCGGTGCTCGCCTCCCGGCCCGACACGGCCGGCGACGACCGCTCGCCAACCGGTGCCCATTTGTGCTACTGTGACACAATGTGGCGATATGGACGGCATCGTGTTCTTTCGGACGGAGCACCACGACGACGTGATCGAGTTCTATCGCGACCTCGGTGCCGAAATCTGGCTCGAGCAGCCGGGGTGTACCATCCTCGAAGCGGGCTCGTTCCGCGTTGGCTTCTGTGCCGGATCGGAGGCGGAGACCGAGGGCATCATCACGTTCGTCTTCGACGACCGCGACGGCGTCGACGAACTGTACGAGCAGTTGGAAGCCCGTGCGGACGGCGAACCGACGTTCAACGATACGTACGACATTTACCAGTTCTTTGCGTCCGATCCCGAGGGCCGAACCGTCGAGTTCCAGACGTTCGAGTGATCGCTGCTCGCCTCGAGTCCCCGGCGATCCGCGAGCGGGCCGAGCCGGACTGCCGTCGAAGCAGCGCCGTTAAGCCCGCCCGGACGCAAGCCGTGCGTATGAGTCTCGAGACCATGCGGCCGAACCCCACGTGGGATGCGGCCAGCTACGAGGAAGCGGTCGACACGCTCGCGGCCCACAGCGATGAACTGGTGTACACGGTCTGGGGCGGCGACTGGTGTGCGGACTGTCGCGCGCTCTTGCCTGACTTCGGCGCGGCGCTCGAGGCCGCGGCGGTCCCCGACGACCGTCTCGAGGAAATCCCCGTCAACCAGGACAAACAGGGGCCGGGCGTCGAGGAATACGGTATCGAGTACATCCCGACGATCGTCGTCGAAACCGACGACGGCGAGGAGATCATCCGTTTCGTCGAGGAAGAAGACGTGCCACCGGCTGTCTGGCTGGCCGAGCAACTCGAGGCCGAGTTCGCGTAACGCCGCCGGTTTCGGCCTCGCCGGACCGCTTTTGAATCGCTATCTGTGTACCCCCATACGCGTCGGTCCTCGAGTACCGGCCCTAGAACGGGCTGCCCGACTCGTCGCCCGTCGGCTCGCTCGAGCCACCGGGGTCGGCGTTCGCACCGAGCCACTCGAGCGCGTCGGCCACGTCGTGGGACGGCGGCGAGCAGGTCCGATCCCGACAGACGTACAGCGTCGGCTCGCCGTCGCGGGCCTCCCGACCCGCCCAAATCGGCGGCGCGTCCGCGAGTCCGAGCGTCTCGAGCCACGCGTCGAGCCCGTCCTCGGTCGGCGGCCGCAGCGCGAAGAGCCGATCGGGGAAGTACTGCGAGGTGAGGCGGTCGCGCCACGCGGTCGGCAGGTCGTCGGCCGCGACGGTCACTTCGAGCGCGCCGGCCTCAAGTCGATCAGCGACGAGACAGAGCGTCGCGTGCTCGAGCGCGTTCGTCTCGAGTTTGTTCGCGTGGGTCTCGAGGACGGTGGCGGCGATCGGCTCGAAGTCCTCGGCTGCGAACTCGTCGAGGGCGAGGAGGGTTTCGACCGCGACCCCGGTCGCCGAGGGAGTCGACTGATCGCCGAGTTCCTGCGGGCGGGTGACCAGCGCCTCGCCGCTCTCGGGGGTGAAGTACAGCGTCCCGCGGTCGGCGTCCCAGAACTCGGCCTCGATGACGCGAGCCAACTCGAGGGCGAACGCGAGGTGGTCGACCTCGCCGGTCGCCTGATAACAGTCCAGCGCACCCCGCGCGAGGAAGGCGTAATCCTCGAGGTAGCCGTCGACTTTGACGTCCCCATCCTTGTACCGTCGCGAGAGGCGCTGTTCGTCGTCGTCCCAGAGTTCGTCACGGACGAACTCGAGTGCGTCGACGGCGGTGTCGGCGTAGTCGTCCGCGCCGAGTACCAGCGCCGCCTCGGCGTAGGTCGAGATCATCAGCCCGTTCCAGCCCGCGAGGATCTTCTCGTCGCGGTTGGGTCGCGGCCGCTCCTGGCGGGCCTCGAACAGCCGCTGGCGGGCCGACGCGAGTCGCTTCAAGATCTCGTGTTCCGCGAGATCGAACTGCGCAGCGAGTTCCGACACCCTAGCCACGCGGTTCGGTTGGTTGCGTCCCTCGAAGTTGCCCGCCTCCGTGATGTCGAAGCGCGCACAGAAGAGGGCGGCGTCGGTCTCGTCCTCGAGTACGTCGTGGACTTCCGCGGGCGTCCAGACGTAGAACGCCCCCTCCTCGCGCTCCCCGGTCTCAGGGGAGGCGCTCTGGGCGTCGAGGGTGCTGAAAAAGCCCCCGTCATCGTGGGTCAGTTCGCGCTCCACGAACGACAGCGTGTCCGCGACGAGCTCCGCATAGCGGTCCTCGCCGGTCAGTTGGTACCCCGAGAGGAACGCGCGCGGAATCTCGGCGTTGTCGTACAGCATCTTCTCGAAGTGGGGCACCGTCCAGTCCCGGTCGACGCAGTAGCGGTGGAAGCCGCCGCCGACGTGATCGTAAAGCCCGCCCGCGGCCATCGCATCGAGGGTCTCCTCAAGCACCTCGCGGTACTCGTCCCGGCCGGTCCGGTCGTACGTCCGCGCGAGGACGCGTATCCGCGACGGCTGGGGGAACTTCGGTCCGCTCGAGCCGAACCCACCGTACTCGCGGTCGGCGCTCCGAACCACCGCGTCCGCGGCCGTCTCGAGCACGTCGCTCGAGGGCGGTTCGGGGGCCTCGACGGTACCGCCTCCCGCGGCGTCCGGCGTCTCCTCGAGTCGGTCCGTCGCGGCGTCGGTCCACTGCTGGGCGCGGTTCTCCATTTCCTCGCGGTCCGCGTCGCTCTCCCAGGAGTCGCTGATGCGCTTGCAGAGCTCGCGAAAGCCGGGCTGGCCGCGCTGGCCCTCGCGCGGGAAGTAGGTCCCGATGAAGAAGGGTTCCCCCTCGGGCGTGAGCCACGCCGAGAGCGGCCACCCGCCCTGTCCGCGCACGAGTTGACAGACGGTCATGTAGATGCTGTCGATGTCGGGACGCTCCTCACGGTCTACCTTGATCGGGACGAAGTTCTCGTTTAGCACCTCGGCGACCGCTTCGTCTTGGAAGCTTTCCGCCTCCATGACGTGACACCAGTGACACGCCGAGTAGCCGATCGAGAGGAAAACCGGCACGTCGCGTTCCCGTGCGGCCTCGAGGGCCCGGTCGTCCCACGGCTGCCAGTTGACGGGGTTGTCAGCGTGCTGGCGCAGATACGGGCTCTCCTCCTCGTCGAGCCGATTGCGCCGGGTCGGATCGGTCATGGACGGACCTACGGCCGACGCGGCTAAAAGCAACAGGTGATCCGGAACCGAGCACCGCTGCCCGCTCGCCGTCGACAGCGATCAAAACGGAGAAAACGGAAACCGCGCTCTAGTTGCCGCCGCCGCTCTCGTTACCGCCGTCACCCATCGGCTCGTCCTCTCCCATCGGCTCATCCGATTCGGCTTCGCTGCCGCCGCCGCCACCGCCGGTCTCGCCGGGGGTCGCCTCAACCAGACTCAGTTCGGCGTCGCGGAACTGTCCGTCCGAACCCATCGTCTCGCTATCACCGGCGCTGAGGTCGATGTCTTCCGACATCAGGAATCCCAGCGACGGGGCGGAGCCGCCAACGTCGTAGTTGATGATGTAGACGTCCCAGTCGTCCGGCGTGTCGAACTCGTCTTCCAGACCGGCCTCGCTGAACAGTTCGTCTTTCGTTCCGTCGTTCAGCATTGAGACAACGGTGAAGTCGACGCCGGGCTCGTAGTCGTCTCCGAAGACGACCACACTGCCACCGTCTTGAGCGGCTGCAGTCCCTGCACCTACGGTTCCAAGCGCTACTGCGCCCGCAGTGAGGGCACCCTTTTTCATGAACGATCGTCGCGAGTCGTCGAATAGTCCGCTATCAGTTTCGTCTGTCATGTCTCTCACTTGTCCCCTCGCTCGGGGCACATGACCGTAGACCGGAGTGTCGGAAAAGGGAGCCCGATCGTTTCACCAGCCATGGTGGCCTATACCCCGGAAACAGCCTATTTCGAGGCTCAAACAGCGGAATGTTGAAGGGGTCTCTATCGATGTCGGACTGTGCTGAAAGACGGCGGTACCGACGGGAGCGTGACTCGCAGGCTAGTTGTCATCAATGTTGAATACTGCGTGTGAGAAATCGGGCAAAGACGCCCCGACTGCTCGTCGGTGTCGAGACGAAGAGGGTGCCGATCTCTCACCCTCGAACGGGGGTGAGTCAGCAACTGTCGCCTTCGTCCCGATTCGGTCGGACCGTTTCGGGGGACCAAGCGGTGCTTTCGTCGGACCACGCCGTCGCCGAGAAGACACGGCCCCTTCGAGGAGCCACTCGAGGCGCAAGCATGTGCCGGCGATCGAGGGGGCCGGTCGTGAAACATCGCATTATGTTCCCGGGAAGAGTACGCATGGGTCGGCGGTGTGTCCATACCGCTGCCGAAACGCGTCGCAAGCGGCGTCGTCGCGGCCAGCAGGTCGTTACCGCTCGCGGACGTACTCCACGAACGCGAACCCGTCGCGGTCGTCTCGAGACGCCTCCGTCCACGACCCCCGCTCCCAATCGGGGAAGAACGTGTCGCCGTCCGGTTCGTCATGGACTTCGGTTACGATCAGCCGATCGAGCGCGGGGAGAAACGCCTCATAGACGGTCGCCCCGCCGGCAATGAAGAGCCGATCGGCGTCGCCGTGGCGCTCCCGCGCGGCCGTGTCGGCCCGATCAACGGCTTCCTCGAGTCCGTTCGCGACCACGGCGTTATCGGGGGTCTCGAGCTCCCGACTCGTCAACACGACGGTCGTTCGCCCGGGCAGTGGCTCCCCCAGCGTCTCGAGGATTCCCTCGTAGGTCACCCGGCCCATGATGACGGGGTGGTCCATCGTCGTCTCCTTGAAGTGCTGGAGGTCGGCCGGGATGTGCCAGGGCATGTCGCCGTCCCGTCCGATGACGCCGTTGTCCGCGACGGCGGCGATACCGACGAGTTCGCGGTCGGTCTCGAACGCCAGGGTCGCGTCCGGCGTCTCGTCCCGCGTGTCGCTCATTCGGCCACCGAAAACGCAAGGCCGTCGTGGGACTCGTAATCCCGCAATTCGACGTCCTCGGGCGCTAGTTCGTCGATCGAGACGTCCGCAACCTCGAGCGTGGGCCGCGCGAGCGGCTCCCGAGACAGTTGCTCGAGCAGGCCGGGGACGTGATCGAGACGCTCGTCGCCCTCGGCTTCGGGCGGGGCTTCGGACTCGAGCCACGCTTTGATGTCCAGATAGTCCCCGCGTTCCTCGGCGTCGGCCAGCCTGGACTGGAGCGCCGCGAGGTTGTCGGCGTACCAGTCGCCGCGGTCGCCGCGGCCGCAGTAGACGTGCGTGTCGACGACGGTGTGAGCGAAGGTGCCCGGTTTGAAGCCGGTCTGCTGGGCTATCACCGTCGTCAGGAGCGCGTAGGCCGCGATGTTGAACGGGATGCCGAGCGCGGTGTCGCCCGAGCGCTGCGTGAGATGACAGTTCAGGCGGTCGCCCTGGACGTTGAAGACGAAGGAGTAGTGACAGGGCGGGAGCGTCGAGACGGCCGCGTTGGCGGGGTGCCAGGCGTTAACGACGAGCCGCCGCGAGTTCGGCGAATCGGAAAGGGTGTCGATCACGTACTGCAACTGGTCGAAGGTCCGCCGGCCGTCCGTTTCCTCGGTGACCCACTGCTGGGTCTCGTCGGGCCAGGATTCGCCCTCGAGTCGGGCATCGTCTTCCGGGACCGGAAACCGCCGCCAGAAGCGGCCGTAGGCGGTATCGAGCCGGCCCTCCTCGTCGGCCCAGGCGTCCCAGATCTTGGTCTCCTCCCGGAGGTCGCGGATGTGTTCCGTGCCGGAGAGATACCAGCAGACTTCATGCAGCATCGAGTTCCAGCGGTAGCCGTCCATCTCCTTGGTCGTGAGGAGCGGATACCCCTCCTGTAAATCGACCTCGTAGTGCTCGCTGAACGACGAAATCGTGTCGACGCCGGTCCGGTTGGGCTTGTGGGTACCCTCCGAGAGGACCGTCTCGACGAGTTCGAGATACTGTCGCATTGCCCGTACCGTAGCGACCGGACGACCATAATAACGTACGATCCGGAAGCCATCAGTCCGGAAACAGGATCGATGGCTGTCCCGTTGTTCTCGAGTCTCGAGCCACTTGAGGCGACCCCCGAGACCGGAAGCGGGCCGGCCCCGAATCGAGAACGGATCGAGGGCGACGGCGGTTCCGACGCCATCGAGATCGCCGTCGCGGTCGCGCTCGAGCACTGATCGCTGACTGTGAGACCGTCGATGGCTGTCCGGCCTGCGTGATGGACGACCAGTGTGGCAACGATAACTAGCCGTTGTACCGCGACGCGGACGTGGACGCGTTGGATCAGTTGCCGGGCGACGCGGACGAGGGCGCACTCGAGACATACCTCCCCGACGAGGAGTTCGGCGGGGACCGACGGCCGCCGCTGTTCTACGCCTGAGGAGTTCGTCCGACCGTGGTACGGCGAGGATGCGCCCGCCGTTTCCATCCCTCGAACAGTCCCCGCACGAACGGCTAACGCCGATCGGCAACGACACCGCGATACCCACTCCGACGACGCATTACCAGCTACGATTCGTCCCGACGATCTTCGGGAGGGGGAAGGGGAGGAGCACAGCCAGTCCGAATCGCGGGACAGCGAGGCCGACGGCGTTCGAGATTCCGCCGATCCGGATCGAGAATCGATGACGACTGGGTACGATCGTGTCAGCGTTGTGCCAAATCCTCGAGCGTCACCGCTCCGAGTCAGCGGTGGCGGAACACACTCGCTGGGCGATCGAAATCTCGCCGTCCGTCGCGTACATCCAGAGGGAGATCAGCGCGACACCGATGAGTACTCTGACGATCCAGAACTCGATACCTGCAAGGAGCGACGGGTCGCCGGTCGGTTCGGCGACGACGAGCGACGGCAGCGTCAGCTCCGTGTTGGCGAAAACGGGTTGCTGGTGAACACTGATGACGGCGACGCCGCCGAAGTGGACGCCGATCGCCAAGGCCAACTGGCCCGTGAGGACGTAGGCCGCCGCGAACAGGATGCCGCCGATGGCGCTCGTGACGACGGCCGCGAAACTGCCGCCGAGTAAGTGGAGTGCACCGAATACGGGGAGGCTGACGGCGACCGCACCGAGGACGGCCGTCGGCTCGGCCATTGATCTGGAACGGAGCCCGTCGGCCGCGTTCTCGATGAGGATCGCCCGGAAGACGATCTCCTCGAAGGCGTTGTTAGCGAGGAAGAACACGAGTATCACCAACAGGACGATCCCGCCCACGAACGCGGAGTCGGTGCCGACGCCCGTCACCGCCGTAGTAAGGGTGGCGTATCCTCGAGCGACCTGGTAGCCGACCGCCCCCGCGCTGGCAGCGATGCCGATGAAGGTACCCGCAGCGAAGTCCCCGATCCACCGTCGGGATCCGTCGAATCCGTATCTCGAGAGGGGGCGCCGATCGAGCCGTGACGCGACGAGCAGCGCCGCTGCTCCCGAGAGGCTGATTACCACCGACAGTGCGACGAGTAGCATTGCCGTGCCAGCCACCGCCGACGTCCCGTCTGCGATCGGCTCGAACACGCCGGCACCGACGCGTCTGAGCAGCAACTGACCGACGATGTAGAGCGTGACGGCGACGACGAGCGGGACGAGGACCCGCCACGTCGCACGCAATCGGCTTCCGCTCGAGTCGTACAGGAGTCTGTCGCCGACGGATCGGTCGGGGTTGCCGTCGACTGTTGATTCGGCCATGGATCCGACTACCGGATTGGGCTCCAAATACCGTCCATCGCGGCTTCAGAAGTAGAAGCCACGCCCGCCGATCGAGTGCGTCGCTGTGCGTGTTCGGCAGTCAGTAGTCGTGCCGACCGTCATCGGCTCGTGATCGATCGGGCTCCATCGTGATCGCGCGGAGGATACAGAGGAACGCGAAGACGTTCGTCACCTGATACACGGTTATCGCCCTGAACTGAGAGACTTCGACGAACCTCGCGATGACCGTCATCGCGAGTTCGGGGACGATTATTGCGGCGAATCCAACCGCGAGAAATAGCATGGGACGGCTCTGGTTCCGTCGATACCCCTGCAACGCGACGACGACGATGGCGAGGCCAAGGATGGTCAAGACGAGCATTAGGCTCCCCTGTACGATCGCTTCGAACGACGGGTCGATGGTCGGAATCATTGTCACATCTCCTCTATGAGGGTGGTGAATCGGTCGGCGGGTGTGTCCTTGCGTTCGATCTCTAGCTCGAACCCCTCCTCGGTGAGGGAGACCGTCAAGCGACGGACGTTCGTCCGATACGCCTTGTAGTGGTTGCCATCACGCTCAGGAACCGTCGATGCCACGACGAGGTCGTGTTCGCGAAGCGTCTCGAGTCGTCGGTAGATCGTCACCGTCGAGACGTCGCACCGTTCGGCGAGCGCGCTCGCCGACAGCGATTCCGTGCGAGCGTGAACGAGGATCGAGCGGGCGACGGCGTCTTCCAGAACGCTCCCGACAGTTTCGACATCGCAGTCCTCGCCCATGCGTGGCACTCCGTTCCGGATGCCGTAAGGTAAATCCCGCAGCTTCAGGATCTGAAGCCGCGTGTGCGTCAGTTCACGTCGACGACCGGATCAGAACAGGCCGCCGCTCGTCCCTCGAGGTTGGCTGGCTCGCCTTCGAGGCGATACGTGAAGTCGTAGGCCATGCTGCCGCCGGAACCGGGAACGACGGCGATTCTGCCGGTTCGCTCGTCCCCGGCACAGTCGGCCGCGTCGACACCGTCGGGGAACGCGAACGGTACGTAGGTCGTTTCGAACGGTTTCGTCTCGCCCGGCGGGACGACGAGATCGGTTCTCGACGGTGAGAGCGGCCGATTCTCCTCGATACCGATGACGCCCGGCCCCAGATCGAACGTCGACGGGTCGAACGAGTCTGCCTGCGGATCGACCGTTGGGTTCGGTACGTCGCCGTGGATCGCGACGAACCTGACGAGCAGCGGTCCGTCGCCCTGGTTCTCGATCTCGAGTCGCGCGCGGCCGTCCGGGAGGGGGTCCACGGTGCTCACGTACGCGTGAACCGCCCCCCAGATCCGCTGTTGGGTCGAACCGTCCGGTGTCTCGGCTGTCACGCGAAGCGACCGGGAAACGTACGTCTCGAGTCGGTCCGGGAAGACAACGGGAAACCGGACGCGACTCCCCGGACGGGTGACCGTCTCGTACTCCTCGTCGGCGGCGGGGTTGTGCAGGACGGCCCGCCGGACGTCGGCACCGTCGCGAAACCGAACGACGAGGTCCGTTCCATCGTACCAGTAGTCCTCGAACACGTCGGCAGTCGGCGGTCCGTCGTTTGAAAACGGCAGTGCCACGCAGCCGGCAGCGGTGACCCCCCCACCGGTCGCGAGGGCCTGGAGGAATCGGCGTCGATTCATGCCGCGATAAATTCGCTCGAGTGGCAAGTAGATTATCTATCCGTTCTGTTGTATATCTGGGACGCGATCGCCGGCTCGCGGCCACGTAGCGTCGTGGAGAGCAGTCCCGCTCCCGCCGATGGATACCCACGGCCGTGCACACTTTTGACTCGAGGAAAGAGCAACGCTTACAGGTTCGTGCGTTCCGCGTTCGACCATGCGAGAGAACGTGCTGCTGATCGGTGGCGGCGGCCGCGAGCACGCCATCGCCCGTGCGCTCGAGGACAGCGAGGCCGACCTGTACGCCTGTGCCGGCAATCGGAATCCAGGCATCGCCCGCATCGCCGCCGGGTTCGAGACGCTCGAGACGACCGATCCCGACGCCGTCGTCGACTACGCCGCAGAGGTCGACGCGACGATCGCCGTGATCGGCCCGGAAGCGCCGCTTGAGGCCGGCGTCGCGGACGCGCTCGAGTCCGCGGGGGTCTACGCCTTCGGCCCGAAAGCGGACGACGCCCGCATCGAGACCGACAAGGCGTTCCAGCGGCGGTTCATGCGGGAGAACGACGTTCCGGGCTGTCCGGACTTCGAGACGTTCGACGACATGGAGGCCGCGTGTGACTTCGTCGACGAGTACGATGGCGACCTCGCGATCAAGCCCGTCGGCCTCACCGGCGGCAAGGGCGTCAAGGTCATCGGCGATCAGGTGACCGCCGAGGAGGGCAAGGAGTACATTCGGGAGTCGGACTACGACCGGATCGTACTGGAGGAACGGCTGCTCGGCGAGGAGTTCACGATCCAGGCGTTCGTCGCGAACGGGGAGTTCCGCACCGCACCGGCGGTCCAGGACCACAAGCGCGCCTACGAGGGCGACGAGGGGCCGAACACGGGCGGCATGGGCAGTTACTCCGACGCGACCGACGAACTGCCGTTCATGACCGAGTCGGACTACGAGGACGCCGTCTCGATCATTGAGGCGACCGTCGACGCGCTCGACGACTACCGCGGCATCCTCTATGGCCAGTTCATGCTGACCGAGACCGGCCCGCGCGTCGTCGAATTCAACGCCCGCTTCGGCGATCCCGAGGCGATGAACACGCTACCGGTGCTGGAAACCGACTTCCTCGATGTCCTCACCGCGGCTCGCGACGGCGAGTCCCTGCCGGAACTCGACTTCGCCTCCCAGGCGACGGTCTGCAAGTACGCCGTGCCGGAGGGGTACCCGACCGACCCCAAAGCCGGGGCGAAGGTCCAGGTCGACGAGGAGAGTGCCGGCGACGCCCTGCTGTACTACGCTAGTGTGGACGAGCGCGACGACGGCATCTACACGACCACCTCGCGGTCGTTCGCGCTGGTCGGTGTCGCCGACTCGATCGCCGAGGCCGAGGAGATCGCGGAAGACGCCCTCGCAGTCGCCGGCGAGGAGGGACTTCGGATCCGTCACGATATCGGTAAAGCCGACCTCGTCCAGAAGCGAATCGATCACATGACCGAGATTCGCGGCGAGTGACTCCGAAAAGACTGCAACCGCTGGGCTGAGAGTGACGTTCACGGAGGTGACTGCTGTCCATGAGCCGTGATGACTGGGGTCGATCTTCCGCACTACTTGCCTGGAACCATTTTAATAGTAGGCGAAGACATCTCAAACGATGGCCGACGACGCCGACGATCCGGTCTATTACGTGATCAGTGACCTCCATATCGGCGGCGACGAACAACTCGGCCACGTCGATTTCCTGGATGAGTTGCTCGCCTTCCTCGAGCGGTTGGAAACGACCGACGAGGCCGTGGAGTTGATCATCAACGGCGATGCGTTCGGTCTCTGGGAGTTCACCGAACTCGAGGGGGTCGAGAAGTTCGACGTTCTCGTCGAGACGTATTCGGAACTGTTCGAACAGCTCCGTGCGACCGGCGAGTCCGTCCCGATCACGCTGCTTCCGGGGAAT
Source organism: Natrinema gari JCM 14663 (assembly GCF_000337175.1). Taxonomy (GTDB): domain Archaea; phylum Halobacteriota; class Halobacteria; order Halobacteriales; family Natrialbaceae; genus Natrinema; species Natrinema gari. Next base: position 153,056 of record NZ_AOIJ01000086.1, on the reverse strand, counting down.
CACGACCACGAACTCGCTGCGTACGACGAGTACGTCGACCGGCTTGGCGAGTACAACGTCGAGCTCGTTCAGGTCGAGTCGATTACCCGCCGGGTCGGCGATCGAACGATTTGGTTCGAGCACGGGCACCAGCAGGATCCCAACAACCGAATCGAGGACTTCGGAAACCCCCACGCGACGCCGCTGGGGTACTTCTACAATACTCACGTGACGAGTCGGGCTGGGAAGCTATCCAACCGGGGACGGTACAACTGGTTGAAAGACGTGCAGGCAGTAACGCCAACCGAACGACTGCCGAAGTGGCTCGTCTCGAAGTACTTCTACCGTGAAATGAATCCGCTCCTGCGATACGCCACGGTCCCCTTCCTGTTTCTGTTCAACCTCAGTCTCATCCTCGCGGTTCTCGCGGGGCTCGATCTGGCCGGCCTCTGGACGCTGCCGATCGAGACGGCGGACGCGTTCCTCGCTCAGTTCGGTCTGGCCGGGGCGGCTGTCCACTTACTTCTCGTGATCAATGTCGCGATCGTCGGGCTGTTGTTGCTCGTCGGAATACCCCTGTTTTTCTTCCTCCGCGATCTCAGGGAGACGATCGACCGCTTCGGTGTCGCCGAAACGGATCTCACGGTCGATCCCGAAGCGCCGTACAAGAACGCTGCCCGCCACGTCTTCGATGACCGACCGAAGACGGCGGTTTTTTGCTATGGACATACCCATCGACCGACCGAGATCGAACTCGATGGCAGGCTGCTCGTCAACACTGGGACGTGGCTAAAGCGGCTCCACCGGCGAGATGTCATCGCCGGTCGACTGCCGCCAGTCTTCTACCCGTCGTATCAGCTGTGTGTCGTCAAAATCACAGCCGATGACGGGGGCGTAGCGGTCGAATACGAGGAAATTGCGAAACCGAGTCCGGTCGCGGACGAACTCACTCTTACCGAGCGACTGCTCACCCTGGGCCGGGAACCGAATCCCGAACTGCCTGACCGAGCTGTCGTCACGGACGAGGTGGACTGACCTGCTCCCAGAACGCTTGTATCCATCCCCAGCGACAACAGCGCCGTTCGGAACGCCGTCTCGAGGACGACATCGCGACGGGCCGTCGTGTCCCGACGGCGAGCAGCAGTCCGTGACCACGGACTGCGACGGCACATACCGTCACGCTGAACGGAGCGAGTACGGGTAGTCAGGCCGAAACGACGACGAGCGCCGCCGCGGCCAGCCCACCGCCCACCAGGAGAAGCGTACTGTAGGCCGCGACCCGGTTTCGGAAGCTGTCGTTCGTCGAGGTCGCAGCCAGCAGTGCCTTGACCACGATGCTCGAGACCGTCGCGAGCAGGATGGCGATCGTCGCCTCCGCCGGCCCCAGTTGCCCGCCGCGGTAGAGGACGACCGCCGAGGTGGTCGCACCGGCACTCGAGACGAAGCCGCTGGCGACGGCGGTCGCGTAGAAGCCCAGCGTTCCGAACCACGTCTCGGCCAGCGACCCGAACACGAGGACGACGAGGAAGACGGCCCCGAACGCGAGGGCGTTTTGCAGCGAAAACGGGCTCTCGAGATCCATCGGGCCGGATTCGCTCCAGTCGGCGGTGAGTGCGGCGACGGCGAATGCGAGCAGGATGACGGCACCGAGCGGGATGATCGCCTCGACGAGCATATCGGTCCCGCCGCCCGCGGTGAAGCCGACCGCGATCGCCAGATTCCGAGCGGCCATCGCGGCGTTCGCGAGCAGGATCGCCGCGACGGCATACGAGGACGCGTCGGGCCGCTGGTTGACGTGGTCGAGCATCGTTCCGACGACGGCCGTCGATGAGGCGAGTCCACCGAAGAAGCCGGTGATCGCGATGCCACGACCGCCGTAGGTGGAGACGATCGCGTAGTTGACGATCCCGATCCCCGCGACGGCGACGACCATCAGCCAAATGACTTGCGGCTCGAGTGGGATCGTGAGCCCCGCGATTTCGGGCTCGTAGGTGGCCGGGAGCACCGGATAGATGACGAACGCGAGGATGGCGAACTCCGTGGTCGAGCGCATCTCCTCGCGGGAGAGTCCCCAGGCGAACTCGTGGAGTTCCCGCTTTAACACCAACAGGAGCGAGGAGAGGACGGCGACGGTGACGCCCTCGAGAATGAACCCGGCGGCAACGAGGACGCCGACACCGTAGGTGACGAGCATCGACACGGAGGTCGTCAGCGACAGCCCCGTCTCCGCGGGATCGTCCTGCATGAGTCCCTGGACCGCGAGCAAGATTCCCTGAACGATCACTAAAACACCGCCCAACAGGAGCAGACTCTCGCCGAACCCACCCTCGCGTACGAGCACGGTAAAGACCGCCCCGAGCAGACTGATCAGCGAGAACGTCCGAATACCGGCCGACTTCTGTGACCACTCGCGCTCGAGTCCGAGGAACATCCCCAGCGCGCCCGCGAGGGCCATCCGAACGACCGTCTCCTCGAGGGGCGCATCCGCGACCTGTAGCGCAACCTCGTTCACTGCCGAACGTTCGCTGCGACCACGGATAAGCGACGCGCCGGGAAAGGCGGCCCGACAGTCGGGACTCCTGGGCGTCCAGCGACGGAAGCGACCGGGATCCGGGGCCCGCTACAGGTCGACGTACTGGCTCTCCCACTCGCGGCGCGCCTCGAGTTCGCGGCGACCGCGGCGAGTGAGCGTATAAAAGTTCGTTCGACGATCCCGACGGCCCTTTTCGACGAGGCCCTTGTCGACGAGCGTGTCGAGGTTTGGATAGAGCCGTCCGTGGTGGATTTCCTTCTCGTAGTACTGTTCGAGTTCCTCCTTGATCGCCAGACCATGGGGCTCGTCCTCGCCGGCGATGACGTAGAGCAAGTCGCGCTGGAATCCTGTCAGGTCGTACATTGGGAAAGTACCAATCGTACTTACTGTCGAATTTTAATAAGGCTATCGGGTCGTTTCGATCGAAAGGGGGCTATTACCAGCGAGAGGGTGCGTTCTCACCGCAGGCGATCCATAACACCCGTGACGAATCGTCCGTGGAACCACACATAATGTGCGGTTCATGTTTACAGTTCGGGAGTTACGTTTCGGTACAATTATATTGGGTGACCGCGATATCACCGACTCATATCGTTCGGGAGTAACAGACAGCACCGACGCTATGTCGATTCGATATCGAAACAGGAAAGCAGATCGCGTGACGGAAAAATGTCACGCGATCGCTTGCCGCCCTGAATTGGTCCCCGCTGACGCTTCGGCCCTCCAAGCGAAGCGTCACCAGAAAGGTTCTGCCGAGTGTACTTAAATGTAACGACACCGGTCAGGGTGATCCCGTCGCGCGTGACCGCGGTTACATGTGTTCTTCCTCGAGCACCCAGCCGATCGCGCGTTTGTAGTAGGTAAACATCTCCTCGACGCCGTCGTGGCGCATCTCGTCGCTCTCGAGGTGGTCTTTGAGGAACTCGTACTGTTCGCGGATTTCTTCTTCGTCACGCATACGCGTGACTACCGAGCGGACGGGGAAAAAAGCCGCTACGCCGAGTCGACATCGCGCCGTTGCCCGGTTCGGGGTCACACTCGAGCGGACGGCGACCTGCTGGCCAGCCACACGCTCGTAAACGAGCCGGCGACTCGACACAACGGGCCTCGGACCGTCGCTGTCGTCCGGTTCCGCTCTGTGTGCACCGCGTCGTTTCAGCTCGGAAGGACGCAGTTTCCGTCACGAAACGATCCGAAACGGGCGGCCGCTCTCGGATGGCAGTCGCTCGGCGTGCAGCCGTCGCTCCGATTGGCGCTCGCGTCGAAAACGGGACCCACCGTCTGTTTCTGGGTTGCTGCGATCGAAACCGATGGGACACGGCCCCGGTCGGGGCCCGACGGAACCGGTTACGAACTGTTTTCGGCGTCGCTCTCGTTGCTCTCGTTTCCGCTCTCCGTCTCGTTACCGCCGGTGTCGCCGTCGCCGAACATCAGCGCGACCTCCTCGTCGCCGCCGTCGATTTCGACGTCCGATTCGGTCTCGTCGCCCTCGTATTCGGCGCTGACGGTGTAGGACCCGTTCTCAAGGTCCGCGAACTCGACCTCGCCGTTCCCGTCGGTCTCGTCTTCCATCGGGAAACTCCCGCCGCCGTCGGTCGTGGTCTCGTTGTCCGATTCATTGCCCATCTCGTCGTCCGACATGTTGTCCGTCTCGTTGTCGGTCATCGACTCGTTGTCCGAGACGTTGTCTGACTCGTTGTCCATCTCGTCGTCGGACGAACCGCCCATGCCCGCTTCCTCGAGAGTGACGGTCGCGCCGTCGACCGCTCCGTCGGCGTCTTCGACCATGACGGTCAGCGTATACGTCCCGTCTCCGCCGGTCTCGCCGTCCTCGCTCTCGTTCTCATCGCCGGTCGTGTCGTTCTCGTCGTCCGTCTCGTTGCCGCCGGGGCCGCTGTCTGCACACCCGGCGAGTGCGAGTGCGCTTGCTGTTCCTGCTGCGGTCACGAACGTTCGCCGGTTCAGTCTCCGGGACATATATTCGGGTTGGATGTTCCGTTTGGTTTCGATGTGGCCTGCAGGTGCTGCCCGTTAATCACCTATTGAACGATGCCCAACGATCGATGACCCTCATTGCATGGGTACCATCAACGGGGTCGAAGTGTCACGAGAAACGATGAAGCGGGGACGAACGTGGACGTCACCGATGGTTTCGATCGACCCATCGAACCGGCCCACGCCGTTGCTGCCCGGTCGCGGCGGGTCGGTGGGCCTTTTGCCGTTCCGACCGTACCCCCGCACATGAAAATTCGGGGCGAGCGCGAGTGCAAGGCGTGTGGGACTCGGTGGTCGTACTACGAGACCGGCAGCGTCGGCTGTCCGGCCTGCGGGAGTCTCCGAAGCGTCGGCGTCGACGACCGGACCGAACACACCGACCTCCAGGTCGCGTTCGATCTCACCCCCGTTCGGAACGCGATCGACGAGACCGACCCCGACGAGCTCGCCGAACGGGCGCGCGACCGCTGTCGCGAGTACGTTCGCCGGCGCGGGTTCGTCAACGCCGGCACCCTCCGGGACCTCGACGACACCTACCTCGCCGCGAGCGAACTCCTCCACGTCGGCGACATCGTCGCCCGCGAGATCCAACTCGAGGACCGCGACGAGCTGTACTTCCTCTCCTGTCTCTTATACACATCTCTGAGCGGGCTGGCAAGNCTTCCTCTCACTGCTTCGCGACGCCGATCGGGGCGAGCGGCCGCCGGTCGCGGACGTCCCGCGCTCGCTGCAGGCGGCCCGCGGGCTCGCGTACGCGACCGCCGTCCGCGAGTACCGCCGCGACGTTCGAACGTGGGCCGCTGACCGCGATCTCACCGCCGACGAACGGAGCGCCCTCGAGACGCTCGGCGAACACGTCACCCGCGTCCGGATGCTCGACGGCGACATCGAACCGGAGACCGCCGAACGGCTCGTCGAGGCAACCCGCGAGCTGGCACGCGGCCTGCGCGGCGACGAGTTCGCGTTCACGCGGGCCCAGGAGCGTCTGGATGCCCTCGAGTTCGCCGACGGGGACGCCAATGGCCGATTCGGAGGCTGAATCGCCGCCTCCAGCCGGGGATCCGGCGTAAGGGGACGGCTCGCTCGCGTTTCCGGGGACGAATCGGCGCTGGTCGCGCGCTCGAAGTCGGCACCAGTGGCCTCCGTCTCGGTCGTCGCAAATCTTGCATCACTTATACTCTCGATTGAATAGTGATAATTGACGCACGGACCGCCCTGAATCGGTTCGGCTAGCGACGGGTTCGATACCGGCACGACCGCGTCGAACCGGTCGTCCAGCCGAGCGCCCCCAGGGTGGCCGGACCACCCACTATGGAACACGAACCATCGGAGAACCAACCCGAGACGAGCGACAGTCGTACAGCATCCGAACAGTCGACGGCGGACGGGCCGTCCCCGTACGTTCCCGCGGGAAAGAGCGTCGCCGAACTCACGATCAAGGCGGTCGGCATGGGCCTCGCCCTCAACGTCGTGATGTTGACCGCGAACATGTACCTCGGCATGCGCTCGGGAATGACGATCAGCGCGTCCATCCCGGCCGCGGTCATCAGTATGGGCCTCTTTTACGGCCTTCGACAGGTCGGCATCGGCGGCTCGATCCTCGAGAACAACATCGTCCAGACGATGACCTCCGCGGGCGAAGCGCTGGCGGCCGGCGTCATCTTCACGATCGCCGGCGTCACGTTCCTCGATCAGCCGATCAACATCGTCAACACCGCGGTCGTGGCGATACTCGGCGGCCTGCTCGGGGTCCTCTTTATGATCCCGATGCGCCGGTATCTCATCGTCGACAAACACGAGGAACTCCCCTATCCGGAGGGGACCGCGTGTGCCGACGTTCTCGAGGCCGGCTCGCGCGGCGACGAGGGCGTGAAGCTCATTTCCGTCGGGTTCCTCGCGGGCTTCGTCTACATGTGGCTGGCCAACGGGATGGCTGCCTTCCGAACGACGATCCAGACGGCGTTCTCAGCGGGTGAAACCGACGGGTTCGCCATCGGCGGGGACTTTACGCCCGCGCTGATCGGTGTCGGCTACATCATCGGACCCCGGATCGCCGGCTACGTCTTCGGTGGCGGACTGATCTCCTGGATGATGCTGATCCCGCTGTTGATCACGGGCGGGTTCGTCCCGGAGTCGGCCGCCGACGCGGCACTGATGACGCAGGCGAACGAGGTCTGGGAAGCGTACATCCGCTACGTCGGCGCGGGAGCGATGATCGTCGGCGGATTCTACGCGGTCGTCTCGATGCGGGGGACGATCGCCGACGCGCTCGGTACCGCCGCGGCGGAGATCCGCGATTCCGGATCGGACGCGACCGCGGACCGCAAACGGACCCAGCGGGACCTGCCGATGAAGGTCGTCGTAGGTGGTGCGATCCTGATTGCGCTCGCACTGGTCGCGGTCCCGCAGGTCCAGGTCGGCCTGCTGGGCGGATTCATCGCGGTGATCGCCGCGTTCCTCTTCGTCGCCGTCTCGGCGTACCTCGTCGGGGTCGTCGGAAGTTCTTCGAACCCCGTCTCGGGAATGGCCATCGCGACGGTCCTGATCGCGGCGCTGGCACTGCGCTCGACCGGTGTCACCGACCCCGTCGTCGTGCTGGTGACCGCGTCGGTCGTGGCGATCGCCGCGGCGGTCGCGGGCGACACCTCACAGGACCTCAAGACGGGCTATCTCCTCGGGGCGACACCCCGGAACCAACAGATCGCACAGATGATCGGCATCGCCGTCTCGGCGCTGTTCGCCGGGTGGGTCCTGTCCTTCTTCGATCAGGCCTACGGGATCGGGGGCAATACCATTCCCGCACCGCAGGCCGGGATGATGGCGCTGATCTCCGAGGGCGTCCTCACGGGCACCGCCCAGTGGGGGATGATCCTCATCGGTGCCGTCTTCGCGTTCGTCCTGATCCTGATGGACATCCCCGTCCTGCCCTTTGCAGTCGGGATCTACCTCCCGATCACGCTCGCGACGCCGATCTTCCTCGGCGGCCTGCTCCGGGCCGGGATCGACCGGTACGTCGCACGACGCGACGACGAGGACGGCACGCTCGCCGAGCACGCGACCTCGAGGGGCCGAATCGTCGCGGCCGGGCTGATCACCGGCGAGGCGATCATGGGGATCGTCATCGGCGCGCTCTATATCACCGGGACTGGAAACGCCGACGGCGCACCGTTCCCGATCGGCCTCGACGCCGGGACGCAGTCGATTCTCGGCGTCGTCGCCGTCGTCGCGCTCGTCGCGCTTTTCACCGCAACCGTCCTCTGGAACGCGCCCGAGACCGAGGCGACCGACCAGTGATCGAACCGAATCGATCGATCGGGAACGCCACCGCATGACCGAACACGGCCCGACCGCGGTTCCGAGACGCGACGCCGACGACTGGGAGGTAACGACCGTCGATGGCGAGCCACGGGTCACGATCCACTGGACGAAGCGGCCACACAACCGGCTCGATCGGTTCCTGTTCGACCTCTTCGGGACCGATCGGGAGCGGGAACTCGAGCTAGATCCCGTCGGGACGACCGTGTGGCGCCATTGCGACGGTGATCACACCGTCGCGGAGATCGGCGAGCGCGTCGTGGCGTCTCACGATTCCGAGCGGGTCGATCCCGTCGACGAGACGCTCGCGCACTTCCTCATGCAACTCGAGGAGCGGGGTCTCGTCCGGTTCGACGCGAGCGAAACGCCCGGGGAGTGAGTCGCGCCTGACTCGGCGGAGTCGGCGACCGGAGGAAAAGACTGTCGGCGAGTCGATCCGGACCCGTTCAGGGGAGGTCGACGTCGATGCCTTCCTGCAGACCGGCTGCCTTGACGGTGTTGTACAGCAACATGGCGCGAGTCATCGGCCCGACACCACCGGGAACGGGCGTGATCGCACTGGCTTTTGCCTTCGCGCTCTCGAACTCGACGTCGCCGACGAGTTCGTACCCCTTGTCCGTGTCGGCGTCGACCCGGTTGACGCCCACGTCGATGACGACCGTGCCGTCCTCGAGCATCGAGCCGTCGATAAGTTCGGGGACGCCGGCGGCCGCGACGACGATGTCGGCGCTACGGGTCTTTGCGGCGAGGTCGTCCGTGCGGGAGTGACAGACCGTCACCGTCGCGTTGCCGTCCTCGGCTTTCTGGATCAGGAGATTGGCGAGCGGTTTGCCGACGATGTCCGAGCGGCCGACGATGGTCACGTCCTTGCCCTCGGTGTCGATCTCGGCCGACTCGAGGAGCTTCTGGACCCCGTGGGGGGTACAGGGACGGAACCGGGCGTCGCCGGCGACCAGCCGGCCGACGTTCTCGGGGTGGAAGCCGTCGACGTCCTTGATCGGGTCGACGCGACGGATCACGTCGCGGTAGTCGACGTGGTCCGGGACGGGGGCCTGGACGATGTAGCCGTGGACATCGTCGTTCTCGTTGAGGTTGGCGATGGTGTCAAACAGCTTCTCGGGTGGGGCGTCGCCGTCGACGTCGACGTGGTGGCTCTCGATGCCGACCTCCTCGCAGTCTCGCTGTTTCATGTTCACGTAGGTCTGGCTCGCGGGGTCGTCGCCCATGAGCACGGTCGCCAGCCCCGGCCGCGAACCCGCGTCGGCGAGCGTCTCGATCGCGTCGGTTAACTCGTCTCGAATGTCGCTCGCGACAGCGTTGCCGTCGATGATCTCGGTCATTACCTGAGTGGGGGGCCGCGAGGCTCATTAATCTCCGGATTCGTGCGTAGAACTGGCGCAGAATGGGCTCGAATGTACACGAACATGGGGACAATTCAGAACCGCTCGTCGAGGAACGTCCGGATCGTATCGTTCGTCTCGTCGGGTCCCTCGAGGTTTGCGGTGTGGCCCGCCCCAGGGATCAGTTCCATCTCGGCGTCGGGCAGTTCCTCGAGCATCGGTTCGGCTCTCGAGGGGTCGATCGACGGATCTTCCGCGCCGTGAACGATCAGGACCGGGACATCGATTTCCGAGAGGCGATCGGTCACGTCGGTTCGATCGAGCCAAGAATGCAACTCGTGATAGACCGCCGCGCCGGGATAGGTCGCCCAGCGATCGACCCAGGTGGCGACCAGTTCGGGGTGTTCCTCCCGGGTCGTCTCGCCGAAGAGGAAGTCCGTCACACCGTCGGCTAACTCGCGCGGGGTCGGGTCGAGTGACCCCGCCAGCGGCTCGACGAGGTCGCCGTATACCGCTCGCTCGTCGGGTGTGTGCGGCGTCGCCATCGAGTCGATCAGGACGAGGCCGTCGACCCGATCCGGATACTCGAGCGCGAATCGAAGCGCCATGAACCCGCCCATTGACATACCGGCGATGACCGCGCTGTCCTCGCCGATACCGTCGAGCACCGCCGCGCAGTCGTCGGCTAGATCCCACAGATCGTACGCCGGCGCGTACCGGTCCGTGCGCGCCCGCAGATCGTAGGCGACCGCCCGGTACTCGTCCCGCAGGGCCTCGAGTTGCGGGGCGAACATCGTCCGATCCATCAGGGTCCCGTGCGCGAAGACGATCGGCCGTCCGTCACCGACAGCGGTCGTCAGCGCGTCGGTCCGCGATCGATACATCTCCATTGCGGAGTCGTCCGTCATGTGAACATGGTCACGTAAATCGCGCTGAAAAAGGTGTGGTATGCGGGCCCACCCCTCACGGACGGGTGAGGCGGACCGATCGGGACCCGGCACCGAACCGAATCCGCGGCATACCGTACCGCTCGTGACGGCCGCACGAACTCGTGGTCGGAGGCATCGCGGCTGCCTCGAGTCCCGGACGGCCCTGCGGTCGGTCGCTTACTCGTCTTCGTACAGCGGGTTCTCGTCGCACAGCGTCGTGACTTCGTCGCGAACCGCCTCGATGACGGCCTCGTCCTCGGGGGCGTCGACGACGCGGGCGATCAGGTCGCCGACTTTGCGACAGTCGTCCTCGTCGAAGCCGCGCGTGGTCAGCGCCGGCGTCCCGGCACGAATACCGCTCGGATTGAACGGCGAGCGCGTCTCGCCGGGCACCGTGTTCCCGTTGAGGACGATGCCGGCCTCCTCGAGGGCCGCCTCGGCGTCGCTGCCGGAGGTATCGGGGTGGCTGTCACGCAGGTCGACGAGCACGAGGTGATTGTCGGTGCCGTCCGAGACCAGCGAGAAGCCGTTCTCCGAGAGCGAGTCGCCGAGCGCCTGCGCGTTCGCAACCGTTTGTTCGGCGTACTCGGTGAACGCGGGCTCGAGGGCTTCCTTGAAGCCGACCGCCTTGCCGGCGACGTTGTGCATCAGCGGGCCGCCCTGACCGCCGGGGAAGACCGCCGAGTCGATGTCGTCGGCGTACGCCTCGTCGCACATGACGATGCCGCCGCGACCGGCGCGGATGGTCTTGTGGGTCGAGCCGGTGACGAAGTCGGCGACGCCGACGGGCGACGGATGGACGCCGGCGGCGACGAGCCCGGTGATGTGGGCGATATCCGCGAGGTGGAGCGCGTCCACTTCGTCGGCGGCCGCCTGAATGCGCTCCCACTCGATCTCGCGCGGGTACGCGGAGTAGCCCGAGACGATGATATCCGGGTCGAACTCGGCGGCGTGGTCGGCGAGGGCGTCGTAGTCGATGTAGCCCGTTTCCGGATCGACTTCGTACTGCTCGACCTCGTAGAGTTGGCCCGTGAAGTTCGCCGGGTGGCCGTGACTGAGGTGGCCGCCGTGGTTCAGATCCAGCGACAGGATCTTGTCGCCGGGCTCGAGCATCGCGAAGTAGACCGACTGATTGGCCTGGGTGCCCGAGTGGGGCTGGACGTTGACGTGGTCGGCACCGAACAGTTCCGTCGCGCGTTCGATCGCGAGTTCCTCGACCGTGTCGGCGTACTCACACCCGCCGTAGTAGCGCTCGCCGGGATAGCCTTCGGCGTACTTGTTCGTCAGCGCACTGCCCTGCGCGTCGAGGACCGCCTCGCTGGCGTGGTTCTCGCTGGCGATCATCTGTAACGTCTCTCGCTGGCGGTCTACCTCGCCCTCGAGGGCGTCGGCAACGGCGGGATCGACGTCCCGAACCTGATCGTGGTTCATATCCGAAATGCAGTCTGGTGGCCGCATAAGTGTACCTTTCCCCGGCAAGAGGAGCCACTATACGAGGTCGTGACTCGACCCGCTTGCCCACCGTCGACCGCTCACAGGTGGACACAACGGTCCGTCCGAGACGGGTCAGTTCGATAATGTATCATTCTAACCGCTATTACCTATCAATATTACAACCGAGCGGCAGAGTACCGGCTGTATATGCCACTTCCACGAGGCCCGATACAACTAACTTGTCCCAGTGACATTCTGCCAACCGAATGATCGAGTGGGCGGTAGATGGCGACACTCTCCACGTCACCGACGCGGATAACGCCGAGCTAGCGGTCACTGGTGCCGACCTCGACGTCAGCAGTTCCGACAGCGACGTCTCGCGCCCGGTCGACGAGACGGTCGCCGTGACGACGGACGAGCTACGGTTTCCCCACGCGGTCGTCTACGCGTTCTCCCTCGAGCGCGAGGAACAGTACGAACTCGATCCCGGCGGCGAGCCGCTCGCGCTGTCGTCCGGCGAGTACGTCGTAGACATCGATACGGAGATCAAGGCCTACCTCCAGTTCACCGGGGACGCGACGATCGAAAAGACCGACGACTACGAGGAGATCGTCGTCTCTTTTCCGGATCGGATGCGCGTCATCCTCGGCGTTCGCTGTCGCCACGAGCTTCCCGCCGGTACGATCACCGTGCCGGACTCCCCGTCGGCGATCGCCGCGGCCATCACGCACATGGCCGCCTCGCACAAGACCAACCGACCGGACCGGTCGTATCCCACGCTCCGCGGCCATCCGTCGCTGATCGAACGCGGCGAGCGCCTCGAAATCCCCGACTGCATCCGAGCCGATACACCGGATCACGGGATCGAACTGCTCCTCCCGCCGGACTACGAGTCGCTGTTCGTGGCCGCGCCGCTGGCGTACTACCTGCAGGCAACCGTCCGGACGACCGACGAGGGACCGGACTCTCGTAGCGGAACCGATCCCGACCGGCCGCGGCTCCGACTCCTCGATCACGGCCGCGAGGAGGAGCTTTCGCCGATGCCGGATCTCGAGCGCGATGTCGAGCGACTCCTCCGAAAGACGTTCTTCCTCGATTGCCTCGCCCGGAACGCCGGTCCCTACGGAACGACCCTCTCCGAGAGCAGTCTGCTCGCGGCGCTTGGTCTCGACGCCAGCGTGCTCTATCATGCGTCGCCGCAGGATCGGTTGGCGACCTACCTCGACGTTCCCTACGCGGCGATCAAACACCGCCTGCCGGAGTGGCACCTCTCGACGTACGTCTCCCCGACCTACGACAGCGCCGAGACGCTGCCTTTCCTGCTCGATCGGCTGAGCATGATTTACACGCCCCAAACCTCGGAACTCGAGGGACAGGAACTGGTCGAGCGCTCGCTCGAGGACTTCTATCGGGGCGAGGGCGGCCCTGCCGAATTCGCGTCCGGTATCGAAGCCACGCCGGCGGTCGGATCGGGTGGCGTCCCCGGTCGCAGTCGGGCCACCACCGGCCAGGTCGCCTCGGTCGACATCGTCAAACCCGAACTCCGGAGCGGTCGCACGCACGGGTGGCTCGCGGACGGCGTCCCGATCGATGTCTTCAAATCGACGCCCGCGGCCTACCACAACCGATTGGAGTTCCTCGAACAGACGAGCGATTCGACCTCGATCTGTGTCGTCCTCAACGATCCGGAAATGGCCGGCGAGCACGACGATGTCGCCGAAATCTATCGCCAGCGTTCCGAGGAACTCACGATCGATCTCACCGTCACGGAGTCCCTCGAGACGGCCGCCCTCGCCCGCGTCCTGGAGGATGACAACGACTTCGTTCACTACATCGGTCACTGCGAAACCGGCGGCCTGTGCTGTCCCGACGGCACGCTCGCGACCTCGAGTCTCGACCGCTGTAATGCACAGACGTTCTTCCTGAACGCCTGCGGGTCCTTCTACGAGGGCATGAACCTGATCGAAAAGGGAAGCGTCGCCGGCGCGGTCACCGTCACCAAGGTGTTGAACGACCACGCCGTCAAGGTCGGATCGACGTTCGCCAAGTTACTGGTTCACGGCTTCAGCATCGAACGCGCGATGGTGCTCGCCCGGCGGCGAATCATGATGGGGAAAGACTACGCCGTCGTCGGCGACGGCACCCACTCGCTTACCCAGGCGGAAAGCCGCAACCCGACGACCGCGCGACTCGAGGAACTCGGAGAGAGCGGGAACGACGGGCAGTATCTGCTGTCACTCGATTGCTACTCGACGCGGGTGACCGGCTCGTACTACTTCCCACACACCGAAACGAACGACTACGCCTATCTCTGCGGGAACGAGTCGAACTTTACGCTGACGGAGCCGGAGCTGGCGACGATGCTTGCGGAGACGGAGGCGTCAGTGATCTACGACGGCGATATCTACTGGTCGAAAGAACTGAGCAAGCGGTTCGATCGGTGAGCGACTACGGCCCGCCGTACGTGCTGACTCGCTTGGCCCGCGCCGTAAATCGCGGCGACATCCGACCGATCCCTCGCCCGTTCACTGCGCTCTCGACTACCGTCTGTACGACCCACCACAGTCGATTGTGTCGAACACCCATACGATATGGTAATGCTACGTTTCCTGTATATAGTTATTGTAAACTTTGAGAGAATATCGCGTTCGATTCGAGTCGATGTCCGTCCCCGCCCGCAGATCAGTCGGAGGTTTTCGTCTCGTCGGTCTCGGAAGTGATATCCCGTTTTCATCGGCGAACTAACGAATTATCGGTCAAAAATTACCGGTACAGGCCCCAAGAGAGGAGTTCTGGCGTGAAAACGGCCACCAAAATTAAGTATGACGATCTCGATTACTTCTGTATAGGCATGACCTCGAATTTACTTAACCACCAGATTGACGATATTCTCGGGTCCGTGCTCGAGGATGCAAGCGGTACTATCTACATGGTCAACCCGTCACGGGACGCCATCGAAGAGTTCATTTCCGTCGCGACCGCGTTCGACGGCGACCTGCCGTCGGTCCGCATGCTCGCCGACGAACGCACCCTGAAAGACGTCATGGACGACTTCATCGTCGCCTCGAACGCCGCCGACCTCATCAGCGAGGACGCGCTGTCGCTGCGAACGCTCGCGGAAGCGCCCGAAAACTCGCTGCTGGTCAGCGAGGACCGCGTCGTCGCGCTCGTCCACGCCGACGACCGTGTCGGCGGGCTCGCCACGGACGACGAAAGCTTCGTCGAAGACACCTACGACACCTACGCGGGCCGCTGGGAGGACGCCACCGACTTTAACCTCCGTACCCCGCCGATCACGGCCGTCCGCGAAACGCTGTCCGACGAGATCAGCCCCGAGGCCGAGGCCGACTTCACGGCCATCCTCGACTCCCTCGAGACCGCTCGCGGCGACGGCGATGGCCTCGACGAGGTCACCATCTCCCTGCTCGTGGCGGCCAAGAACGAAGCGCTGCTCTACGACATCAGCAAGTGGGGCGAGGATGTCGGCATCGCCTCCAAGGCGACCTTCTCCCGGACGAAGACCAAGCTCGAGGATATGGGCCTGATCGACACCGAGAAGGTCCCGATCGATGTCGGCCGACCGCGGCTCCGCCTGAAGATCGGCGACGAGCGTCTCAGCGAGGCCAACAACGGGCAGCTCGCGACCGTCGCACAGTCGATCCTCAACTAACAAACCTTTCACGCCGCGGGCGTAGCGATGTCACGCCTCGGAAACCCTTCGATCAGCGGTACTTCGAACGCCGTTCGTTGACGCTGTCTAGCTAATGAAACCACAAGCCGAGAAGCCGGTGGACTGTCGGGATAGACTGTGTGATCACCATATAGGGACTGACGCAGAGGGAATTCAGTTCACGAGCAGCGAGATTCGGGCTGCTTCAGTAAACGTCTCGCAAGCAGTGATGATCTCAGAGTCCAGCAGTGTGTTTCAAAAGACGCCGAAACGCCGCTCTACGAGAGAGTCACAAGTAAATAGTACTCTTGCTCATCTTGCCATCTACACTCACAGCGAGTGATTCACAAACCTGCCTTGCCGAAGTCACTCACCTCTGATAAGGGCGGTTCAAAGGGTTCTGAAACTGATTGAATGGAGTAGTATTATAGCAGTAGTTTGTTTCGAAGAAGGTCAATTAAAGCTAACGTCATCGGGCCATTTTAAAAGCACACTGAATAGTTTCATACTACGACATCTTGAAAACACTATCTGAATCGAAGCCAGATATGTCCGATAGTATATTTTTATTTATTTATGAAATTAACCAACATTTATCAAATCTATTTGTTTTATCTTTGGATCAACAGAAAAATCCCAACTATAAAATAGAAGCTACGACGGCGATACTAAACGAATACGATAGAGGATCGCGCCACTCAATTTCCGGATTAGAGAGGGTAAAAAATAAAAATCTCTACACAAGAACAGAGGTTCAGTTAGATATGAGGTTCTTCCGAGCAGGTATTCTTATATACTACTAATATAATTGCGACACACTCACCCATACATAATTATTTAGGTACTGAATTCACATGTTTTCGGGGATAACAATAGAGCGCATGTTGGGTGAAAAAGATAAGAACCGACGTAAAGTGCTGCAATTAACTGGTATAGGTCTGGCTGGCGTAGCCAGTTTTCCAAAGTTAGCTAGTGCTGAATCCAATAACTATAAACAAGATGATAGAGAACTTGAGGAAATTCTCAACGCCCTTGAAGCGGAGGCAAAGAAACGATACGGAGATAAAAACAATAGTGAAGTAAAGCCACAGGGACTCAGCGTCTGGGAAATTGCCACTTCACTGTTTAATGAATATGCACTCCCTATAGAGCAATGCACACCTAATCTAAGATTTGGAAGCCAGTATTGTGTAGAAATGAGCTCCGTTGACAAATCATCACCGAGTTGTAAATACTCATCTCCCTCCGTCTATAAAACGGATGTCAACTGGAAGGTGTATAACACGGACATTCTTGATAAGGAGTTGAAATACGAACTTAACTTCTGGTTTGGTTTTGATGATAATCAGTGTTTATGGATTGGATTAAAGGACACTAGCTCGTGCCATGATATTTGTGATATTGATCTCCCTGATCCTAGACAGTCCGTTAAGCAGGGTGCTAAAGATGCGATGAATACAGCTGAAAAAATCGTTGAATGGGTGGACGATCGGACAAAACCGTCTATTGGAGGTACCCCTGAAGAAGTACTTACCATTGTTCTTGCGATTGTAATATTTGCTATATTCGTTCGAAAATATCTGTCACCAGCTTGAATACCCTACACTAGATTTCAATATAAAAATATTTGTATACAGAGAGGTTTCGTTATTGTATGGATAGGATTCGAGACGAGATCAATTATAGTGGTCTAATAGGTAGTATGATTTTAGCACTTCTTTTAGCTTACCTCCTTAGTATTAATGCTGGTATAATATCAATATCGATCGTTGGCACTTTATTTATAATGATGTTAGTCAATGCATCTGAAAAAATATCAAAGAACTATAGACTCAACAAAACATTTTATCTTATCGGAGCTCTTCTTTCAGCCATAACTGGCATTATTACCCTAATCTGGGGATATATACTCGGTTCTGCAATACTATTTCTAATAAGCATCTTTATGATATTGGACCTTGAATATAATATAAAGTAGCTCATGACGTATGGCGTTATAGAACTGGACGTCACATGACGCAAACCCCAAGTCGCCGCCGTGCGACGGGTCGCGTATGTACGAGGCCGTCCACGCCCATCCCGACGGACAGAGCACGGTCGCCAGATTCGCGAAGACGGCGGCCGACTACGGCTACGAGGGCGTGGTCGTGTGCAATCACGGCGACGCTCGAGCCGACTACGATCCCGAGCGGATCGGCGCGGAGTACGGGATCGACGTCGTCGACGGCGTCGAGATCCGAGCCGACGACCCGCGGCAGGCGAGCGGCTCGGTGGGCAATTACCGGTCGTCCGAGACGATCGTCGGCATTCACGGCGGGACGAACGATTTGAACCGTTTCGCCGTCGAACAGCCGAAGGTCGACGTGCTCGCCCACCCGATGACCGACGGCGGTGACGTCAATCACGTGCTGGCGAAAGCCGCCGTCGAGAACGGCGTTCGGATCGAGTTCGACCTCTCCGGCGTGTTGCGAGAGAGCGGCGGACATCGCGTCCGAATCGTCCAGTCGCTGCGGAAGCTTCGGGAGATCGTCGACCACTACGACGCTCCCTACGTCGTGAGCGCGGACCCGCGTTCGCACCTCGAACTACGGGCCCCGCGTGAACTACAAGCCCTCGGCGAACAGCTCGGCTTCGCGCCCGAATTCATCGCGGACGGCCTCGCGGAGTGGGGTCGACTGGCCGAGCGCAATCGCCACGTCCACTCCGAGTCGTTCATTGAGCCAGGGGTCGAACGGGGCAGGTATGAAGAGGAGTCTTGACGAACACGCCGCACGGTTCGACGAACAGGCCGGCGAGTACGACGAGTCGAAGTCCGAGGAGTACCACGCCTGTGCGAATCTCGTCATCGAGCACGCCGCTCCCGGGGCCGACGATGTCGTCCTCGATCTGGCGACCGGCACCGGTGCGATCGCGCTCGCTTTGGCCCCCGACGCGAAGCGGGTCGTCGGCCGGGACATCAGCGACGGGATGCTCGCGGAAGCGAAACGGAAGGCCGACGACGACGGGCTCGAGAACCTCGCGTTCGATACCGGTCGCTTCCGGGAGCCGGAGTACGACGGGCCGGTCGATATCGTCACCTCGAACTTCGCCATGCACCACCTCTCCGACGCGGAAAAGCGCGAGGCGATCGCGGTCATCGCCGACCTCGAGCCTCGGACGTTCGTCCTCGGCGACGTGATGTTCTTCGGCGAACCGGACCCCGACGAGCCCTTTTACTCGCCCGCGGTCGACGATCCGGCGACCGTCGGCATGCTCGCCGACGCGTTTACCGATGCGGGCTTCTCGCTGACGGCCGTCGAGCGCGTCCACGATCAGGTCGGCGTGCTGGTCGCGGAACGCAGTTCGACGGCGAGCGACGTGGCAGTCGGTGAATGAAACACCTCCCGAAACACCTCCGCCCGCGCTGGCGGTATCTCGCCGTCGAACTCGAGACGTGGCCCGACGAGCGGATCGGCAGGCGGTCGTTCCAGCGCGAGCTGTGGTATGCGGGCCAGAACCTACTCGGCGACCCGGGCAGTGCCGACGCCGATCTGACGGTCGTCAGGTTCGCGTTCACCGACGGGACGGGGGAGGCGGTCGTCAAGGTCCGCCGCGGTGAGACGGACCCCGCTCGAGCGGCACTGGCCTGTATCGCCGAGATCGACGGCGCTCCCGTCGGCGTTCGGGTCTGCGGTATCAGTGGCACGATCCGTGCCGCTGAAGAAAACTATTTAGGACGCGACCGGCAAGATTCGGGAGAGAGAAACGTCGTGTTCGGGAACGAAGAGCGAGCCGCCGTCCTGCGGGACGACGTCGGGGACGTACGGCTCGATGAGGCGTTCGTGGGCGCGACAGACCTCGATTACCATTTAGTGTGATACTATGCAGGGACAACAACAACAGCAGGCGTACGACCGCGGCATCACGATCTTCTCGCCCGACGGCCGACTCTATCAGGTCGAATACGCTCGTGAGGCGGTCAAACGAGGCACGGCGAGCATCGGTGTCCGAACGAACGACGGCGTCGTCCTCGCCGTCGACAAGCGGGTCCCCTCCCCGCTGCTCGAGGACTCGAGCGTCGAGAAGATCCACAAGGCCGACGACCACGTCGGCATCGCCAGCGCGGGCCACGTGGCCGACGCCCGCCAGCTGATCGACTTCGCACGTCGCCAGACGCAGGTCAACCAGCTCCGGTACGGCGAGCCCATCGGCGTCGAGACGCTGACCAAGGAGGTCACCGACCACATCCAGCAGTACACGCAGGTCGGCGGTGCCCGACCGTTCGGCGTCGCGCTGATCGTCGGCGGCATCCAGAACGGCGAGCCGCGCCTGTTCGAGACCGACCCCTCGGGGACGCCCTACGAGTGGAAGGCGCTGGCCGTCGGCTCCGACCGCGGCGAACTCCAAACGTATCTCGAGGAGCACTACGACGACGAGGCCGACCTGGACGGCGGCATCCAACTCGCTCTCGACGCGCTCGCGTCGGTCAACGACGGCTCACTGCTCCCCAACGAAGTGGGGCTGGCGACCGTCGACGCCGAGACCGAGTCCTTCGAACAGTTCGAACAGGACCGGATCGCCGCCCATCTCGAGGAGAACGATCTCCTCGATACGGGCGAGGGCGAGGACGAATCCGACGACTCCGCCGAGTAATCGAGACGCCGAATCCGTTTTTCGACGCCGTATGCTGCCGTCCCGTTCGCGGACCGGCCCGTTCGAACGCGATGCCTCCACGGAGCGTCGCTCACACCGAGTCTGAGACCCCGTCGATCCGAGCCGACCCGATGTGGTTCGACCTCGACCCCCGGATCGGTTCGGGAAACACTCTTTTCATTGGCGGCGGAACCGTCAGGTATGATTTCGCTTGACGAGGCAGTGACAGCGCGACTCGAGTCACACGGGGCGCGCTTCGAAGTGTTAGTCGACCCGGACGCGGCGCTTTCGATCAAACGCGACGAGTTCGACGGCGAGTTGGAGGACGTGATCGCCGCCGAGGACGTCTTCGAGGACGCCTCACGCGGCGACCGCCCCGCGGAGTCGGACCTCGAGACGGTCTTCGATACCACGGACCCCCTCGAGATCATTCCCGAGGTGATCACGCGCGGGGAGATCCAGATCACGGCCGATCAGCGCCGCGAGATGCAAGAACAGAAGCGCAAGCAGTTGATCGATACGATCACGCGCAACGCGGTCAATCCACAGATGGACAACGCGCCTCACCCGCCCGAACGGATCGAGAACGCCCTGGAGGAAGCCGGGTTCACGGTCGATCCGATGGAACCGGTCCAGGAGCAGGTCGACGACGCGCTGGACGCGTTGCGGCCGGTAATCCCGATCCGGTTCGAAGAGGTCACCGTCGCTGTCCAGGTACCGGCGGACCACGCGGGCAGCGCCCAGTCGAAAATCCGCCAGTTCGGCGATCTCGAGCGCGAGGAGTGGCAAAACGACGGCTCGTGGATCGGCGTGTTGACGTTCCCGGCCGGCCTGCAAAACGAGTTCTACGACACCGTCAACGAACACACCAGCGGACAGGCGGAGACGGAGATCGTCAAGGACAAGGACGATCTCCGAACGCGGTAGCCGACAAGAGTCCAGTTCCGGATCAAGACCGCGTTAGCCGCGTCGGAAGCCGATCAGGAAGCCGCCGGTAAAGCCCGCACCGATCGAGAACGTCGAGAGCAAGGAGTGTATCCAGTGGCTGTTCGCCGCGTCCCCGGCGCGCGCTTGCGTTTTCAGGAGGCCGGCCGAGAGCCGGTTCCAGTCGACGATGATGATCCCCTGGGACTCGAGGTAGCGAAAGGCCATCAACTGCACGCCGACGATGATCGCGAGGAGTTTCGCGATCTTCTTTGCGGCGAACCCGATGATGCCGCCGATGACCGCGCCGCCCCCGAATTCGAGGCCGAGCGCCGTCGGATCGAGATCGAGCATTATGCACCTCAATTCGAGTCGGTTCCTATGACTGTTGTGATCGGGGCCGCGCGACGGACCGACCGAACCCGATCGACGGCCGGCAGCCGCGACGCGAACGGTCACAGCGGGCGCGGGATTCAAGACGGTTCGCCGCGTACGGACGAGTATGACTCACGTGCGTCCAACGGAGGTGTGCGACCGGCATCGTTAGCGTCTCCGGGTCCACGCGGCAGTGCCCGCACCGACTGCGCGGCCGGTGTCGGCGAGCGACGGGTCGCGGAAGCGACGAGCTGCGGCGCTCGAGCGAGCACGACCGACCACGCCCGGCAGACACGAAACCACCCGCATGAACACGATCATCGCGAAACGCGTCGATTCCGGCACGGCAGATACGAGCGAAATTCGCGATCTGGCCCGGGCGGCGGGGTATACCGTCGTCGGCGAGGTCACGCAGTCCCGACGGGCCGATCCGGCCCTGCAGATCGGCGAGGGGAAAGCCGAGGAACTGGCCGCGCTCGCCGCGGAGACCGACGCGACGACCGTCGTCTTCGACAACCGGCTCGGCCCGTATCAGACGTATAACCTCGGACAGCTCCTGCCGGAAGGCGTCGAGGTCATCGACCGGTTCACGCTGATCCTCGAGATTTTCGGCCAGCGCGCTCAGACGCGGAAGGCACAGCTCCAGGTCGAATTGGCCGAACTCCGCTACGAACTCCCCCGTGCCGAGGCGAAGACGAGCCTCGCAAAGCGGGAGGAACACCCCGGCTTCATGGGGCTGGGCGAGTACGACGAGAGCCGCGAACGGGACATCAAAGCCCAGATCAGCCGGATCAAGGACGAACTCGAGCGGATCGAGCAGACCGAACAGCAGCGCCGGGAGCGCCGTCGGGACTCCGGGTTCGATCTGGTCGCGCTCGCGGGGTACACCAACGCGGGGAAGTCGACCCTGTTGCGCCAGCTCGCGACCGATCTCGAGGTCGCGGAAAACGAGGAGTTACATCCCGATCTGGACCCGACGGCCGAGTCCCAGGACAAGCTGTTCACGACGTTGGGGACGACGACGCGGCGGGCGGCCATCGATCGGCGGGACGTGCTGGTGACCGACACGGTCGGGTTCATCAGCGATCTGCCCCACTGGCTGGTCGAGTCGTTCAAGTCGACGCTGGACTCGGTCTACCGGGCGGACCTCGTGTTGCTCGTCGTCGACGTCAGCGAGTCGATCGATTCGATTCACGAGAAACTGGTCACGTCCCACGACACCCTCTACGAGCGCAACGAGGCCCCGATCGTGACCGTGTTGAACAAGATTGATCAGGTAAGCGACGAGGAACTCACCGACAAGCGCGAGGCCCTGTCGTCGCTCGCACCGAACCCGGTCACCGTCAGCGCCAAGGAGGGGCTCAACGTCGACGGCCTGCTCGAGCGGATCGACCGTGAACTGCCCGACTGGGAGGAAGAGCGGCTCATGCTGCCGATGACCGACGACACGATGAGCGTTGTCTCGTGGCTTCACGACAACGCGAACGTCGACGACGTGACCTACGGCGACGAGGATGTGATCGTCTCCTTCGAGGCCCGGCCCGCGGTGATCTCGCAGGCGCGCTCGCGTGCGAGCGAGTTGCGGACGACGGCGGCGGAGTCGGCCTCGTAAGGATCGCTCCCAGTCGCGGCGACGCTCCGTTTCCGAGCGCGGTCGCAGGAGCCGTCTCTCAGGGTGAGTGCCTCCGTCGCCGTGACCCGCACTTATAAACCGATGTCTCGAGTTCCATACGGTATGGAACGTGTGGCAATCATCGGAGCCTCCATGACCCAGTTCGGGCAACGGGAGGGGGAGTGGATTCAGGACCTCCTTGCGGAGGCCGGCAGCGAGTGTCTCGAGGATGCGGGCGTTGACGCCGACGATGTCGAGCATCTGTACGTCTCGAACATGGCCAGCGGCGAGTTCGAAGGGCAGACCGGCGTTCCCAACGCCTTGGCCCACGACCTCGACGCGATGCCGGCGTACACCCAGCGCGTCGACCAGACGAGTTCCAGCGGCGGCGCGGGAATCTACGCCGCCTGGCAGTCCGTCGCCAGCGGGGCCAGCGACATGACCTTGCTCGTCGGTGGCGAGAAGATGACGCACAAGACGACTGGCGAAGCGACCGACGTCATCGCGTCGCTGACTCATCCCGCGGAGTACAAACACGGCGTCACGCTGCCGTCCTTCGCGGGCCTGACGGCGCGTCACTACTTAGAGCGATTCGACGCGCCCCGCGAGAGTCTCGGGAAGGTCGCCGTTAAGAACCACAAGAACGGCGTCGACAACCCTCACGCCCAGTTCCAGAAAGAAGTCGACCTCGAGACGGTACTGGAGTCGCCGATCGTGGCCGACCCGCTGCGGTTGTACGATTTCTGTCCGATCACGGACGGCTCGGCGGCGCTCATGCTCTGTCCGGAGTCGGTCGCCGAAGCATACACCGACGAATACGTCGTCATCTCGGGAATCGACGGGGCGACGGACACCCATGTCGTCCACGAACGTGAGGACCCAACCGTGATGGGTGGCGTCGTCGAGAGCGGTAACGGGGCCTACGAGATGAGCGGATACGGACCCGCGGACATCGACGTGGCAGAACTCCACGACATGTTCACGATCCTTGAGTTCCTGCAGATGGAGGGGCTGGGCTTCGCCGAGCAGGGCGAGGCCTGGAAACGCGTCGCGGACGGCGACACCGAGCGCGACGGCGAACTCCCGATCAACACCTCGGGCGGACTCAAATCGAAGGGCCACCCGCTCGGAGCCAGCGGCGTGGCCCAGGGCGTCGAGATCTACGAACAACTCGTCGGCGAGGCCGGGCCCCGACAGGTCGATGCGGACGTGGGGCTGTGCTGTAACGTCGGCGGCTTCGGCAACTGCGTGATTACGACTATTATGGAGGCTGCACAATGACGATGGAAGCGACGCGCTACGACGACGGTACGATCACCTACCCCGGTCATCCACGCGGCCCGGGCGGGACGGAGCCGGTCGAGACGATCGATCTCAGCGAATACACCGCCGAGATCGTGACCTGGACGACCAGCACCGCGACGCCGCCCGGCGTCCGCGAACCGAACCANGAGACGATCGATCTCAGCGAATACACCGCCGAGATCGTGACCTGGACGACCAGCACCGCGACGCCGCCCGGCGTCCGCGAACCGAACCATCTCGCGATCGTTGAGTTCGATGTGGAGGGCGAGTCGGTCCGCGCGATCGGCCAACTGACCACCGGCGACATCGAGACGGGCGACGAGGTGCGGCCGGAATACGTCGACGAACTCCGCGAGCCCGGTGCGGGAATTCGGGAACCGGAAAGTCAGGCGTGGGACGGCTACCGGTTCGAGCCAGTGTAAGCCGTCACTGCTGCGCTGCAGTCGGGTTCCTCGAGTCTGCGGATCGCAGGACAGGTGAGCAAACTGTTTGTCAGCCATCGTCGATGCCCCGACTCCCGTCCGGTCGTCGCCGACAGCCGTGTGTGCCGATTCTCGAGCCGTCTCTCACGGCGAAGAATAGATCTGCCCGCCGAATTCATTGTGTGAATCCTGTGCGCAGTTTTAAATTACGAGTCATAGTCAGCAATCGATAGAGGAACCACCAGCTATGGAACGTGTTGCGATCATCGGTGCTTCGATGACCCAGTTCGGGCAACGCGAGGGCGAATGGATCATGGATCTCCTCGCGGAGGCCGGAATCGCCTGTCTCGAGGACGCGGGTGTCGACGCCGACGACGTCGAGCACCTGTACGTCTCGAACATGACCAGCGGCGAGTTCGAAGGACAAACGGGCGTGATGAACGCACTGGGACACGATATCGGTGCCATCCCGGCGTACACCCAGCGCGTCGATCAGACGAGTGCGAGCGGCGGTGCGGGAATCTACGCCGCCTGGCAGTCGATCAAAAGTGGAGCCAGCGACATGACCTTGCTCGTCGGCGGCGAGAAGATGACACATCGATCGACGTCCGAGACGACGGACATCATCGCTTCGGTGACGCACCCGGTCGAGTACAACGCCGGCGTCACGCTGCCGTCCTTTGCGGGCCTGACGGCGCGTCACTACTTAGAGCGATTCGACGCGCCCCGCGAGAGTCTCGGGAAGGTCGCCGTCAAGAACCACAAGAACGGCGTCGACAATCCC
This sequence comes from Natrinema gari JCM 14663, assembly GCF_000337175.1. Taxonomy (GTDB): domain Archaea; phylum Halobacteriota; class Halobacteria; order Halobacteriales; family Natrialbaceae; genus Natrinema; species Natrinema gari. The sequence goes on along the minus strand of NZ_AOIJ01000086.1, from coordinate 127,807 downwards.
CACGCGCAGTTCCGGAAGGAAGTCGACCTCGAGACGATTCTCGAGTCACCGATCGTGGCCGACCCGCTACGGCTGTACGACTTCTGTCCGATCACGGACGGTTCGGCGGCACTCCTGTTCTGTCCGGAATCCGTCGCGCGGGAGTACACCGACGACTACGCCGTCGTCACGGGCGTCGACGGGGCGACGGACACGCAGGTCGTCCATGAGCGCGAAGACCCGACGGTAATGGACGGCGTCGTCGAGAGCGGCCACGGGGCCTACGAGATGAGCGGACTCGGGCCCGCGGACATCGACGTGGCAGAACTCCACGACATGTTCACGATCCTCGAGTTCCTGCAGATGGAGGGGCTGGGCTTCGCCAAGCAGGGCGAGGCCTGGAAACGCGTCGCGGACGGCGACACCGAGCGAGACACTGGCGAGTTGCCGACCAACACGTCGGGCGGGCTCAAATCGAAGGGGCATCCGCTCGGAGCCAGCGGTGTCGCTCAGGGCGTCGAGATCTACGAACAACTCGTCGGCGAGGCCGGGCCCCGACAGGTCGATGCGGACGCGGGCCTGTGCTGTAACGTCGGCGGCTTCGGCAACTGCGTGATTACGACCATCATGGAGGCTGCACGATGACGATGGAAGCGACGCGCTACGACGATGGTACGATCACTTACCCCGGCCACCCGCGCGGCCCTGACGGCGCGGAGCCGGTCGAGACGATCGATCTCAGCGAATACACCGCCGAGATCGTGACCTGGACGACCAGCACCGCGACGCCGCCCGGCGTCCGCGAACCGAACCANGAGACGATCGATCTCAGCGAATACACCGCCGAGATCGTGACCTGGACGACCAGCACCGCGACGCCGCCCGGCGTCCGCGAACCGAACCACATCGCGATCGTCGAGTTCGACATCAGCGAGCCGTCCTCAGACGCCTCGAGCAACCGGACTGTGTCCGGCAACGACGGCGAGTCGGTCCGCGCGATCGGCCAATTGACCACCGGTGACATCGAAACCGGCGATGAGGTGCGGCCGGTCTCCGTCGACGAACTCCGCGAACCCGGCGCGGGCATCAGAGAGCCCGAAAGCCAGGCGTGGGACGGCTACCGGTTCGAGCCGCTCTGCTAGCCGATGGGCCGACGCGCCCGCCACAGCCGATTCAGGATTCGTCGCTGCCGTCTCCCTTGCCGTCAGGCCCAGCGCCGGCATCGGAGTCATCGCCGTCCGCTCCGGCGGCGTCGCCCTCGCTCGAGGCAGCCGCATTCGAGTCGCCGTCCTCGTCGTCGGCGTACTGATCGCGCAGCGTCTCGAGTTCCGCGTCGACGTCGACGGCGGAGTCGCGGTCGGGGTCGTCGCCGGCGCGGTCCGTTCCGTCTTCGGTCGGCGGGCCGTCCTCGATATCGATCGTCACTCCGCGTTCGGCCGCCGGTCGATCGGAGTCCGCGGCGGTCGGTCCGGACCGCGACTCCCGTTCGGCGGCGTCCCGGAGCCGGCTGTCGACATCGTCGCGAAGTTCCCGAGCCTCAGCGAGGAGGTCGCGGGCCTCCTCGTCGGCGGGGAGACCGCCCTCGGAAGCGGCTCGCTGGAGTTCCGATAGCACGGAATCGAGCTGTGAGAGCGTCGTACGGCGGAGTTCGCTCGCGCGCTCGCTTGTCGCTTCGGTGGCCGCCTCCGTTCGGTCCCGTGCCTCTTGCCCGGTTCGCACGACGTTCAGGCCCCGCTGGAACGCCTCGAGCGCGCGGACGCTGGTCTCCAGGACGGCCAGGGCGGCCGGGAGGGCGACCTCGTCGGTGAATCGCAGGAGTTCCCGCGGCGTCGGCGGGCGCAGCGGGGGTCGGCGACGCGAGCGCGGCCCCTCGAGTTCGTCCCGGAGCGCGTCGATCGTTCGCGCGAGTTCGCGAATCGCGTCGGCGAGTTCGTCGTCGGAATCGGCCATGTGCTATCTACGGCCGCCGGTGTAAAAAACCGGCCGATCGGGCCTGTCTGGTAGTAATGGCCGGACGCAATGCTCTTTTCCGAGGAAAGATGAGCCGCAATTTTTATCTCGATACCGTTTGACTGATCGAACGGAATGGAAGACGAGCGAGGGGACGCCGTCCCGGACTGTGCGACGTTCGCACGAACGCTCGGAACCCTCAAGCAGGAGGGGAGCAACATCTTACTCGTTGGGACGTCGAAGGGGCCACACGAGACAGTCTGTCAGCAACTGCTCGGTGCAACACGCGGAGACGCTCGATACCGTCTGTTCGTCACGAACGCGGCCGACCACGTTGCACACGAATGCAGGGCCGATCCCGAGATCGAACGGGTCCAAACGATCGAGTACTCACAGTCGGGGCTCGAGTCGAGGTCGGAATCGGACGGCAAGAGCGGGCAGCCGTCGCTGGGGACGCTCGGGATCGAGATCGTTGAGACCATCGGCGAGTTCGACGACAGCGCCGACGGGCTCGCTCCGTCGGCGCTTCGCGTCTGCGTCGATTCGCTCGTGCCGCTGCTCCAGGAGTACGACGCGGAAACGGTGTTCCGCCTGCTGCAGTTGACGACCTCGCGAGTCGATCAAGCGTGTGGCATGGGTCACTATCACCTACCGCTGGGCCCGGACCACGACGCCGTCAACCTCTTCGAGCCGATGTTCGATGCGGTCGTGACGGTCCGGTCCCGAAACGGAACCGACGAACAGCAGTGGTATCTCCGGGAGGCGGACACGACCACCGACTGGCTCGAGTTGTAGTCAGCGCTGCTCCCGTCGCCGACAGCGGCGCTGAGGTGCTCGGCTCGTGTCGCCGACGGTGAACGTCGACCACTGCGTGGCAGCTGATCCAAGCGTTTTTTATCCACCCCGTGCCCTCCAACTGGTGTGCGAATCGAGAACAGTTTCATTCCCGTCCGCGGGGTCGGGGAGACGACCGAACGCCGACTCTGGGAACACGGCGTGACTCACTGGGACGAGTTCGACGGCAGCGTCGTCGGCTCGACCCTGGCCGATCGGATCGAGACGTTCATCGACGAGGGTCGGACCTACCTCGAGCGCGGTGACATCTCCGTCTTCGCGGAGGCGCTACCGGCCTCGAGTCGCTGGCGCTGTTACGAGAACGTCAGCGACGAGACGTGCTTTCTGGACATCGAGACGACCGGGCTCGACGCGTCCACGAACGAGGTGACGACCGTCAGCCTCCATCGGAGCGGCGAGACGACGACCTTCGTCAAGGACCGCGATCTCACGAGCGCCCGCCTCGAGCGGGCACTCGCCGATGCGCCGCTGTTGGTCACGTTCAACGGCCAGCGATTCGACGTTCCCTTCCTCGAGACGTGTTTCGATATCGATGTCGACGTGCCCCATGTCGACCTCATGTACCCCTGCAAGAAGGTGGGGCTGGACGGTGGGCTGAAAGCGATCGAGAAGGACGTTGGCATCGATCGGGACAAGCCCGACCTCAGCGGCCGCGACGCGGTGCGCCTCTGGCACGAGTACGAAGCCGGCGACGAGGGAGCCCTCGAAACGCTCGTCGAGTACAATCGGGCCGACACCCGCAACATGAAGCCGCTGATGGAGATCGTCGCGGATCGCCTCCACGAGACCGTCTTCGAGGCCGCGACGGCTGGCGATTGATCGGTCGAGGGGAGCGACCGCCGTGCGGCTGTGAGCGGCGGTGAGCAATCAGCTATACGGCAGCCAGCGTGCTACCCACTCGTACATGGACGACTACAGCTACGAAACCGCCATCGACATCCGGCTCCGCGACATCGATTTCATGGGCCACGTCAACAACGCAACCTATGCGACGTATCTCGAGCAGGCCCGCGAGGCCTACTTTCGGGACGTGCTCGATGTCTCGTTGGCCGAGACGAACACCGTTCTCGTGAGCCTCGAACTCGAGTATGCCCGCCCTATCGAGGCTGACGACGCGGTCACCGTCGCGCTCCGCGTGCCGGAACTCGGCGACTCGAGTCTGCCGATGGAGTACGAAATCCGCGCGAACGGTGAGCGCGCCGCGACGGCACGCACCGTTCAGGTCCTCGCCGCGCCGGACGACGGCGGTTCACAGCCGCTGCCGTCCGAATGGCGGCGACGGATCGAGCAGCGGGAGTAGCCACTCGCCGGCTACCGCGACGGCTCGGGATCGGCGATGTCGACATCGCCGTCGCTCGTGACGACGACCCGATAGCCACAGAAGGGAAATTCGACGCGGCCGACCGGTCGCTCGTGGCCGTTCTCCCGCGTCGCAAAGAGCGCGTCCAGAGCTTCGGGATTGACGACATCGTAGAGGGCTTCGTATTCCGGGGGCTCGAGATCGACGGGATCGACACCTTCGCGCTCGGCGACGGCAGCGACTACGTCGAAACTGAGAGACTGCCCGTCTGTCGCGTCCGATCGATCGACTGAGAGTAGCATTGACCGGACCCTTTCTTCGATCAGGTATAAATCCTCTGGCCCTAACTCGTGATTGGTGACTATATTTGGATAGAAATGGATGTAGATGATCAATAGTGGACTAATTGGGGCCTAAATAGTTACTAATTTTATTTCATTCACACATTCTAAAACTCTTCAGGGAGTGACAGTCACCGCGCAACCACTGATTGCCAACGGTATCGGCGTGGCATTCGCGAGAACTGTCTCGAGTGAGAGATGATGGGTGACATGTTCGGGAAGAGCTACTGGACGACTCGGAACGTAGCCCAGAGCACGATGAATCCGTTTTCGAGCGGGCGATCGACGGACGGGGGCGACAGCGAGGGGAGTTTCGATGCACCCGGATCGTTCGTGCCCGACCACGTGCCCGAGCCGGGGGCGTTCCTCGAGGGCCACGACGTCCTCGACGGCGAGGAACACGTCGCCTTCCACGACGTCACTCGGGACCTGTTCGAGGAGCGGGGGGTCTACGACGCCACCTTCGGCTACAACCTGGCGCGGCTCAACCTCGATCGCCGCCATCCCGACGCGGGATACCGGTACGCGGTCGACGCTGCCGATCCGACCGTCCTCCGGGCGGAGTTCAGCCCCACGACGGAGTTCTGTCCGCAAGCCGACGCGCTCGTCAAGGGCTCGTTTCGCGCCTGGAACGGCCTGAGCGATCGCCACGAGTACGATCTCGTCCGCGTCCGCGTCTGTCCGTCCCACCACCAGTCCGAGTCGCTCAACGGGACGCTCGAGTCCCTCGAAGCGCAGTATCTCGAGTCCGGCGAGGTTCCGACCGACCCGGTCGGTAACGGCCCCGGGACTGGATCGACGGGAGCGGACGACGACGAGACGAGCGTTCAGTCGCCGTTCTGATCGCGCGATGGGGACCGGGAACGCGACTGCAACCGTCACGCGGTGGTCGCGTGCGTTCGTCGCGGTCGGTATCGGCTTCTTCGTCGCGTGGCAGGTCGCCGTCGCTGTCGGCGCGGGGAGAGCGGCGACCGTCCCCCTCGGCGTCTTCGGCTTCGTCCTCCACGTGGTCTTCGGCAAGGCCTACACGCTCGTCCCGTCGTACTTCGCGCGCGAACTCGCGGTTCCACGCGCGCCGGCGCTCCACCTCCCGTTAGCCTCGGTCGGCGCGCTCGGCGCGTTCGCAGTCGGTACCGGAATCACCTCGGCGACCGTCGCGCTCGCGAGCGTGGCGAGCTGGCTCGCCGGCAGCCTCGTCTTCGTCGGGACGCTGTGCTGGACCGTCCGCGACAACCCGACAGGCCGCGAGACTGGGACTGGCGAGACCGATGCCCACCGTCGGCGCGCCGACCGGGTCGCGAACGTCGCCGTTCCGTTCGTACTCGCGTACCTGATCGTCGGTTCGGCGCTGCCGCTGGCGGCTGCACTCGGCCTCGAGCCGTCCGTGGTTCCGGCGAGCGGGCCGGCCACGACGCATCTGCTTGCCGCCGGCACGGCGGCGCCGCTCGTCTTTGCGATCGGGTGCCGACTGTTGCCCCGGCTGCTTGGCGCTTCGGTACCCCCGTTGCTGGTCTCGATCGTCGTCGCCGCCGGTATCGCCGGCCCCGCACTGCTCGCGGCCGACTTCCGCGGCGGGGCGCTGTTTCGCGTCGGTGCCGCGCTTCAGGCGACCGCCCTCGTCGGGTTCGCCGTCGCCGTTCTCGATCTGGCTCGGCAGAGCGACCGCCGCCGCGTCGGCGGCCGCGCCATCCTCTCGGCAGCCGGCTGCGGCGCGCTGATCGCCGTTCTGGGGCTGTGGTTCGCGTTCGCACCCGACGCAGGGCTGCCGGCAGCCGCGTTCGACGCCCACTACCGGCTCGCCGTCGGCGGCTTCCTCGGCCTGACGATCATCGGCGTCACCTACCGCTTCTATCCGCCGGCCGTCGCGTCCACCCTCGGCATCGGCGACCGAACCGCGAGCGCGTCGGTCGCGGCGCTCGTCACCGGCCTGGGGCTCGAGGTCGCGGGCCTGCTCGCATCGGTCCCATCGTTGGTCGGGCCGGGCCGCTGGCTCTCGGTTGCCGGTGCGAGTCTCTACGCTGTCGTCCTGTGGACGGTTTTCGTCGAACGCGCCGACTGGACGCGCTGAGTCCCCGCTACCCCGCCCGCGCCTCGAGCCAGCGGACCGCAGGAGTGGCGGTGATCCCGTGAACGACGATCGAGATGAGAACGACTGCGCCGACGACGGCCCACAGCACGTCGGCGTCGGGAAACGCGGCCTCGTTGCGTCCGTGTGCGAGGTAGTAGAACGAGCCGATTCCCCGGTCACCGATCGGGCGACGCGTCCACATCGGGCTCGCTGCCGGCCGTTGCAGAGGCATCCTCGTCCGACTCGAACATGCTCGCGAGCACGCCGGCGATTCCGTCGGGCCCATGACGATGGATCGTAAGCAGCATATTCGCGATGAACACGCCGACGCCCGTCGTCACAAGGAGGGTGCTCGCGGTGGGGACGACGGCTGGGAGGTCGACCAGCGGTGCCACCGACAGGCCGGCAAAGCCGACGAGCAGCAGCCAGAAATCCGCGCGCTCGAGGCGGTCGTCGTAGAGGTCGTCGATCATCGGCACCCGCTCGAAGCCCAGGCGATCGCTGTAGCGTTCGATCCAGATGATGAAGGGAACGATATGATACAGCGACCCGATGACGACGAGCCCGAAGACGCCGAACAGCAGGAGGGGCCGGGAGCCGGGATAGCCGAAGAGCGATTCGGACGCGAGCGGAGCGGTCCACCACGTCGGCGCGGCGAGGGCGATCCACGCGACCAATGCCGCCACGACCAGCCAGTAGCGAGCGAGCATCGGGGACCGCTCGACCGTCGCGCCGGCCAGCAATCGGGCGACGACGACCGCGAACGCGGCGAGGCCGACGAGGAGGACGACCGCGCCGACGCGAGCGATGGGGGCGATGGTGAGTCCGCGGCCGACCACGAGCGCCGCGAGCCCGGCGGGGAAACACAGTTGCTCGAGGGCGAGCAGGCGGTCGTCCACCCGATCGGGCTCCGCCTGCGTGAACATCTTCGTCAGTTGGAACAGGGCACCGACGACCGTCGCGAGCAGCGCCCCGAACAGCGCTAGCGTCGCGTGGGAGCCGTGCATTTCGAATCGGTTCACCGGGACCGACTCGAACACCGGCGTGGTGTAACCCGCCGCGAGAAGCACCCCGAGCGGTGCGACGAGGCCGAAGCACGCGAGCGCGAGCGCGAAGTGGCGTTCCGTGAAATCGAACGGGCGTGCACGGACGATCGTGCGCCCGACGTTGTAGACGAATACCCAGATACCCGCCAGCATGAGCGCGCCGACGACCGGAAGCCAGGCGAACGCGCCCGCGAGCAACGCCGCGCCGAATCCGATCAGTCCGGCGGTCACGAGCCACAGTTGGGCGACCGCCAACCGCCGCGAGTGGATCGCCACGCCGGACCAGACGGGGACGAACTGGGTCATCGCACCCATGATCGTCACCGCGATCCAGCCCACGAGAAGGCCGTGGAGGCGTGCCAGCCCGGCGAGACCGGGCAGCGTCGCGACGGCCAGGACGGTCCCCCCACCGACGCCGACCGCGAGAAAGCCCAGCGCGAGCAGGAAGTGCCGCAACGGGATCACCATCGGCGGCTGCTGGTCGGTCCGTAACCCGCCCGGTATTCCGTTCATGTCCCGCGGTACGGCCCGTACGGCCGTCCCCTTCCTCCCGAACACGTTCGGACGATAGCGTTTGCCGGTCTGTCCCGTAACTCCGCGTGAGCCATGGGATCAGATCAGGCGACAACTACCGTCGACGAGGGAACACCCGCGACCGGGACGGACCAGCACGCGACCGCGACGGCCGACCGGGAACCCGAGACGACCGTCACCGTCCGCTGTACCGGCCACGTCCGCACCGCCATCGGCCGCCACGAACTCGAGTTCACCTTCGCGGGGACCCGCCTCCGGGACTTCCTCAAAGCCTTCTTCGCGGAGTACGAGCTCGCGGACATGCTCATCGCCGAAACCGAAGCGGACGCGACCCACAGCGGCTGGGCACCGGTTCCCGACGACCTGCCCGGGACGTGGCGCAAGAACCCGGAGGGCGAGCAGACCCGGCCGTACGCGCGGGTTTGTGTCAACGGCCGGTTCAACGAACACCTCAACGGATTCGAGACGAAACTCACCGACGACGACCGCGTCGCGTTGCTCTACCCGTTTCTGTTCTGCTGTTGATCACCCTGCGGTCCGTCGGCGGTGGCTCCGACGACCACCGGGGCGAACACGTTCGCCCTACTGCTGAGGCTCGTCGGGACCCGAGTGTCGATCATGACTGACAACCCCGGCGTCGAACCCGTCACGCGTCGCGAGCACGACGCGTCGTGGTCCGCGAATCTCGAGGGGCCCGAACACGCGATGGATCGGGACCTGATCGTCGAGCAGTCGAAAGACGCGATCGCCCAGACGGCCGCCGGCTACCACGTCAACCTCGTCACCCACGGCGATCACGGCCATCCCGAGACGTATCTCTGGGACGAACTCGAGGCGGCGTTCGACGACGTTCGGTTCGAGTACGTCGATCAGTGTGGCTGTGGTGGCCACGTGACGCGGGTGTTCGTCTCCGAGACATGACCCTCACCCGAGGTGGGTCGTAAACCAGTCGGCGGCGTGATCGGCGACCGCCTCGAGTTCGCCCGGTCCCTCGAAGAGGTGGCCAGCCCCCTCGACGACCCGGAGGTTGCGTTTGCAGGAGAGCGCGTCGTAGGTCTCCCGGTTCAACTCGAGGACCGACTCGTCGTCGCCGCCCACGACGAGCAGCGTCGGGGCGGTCACGTCCTCGACGGCGTCCGAGGCCATGTCGACCCGTCCGCCGCGCGAGACGACCGCGTCGATGTCCGTTTCGGGTCGGGCCGTCCCGCGGAGGGCCGCCGCAGCCCCGGTGCTGGCTCCGAAGTAGCCGACCGAACGGACGTCGGGCTCGGCTCGGTCGCGCACCCACTCGGTCGCTGCGACGAGCCGATCGGTCAACAGCGGGATGTCGAACCGGTTCTCCCGGTTTCGGTCCTCGCGCTCGGTGAGCAGGTCGAACAGGAGCGTCCCGAGTCCGCGCTCGCGCAACCGCTCGGCGACGAAGTTGTTTCGCGGACTGTGCCGACTGCTCCCGCTCCCGTGGGCGAAGACGACGAGTTCGGACGACACCGGCGGCACCGCGAGTTCGCCCTCGAGCGTCACCTCGTTGACGGGGATGTCAGTGACAGTGTGGATTCCGTCGGCCCCCATATTCAGGGGTCCGCTCCGGGGATTGTTGACTGTTTGGACCGGCCCACACAGTGACTATCGACATGGCGAGAACGCCGCCGAACCACGCCACTGGGACCGGGCCCGAGGGAAAGCGGCCGCTCAGTCCGCGGCCCCGCCGACCGGGTTCCCGCCGCGCACTTCGTCCTCGTGGAGATAACACTGCGGGTCGGGGGCGAACAGATCGCCCGTCTCGGCGAGTGCCCGCAGCCGCGAGCCGCCCCGACAGATCGACTGATACTGACAGTCCGCACACTTCCCGTGGAGGTGTTCCTCGCGGTTCCGCAACGCCGTCAGCAGCGGGTTCGACTCGTCGTCCCAGATCTCGCCGAAGGGTCGATCGCGGACGTTGCCGAGACTGTACCCCTGCCAGAACTGCGTGAGGTGGACGTTCCCCTGGTAGTCGACGTCGGCGACCCGCTCGCCCGTCGGGTCGCCACCGTTTCGCTCGAGATGGCTATAGACCGCTTGTGCCTTCGCCTCGCCGAAGGTCTCGCGGGCGTACTCCACGAGGAAGGCGGCGTCGGCGTAGTTGCCCACCAGCAGGGTCTCGATCTCCTCGCCGCGGTCGTGATACGCGAGCGTGAGGTCGGCGACCTGTTCGATCGCCTCGCGCTTTGCCTGCGGGGAGAGATCGGCGTCGACGATCTCGGCTCCGCGACCGCCGTAGTCGAGGTGGTAGAAACAGAACCGGTCGAGGCCCTTCTCGACGAGGAGATCGACGACCCCCTCGAGATCGGGCGCGTTGGCCTCGGTGATCGTGTACCGCAGGCCGGTCTTGAGGCCGACCTCGAGGCAGTTCTCGATGCCGCGGACGGCGGCGTCGAACGCGCCCTCCTCGCCGCGGAAGCGGTCGTTGCGTTCGGGGAGGCCGTCGACGGAGATGCCGGCGTACTGGAGCCCGGCGTCCCGCAACGCCGCGGCCGTCTCGCGGGTGATCAGGGTGCCGTTCGAGGACAGGACGGGTCGGAGTCCACGGTCAGCCGCGTAGGAGACGAGTTCGACCAGATCGTCGCGGACGAGGGGCTCGCCGCCTGAGAAGAGGATGACGGGTGCGCCGAAGTCGGCGAGTTGATCGAGAAACGACTTCGCTTCGGCCGTCGTGAACTCGCCGGTCGCGGCCTCGGTCTCGGCACCGGCATAACAGTGTGAACAGTAGAGGTTACACCGGCGGGTCGTGTTCCAGACGACGACCGGCCGCTGCTGTTTCTCCTCGGTGATCTGCGGTTTGTCCGAGCCGTCGGCCGCGTCGTAGCGCAGGCCATCGCCCTCGGCATCGAGGTCACAGAGCAGTTTGCTGATCGAGATCACGGGCTGTTCACCTCCGAGGCACCGGCGGTTTCCTCGTAGACGCGGGGTTCCTCGCCTTTTCCGTCGCTATCGTCGCCGTCGCCAGCACCCTCGTCCGGCCGCTCTTCGGCCGTCTCCGCGAGACCGCGCGTCGAGTACCGTTCGACATCGTCAGCCGGACAGAGCCAGATGTCGGCGGCATACCAGCCGAACAGTCGGGACGCGTGCTCGTGTGCTTCCGTTCCGCTCGCGGCCGCGACGCTCCCGACGTGGCGCATCGGAGCTCCCTCCTCGTTGCGGATGAAGACCTCCCACTGCCGAGTCGGGTTCCCTCGCTCGTCGCTCTCGACCGCCGACCGGCGCGCTTTCTCGACCATATCGATACCTTCGACACGATACCGAAGGCCGTTATGCGATCTCCCAGCGCGCGGGAATTTCCCTCGAGCGGTCGAACATCTTCCCGTCTTCCCGGGTGACGGGAACCAGAGGGGCGTTTTCGGTCGTCGGAGACCCAGCCTCGGCTATGCGCCCCGGCACGTTCGATACGTCCGAGCGACCGTTCGTCCTCATCTGGGAGCTGACCCAGGCCTGTGGGCTCGCCTGTGATCACTGTCGCGCCGACGCCCAGCAGCGTCGCCATCCCGACGAACTCTCGACCGCGGAGGGGATGACGCTGCTCGAGCAGGCCGCCGAGTTCGGCGACGGCCAACTGGTCGTGCTCTCGGGCGGCGACCCGCTCGTCCGCGATGATGTCGCGGACCTGATCGCTCACGGCGACGATCTCGGCCTGCGGATGACGATCACGCCCAGCGGGACCGGCTCGCTGACCGCCGACCGGATCGAGTCGATGGCCGACGCCGGGCTCAAGCGGATGGCGGTGAGCCTCGACGGGGCCTCGCCCGAGAGCCACGACGCCTTCCGCGGCGAGGATGGCAGCTTCGAGGAGACCATCCGCGCCGCCGAGGACGCTCGAGCGGCCGGGCTCCCGGTCCAGGTCAACACCACCGTCTGCCGACAGACCGTCGACGAACTCCCCGCGATCCGGGACCTGCTGACCGAGATCGGGGCCGTCATGTGGAGCGTCTTCTTCCTCGTTCCCGTCGGGAGGGGCCGTATCCTCGAGCCGGTCCCGCCGGAGCGGGCCGACGCGGTCATGGAGTGGCTCCACGAGGTCAGCGAGACCGAACCTTTCGGCGTCAAGACCACCGAGGCCCCGCAGTACCGCCGGGTGGCGATGCAGCGACGGGCGGACGGGGACGAGACCGATGACGGTGCGGCCGATCCGGGGGACGGCATCAAACGACGGACCGGCATCGTCGCGGGCGACGGCTTCGCGTTCGTCAGTCACACGGGCGAGGTGTTTCCCTCCGGCTTTCTGCCGGAATCAGCCGGCAACGTCCGCGAGCGGCCGGTCACGGAACTCTACCGCGAGTCGGAACTGTTCCGGTCGCTGCGCGACCGCGACAACCTCTCGGGCAAGTGCGGGGCCTGTCCCTACCGCCACGTCTGTGGCGGCAGTCGCTCGCGGGCGTTCGCCCACACCGGCGATCCACTGGCGAGCGATCCGCTCTGTCCGTTCGTTCCGGAGGGGTACGACGGGCCGCTCCCCTGGGACGATACCGACGGCAAGACACGCGGCGTCTCGAGCGGGGATTGACCTCGGAGCCGAGGGCTTCGCTCTCAGACGGAACATACGAGAAAACGACTCAGCCGGGACCACCGTCGGCCCGAAGACGTTCGTCCGTGGCTCTATCGATATCGTGTCGCGGCGACCGTTACTCGAGGACGACTAACGTGTCGCCCATATCGACGCTCTCACCTTCCTCGATGGCGATCTGCGTGACGGTACCGCCCCGAGAGGCGACGATGTCGTTTTCCATCTTCATCGCTTCGAGGACGACCAGCACGTCGCCGGCCCCGACCTCGTCGCCCTCCGCGACCTCGATATCGAGGATCGTTCCTTGCATCTCGGCGTCGACGGTCTCGCCGTCGCCCTCGAGTTCGGTCCCGCCGTCGTTGCTCGAGCCGCCCGCAGGCTCGGGCCGGCTCGCCTGGCCGCTGCCGGCCTCGATCTCGCCGGTCGGGATGGCGGGTGCACCGCGTTCCTCGAGTTCGACCTCGAAGCGCTTGCCGTTGACCTCGACGGTGAACTCGCGCTCGACGGTCTCCTCGTCTTCGCTGCCGCCGTCGCCGGTGTCGCCGCCCCACTGCTCCTGGGCTTCCTCGATGCGACTCTCGTCGAGGTCTTCGTCGAGGTACTTCGTGGTGTGCGTACTCCGGACGAACTCCTCGTCGGTGAGCATCAGCCGGTGGAACGGGATGATCGTCGGGATGCCACTGATCTCGTACTCGCGGAGCGCACGAAGCGACCGCTCGATACATTCGTCGCGGTCCTCGCCCCAGACGACCAGCTTCGCGATCATCGAGTCGTAGTCGGTGACGAGGTCGTCGCCCTGCCGCAGGGCGTCGTCGAGGCGGACGCCGATCCCGCCTGGCGGGTCGTAGGTCTCGAGCGTGCCGCCGGTCGCCGGCGCGAAGTCGTCGGCCGCGTTCTCGGCGTTGATCCGGAACTCCATCGCGTGGCCGTCGATCTCGACGTCGTCCTGCTCGAAGTCGACTGCCTCGCCGGCCGCGATCTCGATCTGGCGTTTGACGATGTCCAGTCCGGTGATCTCCTCGGTAACCGTGTGTTCGACCTGAATCCGCGTGTTGACCTCGAGGAAGAAGAAGTTCGCGTCCGGCCCCAGCGGGCCGTCCCGGCCGGGCTCCTCCTCGACGAGGAACTCGACGGTGCCGGCATTGGTGTAATCGGCGGCAGCAACGCCCCGACGGGCGGCCTCGCCGATCTTCTCGCGGAGGGCGTCCGTCAGGGCCGCGGAGGGGCCTTCCTCGATGACCTTCTGGTGGCGGCGCTGGAGCGAACAGTCGCGCTCGCCGAGGTGGCGGACGTTCCCGTGTTCGTCCGCGAGGATCTGGACCTCGATGTGGCGGGGCTGCTCTAAGTACCGCTCGAGGTAGACCGAGTCGTTGTCAAAGTAGGCCTCACCCTCGCGCTTGGCGCTCTCGAGTTGGTTCTCGACCTCGCTTTCGTCCCAGACGACTTTCATTCCGCGGCCGCCGCCGCCGCCTTCCGCTTTGATCGCGATCGGGTAGCCGTGTCGCTCGCCGAATTCCTTGACCGCCTCGGGCTCGGTAACGGGATCGGTCGTTCCTGGAACGATCGGGACATCGGCCTCGTCCATGATCGTCCGGGCCTTGGTCTTCTCGCCGAGCGATTCCATGGCGTCGCTGGACGGGCCGATCCAGGTGATCCCCTCGGCGTCCTCGACCTTGCCGGCGAACTCTGCGTTCTCGGCGAGGAAGCCGTAGCCGGGGTGGATGGCGTCGGCGTCGGCCTTCCGCGCGGCCTCGATGACTGCGTCGTGATCGAGATAGGAGTCGGCCGCACGCGCCGGTCCCACGTTGTACGCTTCGTCCGCGTAGCGGACGTGGCCCGAGTCCTTGTCGGCCTCGGAGTAGATCGCGACGGTCCCGACGTTCAACTCTTCGCACGCTCGCATCACGCGGACGGCGATTTCCCCGCGGTTCGCCACGAGAACCTTCCTGAACATTGTTGTAGATACCGTCGTGAGGGCCCTACCTTACTTTTTCGCAACGGGTCCGATCTCGCGTCAGTTTTTGCCAGATCACACCCCCGACGCCGTCGATCGCCGTCGGTGTCGGTCCCGCTCCGAACCGAATGCGATCACTACCCATGCGTGTTATGGGCAAGCGTTATCCGATCTGAGACCCTCATCCACATGATGTACGAGAACGTACTCGGCCCGCTACAGACACAGTCGGTGCTCGAGGACCCGCTCCTGCTCGTCGGCCTGATCGGACTCTTCCTCGTCGTAGTCACGGTCTGGCAGATGGTCGAGATCGTCGACGCCTACGACAGAGCCGCCCTGACCGTCTTCGGCGAGTACCGCAAACTGCTCGAGCCGGGGCTGAACATCGTCCCGCCGTACGTCTCCCGGATCTACACGTTCGACATGCGAACGCAGACGCTCGACGTGCCCCAGCAGGAGGCCATCACGCGGGACAACTCCCCCGTCACGGCCGACGCCGTCGTCTACATCCGGGTCATGAACGCCAAACGCGCCTTCCTCGAGGTCGACGACTACCAACGCGCCGTCTCGAACCTGGCCCAGACGACGCTGCGGGCCGTCATCGGCGACATGGAACTCGACGACACCCTCTCCCGTCGGGAGATGATCAACGAGCGCATCCGCCAGGAACTCGACGAACCCACCGACGAGTGGGGCATTCGAGTGGAGTCGGTCGAGGTCCGCGAGGTCACGCCCTCCGCGGGCGTCAAGGGGGCGATGGAGGAACAGACCTCCGCCGAGCGCCGCCGCCGCGCCATGATCCTCGAGGCGCAGGGTGAACGCCGCAGCGCCGTCGAGAAAGCCGAAGGGGACAAGCAGTCGAACATCATCCGCGCCCAGGGTGAAAAGCAGAGCCAGATCCTCGAGTCACAGGGTGACGCGATCTCGACCGTCCTGCGGGCGCGCTCCGCGGAATCGATGGGCGAACGCGCGGTCATCGACAAGGGAATGGAGACGCTGGCCGACATCGGCCAGGGCGAGTCGACGACGTTCGTCATGCCCCAGGAACTCACCTCGCTGGTCGGCCGCTACGGCAAGCACCTCTCGGGCNGACATCGGCCAGGGCGAGTCGACGACGTTCGTCATGCCCCAGGAACTCACCTCGCTGGTCGGCCGCTACGGCAAGCACCTCTCGGGCAGCGACGTGAAAGGCAACGGCACGGACCTCAAGAGCCTCGAGTTCGACGACGAGACGCGCGAACTGATCGGCCTGGACGACATCGCCGACATCATCGGTGAGATCGACGAGCAAGCCGAGATGGACGTCGAAGCGATGGAAGAGCAAGCCCGCGCGATCAAGGAGGGGCAGGACGTGGGCATGGAGGCCGAAGAGCCGATCACCATGTCCGAATCCGACGACGAACCGGAGCCGGAACTGGGATCGGATTCGGAGTAGCGCCGCCACGCCGGTCGGGTTCACGTTCTTTCTCGCGGAACCAGCGAAACGGTCCGCGGCGGGTTAGAACTGCTTCGTCCGTCCCGCGGCCGACCACGGGTCGGTCGGCGCGCCGCGGGGCACGCGAACGGTCCGGTGTTGCTGTGCGCGAACCCGACCCGCAAAGGCCCAGCGCTCGTCGTCCCACGTCTCCTCGTCCTGAGCGGCCGCTGCGGCGGCTGCGAGCGCGTGATCGTGGAGGTGCGCGCCGACGGCGGCCGCGATCGCTGCGGCCTCCTCGTCGTCCGCGTCGTCCGGCAGGTCGATCGAAACGTCGCCGGGCAGGACCCCTTCGAGGTCCGCCGACTCGTCGTTGGTCACAGTCTCGTCGGCGATGGGCTGTCGTGAGGTCATCTGACTACAGCGGGATGTTGCCGTGTTTCTTGTCCGGGTTCTGTTCGCGTTTGGTCTCGAGCATCTCGAGATCGCGGATCAGTCGTGGCCGGGTTTCGGTCGGGACGATGACGTCGTCGAGGAAGCCCTTGTCCGTCGCGGTGTAGGGGTTGGCGAACTCCTCGCGGTACTCCTCGATGAGTTCATCACGGAGTTCGTCGGGGTTGTCGGCCTCCGCGAGTTCCTCGCGGTAGAGGATATTGACCGCGCCCTGCGGGCCCATGACGGCGATTTCGGCGGTCGGCCAGGCGTAGTTGACGTCCGCGCCGAGGTTCTTCGAGGCCATGACGCAGTAGGCACCGCCGTAGGCCTTGCGGGTGATGACCGTCAGCAGGGGAACGGTCGCCTCGGCGTAGGCGTAGAGCAGTTTCGCGCCGTGACGGATGATCCCGCGGTGTTCCTGGTCAGTGCCGGGCATGTACCCGGGGACGTCGACGAACGTAACGATCGGGATGTTAAAGGAGTCACAGAACCGGACGAACCGCGAGGCCTTCATCGAGGCGTCGACGGTCAGCGTGCCGGCGTTGACCCGTGGCTGGTTGGCGACGAGGCCGACCGAGCGCCCGTCGAGTCGGCCGAAGCCGACGACGATGTTCTGGGCGAAGTTGTCGGCGACTTCGAAGAACGACCCCTCGTCGACGACGCTATCGATGACGTCGGTCATATCGTAGGGCTTCTGCGGGCTCGGGGGGACGATCTCGGTGAGCGCGTCGTCACGGCGGTCGGGATCGTCCCAGGGGTCGACGCGTGGGGGATCTTCGACGTTGTTCTGTGGGAGATAGGAGAGGAGTCGCTTGATATCGTCGAGTGCCTGCTCTTCGCTCTCGCAGGCGAACTGGGCGACGCCGGTCTTGTTGGCGTGGGTCATCGCGCCGCCGAGTTCCTCGTGGGACACTTCCTCCCCGGTGACGGTCTTGGTGACACCGGGGCCGGTGATGTACATGTGGCTCGTGTCCTTGACCATGAAGATGAAGTCGGTGATCGCCGGGGAGTAGACGGCACCCCCGGCACACGGCCCCATCGTCGCGGAGATCTGGGGGACGACGCCGCTGGCTTCCTGGTTGCGGCGGAAAATCTCGGTGTAGCCCGCGAGACTCTTGACGCCTTCCTGAATGCGGGCCCCGGCGGAGTCGTTGAGTCCGATGACGGGCGCGCCGACCTCCATCGCCATATCCATGACCTTACAGACCTTCTCGGCGAAGACCTCGCCGAGCGAGCCGCCGAAGACGGTGAAGTCGTGAGCGAAGACGAAGGTCGTTCGCCCGTTGACCTCGCCGTACCCCGTGACGACGCCGTCGCCGGGAATCTTCTGTTCCTCCATCCCGAACTGGCTCGTCTGGTGAGTCCGGAGCTGATCGAACTCGGTGAAGGTGCCGTCATCGAGGAAGTAGTCGATCCGCTCGCGAGCGGTCATCTTCCCCTTGTCGTGTTGCTTCTCGATGCGGGCCTCGCCGCCACCCTGCCGCGCCTCTTCGCGGAGGTCCTCGAGTTCGTCGATGCGGTCTTCCATCGTCATTCCGGGAACACCCCTACACGATTCATACGCCGTTGTGCGAGGACCAACTGGAAAAGGATTCCGTAACTCCTTCACGATTAATGACTCATCAGCTGGCAAATACCCGGTCGTCCACAAAGAGTTAAATAGGGGCATTTTTATAAAAGCTGGTATGGCACAACGCGAATCATGGGCCACACGAACAGGGTTCATCCTTGCTGCAGTGGGGAGTGCAGTGGGGCTTGGTAACATATGGAGGTTTCCGTATCAAGTGGGGGAGCAAGGGGGCGCTGCCTTCCTGTTCATCTATCTCCTGTTGGTCGTCATGGTCGGCTTTCCGGTCATCCTCGCCGAATTCGTCGTTGGCCGGAATACGGAACGGAACCCCGTAGGGGCACTCAAGCAAATCGGGAGAGGCGCGTGGACGAAGATCGGCTGGGTCTTCGTCACGGCCGGTTTCGTCATCCTGTCGTACTACAGCGTCGTCGCGGGCTGGACGGTTCGGTACGTCCTCATCGGGCTTCAGGGAGGATATACTGCCGATGCCGCGCCTGAACAGTTCGGCGCAGTCGCGTCCGGGCTTGATGCCGTCGCCTTGCACGCGCTTTTCATGCTCGGAGTGATCGTCATCGTCGCGCTTGGCATCGAGCGCGGGATCGAACTCTCGGTCAAAGTGATGGTGCCCGCTATCATCATCATTTCACTCGGACTCGCCGCTTACGTGTTCACGCTCGAGGGGGCAGCCGACGCGTACGCGTATTACCTCTCGCCGGAACTCAGTACGATCATGAGCGAGTGGACGACGATTCTTCCGGCAGCAGCCGCACAGGCGTTCTTCACGCTCTCGCTCGGGATGGGTGTGATGATGACATACGCATCCTACCTCGGGGAGGATCGAAACCTCGCGTCGGACGCCAGTATCATTGCCATCCTCGACACCTTCATCGCCTTTACCGCGGGACTGATCGCGTTCCCGATCCTCTTTGCAGCGGGGATCGATCCCGGTGCGTCCGGTCCGTCGCTCATCTTTGTCAGTCTCGCCGCGGCGTTCGCCGAACTTCCGCTGGGCGGCCTCCTCGGCGCGATTTTCTTCGGGACCGTCGCCATCGCTGCACTCTCGAGCGCGATCAGTATTATGGAGGTCGTCGTCTCCTATCTGATCGACGAATGGGACATCGATCGCGTTCCCGCAACTGCCACACTGGGCGTGGCGATATTCCTCTTCGGGACGCCGGCCGCGCTCGACCTCATCTTCATCGATCTTTACGATGGCTTCGCGAACAGCATCCTGCTCATGCTCGGCGGGCTCTTACTCTCGATCTTCGTGGGGTGGTACGTTCCTGACCTCGCGCTCGAGGAGATCGAGAAGGGAATCAAAGACATCGGCTCGCTGGGAGTCGCATGGCTCTGGTTCATCCGGATCCCGGTCGTCGTCGCGCTGGTCGGCCTGGTGGTGTTGAACGTGTGGGGTTACTACGGGTTCCTGACTGGCGGGTTCGCCGACTGGCTCAACACGAACCTCTAACGGAGACGACCGCCCTTTCGAACGGCGACTTTTTTCGCCGCTCCCGACGACGGTCAGGCTTCGCCGTACACCGGTACCGCAGCACCGCTTGTCACCGCCGCGCCGTCGCTACAGAGGAACGCCAGCACGTCCGCGATATCGCTCGGAGCGACCCACGAGTCGTGGTCCGCGTCGGGCATCAGCTCGCGGTTCATCGGCGTATCGATCACGCTCGGCATGACGCAGTTCGCACGGACGGTCCCGCGGTTCTCCTCGGCCAGCGTCTCCGTCAGCAGTCGGATGCCGGCCTTCGTGATCCGGTAGGGGCCGTCGCCCGCGCCGCCCTCGAGCGAGGACCGGGCGCTGATACTGACGATCGAGCCCGCCGCCTCCTGGAGGTGTGGCAGGGCGTGTTTGGACGCGAGGAAGGCCGTTTTCAGGTTGACGTCGACGAGCAACTCGAACTCCGCGAGGTCGGTGTCCTCGATGTGGTCGCCGCCGCGCCACGTCCCGGCGATGTTCAGCAGGTGGTCGATCCGCCCGTGGTCGTCGACGACGGCATCCATCAGGGCCGCGACGTCGTCCTCGTCGGTCAGGTCGGCCTCGTAGAACGCGAGGTCGGGTTCGTCGGCGGGGTCCGCCTCGAGCGAACTGTCCGCGTCGGCCGGTGGAACGACATCGACGGCACAGACGGTCGCCCCCGCCGCGCGGAAGCGGTCGACGGTCGCACTACCGAGCGCGCCGCTCGCACCGGTGATCACCGCAACGGTGCCGTCGAAATCGACATCGAAGTCGGTCGTGACTCCCATACCGTACGTGTGCCGGCCGTTCGTATCAAAGGACGGGGCGAAGACGCCCCATAACGTTCGACCCGGCACTACGAGTCGTTCGTCGGCAGGGCAGCCCGCCCGAACCAGAAGTCCGCGATCGCCTCGATCAGCTCGGCGTAGGCCTCGGGCTCGGACGGTTTCGTGAGAGAGGCGTTGGCCGCAAGCTCGTAGCTCGCTCGAACGTCCTCGACGGCCGCCGATTGCGTCAACACGAGCACGGGCAGCCGCGCGAGCTTCGGCTCATTCGTGATCGCCTCGAGAAGCCCGAGACCACTCAGCCGCGGCACGTCCAGATCAAGCAACACGAGATCCGGAACCGAGGGTGGCTCGTCGCCGCGTTCGGTCAGCACCGTCAGCGCTTCGTCGCCGTCGGTGGCGACCCGAACCGACGTTTCGGCGTCGACCTCGTCGAATGCCTCGCCGATGCGCCGAACGGCTTCGGCCTCGTCCTCGACGAGCAGGACGTCGACAGGCGCATCGTCTCGGCGGCTCATCGGCGGATCACGCCGACCGAGTGAATGAGTAGGGAGTCCAATCCAGTAATCATCCCCCTCTAGTCGGGGAACTCTTGTAACGTTGCTTGCTAAGTGGTTTGGTCGGTCCCGGAGCGACGGGTTCAGGTCCTGCGACCGAACGCGCCACTGAAGCCCGCGGCTCCCGTTACGCCGGTGAATGCGACTCATCGCGCATCGCGGCTTCGCCGCGACCGCCCCCGAGAACACGATCGGTGCCATCCGGGCCGCCGCCGAGCACGCCGACGCCGTCGAGTTCGACGTTCGACGCTGTGGCTCCGGCGAACTCGTCGTCGTCCACGACGAAACGATCGACCGCATCACCGACGGGTCGGGCAGCGTCGCGGAGACCCCGCTCGCGGAACTCACCGACTACTCGGTGCTCGGGTCCGACGAGCGGATTCCGACCCTCGCGGACATGCTCGCGGCCCTGCCGCCGTCCGTCGAGGTCACGCTCGAACTCAAGACGTCCGGCATCGCCGCGGACGTTCTTACGGCGCTCGAGGAGGCCGCCGTCGACAATCGTGTTATCGTGACGTCCTTTCTGGTCTCCGAACTGCGGGCGATCCGCGAGTGCGACCCGGACCAGTCCATCGGGGTGCTCGTGAGTCGCCACCTCGAGCGGCCGGTCACGACCGCGGTCGAACTCGACTGTGACGTACTCGGTGCGAACCGCTGGCGCTGTCTGGCGACCGGGCTCGTCCCGCGGGCGAAGCGCGTCGGACTCGAGGTCCACGCGTGGACAGTCGAGCGGCGATCGGTGGCGATTCTGCTCGGATGCCGAGGCGTCGACTGCGTCTCGGCGGATCGGCCGATCGCCGTGTGATCGCGCGGCGTCGAGACAGGGCCACCGCTATTTAGAAGACCAGCTGAGACGAGTGACACACCCCTCGAACGGCCGTCGTGTGAGTCTCGTGTGCAATGGGCGTTCAGTGGCTCAGTGACGTTCAGTCGCTACTGGTGTCGCCGACGGTCGTCACGGTCACGGTCCGGGTTCGCGGTCCATCACACTCGACAAGCAACACCGACTGCCAGGTCCCCAGCGCTAGCTCCCCGTCTACGATCGGGATCGTCACGTCCGGACCGAGCAGCGCCGCTCGCAGATGGGCGTCCGCATTGCCGTCTAACTCGTCGTGTGCATGTCCTTCGTCGGGGACCAGATCACCCAGGAACGACTCGAGATCACCCCGGAGCCGCGGCTCGTCCTCTTGGACGACGAGTCCGGCCGTCGTGTGCTGAACGAAGGCCGTACAGGTGCCCGACTCGAGGTGGTCCGGAACGGCTGCGGCGATGCGGTCGGTTACGTCGACGGTCGTCAACCGGGACTCGGTCTCGACGCTGACGTTCATGGTCGGAGCAACGGCCGCGAGCATCGACTGCGTTACGGTTCGTGGCGACCGTTATCGGCCGTCGGAAAGGCGTCTCAGGGCCCACGACGCGCGATCGCGGACGTTCGGTGCCGGGTCATCGGTCGCGAGTTCCCGCAGTCGCGACACGGCCGCGTCGACGCGTCCATACCCGAGCGCAACGCAGGCGTTCGCCCGGACGGTCGCGTGGTCGTCCGCGAGGAGTTCGCGCAACTCCTCGCGAACCGGGGCGACCGCGTCACTGGTCTCGGCGGCGATGCGGGCCACCGTGACCGCCGCGATAGCCCGCGTCTCCGGGTCTGAAAAGGAAAGCGCCGCCGCGAGATCGGCACAGACCGGTTCGACCGCGTCGGGATCACAGTGGACGACATCGCCGAGACAGCCGATCGCGTCGTGTCGCAGCGCTCCGTCGTCGTGGTCGACGAGACTCGCGACGTGCGTCACGAACTCGAGGGTGGACAGTTCCCCATCGGACCGCGCCAGCCGACCGAGCGCTCGACACACCGGCGGCCCGTTTTCGATCGGGTTCGCGGCCAGCGCGTCGACGAGGATCGGCGCGACCGGTTCGATCGCCGTCGGTTCCGCCGTCGAGACGCGGGCGATCGCCTGCAACCCGTGGCGGTCGTACCCGCGTCGGCGATCCAGCACGTCGGCGATCGCCTCAAGATGCTCGACCAGGACGTCCGGCCGCTCGGCCGCGACGGCGGCGAGACACCGGAGGAGTTCCCGCGCCACCGGCTGGTCGGCGTTTTCACGGGCGACCGTTACGATCGTGCCGGTCGACGGCGCGACATCCGTCGGTGCGTCGGCCGCCAGCTCCGCGAGACAGGCGGCGATCTCGTCGCGAAACCCCAGCTCCGGTCGCTCGAGCAGCGACCGTAACTTCGGTACCGTCGGGGCACACGCCGCCGCCTGTCCCTGGTCGTCGATCGTGGTTCGAATCCGGCGGACAGCGGCCCGTTGCTCCGCCGGGTCCTGGTCGTCGAGTCGTGTCAGTACTGCTGGCAGATCGACCCCGGTGGCCCCCCGGCCCCGAGGCTCGACGGCCTCACCCCCATCCCCATCCATCGTGTCCCTGCATTGGCGAACGATGATGTAAGGGTTCTGGCCAACGGCCCCCGGACCGATGCGCTCGGAGGAGGCAGAATCCGGGTCGCAAGCGCCCTTACGCGAGCCATTCGTCTGGCTTCGTGTCGTAATCGATGTCGTCGGCAGCGAGGTGTTCGACCTCCTCCCAGGGCACGTCTTCGGTCGTCACCGTTTGGCCGTTGTACCGGATCACTTTGCCCTGCTCTTCGGGTTCGGGCTCGCGATTGCGGCGCTTGGCGACCTCGATGTCGTGTTCGTCAACCTCCTTGACGATCGTCAGCAGGTTCACCGGCCGCCCCCACAGTTCGAAGATCCGCTTGAGCGTCTCCGTGGCCTGCTCGAGATCGAGCATGACGCCGTTGTACTGGTGGCCAAGCAGTAGTTCGTTGGCGTTGTTGTAGTTGCCGTCGTAGACCGCGATGGTCGGCTTCCCGAAGTTAGTGAACTGCAACAGCAGCTTCTTTTTGACGTCCTCGGCCGCGTCGCTGGCGACGTGGAACTGCCCCGTCGCCTGGGAGTGTTCGTAGGTGAAGTAGTTGTTCTCCGTGATGAACTCCTGGGTCAGGAACTCGTCGAGGAATGTCACGTCGTTGTGACTCTCCCGGACGTCGAACATCCGGTTCCAGCCCGCCGTGAAGTCGACATCGTCGAGGGCTTCCTCGACCGACGCATAGCGGGCGTCGTCGAACAGGTACCGACCGATCCGCTCGAGTTCGTTCTGGTTGACCCGGCCGAGGAACCCGCGGTGCTGGCGCTTGACCAGCGAGTAGTGGCGACGCGCCAACCCCGTCTCGGTCAGTACCTTCCAGGGGTAGCTCGAAACGTCGATCTCGCCCGCGCGGGCCTTCTCGACGGCCTCGCGGTCGACCCACTCGTCGGAGACCTCTTCGAGTTCGTCGAGCGTCTCGGGAGTGATCGTCTCGATCGCCGCCGGCGGCTCGAGTCGCTCGAGGACATCGTCGAAGTCGACGACATCGACGAGGTTGCGCCACGAGATGCCCTCGACGCGCAGCAGTGCCTCGAGGACCTCCCGCCGGTTGGTCGTGTTCTCGACGTACTCCCAGAGTTCCATCCCGAGGCTGTAGGGATTGAGCCCGCCCGACGCCAGTACCTTCGCCATGTGGTCGGCGTAGTTAACGAACTCGTCGTCGCCGGCGAAGGCTTCGTCGGTCATCATCGTCGACTCCCAGTAGGCGGCCCAGCCCTCGTTCATCACCTTCGTCATCTTCTGGGCGGCGAAGTAGTAGGCTTCCGCCCGCATCATGTCGAGGATGTCGCGTTGCCACTCTTCCATCTCGACGCCGCGGCCGGCCTCGTCGTCGTACTGTTTGCCGTGTTCACGAACGAAGGCCAGCAGGTCCTTCTGTGGCTCCTCGGGGAAGGTCCCAGTCAGCTCTTCGTCCTCGAGTTGCTCGACCCACTCCTCGGTGAAGACCTCGCCTTTGATCTCGTCGGAGAGTTCGAGTTCGTCCAACTTCTCGGCAAGGTCCTCGTCGATTCCCTCGATCGCGGGTCCATCGACATCGAGCCGACGGCTGAACACCTGATGCTGATCGATGTTGTCCTCGAGCGAGAGACAGTGGTCGATCCACTTCTCGACCTCGGCGCGGTCGATCTCGGGATCGGACATATACTCGTCAATCGCCCGCGCGTGACGCTCGAGCATGGCCGCGGCGTTGACCTGGTCCTCGTCCGCGCGCCCGCTGGTGAACAGGCCGAACCAGTCGTTGTTGGCGAAGAAGTCCGAGTGGGCCTCGACGTGGGTGATGACCGCCTTCTGGTCGGCGACCGTGTTGGACTCCTGAAGGAACGCGTGCGCGGGATTATCGTTGTTGACGATCTCGAAGGCCTTCCCCCCCGCGTACTGGCCCTGCTTTTGTTGCTTGTCGTACTGCATTCCCCACCGCCAGTGGGGGTACCGGCTCTGGAACCCGCCGTAGGCGATGAGTTCGTTCATCTCGTCGTAATCGATGATCCAGTACTTCACCGGATAGGGCTCGAGGCCGAGTTTCTCGGCAAGGTTCCGGGCCTCGTCGACCGGCTCCTCGAGGTCGCTGGCGATCGCCTGTTTGCGGAATCTGTCCGAATTACTCATTTGCAGTACCCTCCGTCGAGAGGATCTCGTAGATCGCGTCCGTCACGTCCGATTCGTCGTTGACGTACGCCACCGCGATGTCGTCGGCGTCGGTGCCGAAGTGGCGCTCGAGTTCCTCGGCGTGGGTGGCGTTGATCGCGTTGCCGCTTGGCTGGGTCTCCACGTAGGCGTGGAGGTTCGCGGGGATCTGCTCCATCATCGGAACCACGCGCTCCTCGGTGTCGTTCGAGGAGTTTTCCGAGTCGCCCGCGGCGAAGACGTACCGGTTCCAGTCGGCCCAGGGGTAGTCCTCGAGCAACTCCGCGGCGAGTTCGTACGCGCTCGAGATCTTGGTGCCGCCGCCGCTGCGGATTCCGAAGAACTCGTCGCGGTCGACCTCCCAGGCGTCGGCGTCGTGGGCGATGTAGACGAACTCGGCGTTGTCGTACTTGCCCTGCAGGTACCAGTCCAGCGGGGTGAACGTCCGCTCGACGAGTTCGCGTTTCTTCTCGCGCATCGATCCGGACACGTCGCGGATGTTGACGACGACGACGTTCTTCTCTTTCTCCTCGATGATCTCGGGGTGACGGTAGCGCTCGTCCTCGCGGCGGAAGGGGACGTGCTGGATCCCCTCGCGACGGATCTTCTGCTGGACGCTCTCGCGCTCGACGTTGTCTTCGACATCCTGAATCGAGTCCCACGTACCGCGTTCCTCGTCCGGGATGTCCTTGTAGGCCTCTTCGATCCAGGCCATCGACACCGGCAGGTTCTCGCCGCGAGCCCACTCGAAGACCTCGCGGGGCGAAACCCCCTCGACCTTGCAGAGTTCCCGCAGGAACTCCTCGTCGAAGTCCATCGCGAGTTTGCGCTTTAATCCCTCCTTGAACATCCGCTCGAAGTCGAGCGTGCTGTTCGGGCCGGTCCGTGTGAGATCGGTGAATGGGCCCTCCTTCTCCTCGATTACTTTCTTCCCCTTGGGGTCGAGATCGAGCCCGAGCTCCTCGTCGAGCTCCGCGGCGAACTCCTCGGGGTCCATCTCGTAGTACTCGTGATCGCCGCCGTCCTCGCCCGGCTCGCCGTCCTCGCCGTCGTCGTCACCCGGCTGTGGTTGTGGCTGGCCGACCGGCTGGCCGGTATCAGGCGTGCCGTCCTCGCCCTGCCCGACGCCACCCTGATCGCGTTGGTCGTACTCGAACTCCGGCAGCGAGACGATCTTGACCGGGATCTTGATCTCGCCCGGCCGGCTCTGGCCCAGGTCGCCGTACTGGATGAAGTCGGCCAGATCTTCGCGACGCTGTTCGCCCACCTCTCGGAACCGCTCGAGGTCGTCTCTCAGTCCCATCTGTAGCTCACCTGTCCCATAACGTGTCTGCTGGTCAGTTCGGCCGACGCCGGCGAGTAGCCGAAGAGATCGACCATCGTGTCGATCGTACTCTCCTTGACGGTGGCCGTCTCGGTCCCGCTTGGCGGGTCGCTCCACTGGCGCGGGTCGAAGTCCTCGAAGGTCCGCTCGACGTCGTCCCAGTCGTGGCTCTCGAGGACGGTCTTGATCACCGGGATCGCGGTGAGATCGACGTCTTCGACGGCGAAGTCCTCATCGCGGTGCTCCCAGGCGTGGCGGTTCAGCGACGTGATGACCTTCTCGCGGCGGAAGTTCCGGACGCTCTCGCGGGGCTGGTTCCCGTCGTACCCGCTCTCGGAGAACCGGCCGAGGTGCTCGATCTCGAACAGCTTCATCGTCAGCGGATCGGGCTCGACGCGCTCCCCGCGGTCGTTGTACAGCGGCTCCTCGGTCTCCCAGGCGTAGACGTGTTCGACGTACTCGGCGACGGTCTCCTCGTCGACGCGTTTGTCGTGCATGATGGCCTCGATGACATCGCTCTCCTGTTGGTCGTAGATGTAGTTTTTCACGGGCACGACGCGGTTCTCGAACTCCGAGCGCTCACCCGTCGAGAAGACCGGCGCGTCGATCAGCCCCTCGACCATGGCGTTTAACACGTCGCGGGGCATGACGATGTCCTCGACCGACAGCTCGGCGTGGTGGCGATCCCGGTCGGTCTGGAGCAGTTCCGCGAGCGTGTCCCGGGTGTACGTGACCGGGATGCCGTGATCGCCGTCGTTGCCGTCCCCGTCGAAGTCGAACTCGTCCTTTTCGCGGCGGCTGTCGCCCTCCTGGAGGTAGCCCTGATCGTAGATCAAGGCCTTATCGACCAGATCGAGCCCGTTCGGGAGGTGTTCTTCGTCCAGTCGCGTGACGACCGCGTACAGCGCGGCCGCCTCGATCGCGTGCGGCGCGAACTCCTGTCCCCGCGTCTCGCCGTCGCGGTCCTTGACCGTCACCGTCACCGGGGCCCGAATCCGATCGGCGAGTTCGTCGTAGCTCTCGGCCTCCCAGACCGCCATCTCGTTGGTCAACTCGCGGCGAATGAGTTCCGTCTCGAGGCTCAGATTCGTCAGATAGCCAAAGCGGTGTTTGTCCAGCCGCCGCTTGAGCGCCTTCAGCGGGTCCATCCCGTTCCGATCGGCGTGCTGGTTGAGCTGGGCCTCGAGGTCGGGGTTCGAGATGATCAGCAGCTGTGAATCGACGTCCATCCCGATCCCTTTGTCCAGCTTCACCGACTGCTCGTCGGGGACGTTCAACAGCTTCTGGAGGAGATCGGCGTGTTGGGCCGCGTCCTCGACGATCGTCAGCACACCGTTGCCCTGCGAGAGCACGCCGTCGTAGCTGAACGCCTGCGGGTTCTTCCGGCCCCGCGAGTCGAGTTCCTGAAGCATGCCGTGCATCCACGAGCCGACGAGCCGTTCTTTGGGCGGGCCGTCGTCCTCCGAATGGAGGATCCCGACACCCTGTCCCGTGTCGACGACGTAATTTTTCACGCGGAGGTGGCTCTCGTCCGTGATCGCCGAGAACAGTTCCTCCTCGCCCGCCCGGCGGTAGCGCTCCTCCAAGAAGTCGTACGCCTCCCGGGAGAACGGATCGAGCTGTGCGTCGACCTGGATCGGCACGTGGTCGTCGAGGTCGGCGTTGAGTTGCTCGAGGAGATCGTCCCGCACCTCCGTGGGAAACACCGACAGCGGGTGGGCCTGGACGGGACTCTCGTACCAGTCCTGCTCGTCGGTGGCGCTTGCGTCGTCGCCGTAGCTCAGCCCCCGCTCGCCGCCCTCGGCGGTCGAGATGTTCCACTCGACGGTGTAGCGACGGCCATCGGGCGTCTTCGAGTACTCGCGCAGGCCGTTGACCAGACAGCGTTTGAGTTCGGACTTGCCGGTCGCGGTCGGGCCCTCGAACCAGATGATCTTCTCGTCTTTCGCCCGGCCCGCAGCGATCGACCGCAGGTCGTCGACGAACCTGTTGAGCACCTCGGTATTCCCGAGGATCGCGTGCTCGCCGTCGTTGTACGGGTCGTCGAAGAAGCGGTAGCGCTCCTTTTCCTCGCCCTCCTCGACGACCGTACGCGTACCCGCGGCCTCGATCGCCTCGAGCAGGTACTTCGAGGCGTGGGAGGCGATCGACGGGTTCTCGAAGATCCGATCGACGTACGCCGCGAGGGACATCGGCTCCTCGTAGGTTTCCTCGAGCGCGCGGTCGGCCTCGGTGACGTAGTCGTGTCCGGTCATGTTAGTCGGCCTCGTGTTCGCTCATGTTAGTCGTCCATCTCCGCTTTGGCGACCTCCGCTCCGGCGAACTCGAGCACCTCCTTGGCACCGCCCTCGGAGTAGCCCTGTTCGATCAGCGCGTCGATCCACGCGGAGCGCTCGTCGTCGTCGAACTCGTTAGCGCTGACCAGCGCGGAGAAGTTGATGTTGTGTTTCTTGTCCTCCCAAAGCTTGCGCTCGAGGGCGCGGCGCAGGCGCTCGTTGTCCTGGGGGTTGAACGCCTCGCCCTCGCGGGCGCGGCGGGAGACCCAGTTGGAGACTTCCTGTCGGAAGTCCTCCTTGCGGTCCTCGGGAATGTCGAGTTTCTCCTCGACCGACCGGAGGAACGTCTCGTCGGGCTCCTGTTCGCGACCCGTGAGTTCGTCTTCGATCGTGTCGTCGTCGATGTAGGCCATCACGTGGTCCATGTACTTCTCGCCCTGGCGCTGGATCTCGTCGATATCGTACGCGAGGGCGTGGCGGACGTCCTCGATGGCCCGCTCCTTGTATTCCTCGCGGACCGTCTCGAGGTAGCGGTAGTAGGTCTCGAAGTTGTCCTCCGGAATCGAGCCGTGGTGTTCCAAGTTCTCCTCGAAGAAGTTGAACACCGTCAGCGGCGAGAGGAACCCGCGCTGGCGGTGTTTGGAGTCCATAATCGCCTCGGCGATCTCGTCGCCGATAAAGCGCGGTGAGATTCCGACCATGCCCTCGCCGATCTCGGCCTTGAGTTCGGCCTCCTCGCGGAGCTTCTTCGTGTCGATGTCGTCACCCTCGTCGATCTCGCCGTTGTAGGCCTTGGCCTTCGAGAGGAGCCCGACGGTCTCGGTGTCCGGCTCCTCGATACGCGTGAGAACGCCGAACAGTCCAGCCATCTCCAGGGTGTGGGGCTCGACGTTGATGTCGGGGACGTCGGCGTTTTGCAGCATCTTCTCGTAGATGCTGGCCTCGTCCTCGTAGGAAAGAACGTAGGGGAAGTCGATCCGCTTGGTGCGGTCATTGAACGCTTCCATCTTCTCGTCGCCTTTCTTGTCCTTGTACTCGGGCATGTTCGTCCGGCCGACGATCACCTGGTCGATGTCGATCCGGGGGTTGTTCTTGGGCTTGATCGTCTGCTCCTGGGTCGCATGGAGGAAGTCGTAGAGGAACTCCCGCTGGAGTTTGAGCAGTTCCTCGCCGGAGAAGATGCCGCGGTTCGCGTTACAGAAGGCCCCCGAGTAGTCGAACGCACGCGGATCGCTCTCACCGTAGATGGCGATCTTCGAGTAGTTGACGTCGCCGGTGAGTTCGGTCTCGTCCTGGTTCTTCTTGTCCTTCGGCTCGAAGGTCTCGAGGCCCTGTCGCTTGTTCTCGTCGGCGACGAACCGGACGATCTCGACGTGGTTCTCTAAGACCTGCTGGAGGTCGTCCTCGTAGTAGGCCAGCAGCTTGTCCATGTAGAACTCGCTTTCCGGATCGAGCGCCTGCTCGTTCTGGATGGTGTAAGGCGCGTCGAGGTTCTCGTTGAGATCGTCGATGACCCGCTGGCGCTGCTCTACGGGCAAGAGCACGAGCGGGTCCTGGTTCATCGGGGAGCGGACGGAGTCGTCGGCCGGGTCCTGGTCCTGGATGACATCACAGAGGTTCGTCCACCGGAAGGTGTACATCCGGCCGTCGTCCCGCAGCGTGTAGTCCTCGAAGTACTTGCGGACCTGCTTGTCGAAATGGGACTTGCCGGAGCCGACCGGCCCGAGCAGCAGCTTGATTCGCCGTTCTGGGCCCAGCCGGCGGGCACCCGACTTGACCTTGTTGACGAACTCGTGGATCGACTGGTGGATGACCTTCCCGTAGAAGGTGTTCTCGCCGTCACCCAGCGGGTCCTCGCTGGCGAGTTGGTACTCGACCATCCCTTCGGTCTCGTCGTAGGTCGTGCCGTAGTAGTCGAACATGTCCGCGACGCGCTGGTGGGCGTTACGGGCCACCTTCGGGTCCTCGTAGACCACCTCCAGGTACCAGTCGAAGGACTTGGTTTCCCGAAGGTCCGCGGGCATCGATTCCTTGTAATCCGTACTGAGCTGCTCGAGTGTTTCGATGTCACCGGTCATGGTATCATTGCCAGTTGCGGGGTTCCCCCGGTTGCTGTGCAGTCGTCCGTGATCCGCGGACTGCGTAGACGTCGTTCGACCAGCCGTGGCATCGCGTGGCCGAACCGTCGGAATCCGTCGCCTCGCGTTCACCCGACGTGAGCGCGTCGTGTTCGTCGGACTCCTCGAGGGGGGGCTCGGGGAGCGTAACCCGTTCGTGGGCGGCGGCGATTTGCCGTGTCATATGTCATCTATCACCACTCGGCGTTGCGCGATGCCTCGTCAGCGGATCGGGCAACGCTGCGCCGGGGACGGACGCGGAGTGGATCGGCCCGGCAAACGGATACCGATAGTATTTAATGAGTGAGTAATCCAGCTACTTAACCTTAGCCCCAAAAGGTATTTGTCAGGACTTTATTCCGGGAGAATATTGCCAGCACGCTGTGTTGATGTTCGGTATCACACCGCATATTCGGCCTCATTTGATATAAATTATCGGCCTGCAGCGTCCACGTCGGCTCGCGCGCGCCCCATCGAACGGGCATCACCGCCGTCGGACCAGCGGAACCGAGCGGCCATCCGACCACACCAGTGGCGACGGGGATTTACGGTGAGGGGACCTACCGCCAGCCATGTCGGATACGAATGCGGATGGCGTGGGTGACCGCTCGCGGCTCCCGGACGCATGGACCGTCTGGAGTCAGGGCGAGCAGGGACGGCTCGTCCTCGCGTACCGACCGGACGTGTTCAACGCCGCGGACTTCCCCGCTCCCTGTCTGCCGACGCTGTATCTCACCCACGGCAAGCGAACCCGCCGACCCGGCGTCAACCCCGCCGATACGGTCGATTCCGCGGACTGGTTCGTGACGCTCTACCTCGAGCCGGACGTTTCGCTGAACGAGACGCTGCGATACCCGACCCGGGACGACGCCCTCGAGCGAACGATCGCACTCGCCCGGCAGTTCGACGCCGGCGAGATCGACTATCGAGACCTGTACCAGGTCCCCCGGGAGACGTACTTCGAGCGACTGGACGAGCTCACCGGCGACGGGACCGACGGCTGAATCGGTCCACCCGCATCGCCTGCTGATCCGCACTCGATCTTCCGGCGCTCGACGGGACGTGACGCTTAACCGCCAGTGGCGACTACCACGTCCCATGTCGACTGTTACGCTCATCGGCTCCCGGCTGGCCGAGCCAGGAACCGAGTTCGTCTACGAAGGGGAAGCCGACGCCTGTACCGGCTGTCCCTATCGCAGCCAGTGTCTCAACCTCCAACCGGGCACGAAGTACCGCGTCACGTCCGTCCGGGAGAACGCCCAAACCCTCGAGTGTGCCATGCACGCCGGCGGGGTCCGCGCCGTCGAAGTCGAGCCAGCCGCGACGCGCGCGAACATCACGTCGAAGGGTGCCTTCGCCGGCAGCAAGACGAGCCTCCCCGGCCCCTGCCCCTACGTCGAGTGCCCGAGCCACGAGTACTGCGAGCCCGACGGCGTCTCGTTCGACGAGGAGTACCGCATCGCCGAGATCATCGGCGAGCCGCCACACGAGGTCTGTCACCTCGATCGGTCGCTCGAGTTGGTCGAACTCGAGACCGAGAGCTAACGGGAACCGCACGCTCTACGCTCGCTCCGGCACGGCCGCTGGTCGGGTACTTCCCTGTTCTGCAGTGAGAAATTCCGTCCGATCGGCTCTGGTGAATCGCCATACAGCTCCGGGTTCTATAGTAACCGTTAGAATCTTCCGCTCAGAGATTGTTGCTGTAGTTAATGGACCATCTCGACGAGATTTCTGTCGAAGAACAATCTACAGCTGGCTGATGCGACTTGATACGGACGAACCGCTTGAGCAAGCTGTATCTGATGCTCATAGATCCGGAAGAAAACGAAAACTCTCAGAATCGCAGCAAAAAGAATTCGAGCAAACCGTTCACCAACCGCCCGAAGAGGTCGGGATTGACGCGCCGGCGTGGACGCCGGCGCTCGTCCAGGAGTTTCTTGAAGATATCTACGATGTCGAGTACTCCTACCCGAGTTGTCGGCGGTTGCTCAAAGAAGCTGGACTAAGCTATCAAAAACAACGCCGTAGAGCCGCCAAAGCCGAAGAATCCGACCAAGAGGGATTCTACGACGAGATCAAAAAAGCGATCGGAGATGGACGTCAAAATAGTCTGCATCGACCAAACCAAGAAATCCGTCCCGCTCGGTCGCGTGCCGCGCGGAAACCACGCGGCACGCGGTCGAGCGTCGAACTCTCCGGTCAACGCGACTGGACGTGTCTGCTCGGCGCGATCACCGAAGACGGCGGGTGCTTCTTTTCACGATTCACCGAGTACGTTACCGCCGATCACACGAAACATTTCATTCTCGCGTTATGCAACGAATTCAGAGAAGACTTGATCGTCGTGCTAGATGGTGCGCCGTATTTCCAGGCGTCGGCCGTCACGGACCTGGCGGCCCGTGACGACCTCGCCTTCGTCACGTTACCGTCGTATTCGCCGCAACTCAATCCGGTCGAAGAGTGCTGGCGACAACTCCAAAACGCTCTCAGCAACCGATTCTTTGACTCGCTTGAGCAACTAACCACCGCGATCGATACCGCTCTAGACCAACTTTTCGATTCCAAAAGTGGGCAATTATTTCTAACGCTTACTATAGTGTTCTGAGGCATTGTGAGAGCGTCTATCTGCTTCGTCACTGCCGAAATCTTCTACGTCACAGTCAAATCATCCCAGTATGACGCCTCAAGCAGCGTAGTTTCTCACCGAAGATCTCCGCCGTCCAGCGATTCACCAAAACCAAATCAACTACAGACGTTATTCCCGAAATCTACGGATTTATCTCTGAGAATACTGACTGTAAGCAGCTGTTCCTCACATCCTTGCATTTCTAATGTATGCGTGTACCACTCGGACTCATTTACAGTTGCAGTTACAGTATAACGTCTTCCAGTGGCAATACTATTTTCGCGTATTTCACTACCGGGTTCTAAACTATAATTGTTCGAATAAACTTCTCCTCCTTCATGAGATAGTGATATCTGCAGACTGATCTCCTCGCCTGATCTATTCATTATTACAATAGATACGGAACTCTGATCAAAATAACCGCATCCACCGAAAAGAGAGCATACTGATATCGAACTTATTTTTTTGATTGTTCTTCTTCGATTCATATAAAACGGTGTTTTCGATCCTACTTCTATCTGTCGTTCAATGGAGTGACATCAACATCAAGATCAAATGTTTGTCCTTCATCACGAGTGTACAACGTTTCCCGCCCACTCCTAGTAGTTTTGATTACGTAATATCCACGATCCCACCCTGCAGTCATCTCGGCCGTTACACGCCGTACAGCGATTCACCAGAGCTGTCCGATCCATTCCCGGTAGTTCACCGAGCGGTATGGCCGTCTCTCAGACCTCGAGCGCGCTTTCTTCGAGCCAGCTTCCCGCCCAGCACTCGATTTCGCCGAAGACCGGCTCGAGGGACTCGCCCTTGTCGGTGAGGCTGTAGTAGGTCGCGATGGGAGCGTCCTCCTCGATGCGGCGTTCGACGAACCCCATCTCGCCGAGGTCGTCGAGCACGCGCGAGAGGGTGCGGGCGTTCGCGTCGGTCGATCGCTTGAGTTCGTTAAACCGCTGTTCGCCGTCCAGCAGTTCGTGGAGTACCGCCAGCCGCCACTTGGAGCCGATCTGCTCGAGGGAGGCGATGACGGGACAGGCGTCGTCGTGTTGTTCGCGGGCTTTCGCTTGCGGAGAGGACATCTGTCGGTCTATGTACTCCCTACTTCGTGAACCGGTATAGTAGTTCTCATCCGAACCGGATAACATCGTGTTAGCGGCGTTCGGCAGGACTCGAGCCGATCCCAGTCGTGGACCGGCCACTATAGCGGGGCTCGAGACAAAAACAGGACCGAAACCGGACGCCAGCCAGCGGCGACAGCACCGCAGTGAAAACGCCGATCCGCGTCGGATGACACACTGTTGTCCGCGGTTTCCGATGGTAATGCTTGTGACGCCTGCGTCGAATCGATCAGTCGGCCCGCCCCAGGTCGTCCGCGAGCGCCTCCCGTCGAAGCCGTTCACCCTCCTCGGTGTCGACGGTCAACTCGGGCACCGTCGTCGGGGTGTTGTCCTCGTCGATCGCGACGTAGACGAAATACGATTCGGTGGTCCGCTCGCGCTCGTGGGTCTGGAGGTTCTCCCGCTCGGCGATCAGACGGACTTTCACGCTCGAGGTGCCCGCATCGTACACGTAGGCGGTGATGTACGCCGTGTCGCCGACGGGGATCGGCCGCTCGAAGTTCATCTGATTGACCCGCGCGGTGACACACATCTCGCCGGCAAACCGCATCGCGCTCATCGCGCCCACTTCGTCCATCCACTTCATCACGTTGCCGCCGTGGGCCACGTCGAGCATGTTGGCGTGGTTCGGCTGGACCATCTCGCGGTTCTCGATAACCGTCTCCCGTAGGGCCGTCATTGACCCGTCTTACCCGACGGCACCAATCAGTCTTGCTTTCACCGGTCGGCGTCGACTGACGGCCCCGCTGGCTCGACGGCGATACTGTCTCGGTATTTGACATTCCTTCCCGGTCCGATACTGGTAAAAGTCGCCGCCGAGTTGGGGGGTATAATGAGCGATGCAGGCGAGGCCGACGTGCCGGAGCCGCCAGCACCACCCGACGGCGACGGCGGCTCCGTCGAGGTCCTCGGCACGGCACACGTCTCGCAGGCGAGTGTCGACGAGGTCCGCGAGACGGTCGCCCGAGAGGACCCGGACGTCGTTGCGGTCGAACTCGACGAAGGGCGTTACCGCCAGATGCAGGGCGGGACGCCGGACGACATCGAAGCGGGGGATCTCCTCTCCGGCAACACCGTCTTCCAGTTTCTGGCCTACTGGATGCTATCGTACGTCCAGTCGCGGCTCGGCGATCAGTTCGACATCGAACCCGGTGCCGACATGCGGGCCGCCATCGAGGCCGCCGAAACGAACGGCAGCGGCGTTGCCCTGGTCGATCGGGACATTCAGGTAACGATCCAGCGATTCTGGAGCCGACTATCGTTCCTGGAGAAACTGAAGATGGTCGGCGGGCTCGCGCTCGGAATCACCGACCCCCGCACGCTCGGGCTCACCGTGGGTGCCGTCACCGGCACGTTGCTCGGCTTTCTCGTCGCCGCCTTTCTCGCCCCGCTGCTCGGCGTCGGCGACCTCCTGTTAGTCGGGCTCACCGATCCTACGATCCTCCAGTATATCGGCGGCGGCGCACTCGGTACGCTCGGCGGCGCGTTCGTCGGCCTCCTCTTTTTCCCCTCCCTCGAGTCCGCCGGCCGATACACCGGCGGCTATCTCTCCGGGTTTTCGACGCGGATCCTCGCGGGGATTGCACTCGGTATCGGTGGCTGTCTCACGCTGATCGCAACCGGAACCTTCGTCGGGCCGTTCTCGGCTGCAACCGTCGAAAGCGCCGGCGTCTATGCGGTGCGGGGCACGGCCGGAACGCTGGCCGGCCTCGGCGTCGGTGTTACGCTCGGTGCCGTCCTTGGATTCGCACTCGATGGGCTCGGTGGTGACGTCGAGGAGATCGAGGAGGTCGACATCGAGGAGATGACCGACGGCAACGTCGTCGACGCGATGATGGAGGAGTTCCGCCAGTTCAGCCCGGGCGGTGCGAACGCCCTGATCGACGAACGGGACGCGTACATCGCGCACAACCTCCACGAACTCCGTGAACAGGGGTACGACGTGCTCGCCGTCGTCGGTGCCGGCCACAAAGCCGGGATCGAACGCCACTTGCAACAGCCCGAGGAGATCCCGACGCTCGAGTCGCTCTCCGGAACCGCCTCGAGTCGCCGGTTCTCGCCGCTGAAGATCGTCGGTTATCTGGTGATGGTCGGGTTCTTCGGATTCTTCTTCCTGCTGATCATGGCGGGAGCCAGGAACGTGTTCCTGCTGAAGCTGTTCGCGGCCTGGTTCCTGTTCAACGGGATCTTCGCGTTCACGCTGGCGCGGCTGGCCGGCGCGCGCTGGACCAGCGCGGGCGTCGGTGGCGCGGTCGCCTGGCTGACGAGTATCAATCCGCTGCTCGCGCCGGGGTGGTTCGCTGGCTACGTCGAACTCAGACATCGGCCGGTCAACGTCCGAGACATTCAGACGCTGAACGAAATCGTCGGCGACACCGAGCGGCCGCTGGGTGAGGCCGTCGAGGACATGTTCAGCGTTCCACTGTTCCGACTCATCATGATCGTTGCGCTGACGAACATCGGAAGCATGATCGCGACGGGGTTGTTTCCCTTCGTCGTGTTGAAGTTTCTAGCACCCGATATCGGCGGTGTCGACGCACTCATGGGGCAGTTACTGGAGGGTGCACGAAATAGCCTCGAGCTACTCTGGGGGCTGCTATGAGCTACCGCGTGGACCGAAACTCTAATCGGAAACTGACATTCAGCAACACCGAGATCCGAGATCTCGCCATTGCTTGGATCACGCTCAGCATTGCATTCGCACTGTTGATCGTGCCAGTCCATCGCGGCGACAGCGTCAGCAACTTTCTGACGATGGTCGGGCTGAGTTTCGTCACCGTCGGCGTCGGCTTCCTCCTCCACGAAATCGCACACAAGGTGGTCGCGATCGAACACGGCCAGATCGCCGAGTTCCGGGCCGACTATCAAATGCTCTTCTTGGCGATTATGATGGCGCTCGTCGGCTTCCTCTTTGCCGCACCCGGAGCCGTCTACCACCGCGGGCGGGTAACCCAACGCGAGAACGGCCTGATCGCGCTCGCGGGCCCGGTGACGAACCTCCTGTTAGCGCTGCTGTTCCTCCCGTTGGTGATCGTCCCCGAGCCGTTCGGGACGATCGGCCAGATGGGGATCTGGATCAACCTCGTTCTGGCCGCGTTCAACATGATCCCCTTCGGCCCGCTGGACGGGAAGTCCGTCCTCGAGTGGCACAAGGGGGTCTTCGCCATCGTCTTCGTCCCGACGGTGCTGCTCGCGGCGTACGTGATCGTGTTCGTCGGCCCGTTCAGGTAACGCCGGCCGCTGCGGTCGCTCATTTCGGTCCCGCGGGCGTCCCGGACGGACCGGTGACCTTTTGCTCGCGCCGGGAGGTGCTTCGAGTATGACCGACACGGACGACGAGAGAGGCAACGCGGAGGGACTCACCTACGCCGAGACCGGCGTCGATATCGACGCCAGCGAGGACGCGACGGCAGCGCTGCTCGAGGCGTTCGGCAGCGATCTGCGGACCGAGTACGCGGGGCTGCTCGACATCGGCGACCGGTATCTCGCGCTGGCGACCGACGGCGTCGGGACGAAACTGCTGGTCGCCGAAGCGACCGGGGACTTCTCGACGATCGGGATCGACTGCATCGCGATGAACGTCAACGATCTCGTCGCGGCGGGCGTCGAACCCGTCGCCTTCGTCGATTACCTCGCGATCGACGACCCCGACGAGGAGCTGACCAACCAGATCGGGGAGGGGCTCGCGGTGGGACTCGAGCAGGCCGATCTCACCATGCTCGGCGGCGAGACGGCGGTCATGCCCGAGGTCGTGAAGGGGTTCGACCTTGCGGGCACCTGTGTCGGACTCGCCGAAAAAGACGACATTTTCGACGGCGACGCGCGGGTCGGCGACGCGCTCGTCGGGTTCCCATCGAACGGGATCCACTCGAACGGGTTGACCCTCGCTCGCGAGGCGGTGACGCGGAACCACGACTATACGGACGAGTTCCCGCTGGACCCGGAGAAAACGATCGGCGAGGAACTGCTGCGACCGACCCGGATCTACACGGCCCTGCTCGAGTCGCTGCGCGACCACGAGGTCCACGCGGCGGCTCACGTCACGGGCGGCGGATGGACGAACCTGCTGCGGATGGGCGATCACGAGTACGTCATCGATGACCCGCTGCCGGCCCAGCCGATCTTCGAGTTCGTCCAGGCGGAGGGGAGCGTGACCGACGCGGAGATGCACCGGACGTTCAACATGGGGAC
The DNA here is from genome assembly GCF_000337175.1 of Natrinema gari JCM 14663. Classification (GTDB taxonomy): domain Archaea; phylum Halobacteriota; class Halobacteria; order Halobacteriales; family Natrialbaceae; genus Natrinema; species Natrinema gari. The sequence goes on along the minus strand of NZ_AOIJ01000086.1, from coordinate 88,817 downwards.
TGGGTTCGTCGTCGCGCTGCCCGAGGACCGTGCCGAGGAGTTGGCCGCGGCGACCGACGGGCAGGTCATCGGACACGTCACGGCGGGCGAGACGGTCGAGATCCGCGGGCTCTCGCTGTCCTGACCCCGAGCGATGCTCCGTGCTTTCTCGAGACGGAGCCGACCGCACGGCGACCGAGACCGTCGGTCCGGTCGGATTGGACCGACAGAGAGTCGCTACTGAACCGATCGGTCAGCCATCGCAACGCCGTCGTGCGAGCAGGTGGACACCGAGGTGCAGTTGCAGCGATCGTGTGACGAAACGAGAACAACATGCGAACCTGGAGCACAGCATCCGGTAGCGGTGGGGGGTTCGCATCGGGAACTCCCGGTAGCAGCCACGGCTCGAGCATGAAAGGGAGACGCTGTCCGAACTGCAAGGGGGACACCGGAACCGAGGTCGACGGGGAACTGCTGGGCCCGGAGATCAACCGAACGTTCGAGTGCGGCCGCTGTGGTCACACGTGGGAACTCGTCGTCTGAGGCGACCGCTCGCTGTCGGTCGACCGCTCGTGCCGTCGGTTCCGTTCACCGATCCGGATTGCGCTCCTCGGATAGCGTCGCCTCCTCGGCGTTCCCGGCCGCCGCTCGAAGGACATCGTACTCCTCGTCGCTGTAGGCGATCAACTGGACGGTTGAGAGCGTCTCGGGCTCGTACCGCTCGAGTTCCGCGCCGATGATCTCGGCCCCCGCCGCGAGGTCGAAGCCGGCGATCCCACAGCCAAGCGCCGGGAGGACGAGCGACTCGCAACCGAGTTCGTCCGCCCGCTCGAGCATGTGTCGCGTCGCGTCTCGAATGCTGTCCGCCGTCGCCTCGCCGGCATGGGGCATCGCTGCGGCGTGGATGACGTGGTCGGCCTCGAGATCGTAGGCGTCGGTGACCGCGACCGCCCCGAGGTCGATCGGCCCCGTTGCCATCGCCTCCGCGGCGATCCCCTCGCCCGCACCGCGGCGGAGCGCGCCGGCGACGCCGGCCCCCATCCGAAGGCTGGTATTGGCCGCGTTGACGAGCGCGTCGGCGGACTGTGCAGCAATGTCGCCCTGAACGATGTCGTACTCCATATGCGCCGCTTCCCGATCGAGGCCAATGAAGCTGTCCGGCGGCTGATGTCGTCGGCTCAGTTCGTTCTGACCCAGTCGTCCGGAACCGGCCGGGCCTCGATATCGGCGTTCGCGATCCCGTAGAACTTCTCGCGGCCGACCGGCGTGCGAAGCCGGAGGACGCAGGTGTAGTCGGTTACCTCGAAGGCAGTCACCGAGCGGGCGGACCGCTGATGGGCGAATCGGAAGAGCTGATTCGCGTCCGCGTCGGCGGTCACGCGGTTACCGAGCGACCAGCTGAGGGATTCGACGTGGCCCCGCTCGACACCGAACAGGGACGCGATCAGGCTCCGACCGTGTCGGCCTAGTGCCCCCTGTGACCGGTTCTCGTGTGAACTCATACTGGAACGATGTCACTGAGCCCCGAAAAAAGATGCTATATTCGTATGGGCCGCTCTCGCACGCCGGGACGGCGAAAGGTGGCAAACCGGACGGCGCAGCGGTCGGCTCCGTAAACGATCGCGACCACGGGAAATCGAGGGACGCCAACAGCATTTGTCCGGCCAGTGGTATCTCCGCCTCGCGGAGTCTTAGGTCGACCAAAACCTTTTTAGAATTAGGCTCGCCTAACTCCACCTGATGGACGTACCCGCCCGTAGGGAAGAGCCCGAACTCGACGAGGAACTCGAGGAGCCGACGGCGGTCGTAAGCAGTCACGAGACCCGCCCCGGAAAGACCGTCTTTACTGAACGAAACAACAGCGACGGGTGGATCGCGACCGATCACACCGTCGACCTCGAGCGGTAACTACGTCGGGACTCGTAGGCCGCGAGTGCACGATCGGTTCCGACCACGAACGACGCCGTCGCGCGTGCTCGGCAAAAAACTGTCTGCCGTCTTGGATCGTCGACGGGCCCGTTTTGGACCCGCTCGCCGACGTGCTCAGTGAGTCGCTTCCTCGAGCACCAGGGTGTCGTCCTCGAGGTAGTGCTCGAAGTGGTGGCCGTCCTCCTCGAGTTCGACGAGGATATCGCGCAGGATCTCGGCGGTCGCGTGGTCGCCGAGGTTCTCCGCGAGTTCGATGCTGTCGCGCATCGACTCGATGATGTCGCCGTAGATCTCGAGGTCGTTTTCGAACATCGTGCGGACGTCGTAGACGTCTTCGCCCTCGAACTCGACGGTCGCGCGCTCTTCCTGGTTCGACGGCCCGGAGACCGGGACGCCGCCGAGCGCCTGGGCGCGCTCGGCGATTTCGTCAGCGCCTTCCTCGACGTGTTCGTACGCCTCTTCCAGGAACTCGTGGAGGGGCAGGAACTCCGCACCCTCGACGACCCAGTGGTGTTTCTTCAGCTGGTGGTAGAGGACGTACGAGTTGGCCAGTTCCGTGTTCAGCGCGTCGACGATCTGCTCGGCCTTGTCCTGCTCGAGGCGAAGCGCGTTCTCCTCGACGCTGTCTGCCGATTGGCGGACGGTCTGTTGGGTGCTCATCCTATCCATCGATACGCGCGCATTCCACTTAAAACCTTCCCATGCGAGAACTTTTCTTTGGTATGCCTAAAGAATAGTTCTGCTATTCGTCCATCATTTTGGGTATCAACCACAGAGAACGTGTTGTCGGACGACACCGTCACTATTCTCTTTGTTTTTTCGAGCCTGAGTAAACATTTTCAATGAGGGGACCCAAGGGACTAGTATGGCAACGAGAATCGCACAGCGGCGGGAGCGGATCTACGTCGACGGCGAGTGGCTCGAGACCGAAGGCGAGTTGTCGGTCTCTGACCTCGCCGAGGGGGGGACGTTCGCACACGTCGCCGCCGCAGGGCCGACGGAGGCCCGCACTGCACTGGCTGCCGCCCACGAGATCAAACCCGAATTACGCCAGACGACCGTCGTCGAGCGGGCCGAGTGGTGTGAGACGATCGCCGATCGACTCCGCGAACGCGAAGAAGAGATCGCCGAGGTCATCGTCCGGGAAGCCGGCAAACCGATCTCCTCGGCTCGCGGCGAGGTCGGCCAGGCCGCCGAACGCTTCGATCGAGCAGCCGAGGAAGCCCGCACAATCGTCAGCAAAGGCGAGTACCGCGAGGGCTCGACCGACGGCCACGAGGGCTGGCAGGCGATCGTCAAACACGAACCGATCGGCGCGGTGCTGTGTATCACGCCGTACAACTATCCGCTAGCGACGACGGCGCTGCAAGTCGCACCCGCGCTCGCGGCCGGGAACAGCGTCCTGCTCAAGCCCGCCAGCAAGACTCCCATCTCGGCGGCGATCCTCGCCGACGTCATCGCCGACGTCGACGGCATTCCGGACGGCGCGTTCAACTTCGTCCCCGGCGACGCCAGCGAGATCGGCGACGTCCTTTCGGGCGACGACCGCGTCAACGCGATCGCGATGACCGGCTCCTCGGGCGCGGGCAAACACGTTGCCCGGGAGAGCGGGATGGTCAACCTGCACATGGAACTCGGCGGCAACGCCCCGGCGATCGTCTTCGACGACGCCGACCTCACCGATGTCGCGGCTAACTGCGCGAAGGGGTCGTTCAAGTACGCCGGGCAGCGCTGCTCGGCGATTTCGCGCGTGCTCGCCCACGAATCGATTCACGACGACCTCGTCGACCTGATCGACGGACAGATGGATGCCTGGCAGGTCGGGGACCTCTTCGCGGACGACACCGCCCTCGGCCCGCTGATCAGCGAAGAGCAGGCCGACTGGGTCGAGACGCTCGTCGAAGACGCCGTCGAGAAGGGCGCGGAGATCGTCCGCGGCGGCGAACGACGCGCCCCCGACGGTGTTCCGGACGAACTCGCCGATCAGTTCTTCGAGCCGACGCTGCTCGCGAACGTCCCCCGCAACGCCCGCATCGTCGACGAAGAACAGTTCGGCCCCATCGCCGCGATCACGACCTTCGAGGACGAAGCCGAAGCCCTCGAGATCGCGAACGGCTCCGATCTCGCGCTCGACGCGGCGGTCTTCACGAACGACTACAAACGCGCGATGCGACTGGCCGAGCGCGTCGACGCCGGCGCGGTCCGGATCAACGGCGCGCCGAGCCACGGGCTGGGCGACGTTCCGTTCGGCGGCAACAAGGACTCGGGGATCGGCCGCGAGGGCCTCGATGCCTCGATCCACGCGATGATGCGCGAAAAGAGCATCATCCTCTAACCCGACCGACTCGGTGCAGCGCCGTCGCTCGAGCGGTGACGATCAAAACGAGACCGACTTCCTGGCTACTTGTGTCTCGGTGTCGCCACTGACGGCGACGACCTGAACGGTCCCCGACGCGCCGGCATCGTACTCGAGCGTCGCCTGCTGTCCGACATCGGTCAGGGTTTCCCGTGTCTCGCCGTCCGCGCGCACTTCGATTCGGTCGGCGTTACTGCTAGCGGTATACGTGACCGTGACGGTCCGCGACGACTGATCGACTTCGATGGACGCCCCAGCTCTCACCGCCGGTCCAGAGTTGGCGAACAGATTACGGTATTCGTATTCTTCGGTCGGAACGGTCCGCGTCGCCACGCCGACATTGCCGTCGACCGTGACCGTCACGTCGTCGAACTGGTCCGTCATCCCCGCCTCGAAGTCAGCCGTCCGCTCAGGGTCGGCGTAGACGGCCACCGCCCTGTAAGTCGACGTGTCGGCCCCGAACGACCACGAATACGCCCTACCGGTCCCCGCCGCGTCGCCCTCGTATTCGCCCCACAGAACCGCGCGTTCGTCGACACCGACGCGCTCGAGCAACTGCGCGAAGTGGTCGTGCTCGTCGACGCGGCGATCCGTTCCCTCGACGCCCGCCGACAGGATCGTCTCGAGGGCTGCGCTGTCGGCAGAGCTCACGACGAACGTCTCCGCGGAGACGGCGGCCGAGACGCCGTCGCGCTCGAGAACCGCGAACTCGCCGATCGACGACTCGCGTTCGGCGTCGACCGCGCCGGGATCAAATGTCCCGGTGACGACGACGTTCCCGGCGACGCCTTCGGACCCGAACCTGCAAACGGACGCGACCGCCGAGTCGTCGTCTGCTACCTTCTCGACGATCTCGCGACTGTCGCCTGTCGGCAACCGTGGCACGTCCTCGGCGACGGCCGCGCGGAGATCGTCCGCGGACCGACGGATCGCAGCGAGGTCCCGGACGTGAAAGCGCAGGTTCTCGCTGCCCGATGCGGGAACCCAGCGCTCGAGTGGCGACATGCCGGTCGCGGTCTCATCGTCCGTGGCGTTCGATTCGTCGGTGTCCTCGGTCCCGTCGGTACCGTTCTCGGACAGTTGATCGAGACAGCCTGCAGTAAGCACGATCCCGCTCGTTCCCGCTCCCGTAGTCGCGAGGAGTTCGCGCCTCGAAACGTCATTCATACTGTTACTTGCTGGTTGAAACCTCGAAGATATAAATTCACTGTCCTGATCGGTACCGCTCTCGAGCGGGAGATCGTCGATAGAACTACCGTCGTTGCCGGGGGAGGATCGACCATGTCTCGCGACGTGCTCGTCGTCGGCGAAACGCTCATCGACTGGGTGCCCGAGCGATCGGGCCCGCTCGAAACCGTAGACGGGTTCGAGCGCCGCCCCGGCGGTGCGCCCGCGAACGTCGCCGTCGCGCTCGCCAGACTCGAGACCCCGCCGCTGTTCTGGACCCGCGTCGGCGACGATCCGTTCGGCCGCTTTCTCGAGGGTGCCCTCGCCGAGTACGGCGTCCCGGACGAATTCGTCGAACGCGACGCCGACGCGAAGACGACCCTCGCGTTCGTCACCCATGACGAGACCGGCGACCGCGAGTTTACCTTCTACCGGGACGGGACCGCGGACACGCGCCTCGAACCCGGCCGGATCGACGACGCGACCCTCGCGGACTGCGAATGGGTCCACGCCGGCGGCGTGACGCTGTCGAGCGGGCCGGCGCGCGAGGCGACGCTGGACGTGCTCGAGCGGGCCGCGGCCGCGGGCTGTACGGTCTCGTTCGATCCCAACGTCCGGCCCGAACTGTGGGCCGACGACGAGACGTTCGCGCGCGTGGTCGGCGATGCGCTCGCACACGTCGACGTCTGTTTCGCGACGGTCGCCGAACTCGAGGCGCTCGGAGTCGGCGGCGAGACCCCACTGGCAAGCGCTCGACGGGCGATCGATGCCGGCGGGCCGCACACGGTCTTCGTCACGCGCGGCGCGGAGGGTGCCGTCGCGGTCGCGGCCGACGATGCACCCTGGCCCGCAGCCGCGGTCGATCGGCCCGGCGTTGCGGTCGAGACGGTCGATACGACGGGTGCCGGTGACGCCTTCGTCGCCGGAGCGATCACCGCCCTGCGGGACGGCCGCGGACTCGCAGCCGTGGTCGCGTTCGCGAACGCCGTCGCGGCGACGGCGACGACCGACGCAGGCGCGATGGCGGCGCTCCCGACCCGTGAGGCGGCGACTACACTGCTCGAACGGGAGTCTGACAGCGACTGACGGGCCGTGTGGTTGCAAGCCGGAGCGCTATCAGGACCTGCAACGGACAGTACGTATGGGTCGCACGGACCGTGGTGTGCCGTCGTTCGCGAACGCGGTGGTGGCGGGGATACAGGAGAAGAACGTGACGTTCATGGCAGCCGGCATCGCGTATCAGGCCTTCATCTCGCTGCTTCCGCTGCTCGTGTTGGTCTTCTTTCTCGTCTCGGTTCTCGGCGGCGAGGGGCTCGCCCAACAGGTGTCGTCGGCGACCGAAGGCTTCCTCCCCGAGAGCGGCCGCATCGTTCTCGAGGACGGAATCGAGGGGTCGACCGGGAACGCCGGAACGTCGATCATCGGCCTCCTCGTCCTCTTTTGGGGGTCGTTGAAGATCTTTCGGGGACTCGACACCGCGTTCTCGGAAATCTACGCGTCGACCGAGGACAACTCGTTGGTCGATCAGGTCCGCGACGGGGCCGTCGTCTTCGGGGCGATCGGGGTCGCGCTCGCGGCGACCGGGGCGACCAGCATCGTCTTCGCGTTCTTCCCGACCAATCTCGTCGTCGGACTTGTGAACCCGCTGGTGCTTGTCGTCGGGCTGACGATCGCCTTCCTGCCGATGTATTACTTCTTCCCCGATGTCGACGTTTCAGTCCGCGAGGTACTGCCGGGGGTCCTCGTCGCCGCCATCGGCTGGGCGGCGCTACAGTCGCTCTTTCAGGTCTACGTCGCCCTCTCGAGCAGTTCGGAGTCGGCGGGACCGATCGGTGCGATCCTCCTCCTGGTGACCTGGTTGTACTTCGGCGGCCTCATACTGCTCGTCGGAGCCGTCGTCAACGCCACCCGCTCGGGACACATCGATATCGAATCCGACACGCTCGCGGGCATTCCTGCGGACCCGGATCGCGACCCCTTCGTCGATGCGGATCGGCGCGAACGCGAGCGACTCGCGGCGCGACTCGACACCCTCCAGCGCGAACGCGATCAGCTCCGGAACGATCGCGACGCCGAGCGGGCGCGCCGCTACCGACTCGAGGATCGGGTCGCCGCCCTCGACGACCGGGTCGAGCATCTGGAAGCGACGAACCGCGACCTCGAGGCCGAAACCGAGCGGCTCCGCCGCGAACTCGCGGCCCGCGAGGGGTCGCCGTGGGGACGCCGGTTGCGCGGCGCGATCGTACGGGTGCGGACGCTAAACGTCGGCGTCGTCAAGGAGCGACACGAGTAGCGCGTTCGGCTGTCCGATGGGAAGCGGCGGGACGATCGAACGGATCGGTAAGCGAGACAGCCACTGTGTCTTCGAGGAGTGAACGCGGGCGACACTGGCTCCGTCACACGGCGGCGCTATCCCTGTGCGAGCGGATCGAAACTATCGACCGGAATGACGGAGTAATCGACTGTCAACGCGTCCTTGGTCGCCCTGATCTTGCCGACGAACGCCGAGATATCCTCGAGTTCGCCTTCGAGGACGAACAGTTCCATACAGTAGTGATCGCCGACGTGGCTGTGGAAGTTCGAGGCGACGAGGTGTTCGTGTTCGTGGCGCAGGTGCATCATCCGCTCCTCGACGCTGGTGGTCTCGTAGTCGAACAACACGGTGACGATCCCCATCAGGTCCCGCTCCTCGAGTCGGGTGTCCTCGAACTCCCCGAGCAGGTTCCGCGATGCTTCCCTGACGACTTCGCTCCGACCGGTATAGCCGTGCTCCTCGGCGAACTGGTCGAGCCGCGCGAGGAGTTCGTCCGGCATCGAGACGCTGACGACTGCCATATAACAAGGTAACAGCAGTATCTATTAAGGATTATCATCATCGTCGGCGCGGGTCGGCCCGCTGATCTAGACGTGATCCGCGGGCAGTAGGGCCTCGAACGGCTGGGCGGCGAGCCACTCACAGAGCCGGACGAGTTGATCGCTCGCGGCCTCGAACAGTCGCTCGCCTTTCTCGGCCGAGGCGTCCGTCTGATCGCCCAGGACGCCGTTGGCGGTGTTGTCGGCCGCATCGTAGAACGTCCGCGAGCCGTGTTTGACCGTCTCCGCCGCCTCGACGCTCGGGACTCCGGTCTCCCTGGCCTCCTCGAGCCGGTCGTCGTGGACGAGGTCCGGTTCGAGATACTGAATCATCGAGGTCTCTTTCGGCCCGCCGTGGGGGCCGTTCTGCTCGAAGAGATCGTCGACGAGGGTCGGAATCGAGTCGTTCCACATCCACTCGATGGCGTACGCGACCTCGTCCTGCCGGAGCTGTGCCCCCACCTCCCGGAGATGCGGCACGTTCCCGCCGTGAGCGTTCACGTAGATCACCCGATCGATGCCGTGAGCGGTGAGGTTCCGCGTCAGCGACGCCACGTACTCCCTGAACGCCGGTGGGTCGACCCACATCGTCCCGTGGAACTGGCGGTGGTGACCGCTGACGCCGATGTCGATCGTCGGGGTACGGAGAAAGCCCGTTCGGTCGGCCGCCTCGTGCGCGAACGCCTCCGCGATCAGATGATCGGTCGCCTCCGGCAGATGTGGCCCGTGCTGTTCCGTCGATCCGAGCGGCACGAGCGCGAGCGATTCCGATTCGAAGTACGTCTCGAGGTCCGGCCATGCCTCGTCGCCGAGATACATGGCCATCCCTCGTATGCGGAGCATCAATAGCGTAGTGCCGACGCGCGCGGCGCACAGTCGATACGCGACCGCGGCGACAGCGCCGACACCGGTCGCACCCGCTCGTCCCGGCCGGCGTCGGACCGACGAGACGCTACCCGGTAATACCGTTTTACCGGATCGAGTAGCCATCACACTGATCCGGGGGTCCCGACCGGCGGTCCGTCGACAACCGGACACACTGCACGGGGTTCGACAGCGTGTCCGAGGCCGGGCGAAAGTTCGACGGTTCGAACACGATTCCGCGTTCTCGCCCCGCTGTGATCCCGTCGAGAGCGAACCACGGCTCCACACCCCTCCGTCGAACGCGAGCGGTCGAACCTACCGCGTCCTGTCCGCGTTCGACACCACACTGCGTCCCATGAGTGAAACTGGACACGTTCGGCGAGCCGGCGACGGCGGCGATTCGAACCCGATTCCCCGCCGTCACCGACGCGGTTTCGGATCCGGACACAATACGGGTTTATCGCCCGCCGGCTCGAGGCTCGTCTCGGTCTCGAGGCCGAGCCCGCTCGTCGGTCCGTTCGGAACCCGTCTCGAGCGGTCACGGTACGGCCGTCGCACAATTCCCCGTAACGGACACTTCAATCGACCCGCGTTGGCCGGTCGAGAACGGTTGGTTTCATGACTGGTCGATACGGACTCAATTACAAAGCACGGACGATACCAACCGGCGTCGTGTATGGTACCACCGTATCCTGCCCAGGCACAGGTGCCCGACTGGCTGCAAGATCCCGTCGCGGAACTGGTCACGTTCCTCCCGCGGCTGATCGGCGCGTTGATCATCCTGGCGATCGGGTGGGTCATCGGCCGCGTCGCAGCGGGCGTGGTCCGACGGCTCGCCGACGGCATCGAACTCGATCGGATGGTCCTCGAGACGCCGCTCGGTCGCATACTCGGCGGCACCGAGCGGGCGGTTTCGAACGCCTTCGGGACGCTGGCGAAGTGGTTCGTCTACGGTCTCGCGATCCTCGCGGCCGCGAACGCGCTCGCGATCGCGACGCTGTCGCAGTGGGTCTCGACGGCGGTCTCGTACCTGCCGGCGTTCGTCGCGGGGCTGCTCGTGATTACCTTCGGGTTCGTCGTCGCCGACTTCATCGGCGATACCATCGAGCGGACCCGCGCGGCGACCGAGACCGCTTACACGAGCTGGTTCGCCAACGGCGCGCGGATGTTCCTCTACTTCACGGCGATCGTCATCGGGCTCGACACGATGGGGATCGATGTCGGCATCCTCTACGTGTTCGCCCGAGCGATCGCGTGGGGTCTCGGTGCGGCCATCGCTATCGGCGCTGGCGTCGCGTTCGGCTGGGGTGGCAAGGACTACGTCGCCGAAAACATCGACAGGTGGATGAACCGAACGAGCAACGTCACGCCCAGCGAGGGGGAGTCGGCGACCGGCCGCTCCCGGAGCAGTGACCGACCCGGAACGAATTCGAGCACCGACCGCGACCCCGGCTCGGAGCCCGGCCCCGGACCGAGCGACGACGACTAACCTCGGGATCTGGTCGCGATCACGGCCGCCCGTGACGCTGCGAGGATGATGTCGGCCTCGCGCCGCTCAGTCGGCCGCGGCTCGCTCCGCGTCCGGCCCGTCGGCGTCGCCGCGCGGGAAGAGCGGCTTGACCGGCACGATCACGTGGGCCCGCACGAGTCGTCCGTCGTTTCGCCGCCACTTTTGGAGGTGGGCGACCGCGTGCGAGCCGTCGTACCCCTTCTCGATCCGCTTGCAGATCGCGCCGAACTCGTCTTCGTCGAACAGGGCGGCCGAGACCGGATCCGTCTCGACCGCGACGCTCCCCCGTCTGGCGTAGACGTCGAGACGGCCGTCGAACGCGTACTCGAGGGCTTCGATCCAGTCGTGGATCTCGCCGACCGTCGGCCGGTCGGGCGCGGTCGGGAAAGTGATCGACGCCTGATACTGGTCGGGCCGGTCTCGAACGTGGCGCTGCCAGAGCCGTCCCAGTCGCCGCGCCGTCCCGCCGCCAGGCACTGCCGATGCGATGTGAGTCGCTCGATCAGCCGCGGCCGAGACCCGTCGTCGGAGGGCCGCCACGGGGACAGGTCGATCGCGTTCCCTCATTCGTTCTCACGTTCGAGTTGCGGGCATCGGTAATACGTCCTTTGTTGTGGCGCGATGCTGGCCGGCACTCGAGACGCGCGACGCCGGCCGTCGACGGTCCGCGAGAGTTTTGTACAATAGGTTGCTACCCGACGGCAGCATGCCTCGTACAGGGTCCAATCCTTCGCGTCCGCTCCTCACCGGTTTCGTCGCGATCGTCGCGACCGGTGTCGCGGTTAATCTCCTCTTTGACTCCCCGCTTCGAACGCTGCCGGCGTTCGTGTTGATCGCCCTCGGCATCGCCGGCGTCACGAGCACCGCCAGAGAGCATGGGACGGCACGGCTTCGACGCACCGCGAAGCGATGGTGGCTGCTCGCGTTCGTGACCTTCCTCCCCTACGCGCTCGCGACGGCCCCTGACGGCGAATCGGCGGCCGCCGTCGGCGACGCGTTCGCCGGTCCGGCCGTCTCCCTCGCGCTCGAGTCGATCGCCGGCGCGACCGTCCTCTGTGCGGTGTCGATGACGGTCCTCTACGGGTTCGCCTGGTACGGCATCCACCCGGGCCGCCAGACGCCCGAGGAGCGCGTCCTCGCCGACGGCGGCGACGAGTAGCCACACGCGAGTGCGGAATCGGCGCTGGACTTATCCGTTCGAGCGGCCTCCTACGTTCAATGACCGAACAGGCGGAGCCGGCGGTGTCGGCCCCCTGGGGCGACGGTGACGAGCCGGCGGCACAGCAGTGGTACCGGACGGTCGTCGAGACGGTTGCGGGCGGGGTGTTCCAGCTCGACGCGGCCGATCGCATCGTCGGCGTCGACGACACGCTCCTGGAGTTGACGGGCCATACCCGCGACGCGCTCTCCGGCGAGCACGTCACGGTCCTCCTCGGTGACTCCGGCGGTGAATCGTTCGAGGCGGCGTCCGCGACCGGCGTGACCGAACGCGAGGGCTCGGTCCGGACGGCCGACGGCACCGCGATTCCCTGCGAACTACGGCTCGGAACGGTCCCCGGCAGCGACGGCCGTCGGGGCTCGATCGGCGTCGTCACCGAACCCGACGACGGGCCTCGAGCGGCGTCGGACGCCGAATCGATCCGACCGCAGCCGTTCGAATCGATCACGACAGTGCTCGAGGAGGCCGACGTCGGCGTCTTCGTGCTCGACGAGGCGTTCGACGTCGCGTGGATCAACGCGGCTACCGAGCGATACTTCGGGCTCGACGCGGCGGACGTGGTCGGCCGTGACAAGGCGACCGTGATCGACGAAACGATCCGCGACCGGGTCGGCGATCCCGACGCGTTCGCCGATGTCCTCGAGGCGACCTACGACGACAACGGCAACACCGAGCGCTTCGAGTGTCGAATTACACCCGGCGACGGCCGCGAGGAGCGCTGGCTCGAGCACCGGAGCAAACCGATCTCATCGGGTCCGTACGCGGGCGGCAGGGTCGAACTCTACTACGACGTGACCGAACAGCACCGGCGGGCCGCCCAGCTCAGACAGCTAACCGAGGCCGTCCGCGAGTGGCTGGGGACCGGGACGCGCGAGGCCGTCGCCGAACAGGCCTGCCATCATCTCTCCGAGATCCTGGATCCGGATTTCAACGGTGTGTTCCTCTCCGACGCTTCGGGGACGACCCTCGAGCCGGTCGCCTGGTCGGAGCCCGAAACGACCCCGTTCGACGAACGCCCGACGTTCGCGGCGGGAGCGGAGATCGCCCGGCGCGTCTTCGACTCCGGCGAACCGGTGGTCGACGACGTGCCCGTCGAGGTCGACGACCCCGCGGTGCCGATTCGGAGCGCGATCGGACTCCCGATCGGGGACCACGGCGTCGTCGTCATCGGGTCCGAAACCGCCGACGCGTTCGACGAGGGCGACCGGTCGCTCGTGAAAGTCGCCGCGTCGAGTCTCGAGGCGACCGTCGATCGGATCAGCCACGAGCGGTCCCTCGAGCGCGAGCGGTCCCAGACCGAAACGATCCTCCGGACCACGCCGGTCGCCATTTCGGTCGAGGACGCCGACGGCGAGACCGTATTGGCGAACCGACACGCACAGACGGCGCTCGGACTCGGCGACCGTGGGCCGCTTGGGGAGACGGAACTGCTCGCCGAAGGGACCGTCGTCGACGCCGACGGCGACCCGGTCGTCCCCGACCGCGGCCCGTCGGCGCGCGTCAGGGAGACCGGCGAGCCGGTCTTCGACGAGGAACTCATGATCGAGGGGCCAACGGGCGATTCGCTGTGGTTCTCCGTCACCGCCGTCCCCGTGTTCGGGACCGACGGGGACCTCGAGCGAGTTATTTCGGCCGGCGAGGATATTACCGCACTCAAAGAGCACGAGCGCCGCCTCCAGCGTCGTAAGCACGAACTCGAGACCGAACTGAGCGAGATCCTCGGGCGCGTCTCGGACGCGTTCTACGCGCTCGACGACGACTGGCGGTTTACGCACGTCAACGACCGCGCCGGGGAACTGCTGGGGTACGATCCGGCGGCCCTGGTCGGCGAGAACATCTGGGAGACGTTCCCCGGCGGCGCGAGGTCCGATCTCCTCGAGCGCTATCAGACGGCCATGGAGACACAGCAACCCGTCTCGTGGCAGCGGTACTCCGACTCGCTCGACATCTGGATGGAGATCAGGACCTACCCCTCCGAGACGGGACTATCGGTGTACTTCCAGGACATCACGGACCGGAAACGACGCGAGCGTCACCTCGAGCAGTACGAACGGATCATCGAGACCATCGAAGACGGGATTTACGTCCTCGACGAAAACGACCGGTTTTCGATGGTCAACGAGGCGTACGCCGACCTCACCGGGTACGATCGCGACGAGTTACTCGGCAGCCACGCCTCGCTCGTCGCCGACGAACAGGTGATGACCCTCGCCCAGCGAATCGCCGCCGAGAGCGATGATCCGACCATCGAGGCGTCGGTCGAGACGAAATCCGGCACCCAGGTCCCGGTGGAGGCGACAGTGACGTCGATCGCGACCGCGGACGCTGGTCCCGAACGGATCGGCGTCGTTCGGGATGTCACGGAGCGACAGGAACGACAGCGCCGGCTCGAGGCGAGCGAACAGCGCTACCGCACCCTCGCCGAGAACTTCCCGAACGGCGTCGTCGCCCTCTTCGACGACGAACTGCGGTACACCGCCGCCGGCGGTCAACTCCTCGGCGAGATCGGGCTCGATCGCGAGGGCGCGCTCGGCCAGACGATCCACGAGCGCTATTCCGACGAGCTACTCGCCGAGGTCGAACCGCATTTCCGGGCCGCTCTCGACGGCAACGAGCGCACCTTCGAGGTGACCTATCGCGGTCGGGACCTCCGTGCCACCACCCTTCCCGTCCGGACCGGTGACGAGGTGACCGCCGGAATGCTGGTCATCCAGGATATCACCGAACGAACGGCCTCCCGGCGCAAACTCGAGGAGTCGAACGAGCGTCTGGAACAGTTCGCCTACGCCGCCTCGCATGACTTACAGGAGCCCCTGCGAATGATCACCAGCTACCTCCAGTTGATCGAGGGGCGCTATGCCGACGATCTCGACGCGGACGGCCGGGAGTTCATCGACTACGCCGTCGACGGAGCCGAACGCATGCGTGAGATGATCGACGGCCTCCTCCAGTACTCTCGGGTGGAGACGAAGGGCGAGCCGTTGGAACCGGTCGCTCTCGATGCGGTGCTGGCGGACGTTCGCGAGGACCTCCAGGTCCGTATCGACGAACGGGACGCCGAGATCACGACGGACCCCCTGCCTCGCGTCGCGGGCGATGCGAGCCAACTCCGACAAGTGCTCCAGAACCTGCTCTCGAACGCGATCGAGTACAGCGGGGACGAGCCGCCGCGGGTGCACGTCAGCGCCGAGCGGACCGGATGGAAGTGGGAGATTTCGGTCCACGACGAGGGGATCGGGATCGACGCCGAGGAGCAAGACCGGATCTTCCAGGTGTTCCAGCGCCTTCACAGCCACGAGGAACACGCGGGTACGGGCATCGGGCTCGCGCTCTGTCACCGGATCATCGAGCGCCACGGCGGCGAGATGTGGGTCGACTCCACGCCCGGCGAGGGCTCGACGTTCTCGTTTACCCTCCCGGCCGCCGACACGGCGACGGACTGACCGCCGTCGGTCGTCGGTGCGGCCGGCCAGCGGCCCCATCGATCCCCGATCCGGTCCCGGGTTCGAGCCCCGACTCGAGCGGGCGATGCGAGCGGCCCGCAGTCAGCCAACAGCTATATATTCGCCCACCGACTCAACCCGGCAAAGCGGTGCACGACGTGATCTCGACAAGACACGGCTCGGACCGATCCTCGTTGGCTGCCGCGCTCGGCTGTTTCGCCGTCGCCGGCGTCGCGACCGTCGCCGTCGACCACGTCGCTCTCACCATCGGAGCGACGGGAGTCGCCGTCGGTGGCGTCGCGTGTCTCGCTCGCTACGCTCGCGCGGTCACGCGGAAACGCCTCGCGGCCACCGCGTTGGGACTGTGGCTCTCGTTTCTCGGAGTCTCCGGCGCTCATGCCATCGGCCTCGAGACCGTCGGCTCGAGCGTGCCGGGGCCCGCGCGGGTGACGGTCATCGGACTCGCTGCGATCACGTGGGCGACGCTGCTTGCCGCCGCCGGGACGACGATTTTCCTCGGCTTCCGGGAGTACGGGGCCTCGACGCCGGCCGAGGAACTCGACGAACAGGTGTTCGACGGTGAGACGACCGACTACTCGACGCGATAACTCACCGCGATGCCCTCGCCCAGCGGCACGACGATCGTCTCGAAGGCCGGATCGGCCCGTACCGTCTCGAGGTAGTCGATGATGCCCTGCGTGTGTTCGGTGGTGTCCGTCGGGGTGCCGCCCTCGGCCCACTCGAGGAGGGCATCGAACTCGATGGCGCCGGCCGTGATCGCGTTGTCGGCGACGACGACGCCGCCAACGGGCACGTCCGACCGAACGGCCTCGAACGCGTCGGCGTAGGAACTCTTCTGATGGTCGATCAGCACGACGTCGAACGGGCCGTCGTAGCGGTCGATCGTCGCCATCGCGTCGCCGAGTTCGTACCGCGCGATGTCGTCGTAGCCGCCCGCGGTCATGTACTCGCGAGCGAGTTCGAGCTCGTCGTCGTCGACCTCCGTGAGGACGAGCTCGCCGTCGTCGGGGAGCGCATCGGCGAACCAGTAGGCCGAGTAGCCATAGCCCGACCCGAACTCGAAGACGCGCTCGGCGTCGTTCAGGCGGGCGACGAAGCGAAGGAAGGCCCCGACCTCGGGGCCGACGTGGGGGAATCCCGCGGCGGCGGCGTACTCGTCCATCTCGCTCAGCGTCTCGTCGGGGTCCGGGCCGACCGCGCGAACGAAGCGAGCGATCCCGTCTGCGAGAACGTCGGTCATACTCGAGGCTACGGTCGCCAGCACATAGGGTTCGGGGTGTCCGACGCGCCGGCGGTCCCGATCGGGAGCGGCTCGTCGGCGGCTCGGTGACCGAGTGCCGTCGGCCCCTCACCGACAGTACTATTTTCACGCTCGGAGCCGTCATCTCGCTCGAGATGTCCACCGACCAACCCCTCGCCGAGTCGATCGACAACCTGGTGTACGAACCGGTACAGGTCACGGACCATGGCGTCGATCTGACGGTCAGCGCCGTCTACGAGGTGGCCGCCTCCGGCCGTCTCGACTTCGGCGGCGACGAACTCACGGACGCCGACCTCGAGCCCGTCCCGACGGAACTCGAGTCACCCCACGACGAGTTCGGCTGGTGGCACCTCGAGGGCGGTCAGTACGTCATCCAACACAACGAGTTCCTGACCGACCTCACGGAGCCGGTCCACCTCCAGCCGCGCAACGAACTGCTGGCTCGCGGCGGCTCGCATCCCTCGATGCAGGTCCGAGACCACCTGCCGTTGATCCCGCTGTCGGTGACCGACGGCGGACTCAAACTCAAGGAGAACGCGCGGGTGTCGACGGTGGTCCCGATCTGAACCGAGTCCCGGCAGGTCGACTAGGCCGGTCACCCTCTCGGGACTCGTTTCAGGCCGACCGAAGGCGATGTGTTCGACGGCACAACGAAGCAGGAGACCGATCGAGCCCGTGAGACCGAGCGGCAGGACGGTCAAGAGCAATCGTTCGCTGCCCACGACCACGCGACACGGGAGAACCGAACCATCGACAGGAACGCGGTCGATTACCGGCCCTTGTACTCGGGCTCGCGGTCCTCGAAGAAGGCGTCGACGCCCTCCTCGTGGTCGGCGGTCTCGAAGACGATGCCCTGTGCCGTCGCCTCGTCGGTCAGGGCTTGCTCGAGGGATTTCTCCAGGCCCTCGCCGATGAGTCGGTTGGCGTGGCGAAGCGCGATCGGCGGGCCGGAGACGATCGTGTCGACGAACTCGTCGACCCGGTCCTCGAGTTCGTCGCGTCCGTAGACGTGGTTGACGAGGCCGAGTTCCTTCGCCCGGTCGGCGTCGACGATATCGCCGGTGAGGACGAGTTCCTTCGCGACGTTCTCCCCGACGACCCGGGGGAGCAGATAGGAGGTCCCCGCGTCGACGCTCAGGCCGACCTGCCGGAAGACGAAGCCGAAGACGGCGTCCTCGCTGGCGAGTTGCATGTCACAGGCCAGCGCGAGGTTCGCGCCGGCCCCCACCGCGGGGCCGTCGATCAACGCGACCGTCGGCACCGGGAAGTCGATCAGCGTCCGTATCAGATCGTTCGTCGACCGCTGGAGTGCGCGGACCCGCTCGTCGGCGGGGACGTCGTTTTCGATGCCCTCGACCATCGATTCGATATCGCCGCCGGCCGAGAACGCGCCGCCCGCCCCCTCGAGAACGACACAGCGGGCGTCGCTCGCTTCAATTTCCGCGAGCGCCGCCGAGATGCCGTCGCTGATATCTGTCGAGAGCGCGTTGCGCCGCTCGGGCTGGTTGAGCGTGATCGTCGCACCCCCCTCGGAATCGATCTCGAGGAGGACGTCGTCGCCGAGCGCCATTATGCGTCCCCCTCCTGCTCGCGGAGTTTGAACTTCTGGACCTTCCCGGTCGTCGTCCGGGGGAGTTCGTCGACGAAGTCAACCTCACGCGGGTGTTTGTACTCCGCGAGGTTGGTCAGGCAGTAGTCGGTGATCTCTTTTGCCGTGACATCGCCGTCGGGCGTACGGACGATAAAGGCCTTGACGGTCTCGCCGCGGCGGTCGTCCGGAATCCCGACGACGGCGGCGTCAGCGACGTCCTCGTGCTCGAAGAGTAATTCCTCGACCTCGCGCGGATAGACGTTGTACCCGCCCGTGACGATCATGTGTTTCTCGCGATCGACGACGTAGAAGAAGCCGTCCTCGTCGTGGTAGCCGATGTCGCCGGTGTGGAACCAGCGTCGCCCGTCCGCCTCGGTGAACGCCGCCTCGTTGGCGTCGGGCAGGCCGTAGTAGCCTTTCATCACGTTCGGCCCGGCGACGACGATCTCGCCGGTGATCTCGTGGAGGTCGGCTTCGTCCTCGTCGATCGGGCCCTCATCGACCGGTGGAACCGCACCGAAGTCGTCGTCGACGACCCTCGAGTCGACATCGGGAACGGGCTTCCCGATGCTGCCGACGCGGCGACCCTCGATCGGGCTGTTGAAGTGCGTGATCGGACTGGTCTCCGTGAGCCCGTACCCCTCGTAGATCGTCGGTTCGTAGAGGGCCTCGAACTGGCGTAGCACCTCGACCGGAATGCCCGAGCCGCCGACGCCACAGAGCCGTACCGACGACAGGTCGAACGTCTCGGCGTTCGGCTGATTGATGACGTCGTTGTACATGGCCGGGACCCCGTGCATGATCGTCAGTTCCTCGTCCTCGATCAGCGACACGGCCTCCTGGGCGTCCCATTCGGGCAGCGGGTAGTACGCGGCACCGTTGAACAGCGCCGTGTTCATCACGACGGTCATCCCGTAGATGTGGAACAGCGGGAGGGCCCCCAGCTGTTTGTCGTCCGGTCGGATGCCGCCCGGAACGAGTTCCGACGCCGCGTTCGCGTTCGACGCGAGGTTGCCGTGCGTGAGCTGGACCCCCTTCGGTTGACCGGTCGTCCCCGACGTATACGGCTGGACCGCGTCCTCGTCGTCAGCACGCTCGGCGATCTCCGGCTCCCCGGGCTCGAGGAACTCCGCGAGCGTGCTCGCACCCTCGGCGTCGCCGCCGACGCTCACGATGTGGTCGACGCTCGTCTCGTCTTGTACCGCCGTCACGAACGGGACGAGATCGGCTAGTGCGACGACGACGTTCGCCCCGCTGTCCTCCAGTAGGTGGCCGATCTCACGGGCCTTGTACTGGGGGTTCATCGGGACGACGACCCCACCGGCCCGAAGCGTCCCGTGGAACGCGATCAGGAAGGGCGGCACGTTCGGCAGATAGAGCGCGACCCGGTCGTCCTGGCCGAGCCCCCGTTCCTCAAGCGCGGTCGCGAAGGCCCCGGTTTGCCCCCAGAACTCCTCGTAACTCGTCTCGGCCCCCTGGAACCCGATCGCGGTGTTGTCGCCGTGTTCCGCGACGGCGTCCGCGACGTGAGTGACAAGATTTGTCATAGTCCGTGTCACACGTTTTCGCGTGACGTAAAAAAGATTTACATCGTTCGGAGAACACGGCCACTTTCCCTTCCAGCGATAATCGGTCCGATAGCGTCTCGACCTCACAGAGTGATGGCACCGCTTGCAACGGCTCGGCTCCGACTCGAGGGTATTTACGACCGTGCCACCTAGTTCCGCCGTAGCATGTATCAGGACATCCTCGTTCCAACGGACGGGAGCGACGGCACTCGTCGGTCGATCACGCACGGGTTGACGATCGCGGATCGCTTCGACGCGACGGTCCACGCGCTGTCGATCGTTCCGGAGGGACCACTCGGCACGCTGCAGACCGACGAAGCGATTCCGGCCGCCGAGCGGGCAGTCGAGCGCGTCGCGGCCGAAGCGACGCGGGAAGGGGTCGACGCTGTGGCGGCCGTCGAACGGGGCGTCCCCCACGAGGAGATCCTCGAGTACACCGCCGACCACGACATCGACATGATCGTCATGGGGACCCAGGGTCGGACCGGTCTCGATCGGGTCCTGGTCGGGAGTGTCACCGAACGGATCGTCCGGATGGCGGACGTGCCGGTCGTAACCGTTCGTCTGAACGACGAAATCCGGATCCAAGACGCGGACGAGGCCGCACGGATCGCCCGAACGACGGCGGAACGGGAGGGGTACGACGACGTGACCGTTCGCGAGACGCCACATCGGACCAGTGCCTCCTGGATCGTCCCGCTCGAGACCGATTCGGGATCGCTCCACGCCCACGTCGACGCCCTGACGAGCGAGGCCCGCGTTGCGAAGGGGCCGGAAACCGAATAGGGGCCGCCGGCGCTCGAGTGATCACCCAAACGGATCGTCACCGTGTCGTGGCTTCGATATCGATCGGTACACCCCGGTTCGGAGGCGTCGAGCCCCGACGGTCCGTCGCGTCGTCGGTCACGGAGAACACGCCGTCCACTCCCCGGAAAGCGTCGCCCACGGGGGCGGTAGGTGGTGGTTTCGAGGGACCCCGCGGACAGTTACACGGGAGCGGTGCACGATGAT
This sequence comes from Natrinema gari JCM 14663, assembly GCF_000337175.1. Lineage (GTDB taxonomy): Archaea > Halobacteriota > Halobacteria > Halobacteriales > Natrialbaceae > Natrinema > Natrinema gari. The sequence goes on along the minus strand of NZ_AOIJ01000086.1, from coordinate 68,045 downwards.
AAAACTGCCCACATCGAGACTACCCGCATCCATCGACGCTCGATACGAATCCCTCGTTCGACTCCGCTGACAGTGCGATTTGGTGTGTCCTGATAGTCACCTCGTCCGGTGCTCAGTCCGGAATGACAGGCGCGCTACAAACAACTTTTAGTGAAAGACAACCCATGATATCGCATGGCAAGCAAGGAGGGTGAGCGATTGATCGTCAGCGGGGAGAGGATGGGACCGAGACGACTCACGCGCGTTTTCCACTCGTCCGGTTCGCCCGAGTCGGTCGTGCTCGTGGCGCTCGCGTTGCTGCTGTTCGCCGTCGTCGTCACGGGGAACCTGCTCGGGTTCTGGTGAAGGGCTCGGCCGATCCGCGTTCGCCTCGCTTGTCGGCGACCATCTACTCAGCCTCGAGCCGGCGGCTTCTCGCGCATTCGGGAGCAGTCTTACTCGTTCCGGCTGCTGCCGACGACCTCTCGTCCCCGACCTCGAGTCCGTCGCGCTGTCACCATCCGTCCGATCGGTGAATCATCGACCGGCCGCTGTCGAAATACCGACCCAGCCGAACGCCTAAATGAGGCGTTCTGGACCGATATTTTATATGTATCAGCTCCGATAGCAGCGCATGGAGTGTTCGAATGACTAACGGGGATGAGACCGGGAGACAGTATCCGAACGGCCACTGTCAGCGGTGTGGCGAACCGCTCCGGCTCAGTCCGTGTCTCAACTGTGGCTGGACAAACCGGGCGACCGACGGCCGGTAGCTGTGGCTGGCCGTCCGGCCGGCGGAGTGGAGTCTCCAGCGACATCGCGTGTCGGCGTCGCTTCGGAGAGCGAGGACCGACACGCACGCTCGCGAGTGAATCGGTCTCGGTGCTGCTCGTGCGAGCGATCGGCGTCCGGGAATCGGCCCGTTCGGACGGAGAAGTCGATACCGGCACCCTTGAGCAGACGGGGGTCCGCGTTCGAACGCATCCGCGCGACCTCTTCGACCGGCTTAAGCGCAGGGCTTCGTCGCCAGGCCTCGAGATCGCGCGTAGCCCCCAGGGGGCTTCGTCTCGTGACACACCGGCGGAAACCACCTGTCAGCGACCGGCTTTGGCTCGGACATCACCCACGACAGCCGTGTCCTCGGCCGTCCCGGGCTCGGTCGTGTGCGTATTGCCAGTCGCTTTCGGCGGCAACCGCTACGGGGTGCCTTTTATTCCGCCGGGGGCGGGACGAACGTCCTACCGTCGGATACGTCCCGGAGTCATGTAGCTGTTTCGAACAGTCCGTTCCCTAACGAGATCGGACGCAGTTCGTCACCCCGATACCGGCCGGGTCGGCGGCCACTCAGTGAGACAGCGCCCGACGGGGCGGTGGCTCGGCCTCGGCCAATCGCCGCACATGCGTATCAGGGGCCCACGCGGCGAGCCGATACCCGGCTCCCGTCCGACGCGTTGACGCGACCTCGAGCGCGCCGCGGTCTCGATGGACGCGAGTTGACGGTCGGTTGGACGACAGGTACAGCCGACGAGCTTAGTTCTGTGCGGACCGCTCGCGAACCGCGACCTCCCGGTCGGCGGTAACATACCCCCGAATCGACAGCGGCACCGAGTCCGGTGTCTCGGTCGTGTACTCCGTATCGAGGTCGAGGGAGAACGTCGCGTCGTCGGCGGCGGACACCTCGCGCTCGAGGATTGTCGCTTCGTCGTCGTCCGCGATGCGTTTCGTCGGCCAATACAGGGCTGCGAGAAACCGGCCGTCGGTTTCCGAGGTGTTCGTCACGGTCAGCGACACCGGAAGCGGCTCTCCCCGGGACACCGTCTCCGCGACGGTCAGCGACAGCAGTTCGAAACTGGGAGCGGGCGCAGCTAACCGCTCCCGGCCTGCTGCGGTAAGCGGCCACGTGGTGTCGGCGTCCGCGTATCGAATACGTGGGTTCGATGCCGAGAGCGGTGCCGGGACCGTGAACGCGAGATACGAGCCTTCGCCACCGCTGTGTCGACCGACCGATCCGCCCCCGTGGCCCGCAACCGCGAAGTTCGTCCCGCCCCTCCCCTCGGGAAGTCCCGGTGCCCAGGACTCCCCAGCCGTCTCGAACGTGAAGTCCGATGCCTGGAGATCTTCATCGGCCTGCACCGAGGCGACGAGATACTGTGTCCCGTCTTCGGCATAGACACCACCCGACCCCATCATAGATTCGTACGTGACGGCCTTTCGCACGACGATATCGGTCACCGAAATCCCGGCATCCGGAGACGACGAGTGCGGTCTCTCAGTTCCGTTGTCGGGGTCGTCGGTGCTCCGATTCGGGGTGCTCGAGTCGCTGAGACAGCCACCCGCAAGGGTGGTAAAGGAGACCCCGCCCGCCACGAGGAGTGTCCGCCGATCCATATCGAACACTCTCGGACACGTGATATATGATTTGGGCACGGTCAAACAGTCGTTTGAGCTATCGGAGCCACTGGACGTCACTGCAGCGCTGATCGCACGACCGCTGTGCGCTCAGCGCGCGAACCGTGTCAGGTGTACTATCGCTGGGTCGACGATCGGTCTCCCGACCGGCGTGGGGTGACCTCGGACAGTCGACGATCGTCGCTCAGATGTCACCGGTGATGATGTTCGCGACTCGCTGACGATCGAACAACCGTTCGTCCTCGGGGATCTCCGGGTACGGTTCGCCGTCGACGTAGCCGGGCCACTCGCCGAACTGGTCGGGATACAACTGCTTTGCGGTCATTTCCGTCTGGAAGAGGTTGAGGATCGGTCCCTGTCGACGCGCCCCCTGTGCGTAGACGGTGCCTTCGTCCACGGCCGTGAGATCGCTTGTGGCGGCGTCGTCCTCCAGATTCGTCCGGATCTCGTCGAGGTCGTAGTACGCCGTCATCGGACCGAGGACGAGCAACACGTCCGGGTCCGCTTCGAGGAGGAGTTCGGAGTCGAGCGTGACGTTCCGGCCGTCCTCGCCGTACCCGTCCCCAGTGGCGTCGGCCAGCGCGTCGGTGACGCCCATCGGCCGAGTGTGTGCGGCGTAGTAGCCTGGGTAGTTCATTTTGTAGCCCCACGCCTTCTTTTCGTCCGACGAGAACGTGACCAGCGCCGCGCTCGGCCGGTCGCTCTCCGGCGGAAGGTTCGATTCGATAGTCGCCAGCATCGACTCGTGGACCGAGGCGAGCGCTTCGTACCGGTCGGTCTCCTGAAACACCTGCGCGAGCTTGCCGAAAATATCCCACAACGTGTAGTATTCGTAGTCGTCGGCCCAGCCCGCCGGCGGTTCCCGATGGGTCCCGCTGAGGGTGTTCCCGAACCACGGTCCGACGTTTTCATCGATCTTGCTGATGTCGCTGTCATCCCATCCACTGGCCGTCGCGATCTTCGCAGGGTCGGCGATATGAACGTCGCTGTCCAGTTCGTACAGCTTCTCCTCCGTCGGCGGCCACGAGGAGTACAGTCCCTCCCAGTCGACCGAAACCCCGTCGAGGCGCTGCAGGAATTTCCGGTACAGCGACTGGTGATATTCAGGGGCGTGCATCGCGTTGATGTCATCGCCCCGCCCGAGTGCTAGCAACATGTCCGCGTGATGGCCCAGTATCGTGAAGATGTCCTGTGGGATTTCGTCGAACGTAACCTCACCCATGGGTGCCATCGTCACGGAATAACTCCCACCCTCCGGCGTCGAATCGGAGTCGGACAGACCCGCACACCCCGCAAGCAACCCTCCGCCAACGACTGTGCCGCCGTACTTCACGTACTCACGTCGCGTCGGTGCCTCGTGCTCAGTGGCGTCGTTCTCCATGTGTTTAGGCTAGCCTAAAACCACAAAACGATTCCGAATAGTCGGCCAGCCGAAATCAGTCAGTGTGGCGCGCCACAGCGCGGACACATCGGCGGACCGCCCTCGGGCAAATCGAGCCCGCAGTGCTGACATTCGGCACCGTCGGGCGACGTGATCGCCTCGACGACGTCGTCCAGCCCATCCCGGATCGACTCGACAGTCCCGAGACCGGTTCGTGTCCCCTCGGACTCCTCGTCGTCCGCCAGCGACGCTCGGAGGAACCGCACACGGTCGGTGAGGAACGCCGGCGGATCGTCATCCTCGGAGACGACCCTGCCGAGGTCGAGGCTCGGCTCACTCGATGCGTCCGACCGTCTGCTCAACGCGAGGCCTTCCGCTGCTCGGCCCCTGACGTAGGGGCTTTCGTCGTCCAATCGCTCTCGCAGATCACTCGCCGCTTCGGACATCCGCTCAGGATGCTCACACCCGACCGCGACAAGCGCCGTACAGAGATGATACCGGACGAGTTCAGTGTCGTCATCGAGCTGCTTGGCCAGCGACGGGACCCGATGGCGGAGCCGACTCGAGTCTCCGAGCGCCACGCACGCCAGCGCCTTCGCGAGTTTCGTTTTCACTGCCGGGTCGTCGAACGACAGTCCGATGCGAAGGTCCGCCAGTATCTCCGGGTCGCTGACCGCCGCGGGGAACTCGAGCGCGACGTAGCCGAGTGCTTCGGCACACCGTGCTCGGACATAGTAAAACTCCTCGTCGTCCGCCAGTCGCTCCGCAAGCGGATCGATAGCAGCCAGGGCGACACTCGGGTCCGACGCTGCGAGGGCGACGAACAGTTTGGCGCAGGTCAATCTGACCGCGCGGTCATCATCGATAAGGAACGTCGCGAGCGGGGCAGCGAGTCCGTCGAACGCGCCTGGACGCTCTTCGGCATCCGTCCGAACCGCCCGCAACGCTCGCTTGCGAGCCTCAGCGTCTGCCGCGTCGATCCGCTCGAGGCCCGCAAGCACCTTGTTGTGGTCTTCGTCGTCGAGCAGAGCGGGCAAGCGGTCCGGTGGTGGCGGCTGGTCGGAGTCTGTCATCGGCGCTGTCAGTATGTGACCGTTCGATGACCGGTCGTTTCAATCCGGTGGCTCCGCGCCGGCGCGTCACCACTTCGAGGGGGCGACTCGAGAGAGATGGTCCTATACCGTGGACTTTACTACCTTTAATAAGTTGAGAATATATATAAGGTAAAGCTAATTCTAGTAAAGATTTATTACTATTGTCGATGTGTATCAGATGTAGATATGTCAGGTAATGGTTCAGGTATTGATCGACGTAGCGTCCTTCGAAAAACCGGTATCGGACTCGCCAGCGTCGGTGGCGTCGCGATGGCAGCCGGAAGCGCTTCGGCGACCCATCTCTCCGTCGGCGATACGGTCAAGTACAGTCCCTGTAGTGACTGTGACGACTGCTATCAGCTGATGGAGGATCCGCCGAACGGAGACTGGAGTCGGACCGGGCCCCACGCGTGCCGTGGGTGGGAAACGGAAGTGCTCAGCATCTACGAGTCGTCGGGCGAGCAGTTCGTCGAACTCGATTTCGGCAAGGGAGCCGGCTGGGAGTCTGAACACGGGGTTGAGAAGGTCTAATTCGGCCACGAACCCGGGGCATTCACTCCTTTTTGCAGCTACCGGCGCTTCCTCGCTCAGCTACGGCCGGGGAGACGGGCTGTCAGGATCGGCTCCGAGAGGGATTCGGTTCGGTGAATCAGTTGCGTTCCCAAACCTGTGACGTGTCGTCGGACAACGCAACTCCCCTCGTCATCCGCGGTCCAGCTGGCACAGACCGTTCGCTCACCGTGTTTCGACTGGGCGATGACGGACTCGCCGTCCTCGGTCTCGCCGAGTGCTCCGCAGAAGGGCCGGACCCATCGGCCGCGGTGCTCATGCTGAATTACTGCTCTCTCCAGAACGTTGGGAGTTGCAGATACCTGCAGGTAGAAGCTTTGAACCTAAGGATTCAAGCCAGGGGTGGGATTTGAACCCACGAAGTCTCGATTACAAGTCGAGTGCATGAACCGCCCATGCTCCCCTGGCGCAGGCCGTTGGTTAGCCGTCCTCCTTTGAATGTGTATCGTTTTCCGCCCGGTTCTCGAGCGACCGGCTCATGGTCACCCGGCGTGCGTCGTACCCCTTGTGACGGTAAAACCGCCGGGCGGACTCGTTGGCTGCCATCACCTCGAGCAGCATCGTGTCGACGCCGCGGTCGGCCAGCGACGCCTCGGCGGCCTCGAGCAGCGCCGTGCCGATGCCGCGATCCCGATAGGGGGGGTCGACGTAGATATTCGACAGCATGCCTCGGGTCTCGTCGAGTTCGAGGGAGCCGCGTTCGACCGAGACCGTGGCGAATCCGACGATTGAGCCCTCGAGACGGGCGACGAACAGGCCGTCGCTGACCTGATAGGCCCCGAGCGTCTCCCGCATGGGCTCGCGGTTCGCGTCGGCGCGGATCGCCGACCCGTACTGGCGCTGATCGCGCGCGAGGCGGACCCAGCGGTCCGTGAGGGGGGCGATGTCGTCGCGAGACGCGAGCTCAATCGTCGGCTGCGGGTCGTTGGGGTGCATTCTCGAGTGCCGTCACGGCGGGAAGCGATTCGGCGGTGAGCATCCGCAACGCAGCACCGCCGCCGGTACTGACGTGGGAAAAGCCCTCGACACCGAGCGTTCGCAGGGCAGCGGCCGTATCGCCGCCGCCGACGATGCTCGTCGGGATATCGGTCGCGACACCGTAGAGTTCCTGGGTGCCCGTCTGGAAGCGCTCGTCCTCGAAGACGCCGGCGGGGCCGTTGAGGATGACGGTCTCCGCATCCGAGAGTATCCGCCGGTAGTAGTCAAGCGTCGAGTTGCCGATGTCCATTGCAGCCTCGCCGTCGCCGGGGGGCAAGGCGTTGACGCCGAGTTCGTGGCGGTCGTCGTCCCGGGCGACGGCGACGTCCCGCGGGAGTGCGATCCGGTCGCCGTACGCGTCGAGCAGATCGGCGGCGCGATCGATCTCGTCCCAGTAGCCCTGGTCGTAGATGAAATCGGAACTGGCGTCGCCGAGATCGACGCCGTCGGCGATGAGAAAGACGTTGCCGACGACGCCCGCGGTGAGGACGTGATCGGCCAGCCCCTTCTCGAGGACGGACCAGGCGACGTCGATCGAGTCGGAGACCTTCGCGCCGCCGAGGACGTAGACGCGGGGGGTGTCGGTCTCCTCGATCGAGCCCAACACGTCGAGTTCGGATTCCATCACGCGGCCGGCGTAGCTGGGGAGGACGGACGGGAGCCCGACGAGGGAGGGCTGTGAGCGGTGGGCCGCGGCGAAGGCGTCGTTGACGTAGGCGTCAAGGACGGGCTCGAGCCCCTCGACGAGGTGGGTTCGGGCGGCTCGTTCGGGGTCGAACTCCATGTACTCCTCGCTGTAGAAGCGCGTGTTCTCGAGGACGACGCACCCGCCGTTCGAGAGGTCCCTGACGGCCTCGCGGGCGGCCTCGGAGAAGGTCGCATCGACGTAGTCGACGGGCTGGTCGAGCAGTGTCGAGAGGCGGTCGGCGTGGGAGGCAAGCGAGACGAAGTCGTCGCCGCCGGGCCGACCTTGATGGGCGAGGACGGCGACCTGACCGCCGCGTTCGAGCAGTTCCGACAGGGTATCGACGTGTGCGCGCAGTCGGGCATCGTCCGCGAGCGTGTCATCGTCGTCGATCGGACTATTGACGTCGACGCGAACACCGACGGTAGTCCCTTCGACGTCCAGGTCGTCGAGGGTCGCGATCATTATCGACCTGTCCACCGCGACACCCGAAAGGTCTTTCTATCGGAGAGATACGGATCGGGAGCCGCTGACACGACGCCTGCCGAGACGGGACCGACGGCCGATCACACCGTCCGACAGTCCGTACAGACGAGTTGGCCGTTGGCATCCCAGAGTGCGTCGGCGAGCGAGCCGCAGGCCTCGCAGATGCCCTGCGTGGTGTACTCGTCGCCACCGTTGGGGAGCAGTTGGGTATCGTCCCCTTCGGTCGTCCGGGCCGCTGCGGGGTCGGCGGCGTCGCGGTCGCGATCGACCGGCGGCTCGCTCGAGCGGGAGGGCGTCATCGTCGCCTGGAACGAGCCAGCGGCGGCGATGACGTCGCGCTGGGTGACCAGACCGACGATGCCGTCGGCGGCTTCGACGACGACGTTGCGGATGTTCTGGCGGGCCATCGTGGTCGCAACGTCGGTGAGCGATCGATCGGGACCGACCGTGATGACCGGCGTCGTCATCGCGTCGCCGACGGTCGTCGTCGACGGATCGCGGTCGTCGGCGACGAGTCCGAGCACGTCCCACTCGGTCACGATGCCGACCGGCTCCGCGCCCCGGACGACGAGCGCACAACTCGTCCGTTCCTCGCGCATGAGTCGAACGACCTCACGAACGGTGTCGGACTCGCTGACGCCGACGTAGTCGGACGTCAGGACATCCCTGACGGACAGTTCCGATTCCATAGCTGAACGATGCCCACGAACGGGCTAAAAGCTACTCCCGTCACACTTAAGCAAGCCGGCAGCGAAGTTCCCTAATTCACCGTTTTCAGGCCATCTCCCACTCGAGTTCGACACGAGTGCCGTCGGCCCGACAGGTCTCGAGGGCGTGTTTCGCCGCGAAGCCGGCCTCGTGGGCGCTCGCCCCGCGACCGACGCCGACCTGCATCTCGACATCGACGGCGTCCTCGACGTGGGCAGTGGCCTCCTCGTAGTCGGCGGCCTCGAGATCGGGACAGACGACGATGACGTTGTCGCCGCCGACGAAAAAGGAGAGACTGTCGTGGGTGTAGCGCATGTGGCGCATGAGTTCGGCGTACCCCTGCTCGATCTCGATGAAGGTGTCGAAGGCGTTGAGTTCGTCCGTGTAGTTGCCGGTCGCGTTGACCACGTCGAAGTGGGCGATCTGGACGTCGTCGTCGGCCCGGTAGCCGTCTTCGATGCCTCGCCCTTCGAGACACTCGCGGCGGGTCTCGTCCTGTGCGCTGCCGGCGTCCTGCAGGCGGGCCGTGGCGTCGGCCAGCGCCTGGACGGGGCTGGTCCCCGTCGCGACGCCGAGACTGAGCGTGACGGGATACCGGTTGCCGATCGACTCCTGTAACAGCGCGTGGTCCTCGAGCGAGCAGCCGTTCGTCACCGCGATCATGTTGTCGAAGCGCGTGAAGAAGGCGTAGCCGCCGCGGTTGCCGACGAACTGCGAGATTTCGGCGAACAGCCGGGATTGCATGGTCTGGAGGTCGGCCTCCCGACGCGGTTCCGGCGTCACGGTCCAGGGTCCGTAGTTGTCGATCTGAACGAGCGTTACCTGCGTGTTAGTCACTGTGGACGTTCATTTCGAACGGCGTCGTATAAGCGATACGTAATCCAGATTCGTGATGGAGCGCTCAGGCGTGTTTCTTCTCGGGGTCGCTGCCCTTCGGGTGGTACGTCCAGAAGTCACCCGCACGCATGGCAGCGCCGACGGCCTTGTGCATGTCGAGCAGCGTCTCGAACTCCGCGGGTTCGACGTACTCGAAGATATCGCTCATCGGGACGACCGTCTCGTAGTTGATCCGGATCGGGTAGTCGCCGTACTCCGCGACGAACTCGTCGCGGTCCATCGGGAAGTCCTCCTCCTCGTCGACTTTGTCCGCGATGATCCGCATGTCGAACTTGCGCATCCCCTCGCTGCCCTCCTCGCCGTCGGGATCGACCGGCCAGTTGCTGCTCATACCCGGACGTGTGTAGGGGTCCCGCAAAAGGATTACTCCTCGTCGCCGGGTCCCGGCCGGTCGACCAGCTCGACGCCGGTCAGTTCGAACCGCGCCCCGCCGTCGTCGCCCTCGGTAACCGTCACCGTCCAGCCGTGGGCGTCGGCGATCCGCTCGACGATCGCGAGCCCGAGTCCGGTCCCGGCTCCGTCGCTCGAGTAGCCGCTTTCGAATATCTTGTCGCGCTCGGCGGCCGGGATGCCGGGGCCGTCGTCGGCGACGAAGAACCCGTCGGCCGCCCCGTCGAGGTCGCCGACGGTGAGCGTGATCGCGGCGGTGTCGTGGTCGGCGGCGTCCGTCGAGCCGTGCTCGACGGCGTTGCTGACGAGGTTCTCGAGGAGTTGGGCGAGGCGGGCGCGGTCGGCCCGAACGACGGCGTCCGTTTCGATCGCGACGGTGGCGTCGTCCGTTTCGACGTGTCGCCAGCAGTCCGCGGTGAGTGCCGCGAGATCGACCGGTTCGGTGTCCGGGTCGGGATCGCGCTCGCGTGCGATCGTCAGGAGGTTCTCGATCAGGACCGCCATCCGATCGTGGGCCCACGCGATGGCTTCGAGATCGCCGTCGTCGCAGTCGCCGGCCTCGCGGACCCGCTCGAGGTGGCCCTGCGCGACGTTCAGCGGGTTCCGGAGGTCGTGGGAGACGATGCCGGCGAACCGGTCGAGGCGTTCGTTCTGCGCTTTGAGTTCGCGCTCGCGGGCTTTCCGGTCGGCGATGTTGCGCAGGACGCCGACGGTGCCCCGGAAGCGGCCGTCCTCGTCCGGCGGCAGGGCCGCGATGTGATTCTCGTTGGGGTGGCGCTCGCCGTCTTTCGCGATCGTCTCCATTTCGAACGACGCATGCTCGCGGTCGTCATCGTGCAACAGCGCCCGGATTTCCGACTCGGCGGTGTCGATATCGTCCGCGTCCATGATGACCGAGACGTGCTCGCCGACCAGTTCCTCGGGTCGGTGGCCCGTCGTCGACACGTCGTCGTTGATCGGGGGGATGATCTCGGTAATGACACCCGCGGCGTCCAGCGAGTACACCTCGTCCGGCAGCGTCTCGAGGATCGTCTCGTAGCGCTCGAGTTCGCGTTCGCGGGCCTTGCGCTCGGTGATGTCGCGAACGACGCCGGCGACGCCCCGGTAGCGGCCGTCCGCCAGGGGCAACAGCGAGACGTTGTCCTCACAGCGAATCCGCTCGCCGTCGCTCGTTTCGACGGTGATCTCGTAGGTCCGCTGGCGGGCGTCGGTGTCGTCGGAGAGCAGCGACCGGACGCAGTCCTCGCCGCGCGCTACGGACGGCTCGTCGAGGAGAAACGAGATGTGGCGGCCGACGATGTCGTCCTTCTCGTACCCCGTCATCGCGGCGTAGGCGTCGTTGACGAACGCGTACCGCCCTTCCGAATCGACCGTGTAAACCGGATCGCCCAGCGCGTCGATGATCGTCTCGTAGCGCTCGAGGTTGCGCTTGCGTTCCTCGCGGTCGGTCACGTCCCGGACCGTACAGATGAGATCGCCGTTGCCGGTCATCGACAGCGAGTGGGCCTCGACGAAGGTGGTGCCGTCGGCCCGGAGGCCGGTCGTTTCGCCGAACCAGTCGCCCTCGGACAGCACCGTCGGAATAATCTCTTCGCGGACGGTCTCGACGTCCTCGTCGGGGTAGAGCCGTTCCCAGTGTTCGCCGATCAGGGTCGACGGCTCGTAGCCGTAGAGGTCGGCGTAGGCCTGGTTCACGTAGATAAACCGCCCCTCAGCGTCGAGCAGGCTGATGCCCTCCCGTGCGGTTTCGACGGCACAGAGTTGGCGCTCGCGGCGTGAGCGGTCGCGGATCGTGCTGACGGCCTCGACGAGGCGGTCCCGAAGCGTCGCGGCCCCCTCGCCTTTCGGGACGTAGTCCGTCACCCCGGCACCGATCGCCTCGCTCGCGACGGCCTCCGAGCCCGCTCTGGGACACAGGACGAACGGCAGCGCGTCGTGGGTCGCTCGGACGGCATCGAACAACGACAGCCCGTCCGTGTCGGGCAGGTCGTACTCCGAGACGAGACAGTCGATGTCGGCGTGCTCGAGCCGCTCGAGCGCGTCGCTGGCGCTGTCCACACTGAGCGTCTCGATGGGGACGGCCGCTCGCTCGAGGCAGTCGGCGACCGCAGTCGTCCACGCCGGGTCGGCATCGACGTGGAGGACGCGAATCGGGTCCATCGAGACACGCCCGCGCCGGGGGTCGTCTCGAATGCTCATGGCTCGACTCTCGGGACCACAGGGATATACGTTGGGGCCAACCATGACCCGCGTTTCAGCGGCCATTGCGTCCGTGCCGCCGACATTCCCCATTTTCGATAACGAACGACCGTCGCGTCGAACGGGGTCGATCGGGGAGCCGTCGGCGGGTTCGGCGGCGCGAGTCGATCGGCGGGCCGAGGGAGGGACGACCTGCCGACGGGACCGCGGTGCTCGCGACGCCAGGTCTCGAGTGGCTCCTGATGTGACGTGCTTAAGGCTTGGTCCGCGCGCGGCGACAACCGGTCGGCATCGATTCAGGCGGTCGCTCCGACAGCGAGGGCCCGACCGACCGCCTCCGGGTTCCGGACCAGTGAGAGCGAGCGCGACGAGCCATCCGCACAGTCGATCCGGACGGTGCCGACGGCCCCGGACAGGAGGGGGCTCATGAACGCAGTGTCCGTCCGGACGTCCGTAATCTCGCATCGGGGCAGCCGCCACTGCGGCGCGTCGAGCCTCGTATCGTACGCAATCACGGCGGCATCGTACACGCGGTACTCCACGGCACCGACCCTGAGAGACGCGATCGGGAGTTCCAACGCCGCGCGGGCGGCGACGAGGAGCACGACCGTCGCGACACCCGCGGGAAGGCCGACCCAGAGACCAACCGCGACACTCGAGAACAGGATCACGAACCCGACCGGCGGGAGCAGCGCCAGCATCGCGCCGAGGACGAGCGCGTCGAGGGCGATCCCGCGTCCGTCGGTGTGGCCGACGGCGAGTGGCGCAGTCTCGGGCACGTCGATCGCGGTCTCGTCCCGCTGGGGGTCGGTCGGCTGGTCGTCGGGCGTGCGGAGGTCGAGGAGATCGTACCAGAGTTTCGTCGCGAGAAGCAGGCCGACCGTCGCCGTGAGCCCAAGCTCGGTCCGGGTGGCCCCGAGACCCACGATCGGGACGAGAACGGCGACGATACCGACGGCAAGCCTGCGCCGACGGGCGAACGGCGACAGTGCCGTCCATGTTTTGTACCGGTCGGAGCGGATCGACTCGAGGAGCGTGGCCGCGTGCCTGCCCACGACGAGCACGGTCGCGCCGCCGATGCCGACCAACGTCCCTCGCTCGAGGGTGCCCGGGGGACGAGCGAAGAGCATGGTAAGAGCCCCGAGCGTCCCGAGCGCGAAGAGCAGCCACCCGCCGTTGAGCGCGAACGGCACGTTTCGCGGGAAGACCGGCGGGAGCCACTCGACAACGCGCACGCTCCCACGTTTCTCGCGGAGGCGTTCGAGAGGGAGGAAGAGCCCGTAGTAGTCGTCGTCGACGGGGCGACCGGCAAACAGCGACTCGAGCGAACAGCGGGTGACGTAGACGACCGCCTCGAGCCAGTAGACGACCAGGAGCGGGAGCAAGTCCCAGCCGAACCAGCCGATTCCGATGGCCGGACTGAGTGTGGCTCCGATCGCCAGGACGGCCGGCAGCCGACGGCGGAGGGAGTCACTTCCCATGGACTCATATCCGCGACATAGTTATAATAAACTTACTTGCCATTATACGAAACACATTTATTCAATTGCCGAAATATCTGCAGAGTAGCCGATGCTGGACGAGCTACCGGCTAACAGAAGGCTGCTTCATCCGGTTCTGTATGGCCACTACAGATATCCTTTGCATCAGGGAGAGCCATGATGGTATACGAACAGATCGCCTCACCCAAAGCCACGCACGGAACCGTCCCGAGACCGAGTGTCGTTAATGAGAAGGCCGAGCAGAATGCGCTCACCCCGCCTCCACAAAGCCCAACATCCAGCGATAACCGTATAAATGCGACACAAGCCCCACAGTCGTAGTTCTCATTACCAATAGCTTCGAATACTCCACTCCCAATAAGTGAAATCATCGACGAATAACCCGTAATACGGACTTTCCAAAACGCTTTGAGGTTAGCGTCGTCGATGAACTTCGTTGCCAGTTCTTGGAACGAGTTAAGCGTGTTACACAGGATTTTCCCACTGGTGACCGCAATTTCTGTGGCGGTTATCTCGGCGTACTCGATCGCCCTGGCCAGATAATCGGCACTGACGCCGGCAATCCCGGAAGCGACATCTTTCAGCTCATCGTAGATGTCTCCAATCCAGTCACTCCATTGAACGTTCGAAGCCAAATCCGGCGTTTCCACTTGCTGGGTTGACACTCCTTGTGGAACGTCGAAATCGAACGTTTCGGTGGCAAGCCCCGCGGACGACATGGTTGTCGCCGACCCAACTTCAAGCGTGTCAAGTTGCATCTTTTCGAGGAGACCATCGTCTGTTCGCCAGTGGTAGGTATTCTTCCCGGCGACTATGGACCCAGAGTTTCGGTGTTTCGTGATGCTCATTGAACCCTCATTTCCGTGGTGAACATCAGTCAGTTTGAACACCACGGCATCAACAGGACGGGGCTCAGCGTCTGCCGAGATAGCGTAGATACCAGCGGCGTCGTGGCGGACCCGCCCTGCTACCTCAGCACGGAGGCGATTATAAGCGTCCTGTCGTTCGAACTCCGCGGCCATCTGGAGGCGTGCTGACGACTTCGCATCCTCGTAGCGTTCGTAGTCGAATGACACCTCAACTTGGTTGATGGAAACAGTAGTTACATCACCGAAGTACTGTATTCGTTCTGTTTCCCCGGCAGCAACCGTGACCTCTGGGTTCTTGTGGACTTCCTCGTTGTAAATGAACGCTTCCGTTGACTGCGTCGAGAACGTAATCGCCTGCTCTTCAGGTGCCGTACAGACCACACGCTTCGACTCAGGGACGATCTCCGCCGAGGCACCGTTCTCGAGTTCGATGGATTCGACACGGCCGTCGTACCTAGCAGTCGTCCCGGAGCCGGTCGCAGGCGCAGTAATGTTCCCGTCGCTGGAATGAACAGAGGGGTGGTCAGAAGCGGCTTCACCCGAAACACCGACGGTCACATCGATGTCAGGACCGGTGAGAGATACTTCGCCCGGGAGCGACGATGGAAGAACTTCGGATGGATCGACCGAGTGGCCGTTTTTCTGCACTTCCGCACGGCCGTTGATATCGAAGTGTGTGAGTTCGCCAGCATAAGAGAGAACCGTTCGGTTGCGAATCGTTCCTTGAACGGTTCGCTTATTCGGCTTGTCGAGGGAGTTGGATTCAGTCTCGAGTCTCCCGCTCGCAGACACATCCACCTCTATCGGTTCCTGAGGAACAATTGACAGGGTGGTTTGAGGGAATGCCTCAACGTCGAAGGGGTCACCGTCGACAAAGACAGCTGCCTCTCCTTCGACCTCAAACTCAGTGAACTCACCGGCGAACGTGTATTCGTGGGTGTCATTTGACAGCGTGACCGACGCTGTGCCGTGATCAAGTGCCCTATTTGGTGCCCCTGTCGGCGTTATCGTTCCTGTCACTTGGAAGGTATACGACGCTGTCTCATTCGAGCGGATCGTGACAGTCCGATCACCGTTACCGGTATCTAATTCGGGTGATCCCCGTTCATTGATATCGTTAAGACTGTTCGAGGACGCACTTGCACTGATTGAGGAGCCAATAACCGCCGTGCCTGCGGCTGCAGTACGTTGAAGGACTTTTCGCCTAGTCGGATCGCTATTGGTATTGTTGGGTGCCACACATTAGACATTCAACTGAAACAATATATAATTTACTAACCTGTTGAATGTAAAAATTAGGGACAGGTACGAGTATTTATCTTACAACTACTTACATGAAACCTCTAGTACAACAATACAATCCATATTATTTGCAGACAGAGGTGCTGAGGCCTCATTGGATCGGTAGACGAAACCGGGTGCAGTATTTCAGTGGCTACCACTAGAACCTGAAATAATATTTGACAGTCGATTCGATGACTGCTTCACCGTTCGACGGAACCATAGACAGGACGGTTCCGGACACTCTCACAGAGGGCGAGATCCGTTCTATTGAGCGGAGACTGAACCCCGTCCAAATCAACCCCGAGGCGCACAGCCGCGTCCGCAGGGCGGGCCTCGAGTCGCGCCACGGGCCGTGACCCGCCGCAAGCAAGGGGTGCTCGAGCGCCGAGGAGCGCGGGCGGCGACGGTCGATTTCGCGCCGCTTGCAGTAGATATAAGTGCCAACGAGTCAACGGATATACTGGAAGCAGTCTCCAAAGGAAAGGGGACGTATCGAAACGTCCCGGGTGGAACCAGCACTCGAGACTCGCTTCCAAATCCCAGGCGGGATTTGCAAGCAATGATTGCGTACATTCTACCGGGATATAAACGTCCCGCACGACCGCGGAATCGCCCCACTGCAGGAGTGTCATCGCTGCTCGCTTGCTCGAGGTGTGCGACCCATGCCTAGCGGTCGCGACGGCGATCCGGACGCCGACTCGCCGCCCCCGGAGTGCCCGCGCTGTGGCACCCCCATCGGGTTCCTCACCGTCTCCGGCCCCATGACCGCTCTGGCGAGCCCCTGTGGCTGTACCGTGCCGCCGAACCTCGTCCACACCGACTAAGGGGCTCGCTCGAGCCCCGACAGTCACCCGGTCGATCGGCGGGGGCCTTCGGAACCACCACCACGTCGACATCACACGTCGGTCGACCGGGCTGTAATCGGGGCCTCGAGTGGATATATTTTGAAGCAACTGTCGGAGAGACGGATTGACCGCAACAGACCTATGTCGAATTACTAATTTTATACTATATCCAACAACAACGATTCAGACGACCGGCCTAGTCAAAGCGAAGACGTTCAGAAGGACGCTGCTCGAGACGAGTAAACAGTGAGAAGCGCTCTCTCAAAGGGCAACAACAAGTGGAGCGGAGTCTTCGCTGAAGTGGCTCTGTTGAAATCCTCTTCTTTAGAGACTTGTGCTCGTGAATCTACTGTACACTACACGTGCGAATTTATCGCGATGATGTCGTCAGTCTTGGATCTCGTTTCGGAACGTTTCGAGTGATTGAATGCACTCATCGATTTGCTGGGCCGCCTTTTCAGGCGATTCCAACTTAGAAATATCCTTATACTTGTGCCGAATGCCGTGCAAGAACGCTTCCACTCTTTCCTCGAAGGTATACTCTTGATGCCCCGACATAGTGTCAAGCACCATCCACCACCCGACCGGGTGTTTTGCATCCTCTTCTGGATAGGTGTCAACTGGCGCTGGTGGGGTCTCGAATTCCTCGAAAGCGGCCTTAGTCGCCTGATTCGCAACGCGATGGAGTTGGAGTAGTAACTCTCCACCCTGTTCCCCTGCAATTTCGTACCAGTCCTCCGTCACCTCGGTCACGTCCCACTCCGACACGAGCCCTTCCTCGACAAGGTAGTCCCAGTCGTCGGACTCGTGGTCGACGAGAGTTTCCATGTCGCCTGCAACCGTGATCCAGACGTTGCCGCCACCGACTGCGTCGTGTGTCAAGGGCATGAACGCCGCGTGATCGCAGAACTCCTGCTGCGGGAGTCTCTCGACTGCGTCTAAGATGTATCGGTCGATGAGTTGTCGGTTGTCGGTCTTGCCGTGAGTCGTAAAGTGGACTTCACTAATTTGTTGCATGCGTTCATATCTTCTGCACCCAGAGGAAAAAGAGATGTCAATGCTGCAAAATGTACCCCAACAACCAAGGGGATTCAAGTTTGAATATGGAACATCCGAACGGACAATTTCTGAGAGAGATCGATACATCCCCATTTCTCCTAGCAGTTTTCGCATGTGCGCCGTCGGCACCGTAGTTCTGTTTCCCGCACCCAATTGCAGACCGAAAATTCGTAATACAACGATATCTGTATCACCGATACGTACCGCTTGCCGAGTAGTCACAGCAAAGGTATACGAACTGGGCTCTGTTGAAATCCTCAACTACTGATAGTTTGAGGAGGACGTGCTGAATATAGAAGTTGTATCTAGCAGGCAATGACGTTCTATGGCTCTTGCTCCGGGACGGGGTCGACGTGGTGGACGGCATCAGGAGAAAGCAGACGACCTGACGGGAGTTCGACCCACCCGTTCATCAATAACCGGAGGGCACCGTCGTGGAGAACGACCTCCTGTTGGCGGTCGCCGTAGACGACTGCATCTTGATACTCCCGGGCGAACTCCTCAGCAACCTGTTCCCACGCTGACTCGGTTGAGATGACCATACTGGTTTGGTCGAAGGCCAGTCAAATAAAACGAATCAACCAGTCCTGACTCACTCGATACGGGCCCTCTATTCAGCAAGCTCGGGCCCCACCTGTCCGGATTCTGGTAGCAGTCGCGTGCTGAATAGAGAGGATAGTTGTAACAGATCGACTTTGTTTCTTCCAAGCGCTTAGTGTTGAACCAACTGTTCAGCAGACCTGCGAACTTATCGAAGAAATCGGATCAGTAGCACAGCCAGTAAGGACTGAGGAATACAATCAAAGTCCCTCCCATAAGAAACAGTTCTAGAGGGAAAATAAAGGTAAGCAGCAGCACAAGCTTGCTAAGCAAAAGTGCGATAATCAGATTGAGGCGTAAAATAATCGAATTATCATTCATTATGTGGGTATTTTAACCCATCTACCATATATTTTGTTTACTAATGGGCCAGTTAGCGGGCATCGCCACAGTTTGTGACAGGAGTATGTTCGCATGGTGTTAGCTATTCTATCCTACCAGAACAAGTATACGAGTAGACATGTTACTGAGTGATATGTCGGAAAATAGTAATGGTTCAAGGACCGGCCTGCTGACTCGACTTCCCTGGGGCATCAAAATCGGGTTTGTAGTGGTCAGTGTCGTGTCTGCTGGAGCAATTCTCACCGACACTATTCAAGACCCAGTTCCGGACACCGTTTGGGCTGTTGTGTGGGTTATGATGGCCGTTGCCATGATACTGCGAGCGGTGCGTTGGAACGGGCTGCCATTCATCTCATAGCAAAACAGCTGAACTGTACGTACAGTGCTGTTCGACAGGTGTAACGATGCCCCCTGGACTGATACATCCACGCTCTGTACAGGATTACAGGAGACTACTGGGGATCAGTTCTCAACGGTTTCCTCAACGATCTCGATTTCCTCCTCAGTCAGCCCGTACAGTTCGTAGACGATTTCATCGATCAACTCGTCCGTCTTTTCGATCTTCGCCTCGAGTTCCTCGGCTCGCGCTTTCGTCTCAAGGTAGCTCTCGAGGCCGTCCCGAACGTCGTCGACGGCGGGCAGGGTGAGCTTTCGGAGCCGATCGACAGGGGAGTTAGTTTTGGTGGCGTTCTCGCGGAAGTTCGCGAAGCCGCCGGCCTCGTCGACGGCGACGGGGACGAAGGCCTCGATCAGGTCGGCCTCGGTTTCCGTGAGATCCGAAATTTTCAGCGCCGGCAGGGGCTCGGTTTCGGTGTAACCCCAACGGTCGGTCTCGTGTTTATCCTCGTTTTCCGGTTTGTAACGGGCTGTCTGGCGAATTTCGATGGAAGTAGCGGACTCACGAATAACCCTAACAGTACCGATGCGGAGATTTTCCCAGTCTTCAGTTGTGTCGCTGAGGATCGAGTCAGCTAATTCTTCTGGAGGTTGTGTGAGGCCAACGTCAGAGAGAGAGGGACCATCAGAATAGGGACCAATATGATCTCGAAGAACAAGATTAAGACTCTCTCTTTCTTGCTTAGTTCTAATCATAATTTTACAGAGCTCTTCTAAACAGTCGTGTGCTTGTTCTCCGTCAACCATCTCATTTGATTTTAATACACTTTGAACTTCTTCAAAATAGTTCTCATCACTACTATCTTCAATACTATCGATATTCTCCCGCTGTTCACTATTAGATGAAAATGAGATGTCTGGAATTGGGAATCTACGGACAGAACGTGGATAAACGTGAGAGTAGTTACCTTGAAGACTACCTGTGGCGAATCTGTTAGCATAGTAGAAATTAGTCAAACTGGAATTGATTATTGCAAGTATTGACCTTAATGAATATGGCTTATTTAATTGGGAGAATCCATCAAACTCATCTTGTAAACCGGTTCCAGAAATATTCTCGTAATGAGTACAAAGAACGACTAAATGGTCTGTATACATTCCTTCATCGTCATATGCGGCAAGTAACGAATCATCATCATCAGATACATACCGGACTGCTATCTTCTCCGATTCGAATAATTGGGGATGTCGTGGACCATAGATTTCATTCGGTCGATAATCTAGATGTAATCCTGGCCATGAGATCTGATATCGTTCGATATTTTTCCCTTCAAAGAACTTGACTGTGTTTTCATTATCGTCTTCAGACAAAAATTTCTCTTTCCCAAACCCACCTTTTTGCTTACTAGATATCTGTGCACCATAGTTAACATAACAAATATCCCCAACTCGAATAGCTTTACGTTCTATCTCTTCCAAAAGTTCTAATTCACGAAGTCCCGATCCGTATCGAATTTGACACCCTGGCGTGTCATAGAACACCTGTTGAGTGACTTTTTTAAGATTAGAACTTCGAACAGATTGTTGAATGAAATTTTCATCAACGGTTACTGAGTCTGTTTCGAGATCTGGCTTCGATTTTTTGAACACAGGAATAACGGTTTGTCGACTAACCCCAGTAAATACGTTTTTAGCACCAGATGGAGTTACACTCCGCAATTGGTACTTAGATAAATACCTTTCTCGGATTTCTTCAGCATACTTCTCTCTGCAGAATGCATTTGGAATTATAAACGAAAAGAACCCATCATCCCTTAATATCTCCGAAGATAGGAGAATAAATGGAACATAGAGGTCCCAATGCCCTTTAAGGATTTCATTGTCCTCTCGAAGGGCTTCGATCGCTTCTCTGACCAGATCACCCTTCTCCGAATCAGTCATCTCCCAAGCATTGACCCAAGGTGGATTTCCAATTACAGCATCAAACCCTGAGTCAGGACGCTTCTCCCCATCATCATCGAAGAACACCTCGGGATACTCCAGTTCCCAGTGGAAGAACGCCTCGTCCTCGCTCATCGCCTGCGCCGTCTGGAACCACGGCTCCTCGCGAACGTCGGCCCACTCGTCCGCGTCGTCGATCGCCCCCGCCATCCGCTCGTACGCCCCCTCTGGCACGTCCAGGTCGAACCGCTCCGCGGTGTGGACGTTCGCCACCTCGAACAACCGCTGGTAGAACGGGTCAGCCCGCACTTCGTCGTAAATCTCCTCCATCGACTTCACGTCCGCGAGCGACTCGTTGTCGATCTCGAGCAACTCCTGCATCCGCTCCATGACGTGTTCCAG
The DNA here is from genome assembly GCF_000337175.1 of Natrinema gari JCM 14663. Lineage (GTDB taxonomy): Archaea > Halobacteriota > Halobacteria > Halobacteriales > Natrialbaceae > Natrinema > Natrinema gari. The sequence goes on along the minus strand of NZ_AOIJ01000086.1, from coordinate 47,089 downwards.
CGTGTCCTGCCGGACCCGCGCCAGCGCCTGGTGGAGGGTCAACTGCCCGTCGCCGTCGGCGCTCTCGCTCGAGAGCACGTCGGTCACGTCCGACCCCACCAACGAGTTCCCCGCCTTGAGGTGGTGATCGAGGAAGGCCAGCGGCTGATCCGCAGCGAGCGTCTCGAGCCACATCGACAGCTTCGCGAGTTCGACGGCCATCCCGTTCAGATCGACGCCGTAAATACACTCCTTGGCCACGTCCCGACGCACCCGCTGCTCGTCGAAGGCCGTCGCCCCCTCGATCTCGCGCACCTCCTCCATCACCTGCTGTGCGAGGTACTCCGTCGCCCGCGTCAGGAAGTGTCCGCTCCCCATCGCCGGATCGAGAATCTTCAGGTCCGTCACCCGCCGATAGAAGGCCCCGAGATACTCGTGGGTGCCCGGCTCGAGGCCCTGTGCCTCGAGATCGGCTTTGATCTCGTCGACCAGCGGCCCCACCGTCTCCTCGACGATGTAGGTCACCACGTAGTCCGGCGTGTAGTACGCCCCCGTGGCCTTCCGCTCGCCCTCGTCGTTGACGACGTACAGTCCGCCCTCGTCGACCGTTTCGACCGCCTCCGCGACGGACACCTCCGTGGCCGGCTTCCAGACCTGCCCGCCGTCCGCCGCCACCGCCGCGTACGCCTCCGGCGCGATCCGGAACTGGTGCTCGAGCAGCCCCTCGTAGACGCTGCCCAGATGGCGCGTATCGAGATCGGCATAGTCGGCCAGCACGTATCGCCCCTCGTCGTTCTCCGTCGTCGAAATCCGATAGATGACCTCCGCGAGATAACGGTTGCTAACCTCGTGCTCGGCCAGGAAATCGTGGGTCTCCCGATTGAACAGCCCGCCGTTGTACGGCGGAATCCCCAGTGACTCCTCGCCCTCGTCGATCAGGCGAAACAGGTCCTCGAGCCGACTCCACATTGTCGTGGAGTGCTCGCTGTAGGCGTCGTCGAATCCGGCGTCGACCTCGCCGATCTCCTCGTGAATCTCGAGGCGCAGTTCGTCGAGGCTGAAGTTCTCCTCGTACTCCGCGACCGCGTCCCCACCCTCCGGGTGGATCAACCCCCGCGACTCGGCGTAGAGGACGAACATCAACCGATAGAGCAACACGAGCGATTGCTCCTTGAGTTCCCCGAGCCCCGCATCGTCGTCCGGCTCGATCGCCAGATCGTTCGTCTCGGCAAAGCCACGGCCAAGCACCCGCAGCGCTGTGAAGACGTTGTCCTGTAGGTCTTCGCCGAGTTCCTGCGCGACCGTCTCGCTCTCCGACCAGACCGAATCGAGAAACGTCGTTCCTCCCGACTCGCGGAACGCCGCCGGCCGGAAGAACGTATAGAAGTACTTGAACGCCTCGAGATCGCCGCGCTCGAGCAGTTCCGGCAGATCGATCTCGTAGTAGGTCTGGGTCTCGTAGTCGTTCGTCCCGTAGAGTCGCCATTTGCGGCCGTTGGTCAACACGCCCCACTGAATCCGCTCGGGCGTCCGCTCGAGGTAGTGTTTGATCTGATGGGAGGCGTTCCGATACGGCCGCTGGTCGCTGAATCGGGTCGTGAAGTCGGCGTCCCACTGCTTGGCCTCGACCAGTCCGACACCCCGCTCGAACAGGTCGGTCGTGTCCTCGGAACTCAGATAGACCTCCGCCGCGTCACGGCGCGCCTCGGTGGTCTCGAACAGCAACACGTCGACGTAGCCCCCGCCCTCGGGCAGCGTCGTCTCGACGTTCGTCCCGAACCCCAACACCTCGAGCACCTCGTCGATCCAGTTGTCGATCAGCGGGTCTTCCTTGTAGCCGTCGACCAGCCCCGACTCGAGGTCGTATAGCTCCTGGAGGTCGTCCATGGCCGCCCGTGCGGCGTCGTCGCAGTCCCATTCCTCGCGGTCCTGAATCCGCTCGTCGAGATAATAGCCGGAGAAGAGATTCGAGTTCGTGTACGGGCGGTCCGATAGCGTCGCCTGACTCATGCCTGTCTCCTTGAATTGTCACACCAAGAATCCACTGGTAGCATGGGTGTCGGGCGGGCTCCGAACGCCACGACGCGGACAGCGAACTGGAGAGCACGCTGTGTGCGAGCCGATGGCGCAGTTGTCGCCGGACACGCGATCGGCAGCCGGTCGCTCAGTCGTCGGCCGTCTCCTCCGCCCGCTCGCCCAGCACCTCCGCGCGGTGCTCGTCGAGCAGCGGGGCGCGACCGCGTGGTTCGGGCTCGGTCTCGCTCATCTTGATCGGGGTGCCCGCGATCTCGACGTCCCGCTCGGCACCCGGCTGGTCGACCGAGACGAGCATGTCCCGGGCATGGACGTGCTCGTCGGCGAAGATCTCTTCCGTGGTCTGGACCGGCGCGGCCGGGACCCGGCCCTCGAGACGCCCGACGAGTTCGTCGTTGGACAACGCGAGCGCCCAGTCGGCCAACTCCTCGCGAAGCGTCCCGCGGTGCTCGAGTCGGTCGGCGGTCGTGGGATACTCCTCGGCGAGGTCCGGGCGGTCCATCACGTCACAGAGTTCGGCCCAGTGGTTGTTGTTGAACGCGGCGATGACGGCGTAGCCGTCGGCGGTCTCGAAGGCGTTGTACGGAAACAGCGTGGGGTGGGAGTTGCCCCGGCGGGTGGGGGCCTCGCCAGTGTAGGATTGCTGGTAGATGGCGCGTTCGGTGAAGCTGAGCATCGAGTCGTACATCGCGGTGTCGACGTACTGTCCCTCGCCGGTCTGCTCGCGGTGGTTGACGGCGGCGAGGACGCCGATACAGTTCAGCGTGGCCGTAAAGAGATCGCCGACGCCGGGGCCGGTCTTGGTCGGCGGGCCGTCGGGCTGGCCGGTGGTTTCCATGACGCCGCCAAGCGCCTGCGCGATGAGGTCGAACGAGGGCTGGCCCTGTCGGTGCGTCTCGCCGGTCCGCGGGTCGCCAAAGCCCCGAATCGACGAGTAGATGATGTTTTCGTTGTACTCCGTGAGGGTTTCGTACCCCAGATCGTACTTTTCCATCGTCCCGGCACGGTAGTTCTCGATGACGATGTCGGCCTCCTCGACGAGCGAGAGGAAGTCCGCGCGGTCCTCGTCATCGCCTAAGTCCAGCTCGATGCTCTTCTTACCGCGGTTGACGCTCTGGAAGTAGCCGCCGTAGGCCTCCTCGTCGGGGTCGTCGACGAACGGCGGGTTCGACCGGATCATGTCCCCGCCCGGGCGCTCGATCTTGACCACGTCCGCGCCCATATCCGCGAGCAACATCGTGCAGTACGGCCCGGCCAGCACCTGGGTCAGATCCAGCACGCGAAGGTTCGAGAGTGCTCCCATGTGTGTGCATGCCCCCCTTCCGAAACCAGTACCAAAACCCTTACCATCGATTATGTAGATGTTCCCGTATGCCACGAGGATTGTGAGCACCCGACATAGAGACGCTGTTAACATCCTTAAGGAGTATTATCATGGAAGATCATTAGGTTTATATCGGAGTTCCTCATGGTTTTGGATACGATGTCCCAAACGGTCGTCCTCGGCGTTATCGGCTCCGATGCCCACGTCGTTGGCATCACGATCTTAGAGCAAGCCTTCAGTGCAGCCGGCTTCGATGTCGTGAACCTCGGCGTTCAGACCTCTCAGGAGGAGTTCGCGGAGGCCGCCAAAGCCCACGATGCAAGCGCTGTACTCGTCTCCTCGCTCTACGGCCACGCCGAGCAGGACTGCCAGGGATTCCACAGCGTTCTCGAGGACGCGGGCGTCGACGCGGTCAGCTACATCGGCGGCAACCTCGCCGTCGGCCAGGACGACTTCGAGCAAACCCGGAAAACGTTCCGAGAGCTCGGGTTCGACCGCGTCTTCGACTCCGAGACCGACCCCGAGGACGCGATCGCCGCGCTCCGCGAGGATCTCCAGCTCTCGCCGACCGAATCGGAGCGGGCCACAATTACCTCCTAGATGGCTAGATGATACGAGACGAACGCATTCCATCCGACGAGCTACGGCGTATCGACGAGGAGATTCGGTCGAATTGGCCGACGGGTGCGGACGTCGACTTCGAGGACGCGATCGAGTATCACGAGTCGCTGCCCGACCACAAGCGATTCGCGGACGTCCTCGAGTCGGCTGAGAAACCGCTCCTCCAACCACGGGCCGGCGTTCCGCGGCTCGACGACCAGATCGAACTCCTGCAGTACCTCCACGAGGAGGGGCAGGCGGACCTCCTCCCGACCACGATCGACTCGTACACGCGCGACAACGAGTACGAGAAGGCCCAGCAAGGCCTCGAGAAAGCCCTCGAGACGGGCGACGATACGTTGAACGGCTTCCCGGCGGTCAATCACGGCATCGATGGCTGCCGGGAACTGATCGACACGATCGACGCGCCGATCGAGGTCCGCCACGGGACGCCCGATGCCCGCCTGCTGGCGGCGATCACCTTCGCCGGCGGCTTCCAGAGCTTCGAGGGCGGCCCGATCTCCTACAACATCCCGTACACGAAGCGCCACGGGCTCGAGGAGACCATCGAGAAGTGGCAGTTCGTCGACCGGCTGGCGGGGGCTTACACCGAACGCGGCGTGCGGATCAACCGCGAGCCGTTCGGGCCCCTCACGGGGACCCTGGTCCCGCCGTCGATCGCGATCGCGATCATGCTGGTCGAGGGGAAACTCGCCGCGACCCAGGGCGTGCGCTCGATCACGCTCGGCTACGGGCAGGTCGGCAACGTCGTCCAGGACGTGGCTGCCCTGAACGCCCTCAAGAAGTTGGGCAACGAGTACCTGCCCGACGAGGTCGTGGTCACGACGGTCTTCCACGAGTGGATGGGCGGCTTCCCGCCGGACGAGGCCCGCGCCAACGGCGTCATCAGCCTCGGCGGCATGACCGCCGCCATCGCCCGGCCGGACAAGGTCATCACCAAATCCCCACAGGAGTTCCAGGGCGTCCCGACCAAGGAGGCCAACTCCGCCGGCCTGCGTACGACGCGGCAGGTCATCGACATGGCCATCGAGCAACAGATCGACATCGACGGCATCGCGGAGGAACAGGACCTCATCGAGCGCGAGACCCGCTGTCTGATGGACACCATCTTCGAGCACGGCGACGGCGACGTCGTCCAGGGGACGCTCAGGGCATTCGATTCCGGGGCCCTTGACGTGCCCTTCGCACCCAGCGACAGCGCGGCCGGGGCCGTCCTGCCTGCTCGAGACGACGACGGTCGCGTCCGCATCTTCGAGTGGGCCGACCTCGAGATGGATGACGACATCAAGGAGATTCACAAGGCACGGCTCTCGCAACGCGCCACGACCGAGGGCCGCGACCAGTCGTTCCGCATGGTCGCGGACGACGTCGACGCGATCAGCGACGGGAAGCTCATCGGCCGACCGCAGTCACAGCCACAGGGTGACGTCTAAATGGAGATTACAGGACTACACGCCACGCCCGGCTACTCCGGGTTCTTCTTCGACGACCAGCGCGCGATCAAACAGGGAGCAACACAGGACGGGTTTACCTACGAGGGCGACCCCGTCACCGCCGGCTTCGACGAGATCCGCCAGGCCGGCGAGTCGATCATCGTCGACATCGAACTCGGCGACGGGACCGTGGTCCGGGGCGACTGCGCCGCGGTCCAGTACTCCGGTGCCGGCGGGCGCGACCCGCTGTTCAAAGCTGACGAGTACGCCCCCGTCGTCGAGGACCCCGTCGGCGACGCGCTCGAGGGCCGGGACGCGACCGACTTCCTCGCCAACGCCGAACTGCTCGAGGAGATGCAGGTCGACGGCGACCGGCTCCACACGGCGATCCGCTACGGCGTTTCGCAGGCCTTACTCGCCGCCGCAGCTGAGGCCGAAAACACCACGAAAACGGACGTGCTGGCCGACGCGCTGGGCACCGAGCCCGCCACGGAGCCGGTCCCTGTCTTCGGCCAGTCCGGCGACGATCGCTACACCAACACGGAGAAAATGTTCGTCAAGGGCGTCCCCGTCCTGCCCCATGCGCTCATCAACAGCGTCGAGAAGATCGGCGAGAACGGCGAGACCCTCCTCGAGTACGTCGAGTGGCTCGTCGAGCGCTCGCAGGAGCTCGGTCCGGACGGCTACGACCCCCGATTCCACATCGACGTGTACGGGATGATCGGGGAACTCTTCGGCGCGCCCTACGACCGCGACGAGGTCGTCGACTACTTCGCCGCGCTCGAGGACGCCGCCGACCCCGTCCCGATCCAGATCGAGGGGCCGATGGATGTCGGCGACCGCGAGGAGCAGATCGCGGCGATGGTCGAGCTCCGCGAGGGGCTCGCCGACGCGGGCGTCGGCGTCGATATCGTCGCCGATGAGTGGTGTAACACGTTCGCGGACGTGCAGGCGTTCGTCGACGCGGGCGCGGCTGACCTCGTGCAGGTGAAGACGCCCGATCTGGGCGGCATCCACCGCAGCGGGCAGGCGGTCCGCTACTGCGAGGGGACCGACACGCGCGCCTACCTCGGCGGCACCTGCAACGAGACGGAGACCGCCGCGCGGGCCTGTGCCCACGTCGCGCTCGCGACCGACGCCGCGCAGGTGCTCGCCAAGCCCGGCATGGGCTTCGACGAGGGATACATGATCGTCGAAAACGAGATGCGGCGGACGATCGCCCGCCGCGAGCGGGACCAGCAGCGAACCGACACTGACGAGGTGACCGCAGATGACTGAGTGGACCGATCCGGACACGTTCGCACGGGCGCTCGAGGACGTCGAGACCAAGGAGAAGGGCAACTGCTTCGAGGACTTCGAGGAGGGAGACCTCGTCGAACACGATCCCGGACTCACTCTCACCGAGTGGGGCAACGAGCAGTGGATGAGCCAGACTTTGAACCACGACCCCGCCTACTGGCGCACCGATGCCGCCGACGCGCGCGGGTTCGACGAACCGCCGATCCACCCGGACTATCTCACTGCCGCGACGCTCGGGATCACCGTCGAGGATTTGAGCGAGAAGGGCGGCTACTTCCTCGGGCGAACCGACGTTCGGTTCCCCGGAGCACCGGTCTACGCGGGCACCGAACTCCACGTCGAGAGCGAGGTCGTCAACACGGCGACCTCGAGTTCCCGACCCGAGTACGGTATCGTCTCCTGGCGCACCCGCGGCATGGACGCCGAAACCGGCGACGTCCTCTGTTCCTACGAGCGGACGAATATGATCCCGCGCCGCGAGCCGCTGGCCACGGACGGGAGCGGAGCCGCAACCGCCGACGGGGACGGCGACGACGAACCCGACCTCCCCGAGGAGTTCGTCGCCCCCGCGGGCGGCTACTACGAGGACTTCGTCGTGGCGCTCGAGGAGGCCGCGGACCGCGATGCGGCCGTCGCCTACCGGCACGAGCGCGGCCGCACCCAGGACGACGTGACCGTCGCCTCGCTGCCGTTGGCGACGCTGAACACGGCCAAGCAACACCACAACGTCGACGTCATGGCCGACTCGCCGTCGGGCAACATCGTCACCTACGGTGACGTGACCCGCTCGACCGCGCTGGGCCACGCCCGCTCGGACGAGCGGACCTGGCGCGAGGTCGGCTTCGACGACGAATCCTTCCACACGTTCGTCGCCGTCGGCGACACCGTCTACGCCTTCACGCGCGTTCTCGAGGCCGACGACGACGCCTCGAGCGACGGGGCGGGAACGGTCACCTTCGAGCACATCGCGTTCAACCAGCACGACGAACCCGTCTACTCGGGGACGCGAACCGCCGAGATTCGAAAGCGCTCGAACTGAGACGAACCACCATCGGAGACGACCACAGACAGACACACACCGATACAACACATGACCGACGACATTCGACTCTGCCGTACGTTCCAGACTGCACCGGCCGCCGTTCCAAAAGACGACTCGGCGAAGTACCTCACCTCCGCGCTCGAGGCGGAGGGGTTCCAGGCCCCGGACTGGCTCGTCCCCGACATGGAGGACGGAACGGCACCCGATATGAAAGCCGAGGGCCTCGAGAACACCATCGAGACGGTTCCCGAGTACGACTTCCCCGGCGAGATCTGGCCCCGCGTCGAGTGGAGCTACGAGGACGCGGAGTACCGCGAGAAGGGCCGCGACCAGATCGACCGCCTCGTCGCCGAGATCGGCGACGAGATCGACGGCGTCGTCGTCCCCAAGGTCGGCCGTCTCGAGGACGTGAAACGCGCTGCCAAGGTCGTCGCCGAGGCGGAGGCCGAACACGGCTACGACGACGGCTCGATCGGCCTCTCGGTCATCGTCGAAACCGGTCGTGCCCGATCCGATCTGCGCGACATCTCCAAATTCGGCACGGACTCCCGGCTCACCGCGCTCGTCTTCGGCCCCGTCGACTACGCCGCCGAACTCGGCGGCCGCGATCTCGGCGACGGCATGCCCCGGTGGGACGGCCTGCTCGAGGCCCTCTCGAACGAGGCCAGCGCCGGCGGCCTGCTCTCGATCGGCGGCCCCTTCGACGACCTGTTCAAGGAACGTGCCGGGCTGACATACTACAACGCCGACGAGTACGCCGATCAGATCGAACACGAGGCCCAGCTCGGGCTCGACGGCTCCTGGTCGCTGTACCCCAAGCAAACGATCCAGGCCAACACCGTCCACATGCCCACGCCCGACGAACTCGAGCGCGACGTGCACAAGATCGAACGCTTCAACGAAGCCAAACGCGAGGGGACCGGCGCGGTCACCATCGACGGCCAGATGGTCGACGAGGCTACGTTCAAGAACTTCCGTAACACCGTCCAGCAGGTCCGCGCGATCGACGACATGCGACCCGCACAGACCGAGGAATACTACGACGCGGCGCTACTCGACCGAGCGCGCGACCTCGAGCTGTCGTATCGCTGAACTGCGGACTCGAGGCTGTACCGGTTCGGTTGACTGACTGATTTCGGTTTCGGCCCCGGTGAATCACCGGACAGCGTTCGACTTTTTTTCACTCATCGAGCGGGAGGCCAGGCTGTCCGACGTTCACAGATGGTGCTGGATACGCCGATTGGAACTTCCACGTATATGTCAAACAATTATCTCCATCGGTCGAGAGTTCGTATCGACTCGGATGATCGGTGGGGATCGAGTCCGGTATGACGGTTCGAGACGGGCATCTTGGGCGTCCTATTCCGACAAGAGGACGCTCTCATCTCATACTCGTTCTGACTACTGATTGTCGTTCATCATTGACAAGCAGACTATGATAATTTACTATAATCGTAAATACTAATAATAGGAAATGATTGAGTGCGATTCACATGGTGTATGTGCCGCTACAGACGGTGAAGCTCTCGTATAGTCCATTAATCACGTTTATCATCGGCCTTATTGCAGTCATCGCGTTGCTGGTGTGGCTCGATCTTCCGGCGTTTGTCGGGCTGATCATGGCTGCGTTCACCGTCGGCGTCGTCAACTCGGTCTTCGTCCCCGACTTCGGCGCAGCGGACGCCGGGTCTCGAGTCGCGACCGCGTTCGGTGACAACATGGCCGGGATCGGTATTCCGATCTTGATGGCCGCAGTCATCGGCAAATCGATGCTCGAAAGCGGGGCGGCCCAGCGGATCGTTCGGGGCTTCCAGAACGTTCTCGGCGAGTCCAACTCGGACATCTCTCTGCTGGGAAGCAGTACCTTCCTCGCCGTCCCCGTCTTCTTCGACAGCGTCTTCTACCTCATGGCACCCCTCGCGCGTTCGATGCGAGCCCGTGTGGGTCGAGATTATACCCTGTTCCTCGTCGTCGTCGGAGCCGGTGCAGCGACCACGCACGTCTTCGTCCCCCCGACGCCGGGACCGCTGGCCGTCGCAGCGGAGCTCGAGACGGATCTGGGAATGACGATCGCCATCGGAATCGCTACTGCGCTCCCGGCGGCGATCCTCGCTGGCCTCGTCTACGGCCGATGGATCAACGCCAGGCTCGATATCCCGCTTCGTGACACCATGTCGACAACGACCGAGGAACTCGAGGATGTCGCCGACAAACCGACGAACTCCCTGCCGGGCATGCTCGAGTCCGCGGCACCGATTATTCTGGCGGTCGTCCTCATCGGGTCGTTGACCATCGTCGAGGGATTCGGGGACGTCTTGCCGTCGATCGAAGCGATTCGGCCGATCGCCGCCTTCCTCGGGGACAAGAATGTCGCACTTACCGTCGCCGCCCTCGCCGCGGCGTACTCCTTTAGGCGACACAACGACCTCTCACGTAGCGAGTGGGCCGACGAGCTTACCGAGGCGCTGAAAAGCGGTGGGAACATCGCTGCCATCACCGCCGCCGGTGGTGCCTTCGGTGCTCTCCTTGCGGCCTCGGGGATCGGTGACTATCTCGCAGGAGCCCTCGAGGGCGTCGGTATCGGCCTGCTGGTCACCGCCTGGCTTATCGCCGCGATCGTTCGCATCGCACAGGGATCGGCGACGGCCGCGATGCTCACCGCCGCCGGTATCATGGCCCCGCTCACTAGCCAACTCGCCGTCCACCCCGCCTACCTTGTGATGGTGATCGGTGCGGGTGCCAACATCTTCTCGTGGTACAACGACTCCGGCTTCTGGCTGGTAAAGGAGATCGGCGGCCTAACGCAGGCCGAGACACTCCAGACGTGGACTGTCTTGACGACGATCATCTCCATCTCGGGGCTGCTAACGACCCTCATCTTCTCGACGCTCTTCCCGTTCGCGTAATCCAAAACGGCTCTCCCGTTTTGTCGAGATAGTTCCCCCTCTGCAGATTACCTCTGCATCCGGATTCCGAACCGACCGACATCCTCCTGAAGCCCGTCTCGTTTGCTGCACTCACGATCGGTCGTCTCCCCCCGGTCGAATCCACCCGTTTCGGTTTCCGCTCGAGAGACACCTCATGGTACTCGTCGTGTAGTTCTCGTAAGAAGACAGTGGGGACGGGATTTGAACCACGGTCGGACCGAAGCTCCTCCCTGATTCAAATCCCACTGTTTCCGCTTCGCTCCTCACGTCCGTTCGTCACAGAAGCGGTGGGGATGGGATTTGAACCCATGAGGCTTGACAGCCACCTGCTCTCAAGGCAGGCGCGTTAGGCCGCTCTGCCACCCCACCTCACCTGCACGTTCTCCGCACGTTCAAAAAGGGTTGTCGGTCTATTCGCGCTCGAGCGAGCCGTCGGCTCCGACGGTGAGTCCCAACTCGTCGACGAACGCGGCCGTCGCCTCGGCACCCGGTCGGTCGGCCGCCCGTCGGGCCTCGAGTCCGGCGACGGTCGCCCGCAACCCGGCCGGCGTCGCGACGGACGGGAGCATCGGCGCGAAGCCGACGCCGAGACCCGCGGCCGCCGCTTTTTCCGCGAGCGTCGACAGTTCCGGCGTCGCGTATGCGTCAGTGAAATCGATCGGCGCGGTAAAGCCGGCGAGGTAACTGCTCCCCTCTGTCGACGGCCCCAACACGACCTCGTGGCGCCGGAGCGACATCGCCGCCCCGTCGATTTCCGTTCGGTTGACCAGCGGCACCGTCGGCTCGAGGACGCCCACGCTCTGGGCACCCTCCTGCTCGAGCAGGTGCGTGACGGTGTTGCCGACGCGAGCAGCGCGGTTCGAACCGACCTGCCGTTCGAACCGGACCGCCGCGTCCTCGCCGAGCGCGTCGAGCGCGAGCGCCCGAACCTCGGCTTCGGGGTCCCCGTCCGCGTGTGCCTCTGGCAGAGTCTCGGCGTCGCGGTAGTTGAGCAGGAGGTCGCCGCCGCTGCGTGTGACGGCCCAGCAGACGTCGGCGACGGCGGCCTCGTAGAGCGATGCGGCCTCGGCTTCGGTCAACGGCGATCCGTCGACGAGCGACGGGAGGACGAGTCCGTCGCGCGGCGGGTCGATCGGGACGACGACGATCATGCCCCATCCTCCGAGCGCACGGTCCTTGAACGCGGCGCTTTCGGGGGTTGCGGGACCGAAACCGATGGGAAATGAAGATGAATTATAACGGTGTAGCCCCTCCGGGACGGTATGGACGAACGGTCGCTCGCCGGACTGCTCGCGACGCTCGTGATCGCCGCGCTGGCAGCGCTTGGCGTGTACGGATTCAGCACTGGCTACCTACTCAACTCACCCGGACCCCTCTTCGCCCCGACGATTGGCGTTGTCGCCGTCGCGGTCCTCACCGTCGCGGCGTTGATCGCCTCCGGCGTCGGCTCGAAACGCTGGCGCGAGAACCCGTACTGGTAACCGCTCGAGCCACAGTCACCGCCGCTTTCTCACCGTTCCTGCCGTCCCTTCGTCTGCCGATAGTCCGACGCCATCAGGTCCACGAACGCCTCGAGCCACGCCTGTGTCTGGTCTGTCGTCTGCGCCTGCGGGTCGATCATGGGGACGAGTTCGAACCCGCGGCCCCGAATCCGCGTCGCATGGTCGGCGGGCAGCGAGAGGTCGTCGACCGGGGTCGTGGTGTACTCGATGCCGAGTTCCGTCAGCGCGCGCTCGCCGACCGGCACGAGGATTTCCGGATTGATCATCCGGATCTCGGCGTTGAGATAGGGCTCGCAGGTACCGATCTCCTCGTCGGTCGGTCGCCGATCGGGATCGCGACAGCGGGTGAGATTCGTCAGGTAGACGTTCTCGAGGGTGGGTGCATCGGCCGGCGAGGTCACGTCACAGAGACCGAGCCGCTCGAGCATCCGTCGCAGTCCACCGTCGCCGTCGCTGCCGCCCGCTCCGGCGAACGGAACGCCCGTGTCGTCGGCGCGCGCCGTCGGCCGCTCGCCGACGAACAGGAAGTCGGCGTCGACATCGCCGTAGCCGTGGACGACCCGACTGCGCGTCTCACAGAGCGCCGGGCAGTTCCGACACTCCTCGTCCATGCCGTAGGGGTTCGCCCGAGACCGTTGATTCGCGTCCACACTCGTGTCTCGAGGGGCAGACGCAAAAGCGACGCGCCCCGGCGGCCGGCCGATCGGTCTCGAGCCGCTCGACTCAGCGACCGAGGCCGCCGCGTTCGTTGACCTCGAGAATGAACTTCACGTTGCGGACGATCTCCTCGGGAGAGGTCTCCTCGCGCTCGTCGTAGAGGTCGCTGGTTCGATACAGGATGTTCGCGAGCTGTTTGCTCTCGCTGGTGTCGCCGCGTACGTCGTCCGCGATCTCGCGGAGCGACTCGACGCGCTCGGGATCGGGCGCGAATCCGGTCTCCGAGTCGGCGGTGTCGGCCGCCGCGATTCCGCTCTCGGTGTCGTCTTGGTCGTCGCTCATTGGTCCGGTGATGTAGTCTCGCTGTGTCGGCTCTGGGAGATGGCCTGTCGGTGGACGATACCCGTGTTATTCGCCACGTTCTCGGTGATCGTCCGGAGGGCGTCGCTGGTCACGTCCCCGTCTGTGAGGACCGTTGGCTTGCCTCCGTCGCCGCCCTCACGGACGGCCGGGTCGAGCGGAATCGAGCCGAGGAACGGCAGTTCGTGTTCCTCGGCGAAGTCCTCGCCGCCGCCGGAGCCAAAGATGTCGTGTTCGCCGCCACAGTCGGGACAGGCGAACGTCGACATGTTCTCGGCGATGCCCAGCACGACCGTGTCGTGTTTGGCGAACATCTCGAGGCCCTTCCGAGCGTCGTCCAGTGCGACATCCTGTGGGGTCGTGACGATGACCGCACCGGTGACCGGCATGGTCTGGAGCATCGTCAGCTGGGTGTCGCCGGTCCCCGGCGGCAGGTCGACCACGAGGTAATCGAGGTGGCCCCACTCGACGTCTTCAGTCAGTTGCGTGATGACCTTGTGAACCATCGGCCCGCGCCAGATGACCGGGTCATCCTCGCCGGTGAGGAAGGCCATGCTCATGAGCTTCACGCCGTACTTCTCGGGCGGGACGAGCGTCTCGTCCTCGGTCGCCATCGGCGGCTCGTCGGCGTCGACCATCCGCGGGACGTTCGGCCCGTAAACGTCGGCGTCGAACAGGCCGACGCGAGCACCCAGTTGTGAGAGCCCGGCCGCGAGATTGACCGCGACGGTCGACTTGCCGACGCCGCCCTTCCCGGAGGCGACGGCGATGACGTTCTTGACGTTCGGCAGCACCTGTTCCTCGGTGGTGAGATCGTCGCGATCGGGCACGCTCGCGGTGAGATCGGGCTCGAGGCCCGCCTCGGTGAGGACCTCGCGAACCGCGGCGGCAATATCGCTCTCGCTGGGGGAGTACGGGGCACCCAACGCGAGATCGACATCGACCTGCTCGCCGTCGATGTCGATCTCGTTGACGAGCCCGAGCGAAACGATGTCATCGCCGAGTTCCGGATCGTCGACCGTCCGGAGCCGGTCGCGAACGGCGGTTTCGTCCATGTCACTAGCTACTTGCCAGCGTCGAAAAGGATTGTGTTCGGTCAACGGACCCGTGTTTCACGAGGTGCGAGGACAACACGGTCGGTCTGACCGTGAGCCGCTTTCGTGTAGACCGCCGCGAGTCGGTTCCCCAAGAACGGATTAGCCCGGAGCGACGTACCCGTCGATGTCGGCCTCGTGATCGAAGTACGGCTCGTAGAAGTCGAAGTGGCGGTACTTCCCCGTGTATTTGTACTTGCCGTGGCCGAGCACGCGGTAGGGTTCAGGCGGTTCCAGCCCCATCCCGATAAAACAATCCCTGATCTGGCAGACCAGATTGTGGCCGACGTGATAGCGGAACCGATCCTGGGCGTAGTTCGTCGGCACGATCTCGAGACGGGCATCGGGGTCGCGATCGAACGGATCGTCGCCTTCGATCGTCCGGTCCTCGTTCGTGTCCTCGTAATACATGGTGTCGATTCCCGACACGCCCTCGATCGTGAGCGCAGCGCCAGCGCCATCGGACTCGCCGCCACCACCAACGAGGGAGGTCGCTTTCGAGACGAGTCCCTCACTCGTCGCCGTGGCTACCTCCTCGAGATCCTGCTCCCCGAGGACCTCCGTCGCGGGTCGGGTGAGTTGCTCCTGTATCGCCTCGAGATCCTCCTCGAGGTAGATATTCTGCTTGTAGAGCAGGAACTCCTCGTTGTAGACCGCCGATGGCAACTCGAGTGGCGGAACGATATCGGATCGGTCGTGGCTGGCCGCCTGCTCGTACAGTGTCTGGAAGTACCCCGCGAACTGTGCGTCGCTGAGATCCAGCAGTGCAAGCAAGACCGCAGCGATTCGGTCCGGGTTCTCGATTGGCGGGAGTGTGTCATAGCCCCGCTCCCGGTAGACGTGATAGCGGGCAAGTCGGCGGGCTTGAGAGACACTTTCGTCTTCTTGGTTTGTCCGCTTTGATGCGTCGTCAGGATACGAATCCTGATAATGGTAAACAATTTCTCCATCGAAGAGCATCTCGATCTTATGCTCAGCGCCACTATTATCGATAACCCGTACTCCGATCCCCTCTTCTGTTTCCTCTTCAACAGACACAGTCATATTTTAGAAGATCCCTAACCGACTATCATCGTCTCCATCGGTATTCTCTTCCTCACGGTTCCCCTCCGCATCATCATCGGCGCTGAAGAGACGATCTCTGATTCCACCGAGGGCACTTTTCAGACCTTCACTGGCAGTGCCCACGCCAGCAGCCATCACGGCAGCAGCGATGGCGGGTGCAGCTACTTCGGGGTTGGCTGCCGTATCTTGCAGGACATCCTGAAGCGCAGGTTCGCTCATCGCCCGGCCAAGTGCAATCGTTCCAGCAGCAGCGCCACCACCCAGAATCCCTTTCGCTTTGTCGTCGAACCCACTGTTGACCTCGTCTTCGAGCGCACCTACGTTCGACTGCGTCTCCTGAATAGCCTGCTGATTCTGGCTAACGGTTTCCCTGAGCTCAGCGACCTCTTCTGAGAGGTGCTCCAGCCCCTCGTAGGTCATACTCCCGCTACCCTTGGCGGATCGCTGAATATGCGTCTCGGTCCCTTTCCGGTTGATCGTCACCGGCCCGTCGGCCAGCGCCTGCTGGGCCGCGTCCTCGGCTTCCCGCTCGAGAGAGGGATCTGGATCGATTGCGAGTCCGCTATCGTCTTGGGGCATCATGCTGATGTCCGCACCGGTCTGCTGGCGGACGTGGGCGAGTTCGTGGGCAAGGATGTGCTGCCCCGCCGGTGATTTGGGATCGTACTCGCCGTGATTGAACGCGATGTGGTTCCCGACGGTGAACGCCCGCGCATTGATTGCCTCGCAGGCGGTCGCTGCAGTCGCGCCGGCGTGAATGCGTACGTCGCCGAACGAATCACCCATCCGCTCTTCCATCGCCTGTTGGATGCCGTCATCCAGGGGCTGCCCTGTCGACTGTATCACGTCTCGGACCGGGTCTGGAACGCCCNTGTTGCGGCGTTCGATATCGTCGGGTACAGCCTCGGGACGGGCGGCCTGGCGCTCGCGGAACGCCTCGGCCGCTTTCGGATCTCGCATGTCCTCGACGGTCATCCCCTCCTCGATCCACTCGTGGACCCGGATCGGGTTCGACGCCTCGAGTCGTTGTAACTCGAACAGCGTCTCGTCGTTCGGAATCGACATTCCGTACTCCTCTTCCGCCTCCGTGAGTGGCATCCGGTGGGCCCAGCCGCCGGCGTCCGACTCGTGGTCGGGCAACGACCGGACGGTCTCGATTTGCTGAGACTGTCGGTCGTCACCGGTCGTCGTGGCGTCCCTCGCTGATCGAAACCCCATGTAAGACTCGTGGCGAGATATTCAGCCCCGGATAGCATAAAGGTTGTCAGAAAACGCTCTTAAATAAACACTGAGTCAAGATTACGTTCCGTCGGCACGAAGGCGTTGAGATGGTCGATCCGGAATGTAACGCACTGCATTGCGCCACGGCTCACCGACACGTCTCGCCGAACTCGACTATACCGACGCCGTCATCAGGGGCGCGACAGGCATTGTTCGGCGGTCTCGAGGATCGCAATCCGACGCGGACGGCTCCTCACGTGCAGCGACCGCGAGCGAAGCGCCCCAGGGTGCGTCGATCGCGGGCCGGGGTCACGAACTGAAATCGAACCGCGGCCCGCCGTAGGTCGGCGGCTCCGGCTCGAGTTCGACCCCCTGCTCGTACCGGACGAAGTTGAGGTAGAACGGCCGGCCACAGCCCTGGATGGGGTTGCCCTCGGGATCGGTGACGGTGCCGTCCTCGCCACAGTGGAACTCGATCCCGTCGACCGCCTCGAACTCCTCGTCGGGGCCGGCGTACTCCCATCCCGGCTGGGGCAGTGTGGTCACGGATCGATCCGCGAGGTCCGGGCGGCGCTCGACGCTGACGACGGCTCCGCAGTGTGGACACGTGTACCGGACGGTGACGGTCATCGGCGGCACTAGGGGACTCGAGGACGTAAGCCTGCGGGCAGCGGAGAACCCGTCAGCGACTCGATGCCGAGTCGTCCCGTAACGGGCCGTGGGACTGTTTCGGGGTCGCCGAGTGTACGTGACGGCGACCGGGTGACCGATCTGTGACGGAACGACTGAGAGCACCCGGAACACCTTTTGCGCTGACCGAAAACCATCGGAGTATGATCGACGAGACGGCCGAGGAAATCCGTGAAATGCAGACGCACAGTTCCTCGGTGGTCGCGGTCCACGCGGCCCAGGCCCTCGAGGAACTGGTCGGGCGGGAGTTCGCGACCGTCGAGGAGTACACGCGCGCCCTCGAGCGCAACGGCTCCGTCCTGCGGCGGGCGAATCCCTCGCACGCCTCGCTACAGAACGCCGTCCGGGAGGTCGTCGACGACGTGACCGAGGCCGATCCGGACAGCGTGGAGGCGGCTCAGCGGCTCACCAGCGAGCGGATCGACGCGGTCGTCTCGCGGATCGAGGCCGGCAAACGACTGGCCGCGGAAAACGCCGCGGCGGTGCTCGAGGACGGTACGACCCTCTTGACCCACGACTACTCCTCGACGGTGGTCGAGGCGCTCGAGCAGGCGACCGACGCCGGCAAGGCGTTCGACGTCTACGTCACGGAGGCGCGGCCCCGATACATCGGGCGCAAGACGGCCCGAACCCTCGCCGAGTTCGACGGGATCAAGACGACGCTGATCACCGACAACGCGCACGGACTTCTCCTCGAGGAGTGCGATCGGGTCGTCGTCGGCATGGACTGTATCGTCGACGAGACGCTGTACAACCGCGTCGGGACGTTCCCGATCGCGTCGACGGCCGCGCGACTCGACGTTCCGGTCACTGTCCTGGGTTCGGCCTCGAAAATCGTCAGCGAGGGGTTCATGTTCGAGAACGAGTATCGGCCGAGCAGCGAGGTGCTGCCCGAGCCGGCCGACGGATTCGCCATCGAGAACCCCGCCTACGACGCGACGCCGGTCGACCTGCTTGAGAGCGTGATTACGGACGAGGGCCGACAGGAGTTCTGAACCGTTCACCGGGAGTGACGACCGAAGCCGCTCGAAGCGGTCGCTAGGCCTGACAGTCGCCGTCGTGTGGCAACAGCCTATGCCGGTCTCGGATGTACTGGCCGTATGCGTCTCGTTCAGGTATTCGTGCCGCGAGGCGAGTTGGACCTCGTTCTCGAGGCAGCCGAGGAAGCCGGCGTCGACTACACCGTCTCACGGGATACGGACCGCGGCGAGTTCGAGGCCCTTGTTTCGATCCCCGTCCCGCCGCCGGCCGTCGAGGGGCTGTTGGCCGACTTTCGAGCTGCCGGGCTCGACGAACGCTCGTACACGGTCGTCACTGCCGCGGAGACGATCGTCTCGGAGCGGACCGATGCCCTGTCTACGCGAGTGTCGGGGACGCGGATCTCTCGAGAGGAACTCCGGTCGCGAGCGGCCGACCTCGCACCGGCCGTCTCGACCTATTTCAGCCTGCTCGTCGTGAGTACGGCGATCGCGACGGCGGGGTTGTTGCTCGATTCCGCGGCGACGATCATCGGTGCGATGGTCGTCGCACCGCTGATGGGGCCGGCGCTGTCGGCGAGCGTCGGTGTCGTCGTCGACGACGAACAACTCGCGACGCGGGGCGTCGTGCTCCAGGGAGTTGGACTCGTGGCCTCGATCGCGACGGCGGCGGTGATCGGCTGGGCGCTCAGGGGGACGATATTGCTCCCGCCGGGGTTCGACATCACGACGGTGCCCCAGATCCACGAGCGGATCACGCCCGATCTCCTCGCGTTGTTTCTCGCGTTGGGTTCCGGCGTGGCCGCAGTCGTCAGCCTCACTCGCAACGTCGGGTCGGTTCTCGTCGGGGTGGCGATCGCCGTCGCGCTCGTTCCGCCGGCGGCCACCGCGGGACTCGGCATCGCCTGGGGCCGCCCGGAGGTCGTACTCACTGCCGGCACGCTCGTGTTGGTCAACATGCTCTCGATCAATTTCGCGGCGTTGCTCCTGTTGTGGTTCTCGGGCTACCGACCGCACCGGAGCGCGGACATCGAGCGTGCTTATGGGCGACTGCGTTCGCGAATCGTCGTCCTCTTCGTCGCGATCGCCATCCTCACCGCCGTTCTCAGCGGCGTCACCTACGGGACGTACCGAACTGCGGCGGTCGAACACGACGTCCGGATCGAACTCGAGACGATGAGCGAAGACCGACTGGCCGACGGCACCGCCCTTCAGTTTCGGGAACTCGCCGTCGATTACGAACTCGTCGACGTCTATACTGGCGCTGACCCGGTGGTTACCGTCCTCGTCGAACGACCGCCAGGCGAGCAACTCCCCAATGACTTCGCCGGTGATGTTCGCGAGCGCCTGGAGTCGGCGACCGGCGTCGATCTCGAGGTCGTCGTCGAACTGGTCGAGACCCAACGGAGCGGGTGAGTCGGACCGTTACTCGCGTTCTCCGAACGTTCGCGGCGAGCCCTCGGTCGGGGCGGCCCAGTCGACCGCGTTGCGGAGCACCCGCCGAACGCCGTCGTGCTCGTAGATCGGATACGTCTCGTGGCCCGGGCGGAAGTAGAAGATCCGGCCGTTGCCGCGTCGGTAGCAGCAGCCGCTTCGGAACACTTCTCCGCCCTCGAACCAGCTAATGAACACCTGCCGATCGGGCTCGGGGATATCGAACGGCTCGCCGTACATCTCCGATTCGGGGAGCTCGATGGATTCGTCGAGTCCGTCGGCGATCGGGTGTCCGGGATCGACGACCCACAGCCGCTCGGTCCCCCCGTCTTCGCGGTACTGCAAGCGACAGGACGTTCCCATGAGTCGCTTGAAGAGCTTCGAGTAATGGCTCGAGTGAAGCGGGATCAGTCCCATGCCCTCGAGTACGCGCTCGTGGACCCGATCGACGACCTCGGTTCGGACCTCGTCGTGGGCCTCGTGTCCCCACCACAGCAGGACGTCCGTCGCGTCGAGGACCGACGCGGTGAGTCCGTGCTCGGGGTCGTCGAGCGTCGCGGTTCGGACCGCGTGGTCGTCGGCGAGCGCGTCGGCGATGGGGGCGTGAATGCCGTCCGGGTAGACGGCCGCGACCGCGTCGTCTTCGCGCTCGTGACGGAACTCGTTCCAGATCGTGACGTCGGCCATAGCGGGTGTCTCCACCTGCGAGAGCTTATAGTATCGGTCGTTCCAGCGGATCGGGCCGAGCGATCCGACCGGTACAGAACTGCGTCGACAGATCGGTCGAGAAACCAGCGACAGTCTGCCTAATTGGAATTTCCTATATTCTGTAGGAATAGAGTATAGAGGGATGAAATCGTATCCTAAAAACTGAAATACGGCGCGATTGTACAGATTAATCGGTCACAACCCTTATTTTGGTCGCCCACTCTTTCCCCATATGGACCGGAATCGAACGCCAACGATAGCGAAATGGCCGGTTTCTCGTTTTACTGCCATCGCTACTCCGACGAAATCGTGGGGTTGGACATGATCGGCGACGGAATCGGGGTCGGTATCGTCGGCCTCGGCGGCATGGGCAATCTCCACGCGCGAAGCATCCGCGACCTCGGCGCTGAGATCGTCGCAGGTGTGGACCTCGTCCCGGAGCAACGCGATCGATTTGCCGGCGAATTCGGCGCGCGGACCTACGAGACTCACGAGGAACTCGTCGATGACGACGCGGTCGACGCCGTCATCGTGACGACGCCGAACCGGTTCCACGAACCGATCGCTGTCACAGCTCTCGAGGCGGGACTGGATGTCCTCGTCGAAAAGCCCCTCTCACACACGCTCGAGAGCGCGGAACGGATCGCCGAGACGGCGGCTCGTTCGGACGGCATCTGTATGGTCGGCTTTCACAACCGTCACGCGGCGTCGATGGCCATGTTCGACGAACAGCACGCGCGCGGCCGGTTCGGCGATCTGACGCACATCGAGGCGAATTACGTTCGCCGGCGGGGGGTCCCCGGGCCCGGGTCGTGGTTCACCGATCCCGAACTCGCGGGCGGTGGTGCCTTGCTCGATATCGGCGTTCACGCGCTGGATCTCGCGCTGTACGCGCTTGACTTCCCCGACATCGCCGAAGTCAGCGGCGTCACCCGGACGACGTTTGGCACCAGAGAGGAGTACGCCGATCCCGAGGGGTTTGGCGACAACTGGGACGCGGAGGCCGAGACGTACGAGGTCGACGATTCCGTCAGCACCTTCATCCGCACAGTGGACGGCCAGACGATCTCGCTCGAGGCCGCGTGGGCGACGAACCGCGAGGAGAGCATGGATTTCCGCGTGCGCGGCACGCGATCCGGTGCCCAGTTCGACATCGGCGACACCGATCTCCGGATTCTCGAGGCCGGAACCACGGGCTGCGATCACTACGCCGATGTCGCCATGACCGGCGACGCGGCCGTCACCGGCTACGCCGAACAGGACGAGCAGTTCCTCGAGGCGATCGCAACGGACGACGCCCCGAAGACGAACACCGTCGCGGAAGCCCTGACCGTCCAACGCGTGATCGACGCGATCTACCGCTCGAGCGAGACGGGACGTGCAGTCCAACTCGAGGAGTCCCCGCTGGCCGAGGCCCGACTCGAGCGGTCAGCGCGGCTCGACTGATTGCGTCGGGTTGCCGTGGTCCGTTTCCGACGACCGGTGAGTGGTCACGTTCGATGCGGACTGAAACGACAGTGCGACCGCTTTTCGTTCGTCGAACGCCGAAAAGCCGCCCGTGTCGGCCGGGTTAGAGGACGTCGTCGAAATCGTGGTGCCCGTGGATGTCGACGCCCTCGTCGGTGATCTCCGCGAGGAAGACGCCGTTCCCGGAGCCGGTGTCGCGCTCGACGGCGGACTTGATGCCCCGTGCGGCGACGGTCTTGGCTTCTTCGTTGGACATGTCCGGCTCGTAGGCCTGCTCGAGGTGGCCGTACGCGAGTTGCATCCCGCTGCCGGTGACGGTGTAGTCGTCTTCCATAACGCCGCCGGCGGGGTCGATGCTGTAGACGTGGCTGCCTTCGTCGTCGACGCCGCCCAGAATGGGGTGGATGGCGAAGAACGGGCCGCCGCGGGCGAAGTTACCCGCAAGCGTCGCCAGCGCGTCGATGTTCATCCGCTCGCCGCGTCGGGCCTCGTAGAGGTTGACCTCGGCACGGAGCGTCGAGATGAACGACTGGGCACCGCCGACGCTGCCGACGAGCGTGAGCGCGGCGGTCGGGTGGATCTGTTCGACCTTCTGGACGTTCTTGTTCGAGACGAAGCGCCCGCCGAGACTGGCGCGCATGTCCGTCGCGATGATGACGCCGTCGGCGGTGGAGATGCCGATCGTCGTCGTCCCGGTCTTGTTGACGTTGTCCAGATCGGCCTGCGTCAGGTCGTTCTGGGGCATCGATCCGACCTCCGGCTCGTAGGGGTTCGGATCGTCGGCCAACTGGTCGACCGTCCGAGAGAAGTCGGAGTCGTGTGTGGGCGTACGCATTGATCGAACTCTACGACCGGGACGGTATAAAACACCGGCGGTCACCACTGCCGTTTCCGCTTTCACCGGCTGCGAGGACCGGCGGCTCGAGCAACGAGTCGGACCGCGGCGTCGGCTCCTGAGTTGGGGATCGGCGTGGGGAAAACCAGTCAGCGTCGGGCGGTGGATCAGCGCTGTGCGGCTTCGTAGGCCCCCTCGACGTTCTCGAGGACGCGGTGGACCGGCAGGGTGATGCCGGCCTGGCGGGCAGCGATCGCAAGCGGCATCGCGACGATGCCGATCATAATGCACAGTTGGTACAGGGCGAACAGGGTCGCGTGGTACGCGCGGGATATCATCAGCGTTCATCGATGCCCAGACGGAGGGTATATATAAGCCTTCTTGAAGAAGCAATATCATAACGATAGTTAATGCACTTTTGGGTCGACGCCCGCTTGCGATTCAACCGTGCTTGCTGGGGAGACAACTCGAGGCGTACTCGAGTCGATCCACGGGTATGTCGGTGGCAATTGACCGGGGGATTTCTCGTAAGTTATGCGAATCATCCGGTTGACGTGCGCGCTGCGATGCTGGGGTCAGTACGAGCGAACGCTGGCGCGGACGAACCGCAAAGCAGGAAACCCCCCGGACCGACCGGAGCATATGGGCAATTATCTCGTCGCGATGGAAGCGGCATGGCTCGTTCGTGACGTCGATGCGATCGACGACGCGATCGGCGTCGCCGTCAGCGAAGCCGGGAAGCGACTCAACAGCGAAGACATGGACTACGTCGAAGTCGAGGTCGGTGCGACGGGCTGTCCGGCCTGTGGGGAGCCGTTCGATTCGGCCTTCATCGCGGCCGACACCGCGTTAGTCGGCCTCGCACTCGAGATGGAGGTCTTCAACGCCGACAGCGAAGAGCACGCCTCTCGAATCGCAAAGAGCGAAGTCGGTGGGGCGCTGCGCGACGTGCCGCTATCGGTCGTCGACATCGTCGAGACCGAAGCGGACGACGAGTAGCGTCCGTCGGGCACACGTCGCATCGCGGACTGGTCTCTCACGTCCACCACTTGAGTCGACTCGCAGTACGGGTCTCGAGTGGCGACCCCCGCGAGCGGGCGCGACGTGTCCCCGGCTCGCCGGGTGGGTCCCGGATCGAATGTAACCCAAAGTACTTTCTATAACCGGTAGTTATTCATTCGTATGGAACTCCCGACGCCCGCTGATCTCCGGCAGCGCCGTACCGAACTCGGGCTCACGCAGAGCGAACTCGCGGACACGGCCGACGTCTCCCAGCCGCTGATCGCGCGGATCGAAGGCGGCGACGTGGACCCGCGGCTGTCGACGCTCCGACGAATCGTCAACGCCCTGGAGAAAGCCGAAAGCGATGTCATCCGTGCGGCGGACCTGATGAACGAGGACGTCGTCAGCGTCGCCCCCGACGACCCCGTCAGCGAGGCCGCCCAGCGGATGGAAGAGGAAGCCTACTCGCAACTGGCAGTCATTCAGGACGGCATCCCCGTGGGATCGATCAGCCAGAGCGACCTCGTCCACCTCGATTCCAAGGATCGCGACGAACCCATCGAAACCCACATGAGCGAGAGCTTCCCGACCGTTTCGAAGGACGCGACCTTGGACGAGATCAGCAATCTGCTCGAGCACTACAAAGCCGTGATGATTACCGAAGCCGGCGAAACCGTCGGGATCATCACCGAGGCGGACATCGCCGCGCGGCTGTCCTGACGCCGCCCGGGGGACACTCCCGATCGATTGCGCTTCGAGTCGAGGGGGTCACACTGCGGCCAATCATGCGATTGTATTAGCTAGTAATATTAGCATCGCGGCCGTACCTTCGAGCGACCATGGCAACCAGCGATCGACTCCTCGACGCGGGCGCGGACATCTGGGACGCACAGAAACGCCACCCGTTCGTCACGGAGCTCGCGGACGGAACCCTCGACGAAGACGCCTTTCTGACCTGGGTCCGGCAGGATTACCGCTACCTGCTCGACTACGCCCGCGTGTTCGCTATCGCGGGCGCGAGGGCTCGGGACGAGGAAACGATGACCCGACTGTTCGACATCGCCCACACAACGCTCGCCGAGGAGTTGGACCTCCACCGCACGTTCGCCGCCGAGTACGGACTCTCTCGGGGGGCCCTCGAGTCGGTCGACAAAGCGCCGACCTGCGTCGCCTACACCAACTTCCTGTTGCGAACCGCCTACGAGGGGACGCTCCCGGAAATCGCGGCCGCGATCTATCCCTGCGGGCAGGGCTATCTCGATATCGCCGATCACATGGCTGACCTGGCACCCATGGCGGACCACCGATACACGCCCTTCATCGAGAAGTACACGAGCGACGAGTTCCGCGAGGTCGTCGACTGGTTGCGAGCGTTCGTCGATCAGTGTGGCGACCGCCATCCCGATCAGTATCCGGCGATGGAAGCAGCGTTCCGCACGAGCGCGCGCCTCGAGTACCGGTTCTGGGAGATGGCGTACCGGCAGGAGGAGTGGGGACTCTCGGCGGCGAGATCGTAGATACCATCTCCGTTCGATTCGCAGTTAGAACCGGTTCCCGACTCCGCGCGAGTCGGAATCGACACAGGAGGTTTGCCACTGGAGCCCGTATTCCTTCGTAGGAACATGGAGTACTACGATCGCCTGCTCGGCGGAATGGTCGCGTCGCTGCTGCTCGGCGCGGCCGCCGGGCTCCATCCCGCGATCGCCGTTCGATACGGGCTCCTCGGCGGGGCGCTCCTGGCGACCGTCTTCCTCTGGGAGGCGCTCGTCCGCAATCCGCCGGTTCCGACGTCCGAGCCAGGGTACGCGGCCGCGACCGTCGTCTGGCATGGCGGGCTACTCGTCTCGCTCGCGCTGGCGCTGTGAGCCACGCCGCTCGAGCCGTCGGAACGCTCGGCTGAGACACATTGCGAGTCGGGCGACTCGCGAGCCGCCTGAGCCCCGACCGACGCGGCCCATCTCGCGGTCGCTTCGGCCGGGGCGCGTTCTCGTCTCTGGCTCATCGTCTCGGGCGTATCGGAAATCGTCTCGGAGACGCGCTGGCGCGTCTCCACGGCCACAAGTAGGTATGAATCTCGCGGAACGCACGTCCCGCGTCGGTCAGCCGATAGAACTTCCAGGAGTCGTCCCGGCCGTTCGTCCTCGGAAAGCGCGACTGCGTCGACCAGTCCGGCATCGAGCAGCTTCTGGACGTGCTTGTAGACGGTTGCAGCGAGTGGGACAACGGCATCCGGACGTTCTGCCTGCTCGCGGACCTGGTCACCCACGTCGTTGGGGTCGCGAGCGAGAACTCAGCGGCTTTCTCGTCGAGCAGGGACTACTCGCCGGCACCGAGGAGTACGTCGAAAAGATGCACGGACTCGAGCGGGAGTCTCCCGAAGAGACCCGGCCTACGGCTGGATGGAGGCCGGCGTCCTCGAACTGCTCGACGGAGACGACCGATTGCACCGGTGGGAAACCGAGGCGGACCTCGTCGAGGCGCGGAGACGCTCCCGTAGTCACGATCTGAAGAGCGACCCCATCACAGCCGATTCGGCTTTCTGGAGGTGCTCCGCTGCGGTCGCGGTCGCACAGTCCAGTGTCTCGGCAACGTCTTCGCTCGTCGCCGTGCGCGGCACGTCGTAATAGCCGAGTTCGAGGGCGGTTTCGACCGCGTCCCGCTGTCGTGGAGACAGTCGGCCACCGACGCTATCGGCGGCGACACGTGTTCCGCCGACCGCTTCGACGGTAACACCGACTGCGTCGGGAACCCCGTCGACTGCGGCCTGGATCTCCGCCTCCGTCCCGATGATCGTGTACGTGGTACTTCCGTCCTCATTGCACTCGATGGGCGGAACCGTCATCAGGCTCCCAGTCGTGAACGTCTCGAACAACGAGCGCGCGGCTGGCGAGACTGTCCCCTCGAAGAAGCAGTAACACTCCCGGTCGGTGATGGGGAGGAGTTCGTAGACCGAAACCGTCTCGCTCTCGTCGAGCACGCGACCGAAGCGCTCGTACGCTCCCTCGAGTCGGAACAGAAACGCCGTCGGCGGGGCCGACACGTTCCAGTTGACGATCACGGCCCGCTCGAGGTAGCGTGCCCCGCCTGCGAGGTGTTCGTATATCGGCGGTGCGTAGTCGCCTTGCGGACGGAGGGTTATGCGAACACGTTTCATAATCCGTCGTTCGGATTGCGGTTCAAAATAACTGGTCCGGGCACGGACCACACGGGAGCGGGTGGTTCGGCTCGCGATATAAACTCGCCTGAACGATTCGGCTGTACTCATTACTGCCTTTGGACCCTGCCATCGAATATGGAACGGAACGTCGGCGGACTGGATCGAATCGTCAGAAGCGTCCTGGGGCTCTGGTTGCTCGCGGTCACCGTCGCGGCACTCGTCGCCGGTCGCCGCGGGACCGCCGTCGCGACGGGAATCGCAGCGGCAGGCTTGCTGTTCAACGCGACGACCCAGTTCTGCGGCGGGAACTACGTGCTCGGCATCGATACGACCGAGGCGTCCTGCTCGCGAGAGTAGCGCGACGGGAGTGGTGTCCGAGGACCGTCTGCAGCCGCGTCCGGCCATCGGAACTGGCTCGGAGGGGCAGGCGAGATACCGCGTCGCCGGCTACCAGTGCCCGAACAGCCGCTGAATGACGGTGCGTTCGCTGGGCCGTTCGGCCAACAGGACCGAACTGTCGACCTCGTTGACGACATCCATATGCAGCGAGTCGCTCATCAGCCGCGAGATCACGCCCTCTTCGGTCGCGCCGATGAGAACGAGCGAGTGGTCTCGAGACTGGCGGCAGATCGCGTGTTCGACATCGCCGGAGTCGTCAACCACGAGTTCGGCGTCTTCGAGGTCGCGTTCGGCGGCCCATTCGGCGAGGAACTGCTCGCCGTGCTCTCGGTCGTCGGGGCTGGCGACGACGTGTTGCAGCGTGATTTCGGCACCCGACTGGTCCCGGAGCGTGCGCGCGACTGCGGCGCTCAAGTCCGAGTCCGGGCCGCCGGCGGTCGGGAGCAGAATTCGGGAGGTATCCAGGCTCCGATCCTTGAGGATGAGGAAGTCACAGGGGAGGTTGCTGGTCAGTTCGTCCATCCGACCCTCGGCGCGACCCTGACCCCACGGCCGGTCGTCGCCCCAGCCCAGCACCACGAGATCGGCCCGTTCCCGCTGTGCGGTGTCGAAGACGTCCTCGAACGAGCGGTGGGAGACGACCGTCGACGTCTCGAAGTCGATGTCGTAGGAGGCCGCACGCTGCCGGACGGTCTCCATGCGGTCCTCGGACTCGGAGACGATCCGCTCGGTCTGTCCCGCACCGTACCGCATCGACGACCGGCCCGGCATCTTGACGATGTGGACCGCGTGGACCGTCGCGTTCTCGTGGCCGCTGGCGAGCCGACAGGCCAGATCGACGATCGTCGACTCCGTTCGAGGGTTGGCGATCGGAACGAGAACCCGATAATCGCCGTTCTCGCTTGGGTGGGGCTCCGCGGTATCGATCAACGGCACGTACGAGCGACCGGCGTAGCTGCCGAACAGCCAC
This sequence comes from Natrinema gari JCM 14663, assembly GCF_000337175.1. Taxonomy (GTDB): domain Archaea; phylum Halobacteriota; class Halobacteria; order Halobacteriales; family Natrialbaceae; genus Natrinema; species Natrinema gari. The sequence continues at coordinate 18,892 of NZ_AOIJ01000086.1, read as the reverse complement.
TCCGGAATCGAAAGCTGGCGGTCGGCCCCTTCGAACCGGGCCGACTCGAGGCGGCGTTCACTGGTCTGGAAGTAGTTGACAACGGTCACGAGGGCGATCCCGCCGATGGTGTTGCCAAGTAGGACCGGGAGAACGAACTCGGTCACGCCGACGAAAACGTGCAGGTCGCCGGCAAAGACCAGGTACAGCATCTCGGTAAAGGAGACGACGACGTGGAACAGGTCGCCAAGCGGGATCGCCAGGAAGGCCATGTAGACGACGACCAGCCGCGAGATCGTATCCCGAGAGGCGTAGACGATCCAGACGACGCCGGCGACGATCAGGCCCGCGAACGCCGCCTTCGAGAACAGCGTCCACCACGACGTTTCGATGCCGTGTCGAGCGAGGTCCATCGCGGCGGCCGCCGACTCGTCGTCGAAGACGCCGCCGTAGGAGAGCGCGAGCGCACCGAGCGCGCCGCCGGCGAAGTTGCCCGCGAGGACGATCGACCAGTGTCGAAGCAGTGCGGGAATGCTGGCCAGCCGTTCCAGGGTCAGCGCGACCGGCGGCAGCGTGTTCTCGGTGTAGAGCTGGTAGCCGCCGATGATAATGTAGATGAACCCCAGCGGATACAACAGCTTGCTCAGTATCGGGTGACCGTTGGTCGAGGCGGTCAGCGTGGCGTACAGCAGAAACGTGATCGTGATGGCGAAGCCGGCCGCGAGGCCGCTGAAAAACAGTTCGCGACCCCCCGAGGTGACCTCCTCGTCGGCGGCCGCGACGATCCGCTGGAAGATCTCGTCGGCGGAAAACCGGTCGCGCACGACCGCACCGACCGCCGGAGCGCCGCTTCTGGACCGCTCGACCGCTTCCCGGACGTGTTCCTGCTCGGGCGGCTCACGAGTCCGCGGCTCCCGGTTGGGCGGATCGCGGTCCGGTCGCTCTTGATCGGGATTGCTCATTAACAGGGACGCACGTCTAGAAAGACTAAGCGTTTCGGGTCTGCCGTCGCGTTCGCGTCACGGGACTTCGGCCCCGTGAGCCTTAGAGTGAGTCCGGATCGAGGCGGCCGATGGCCCACCTGAGCGCGGCGAACGCGCCGACGGCAAGCAGGCAGTAGCCGACGAGCAGACCCCACGTCGTCGCCGTTGGATTGCCGATCGCGAGCTTCGCGACTGTGTTCGCAGGGTGTTCGGGCAACACCGTCGCGGCGACCAACGCGCCGACGGTCGCCGTGGCGTAGAGCAACTGTGCCTGCCGCCGATCGGGGGCCCACAGCGCGATCCCGATCCCCGCGGTGACGACGAGCAGCGAGAGCGCGGCGACCAGCGCGACCAGTGCGATCGGGGCCGCGATCGTCGTCCCGTTGCCCGCGAGCAAGAGGAGCCAGACGAGCGCCTGCAGCGGTGCCAGCACTGCGAGCGCCTGCAGCTTCGCGTCGATCACGTCCGCGAGCGAGAGCGGCGCGACCCGGAGCAGTTCGAGCGTCCCTCGCTGGCGCTCCTCGATCAGCGAGTCGACGGCGATCGACCCGCTGATGAACACCGGGAGGAAGCACAGCAGCGGCAGCAGGATCGTGTAGGTGAAGCCGACGTACGGACTGGCCTGGATCGACGACGGCAGCGGCAGGGGCGTCCGCTCGAGCCGACCCGCGTCGGCGTTGCGCTGGCGCTCGATACGTTCGACTTCAGTCAGGGTCTCCCGAAGCTGGACGACGAGCACGCTCGTCTGCAGGTCCCCTTCGGGGGCAGTGACCCTGGCGCTGAGCCGGCCGTCGTCGGTCCTGTTGGCCTCGACGACGGCGGACACATTCCGGCGGTCGAACGCTTCGTGGGCTCGCTCGAGGTCGTCGTAGCGTCGGGCTGTGACCCCCGCTTGCTCGTTTGCGACTGCGAGGATCGTGTCGGTGTCGGTGCCGGTGACGGCGATCTCGGTCCGGTCGCCGTCGATCGAGCCGGGATCGTACAGCGAGACGAGCCCGACGACCAGAAACGAGGAAAACGCCGCGATGAACAGCTGGATGGCGAGTGCCAGCAGGATCGTCTTCTCGGATCGCAGTGACCGCAACTCGCGGCGGGCGATCGCCCACCGCGCACCCCACGTCGAGCCCGACTCGCCCTCGTCGTCCGGTCGGGTCGGGGGGTTGGGCCCTCGGCGGCTCGAGTCCCGCGTCCGTTCGGGATCGCGATCACGCGACAAGGACGAACACCCCCAGATTGTAGACCACGTGAACGAGCACCGCCGTGAGGAGGCCGAGGGCGTAGCCGGCCCGACCACGGCTCGCGCCGACTGCTGAGCAGACGGCCGTGCCGACGTGCAAGGCCAGCGGCGCGAGGAAGACGGCCCCGAGTATGAGCGGCTCGCTCGAGACGGCTGGGCCGAAGGCGGCGGTACCGACGGCCAGCTCCGGGAGCCCGACGAACTGGACGACGTGAGTGAGTTTCTCGCCGACGAAGAACCCGCTCCCCGAGAGCGCACCCACCACGGCGGCCGTCCGCAGCGTCGCGTCGAACCGCGAGCGGGTCACGCCGGCGTAGACGTGGATGCTCTTTGCGATCTCCTCGACCAACGCGGCAGCGAGGACGACCAACGGGACGGCGACCGACTGCGGAACGGCGAACAGCAACGCGACCGAGAGGAGTTGACTGGCGAAGACGAAGGGGAGAAAGAGGATCGACAGCAGCGGGATACTCCACGAGCCGCGGACCCGATTCGCGATCGCGTCGAGGACTTTCGCTGGGATCGGCTTCTGGGCGAACATGTCCTCCTCACGGTAGACGCCAAGCCCCAGCAGGAAGCAGACGGCCGCGCTCAGGTAGAACGGGCCGGTCGAGAACAGATACTCTCCGAGCCGAACCGGCTCGTTCTGGAGGTCCATTACGATCAGCGTCAGCGGCGAGATCAACGCGATCGAGGTCACGTCGGTAAAGATCGCCGGAACGAACGTGTAGCTCGTCAGCGCGACGCTGATCGTGACCGTCACGAACGTGAGTTCCTTGAACGACCGGGCGAACATCGCACCGACGAACGCCGCCGCCAGGAAGAGCAGGGCGATCGGCAGCGCCGCGGCGACCGCGACCGGGCCGCCCTCGATCGCCAGCGCGATCGCGACGACGACGCCCACGAGCCCGAGCAGGTACGGCAGCGTCTTGCCCGCGACGATCTCGGAGCGCGAGGCCGGCGAGACCAACAGCAGCTCGCCCCGCCGCTTGACCCGTTCGTCCATGATCGTGCTCCCGTAGGCCTGAACGACGAAGTTCATCGGCACGACGAACAGGAACGCGAGGACGAGCGACGTGAAGGGAAACGGCGGCGCGATCGAGCCTGGCGTCCCCGTCGACGACCCCGAGCCGCCGCCACCGATGGCCGGCACCTGGAAGGGCTCGTCGCCACCGGCATCGTCGGCAGCGCTCTCACCGTCGCCGGTCCCGCTCGAGCCGTCGACAGCCCCCGTCTTCTCCCCGGTTTCGTCGCCGCCGTCGGCTCCCGACGCGGCCGATCTGGGATCATCGCGATCCCGATACTCGAGCGTGACGGACACCGGATACGCGGCCGCGTGATCCTCCTCATCGGCCATCAAGTTCGCGTTGTACGTCTCGATGGCGGTGCGAAACTCGTCGTAGGCGGCCGCCCCGTTCTCACCGACGCGGCCGATCCGGCCGTCTCGAGTGACGACGATGTCGACGGTCGCGTCGCCGTGGACGACGATGTCGTCGCCGTCGTGCTCGGCGATAACGTCCGCGAGCGGAACCGGCCGGAACTGGTCGCTGTCGGCGGCGACGTCGTAGTACCGGCTCTCCTCGTCGACGCCGACGACGTAAATCTCGCGCTCGAGGCCGAGACCGTCGTCGGCGGCGGAGAACCCGGCGGTCCCGACCGCGAGCAGCATCACGGCGAGGGCGATCACCGTCTTCCGGTCGACGGTGCCCGCGCTCCGGCGGACTTCCCAGCGGGCGATCCGGCCCGTGCGAGCGATGGACTCGCGGAGACGATGACGGAGCCGTCCGAGTCGCTCGGCGAGCGCACGACCGCGGCCGTCGCTCACGGCTCTCCCTCCGCGGTCGGCTCGCTCGCGACGTCGAGGAAGATCTCCTCGAGGCTCGGCGTCTGCGTCTGGATGTCGGTCACGCGGCCCCCGTCGGCCTCGACGGCGTCCCGGACGGCCTCGACGGCGCTCATGTCGGCGACGAGGTGACGGACCTGTCCGTTCTCGCGGGAGACCTCGATCGGACCGCGGCCGTCCGGGAGCCCGTCGCTGCCGTCGACGGTCGCGTAGACGTGGTACTCGGTGCCGCCGTGGGCCGCCCGAATCTCCTCGAGCGTGCCGCGGGCGACGATCCGCCCGTCGTTCATGATGACGATTCGGTCGCAGATACTCTCGACGTGAAAGAGGTTATGGGCGCTGAAGACGATCGTCTTCCCCTCATCGCTCAGTTCGCGGGTAAACTCGATGATGTAGTTGGTCGTCAGCGGGTCCAGCCCCGACGCCGGCTCGTCGAAGATCAACACGTCCGGATCGTTCACCAGCGCCCGCGCGATCGCGACCTTTCGCTGCATCCCCTTGGACATGTTGCCGATCCGTCGGTCGCGGTGCTCGAGGTCGAGCCGATCCAGGGAGTCGTGAATCCGCTCCCGAGCTACGTCCCCGGGGACGTCGTAGAGATCGGCGAAGAACTCGAGGTAGCCGATCGCGGTCATCTCCTCGTAGAGCGGCGACTCCTCGGGGAGAAAGCCGAGTTGTCGCTGCATCTCGGCGTCGCCCGGGGTGTGACCGGCGACGACGGCGGTGCCCGCGGTGGGTTCGATCAACCCGGCCAGCATCTTTAGCGTCGTCGTCTTGCCCGCGCCGTTGGGACCGACGACGCCAAAGACTTCGCCGCGCTCGATCTCGAAGGAACTCCCCTCGACCGCCGTGAACCCGCCGTAGACCTTCCGGAGATCGGTGACTTCGAGGATCGCCATTCGTTAGCCCGACGGAGGGAGCCGCTCGAGTAAAACCTAGCGGCTCGTGACTGTCTCGACGGCCGATCGGTCGACGAGCGGCCCAAACCCCATGACCGCGGCCCCCGTAGACGGACGTATGACCCGAGTCGGGACCACGCAAACGCCGGACGGCCGCCGTCTCGAAGTCTCGCACGTCCTGTCCGTCCCCGCGACCGACGCCTGGGATGCCCTCGTCGACACGACCCGGTGGCCCGACTGGTCGCCGCTGCTCACCGGCGTCGAGGCGACGGACCGCCGACTGCGACCGGGGACGACCGGCCGGGTCCGGATTCCCGGCGCTTGGCTGCCGTTTCGAATCACCGAGTGTACGTCACGGCGGTGGACCTGGCGCGTGCTGGGGATTCCCGCCACCGGCCATCGCGTCGACGATCTCGGCTCCGATCGATGTCGCGTCGCCGTCGAACTTCCCCGTTACGCCACGGGATACGTCCCCGTCTGCCTGCGGGCGCTGGAAACCCTCGAGTCGCTGCTCGAGGACGAGCAGGCCGTCGAGTAGCGAGCCGGACCGCTGCCCGGGACGAGCGTTCACGGCCGGCGATGGCGGACGGTTGTCGCGTTCTCGCCGGCTCCGTCTCGCGGCCCGTCTGGACGGTCGCTCGTGGCTCTATTGAATCCGCAGTCGGCGGCGGGATATGCTCTCAGTTCCCGGGGTTGCGATCGCCGCTCGCGTCTCGAGTCCACCGGACGGTCCTCGACTCGCGAGACTGCTCGGGCTACTGCGACTCGGTCTCGCAAACCCCGTCGGCACTCTCGTGGCGACTGGTAAAGCGTTCACTGGAGAGCCGTCGGAGCCCCCAATCGTTCCCGAGCCCGTTTGCGGACCTCCCTGCCATCTGAAACGGGATTCCGAGTGCTCGAGTCACGAACGGCCGCCCGGAAGACACGCTTTTCCACGCGGGGGTCCTCGACCTATTCATGGAGGTCGTGTCGGACCGGACGAAGCCCACAGTCAAAGACTACATGACACGCGACGTGGCGACGGTTTCGCCCGACGAGACCGTCGGCCAGGTCGCGACGCGGATCGCCGAGAGCGAGCAACACAGCGGTTTTCCCGTCTGCGATCGACGCCGCGTAGAGGGCTTCATCAGCGCCCGCGACTTGCTGCTCGCCGAGGACGACGACCCGATTTTCAAGGTCATGGCGACGGAGCTGCTCGTTGCACACCCCGACATGAAGGTAAACGACGCGGCACGCGTTATCCTTCGGTCGGGTATCCAGAAACTCCCGGTCGTCGACGACGCGGGCAACCTCGTCGGAATCATCTCCAACGCCGACGTCATCCGCAGCCAGATCGAACGTGCGACCCCCGAGAAGGTCGGGAAGTTGATGCGAACCCTCGAGCAGATCCACGAGATCGAACTGACGGAGGAGCGCCGGACCGTCCCGCTCTCGGACCTCACCCCCACGCAGGGCCGGGTCTACGCCGACGAGCTCGAGGGGCGGCGCTACGAACTCGAGCGGGGACTGGCCGAGCCGCTGGTGGTTATCGACAACGGCGGCACGCTCTTGCTGGCGGACGGCCACCACCGCGTGCTGGCGGCCGACCGGCTGCAGATCGACGAGATGGATGCCTACGTCATCGTCATCGACCACGAAATCGAGCTGGGGATGGCTCGGACGGCGGATAAAGAGGGCCTCGAGCGGATCGACGACATCGACGTCGTCGACTACGCACGCCATCCGCTGGTGCAGACGACCAAGCGACTCCAATCCAACGACGGACGCGAAGGCGAAGCCGAGTAGGGGGGAGGGTCGACGGCCCGACGCGGCCACACAGTCACGACGGCCCGACAGTCGCCGCTCGCGAATGCTGGTGAGCGTTATCCGTGTCCGCACAGTAGCTCGCTCGATGGCTGACTCACCGACACCCGACCGCGTCCTCGTCGCCGGTGCCAGCGGGGCGACCGGCGAGGAGTTGCTCTCCGTCCTCCGACCGACCGAGCTCTCCGTTCGCGCGACCACGCGCTCGTACGCCACCGTCGACACGCTCGAGCGCCACGGAGCCGACGAGGTGGCCGTCGCGGATTTCTTCGAATCGGCGGACGCCGTCGAGGCGGTCGACGGCTGTGATATCGTCTACTGTGCGGTCGGATCGCCGCCGGGCCCGCGCCACGTGATCGGCGGCAAGTTGGTCGATCGAACCGGGGTCATCAACCTCGTCACTGCCGCCATGGGGGCCGACGTGTCCTTTTTCGTCCTCGAGAGCGCGATCGGCGTCGGAAACTCGAAAGGGGCGCTCTCGCTGCCGACTCGACTCCTGATTCGTGGCTCGTTGCGAGCCAAACGCGACGCGGAGTCGGCGCTTCGCCGGTCCGGACTGACGTATACGATCGTCCGGCCCGGAAAACTGATCAACGAGCCGCCGAACGGCGATGTCGTGGTCGGTGCGGACGGTTCGTCCCTCTCCGGGTCGATCCCGCGGGCCGACGTGGCGCGAGTGATGGCCGCAGCGCCGTTCACACTGGAGGCACGCAATCGGACCGTCGAACTCGTCAGTCGTGACGAGATGTCGACCGCGCCGACCGATTGCGTCGATATCGATTGGGCCGACGACCGCCTCACGACCGGCCACGAACACCGTCGGGCCTGACGACTCGCGGCGCAAGAGGCGGGAACGCGGTTTGCAGGCCGTGCGATCACCCTCCGACCCCCCATGAGCGAACCCTTGGGCCGGCATAGAGCGGCCAGCAACCGAGCCGTGACCGTACGTCCGTACTGGGTACTGGGCGACTACGCGCCCGGTCGTCGCCCTGCGAGAGAGCGCCGACGACGAGCCCGGCCGCAGTAACACCACCCCGACGGCAACGGCGCTGGAGGCGACGAGCGCCACCGGCGAAACGGGGACTCCGATCGAGCGGACGGTAACCGTTAGCCCTGGGAAACGCTCTTGTCGGCCAGCGTCGTACCGCCGTACTGTTCCAGTGAGACCCGATACGAGCGACTCCGACCGGCGAATTTCCGAGAAGGAATTGTTCGTGCTCCTGCTGGTCGGAATCGCGATCATGATGGCGGTGACCGGGTTCGTCCTCATCATCAACTGATCCCGGAACCGGCGCGGGATCGCTCCGGCCTGGGACGGCTCCGGCCTAGTTCTCGGCCGTGTCGCGTCGCGTTCGGTCGTCGGTTTCGATCGCGCGAGCCGCGACGTACGTCACGACCGCGAGTGCACCCATCGTCACCAGGAGGACGGCGAACTGGAGCGTCGACTGAAGCGGGTCGACCCCCCACGGGTTGAACACTGCGAAGACCGCGACGAAGAACCCGATGATGAGAAACGGGATCACGTTGACCGCGAGGTCCAGGGCGATTTCCGCGTCGAAGGAACGTCTACTCATCGGGATGGCGTGGCTGTCTCGAGCAGGTCGGTCGACGATCCGTGCCGGATCACGGTTCGACGCTGCCCCCACTCTCTTTGGCCCGTCGGGATCGCACGAACTCGGCCCCGACGATCGTCACGATGCCGGCGAGGACGAGCGCGATGCCGCGGCTCGTCAGCCCCGAAAGCGGCTCGAGGGGACCGATGGTGAACGCTCCGGTCCCGTGGGCCGCCAGCCCCGCGCCGCCGACGACGAACGCGACGCCGAATTGGATCGCGAGCGCGAGCGGCCGCTCGACGTAGTCGGCGTCGGCGAGGATGCCGGCGACGCTCACGGCGAACACCACGAGCCCGACGACGGCGACGGGAAGCAGGCCGACGACGATGCCGACTTCCGAACCCGTGAGCCCGACGGCGACGAGAACGGGCCACGGTTTCGCGGCCTCGGTCCGTTCGGCAGTCGCCCGTCTCGAGTGGTCTGCCATACTCGGGGTTCCACCTCGAGGGGGTAGTATCTAGCCCTACCCGTCGGTGTGCGTGACGTTCACCGGCGACGGACACCGTGCCCGGTCACTGGACTGGGCACCGCGGCCGCGTGCCTGCACGAGTCACGCCGATTCTATTCGTCGCGCTCGATGACGAACTCCGTGAACTCCTCGAGCTTTCGGGTCGTCTCGGCGTCGAAGTCCAACCCGTCGATCGCACCGCGAGCCTGCGCCGCCAGACCGAGGGCCTGCTCGCGAGCGTACTCGATACTCCCGGCGGCTGCGAGTATCTCGAAGGCCTCGAGGATCTCGTCGTCGGTGTTGTCCTCGGCCTCGAGGATTTCCTGGAGCCGTCGGGCGCGTTCAGGCTCGCTCTCCTGGATCGCGTGGATGACCATGAGCGTCGTCTTGCCCTCGCGGATGTCGTTGCCGAATTCCTTGCCGAACTCGCCGGCCTGGCCGAGCGAGTGCTCGACGTCCAGAATGTCGTCACCGATCTGGAAGGCGACCGCGGTCAGCTCCGCGTACTTGGCGACGGCTCGCTCGACTTCGGGTGGTTGATCGGTGATGATCGCGGCGAGGCGGGCCACGATCCGGCCGAGACAGCCGGTCTTGCACGCACACATCTCGAGGTACTGGTCGGTGGTGATTCGAACCTCCCCTTCGTTGTGCCAGCAGATGTCCATTCCCTGACCGAGGTGTGTGCGGTTGAGTTCGTGCATCAGCATCTCGTAGGCGGCCAGTCGGCGGTCGGCCGGAAGCCCGGCGGGGTCCTGTGTGAGGATCTTCAAGGGTAAGAAATACATCGCGTTGCCGGCGTTGAGTGCGATATCGCGCCCGTAGACGCGGTGGAGTGCCGGCTCGCCGCGCCGGATCGTCGCCCCGTCTTCGACGTCGTCGACGATGATCGTCCCGTTGTGCAGAATCTCCGGAATACAGGCATACGGTAAGTACTCCGCCGGGTCCTCGCCGAATTCCTCGACAAAGACGAGAAAGAGCACTGCACGCCACCGTTTCCCGCCGCGGTCGAGGAGATCCCACAGCGGCGTCGCTAACGCGCGCTGGATACCGGTCGGATCGTACTCGTAGGTGGGCGCACCGAAGAAAGACTCGAGGTAGTCGGTGTCGATCTCTCGTGGGACCAGGTCGGCGATCGCCTCGTCGACGGCCGGCCGCCAGTCGGCAAGCGTCTCCCGCATATCGAGTTCGAGTGCGAGCGGGGTAAAAAAGATTCGCAGTTTGTCGTGTCAACGGGTGGTACCACCCACCGTATCGGGTCCGGCGGGCCGAATCGAGCGAGCGATACAGTTACCAGCCCGTCGGCCCATGAGCCACTCATGTCCGACTGGATCGGAACCGTCTTTCGGAGCGATGCGGGGTGGAATCACCTCGAAGGACTGGTCGATATCGGCAACCGGATGGCCGGCAGTGAGGGTGAACGGGAGGCCGCCGAACTGACGCGGGACGCACTGGCCGATGCCGGCGCGCGAAACGCCCGACTCGAGTCCTTCGAGATACAGGGCTGGACGCGGGAAGACAGCGCGATTACGGCCGGCGACACGACCCAGGACTGTATCGCGCTGCCGCGCAGTCCCGACGACCGCGTCGTCGCGCCGCTGATCGATCTCGGCTACGGGCTCCCCGCCGACTTCGAGGAGACCGACGTCGAGGACGCGATCGTCATGGTTCGCAGCGACGTTCCGGACTACTACGACCGGTACATCCATCGCCGAGAGAAGTACCACTACGCGGTCGAGCAGGGGGCGGCGGGATTCGTCTACCGCAATCACGTCGAGGGCTGTCTCCCGCCGACCGGGAGCGTCGGCTGGCACGACGAGCCGATCGGTCCGATCCCGGCCGTCGGCGTCTCGAGCGAGGTCGGCGCGCGGCTCGGCCGTCGGTTCGACGGCGAGTCGATTACGGTCTCCGTCGAGGCCACTATCCAGCCCGCCGAAAGCCAGAACGTCCACGCTGAACTCGGCCCCGACACCGACGAGCGCGTCCTCGTGACGAGCCACGTCGACGCCCACGATATCGCGGAGGGGGCGATGGACAACGGTGCCGGCACCGCGATGATCGTCGAGCTCGCGACCGCGCTCGCCGCCCGCGAGGACGATCTCGAGACTCGCGTCGAGTTCGTCGGCTTCGGGGCCGAAGAGGTCGGCCTCCTCGGCTCGAGGCGGTACGCCGAGCGGGCGGATCACGACGCGATCAAGGCGGTCGTCAACAGCGACGGGGTCGTCCGTGACCGGACGCTCTCGATCGTTACACACGGGTTCGACGCCTTGGCCGACGCCGCAAACGAGGTCGCCGACCGGTACGATCACCCGATCGGAACCGTCCCCAAGCTCGGCCCCCACAGCGATCACTGGTCGTTCGTCAAGTGGGGCGTTCCGGGCTGTCACGTCAAGTCGATGTCGGACGGCGCGGGGCGGGGCTGGGGCCATACCTTCGCCGACACCATCGAGAAACTCGAGCCACGGACCCTGCGCGAACAGGCGATCCTCCTGACCGACTACGTCGTGGCGCTCGCTCGCGAGGACGTATCCGTCGCCCGACGCGACCGCGAGGCGATCGCGGCCGACCTCGAGTCCCAGGACCTCGCCGAAGGCATGCGGATCACCGGCGACTGGCCGTACGACGACTGAGAGACAGTCGGGACGATCGACCGCCGGGACGCGTTCGACAACCGTACGCTTTTGACCGGGCCGTGTGAACTGACGGCCATGCATGCCGCGTGGGACGGGGACGACTCTCCCGTCGTCGGCGTCGTCGATGCCGAGACGGCTGCGATCGACGCCATCGAAATCGACACGGCCCTCGAGTCGGTGGTGGCCGACGCCGACGGGACGATCACGAGCGGCACGCTCGAGACCGTGCTCGCGGCCGAGCCGTCGGTGCTGGTGACGGGCGGCGAGGCGACGCTGTCGGCCGTCGCTCGCGCCGGCGTCGACACCCCCGTGGTCCCGGTCGGCCCGCTCACCGGGATCGAATCGGTCGATCGCCGGCGGCTTCCCGCCGCACTCGAGGCCGTCCTCGACGGGCGTGCCGTCCGTCGCGAATGCCCCGTTTTGGGGGTCACCCTCGAGTCGACAGCCGGCGACGAGCGGGACGTGCCCGCGATCAGCGAGCGCGCCCTGTTCGACGTGACGCTCATCACCGACGAGCCCGCTCGCATCTCCGAGTACAGTCTCCGGGATCGAGAGACGGACATCGCGACCTTTCGCGCCGACGGCGTCGTGGCGGCGACGCCCGCGGGGAGCCACGGCTACGCGAGCGCGGTCGACGCACCCCACCTTTCGCCGAGCGTCGACGCCGTCGCGGTCGCCCCGATCGGCCCGTTCGTCACACAGACCAGACAGTGGGTCCTGCCAACCGATGCGCTGACGTTCGCGGTCGAACGCGAGGAGAGCGATGCGAGCCTCGTCGTCGACGGTCGCTCGGTCGGGGCGGTCACCGTCGACTCGCAGGTCAGCGTCTCCCTCGCCGACTCGCTCACGATGCTGGCCGTTCCGGACGTGTAACTCGAGCGCGCGTAGGCGCGTAGAAAAGCGGCGCGACTCGGGGCCTGGTGACCGGAGAAGCCGGCCCGCAGCTGCGACTCGGTTAGCTGTTGTATGGCTCCTCGTCCCGATGGTGGTCCGGGTTCGCGTTCTCGAGGGCGTCGTCTTCCCGATCGACGGAGTCCTCGTCGATATCCCGCTTGCGCTCCGCTTCGGCCTGCCGCTCACGGGCTTCCATCTCTTCCTCGGTGAGCCCCTCCTCGTCCTGGGCCGCTTCGGGATCGGTCCGCTCCTGTGTGAGTTGGACATCGCGCCCGTGTTCGTCCGTGTCGGTAGTCTCACGCTCGTCGGAGTTCTCGGACATAGTGACCCCACGTGCGGGTATCTGCGGTCGCAGAAAAGACGTTGGACTTGCGACATCGGGGTTCCCGGGACCTCGGTTCGTCCACGCCGCTAGCCGCCAGTTACCAGGGGTCGCCGGAGGCGAGATCGATCTCGCTGTCGCCCTTTGAAGACGGGCAGAGGTCCGCCAGCACGCAGTCGCCACAGTCGGGGTTCTGTGCCGTACAGGTCGCTCGACCGTGATCGATGCAGAGATGCGTAAACTCCTGCCACCCGTCTTCGGGCACGATCTCCATCAGGTCTTCCTCGATGCGGTCAGGGTACTCCTCCTCGGTCAGTCCGAGCCGACGCGAGAGCCGTTGGACGTGCGTGTCGACGACAATCCCTTCGACGATGTCGTGGCCGTGCTGGAGGACGACGTTCGCCGTCTTCCGGCCGACGCCAGAGAGGTCGGTCAGTTCGGCCATCGTATCCGGCACCTCGCCGTCGTGGTCCTCGAGGATCGACTCACAGGCGCTCCGGATGTATTTGGCCTTGTTGTTGTAGTAGGTAATCGAGTTCAGGTCCGTGGCGAGTTCGTCTTGCTCCGCGGTGGCGTAGTCTTCGGCCCCATCGTACTTCTCGAAGAGGTGTTCCGTCTCCTGGTTCACTCGCTCGTCCGTACACTGCGCCGAGAGGATCACCGCGATCAGTAACTCGAGGCGATTCGAGTACCGCAGCGAAATCGCCGACTCGGGATACTCCGCCTCGAGACGATCGATGACTGCCTCGGCTTGCGCCTGCGTGGTTTCGCGTGGGGTTCCCATAGGAGGGTGGTGGGAACCGGTTCGGTTTAGCGTTCGGGTTCCGGATCGAGGGCGCAGCCGGACGGACACGATCCGTTCCCGGCGTTCGGCCCGCGGCTCGAGTGATGGATGTGGACGGCACAGACAGTGGTCGTTCCGCACGCGAGTCGGTCCGGTCGGCCGGATGCCGTGAGCTTTAAGCGGCCCTCAGCCACCTATGAGGGTATGAAAGCCACGGCGATGGCCCACCCCATTCAGGGGCTGGTCAAGTATCACGGGATGCGCGACGATATCGAGCGACTCCCCTACCACGACAGTATCAGCGTCTGTACGGCCCCTAGCCACACGCGAACGACCGTCGAGTTCTCGATGGACCACGAGGAGGACACCTTCGTCGTCGACGGCGAGGAACTCGACGGGCGCGCGTACGAGCGGGTCGAGGCCGTCGTCGAGAAGGCCCGTTCGAAGTCCGACGCCGCACACACGGTGTATCCGGTTCGCCTCGAGAGCGAGAACAGTTTCCCGTCGAACGTCGGGTTGGGATCGTCCTCGTCGGGGTTCGCGGCCGCAGCGATGGCGCTGGCCGAGGCGGCGGAGTTAGACGCCAGTAAACAGGAAATCTCGACGATCGCCCGTGTCGGCTCGGCCTCGGCCGCGCGAGCGGTCACCGGCGCGTTCTCACAGCTTCATACCGGTCTGAACGACGCGGACTGTCGCTCCAAGCGGGTGCCGTCGGACCTCCACGAGGAGCTGAAGATCATCGTCGGCCTCGTCCCCTATCACAAGGAGACCGAGGACGCCCACCGCGAGGCCGCCGACAGTCACATGTTCCAGGCTCGGAACGCACACATTCACGGCCAGATCGCCGAGATGCGTGACGCACTGCGAAACAACGAGTTCGAGCGCGCGTTCGAACTCGCCGAACACGACTCGCTGTCGCTCGCGGCGACCACGATGACCGGCCCCTCGGGCTGGGTCTACTGGCAGCCGGCCACCCTCGCGGTCTTCAACACGGTCCGCGAACTCCGCGAGGAAGAGGACATCCCCGTCTACTTCTCGACCGATACCGGTGCCAGCGTCTACGTCAACACCACCGAGGAACACGCCGAGGAAGTCGAGGAGGCCGTCGCCGACTGTGGCGTCTCGACGACCACGTGGGACGTCGGCGGCCCTGCTCGACTGCTGGACGAAGACGACCACTTGTTCTGAGACGACGTTTTGCTCTGCGGGTCGCCGAAGGCGGCCCTCGGCAAAACGTTGATTACGTCCAGCGGTCCAGCCCCGTCTGCGTGACGCTCTCCTCGATGCGCCCGAAGCCGCGTTCGACCTCGCCGGCGTCGACGCTCCACTCGTCGATCACGTACGACTTCGCGGCCTCGAGATCCGGGTCGACGGTCGACTCGAACTCGTAGTCGTCGGTCACGTCGGGATCCCGGAACAGCTGTCGGACGCGGTCGCCGTACTCGACGTGCACACCGCGAGCCTCGAGCACGCTCCAGAGGTCGCCGTGCTCGGTGATCGCCGCAATCGCCGTCTTCGGGCCGATGCCGGAGACGCCCTCGTTGAAGTCCGTCCCGATGAGGATCGCCGCGTCGATGAGTTGCTCGAGGGTCAGGTCGTGATGTGCGAGGGTCGCCTCGAGATCCATCAGTTCGGGGGCACCCTTGCTCGTCAGTTGGCGCAGCGTCAGCGGCGAGCCAAAGAGCAGGGCGTCGTAGTCCTCGGACCCCACGTAGTCGGCGTCGCCCCGTTTGACCATGTGGGCGGCCTGAGCCTCGCCCTCCGCGGGCGCTTCGACGATCGGCACGTCGAGCAAGCGGAGGAGTTCGCGGCTGGTCTCCTGGATCGTCGGCGTCAGTCGCTGGGTTCGGGACTCGAGTTGGGCGATGGCGACCGCGTCACCCTCCTCGCGAGCGGTCTCGAGTTGCGCCTCGTAGCTGCGGCGCTGTTCGCGCCGGGATTCGATCTCGTCGTGCTTGAGCTCTGAGGGGCCGCCGTCGAAGACCATCACCGGCGTGATATCGTGCTCGAAGAACTTGGGGAGCCCTTGTACGATCCCCACGAGGTTGGCGACCTCGGTCCCGTCGGCGGTCGTGTACGTGTCGCTGTCGGTCCACTTGACGGTCGTCGTCAGATACCGGTAGAGCCAGTTGTGCGCGTCGACGGCGACGACGCCCTCGATCTCGTCGAAGGGGGTCTCCTCGATGACAGCGATGTCTCGAAGTGCAGCGTTTCCCATTGGCGGCAGTAGGGCGGACCGGGATTTGAATCGTTGGCTTCGTCGCGTCCGCGAGACCGAGCCGCTCGATGTCGAGATGAAAATTTATTCCGGAACAGAAGTGAACATATTAATTGATAGTATGGATACTCCCTCGAGGCCGTGTCGTCGGACAGTGCTTGCCGGCGTCGGAACGGTTCTCAGCGCGGCTGCGGGCTGTCTCGGCGCAGATCGGACGCCGGCCGCGAGCGAGATCGACTGGCGAATGTACGGCCGCGATCCGGGGCGAACGCGGTACGTCCCGGACGCAGACCTGCCACGGGACGGCGTCGAGGTCGCGTGGTCGCGATCGGTCAGTGCGTCCGGGTGGCTCCCGCCGGTCGTCGCGAACGGGACCGTCTACTGCCAGTACGCCAACGGCCTGTTCGTCGTCGACGCGGAGACCGGTGACGGTGACGTCTCCAACACTTACGGTGGCTTCGGCCGGAGCGCCGGCCCCATGGCGTTCGCTTCGACGACGGTCTACCGGGACGGCGTGTTGCTCGTCCCGTACGGGAACGTGATCGGCGGCTACGCCGCTGGCCCTGACAGCTGGCCCGAGAGCGTCTCGGGGCTCGGCGAGAATCTGGCTCGCTGGTGGATCAACGATGAGGGGGTCGATGTGGCACCGCCCGGCGGATTCGGTGCGGACGTAACACTGTCCGGTACACCAGTCATCGCGGACGGGGCTGTCGTCTCCCTCCACTCTCGGGGAACCGTTTCGGCCGTCACCCCCGACGACGGCGGCGAGCGCTGGCGATACGGCCTCGCAGCCGCCAACCCCGACGACGAGTACTCGCTCGTTCCCATCGACCACGTCGTCGACACCGCGACCGGGACCGTCGTCGTGAAAGGGCGCGTCCTCGGCGGACCGGTGCTCGTCGGACTCGACCTCGCGAACGGCACTCACGAGTGGACCGTCGGCGAGGGGCGGACCTCCGAGTGGCGGGTCGAGGCCGGCAACAGTATGGCGGCACGCGACGGGACGGTCTACACCGTCGGATGGACGGAATCGGACTCGAGCCGGGCGGTTCGGATCCGCGAACTCGACGCGGCGTCGGGGGATCGCGGCTGGACTCGCCCGCTCGAGCGTGACGCACATGTCGGGTTGGCCGTCGACGAGACGACCGTCTACCACGTCGGCGTGATCGAAGCCGACGAGGGTGCTGACCCGATCGGCGTCGCGGCCATCGACCGCGCGGACGGCGGCGTTCGGTGGACGGAGACAATCGACGACACGCCCGGCAGCATGCTGACGGAGGGGGGCCCACCGCCGACGGTCGCTGGCGACCTCCTGCTCGTCCCCGGCGGTGCGGGTCTCCACGCCCTCGCGACGGCGGACGGCGAACGGCTGTGGACGTTCACCGAAACGGTCGGGACCTCGGGCGGCGGCGAAACCGAACGCGCCGCCCTGACGCCCGCGGTCGTCGCCGGCGATCGAATCGTCATCGGAACGACGCTGATGCTCTACGGACTCGGGGACGATGGCGACTGACGACTCCGATTCGGACGCGGTCAACGGGGGCGAGACGGAGTCGGAGCCGGACGTCTCGAGTCTCGGGACCGGTCCCGGTCTCAGGTCGGTTTTCGCGACCGTGGTCACCCTGCTCCGCGGGCGGCCATCGCTGGTCTGCCCATTCGCCGTCGCCGGCGTGTTCGGTGGCGCAAGTACGGTCGCTAGGCTCGCGTCACCGTACCCCGTTGGCCTCGCGCTGTTCCCCGACCGTGGCCTCGTCCAGCTTTCGCTGCCGCTCGTCCCGCGGCTCGAGCCGACGATCGAGATCGGTCCCGCGATCCTGTCCGGGATGAAACCCCGGTTTCTCGTCGCCTTCGTCGGCTGGCAGGCGCTGCTCAGCGCCGCGACGGCGGTCGCGTTCGCCTGGTGTCTCTGGCTGGCAGCCGCGGACACGAGCAGGATCGTCCCGCCCCTCGATCGGGTCGCCCGACTTGTCGCGTTCGTCGCGGTCGTCGACGGCGTCTCGCTCGGCACGGTAGTCCTGGCCGGCGCGTGGACCGGGTTTGGAATCGGGCTCGCGTTCGTGGCGCTACTCGTGATCGCTCCCGTTTTCGTCGCGCTCTTCGTCGCTCCCGCGGCCATCGTGATCGACGGCGACGATCTGGTCGTGGCCGCGCGCGAGAGCCTCGATTACGCGGTCGCAAGTCCCGGCACGATTCTGGTGATATTGGTCAGCCTCGGCTACGTCGGGTACGCGCTGACCGGTGTCTCGCGGCTTGCGTCGTCGCCGCTCATCGGGGCCGTGCTGGCGACCGTCGTCAGCGTGACCGTCGCGGGAACAGTCCACGCCGTCGCGGTCGCCGCCCTACATCGGACGGGACCGCGGTAGTTTCGTCGGCTGGGACCCCGTGCGTCGCGCCCCCTTCCGATCCGGGTCTTGCCGTCTCACTCATTGCCGGTCTCCGGCGGCTCGCTGTCACGCTGCGATTCGAGGAACGCCTCCTCGTCCGCCGAGAGGTCCCGAGCGCGGTACTCTTCGAGACCGGCCTGATAGCGCTCGCGTTCGGTCCAGTCCGCGTCGACATCCGTGTCCGAGTTCGGCGTCGGATACTCGAGGATCAGTTCGGCGATGCCGGTCGTTTCGCCGGTGTAGGTGAACCCGGTCCGATAGAGCGCCTCGTAGGCGAAGGGGTTGTTGACGGCGATCCGAAGCCGGTCGTAGCCGCGGTCGACGGCGCGGTCCCGAACCAGCCGACAGAGTCGGGGACCGATCCCCTCGCCGCGGCGCTCGCGGTCGACGGTCACGTAGCGCAGCCACAGGGTGTCCTCGTCGGTCCGATCCGCGTTGAACGCGACGGCCGCGACGAGTCGGCCGTCGGCCGTCCGCGCCACCGCCTTACCCGTGTTTGTCATGACGAACTTCCCGGCGTAGCTGAACCGTTCGTGATCGAGTCGGAGTTTGGGGCCGTCCGGCGGCCACGCGAGCAGTTCGTACTTCACGGGAGTGCTTCGCGAGCGAGCCACTACAATGCACGGGATCGGACCGTCTCCCCGTCCTGAGATCCCGGTATGCTAACGGAACCAATCCTTTTGGAGCCGTTCGTGGTAACTGATGGCATGATAGGCGGCGATTCCGAGACGATGGCTGCAAACGGACTCAGCGGCCACACCGACTGGCTCGTCGGCGGTACACTCGGCGGCGCGATCGGTGCGGTCGCGTTCGGCATCGTCATGTGGCTGCTCGATCCGAACGTGCTCTCGGCCG
>NZ_AOIJ01000085.1 GCF_000337175.1 Natrinema gari JCM 14663 | reverse complement strand
CCCGCTCAGAGATGTGTATAAGAGACAGGCATCATCTTTCGAACGATCGCTGCCGGGTTCGTCTTCGGGCTCGTCGTCTGGGCGGTCCTCCCGCTGCTCGTGCTTCCCGTCTGGATGGACACGGTCGGCGGCAGCGGCGGGGCCAACGCCCTCACGTCGACTGTCACGGGCAGTCTGTTCGGCCACCTCCTGTTCGGCACCGTCCTCGGGGCCGTCTTCGCGGCGACCGTCGACCTCCACGACAGAACGGCCGAAACCCCGTTTTGAACTACTACGCGACCCTACTACGATCGAAAGACCGTCGCACGTTGCGATCGCAACCACTCTTGGCGGCGTTTGTTTCCGCGTCAGCGGGTGAGCATGTGCTGTGTGGGCCGCGCTTCGAATCCCCGCCAGACGGTCGAGGCTCGCGATTTCGTTCGTCGAAGGACTGCGTGGACGGGATTTGAACTACGCGAAGACGGTCACGCTCGCTGCTCACGCGCTGTGACCTCTCTAATTCGAATCCCTCTTCCGATTGCCGTCGCTCACGAATTTGCTCGCGACAGCAATGCGCGGACCGGGATTTGAACCCGGGCCATGAGCTTGGAAGGCTCAGGTCCTACCACTAGACCATCCGCGCGCATCTCCGTTTTTCCGTTCCTCCTTTAAGGCTCTTCCTTTTCCGATCGACCATCGGCTAGCGATTTCGTCTCGGGCCCGTTGCCGCGCCGAAAAATAGCGGGCCTGCCAGTCTCGATCGCTCCGCCTCGAGCGAGCGCTCGCTGCGCCGGCGACGGTGGGGCGTTACCGCTCGAGGAGCGTGCCGGCGGAGCCGACGGCGATATCGACGGTGCCAGTGGCGATCGCCTTCAGGTTCTCGCCGACCGGGGTCTTGGTCCGGGTCCACGTGCCGCCCTCGAGTTCGAAGATCGCACCGCCGCTGCCGACGGCGTAGCCGGTGCCGCCCTCGGTTTCGATGTCGAAGAGGGTGGCGTCGCCGAGGCTCTCGGGGACCCACTGACTCCCGTCATAGGTGAAGACGGACGCGTTGCCGCCGCTAACGCGGACGTCGTCTTTTGCGTCGCTATCGAGGCCGTAGTAGGTGACGCCGGCGTCTTCGATGCCGATCGGGTCCCAGGTAACGCCGTCGTCGGTGGCGAAGACCTTACCGTTCGTATCGATAACATGACCCGAGCGCGTGTCGTAGAATTCGATGGCCTTCAGCCCGGAGCCGCTGCCGGGGACCTCGTAGTTCCAGGTGCCCTCTTTGCCGTTGTCGAAGCTGTAGTGAATCGCGCCGGAGTCGTCGGCCACGTACACGTCCGCTTCGCCCGCGGGTCCGGTAACGGAAATGTCGTTGAAGTTCGCGGTGAAGTCGTTGGGTGCCGAGCGGTCGATCAGGTTGCCGGTGGTAACGTCGTACTCGCCGACCGCGCCGCTTGCACCGACGATCCAGAGTCGCTCACCGTCGTCAGTGGTGTCGGTCCCGTAGAGGTCGTTCCCGTTGCCGGAGGGACCACCCTGCACGACGACCTCCCAGCCGTTGGCGGTGCGTTCGATGACCAATCCAGCGCCCGCGACCGCGTGGGGGTTCGTGGCCGTGTCCGAGACATCGTAAAGCGTAGTGTCGACCGGGGTCTCGACGACCGTCCAGTCGGACTCGGCAGCGGAAACCGTCGCGGGGATAGTAGCTGCGGCAAGCGATGCGCCTGCGACCTTCAGCGCCGAACGTCGGGTGAAGTCCGTCATAGCGCATCCGAGGCTGGTGGCGAGACCTGCATAAAAGCTGGACGTTCTTCAGACGATTAACGTCCGTTCCGGACGTTTTACGCCATTTTATTCCGTTCTCACTGACTGGTACTCGGCCGAAAAACAGCGGCGTCAGCGGGCTACAAATAGCAATTCAAATTTCCGATGGTGACTAGACACAGGACGCGGCACGATCACCACCGGGGGGATTCGACATGCCGGTCGTCGCTCCGCTCGGTTCGCGAACGGTGCTCGGCGACTGGGTCTCGAGTCACCCGGGGCCCAGACTCGAACCTGACTACCCGGTCGGCTCCGCGCCCGCGACCGTCGCGTAACAGTTGCCACTCGAAACCTCCGACGCTCGGACCGCGAGGTCGCTGTCGGCGAGATCGACTTCGAACTCGTCGGGAGCGTAGATGTGATAGAACCGGTCGACCGGTTCGCCGCCGGGGAGGGTCCACTCGACCGTCGTGTCGAACCCCTCGGTCGCGTCGAACCGGTCATGGGCGGTCGACCACGCGCTGACGAGCGCACGTCCGTCGGGGGAGAGCACCCGTGCGAGTTCGTCGAGGCTGTCCCGCCGGGCCGCCCGCGTCGGCAGGTGATGCAGCGTCGCGACGTAGACTGCGATGTCGACGCTGTTCTCGGCCAGCGGCAGCGTTGCCGCATCGCTCTGAACCAACTCGACCGCGAACGCGCGCTCGCAGGCACGGTCCCGGCCCGTCTCGAGCAGACCGCGGCTGACGTCGAGGCCGACGACCGACTCGCAGTCGGCGGCCAGCAGTTCGGCATGGCGGCAGTTGCCACAGCCGAGATCGAGACCAACGCCGTCGCGCGCGTGGGCGTCGACGAAGGCTTCGACCTCGGGCCAGGCGTACTCCCGCGTGGACGCGAAGTGAGTCGCGATCCGGTCGTAGGTGTCGCGTACGTCCTCGCGTCGGGCGACTTCGTCTCGGTTCGACTCTCGGTCCTGATCGCCGGCCATCGTCGGCTTTCCTCGGGGGACGCGCAAAAAGCGTTCGCAAAACCGCCCCGATTCCGGGCTCGGTCACGATGCCCATCACGAAAGTCTCCGCCTCGCTTTCCCGTTACTTCGGAACGCTCCGTGCTGCCCGTCACGCGCCGTCGGTCACAGCTGCCGCGCTTCGTGGGGCGTGAGTCGACAGCCACACGGCCCGGCGACGTGCGTCATCGGGCCTCGAGTCGTGACCGTGATCACCTGACTGTCACAGTGGGGACACGGCGGAAAGCTCGAGTGCCCGTCCGACTCGGCGTCGGTCATCGTGACACCCCGTCGGGGAGCGGTCGCTGGCTCGAGCGCGGACGATACTGGCGATACTGCTGTCGTGCGAGACGTTTATGTCTCGGTAGAATGAACTGGAACATGGCTTGCAAAGCCGTGGTAGGTTTGGGAGCCACGTCTCAGGTGCTCCAACACTCGGGACATTTCAACGCATGCCCCCCGCGGTGGTTTCGGAAACGTAGCTTCTATCCGGATAATGTCCGTACTGTGACCTATAGCTACTGGAAAGATCGACTCCCGCGTTTCCGAACGGGTCCGCTCGAGGCCAGTCCGAGGGTTCACCGGTTCGAATGTGGGTCCGTACCGGGGTCTCGAGGAATTCGAGGGGTTTATCTATTCCCGACGGGAACTGTGGGATGCGTACGAGGGCTCGTAGATCAGGGGTAGATCACTCCCTTGGCATGGGAGAGGCCCCGGGTTCAAATCCCGGCGAGTCCACTCGAAATTAACTGTTGTCTCGAGGGTTCCTAAAACTCGAGTAACAACGCTGTCCGTCCAGATATCTGTAGAATCGCGTTTTTCGAGCCATCCATTTTCAACAGAGTTCACCACGGATCCGTTCGGACCCCGCCGCTGTCCGGCGGTCAATAGAGGGAGGTGGGCCGCATGAGTCTCGGGAGAAGTTCCGAGTACCGGCCTATCTGTGCTTTCTGTGGGCTTTCCATCAGAGAGCCTGAGCAAGATTGTCCCGCGCTCGAGGAGGGGGTGTGCCGGCCATGATGCGACTCGATGTCAGAACCGACCAGGATCAGTGCCTTTGTTGTAGCTCACACGTCACGCCGCAGTTTCGTCGTGGGTTCGGTGATGAGGGTGACCGCGCTCACCGCTGCCCTAAGTGTGACACCTACGAGCGGCTTTCCGAAGGCAGCGCTGCTGGTCTCGACCTCGAGATTCCGGATCCTCTCGAGGATCCGGCTCGGTTCCAGCCTGCTTTCGAGGATCTCCCGGAGAACGTGAAAGCCGCGTGTCAGCAGGTCGCGACCGACGGGGGTGAGGTCGATGGGTGATCAGTCCACGGCCGGTACTGAACAGAACGGACTCATCTACATCTACTGGGCAGCGTGTAAGTCGTGCGGCTACACGACCGCCCTACACGGGCGTGCTGCATGCCCTGACTGCGAGTCCACTCGAAATTTGGTGTTCCAGGCCTTCTACTTGCCGAATTCCGTTCCCTAAGGGTATTCTGACGGCTATCGATACGACGGTGCTAACAGCTGCTTGTGTGAGAGTCATGTTCCTGCTATAGGTCTTCGATGAAGTCGCGTCGCTGTTCCATCTTCTCACGGTCTGTACGGCGGTCGTAGTGGCGATCGAGGACTTCCGAAGACACGTCACACCGATCGCTGACGATCTTCTCGGGAATGTCCTCGCGGAGCTGGTAGGTGATCGCGCCGCGCCGGATCGTGTGCGGCGAGAGGCTGCTCGGGCAGTCGTAGTAGTGTCCGTACTCCATGGCTTCGCAGTCATTCGGATCGCGGTCGTGAGGACACTCCCCGACCATGCAGGGTTGGGTAAGCCGGTATACCTCCGAGCGAATCTGTCCGGAACTCAGTCGGCCCTGGTCGCTCGTGACGAGCGGCTCGCGGCCGTGTTCGTCTACGACATCGTGGCGGTGGAAGCGGATGTACTCGTCGAGGACATCGCAGTAGTAGTCGTCGAGCGCGATCGCCCGCTCGGCTGGCCCCTGGTTCTTGAGCGGCGTGCCCGTATCGGGACGGTGCCGTAACCAGAAGCACTGCTCGTCGGGCTCGTAGTCCTCGAGGTCGACTGCGCGAAGGCTCCCAAGACGAATCCCCGTGTGCCAGAGGATCGCCATGATGACGTGCTCGCGGCTCGCGCGCTTGTACCGCTCGAGATAGCCGATGATCTTCCGGGCACGCTCGGTATCGACCATTTCGTCGCGAGCTTCGTCACCGCGATCGACATCCGACAGTTTCACCCGCTCGCGCATTCCCGGTTCGACGGCATCGATGGACGCACAGAACTCGAGGAAGACGCGCAGCGTTGCGAGTTGCCCGCGAAGCGTGACGACGTTCACGTCCTGCTGTCGCCACACTTGGTTAATTGTCCGCGAAGACTGGGTTCTCGGACACTGTCATCGTGTTTTAGTATATCGGTATTCGAGCATTCCTCCCGCTAGAATTGATCCATAGAATCCACCAAAGCCTGCCCAATAACGCCGAGTATCAATGCCGCTTCCGGCAAATAGTGCTCTATGAATTCCACGATTGTAAGAGATAAATCATCCGGATTATTCTCTGACATAGTTCTACAATGAGGTATAATACTGTTATTAATAAATAATATTATACCTCCGGACTTGGATTATCATTCGGATATATCACAAATACCTCCCATGTTCCCGCGTCCGTCTGCGTCACCCGTACTGGTTGATCTTTCGCGTTCCCATTCCAAACGTCTGAAGTTCGTTCTTCGGAAGTACGACACCCCCTAACTTGTACCAACTGATGGATCGGCATGGCTACATTTTCAACCGATCCTGAGTCTGTTTAAACATTGGTCGCACTAGTACGAGACTCTGATATTCCCGACCGCTATCACTCGCTCGAGAGACCCATCTGAGCATGGGGACAGACAACCCGCCACGGACTGACGAGAGGCTTCCCGATAAGATCTACCACGAACGAAATACACTCTTCACTCTCGAGGAGCCTGATAATTTCGTCGATCGTCTCGAGTAACTCGTCGGGGGCAGTTAAAGGGAGGGAACATGGCTCGAGGGACCGTGATCCACCGATACTATCAGCGAGTTACTCCGACTCGCATACCCAATTAGTTAGACAGTTTTCTTTCCCGTTGGACGACGACATCACGGATCACGTATAGGGAGGGCAGTTGACGTAGACGGTTTTTGGAACGCATTCCCAATATGATTAGTTAATATTGCCTAGACATAAGATTTAATAACTGACGTGTGATGTATTCAGGTGGAATGGGAAGAAATAATACAACCCGACGTAGTGTCGTTCGTAACATCAGTGCCGCTGCAGTGGGATTAGCGGGCATCTCCGGAGCAGTAGCAGCAGACAAATCTTCCGAGGACGAGGAACCCGTCAAACCAGCCGGCACGAAGGCCTTCGCGATCCGATTCGAAACGGAATCCGACGACGGTACTCTCGCCTACGAAGTGACTGTTCCTGATGAAGATGCAACGTTAAATGACGTTGAGGATCATTATCTCGGCAACGATGATGTCACTAGGAACAACGGCGAAACCACCGTTGAAGGTACTGTCAAAGGCGTATCCCCGTACTACGACGA
This sequence comes from Natrinema gari JCM 14663, assembly GCF_000337175.1. GTDB lineage: Archaea > Halobacteriota > Halobacteria > Halobacteriales > Natrialbaceae > Natrinema > Natrinema gari. Next base: position 5,247 of record NZ_AOIJ01000085.1, on the reverse strand, counting down.
GATTCAGTTCGACACTGAAGACGGAGAGCGACCGGCTGGCGACGAGTGGTGGGATGCAGATGCTGGGCTGCAAGTCGAACTAGACACACCGTCTGGCGCCGAAATCCTTCAGGAAGGGTAGAAGCACAACAGAGTCCTGGGATAATTCGAATCATATCCCAACCATTCACATATTTTCATTAATTATTATAAATATGTCCCTTTATCAACCTGTGTCTATGTTTTTGGCAACTTCATCCTGGCGACGCTTTCTAGTTTGACCTGTCTCGGCCGATAGTATAAAATTGCAGCTAGTTTTGGTCGGTAGATACTCAGCGGATTCTCCACCGATACTTACTATTGACTCCAGACTGCCTGTTCAACCCTGCTGGCTTCGCGGACACCGCGAGAGGCTAAACGTCTGCCTCTCCTCGTAGGGCGCTGTTTCGTTAAGCGTGAAAAGTGAGGCGGTGCGATTTTATGATGACCATGCCAAAACCGACCGCCTCAGCGGGTGTCGCGACTGGGTTGATTTGAGTTTTGTGGAGCGAGAGCGGACACCACGCCAGTTGATGGAACTTGGTATTCGATTTCACCTTGCGGGACTATCGCTTTCGAATACCGTTCGGGGAGTTGGAGAAGTTCGGTGTCGAATGCAGTCAAAAGGCCGTTCACGATTGGGTTCACAAGAGCGATCTACAGCCAGCTGTTGACGAGAATCCGAATCACATCGCGCTCGATGAGACGGTGATCCAACTTGCCGAACATCGCTATTGGCTGTACACTGCTGTTGACCCAGAGACGAACAAGATTCTCCATATCCGGCTGTATTCGACGACTACGACCGTGTTGACGGAACGGTTCCTGAAGGAACTCTCCGAGAAACATACTCTCGACGACGCCGTGTTTCTCGTCGATGGAGCAAAACATCTCCAAACTGCACTCCGCCGATTCGGACTCCGATTCCGATACGAAAAACATGGAAATCGAAACGCTGCTGAACATGTCTTCCGAGTGATAAAGCGTCACACCCCTTCGTTCTCAAACTGCTTTAGTCACGCAAAACCGTCAACAGCAGAATCATGACTTCGGTCCTTCATCGTCTGTCACAATGCTACAAACTAAACGCGACCGATGTAATTGAACCCTCCTCTATAGACAAGGAGATACGAAATAACCATCATAACGGGTGCTAATGGTAAATAGTAGAAAATTTGCGTGAACGGGTCAGGAGGTGCTACTATCGATACAATCATGAATGCAAGCATATTCGTTACAAATATTCCAGATAGAAAACACCAAATGACAAAACAATCCATATTTAATAATTTTATATTAGTATAGTTATGTGTAATTTTTACTATTCTCTCATCCTCCACCGAAACGGAAGAACGGGCATCTGAGTACCCTGTACTTACCACTGTCCTCGAGGGCCTCCGTCTGAAAGGCCGAATCCGCAACGACGAACTGATCACCGGTCAAGCGAGCGGTCGCCGCGCTCATCAAATCGCGAACGGCCATCCGTCGCCATCGGAGAAGAGGTCGTCTTGTAGTCGAGTTGCCTCGAGCGCGATTTCCTCGTTGCACTCGAGCGAATGGACGCGTTTCAGACGGACTCTTGTGGGGTCGAAGCCTCGAGCAACTGTGCGACTTCGTTCTGGCTGAGACGGACCTGCATGTCGCCGCGGGTCTCGTGCTGTTACAGATTCATGGCGTCCGGGTTGCCTGCATTCCGAACAAAACCCGCCGGGAATCGAATTTTTTGGTGGGGCTCGCGGGGGAGACCAGGCAGATTCTGTCCGACTCTCATGCAAGTTCGCGGACACAGTACTCACGGTGAGTCGAGATGTGGAATTAACGCTGACACTTCTACCACCCGCCGGAGATGTTGCTGGAGTCGTGCTGAATAGAAGGTGCAGATTCTCTCAAGCCGTATTGGTTTATTTTGGAGCATGCCGATTAAGACCGTTCAGATCGCAGCCCAATCATTGTAGAGAGCTACGTAAAAAAGCAAATTATGTGCGAAAGTGACCCAAATTGGCCAGACAATCGTGTCTAGCCCTTGATCCGCATCCAAAATGCTGGAAAACAAACTATATATAATATTCAAAACACGCTCTGATATAAATCTCAGGAGGTTAATAACGCCAAGAGTGAACAATAATACTGTAGTGAAGTTGAAAATTATATAAAGAAGCTGTTCACCAGGAGGGATTTCTTTAGGGACAAATGGCTGGCCTAATTCCGACACTGGAGCTTGGAATATGATCGCCGCAGTATTAAAAAGAAGGTCGATCGGGACATTACCGAGATAGGGTATGAACCATCGATTTTGTAGATATATAAACCGATAAAAGGTGGTTGAAAGTAATAGCGAGAATAAAACACCTGCGGCTGTGAATATCTTGACGAGCTTCCAGGAACGGTACTCACTTTGTTTGACCTTTTCGAAGAGTATTAATTGGATTCCTGTTGACATCTCATCCACATAATACGGAGGAACGAACTGTTCCCATATCAATTCCAATACCTGCTTCGTTTTTTCTAGAACTCGGATCCCGATCGCCAGAACGAATGCATTTACAAGTGATGCGTTGAGCCAAAGAATCCACAACCAGTAGAGAGGCAATTGGACTGAGTTAGAAGGGAATACAAATCTTCTCAAAAATAGCCCGAGTAATAATAACAGATCAGGAATCACCACCGCATATATTCCAACAACTCCGATCGAGAGAGCGAATGAAACCGGACGAGCGACTGTTACCAGTCTCTTTAATACAGTTGCAGCGTTGATTTCGTGCCGGAGACGAATCATAAGTGGCTATGTATAGTCTGATGCGTTATTTTTCATCGAGACCATATTATTGCTTCGTTCATATTTCCATCAAACATTCAAATCCATTAACGAGGTAAGGGAGAATCGTGGGGAACAAAACCTCTGTCTTCAGTAGATCGTCTCTAACAGATATTATATAGGGGACTATTGGCTCCGGTAACGCCCTCCTCTGTACTTACCGCTGTCCTCGAGGACAGGTTCGTGGACACTACGGAACGCTAAGGACACGGATATATCCGTCTCTCTTCGTAGTGGTTCCTCAATCAGATGCCGACTCGATTTCTCGAACTGTTTGCGCAACGCCAAGGCAGAACCTGTCGATGAGTGGGTGAGATGGATCGCCTTCGCATGGAAGCGGCGTCTCTGAACACGACCCCGGAACGTGACAGGCGGCCCCGTCGACTATTTGTCGGCGTCGGTCTCGAGGGTAACGCCTAACTCCTCGAGCATGCTGAAGAAGCCGGGGTACGAGACGGCGACGTGGTCGGCCCCCTCGATGACGGTCTCGCCGTCGGCGACGAGGCCGGCGAGTGCGAGCGCCATGATGATTCGGTGGTCCGCTCGGCCGCGAACGGTCGCCCCCTCGAGCGTCGACTCCGTGCCGTGGATCGTCAGCGAATCCGGTTCTTCGGTCGTCTCGACGCCCAACTTCCCTAACTCCGCGGCCATCGCGCTCACGCGGTCGGTCTCCTTGTACCGGACGTGCTCGGCGTTCGTGATGTGGGTGTCGCCGTCCGCGACCGCGCCCAGCGTCGCGATCGTCGGGAGCAGATCGGGTGTGTCCTCGACATCGACCTCGATTCCGGAAAGCGGGGCCGCCGAGACGTCGATCGTTCCCGCGTCCCGATCCCAGTCGACGTCGGCACCCATCCGCTCGACGAGCTCGACGATGGCGCTGTCGCCCTGCGCACTGGGATGTGCGCCCTCGATGCGGACGGTCGCGCCGTCGTCGCCGGCGATCGCCCCCGCAGCGAGTGGGTAGGAGATCGACGAGAAATCCCCGGGAACCGCATACTCGCCGCCCACGGGCGCGTACGACTGCCCACCGTCGACTTCGAAGCCGGCGTCGGTGTGGCGAGCGTCGACGCCGAAGTCGGCGAGTGCCTCGAGCGTGATATCGACGTACGGCGCGGACTTGAGTTCGGTCTCGAGATCGATCGTGATCCCGTCCTCGGTGACCGCACCGGCCAGCAGCAGGGCGGTGATGTATTGGGAGGAGACATCGCCCGGAATCGAGACGTCGCCGCCCGACAACGGGCCGGTGACGACCAGCGGTGCCTGCCCGTTCCCGCGGGTACTGTCCGCCTCGGCCCCGAGATCGGCAAGCGCCTCGAGCAGCGGCCCCTGCGGGCGCGAGCACAGCGATTCGTCGCCGGTCAGCACCGTGGTCCCGTCCGCGAGCGCGGCCGCGGCCGTGACGAGTCGCATCGTCGTGCCGCTGTTCGCGCAATCGATGACGGCCGCCGGCACGTCGGGGCGGCCGTCGAAGCCGTCGATCTCGAGGACGCCGTCTTCGGTCCGGGTTACCTCGCCGCCGAACAGGGTGACTGCGCGGGCGGTCGCCCGCGTATCCGCGCTCCAGAGCGCGTCGCGGACGGTCGCCTCGTCGGCGTAGCCCGCCGCGAGGATCGCCCGGTGTGTGTAACTCTTCGAGGGCGGTGCACGGACCGTCCCTTCGACGTTCGAGGGCGTGATCGTGACGTTCATGATCGCTCTGTGGGGTGGCCTCGCCTTACCGATACCGATCCCACGAGTCCCCATCAGGACGACCGGCCCCTCCTCGGCCGACTCGCTCGCCGTTCGCGGCTCCCGCCCGTCGCGAACCGGTTATCGACACCCGATCGACGCGGCGATCTCGAGCAGGGGTGTATCGTCGGTCAGACACGTGACCTCGTAGTTGAGTCCGTCACACTGCCAGAAGATGCTCCGTTTCCCGCCGTCGCGGCGATAGGCGGTGTGGCCGTCGAACTCGATCGGCTCCAATACGGCCGTATCGATCCGTTGTACCTCTTTGACCGCAACGTAGAGTTCGCGCGCGACGACGTTCGGATCGTTGTACCACAGCGTCGTGGTCGTTCCGAACTGCTCGGCCATCTCGACCACGGTTATCCGATCGAGCACGTACGCGTCCGGAAGGGTCGGCTCCGGGAGGTCGTACGGCGCGAACTCCTCGGCGGCCGACCGCGATTCGAAGACCCCATCGGGGCCAACACCCTCCGTGATGACCGTCGCGTCCGTCGGCGGTTCGTACGTAAACGTCCCCGGCTCGAGCCCCGTATCGAGCGCGAGGTCCTCGTAGGCGACGGTCAGTTGGTGGTAGACCTCGCCGTCGATCCTGGTCGTGCATTCGTCTTCAGTTAAGACTCACACCTCGGTTGTGTAGCGGTAGCGAGCGTCTCTTGTAAGATCGGTCGCTGCTTGTGGATCTTTTG
>NZ_AOIJ01000084.1 GCF_000337175.1 Natrinema gari JCM 14663 | reverse complement strand
CAGACTGGACTTCCTCATTCCTTCCGAAAGATGTCCCGATAAGCCACCGCAGTTACACGGTTTCTTGCTTAACTGAAGACGGATGACTCGGGATTATTGGCGATCGAGATTCGATTCGCCGGTTGACCGAACTACTTCACGATATGGAGGTCGGGATCCATCCAGGAACAAGTGATCAGCCGTGGCAAGTTCCGTATCCCGGCCTAGGTAAGAGTTCCCCGCTCAATCTCTCTATTAATGCAAAAAAGGGGTGGAGACGCCAGATTCGTCGACGGGACATCCAATCTGTTACGAGTAAATCAACCCCCAGAGACCGGATGGAGCGATTCCTGAAGCTAGTGCGGAAAGACATCGAGATTATCGAACGGGATTCCGTTCAGCCGAACGCAATCATCGTCTGTATTCCGCAAGAAGTGATGGATGCGTGTACTCCAGAGAACCAGGACCATGCGCGAATCCAGTCAGAAGGTTCTGACCTGCGAAATCGAATCAAACTGATCGGGATGGAGGCTCGAATCCCCACACAGCTGATTAAGCCGTCCACACTTGCGATCCGTACTGACCGACAGCGAGCATCTCGGGCCTGGAACCTCACAGTTGGACTTCTATACAAGTCACAACGAGGGCATCCCTGGAAAACTCGGCAGATCGAAGATGGGCACTGTTACGCAGGGCTCTCGTTCTACAGGGAGCGAGACGAAGGAGATGATGTAATTCGAGCTGCTCTTGCTCACGTCTTTCACGGACGGGACCATATTATCCTTCAGAGCGATCCACTCCCGGATATCACCGAGGACGAGAATGGATCTCCCCACCTCTCATATGAGGCGGCTAAACAAGTAGGTGAGCAGATTCTGGAATACTACGAAGCTCAGAAAGGGACACGTCCCAGCCGGTTCGTCCTTCACAAGCCATCTGTCTTCTGGAAAGAAGAACGTGAAGGGTTGCTTGATGCCACGGACGGTGTTCGCGATTTAGACCTTGTATGGGTTCGTAGGCGGCCAAAGATCAGGTTGTTCCCGCCTACGGATTATCCCGCCATGCGGGGAACACTCCTGAGTGTCCCTGATGACGACGTCCACTATCTCTACACATCCGGATATGTCCCGGAAGAGACGACCTATCAGGGGAGTGGAGTACCATCACCGATTGAGATCCGGCCTGACAAGATTTGTGAGACACCCTCGTTAGAGATCTGTAAGGAGATTCTCTTTTTCACAAAACTCGACTGGAATACATCTGACTACGCAATTCGGATGCCAGCAACCGTGAGTGTTGCAAAGCGTGTCGGCACAATCCTCTCCGAAGTAGATACGGAGTCCATCTCAGAGGTTCGGCCGCAGTATTTCTACTATATGTGAATCGGTGAGTGAGAGGCTTATTCGTCCGAATCAGAGATCGAATCTAGTTGATAACCAGCAGACCGCAGAAATTCACGGAGATGCTCAACCTCCTGCTTCTCCTCAGGTGAACTCGTCCGGAGTAGTTCTTCAATTACCTGCTCTCCATCCTCATAGAGAGTAATTGATTCATTGAAGGGAGTGTTCTCAAGTGGATCTCGTCGCTCATCAACCACGATCGGCTGCCAGCCGCCCTGGTACTGGTATCGGTAGAGGGTGATAGTGCGGACGGGGTCTTCGTCCACGAAGAAGCTTGTTTGTTCGCGTTTGCTGGCGACCGCGGTCTTCCCGCTGTCGAGATCCGCAGCAAAGTCCTCGAAGTTGTGGAACTCAGCAGGAACCGGCCCATCGACGACGTGAGTGATAACGCCCGGCCAAGTAAACCCATAGACACGCTCGAAGAAGCTGACACCATTGTCGTCGGGAGAATCAAACACGAGGAGAAGATCGCCCAGCTGGAGTTCTGTACCGTCTACGCTAATATGCGATGAATATGGATAAGCGTCGCCGTCGTCGAGGACTTCAATATCCGGTTTCGACATATTGTCCGGGTCTAATTGGAGCTACAAAGAGATGGCTAATAGCTCGGGATTGAATGTGTGATTGGCCAGAAGGACAGTATCATAGTCGAACCTCAGGCTTGTTGCGCTCAACTCATCTTTAAAATACCAAATGACTAAGTCAACTGTCTGTATACATCGTGATAACCTACTGTGCGGGAAACTCAGGGGATCGGACATTTCATGATACAATTATGCCGATGATACGGGTACAGGACTGGACGAAAGAACAGCTAGAGGAGATCAAGGACGAAGAAGACCACACGTCCCTCGATTCAGTGATCAAAACGCTCCTCAAAGAACGCGCCAACGAATCCACCTCTACAAACGAATGAGCGATACGCCCACAACCACCGGCACGACGAATCGCCCGCCGAGTATTTTCGACTCCTGCGAACCTCGCCAGGACGTTCTCACCGGTGAACTCGCTGAGGACCAATTCGCGGCGAGCCTCGCGGACGTCGCCCACAGCGACGACGCTCCTGATGTCTACGCGGACCCTCGACTCTTCTTCGAGAAAACCTACCCCACTAGCGGTCTACAGGAGCTTCTCACGCGTCTCGCAACCCGTTTCGTCGGCGCACATAACGACGACTACACTGGCACAAACGGCATTCTCCGACTCGACACCAGCTTCGGTGGTGGGAAAACCCACAACCAGATCGCCGCGTATCACCTCGCAGAGTCACCGAGTGCTGTCCCCGACCTGTCTGACTTCATCCTCGACCAAGACATCGCCGATGAGTATACTGACGCCGCTGCACTCGGTCTCGACGTCAACTCGGCAGTCTTCGTGGGTACCCACGTCGACGCCGAGGACGCTCGCTCGAACTATGACGACCCTGACGCCCCCGCGACGAAGACGATGTGGGGCGAAATGGCCTACCAGTTGTTCGGGCGGGAAGGCTACGAGTTCCTGCGCGAAAACGACGAAAACCGAACGCCTCCAGGAACGACCAAACTCGAGCGGCTCTTCGAGCGGAACGACAATCCGTCGCTCATCCTCATCGACGAGATCGCCGCATATCTCGAGCAAGCTGCCGCTGTCGAAATCGGGGATTCGACGCTCGCAAAGCAGACGAATACCTTCCTGATGTCGCTGCTGTCCGCGACGCAGAACAACGACAAGGTCACTGTTGTCCTCAGTATCGCGGACACCGCCTTCGCCGACCAAGCCGAAGACGTCCGTGGTCTCGTCTCCGAGACCATCTCTGAGTTCAACAGTATCAGCGACCGGGTTGAGGGTTCCATCACACCGACCGAGGACAACGAAATTGCGGCTGTCCTGCGGCACCGCTTGTTCGAGAGCGTCGCGGAAGATGGGCGCGATACGACTGTTGATGCCTATATGTCCCTCTACACGGGTGATCGTGACTCCTTCCCCGATAGTGCGACTAACCCGGAACACCGAGATCGCCTCGAAGACAGCTACCCGGTTCATCCGACGGTCATCGATACACTCACTGAGGAACTGGACTCCCTCCCATCGTTCCAGCGGACTCGTGGCGCACTCAAGCTCCTCTCCCGCGCAGTCTACCGCCTCTGGCAGCACCAGAGCGACTACCAAGAACGCCATTTCGTCCGTCTGTTCGATATGCATCCCTCCGATGGGGACGTTCGTTCGACGCTTCTCCGGCTGTTCTCGTCGGTGGACATGGACTTCGAGGCCGCGATCAAGGCCGACATCTTCTCGGAAGATGGCACGGCAAACGCAGAGGAAGAGGACCGGAATTGGGTCAAGAACGGACACCCACCGCTCGGAACACATCTGACGACGTCGATCCTCTGGAAAAGTATAGTGAAGGGGGCCGACGGGCGCGGCACTACACGCCGCCCCCTCCGGCACGCGATTGCCAACACCGAAGTCGAGCTAGCGCACTACGACGACGCGCTCAATAATCTCCTTGGAGAGGGACGCCGGTCTGCGTGTTTCTACCTCCACGGAGACAACGGTGAGAAGATCCAGTTCAAATCAGAGCCGAACCTCACGAAACTCATCGATTCCGTCGTCGAACAGCTACAAGACGGACTCGCTCGTCGGCATCTCGAGGAAGCCCTCGACGAGGCGCTCGGTCAGGGTAGTCTGAACGTGATTGTCGGACCGGAGGAGCCACACGAGATCCCGGACACGGCCGACGAAGCGCATCTGTGCGTGATGGACTTTGATACGGTCACCATCACGGACTACGAGACCGTCCCCGAGGCAATCCAAACGCTGTTCAAGAATACAGCATCGTCGAGTGGCGGGCAGAAGACGCCACGGGTGTTCAAGAACAACGTCGTCTTCCTCGCGGCGAGCGCGAACGACGTGACCGACGCGAAACGGACTGCAGAGCGCGTCGCTGCCATCAAACACATCCAGAATAATCTCGGCGACCAGTACGAGCTCAACACCGAACAGCAGGACAAGCTCGGTGAACGCCTCGATAGCGCGAAGGGCACGCTCGATCAGGACATCAAAAAGGCGTATACGCACCTCTACTTCCCGACTGGAGATGGCCTAGCGCATCGGAACGTCACGACGGACAGCACTATCCATCAGAGTGTCATCGAGAAGCTCGATGAGGCAGGCGCAATCATCCCCGAAGGAGAGGATGCCTACGGTGTTGATTGGTTCGAGGCGACGATCTGGAACGTCGGATCGACCTCGATGACGACCCGAGCGATCGAAGAACAGTTCGGGAAGCGCCAGGATGCGGAGATACTCCTGTCACCGATTCCCCTTCGAAAGACGATCGCCCAGCTCGTCCGAGAAGACGGGTACGCCTACTGGGACGAGGAGCAGAAGACCGGGTACTACACACCCGAAACCACGCTCACGGCGACCGATCACGAACTCGATGACGCGAAGAATCTGCACGCAGGCCTCAGCTATCAGGACGTAAAGCTCTCGCAGTCGCACACACTCTATACCTCGCTCGAGGAGCTGGTCGACGACGTCGGAAGTGAGATCGACTGGGAGGAACCTGACGAAGATGAAGAGCAAGAAGACGAGACTACTGACGACGAGGATGAGCCCACTGGCGGGGGTAGCGGCGGTGGTTCAGGTGGTGATGACGAGCCTGAGCCGTTCAGTAAACTTATCGAGGTTCGCACCTCCGAGCCCGCACACGTCTCTCGGGCCCTGCAGGAAATGCGGGCTGACATCGCGGATGAGCTTACCAGCGCTCGCGAGGAATACGACGGACACCCTGACGAACTGACGCCCATCGTCGAAGGCGTCTGGATCCATCTGGACGGGGCCGATGCGTGGAAAGGTGCGTGGTTCACTGCGAACAAACTCAGCAACGACGAGGACTTCGCAGAGGACACGACGATGGACTTCGATTATGAGGCCAACGACGGAGCCGACTCGAAATCGGAGTTCGAAGTCGATTTCAATGGACGCCCTGAGGTCTTCGCGAGCCACCTCAGATTCAACATGGAGCCGGAAGATCTCGCGAATCCGGATGGCGGTCGCACCGCTGAAGCCGAGTTCGCGATTGAGTTCGACGAGGGGGATGACCGCCTCTATGGCGACACGTTCGACGCCCTGGACGAACTCCTCGCGGTCGACAACGCATTCACCGTCACGATGCACACGCAGATCCGTGTGATTGAATCCAGCGAGGTGACCCAAGTATGAGCCAGGGCATCGCCGAGGGGAATTCGTTCGCCTTCACCACCGGCGCGTACGGGAATCGGCCGACGTTCGTGTTGACGCGTGATCGGGTCGACGACCAGCACGAAATCACGCTCTACGAGCTGGCGCCCCGGGATATCGCGACGGCCCGACGAGAACGGTTTGAGAGAGCTCAAAAAGCAGTAAGCGTCTCAGTACGCGAACTGGAGGAGGCCATTATCGGCGACCGTTCCCCGTCCGAACTCCCCGGGGCAGAGGACGCAGCGTACGATTGGGATGACTGGTGTGCGATTCGTATCGCAACGTTACGCGGCGGGGCGTTCAACGAGGTGAGCTTCCTCATCGAATCCACCTTCCGTGAGCTGAGTCTTGATCCCGAGACCGTCTGTACAGGAGACCCAGCAAGCGTGAGTCTCCCCGAAGGGGCCGGTGTTCGACTCTCGATCGCGTTCCGTGCGATGAAGCCGATGCGACGTCGAGACCGTCTCCGAGAAGTCGCAAAGGGAATCGACCAGATGAGCCTGGGTGAATGCTACTACTGGCACGCCAAGGCTCGGTCGCCGTCCTCGCCCAGCGGTACGAAAGCACTCCGGGTCCTACTCGCCGATCACATCTAAAGCTACCAATGTCTGAGAAATCATTCCTAGACGAAGCAGAGGTTCCTGAGAACGTTGCAATCGAGTCGAAACTTCCCCTCAATGCAATCGACATTGAGAGTCAGAAAGATATGGAATCCGGGCGTTATCACGCTCTTCGGAGCCTCCATAAGTGGTTTGCTGCACGACCTACCCCAGCAGTCAGACTAGCCGTATTGGCCTCTGTGTACCCCGGGGAAATCGACTCTGACGAACTTCTCCGTCTTATGAAAATTGGGCCGAAGGAGCTGGACACTGGTATTGCCGACTATGTCGAGAAGAAGTTTACCGAGAAGAAGGGCAGCGGCACTCTCGACGACCATTACGGATATCCGAACCCCAATACGCAGTCTCCGACGGACACCGAGATCGAGAAGCTCCAGTCGAAGCTCCGAGAGGCGTGGGGTGGAGAGCTCCCCACAATCCTTGATCCAACCGCAGGGCGCGGCATAATCCCGTTTGAGGCCATTCGATATGGAATTCCGGCGAAAGCAAACGAGTTGAATCCTGTTCCTGCACTTATCCTTAAGGCAGGACTAGAGTACGCACCCGAGGTCGGATCACTTGACCCGGATATCCGAGAATGGCGGGACAAAATCCTCGAAACCGCCAGAGAAAATATCGAGCCCTACTATCCCACCGAAGAGCCTGGTCGCCAGATTCTCAATTCGGCGATGACGTATATCATTCAATGCGATTCATGTGGGGGAGAGATACCGCTAGTCTCCAAATGGTGGCTGAATAAGGAATCGGAGGGTGGAGATGCTGTTAAGCCGGTATATGAGGATGGAACGGTAGAATACACCCACGTTCGAGTCGAGAACGAGCCAGGGTATGACCCAGAAGAAGCGCCTCTGAGGGGACGGAGCGCCGAATGCCCCCACTGTGACGTCGTAAACGAGAAAGAAGACATTCGGCAGAAAATCCACGACGGTGAATTCGAGTTCAGTATCTATGGAGTGAATTATGAGACTGAAAACGGGGACCGTGCTTATCGTGCTGGTGGAGAGATTGACCAAAAGGGGATGCAGAAGGCGGCAGAACGGGTCGAAAGCGACTTCGATTTGCTCACTTTCCTAAGTGAACCAATTGACGTGAGCAGTCGTACTAACGACCCGACAAGTTATGGGATGGACGAGTGGCGGGACATCTTCACCCCTCGTCAACTGGTCGTACAGTACGAATTCTTGAGCGCCTTTAACGAGGAAAAATCTGATATCCTGGCAAAGTACGATAGTGATACTGCGGAGGCTATGCTAACCGTTCTGACTTTAGCTGCGAGCCGATCTATGAATTATAATACTCGGCTGAATCAATGGAGGGATCTTTTCGGATACGGGAGCCATCTCTTCACGGACAACAATCTGAGCCTGAAGAGAATGTCTGTTGACAATAATCTAGCAGCGCCTCGCCGCGGGTATCGGAAGCACTCCGACCATGTTATTGATTCATATGAAAAATTAGTATCATATCTGCCGGAGTCTGAGGGAGCAGATTTAGCAAATATTGATGCTGCTGATTTGAGTTCTAAGTGGGAAGCAGAGAGTGTTGATGCGGCAATTGTCGATCCACCGTACTATAGCAGCATTATGTACGCAGAACTCTCAGATGTGTTCTACGTTACGCAGAAAGAATATCTGGAAGACATCCATCCCGACATTTACAGCTCAAGTCTAACGGACAAGGATAACGAGGCCGTTGCGAACCCTTATCGATTCGAGGAGATCGCAGACGACGAACAGTCTAAGGATGATCTCGCCGACCAGCATTACGAGAGTAAGATGGAGGAGATTTTCGCAGAGGTTCAGAAACTCCTCAGCTCCGGTGGGGTGATGACTGTGATGTTCACTCACCGAGAAATGGATGCTTGGGACACCCTCACCTCTGCGCTCATCAGTGCTGGATTTACTATTACGGCAACACATCCTATCAAGACAGAGATGTCGGATCGGATTGGCGTACAAGGTAAAGCAAGTGCGGATAGCTCCATCTTCCTAGTGGCTCGTAAACAGGATACGAAGTCGTCAGAACGGACACTTTGGGAGGATGTCCAAGATGGGATCCGACAAGCAGCACGTAACCAAGCCGAGGAAATTCTTGATTCTGGATATAACATCTCAAAAACTGACACGGCAATTGCTGCATATGGTCCAACGCTTCAGAAATACGCGGAAGCTTTCCCGGTAGTGAATAAGAAAGGGGAAGAGATTCGCCCCCGAGAAGCTCTTAGTCAGGCGCGGGAAGCTGTAACGGGTGTTCTTGCAGAACGCTTCCTTAAGACCGAGGGCCTCGAACAACTCGATTCCCTAACACGCTGGTACATTCTCTCTTGGCTAATCTACGAGAACGATACGATCCCCTATGACGAGGCACGGCAGCTCGGTGTCGCAGCAAACGTAGATATTGACAATATCAAGCGTACGACGAAAATCTGGGGAAAGAGTAAGAAGGACATTGTCCTGAAAGACCACAACGACCGAGTGCAAGACATCGTCCTGCTGAAGAGTGATAGCGCCGACAACCCCTCGTCTCGCAAGTACCCTGTAAACCCGACCGATACACGGTTTACTTACACAATCGATACGGTTCACACAGCGATCCACGTATATGAACGAGAAGGTCCTCGATCTGCGTGGGATTGGCTTTCCGACAGGGATCTCAAGTCGAATCAGGAGTTTGAAGCCACGGTTACGGCCCTGTTGGAGGTTCTCCCCAGCGATTCGGATATGCGAGAGACTCTCGTGAACCTTGTCTCCGGTGAAACCGGGGATTATCTGGACATCAATCTTGACCACATCGATATGTCCGGCGAAGAGAGGCAAACCGAACTCGGAGACCATCAGTAATGTCGCTACAGGACGTCTCGTGGGAGCCGGTCTATGAGAGCGAGTTCCGGACCAACCGGACGCTCATGGAGACGTTCTACCGGCCATTCCTCAACGAGGTCATCCGCTACGACCGGCTCGCCGGCTATCTGAGTTTACGTAGTCTGGCGCACGCTCTCGAAGGGGTTGACTCCCTCCTCGAGACTGATGGAACAGTACGTGTTATCGCTGGAGCCGACCTCCAGAAGCGCGAGAAGGGAGCGATGTTCCCTGATGCAGATGAACCCCTGGAACCGTGGGTTGAGTCCCAGCTCACCATCATCGCGACCCTCCTCGATCGCGGCGACCTCCAAATCAAGGTCGGCGACCCCAAAGGCGGCGACGGGCTCTTCCACCCGAAGCTCGGCATCGGTGTCGATCGCGAGGGCAACAAGATCAGCTTCGAGGGGAGTATCAACGAGACGCTCAGTGCGTGGCAGTACAACTACGAACGCTTCAAAGTTCATCGCTCCTGGAGCCGCGGCGAAGCGAAGTACGTCGAGGAAGACGTCTCGACGTTCAACGCACTCTGGAACGGCTTCCACCCCTCCGTCGATGTCTTCGAGCTCGACGAAGCAGCACGCCAAGACCTCATCGACTGGAAGGACACCGATGGGACGCTCGAGGAACACGTCGAGCGGGTCCAGAATCACGATCCCCAGACGACGGTGCCCGAAGACGATACCGCCGGCGTCGTCTCAATCGCCGGGCGAACACCGGGAGGGATCCATCTCGCAGAGGAGATCAGCACTGTCACGCCTTGGCCCCACCAACGAACGATCTCCGATACCGCGGTCAGTATCTACCCGAACAACCTCCTGTTCTGTGACGAGGTGGGCCTCGGCAAAACGATCGAGGCAGGCCTGACCCTCTCACGGCTGATGCAGGTCGGAGAGGCTGACCAGGCGCTGTTTCTGGTTCCTGCAGGGTTGGTTCAGCAGTGGCAAAACGAACTCCTCGACCGTTTCAATATCCACGCCTACTATCACGAACGGTCCTACGACGGCGATTACATGATCGGTCCTCTCGGAGACGCAGAGGATCATCGCATCCCCACATCCGGAGCGGTTGACGCCGACGCGTGGGAGAATACGCCGATTGGTTCATTCGTTACGGAGAGGGACGAGCCAACCGTCGTAATCGAGTCGTGGCATACCGCCCGTCGCGAAGGTAATCAGGCACACGTCGCCCCCCGTATCGACGAGAACGTGTGGGATCTCACGGTCGTCGACGAGGCACACAGTGCTCGCGAGGAGACGAAACTCTATGACCTACTCGGACAGGCCGAAGAGGCCTCCCGGTGTCTCTACGCTCTCACAGCGACGCCTATGCAGCTGAATGTTGGCGAACTCTACGATCTCCTTCGACTGTGCGATCTCCCAGAGGGTTGGGACGACAAGGACCGATTCGTCGAGTTCTTCGAAACGCGGCAGGCACTCGAAGATAGCCTCAGTACAGTCGGCTCTCGCTATCAGAATGTAGCTGATGGACAGCAACAAGTCCTCCAGCAGTTCCAGAAAGAGCTCGATCTGGAGGAGGACGAAGGCCGACCAAGAATCGAACGGTTCGGGAAGCTCATTCACGAACATCTCACGTCGAATCCCGGTTACGACGAGCAGGCGAAGGCGCTAGTCGAAACGACGGACACGGAGTCGATTCAACAGCGAAAAGCCCTCGAGAAACTCGTCGGGGTGCGCGAAACCTCACCCCGCTTTGACGATCCGCGCTCGCTCATTTTCGACTGTGGGCCAACGGAGTGGAGCGCACTAGTGGAGGCTTCTCAGTGGGCGACACCGGTTCAGTCCCGCATCTTCCGGAATACTCGAGCGGTCTTGGAGCAGTGTCAGGACCTCGGATTGCTCGCCGATACAGTTCCGACTCGAGATGTCGAGACAAAACGTATCGAACTGGGTGACGCAGCCCCGCTGTACGATCAGGTAGAGCAGTATATTGATGAGACGTACAAGCAGTCGCAAAAAGTCCTGACAGGGAAAGAGAAGCTCGCGTTGGGCTTCGTGATGACCACGTATCGCCAGCGTCTGACGAGCAGTCTCCACGCCATCAAGCAGAGCCTCCAGCGCCGGATGGAGAAGCTCGACGAGAAGGTGGAGGACATGACCGAGGAAGTCTCCGAGCTTAGTAGGGACGCCGGAGTGACGGAGGCGACCATTGACGAGGCGATCGGCCAAGCATCCCTCGACGCCTATCAGCCGAGTAGTCGTGGCGCGGCTGACGTGATTCAGGCGGAGCGGACGGCCCTCCAAGAGTTCGTGGACGATCTCAGGCAGGCCCACACCGACCCGAAGGTAGCGCAGCTGCGCCGTGACATTCGTTCACTCCGTCAAAGCGCCCGAGATAACATCATCATCTTCACGCAGTATCACGACACCCTCGAGCATATCCGTGAGACCCTGACAGACACACACCCGAACGTCGGTACGTACAGTGGGGGTGGTGGGATGCAGTACGACGAAACAACCGGAGAATGGGTGAACGTCGGTAAAGAGGCGATCAAGCGCGATTTTACTGACGGCGATACCAATATCCTAATCTGTACAGACAGCGCGAGTGAGGGGCTGAACCTCCAAACTGCGGATGCGCTGATCAATTTCGACCTGCCGTGGAATCCGATGCGGGTTGAACAACGCATCGGTCGAATCGACCGTATTGGCCAAAAGAACGAGGTCGTGAAGATCATCAACTACGCCTACAAGGACAGCATCGACGGCGACATCTACGAGGAACTGGAGGGACGGTTACAGCTGTTCGAGAACGTGGTTGGCCCGATGCGTCCAGTACTGAACAGCATCGAGCAGGACATCAAAGACGCCGTTATGGGTAGTTCCGAGTCGGATGACACCAGAGAGCCCAGTGAGCAAGTCGTCGAAGAAGCGGACTCACGGGCAAAACGGGCTCAGGAGAAAGCCGAGGAGACCGGGCTAGCAGGTGAACCGGAAGAGGTAACGACGAAAGAGGCGATTATCGAGAGTTCCGGACTTGACGGGTGGGAACCCTATTGCTATCCCGCATTCGATGAAATCGGGACCGGTGATCGGTCGTATGAACCGTTGGTGAGCTTGGAGACGGTCGAGACACAGCTTACGCAAAGCGACCGCCTCGAAGAGACAGAATGGTCGTTTACTGCCCTCCGGAACCATGACCGCGCCGACGACTTCGAAGATATCGTCGACGATGCATACGTTCTGGAACTACCAGAGGAGGGTGCAGTAGCAATGCCGGAGTCGCTCGGAGAGACAGCTCAGGCAGAGCTTGGAGGGGGTAGCGGTATTGTCGTGACGTTCAACCCAGAGATTGCTGAGCAGTTCCCGTCGGTTCGGCTGCTCCTACCTGGAGATCCACTATTCGAAGCGCTCGTCCGCGAAGCGGCCCCAGCAGAAGTCGATAATGTGGAGTTCGTCTGTGGTCAGCGTGGAGAAAGTGGATCGTCTGTTACCCGAAGTAGTCAGGTCGCCGAAGCCAAACAAGCGACTGTTGTAGAACCAGCTGTAACGAGTGAGAGTGTGAAAAATCTCCTCGGTGGGACGAACTCGGTTTCAGATATCGACGATGCTGAGCAAACTGTCCTGACCTGGTTATCCCAGCTTCCAGCTGCAGAGTAGAGGCACTTTCCAGAAGCGGAAGGCTTTCCGGAAGTTCCCGGAAGGACGAATCTTCCACAAACAAAACCGCCTGACTGCGCCGTAATTGAGGTAGCTATGAGGCCATCAAATAGCGTATTTCCGGAAGCAACCCGGTCACGTTTTTAGGACTAGCCAGAAAACCAGTCTATCAAGTAAATATGATCCGCGATGCTCGCGTTCTCCGCGCCGGGTTCGTCCCTCGGGAAGTTGAGCATCGCGACGCCGAAGTCAACCACCTCTCTAGCGTCCTCGAGCCCATCACGAACGGTGAACCCGCCGACACGGCCATCGTCACCGGACCCAGCGGCGCCGGCAAGACGTGCATCTCGCAATTCGTCACCGAACGCCTGCGTGAGGAAGTCCTCGACGTCGAAACCACCTACGTCAACTGCTGGCGTAACTACACCCGATTCCGGACGCTCTACCAGATCCTCGACGACCTCGGCGCCACTATCGACATCCACCGGCAGTCGACGCCCCACGACGAACTCGTCGATCGCCTCCAACAGCATGACGGCCCCCGAACGGTCGTCATCCTCGACGAGGTCGACCAACTGGAGGACCCCAGTGTCATCTACGACCTCCACAGCCTCCCGCAGTTCGCAATCATTTGCATTGCGAACAAGGAAGAGGAGCTGTTCAGCCGCGTCGACGACCGCCTCGTGAGCCGGCTGCGCTCCAGCGAGCACGTCCGGATGGACAAGTACCACGACGAGCAGCTGTACGACATCTTGAGTGCGCGGGCGAAGTGGGGGCTCGACGAGGACGTCATCACCGACGACCAGCTCTATCGAATCGCCGACGCCGCCGCCGGCGACGCCCGCCTCGCAATCGGCATCCTCCGAACGGCCGCCGGCAAAGCAGATCGCGAGAACCACGAGCGCATCACCGACGACATTCTCCTGAACGCCGCGGAGGATGCCAGAGCCCAGATTAAGCAGAAGAGCCTCGATTCACTCACGCCGCACCAGCGAGTCGTCTACGACATCGTTCGCGAACACGGCCCGATCGGGCCGAGCGAGATTCACGAGCGTTACTCCGAGGATGTTGACGACCCACGGACGAAACGGACGGTCCGCACGTACCTCTCGAAGATGGAGCAGTACAACCTCCTCGAAGCGGAGGGGACGAGTCGGGATCGGGAGTACTCGCTCGTTGATTCGGCAGCGGCGTCGCCGATGCAGTAACCGTGACCCCGTCAGCTATCAGGAACTGAACTCGCCGAGTCCCGATTGCTCGTGGTCCAGCGGCTCGATGACCTGGGCATCGTCGTTGCCGGGATTGTTGACCCGCGTCGAAATCTCGTAGGCGTCTAGATCGTCCTTCGGGTACGGCTGGCATAGGTCCTTGCGGGTGTCGGGATCTGCGGTGAGCCAGTCGGACTCCGCGTCCTGCGGAAGGACGACCGGCATCCGGTCGTGGATGGAGCTCATCAGGTCGTTCGGCTCCGTTGTGAGAATCGTAACGCACGAGATCGTCTCGTCGTTGCCCTCCCAGACGTCCCAGAGCCCGGCCATCGCGAACGCGGGGTCGTCCTCGCGGTAAATCCGGTAGGGCTGTTTCGCCCCGCCGTCTGGCGCTTTCCACTCGTAGAACCCTGACGAGGGGACGAGGCAGGGACGTGATTCCCACGCTTGCTCGAAGACACGTTTCTCGTCGGCAGTCTCGGAGCGAGCGTTGATGATTCCCTCCTCGGATTCGTCCGCCCAGAACGGAATCAGCCCCCAGTGGTAGGCGTCGATCTCGTCTGGAGCCTCGTTCGTGATGATGTGTAGGTCGTCGCCAGGCGCGATGTTGTATCGGGGTGTGTACCCGCCGTCCGTGACGACCTCGGCGTCAAAGCGAGCCTCGAGGTCAGCCTGGTCGATGAAGAGCGAATTTCGGCCACACATACATCTGGGTCCGACCGGGACAGGCTTCAACGTATCTCGAAATGTGATGAGCGGGTGCTGTTGCTCCGTCGTTTGATTGTAAATTTGGGATCAATCGGTGAGTACAGGGGAGAACATTGAATGGGTGGATGTCCGGTGTTTGAGGATGTGGAGAGAGGGAAACGCGTGTCGGTAGACTTCCAACACGACGATCTCGTCGCCGTCGATGACTATAATCTGCTAATCAGCCTCGACCGCCGATGGTGTACCCTTTCCCTTTGGCCATCGCTACTTCCGCCTCTAACTGCTTGCGGATGTCATCGAACGTCGCAATGACTTCGTGGGTCATTTCGAACACAGACGTAGAAACAAGCGACCACGTGACTTCTTCCTGATTTAGTAGCAGAGCCTCGGTGACCTCGGCGAGCATCAACACAGTGAATTGCGCGGGGTCTGTGAACCCGACATTCGTCGGGCCAGTCGCCATCACTTCCGTCTGAGTATTGGGGGTTAACCCCATCCGGTACAGGGTACCTTTCGCACCGCCGTGGATAGTATCACTTGCGAAGGCGAAGTAGGGTTCGTACCTGTCCAGTCCGACATCTTCGGCAACCGTGCGTCTGGAGGGGTTCTCATCTAACTCCACGTGCGCCCATCCATAGGATTGCTTGAACGCACCCCCATACTGGTCCACCATCTGCTCCAATCGTTCCTCGATATCTTCCATTTCCTCGTCTGAAAACGATTTAACCCCGAGTTCCTCGTGATGTTTCTGAAGAAGTTCGGCTTCAAAGTAGTCGTCGACGATTTTGTGGTGGAGGAATCGGTCTGCAGTATCCTTGCCGTGCTTTGAGATGAATTGGGCAGAGATTGCGATCTCGTAGAGTGCGCGCCACCGTGAAAATGCGCCGTCGGCGTATCCAGCTCGTATCAACGCCAGCACTTCGCGTGACACCTGACAAGCCCGTGCGTGAAGCCGGAATAGCGCGGAGAAGAGTGGGTCTGTGTCAGATAATTCGTCATCCTCGATTAGGTGTTGTTTGAACGTGGAACCTGCCTCGTGGTTCAGCAGGATGAAGAACTCGAGGTTGTCGAAGGCTTGTCCCCATCGTTGGTGTAGGCGCGTTTCGAATCCTTCCCGGGTAGCGGCCTCATCGTCCATCACGGATGGGTATTTTACCGCGTATTCGGCGAGGAGTTCGTCACTATACTCGAATACCAAGTCTGCTATCTCGTCTGTGTCGGCGGCGATGTCTTCGGGGTCGATGCTTAATGCGTTCTCAACGGCCTCCTCAAACCAGTTCGTGTCCTCCGCGTCGCTCATACTGGCGTTCTTGACAGTCTGGGCAAGTAATGCTTCTCACGGCTTCACAGCCTTGTAGAATTAAGGACTCTGGAAAAGAAGAACCCCTGTTGGTGTTAGTCGTCGGTGAGCAAGCCTACTTCCCGGCTATTTCACCGCAGATGGTGTGTGACCAAGAGGATTTCCACAGAGCCGAAAAGGCTCTGAATCGACCGATTAGAGCTCGGTCGGGGGCAGAAGCTCACAGAGGACAGCTGCTTGCTCAAGAAGTGCGTCGAAGAGCCGTTCAGTCGGTCGATACAGCGCGTGATACTCATCAACAGAATATGGCATTTTCTCATCATCTGTGTGTGAGAGAAATCCGCTTTCGAGAAGCGGAGCAAGGGTAGTATCCAGCGCAGTTCCGGAACGACCAGATTCGACTTCGAGTGTATGTCGAGAGAACTCAGAAAGGAACCGTGTACAGCAACTCAGGACGTGAGCACGTCGATCAGCGAATAGTTCGTTGAGCGCAGTACGATGGGTGCGTGTCCAGTACTCGTCGAGTTTGACGTATGTGCGAACGATAGGGGAAAGCTCGTTCAAGGAACCAGTAGCGTGGACGATTCCAAGGTCGTTGAGCGCATGTTGGTCTTTGGTGTCCAGAGACTCGCCGAGGGGATGGAGAACAGTTTGAAGCGCCTCGTGGTACCGCGAAGTGAGGAATTCCCCGGCAACAACGTGGGCGTTCACGATATTTCGAGTTGGGTGCATTGACTCGTGGTGGTCGGGGTTTCGGTGGTCAACGTGGGTTCGTGGATAGCTCATAGAGCACCTCTTCCAACGTGGCGTTGAGCATTAACATTCCGAGCAGTCAGGCTCGAGACTGCAGCTGGGTAGGTTTAACCAACACACCGCCGTCAATACGGCCGGGTGTTGGTTAACACGAAGTACGCTCGATTCAGGAACTATTCTCGGAAACAGAATCCAAACGGAGACTACTCGGGACTGTACCGGGATTGGAGGGGATCACATCGAGTTTCCTGAAATGCGGAAGCGACACGCCGCGGCTTATCGGGAACGTAGACAACTAATCGAGTATGGGAGAACACTCAACGTCGAACCGATTGGCGGTGGACCAGCCGACGCGGGGCGCTGACCGCAATCGGTCCCTCGCTGACCAGGCCGATCCGGCTACGGACGAGATGTTGTTGCCGTCACTCAGCGACGGCATCACGCTGCTCGACGTCGAGGGAGGCCGCGGCGTCCCGATCCTGCAGTCGCTCGTACTCGACCATCTCCTCCTGCACGACGGGCCCGCCTTCTGGGTCGACGCAAATGGTCACGCGACGACGACGACACTCGCCCAGATCGCGCCCAGTCAACGGTTGCTCAACCGAATTCACGTCGCCCGCGGATTCACCGCCTACCAGCACTACGGCGCCGTCTGTGATCTCCCGACGGCGGTGAACCAGTATATCCAAGCGTCCACCGCAGATACCGGGGCGGTCGGTCGAGGGGGACCAGGCCGTGACGAGGACGCGTCCCCCCACACGCCCGCCCTCATCGTCGCGCCGGCCGTCGACGCCCAGTACCGCGCCGACGATACCCTCGGCGAGACCCACGCGAAAACCCTTCAGGCCCGAACTCTCGCCCGGTTGGCGACCTACGCCGATGGGTACGACATCCCGGTGCTCGTTACGCGAAACGAACGAAACGAATTCACCGAACCGGTCGCGACGGTCGCCGACCACCACCTGGAATGCGAGCAAACCCGGATGGGGCCACGGATCGTGGGCGAAGACTTCGAGACACTTGTCTATCCCGTCGACGACGGCGCGTACTACCAGACGACGTTCGCGTACTGGCGGCAGCTGCTCGCGGCACGCGCCACGCAGGTCGGCGTGGAGCCGACGACGCCGAGCCCGTCGACGCCGACCCCGGAGGGCGTCGGGACGGGGGTCACAGCTGACGGCGAGACGGTGGCGGCCACCGCAGACCCCTTGCTCGATGCCTGGACCGCAACCAGGTCAGGAGGCCGATAGCGATGGGGCGGACGAACCCGACGTACCGGGATGCGCTCCGGGCCATCGAAGAGCGCTGGGCGGAGTTCCGCCGAGCACTACGGCGTCGCGATCAGCCCCGGTTCGACCGGCTATTCGAGTACGCCCGCGAGCACGCCGACGCGAGCGGGCTGTTGAACCACCAGAACCCGCTGCTGCCGGCGCTGCTCAGCATCGATCTCGAACAGGAGGCCCGCCTCGACGACCACGAAGAGCGTCTCGAGGAGCTCGAAGCCGCGGTCGCAGCACGCGATGACCAGGAGGCCGTTCCACCGGACTCGAACCCGTGACGATGCCGTTCAGTATCGACTTTCTGGACGACGGCCGCGTCCTGGAGTGGGAGGCAACCGCCGACGGCGCCGTCGCGACCGAGCGCGATGACTACATCCCACGCTTCTACGTCGCCCCTCGCGACCCAGCGTCCGACCTCGAGCTCACGACAATCCAGTCTGTGTACGACCAGCACCCAGACGTCGTCGCGACCGAGATGGTTGCGCGACGGCCCGGATTTCGACGAGACGAGGAGGACGTTCTCGCGGTCGACATCGCCCACATCGACCGCGTCACCCCACTCGCCCAGCAAGCGCGCCAGCTGTCGGACTATCCAATCGGGGATCTCGCCTGTTTCAACGTCGACTTCTCGCGAGAGTTCCGGTACTGTCTGGAGACCGGCGTCAATCCGACGCCGGCGAGCGAGCTGTCGACGCTCCGGCTCAGTGTTCCGGTGACTGAAACGAGCAACGACGTCTACGAGGAACTGTCTGTCGCCGGCGACACCGTCACCGGCTCGCCGACGGATCTCCTGACCGCCGTCCAGGAGGTGCTCGAAGCACACGATCCGGACGTCCTGGTCTGCTCAACCAGCGAGATCGTCCCGACCCTGTACGAGATGGCGACGGACGCCGGCGTCGACGACTTCTCGCTGAGTCGGTGGCCGGACGTCGACTACCAGCAGCTCGCGAGCCGGTCGACGTACTCGAGCTACGGCCGCGTCGGTCACTCACCGGCGCGGTACAACGTGCCCGGCCGGGCGATCATCGACGAGTCGAACACGTTCTTCTACGGAGAGACGAACCTCGACGGCGTCCTCGACCTCGTGTCGCGCTCGAAAAAGCCCGTCCAGGAGCTCGCGTGGGCGTCGATCGGGAANCTTCTACGGAGAGACGAACCTCGACGGCGTCCTCGACCTCGTGTCGCGCTCGAAAAAGCCCGTCCAGGAGCTCGCGTGGGCGTCGATCGGGAATGTTCTCACGGCGATCCAGATCTGCGAGGCCCACGACCACGGGGTCCTCGTCCCGTGGAACTCCTGGCGCCACGAGTTCTACAAGCCGATGGGAACGCTCCACGACGCCGACCGTGGCGGATTCATCTTCGCGCCCGAGGTCGGCCTCCACGAAAACGTCCACGAACTCGACTTCTCCTCGTTGTACCCGAACATCATCTGTACTCGGAACGTCTCACCGGACGTCATCCGGTGTGACTGCCACAGCGACCGCGACGACGTCCCCGGCCTCGGGTACTCGATCTGCGACGACCGGGGTTACCTCGTCGACGTACTGCAGCCGATCATCGACGCACGCGACGAGATCAAGGCGGCCATCCGTCGCGAGAAGGAACGGAATGACCCTGACGAGGACCGCCTGGCGGAGCTCGAGGGACGGTCGGGAGCGCTAAAGTGGATCCTCGTCGCCTGCTTCGGCTACCAGGGGTTCAGCAACGCGAAGTTCGGCCGCATCGAGTGCCACGAGGCGATCAACGCGTTCGCTCGGGGGATTCTGCTGACGGCGAAACAGCGGCTGGAAGCCGGCGGCTGGCACGTCGTCCACGGCATCGTCGACTCCATCTGGGTGACCCCGGACCCTGACGTCGACGACGAGAACCGCGAGGACCTCGAGACGCTCGCGACGGAGATCACAGAGCGCGTCGAGATCCGACTCGAGCACGAGGCCCACTACGACTGGGTGGCGTTCGTACCGCAGCGCGAGAGCGACGCCGGGGCGTTGACAAAGTACTTCGGGAAGGTCGCCGGCGACGACGACTTCAAGATCAGAGGCATCGAAGCTCGGCAGCGCTCAACCCCGCCGTTCATCGAGGACGTCCAGCGGGACTGTCTCGACCGGCTCGATGCCACGCGGTCACCGGACGCGGTACTCGGACGGCTTGAACGAGCAATCGACGAACTGCAGGCGGGCAACGTAGCAGTGGAGCGGCTCGTCGAGCGGAACCGTGTCTCCAAGCCGCTGGAAGGCTACTCACAGAATACCCAGAACGTGGCCGTCTTGAAGCGAGCCCGCGAGCAGGAACTTGCAGTCCACCCGGGCCAGGATATCGAGTACGTGGTCGTCGACGACGAGAAATCCTCGCGAGACCGGGTCGCCCTCGCCCACGAGGAGATCGAGACCTACGACGCCTCGTACTACGAGACGCAGCTGGTTCGAGCGATTGAGAGCGTGCTGTTGCCGCTGGGGTGGGATCGTACAGATATTCGACGGAGACTCGCGGAGACACGGGAGGTGGAGCTGACGGAGTTTACAGCAGCCCGGAACGGATGAGTAGTCTCAAATCTCTTCTGAGGTGAGCAAAATCACAAGTGGGCGACGAGGTCGATCCCATTCACACTCTGGGGGGTCCTGCTCTCTGGAACACCCCCCGGAGTGTGAATGGAGGTAAATCAATCACACCGAGGGTGGACAACCTATATGTGAATGGGGCGAATTTGTCCGGTCATGCCAAACAACGATTCCACGCAAACAACCGTCGACGAGATACTAAATGTCGACGAGGGGGATAGCGAAGATGAATCGGATATTTTTGAGAAACCGTGGTTGCTCGAGATCGATAACGTTCCTGACGCCAATCGAATTGTCGGACGAGACGACCATATCACGTTCTTGGCCAAGAATCTCCGAAAGATGCGGACAAACAGCGTCCCGGATAACGTCCTGGAGTGGGGCGAAACCGGGACGGGGAAGACACTAGTTGCAAGACACGTCTGCGAGCGGCTTGAAGCAGCAACTGCAGGAACGGACTCCCCCATCGTTACTGCCTACATTAACCCAGACCCCATCTCTACGTATACCTCCACCTTCCGAAAGATTGCAGAGCAGGTGAACGCGAAAGCAGAGAACCCACTTGATGTCCCCTATCAGGGCCTCTCAGCCGAGCATTATCGGGATCAGAAATTGTGGCCCGTTGTCCAGAGGGAGTACTCTGGCGGCCTCGTCGTCATCATCGATGAGATCGACAAGCACGGAGAAGTCAACGAGGTCCTCTACACGCTATCACGGACACAATCAAAAGACGACGTTGACTTCCCAGTCGTTACAATCGGGATTTCGAACGACATCGAATTCAAAGGCGAAATCGAGTCACGGGTCCAATCGACTCTCCAGCCAGAACACCGAACGTTCACACCGTACGAAGAAGACCAGCTCATTGCAATCCTGGAAAATCGACGGGATGCATTTTACGACGGTGTCCTCGACGACGAGGTGATTCCAACCACAGCTGAACTCGCAGCTGAAGAACACGGTGACGCTCGACGCGCAGTCCGATTGTTCCGGAATGCGGGCGAGATCGCCGACGAAGAAGGCGACGATATCGTGACCGCGAATCACGTTCTCGAAGCTGACGAACTCGTCGAAGTTGAACTCTTTATGGAGATGGTGAAAGGGACTCCGCTGTCCGGGAAATTACTCCTGTTTGCTCTCACGCGTCTTGACCGGAATAACCCGGAGAAAGAATGGTTCCGGACGTCAGAGATTCACGAGGTTTACCAAACAGTAGCACGGGACGTCGAAGTAGAGCCCAAGGGATACAATCGTGCGCTTGAGCTTCTGAACAAGCACGTGACGACAGGAGTTCTCGAATCGAAAAAGAAGGAAGGCGGAGATCAGGGGAAGTTCAGGTCGTATTCGCTCCAAGGAGACGTTGAGAGTACACGAACTGGACTGATCAACTCGACGCCGGAACTCCAGACGTTGATGGGATGGTGACACCCCCACCCCTCGGTGTGAATGGTCCCCCATAGGATACGACGGTTGTAGAGATATAGCGGGAGTCGAAGAAGCAGACTCGTTCGTCTGAAGAACCTAGTACGGCACGGAGAGCGGCTTACACGTTCTGCCACGGTAGCTGACCCGACCCGCCACTGCACCGCATCGTAGCTATAGTTATCTTTATTACACCTCAGTCAAAACAGCCCTCCGAGTAGATGTATTCTGAAAGGCGAGGCCCTGTGCCGAAGCCGAAGGTTCGCCACTGAGGCGAGAACCCTCCCTACGGCGTGAGGACTTCTGCTGTTAAGGGCTTCTTAATCGCGGTACCCTGGGTGGTGGACCATTCACACTGAGGGGTGTGGGGGTAAACGAAGCGTAATCTATCCGCGTGTTGTTCTGTCTTCTCTCGGCGTGAAGTCTCGTTAGAGAGTGGCGGTTGGTACCCCATTCACACCGAGGGGTGTCGGGTAAACCGATCCCATTCACACTCTGGGGGGTGTCATCTGCTACGCTCCGAATCACGTTGAAACGAACATCAGGCTACAGTTCCATCTCGTCTACTCGTCGGGATTCACCGGCCCTTTGTACTTCGACGTCACCGAATCGCCTTCCCGCCACTGCCAGTAGTAGTAGCGGTTGTCGTTGATCTCCTTGATCGTGATCGTCGCCTTCGCCGGCACGTCGTCTGGGAAGTCATCGGGGCGCTCCTCGACGTCGGCGTTGTCCGCTTCCTCCTCGAGACGAGCTTCACGCTCCTTGTATTCGGCCAACGCCTCGGCGTAGCTGGCAACGTCCCGAAGATGCTCCGATGTGGATTCGTTGAGCGTGTTGACGATCTCCGTTGGGAGGTTCGCCGGTGGAGACGGTGGTTCGTAGGACATCGACTCTCTCCGTGTTAACCAATACGGACTCTCCACCCATAGTTTTGTTGGTTAAGACGATGGGGCAAGCCCTTGTCCCTCTCGGCCTGTAACACTACTCGAAACTTCTTTATATACAAGTTTCGTACTATGTTACACCGTGCTCCGGCGCATCGAACTCGAGGTCCTCGCCACGGTCGACCGCGGCGACACGATCTCAGACCTCGCGACGAAGCTCGACCACAGCGAGAGTTACCTCTCTCGTGCCGTCGCCGACCTCGTCGAGAAAGGGCTCGTCTACACGGAACGCGATGGCCGGCGAAAACGAGTCGTCCCGTCGGATGCTCGCGCCGTCGAACTCTATCGAGACCTCGTCCGCCAGCACTCCCACATCGAGTTCCCCGAACTGCTGACCGGGAAGGCACTCGAGGTGCTGTACTACCTCGATCAGCCGCGAACCGTCTCCGAAATCGCCGACCGGAGCGACAACTACCGCAACACGGTCAACCGCGTCCTCAAGCGGTTTCGTGACCGTGGTCTCGTCGGGACGGCCGACGGCCGCTATGACTTCAACGCCGATTTCGACCGCCTCCACGAGTTCGCCCGGGAACTCGCACACCATCTACATCGCCAACGCCTCGAAGCCGTTGCCCCGAAGGGCACGATTCTCTGGGAGGGCTACGACGAATTCCTTGCCCAGGCGGAAACGGAGCTCGACGCGGAGGCGTTCCACGAAACGGGCCTCGCTCGATTCGCGGCCTTCGACCTCCAGTTCCTGCTCACCGACCATCGATACTACGTCTACTCCGAGGAGCTCGACGCAGTCACGCCGGCGGAGCTCTGCTGTCACACACTGTTAATCGACGACGACAGCCGTCACCGTTCGTACTGCCTCCTTCTGCTCAGCCACGTCGACGTCGACGAGGCGGACCTCCGAGAGCAGGCGGCGAAGTATGGCCTCGAAGACGACATCGATGCCTTGCTCCGCTACCTCGAGACGCGCGGCGAGGTCGACGATGACCGGCTGCCGGAGTGGGATGAGTTCCAGGAGCTGGCGGCTGACTACGAGGTGCCACTCCCACAATGAGACCAACATTCGGACGCGAATACATCGAGAACGAGTTCCAGCGAATCGGGGACGGGCTATCTGAACCGCTCACGGTCTACCTGATCGGTGGTGGCGCGATGTCGCTGCGCGACCTCAAGGGAGCGACGAAAGATATCGACCTGGTCGTTTCAGATGGCGACGCGTACGGCCAGCTGTGGGCCGTCCTGATGGACCTCGGGTATGCGGAGGTCCAGTCGCTGGATCCAGATTACCGGGCGCTGGGGGCGACGAGCTGCGTCGAGAACGACGACGGGTGTCGCCTCGACATCTTCAACCAGCAGGTCGCGAACAAGCTCGTGCTCACCGACGGGATGCAAGAGCGCAGCGAGCCGTTCCTCAACCTAGATCGACTGACGGTCCGGTTGGTCAGCAACGAGGATATCTTTCTGTTCAAGGCGATCGCAGGCCGCGACGACGACATCGAGGATATGAATATGCTCGTGCAGGCCGGCCTCGATTACGACGTCGTCCGGGATGAACTCGAAGCCCAGATCGAACGCCTAGGTGACGATCAGTTCGCAACCTTCGCGAACGAGGCCCTGGTCGAACTCGAGGAGCGGTACGGGGTGACCACGCCGATCGAGGGCCGCGTCCAGGAGCTCACGAATAGGTACTACCGAGGGCTCGAAATCCTCCAAGTACTCGACGAGCCGATGACGGTCGACGAACTGGCCGCCGAACTGGAGCTGGATGCCGAGGAGGTTCGGGACCGGATAGCGTATCTCTCAACGTTCAACCGGGTCAGTCGGGATGGCGACACAGTCCGTCCCGTGGAGTAGCTCACTCGTTACCCTACGGGGAGGGAAGGCGGCCGTCTGGTCGAGGTACACGGCCTCGTTTGATCTCGTGATCGACGCGACGCAGATGCTTGCAGCCGCCCTCGGGTGAGCGCTGCTGCCAGTCGGGACAGGTACACGATTCGTCGATGACGTCGACTTCGTACCTGTTGCCGGACGCGGACTGCACCTCGTAGCGGCCACCTTTCGAGAGGAGTGAGACGTCCATCGCTTCGGCGACGGCCCGCTTCGTGCGGGGCTCGAGGTCGTCCTGCGACTGTGCGTTCCCGTCGACGACCATACGGTCGCGAACGTCGCCCGTTCGGCCACCGTCCGGAGCGACGGCTTCCGCAGGGCCACTGAGCCGCTCGTGGAGCACTTCCTCCACCGGATGGCCTTCCGGCAGCAGGTAGTGGACCTCGCGGCGCTCGCGATGGTCGTAGGAGCCACACGCGGCTGCACTCCCGGTCCAGACGCGCCAAGCACCGAGCGCGGCCATCACGTCGACGATGTCACGGGGAACCGTCTGGTGGTCGTCCGGGAAGAACACCCGGAAGCGGGTACACGCCTCCTGGGGCGGGACAGTTTCCCACCAGTCTTCGCTGGAGCCCCAGCTGTCGTACATCGCGTCGTCGCTCCCGTAGCCGACGGTCACGCCGTCGATCGGCGTCCAGTCTGCTGGGAGNTCTTCGCTGGAGCCCCAGCTGTCGTACATCGCGTCGTCGCTCCCGTAGCCGACGGTCACGCCGTCGATCGGCGTCCAGTCTGCTGGGAGGTGTTCCGACTCGCCTTCGAGCACCCGGAGGACGGCGTATCGGAGGTATTCGTGGGCTTGGTTGTCTGTCGTTCGAGCGACCTGGTCGTGTTGCTTGGCAACGTGCTCGGCTTCCTCGAGGACCGTCGTGAGATAGGGTTCAGTCATCATTCGACGGAGGTCAGAACGCGCCTCCGCCCCTCAGCGGGCGCAGAAAAACATCCTGTAGCTGGAACCTGGCTTTATTAGCTCAGAACTGCCCGCCTCATATCTGGCGCCCGGCTTGGTAACATTGAGGAGCGAAATTTAATGCGTTATTAGTTACAATATCTCACACAAGATGATCCAGGGACTCATTGCGCTTCTGGCATCGCTGTATACAGAGGCCGTGAAGATTGCAAAATGGCCATTCAACCCAACCAATGGTGCGGGCCAGTATGTCACTCCTTCAAACCGTCATTTTCTGACGGGCAAGGCGAATCTCGTAGTGACTATTGGGTATCGTCTAGGTCAAGCAGGGGTGAATTTCGGCAAGGCGCTTGTTTTCGATGTGTTGGCTCCTTTAGTTGATGCGATAATTGGGATTGTGAGTGACCTCTACCACTCAAATCCAAATTATACTCGAATGGCGCTCCGTGGAGGGTTTTCAGCTGTTCAAGCAATCTTCGCAGTAGGAGCTACGGGTCTAATGCTACTTGTCGGCCTGTTCCGAAAGTGAGAGGCGAGAGTTTTAGCGCTCCAGAACGTCGATGAGTTCCTCCGCTGTCCGACTGATCCTTCCGAGACGCTCGCGAACGACCTCGGGATCATCTGACTCCCAGGCAGCCAGATAGAACGCCGACCCGCTGGTGTCGAGTTCGCAGTACCGTCCAACGACGTACGCGACGGCTTCGGCCTCCACTTCGCGTTTCGACCGTTCGGTATCGTCGTCGACGTCGAAATGGAGTAGGGCGTGTGCGTACTCGTGAATCAACGTCCGTGCGAGATCGGCGTCGTTCTCCCGATCGCGGACCTCAACGCGCGGCAGCATATCGACGAAACTGAGCTGCTCGCAGATACCCTTCGCCTCACCGTGCGTCCACTCCGCTTCCGGGACGATTCGAACCGTCACACCGAGGTCGTCAGCGGCGGCAGTCAACTGTTCGACGAGGTCGCCGGCGTCTCCGGTCGCTTCCGTGTTCAGGTCGGGAAGCGGCTCGCCCTCGGTCTGGGAGATATCGAACACCGGCGCGGGCTTGAACCCCACTAGGCCCTCTGACCACTCCTCGGGTGGCGTCTCGTCGTACTCACAGTCACTGTCCTCGTGGTAGCTCGGCGAATTCTCGCACTCCGGGCACTGCTTCGTGATGATCGGTGCCCAGATCCAGATGGCCGACTCGCCCTCCGTGACGTGGCGGTCGAACTCCTCCTGCCACGTCCGGTAGCCCGCCACCCGGCTCGCTTCTGGATACTGGCGCTTGATGAGGAGCGTATTCCGGTAGGAGTAGTCGTGGAAGCGACTCTGGACGTCGAGCCACTCCTGGAACTCTTCGCTGGCCTGCGCGTCGTCGACGCCGGCGACGAGTTCGTCGATCCACTGTTCGATAGTGCTGTTCATCTCGTCGGATCGCGTGTCGGTCTGGTCGAAGGAGACCGACGAGTCTCTGGTCGTGGACATCGTGTTCACCGAATCAAGTTCACGGAGACTGCGTCTGTTCAGACCGCGCCGCACCCCTCAGGGGCGTTCAAAAACCGCTCTGTCGGTCAGCGGAGCTCGTGGCGTTCGTCCGCAANTGTTCAGACCGCGCCGCACCCCTCAGGGGCGTTCAAAAACCGCTCTGTCGGTCAGCGGAGCTCGTGGCGTTCGTCCGCAAAGCCAACCGAGACGAGGTACTTGAGGAACTCGTCGAACCGCTCAACGTCGCTAGGCGTGTCGGTCGCAAGGTGACGCGCCCACTCGATGGCCCACTGGAAGGCGGGGTCCGTCCCGCCCTTGCCGTGAATGTACCACCATCGGGCCGCTTTGAGAACCACTATGGGATTCGTCGGCGGCTGCTCACCGGCGAGCCCACGGGTAATGGACTCGATTTCGTCGGGGACGTCGGTGGGATCGACCTCCGCTGATTGCGTGTTGTCGATATCGACCGGGATCTCGTCGATCGAGACGTTGTCGGGACTCTGTTGTTGACTCACTGGAAGTCACCTCTGAGAGCTTTCGAAGGAGCCCTCGCCCTCTCAGGGGCACGAAAAACAGGGCGCGAAGTCACGCCGGCGGGAGGTAGACGCTCTGCTCGCCGGCAATCTCCTCCAGGTTGTTCCGGTGACGGTGGTTGAAGTAGCACTCGTAGCTGCAGTATCCACAGATGGCACCGGTATCGTATTCGGCGACGTACGGGCCGCGGCGAGTTCGCCAGACGTTCGTCCTGCACTCGGTACAGGCGGCGTCCTCAAGATCGGCAGGACTCGGGCCCTCGTACTCGACGTTGAGCCCCTCGTCTTGCGGTGTCGATTCGGGCCAGATTCCGTGGGTCCTCCAAAACTCACGGACGCGGGCGAGGCTGTGACGCACCGTCTTTCGTACGGTGACGTGGTCGGCGTCGCGACCGCTATCGTCCCAGCCGTCGGCCGTCCAGAATTCACCGAACTGTGCGCCACGATGCAGCCCGTTCCAGTCGACGCCGACGATGTCGGCCGGTGGCTCGTCGGTGAGTGTTGGCCTGGTCAGCTGTCGAATGGAGTCGAGCTGCTTGGGCGGGCTCCCACCGAGGATGTGGACGCGCCGCCCTCTCCAATCGGCTGGGTCGGAGAACTCGTGGGCCAGGCGGTCAGCGTATCCCCGTGAATACCCCAAGACGAGGTTCTCGGGTATCGCGTCGATCACCGCCCGCGACTTCGGAACGACGATGAGCTCGGCCTCGGGATAGCTCGCTTGGATCTCACGAGCAGCAGCGACGTGGGCGGCGACGTCGTCGATTTCGTCGACGTCCCCGATGACTCCGATCTGAGGTTCGTACTCGAAGAAACGGTCGACGAACCGCTCCAGATCGGGATTCCGGAAATCGTTGTCGAGCATCCCGACGGGGAGGCTAAGGTTCTGATACTGCGCCTCCTGATACCCACAGTCCTCGCGAAATCCGGGGAGAAATCCGAGGGCTAGAGCATCGCCGACGAACGGAGCTCGATGCAGAAACGCCACGTAGTCTGCCTGTCTGGCGGCGGCGATTTCGCGGGCGGTGCTGGCGCTGGAGCTCAGATCAAGGGACATGATTAGGCTCGCGAGGCCGCTGCTGGCTGCCCCGCACCCTTTCAGGGGCCCGAAAAACCGAGGCACAGCGGATTAACCAACAATAGGAGGGACTCACGCGGAGTATGTTGGTTAAGAATTGAGCTTACTCTTCGTTCTCACGCAGCTCTTCAGCCTTCCACTTGAGCCGGCGCAGGATCTGCGTTCGATTCTGGTGGGCATTCTCGTAAGCTACACACTCTTGGAGGGTTTCCATATCCGGGATCGTCGCGATCCCTGCCTTGATCAGGCGCGTGTTCGATGCTTCAAGCCGCTTTTCAGGCGGAAATCCGTCTGACTCCTCTGAGTCATCTGTAGAAGTACCCATAACGGATGCCTCCACCTATCGAGGGCACGAGCAACAGCAGAGAATTGAAGCAGTAGATCTTGAGAAGATGTAGCCACTGAGAATGGGACCCTCAAAATAGAGACCTGCCACGACAGGATTCGCACTACCTCGAAGCCCAATCAGGCTTCCGAGGATTCGAGCAAAACGAGGTTCTGAACAGGGTACGGGTTATTCTCGCCGGCGAACTCGTCCTCAGGGACGTAATGCCAGAGGTGGCCGTTTACCTGATATAGAAACGACTCGCCTCCTTCTGTTTCTACTCTTACCCGCTTCCCGACATTGTCGTCTTCTTCCCAGCCGATGACGGTCAATGGCTCGACGGGCCATTCAAAGAATTTGACCGAGTCACCAGGCTCCAGCTTCTCAAAGGTCTCCATATCCCCCTGCTGTGGCTCTCGCGCGTCGAGAGTCGGATTATGCTCAATAGACATGGTCTCTGGGTACGCCCCTACTCACTTAATACTGTCAGCAGTGGATTCCAGCCGCTGGACGGAAGCACGCCTAGCGCATCTTCTCTCCGACTGCTCTTAGCCCATCGCCTCTTGGAACCGCTCACGCAGCGCGTCCTCTCGC
Organism: Natrinema gari JCM 14663; assembly: GCF_000337175.1. Lineage (GTDB taxonomy): Archaea > Halobacteriota > Halobacteria > Halobacteriales > Natrialbaceae > Natrinema > Natrinema gari. The sequence goes on along the minus strand of NZ_AOIJ01000084.1, from coordinate 62,673 downwards.
TCTTCGAACTGCTCGACTTTCTCCTGCAGGTCGTCGCTGACTCGCTCGATGCTCGCCAGCGCTCGTTCGCCGGCCAGTGAGGCCTGCGACCCGTCGTCCCCATCCGCCTCTAACTCCTGCTCGTACGCCTGCTCGACGCGCTCGATCGTGCCTTCAGGGTTGAACAGGATGTCATTGGCAATGCGGACGTACTGGTCGAGAGACGCCCCTTCTTTCCCTTGGAAGAAGTGGGTGAGTGCGTACGTCGCACCGGAATGCAGCGTCCACATGTCGATCTCGAAAGGGGACGCCGCATTGGCTTCTGCATCGCCGGCGGCGCGCTCGGCCAGGTAGTCCGGGAAGCCCAGCAGGGTGTAGAACTCCGTGACGGTGAACGGGAGCTCCGAAAAGTCGAGGTCGATGTCCTGAGCGTCCCGGATGAACTCGAAGAGATCGTCGGCGACGAGTTCGACCTGTGCGAGGAGTTCCTCCCACCAAGTCCGGAAGTTCCGCACGTCGCCGACGTGCTTGATGACCTCCTTGTCGGTGAGCGAGCGCATCGTGTTCGAGCAGTAGCCATCCTGAGCGAACCCCTCCACGTAGACGGCGTGCTCGCCGAAGAAGTCGTAGCCCGACGTGACGCCCATCGTGATCGGGTCCGACCGGCCGGGCAGGCGCACCTCGAGGCCATCGAACATAATGTCCATGTGGACCTCGCCGCCGCCCCGGTAGCGCCGAATCTCGCCGAACATCACCTCGCCCAGCGGCATCCCGTCGATGGTCTCCTCGCGGAGGACCTCCTCCAGCGGTCCGTAGACGTCGACAGGGTTGATGATCGAGTAGCTGTCAGTGGGAACGTGGAACAACGGGTCCGTCTCCGCGTCCTCATCTCGGGCCTGCTCCCGAGCTCGACTCGGCTCGACGAGCGCGTTGAACCGCTCCGTCTCGACCCACTCGTCGGTGTACGGGTTTTGGTACGCCACGGTCGTCTCGACGGCCTGCGGAAGATCACGGACCGCCTCGGCGAAGGACACGGGGTCTGCATTCCCGTTACGCTCTCGGTACCACTCGGGTAGTTCGGTGTCGGTACGTCCATCGACGCCAGCGAAGATGGTTCTGGACTCTGGATCTTTCATCTCAGTCACCTCACTTGAGGAATCCTCGTCGACGTGCGACTGCATCGTCTCGCGCCCTGCGCCCCTCTCCCGGGCGCAAAAACAACACCACGTTAACCAACGCCCGTCTCTGAACGGTGATGAGTGTTGGTTAATCCAGGTCCAGTCCGCGGCTTCGATCAGATGTCGGAACTACTCAGATTCGTCTCTCCGTACCCGGACCTGCTCAGGGTTTGGAACCCAGGGGTGTGATTCCCAGCAATGCCGAGCGTGGCTTTGTGGTGAGTCGAACTCTCTACTACAGGATCCACACTCGTAGGTGGCATCGGGCCAAGGCTCGCTGACGAACATCGCTGTCACCGTCGTCGCCACCGGCTCGGGGGCCTCGTTCCGCGTAACGTACCTGTAGCCGATAACCGTCCGTTGGCCCATCGCTGTTCGGGCGATCTCGGTGGGCTTGTCCTCGGGGAGATACACCCAGCGGACGAAGTCGTCGACCGATTTCTTGGCCGAGGGCTGAATGATGAACCATCGCTCGTGGTCATCTCGGAACAGGTAGCGTTCGGACCCCCTGTTTTGGAGGTATACTGGGTCACCTCTGCCGGGGACGAGCTGCAGTCCGAGCGCCGGTGATACCGGTTTCAACAGCTGGTCGACGACCAATGGGTCGTCATCTGTCCGGCTGTCCGAATCAGCCTCCGCTACGAATTCGTCGAGACGGGCATTCGTGGTCACGGGGACCATCTCCCGAGAGAGGCCTGTTCCCGGTCGGATTCAGCTGGGACTTCGCAGAGAAACCGCCACTTCGGCTGCTCTCGGATCTGCTTATCGGGGCGATTTCCTGCTTGGCCGGGGTCCGTTTGACCGGCACAGTGCCAGCCCTTGTCTCTGAGCGCTTTGATCATCGAGCCGTCGAAGTCGGCCCGCACGAACGTCAACAGGAGCCGAACGCCTCGTCGCCGGCCGTGCCGACGCACGAACCGCTCCATCGACCGGGCGAGGGCGGCAGAGGCGAGATTGGGGAAATCGACGCCGATGCAAATTCGTGCCGCCTCGACGATTTCGTCACCCTCGAATCGCGTCCCGTCGTGCTCCAGCGAGCGAATCAGCGGATAGCGCCACGTAATCGCACCTAGGAGCTGGTCTTGGTAACAGAGTCCGTGATGGACGAGATTCGTCCGGGGGACATCGTCCATATAGGAGTGATGTGCTTCGTAGATCGCGCCGGCGACGTGGCGCGGGATCGATTCGATATGGACGCGCTCTGCGAACCGCAAACCGAGCGGCGCCGTGACCGGCTGGCCTTCCCGATGGATGGGACACGAGCACTCCTCGGGGGTGGGCGTATACTGGAAGCCGGTACTCCGTATTTGGTCTAGAGAGTGTGTTTGGGTCACGAGTCGGTGTCGTCAGTACGCTCCTGTCCGTCGTTGTATCGCTCCAGTTCGTGCCCGATTTTCTCGAGCGCCTCGACATCACGTTCGAGGAGCTGATGGGTGGCCCGCGCCAGTCGAAGCGTCTCCATCAGTACTCCCCCTCCGGGGGTTCGATGAGGTCGTTACTCTCTTCGGCGAGTTCCCGGATTATCCGTTCTACGTCAGCATCCTCGGCAACTGTCCGATGTGCGAGCGGGGCAGGATATGCACGGTCGCCCTGGCTGCAGAGCACGACCAGCCACTCGTCGCTTCCATCCCCGAGTACGATGTAGTGGTCGCGATCAGCGCGCTGGAAGACCCGCCGGTCCGGGCGAGAGACGGGTCGCCAGTTCCCGGGGAGCGTCGGTGACGGCCGTCCACCGTCGGGGAGCGCGACGACGTCGTCGGTAAGGGTCGCCATCACGGCGTCGATCTTCTCGCCGGTGAGGTGCCAGCACGCCGCTGCACCGTCGCACTCCAGCTGCGAGACCACCTGATTCCGGAACGCGATGTAGTGCTCACGGGCGAACTGCCCATCGTCGTAGTAGTCGAGCAGGAGTGCGCACGCGAGCTGGGCGGGCCCGCTACCACTGTATCCCCACTCGAACCCGCTCGGACTGTGGTTGACGAGGTCCAGACTGCGCTCGAGGGAGAGTCGCCGATGTTCCGAGAGGTTCAGCACGACGGCTTGGCCGTCGACGCGGAAGCCGACGTACTCGACTGCGTCTCGGTGGGACTGTGCGGGCGATGCTACTGGAACCGATTCCGAACTGGCCATAGGTACCTTCCCGTTCATCGTTGCTCGCGGGCGGTTCGGTGACCCCCGCACCCCTCTCAGGGGTTCAACAAACAGGACGGCGTAGCGTTCGGCAACGTATTTGGCAGTTGCAACGTACTGTCCACATAATTGAGGATGGCTGTACTGGACGATCTCNAACGTATTTGGCAGTTGCAACGTACTGTCCACATAATTGAGGATGGCTGTACTGGACGATCTCTCGGGGTTCGAGTTCGAGGACGTGATGGAGGACGTGTTCCGCAACCTCGGCTACGAGAACGTCCGCCAGGCCGACCGCACGGCTGACGAGGGGCGCGACGTCATTATGGAGGAGGTCGTCGACGGCACGCGGCGTGCGATCATCGTCGAGTGCAAGCACACGGGGACGGTCGGGCGGCCGGTCGTCCAGAAGCTCCACTCGGCGATCGCGACGTTCGACTTCGACGGCCCCAAACGCGGAATGGTCGTCACGACCGGCCGGTTTACGAATCCTGCTCAGGAGTACGCCGACCGCCTCCAGCAGAACGACGACCCACACCCGATCGAGCTGCTCGATGGCGAGGACCTCCGGGAGATCGCCGACGAGATCGGCCTCGACCTCTACAACGGGCGCATCGAGATTCTCTGTGACGAGACGCTCCGCCCGTACGACCCTGCCGCCGACGTCGACGCGGCCGTCGCGGAGGCGTTCCGCGACATCGAGAACATCGAGGCTGCCGATCTCCCAGACCCACACTCATCGGTGACGTTCCGCCCGGTGGTCGCGGTCACCGCGGACACGAACGCTGTCTTCGAGACGTCGGTGGGCGTCATCCACCGGATCAACGACCGGACGCGATTCGTCGTCCACGCCGAACGCGGGCAGCCGCAGGTCGTCGACGAGGACGTCGGGACGCTGGTCACCGAGAATCTCCACGCGACGGTCGACCTCGATGCCGAGCAGTTCGGAGGGGTGTTCGACGACGTCGAGGAGCGGCGGTTCGGGCAGACGCAAACGGAGTACAAGGAGTGGGCCGTCGAGCGCCTCCAGCAGCATCACACGACGACGGTCACCTACACCGGCGACAACAACGTCACGTACAACAAGACCTGTGAGCCGAACCGCTCGGACATCTCTGTCCAGTCGATCGAACCAGTGTACCTCCCGGAAGTTCGGCACACTACCGACGTCCAGGAGTACACCTACCCCTACGAGTACTACGCGGCAGGCCCGTCACGAGTGACCGCCGAGGACGGCATCCATCAGTGCGTCCACTGTGATACGAGTGGCGTCACCGAGATGTACACCTACTGTCCGAACTGCGGGGCCATCGCCTGCTCCAGCCACACCAAAACGGAGCGGCTGGAAGGCGAACCGGTCTGTACGGGCTGCGCGGTGACGGAACGGTTCGCATTGAAGACGAAGTACTTCTACGACGAGGAGAATCTCGAGGCCTTCCGCGAGGAGTACGCCGCGATGCCGATCCACGAGAAGGTGATGGAGAATAAGCTCCTCACTGCTGGTGGAGGAGTAGTTACGGCTGTTCTACTACTGCTTGGCATCCTCGCACTTGGAGGTGTAATCTGAGTATCGAGGTGTCGAATTGGTTATCGCTCGGCCCAGGTCCGACGGTATTCAATAAAGTCTCGAGGATGTTGATGATCTCTCGCCCACTCTTTTGCTTCGCCAGGTGAGTCACACCGCTCAGCGGTTTCGCAGAGGGTACATTTCGCTGTTACCCGAATCACCATTACAGGATTTTCTGTTTCCGGCGGCTCATCCACGTAATCCATACTGGACCAATCGGACTTATCGATTAAAACGGGTATTGTTCTCTGTTGTCCTGGCGATAGTCTGCTCTGAGCGCAAACACCTGGTTCTGATACGACCCTTTGTTCCCCTGTCAATTTTATCGAGCAACGACTATTCTACAGGTATGCCTTCCAATCAGGTCGGAGATGAGTGGACCGTCGAGTGGATGACGCCCAAGCCGAACAGCGATGAATACCTCGATAACTTGGTGCTGAGCCCGGAACAAGCAGCTGAATACGGGGACGACCTCGTTATGGCTCTGCGTGTCGACGACGAAATCCTTCGAGAGCGGGGATTAGACCCTAAAGAACCGTTTGGCTGGAAAATCGAAAACGGTGAGCTACTGATGAAACAAATTTCTCGCCAAGCGTTTGAATGGGTCGCGGAAAGCGACCGAGAGGATTCACTCTATGCACAGCAGGTATTGGATTCTCGAGCTCGACGGCGGATTCGTAACTCTCAGTAGCAATCTGCAAATCATTCGTTCCGAAGAATCCTATACTGGGTGCTCCTTCTCTTCAGAACTCGAACCTTGGGAGTGTCCAATTAACGATTAGCTTGGTTGAGCTAGTAGTTCGTCGACGGCGGCCGAGAGCGGTCCTTCAAACTGCCAGCTAGCCCGATCGAAGGCTTCCTCGGTCGGACCATCCCAGCGCGGGAAGGCGGAGTGACCACTCACTTTGACGGTCCACTCGGACGGCTCCTCGAACGGATTCCGTGTCGGGAGTTCGACGACGTAGAGGTACTCTTCGTCGCCGTGGATGCCGTCGGCCGGATTCTCGACGCCGTGTCCGAGCAGAAACATCGGCTGGTTGAGGTGCTCCATATTGTCCGGGTCGAGGAGATCCGAGGGTTGGTCAGCGTGGATGCTCCGGTCACGCCCTTCGTCCACGTAGAGGGTCATCGTCGAGAGCGTGTCGAGGAACAGGAACTGGGCAGCGGCGTACGCAGCCCCGCGCTCTGTTCGTGTCTCGTCAAGCAGCTGCTTCAGCTGGTCCAGGTCATGGAGGACGCTATCGGGATATCCGTCCGAGTGGCGGTAGATTTGTGCGATGCGGTCGGTATCGAACTGTTCGCCTGCGGTCTCGCTCCGTTGGATGAATCGGAGTTGACTTCGTGTCGACATCGATCACCGCCGACGCGGGTGCGCCGGCACCCATCGCCGGCGCAGAAACAACCGTCAGGAAACCTTCTCTCCAGTCACCGCCTCTTCTCCTGCATAAGATTGAACGCCTGCCATTTTGCAATTCCTTCAATTGCCTCATCTATCGTTTTCGGTCCGTTCCATTGGCTACTGAGCGCCTGATTAAATTGGGCAAGGTGTGCGAGCGCATCTGTTCCGTCCTCTACTTCCCTCATCCACAGTGTCATCTCAGAGTCGCCCCGATAGTAATCCGCTGAGAGATCAAGATCTTCTAATCGAGGGTCCTCGTGAAGCTGCATTGTGGGGATAGATTCCTCGAATTCGAGGTCAATTTTCACGATTGCTTGAAATGAGGCCATATCCAATATTCGCTTGACTCGATAACTGATCCCCGTCCCGTGTTCACGCACTTCTACATCCTTAATCCGATATGATAGGGTGTCGTGTTCGAAATCGAGATCACTCTTCTGAGGGGACATATACATGTCAAATAGAAGGTCTTCGTAATCTGGGCGTAGTCTAATTTCCTGAGCCTGTTCGATCGTGAATAAGGGCAAAGAGAACTGTACACCACCAATTTGTTCGCGCAGATCCGATTCCATTGATTTTCTTCGCCGTAGTCGTTCTACAGCGCCTTCGGTTTGGACCATAAACGATGTGTGCAATTGGTAGAGTAAAAACAAACAGGCTTGGCGTATTTGCTAAGCTCTACGCTAGGTGCGCCACCTCGTTTGGTTCCTCGACGTCGTCGAATTCGCCGCGCTCGACAGGTTCCCAATCCTCACCTGGCTCCGGACTCCACCAGTCGACCTCGTAGGCGCCCGGTGCGCCGAAGATCTTCACGCGCGCCGACCCATCAGGCAGTCCGCGGCGCAGTTTCTCGTCGACGTGGAGGTTCCAGGTCGTGGTAGAATCGAAGCAGGCGAGCACGGCCTCCTCGTAGCCGCGTGTCTCGCGGGATTCTTGGAGTTCGACCTGGGTGTTGCAGTTCTTGCAGAACACCCCCTCGAAGGGGATGTGAGTGAAGACCTCCTGCCCGCAGACGGGACACCAGAGGAACTNTGGAGTTCGACCTGGGTGTTGCAGTTCTTGCAGAACACCCCCTCGAAGGGGATGTGAGTGAAGACCTCCTGCCCGCAGACGGGACACCAGAGGAACTCGAATAGTGCCTCGCTGTGTCGGTCAAGTACTTCGAGGGTCATTGGTTGACTCACCCGGTCGTCCCGGGCCACCACCTCCTGCCCGGCCGAAAAACAGCGCCCCGCGCTCACTCACTCACCGTTCGGGGCCGTAGACGATGCGTGAGGGGGCTTCGTATCCACAGTCGGGGCAGTCGTACCACCGCTGGACTTTCGCCCCGTCTGCTGCCTTCTCGCCGACGCGAACGTCGTTGTTCGGACACTCCGGGCAGCTGAGGTCCGGAGCCGGCCGCTCCCGGAGCTCGTCACGGAACGACGTCGCGTCCTTCGTCTCGTACCCCCGCGACCACACCGGATAGCCGTCGACGAGGATTGCCCCACGCCATTTGTACCGGTAGGAGTCCGGGGCTCGATGCAGGACGGCTCGCGCACCGGTCTCGGTGTTCCGATACGCAAGCGTCGGCGAGCGGCTCTCGCGTCGCCAGTTGGTGATGCGAGGCATTGGTTAGAAGTGGACGTCAGCGGGCACGATCCAGAGCTCTTCACTCTCCTCGAGGAGTCGATCCAGCTGTCCACGGTGACGAATGCCGGTTCCGTGTTCGGTGTACAGGAAGATTGTCGGGCCGTCGTACGCACCGACCTGGTGGAAGGCGTGCCGCGCGAGGTCCTCGTCGCGCATGATCTCCTCGTCGGAGAGTTCGTCGATGGCTTCCTTCACCCGCTCGAGGTTGCGCTCGAACTCTTCCTTCGTTGCCTCCCAGCCACGCTCGAGGAGATTCTGGCCGTCGTCGGAGTCGACCGGGGCTGCAGTCGGCAACTCTCCCCATCGCGCCTTCCCTGCAACGGACGTGTTATCCTCATCGAACGTGACGTAGTAGTCGAAGACGGCGCCGGCGTGTGGGTCCGCGCCGACCAAGCGGTCGAACACCGCCTTTCCGGTGGCCAGGGCGTCGTCGTGGGTCGATTCTTCTACCAGAGCGTAAATCACCATGTGCATCTTGAACACCTCGAAACGCCGACGCACCGGGGGTCGTTGCTCGCTCCAGCTGCGCCGGCACCCATCGCCGGCGCTCGAAAAACTCTCCTCGTGACGGCGGATTCTCAGGCTTCGTCCGCTCGTTCGACAGTGATGGTTAGATCGCCCGATTCGTAGTCGGCCTCAAAATCGACGGCGAACGCGTCCGAGTTGTGGGCTGCGTGGTAGGCGCGGTGCCGTTCGAGCGAGCCAGTCGCCTTGAAGTGGAAGAATGCAGCCGCCGTGTAGGGCTTGCTCTGTGTTTCGACCTGCGACTCGACAGAAGCCGGAAGGGCGATCTGGGGCGTCCCCGTGTCGATACTCGCAGCGAACTCCTTCGCTTCCTCGACGGTTGCTTGCGAATGTGCCGGTGTCTCGCCGGTGAGCACGTTCACGGGAGTTTCCGTGTCGTCGGTGAACAGGACGTCTTCGAAGGTGTGTGTCCCGAGGATCGCCTCGGGATCCAACTCGCATTCGGAGGATGGATCATCAGCTGCTTCTTGACTCATCGAATCACGAGCCTAGAGAGGGGCTCAACTCTTCCTGCCCCTAATAAACAAATTTCTGCCTTGCTCCAGTTTGAGGGTTTGTTGAGGCTGTTAATAGTTACGACAATTCCTTGGATGACTATCGGTGGAGAGTTGTTCTCTCAATATCCGAACTTTTCTCTAAGAGGTGAGAACATCTCATGGGAGTGTTCCCAGTAGATGGATAATACAGTCGGTACAAAGAACCCGAAAACTAAGCCGATATAATGCGAGAAGATATTCACTGCATTACCGTCCTGTACAATCTGTTTCGGGAACAAGAGTGTTGGAGAAGATAGGAACAGCGCGAAGGCAACTAATACCAACATCACATGGCTCCTGTTCGAATTAAGTTCGGAAACCGCTCTCCGTACCTCATCTAACCCAATACTGTAAATCTCGTAAAGTAACAGGAGAGCCGAAACCACTAGAATGCCTATTGTAACCAGCAAATTAGTGTAATTCCACGCAGTGAACCCAAGTGCAATAAGGAACACCGATGTCCCGGTTGTTCCCCCTGCCTCGTTCAAAAGCCGATCTCGTACAAATGTAATCGAGGCCACAAGGAGAAGTCCGATAAAGGCCGCCCCAATACCTGAAAAGCCTGCTCCTGAACCTTGGCCAATTACTGCGATATTCAATAGGGCTATCACTGGCGGAAGACAAATCAGGAACGAGACAAAGGAGTACCAGAACAGCTTACGCCGATCGGCGCTTACAAACAACAGGTATGTCGGAACGATGTATAGAATATACGCTACCAAGTTGTTGCTGAAGTGATTGAATCCTCTGTGTACGTAGGAGGCCGACCAGATATTGAGCAGAGAGGGGTTTCCGTATTCCAGGATCAGTGATTGTTGAATTGGTGCGGGTAGTAAATACGCCACAGTAATTATGATTGGGACAGCCAGTATCAACGCGAAGTCGATTAAGTGGGTCCGCTCTAACATTTCTTCCCAGTAGCCATTTCTCCGTCCTTGATTGGTTGTGACAGGGGACTTCATCACTCTCGGATACGAACGATATCCGATTTAACACTCCGAATATGGTACATGTGAATCAGCGGTATTATGGTGAGACACGTGATTCAACTAGCTGAGCTACGTGCCTCAAGCACAGTGAATCACCTATGTCATCTGAAGATAGATTCACTCCACCTGGGAAAGTACAATCTGGGGATGTTTATGAGGTGTTCTCCAGTTTGGATGAATCCGTACTCACCACCTCCGAGATAGACGAGCAAATTGACTGGGCATCTCGATCTACGGTTCTACGCAAACTCAACGATATGAAAAAATCTGGCCAGCTTCAAAGTAAAAAAGCTGGAAACAAGGAGAATGCAGGGGTAGTTTGGTATCTGCCAGAGGAAATTGAGGATGTTCCACAGCCAACTCCCGATCTGATAAGGGTCATTTACCGTCACCCTTGGTTTTCAATGTTGACGGGTGGCCTCCTTTTCGCTGGACTTGGCTTCGCTCTCTTTATGCCTAGTTATTTTGGTGAAGGGCTTTACCTCGGCCTGTTCCCCCGGGAACCGCTGGTACTGGTTAGCATCGGATTGTATGTATTCGGTATCCTTGTAGCGAGTGTCGGGGGTGCGCTAGTTATTTGGGAAACAGTTGTGACTCTTATTCAAAACAAACTAGACTAAGGGAGTTCTTCGACAATTGAATTCCCACGTACCATTATGGACCTGGGATTCTGAGTTAACTCGGCTATTGAGCAAACCTATTGATCGTTAGTGGAATTAAGACGTATTAGTCAATTATCGAGGCTCATCACCCCGGGGACGAACAACCCTACTCGTCGATAGGGTTGGGGGAACTGAGGTCTGCGTGGAGGACCTCGCCGTCACGAACGACGTACCGCTTCGCCAGCACGGGGAAGCGGCACTTGGTGAACCCCGCCGTCTGGATATCGAACTCTTCGTCGGTTTCGAGGTGGTCGGCGAGTTCTCGCAAGAACTCGTGGGTCACGATACCGCCCTCGTAGTCCGGGAGGCCGTTCTCCCGCGCCTCGTACACCTCGAAGTCATCGTACCCCCAGATGGTGAGCTCTCCCTCTTCGGTAACCCCCCAGTCGAGCGTCCCGAAGCAGTAGCTCTCACAGAGCTCGCGGACTGCCTGTGGATCCGATACGATCGCGCCGGTCGACGTCGTCGCAGCTTGCAATGTCGCCATGTCTGGACTTCACGGGGTCGCCCCCGTACCCCTGTCGGGGGCGAAAAACAGACGCGAGAGGTGCCTCCCCGGACGTGGTCGGCGACTCCAGTTAGGAGTCTGCGTGGGCATCCGCCCCGGCTTTGTCGCCCGGCCTCGTGAGAAGGCTCACCTCTTCCAGGAGGTCTCTCGCCGACTCGACTCGCTCTCGATCCGCGTCGTCCAACCGATCGACATCGAGTCGGTTGAGATTGCTGAGTATACGATGCATCCGGTACCCTTGTTTGAACTCTTGCTCCATCGGAAGCGCCTCACCGCTCGTCGGCGCGGAACGACTCCCCACCGAGACTGGCGTCGGGCTTGCAGGAGCCCCGGCCTTAACCAACGAATCTCGACAGTACTCGCAGGATGTTGGTTAATCGACGCCCAGCACGGGAGCTACTCGAGACTGGGTCGTTAGCGAGCCGAGCCACACACCCGGCACTCCCAGATCGGTTGGCCCGTCCACGCCGCATCCGGGACCGACTCGTGGGTCTTGAACCGATGGTCGGTCGCCCTTCCACAGTTTTGACAGTCGAGTTCCAGCGTCGTCGGTACCGACGACACCTGGCGATCAGCCGCAGCCTCGCCAGTAGATTCGGTCAGCGCCATCGCTGGGACCAGCCACACCGCGTCGTCGGTGTCGTCGAGGACCGCGTCGAGACGCGACGCGTCGCGGATGCCGTCCCCCCGCTGGTCGTAGAGCCGCGTCGGGGCCTGCTCCTGACGCTCCGACGCTCCCTGCCCGTGCCACCCAGCCCGGTCACGGGCGGCACTGAGAAGCTGCTCTCCCTCCTTTGAGGCCACCTGTACCGCGTCGGGGAGTGAGGGCCATTGCTCGACCAGCTGGCGCGCCGGTGCTTCGTCGAGATCGTAGATGAGGGTGTAGTCGTCGACGGCCGGCTCCGCCTCGTTGGCGGAGAGGAGGTTCGCCGCGGCGCCGCCCTTCGCCACGGCGCCGTAGAACGTGGTCGACTCGACGACCAGGTGGACGATACCGAGGAACGTCGTCGACGTTGTCTCGTTCGTGCTAGTGGCGTCACTCCCGAGGTGGTTGGTGAGACAGAACCGGCATTTCGTCTGGCCGTCTGGGACTGACACCCCACAGGAACGGCACTCGCCGTCGGTTACCGTCGGCGCATCGGGGTAGCCACCAGCGCTCGCCGCGACGCGTTGCCGTCGGGGGTCACCTTCACACCCATCGTCCAGCCGCGTATCCGGAATGTGAGACGCCTCGCCGGTCGGCCGCAGTTCCTCAAAGTCGGAGTAACGACCGTTCATAGAGTAGTCTACAGAGAACATGGCTCGTCTTCGTGTTTAAATCGTAGCGTGGATAGAACGATTTACTGTACAGACGGAGGGACAGTGGACTCCGTCAGGCGACCTGTTCTTCCAACGTATCCCGGTGTGCCCGGACGGTCGCCTTCGAGGCGTTCGCCACGTCCGCGGCCTCGGATTGCGTCAGCCATCGGCCCTCTTCGCGACCGGCCTTGTAGAGACAGGCCGCGGCGAACCCAGCCGGATGGACGCCCGTCGTGACGCCGCGCTCCTCGGCCTGTTCCGCGAGGGCTCGGGCCCGCTGTCGGATCTCGTCCGGACACTCGAGGTCTGAGGCGAGGCGCGGCACGAACATGCTGGGGGAGACGGGCTCAGCAGGGAGGCCCAGCTCTTCGTTCAGCGTTTTGTAGGCGTTCGTGACCCGTGACTCCGCGACGCGGGCCATCTCGCTGACGTCGTCCACTAACCGCGAGAGGCCGTTACACCGACAGGCCCCGTAGACGCTGGCCGCGGCGATGCCCTCGATGGATCTGCCACGAAGCAGATCCTCGTTCTGAGCGCTCCGGAAGAGCTGACACGCCTGGTCACGGACCGAATCGGAGAGTTCGAGGGCACTCGCCAACCGGCGCACTTCGCCCAACCCGTGTGCGAGATTCCGTTCTGCTTTCGACCGCCAGCGACCACGTGTCTGCTCACGGCGCATCCGCGCGAGTCGCCGTCGTTTCTTCCCGGAGATCTCGTTCCCCTTCGCATCGGTGCCGCGACCGATTTCCGTCGACAGGCCGCGATCATGGCGGGCAGCAGTGAGTGGGGCGCCAGTTCGTTCGCACTCCTCCTCGTCGTACGCCCGCCACTCCGGCCCGTGATCGATACGCTGTTCGTCGATGACTAGGCCACAGTCCTCGCAGACCGTTTCGACCGCGTTCGTGGTGACCCGTCCGTCGCACTCGGGACACTGATTCGCACTCGATTCCGTTCGGACGTCTTCGTCGAATCCGCTCTCGTAGATGTCTCTAGTTGCCATTGAACTCACCTCTGTCTGGGAAACCTCCTTCTGAGGGCCCCACCCATTGGGGGCCAATAACAAACTACAGGTTGTGTTGTAGTGGGGTTATAAGTAAAACCAAACAAGAGGTTGGGTATGGATCAGAAACGGCGTGTTCATCGAGGACGAATTCAGCAGGTTGCTGCCGAGACTACCGTGTCAACGTCGCGCCTTACGGAACTCTTGGAACGGATCGCCGACGTGACCGTTATCGATGATTACCTCGAGAAGGCGTGGCGCAATTCTTCATCGACGGTTGAGCTAGCATTTCAGAATCCACCGAGTGACTTCGTCTTCGCTATACCTGACTCTGAGTGGTCAACCATTTTCGAATCAATCGATGCTGAGGAGGACGAGGCGACTGCAGCGAAACAGTGGCATTCTATCCGGGCACATGATCTTCTCACGTCCAGTGGGCGCTCTCATGACTTGGAAGAGGATCACTCATATCTCGTCGTACCGATTCAAGATATCGAGGTTTGGCGGCGATCGAGGCTAGTCCTGTCCTGGTGGTTCCAAGAGCTGGCGGAGGATGGGCTCACCCCACCTGAAATCCTCGACTATTGGATGACGGAAGGGCTGGGGAACACCCCGAAAGAATGGGCATCCCAACGTGATGTCCACCCTGAAGCGGTGCGAAAGAATGTCCGACAAGCCAAGGAGAAACTCATCGAGTAACGCTTACTCTGATTTTTGCCTGAATTCCTCAGAGTACTCATTTCGCCGCGTTGCAGAGTCGGTTTTGAACCCTCGCGGTTTGATGATGGGCTGCTCTGGGTCGTAGGGAGACGCAACCCCGTAAGTATCGTCTTCAGGCTCGTTCTGATACGTCTCTCGGAGATCGGCTCGATATCGGTCGTCCGAATAATAGAGGCAGAGGACTGCATCCGGTTTTCTGTTCGGAATCGTTGGGACCTTCGCAGAGTCGAACGGTCGCGACTGAAATTGCTCGACGATGATGTCCTCGAGGACGCCCGTTTCATCTGGTGTGAAGAACAGATATTTGCCGTGGTCAATCGTTTCGGCCAACGAGCGTGGCCGGTCATCTGTCCGTTCCTGGATGCTGTCGGTCGTATGGTACCAGACCCACTGACGGGAGGTTGAACGACTGATTCCATCTGGAAGTTCAGATGCTGACTGGAGTGAATCCGCTCGGACCGAGTCCCTGGCTTCGATGACGCCCTCGACATACTCAAGAGCCTGCTGTCGGTAGCTCTCCGTTGGTTCTTCCGGGACCGCGGCTAGCTCTTCTTCGTGGTCGTAGTCCGGCAACTTGGTGACTGTCGGATGCGGGTTCTTCGGCGGCTTCACCCGTTCGAACCACTCCGATGTACTGTCTTCCCGAAGCAAACTGGCGAGCTCACGTAATTCCGGATCGGAAACCCGACCCACAGGGGCTATTCCAGTGGGGGCTGTTGGCCAGGAGACGTCTGCCTGATTCATACTTCCGTTATCAAGTCTACCCCGCCAAAAGTATTCACGACCGGGAACACTGACAGCTGAACTCAGACACTTCACTTCGATTTAAATATCCAGACTTGGACAACCCGCTATGTCATCTAGTGGTACCAGACGACTCGCCCTCGATATCGAGACGATTAGCCCGCATCTCACGCCTGATGACGACCCTGACTGGGAGGATCCGGAGGATTTCCAGCTCGCGGCAATCGGATTCGCGTATGACGGTCCCGAAGCAGGCGGCCGCTTACCTCGAACGCAGATCCTCACCCGGCGCGCTCCAGGACTTGAGTCCGAACTGGATCTACTACGACGGATCAATGCTGAGCTGTGGACCTACCGACCGGACGAGATCGTAACGTATGCGGGCGATTTCTTCGATCTGCCGATGCTGAAAAAGCGACCCGTCTATGCTGCTGACGGCCCTGCCGGTGATGGGCTCGCTGGCGATCTGAAGACTATCATCGAAAGTGCCGAATCTGTGGATTTGGGCGACTTCGCAGCCGAGGCATACGGGTATGGGACTGGACTCGACGATCTCATCCAGCATCAGGAGGTCGGGCTCCGGCGGACGTTCTTCGACGACTACGCTCATGAATTAGATCTCCAGAGAATTCGCCCGGCTGATGCAGACACCGATTACGTCGATAGCGGCGACATCCCAGGCATCATGGAAACGTGGCTCCACGCTCGTTCGGACAGCCACGACGATATTGGTCCGTGTAATCTCGAGCATACGGAGCGGATGCTCTCGGACTACATCTTGGGCGATATCGAGCACCTCATCACACTCTCGCACAGGATCCCCTTCAGCGAGTAAGGTCGTGGCTGCGCGCGCAGCGAAGCGAGCACGGAGCGGAGGGTGGGGCGGCGGGGTCCGGGTCGGTCCGGCACACACCAAAAAAGAACGGCACTGCGCTCGCCTACTCTTCCCACCACCGACCGCGCTCTGGGAATTCGATCCTGCTCCAGCCCGTGATGGCGATGCTACACCGCCCCTGGTACCAGTTCTTCTTGACGGCCCGGAACCGGACCGTCTCACCTTCGCTCACGACCGTCTTCCGAGAGGCCTCCCAGATGGTGAACTTGATCTTCCCACTGTCGTCCTCGATCAGCCCGACTTGAGATATCGACGTGTCGCTCGGATCCCAGAGTTGCGTGATTTCACCTTGGACCGTCACTTCACCGACCGGGACGTCCGGCACGTCCGCGATGGGCACGATTGCCCCCGGCGCCGCCTTCAGTTCCTCGAGGGTCTCCAGCACCCCCTTCGTGACGTCCCGCCCGCGCTGCACCTTCTCGGCCAACTGCTTCGCGACGACCGCTCTCGACCAGCCGCCTTTCACTTCGTCGCTGATCCGCATCGCCTGCTTGTTCACCTTCGCGAGTTCGTCTTGCGTCAGCTTCTCTCGGGGATCCGTGCGCTCCGTCGGCGCCGGCTCGTCACGGCCACACAGCTCGCTGACGACTTCTCGCGTGCGCTGCTCCCGGCCCTCCTGCGTTCCCAGCTCGGCCTGGGCACTGATGCGCTCCAGTTCGGCTTCCCGCGCCCGAATGCGCTCCTCTTGTTCGAGGGTGACGCCGTGAATCCGGTCTTCGCTCGTGTCCGCGATCCCGTCCGGGTGGTTCGCATCCACCTTCGCCTGCGTCTCCTGCTCGACCGCCGCCTCGAACTCCGGCGTCTCGTCGACGACCGGGAAACCGTCTTCATCGACCGCCTGCTCGCCCGCTTTCTCGAATGCCTGTTCATCGACCGAAACGACCTTTCCGCTAGCGTTGTTACTAGACATTGGAATCACTCACCGGTGATTTCCGACGAAGGCGCTCACGCGCCGACACCGCGATGCTACTACATCGCGGTTTTCCGACGACAACGACCGACAGAACCATCTGCGCGCTCTCGCTCGCGCCTTCGCGAGCGCCCTACCGGGCGCGAGCGAGAGCGCGCCTGCATGAGGTGNTTTTCCGACGACAACGACCGACAGAACCATCTGCGCGCTCTCGCTCGCGCCTTCGCGAGCGCCCTACCGGGCGCGAGCGAGAGCGCGCCTGCATGAGGTGACCCCAACCAGCACCGCGCGCCGACCCGCCCGGAGCGAGCGGCCAGCGGAGTAAGCGTGGGGGGTGAGCAGCCACGCCGCGCAGCCCCCCGCGCTTACCCGCTGGCGTCGAGACCAGATTCACTTTAGCCCGGAACGGGCGCGGGCGGTGCGGAGAGCGCCCGCACGCCCGGAATGGTCGGTCGCGAGCGACGCGGAGGGCGGCAGCGGCGAGCGGGGCGGGCCGTTACGTACACACCTGTCCGGCCGACCACGTCGCTCGGTGAGCCATTCACCGCCCTGGCGGACTCAGAAAGGGCGAGGCCGTCTCGGCCGTCCCCCGACCCCGCAAGCACCGCAGGGACGAGGCGCGCAGCGGCGGTCGCGGGACGTCGAGCGGCCGAGGGCTTTCGAGAACAATCAGTATCCCACCTGTTCCGGTCGTTATTCGGTGACAGCGTCGGACTCGTCCTCGACGATGACCTCCACGCCCTCCGGCGAGACATCGAGCGGGATCCCCTCGACGGTGAACTGAACAGTGATGGTCTCATCTGCGGAGGCGATCACCTGTTCGAGTGCATCGGGGTCGACGTAATCGTGGAGCTGGTAGGAATCGTCCTCGAGCCCACACGCTTCGAGTGTCTCGATGATCTCAACGAGGAGGTCACTGGATCCATCCGAACTGCCGGTGGACGGGGAATGCATCTGTACGCTCGGCGCTTAGGGTGGCGGGCGTTTAAAACGTTAGGAGTCAACCACAGAAGCGGTACGCTTCTACATTTGACTTAGCGCGTTTGGGATAGCGTCGGCGCAACCAGAAGCGATTATGCGCTTTGACGCCGACTGGATGTCTCGCGCTGATGACCGCATTCTGGAGCATCTCTCTGAGGACGGCCCCGACACCCCGAAGGAAATGGCGGACAGCGATCGCGTGCGCTTCTCCCGGCAACACATCAACGCTCGCTGCAAGACGCTGGTCACCTATGGCCTCCTCGTCCACCTCGGCAACGGCGTCTACGATATCACGCGAACGGGAGAGCAGTATCTCGCCGGCGAGATCGACGCTCGTGATCTCGACTCCGAATAGCGTCAGCCGTCTCCGGCGACCAGGTCTTCGATGAACCGGAACCCGTTCACGAACGTTACTGAATCCCCGTAGCCCTCACTGGCAAGCACTGTTTCGGCTCCCTCACCGGCTGCGATATCGGTCGTGTAGATGTACACCGCTGACGCGGTCCCCGTACTGAGATGCTGGGCAGCGAGGGCGGCGAGGGCGGCGTCGGCACGTTCGATCTCGTCCGCGGGCCGGTCGTCAGCGTTCGCGATGTACCGCTGGACGCCATCCATCGCCCGAGAGACGATGGGTTCGGAGAACTCGAGTGGCGCCGCTACCGTCGCCCACCCCTCGTCGATCGCGGCGTCGACCGGCACGTCCTCGATGTCGGGATCGTCGACGGTCAGCTCCTCGTACACCCGCTCGGGCAGGACGAACGTGACGTCGTTCCGGCGGGCGAATCGCCGCACTGCCTGGTAGCGACTGTTCGACGGCTGTCCCATCGCAACGAACAGGCCGGTGTCGGCGATGTGGAGCCGGCTCACGCGTCGTCAGCTGCGTCGCCGTCGTCGATGTTCAACTCGTCGAGTCCTGCCCCCGCCTCCTCGATGTCGTAGTGCTCGTGGACGACGGGCCGGAGCGCCTGGAGGATCATCTCCGCAGCCAGCGGCGAGATGTCGAGGTCCTCCGCCATCAGCCGATGGGTCACTTCCCCACGCTCCCGAGCAACCGCGTAGGTGAGCGCGGTCGCGAGGCCGGCGACCCCGTGACGGTCGATGTAGGTGTCGATGTCGGCGTCCGTCTCGCGGCGGCCGACGGCGTCGATGAGCGCCGGCGTGATCGTGTACTCGCGGTCGCCGGCAGCCGTCGTCACGGTCAGGTCGATCTCCCGGGCGGCGTACCGACGGGGTTGCTCGTCGTTGGTGACGTCGACGACGCCGGCGTCGACGAGCCTGTTGACGTAGCTGTAGGCCGTCCCCTGGGCAAGTTCGAGGTCGTCCATCACGTCCTGGACCGTCGCCTCGCCTTCCCGAGCGAGGTACGCGTACAGCTGAGCTAGCTGTGGCTCCTCGAGGAGGTCCGCGACCGAGAGGAAGTCGCGGACGATGTCGCCGTCAGCGCGATTTGAAGTGCGTGACACGGATCGTTCTTGATTACAGTTTACAGCGAATCAGTAAAGAGTGTTTGGGTCACTCCGCCGGCCTCGTGACGAGATGCTCCTCGAGGTCACGCGTCCAGTACNCAGCGCGATTTGAAGTGCGTGACACGGATCGTTCTTGATTACAGTTTACAGCGAATCAGTAAAGAGTGTTTGGGTCACTCCGCCGGTGCCGCGACGAGATGCTCCTCGAGGTCACGCGTCCAGTACGTCGCGAGCCCGCCCGGACTACAGCGGGCGCACAGCTGTAACGGGCCTTCCAGATGCCCCAGTTCGACCCGGAACCGCGTGAGCGCCGCGAGCGTGTCGACGACCAGCCCACAGCCGTCACAGGCAACGTGATCGCGCTCGTCGGGATCCGGTTCCGTCTGGATCGCGCAGTCGACGCAGATGGGGTGCGTGACCCGCTCGTCTTGCCCCCAGGTGTGCGCCTCGCCAGTCTCGATACCAGGCGGGGCATCGCAGAACGCACAGCCGACGAGGGTCTGCTGCATCACTCGTCCTCCCCGTCGGCGTCGCGGCCGGCCGTCCAGCCGCGGTGGAAGACGGCCAGCTGTGTCGTCGAGTCGAATGCGGCGCCGCTCGGCTCGTGAACCAGAACGTGGTCCTCGGGAACCGGAGTGACGACGTCCGCGTCGACGGGGTCGTTGACCAGGCGTTGGGCCGTCGTGTCGTCGACGTCCGCCGTGTCGACGCTGGTGGCGTCGCGGTCTTGGGCGAGCAGTTCTTTCTCGAACTGTTCGTAGTCGCGACTCGTGTCGTCGTGAGGATCGGGACCAGGCATGATGAGTCACGCAGCGCACGCTGTTGCGCGCTGCACGCCTCCCGGCGCCGACAAACAGTCAGGGCGGACAGCGTCAGTCCGGTCGCGGGTCGTGATAGCCGATGACGGCGACGTCGTCGATGAACAGGACGCCCTTCATGAAGTCGAGCTTTGTCAGGCTGTGCTGGTAGAGGTTATGCCGACCAAGGTAGTTCACCGGCACCACCAGACAGCCGAACTCGATNGACGCCCTTCATGAAGTCGAGCTTTGTCAGGCTGTGCTGGTAGAGGTTATGCCGACCAAGGTAGTTCACCGGCACCACCAGACAGCCGAACTCGATCTTCGGCCGGCCGTCCTTCTTGGTGCGGTACCCCTTCTGGAACTTGAGGAGATCGTCGCTGACGTTCTTCCGTTCGCTCTTCTCGACCTCGATGGCGATGCGGGCGTCGGCGTCGTAGAGATCGACGCTGTAGTTGAACCCCTGATGCGACCAGAGCTTGCAGTTCGGGTTGTAGCCGCCGGCGGCGTCCCCTTCGTACTCGTACTGCGAGAGCTCGTCGGCGATCGCGGCATCGAAGCCGCCGACCTCCGTGTGCTTCGTCGAGCCGTCGAAGACGCTTGTCGGGACGGCTTCGACGGCCGTCTGAATCGACGCCAGCGACTCATCCGGAAACGCCTCGGACGAGGTTTGGGTGCGGCGCTCGCTTAGTTTGGTGACCTCCTCGACGACGACCATACTCGCTCTCGACGAACAGCGGCCCGATAAAACCCGTCGCGACGGCCATTCGAGTCGACCGGCCGCCAGGCTTCACTCACTCGAGTATCAGGGCGGCGGGCGGGGACGAGGGGGTGGATCCAGCCTCAATGTTAACCAACACGATGCCGGTTTCGGCCGGAAATGTTGGTTAAGTCTAGCCGCTACGGAGTTCGAAGATCTCGAACTGGCTTCACGACGAAGGTGTCTGGCTCGCTGGCTGCTCCCTCACCTGATCGTTCCGCCGTCGTCGAGGGCGACCGTGTGAGTTGGGCGATGAGCTCGTCGCGAACGGTTCCTCGAGGGACGGTGGTCTCGTGCCAGCCCAGCCGGTCGTCGAAGTGCCGTTTCTGGAACTGCTCGCCGACGTCGTCGGCTGCGACGTACTGCGTCCGCGTCGACCGCCCGACCTGCCGGGAGACGAAGACGGCGCCCACGGCCTCGTGCGTGAGTTCGACGAGAGCACACTCCACGAGGGCGACGACCAACGCGTGATCCCGGCCGGTCGGAACCGCCATCTCGAGGTCCGCCCACGGGGCCTCATCGTCGGGGGTAGTTCCTGCGTGATCCGCTGCTCGTGTTTTCCAGCGTTGTTCCGAAGTCATCGTCTATCGGGGGCACGTGATGCGCCCCGCCACCCCCTCGTGGGGGCGATAGACACCACCAAAACGCACCCGCTCAACCTATGAGCTAAATCTGATACGTCTATAATTCCACTACCCCCGTGATGGCCCCTCGGCCTGAGAGAGCCGGCGGCCTTTGCACACTGCATATCGCCTCTTTCTTTGGACGAAAACCGCGATATGCAAGACAATATAACGCCCTCAAATCGAAGAAGAACTCCGTCGGGCCGATTTGAGGCGGTAGAAAATACCTCGACGAGTTCCGGAGTAATGCTGTAATCTCAAAAATTGCTCGACGGCAGGGTAACGAAGGTGATTACGGCCGTATCTGGATAACTTGGAACCGTTGCTTCACCTGGACTGAATCTCTCGAGATCCCCCGACCCGGCACTTCGAATTGTGGAATATCCCCGATTCCCTCGGTTCCGGCCGTGTTAGCCGCTGGAAATTGCCCGACGGGGTTATAGTGGAATCTGTATCTACTATCTAGGAAATTCTTATAATTCATCTGTTTTGATGGGTTTCAGCTGACGTGCTGAACACGGGGCGCGTATCTTGCTTGATGGTCCATCTGATTGTCGCTGGATAGACGGCTGTGCAAATACTCACAGTTAATAAACCTCGAGAACCACTCCCTGGAAAATGGCGGAATTATTTATATTCACACTTTTCGCCACCATTGTCGCCATCTACAGCGTTCTACCGCGATATCGACAGCTCCGAGTTACCTATACACTCTGGAACAAACCTTTTGCAGCCCTTCTCACAGCTCTCGGACTGACCGTTCTAGCGAGCTACGCCGGAAGCATCTACTTACAGAACACTGACAAAACCACACTCTGGAGCCTGACTACCTCTTACACACAATCCCCTATCGAAATCACTGCTCTCGAAATCGAATTCATCCAGTTAGCTGCGGCCATCACGATCATGGGCATATTCCTTGGAGTCTTCCTAAGCAAAAGCGTGCGTATTCGCAACGAACAAATGCTCTTATCCACACTTCGAGACCTCTACAACCGGGGCGAATACGCTACCCTCGTGGAAGTACTTCGGGACAACTATACACCCCTTATCGACCACCCGAAAAAACCCACTCCACCGAGTGAACAACAATGGCGAGACATCGATATTTCAGTCACACACACCCTTATCGAGACTGAAGAAGAAGCAGAAGAACTCGATGACTCTTCGCCTTTGATCGAATATGTAGAGGAAGATAACGTAGAGCAAACTGCTCGTGAGCGTGTACGAGACATCTTTGAACTGAAGCGTCGGCAAGCAATATACTACCTCGCAGCGCTACGGTACCGGCTTGCAGACTCGGCAGAAGACGCCTACAGTTACACAGAAACTCTGCTGTTGGACCCTGAATTCGGCGCTAAACACCCAATTCTTGACCCTGGGCTCGGGATTGACATCATCTTAGACACCGACCTCGACGGGTTTCGGCGTCGAGACGTTACGCACCAGTACCTCACAACGCTCCTTCGAGAAGAAAACAGCTTGCTGTATCAAGAAATCTCGAATAATATGTCGATGGCCGGGATCTACCGATATCGAGTTGATCCCGATAATCGGTTGTTGCATGCGTTGTTCTCGGATTGCTCTCGTGCTGAGGAATTAGATGCGTACAAGCCGGTCGGGGATACGGCCAAAGAGATGCTGCGCGATCAGGGAACGAAAGACTACGATAAGTACAACGCTCAGCGGTTGACATCTGCGAATCGCTCGAAGGACTACGTGTTTAACGACCCGCTCTTCATCGCCATCAGTTTCTTTGATATTATGGTGCGTGAGGCGTTCTACCAGCGAATTGACTGGCATATGTGGTTGTATTATTACGAATCGATGACGCGCCTAATGTGCGAGAACTACGAGAATACGGAGGAAACTGATCCAGATAGCGAATGGCCGAACGACTACTCCCGATTTATGTATGAGATGATCAGTAACATGGGAGATTTACTCCGGATTATGGAACGGATGGTTAAAAACGACGAGTATGATGTGAAGGATGAGGATGGCGACTTTGAGGAATTCATAGCGCTAGAATCGTATCGGCGTGATCGAGGTGGGACCATTCCTAAGTCAGCAGTAGAGATTATGTTGTCGTGTCACCAGGAGATTCTGACGACTGAAGAGATTCCACACCAGTTCAAGAAGTATATCACGGAAATCCTATTCACGAGGTGTAGCGACTTGAGAGAGTATGAAGAGGGATCATTGCCGTGGAAGTATAGTGAGTTCATGTTACGGCGTCTGGAGGCGATGATTGAGGGGCGCTCTGGGCTGGAATATCACCGGGAGCTAGAGTTAGTGTACAACGATGGAGTTCGTCACGAAATTGTTGCAAAGGGGGCTACTGGAGGATGGATTGTGGATGAATTGGACGAGCTGATCCAATCGTCATAAGCTGTTGCTGAGGGTGGTGTTTCTATCATTGACTGTATGATTATAGGACTATACCGGTGCGAAACCAACGATAGACTGCTGCCTTACCCCACTCTCTGAATCAGAATTGCTCAGTGGGGCCGGCGGACTCCTCCTCGACCTGCTCGTACATCTCATCCGGGAATGGGAGACTGCCCCAGATCGAGTAGGGACACTGGTCCTGGCCGATGCAGTAGCGTTGTAGATCGTCGTTATCGCAGTTCATCGGCAACGGCGTGTCGCCGTCGATCGTGTTCGAGAACTCGTAGCGGACCTGGTATTCGGTTTCCTGCTCGTCGTACCACGGCCATCGCGAGAAGACGTCCTTGAGGTCTGCGACGATCTCGTCGAGGCTACTGTCTTGGTACTGTGGGAGCCACATCACCATCCGCACGAAGTTGTAGAGGTCCTTCCGAACCGGCTTCTTCTCGTGGAGTCGCTCCTCCATATTCGCCATACAGGGAAGTTCGAAGAGGTCCTCGATCTCCCGGACCTCGATCTGTTCGGCGCCGGTTCCGGCTCGTCCGATTCGGTACGTATTGACGCGCCCGTCGCGGTCAATCGTGACGGCCGAGTGGGACTCGTGGTCGGCCAGCGTCTTCGCGAGACTGCTCGGACTCGATATCCAGTCCGTTACAGAGGACTCCCAGTCATCTTCAGCGTCGTACGCCGCAACCGCTCGATAGAGTTCTTTCGCCGTGTGGAACTCCCCTTTCTGGGCGACGTCGTCGGGGGCGTCACTCAGGGCTCGCCGGAGGACGCGGATCGTCCGTTCCCCACGGTCCCAGTTCCGCCAGATCCGCTCGTGGTGTCCGGTCTCGAGGAAGCGGTCGATCCGCTCCGTAATCGCTGACTCGTTCGTCGTCAGCCACGTCAGCTGGTCGTCGGAGAGCCCGTCTTCTTGCACCCGCAGGAGCTTCTTGAACGCCCGCTCAGCATAGTCCCGATACTTGCTGTCGAAATCACCGACCGGGACGTACAGCTTGTTGTCTTTCACTCGCGTCAGTATCTCCCCGCCATCGTCACTCCCCGTCGACCCCTGGTCCTCCCGAACGAGACATTTGCGTGAGGCTGCGGCCATCGGGATTTCGAGGTAGAGACCCTCCCCGAACTCCGGCATCTCTGTGATGCCCGTACAGACTCGACCAGGGTGTGGGCCATCCTCGCCGGGCTCCTTGCTGTACAGCACGTCGGCGATGTCCTGCTGGAGCGATCCATCACCGTGGGCGCGGATGAGGGAGGCGAGATTGTTGACGTACAGCTCCCGGATGTCGTAGAGCACCTGGATGTTCCGGGGCGATGCGTGCTCGAACTTCGGGTGATCCTTTACACAGACCGCACTCAGCGTTGCAAGCACGGCGAGCGTCCCGGGCTCGTCGACGAACGGCTCCTCAGCGGCGTCAGCACGAACCTGCTCTTTGAACGCCGCCGTCCCGAACCGCTCGAGATCGTTCACGAGGTCCTCGGGCTGGTCCTCGCCCTCGACGACGTATCGGTTGTAGCCACGCGTAAACAGCTGGTTGATGCGGGCCTCACCGTACTCCAGCGGGAGTGCCGCAACTCGATACGCTGCGTCCTCGTCGTCGGTGGGCGTACTGGGGCTCATTCGCCGATCACCTCGGGCGTCGCCGACCGAACGTCGAACGCCGGGCTCTCGATGGGCTGGACGATACTGCACACGTCGGCGTGGAGCGAGTAGGGGAGGCGAGCNCCTCGGGCGTCGCCGACCGAACGTCGAACGCCGGGCTCTCGATGGGCTGGACGATACTGCACACGTCGGCGTGGAGCGAGTAGGGGAGGCGAGCAACACGCCGGCGGTCAGCCGTCACGACGGGGTCGATGGGGATGTCGTACGTCTCGAGGAGGAGGTCGTTCAACACCTCGCGACTCTGCTCGTCGTACCGGTGAGCCGGGTCGGTATCCAGCAGGTAGACGTGGACGCCCTGCCCGCTGTACACCACCATCGTCTCCTCGGCACCGAAATCGTCCTCGAAGATGTCGCGCACCTCGAACCCGTACTCGATGGCTTGGTCGACGTCTTCGAAGGCGTACGGATACCCGGTTGGCTCGGCGTCGAGGATGCCGGCGGCGTCAAGAAGCGCCTCGTCGTCCCGGTCGTCGATGTTGTCCGAGACAACATCCGCGGCTCGTTCGCGAGCGATCTCCTTGGCATCGATATCGACGAGGAGGACCCACGGCCGCTCCCAGTGGTCGAGTGCGTAGTAGACGGCATCGGGGCGTGGATCCGGTTGCTCCAAGACTTCTGGGTCAGCGAGTGCGAATTCGCTTCGGCCCAGCGGGTCGTTCCGTGCGGGATGGCGAACGAACTCAACGACGTCCTCAAAGCTGTTGAACTCCGCCGTCGTCCGATCGCCTGATGGATTCGTTTGCCACGTATCCCGCCGGATGAAGTCCTTGTCCGGCACCTCATCGTTGCGCACCGGATGGTCCTCGCGGAAGGCGACAGCGTACTGTTTCGGACCGGTCCCCGTGATGAACTCCGGCAGGTCGTCGACATAGCGGGGAAATTCCTCAGCGTAGTAGGCATAGATCTCCTCACGCGTTGCCTGTCGCCACGTCATGACTCGAGTCCCTCTTTGAGGTTTTTGAACCCCCGAACGGTGGTCAGCCCGTCAGCACTGAGTTCCTCGACAGCGTCTCTAATGTTCGCGAACGACCGCGCCGACCGCCCACTGACAGGCTCGTCGATCCTGTCGGCGTCGGCCAACGCGTCGAGCACGCCGATGGCTGTCTCCCGAGTGTTGAACGCCCAAACTGCGTCGCCGTCCACGGCGCTGAGCTTGTCGTAATCCTCGACCGGAGCGTGCCTGTTGTTACTCGCGAGCTCCGCTTCACCAGCCCAGACCAGATTGCCCTCATCGTCGAACCCGGCTACATCCAGCACCGTTCCATCGTCGTATTCGTAGTACGGTTCGACGCGAACGACGTCGTCCTGCTGCTGGAGCCACAATTCGAGGAGTCGGACGCCAACCTTGTGCGGGGTTTTCTCGCCGAGGTCACCCTCGCCGGGACCGGCGTTCAGTTCCCTGCCCAGGAGGTCACGCCCGGCCGGAAGCACGGTGTAGTACTTGCGCCCAGCGGCGGATCCCTCGTCCAATAGCTCCTGTTCCGTGAGCCGCTCCAGATGGAGATCCTCGTAGTCGTCTCGCAGCTGGCGCATACTCTTCAAGAGCGTGTACTCGTCGTCGTCCCTGTTCATCACGTCAAGGACTCGGCTCAGGAATCGGACATCGTCGCGACTGAGCCCGCGTTCTCGAAGCTCGTCATCGGGAACGGGTACACCGCTGTCCTGAACGGGCGTTGATCCGTTCGCCGGTTGCGCTGCTTGGTCGGGAGCTGGGTCACCATCGCTAGCAGCGGGTTCCCCGAACAACGAACTGATCTCCCCGTGGTCTCCACCTGACTCGCTGTCCGTCTCGGGTTGAGTCGTCGACGTCGACCCGTCCTCGCTCGTCGCTTGGCTGATGAACGCGGACTGGGTCGGATCGCTCCCCGTCTCTCCATCAGCCGACGAGACCGCCGGGTCGGCTCCTGAACTTCCCCAGCCCGTCTCCTCCGGGGCAGGGCTCGATTCAGTCGTCGCTGTCAGCCCGTACTGGGCCGCTGTGCGCTCAACCATCCGTGGCCGGGACACGGACTCGAAATGGTCTTCCTGCGGCTCTGTGAGCGGCTGGTCGCTTTCTGGATGCCCCGGCGCGATGGGGAGCGGCTTCAGCGAGAACGGCGGTGGGCCAGTTTCCCCGAACGAGGGGCTCGGGAGCTGGGCGATCCACTCACCGCTCGGGAGCGTGTTGATCCGGTTGCGGAGTTCGGTCGGGCTGAGGTCCTCGTGGGCGAGCGACTCCGCGAGGTCGCGCTCGATCGAGATGTTCCCGATGAGCTTGGTCTTGATGTTGTTCAGCACCTCATCGTAGGCCCGTTCGTTCCGATTCCGCACCTGCTCGGGGAACTGCATCACGAGCCCCATACTCAGGCCGAACGACCGGCCCTGCGGTAGTAGCTGCTCGGAGACGAGCTTCGTCGACGCGACCGGTGCGGCCTCCTCGATGATGAGGTTGGTGAGCTTCTCGTAGTCGGTCTGGCCGTCGCGTCGGCGCACCTGGACGGCGTCCCAGAGGTTACTCAACAGGAGCAGGGTGATCGCTCGCTGGGCCTCCGGACGGAGGTCGCCGAGGTCGAAGATGATGGTCGTGTCTTCATCGAGGAACTCGCGGAAGTCGAAGCGGTTGTCGACGTACTCGCCGGCGTCGTTCTGCTCGGGAACGTGGCTGAAAATCTGCCGGAGATGGGCGTCTTCTTTGAGCTTGTCGAGGCGGTTTCCGACCGCGTCCATCGACACCTGGAACTGGTGGTTGTCCTTCGCAAAGTGGCGCGTCAGCGACTCCTCGATGTTCTGGTTGTCCGCCGAGACCGGAGGGATCGTCTGCTCGCGTTGCATCCGGAGGGAGGCGGCGAAGAGGTCGTCTAGGCCGAACACGTCGCTTCCGTACTCCTCGTCGAACAGCGCCTTGATGAGATAGCTGAGGATCTCGTTCGCGACGAACGCCTGCCCGTACTGCTCGCGTCCCATAATCATCCGGAGGATATCGTGGAAGTGGTCGACCTTGTCCTGAATCGCGTCCTCCCGGTTGCGACCGGCCTCGAGTGCGGGGCGGATGTCGAAGAACGAGAACGCGGGAATCGTCTCGGGGACGCGGAAGTGGTAGACGTCGTCCAGGCCACCGAACCGCTCGTAGTGGCAGCGCAGGTAGTTCTCGCACATCCCGTCACCCTTCGGATCGACGAGGACGACAGGGCCACCGGTCGACTCGCGCAGGGAGAGCGCGTCGTTGATGATGGCCTTCGATTTCCCGCCACCAGTCGACGCGAACCGCCCGTAGTGCGTCGGCAACAGGTCGGACGGGATTTGGATCGGATCCGGTCGCGGCTCCCCGTTATCGTCGAGGGCGTACCCGATCTCCATCCCGTCCTGGAACTGCTGGATCAGGTCGGGATTCGGCCACGGGAGCGGATTGCGGCTCTGCTGTTCGGCCCGAGTCCCCCGTGTTCCCTCAACGGTCAACTGTTCGGAGGAAGGGACAAGGACGAAGTTCGCGAGCTCCGTCCCGCTGAGGACCAGCTCAGGCCGGGCCTTCCCCCGTCCCGTCGTCAGCTCTCGATTGAGCAGACGCTGGAGCGCGGCCCCTGCGTTCTTCTCCTTCGTTTTCTCACGAAAACCACTCTCCCGGAGCCGTTGTCCCTCCACCTCGTAGAACGGCCCATCGAGCGTATCGAACACCGGGAGGAGCGAATCCATGCGAGCATCGAGATCCTCGCGAGAGCCATCAGCAGGCACGCCGACGGCGCGGATGTTGGCTGTGAACGACCGTTTGGCGTTCTTCGCGTCGATGTACTCGATCCGTTTCTCGACGGATTCACTGAGTTGTCGTTCGTCCTGGTCGCTCCGATGGTCCTCGACCTCAAGGAACGACCCGACGACCTCTTGGAAGAACGTATCGCGGCCGTCGACGAGGTCTTCTTTCCGCACTTCCGCGTCGGACTGCCAGCTGCTGCGTCGCTGGAAGACGACTTGGAACGCAGTCGGTGCTGTCGCCTCCATCAAGTGGTCGATGAGCGTCGCGAGCGCGGCACCGGGTTGGTCGACCGAGGAGAGATTCCCGTCTGACTCGTCCGCTGTGAACGGCGTCAGCGACGTCATCCAATCCTGCTTCCGAGACGCGGACCCACA
Organism: Natrinema gari JCM 14663; assembly: GCF_000337175.1. GTDB lineage: Archaea > Halobacteriota > Halobacteria > Halobacteriales > Natrialbaceae > Natrinema > Natrinema gari. Next base: position 33,215 of record NZ_AOIJ01000084.1, on the reverse strand, counting down.
CCACTGGACACCGAGCGGGGAGACGGTGTCCTCGGTTGGCCGTGCCAGGACCGTCCCCCTCGGCGTCATCGTCGGCTTCTCGATCGATGGCTGCTGCTCATCCTCAGGGAGTGTCTCGGGGGAGGCAAGTTCGAGAACGGAGTCGCCGACGACAACGTGATGCTCGGGAGCTGTGGCGGATACCGTGCCGCCGTCGACGACCGGGTCCGTATCGGCTGCGTCGGCGTCAGCCGGCTCTTCGTCGACGTGCTCGTACTGCTCCCCTGGACCAAACTCGTACTGAAGCCGCCCGGCTTCGTAGTGGTCGACGAACTCTTCTGGTGTCAACTCGACCGGCTGAATGAGACGGTCGGCGACGTCGACATCGACGCGTTCGATATCGAACGTTGACGGGTAGATCGAGCGGAGCCGCTTTTCGACTGTATCGAGGTGAGCATCGGCGCCGTAGAAGAATTCAACCGGCTCATCCGGTCCATTACTGATCGCGAGAAACTCGAACCGAGGTGGTGTCTCACTGTTGAGCGGGTTCAGCTTTGCTCCGAGGCCTGACGACCCCGGCGTAGTCAGTTTGTGGAGGCTGTCGAGGACGCGGGGGATGCTCTCGGCATCGAGTTGCTCGGAGGTCGGGGTGACGCGCAGGTAGTCAGCCATCGTCGCTCCCCTCCGTTGACCCGCCGTCTGGCTCGGCTGCGACGGCGTCGGATTCATCTTCGGTAGTGTTCGTTTCGTTCGTTCCGTTCGTTACTTGCTCTTCGAGCTCCGCTTGGAATTCCTCCATCTCGCTATCGGCAGCGCTGTCGCCGGCGCCGGGGAGCGAGGACCGAACTTGGGAGGTCGGGTCGAAGTCGATGACCTGCTTCTCCTTGGGCATCGCTTTGACCTGGATGCCGCGCCACTCGCCGTCGACCCCCACCAAGGCCTCGGAGAACCCGGCGTCCTCGTTGCCGGGCACCGCATCCTGGACGAACCGCATCTGCGCGTAGTTCAGGCCGAACTCGTCGGCCCACTCCTCGTCCATCCCGTCGAGGCGGTGGAACTGCTTGACGGCACACTGATCGAGAATCGCCTCGGATTCGGCGTGCTCGAAGAACTCGTCGACGGTCTGTGTGACCAGCCGGATCGAGAGGTCGTGGTGGCGGTGGTGCCGGAAGACAGTCTCGAGGAACGCCAGGCTCGCGGCGTCCTGCATAATGTAGCGCGCCTCGTCGATGTAGAACACGACCTCCTTGTCCGAGACCTTCGCTCGCTCGTACACCAGCGAGATGAGGAGCTGCATCGTCAGCGCCGTGCTGCTGTCGACGCTCCCTTCCTGCTGGGCGAGATCGAGGTAGATGACCTTCTCGTCCCGGATGTCGAAATCGGATTCCTGCCCGAGATTCGCGTGGCGACCGTCGTCCTCGAAGGGGCGGAGCTGATCGAGCAGCCACGTTGCGTCCTCCTTGATCTTCCCGGCTTCCTCGTCGGACCGCACGACGAACTCCTCGGGGTCGTCGACCATATCCTCGAAGACGTCCATCATATCGCGGATGGTCGGGCTTGGGTTGCTGTGCGTGGAGATGTCGTCCGTAATGTCCTGACGCTTGTAGGCACGCTTGAGCCCGAGTTCGAGCGTCGTCCGCCGGTCGCCCAGCGAGATCCCACGGAGCGCGAAGAAGTTCGTGAGGAAGCTCATCGCGTCGTCGAGCTTCTCGTTGAACGGACTCGCGTCCTCACCCATCGCCCGCTGNGCGAAGAAGTTCGTGAGGAAGCTCATCGCGTCGTCGAGCTTCTCGTTGAACGGACTCGCGTCCTCACCCATCGCCCGCTGGACGTGCTCCGGCGTCTCCCGGATCTCCAGCGGGTTCAGACCGAGCGTCCCGCCGACCGTGATCCGTTTGGCGTCGAGTGCTTCCGAGACACCAGCCCAGTTGTTCAGCGGTTCAAGGATGATGCCGATGCGGTCCTTGCTCTGTTCGATGGATCGGATGAAGTTCTGTTTGGAACTGAACGACTTCCCCGAGCCCGTGTCGCCGACGGTGAACATCGCGTACCCGTTGTCTCGGGCGAACGGGTCGATGACCACCGGGCTCTGGTTGTCCTTGTGAATCCCGAACTCGACGCCGCCCTCCTCGAGGATCGTCGCGTTGTGCGGCGAGGAGAGTAATGCGCCGACAGCCCCGCCGAGCGCGATTGACGTGCGGCCGAATTCGTTGTCGCCGATGGGCGCGGCGGACTGAAGGGCGAGGTCCTGCCGACAGATTGCAGTCTTCGGCGTGAGGTTCGCCGGGTCGTCACGAAGCGCACTCTTGACCTTCTGGACGGCGTCTCTGAGGTCGTCTTTCTCGTCGGCCCGAACGGTGATGAACATCCCCTGGTCGAAAACGCTCGCGCCGTTCTCGACAGCTGTGTACGTCGCTGCGGCCTCGTTGGCCCGCTCCTGAAGGTAGGCACTCCGGACGCTCTGTTCGAGGTCGGCATCCACCTGAAGATCGTCAGCGATGTCCTGTAGTTCGTTCCGGGCCCGCTCCTGATTCTTTGGCGTGATGTGGGCCGTCAGGTCGAACTGTACGTCGGTCATCTCGAAGAGGTCGCTGAGGTAGCCGTCGTTGGGGTAGTCCGGGTAGTCGGCGATGTACAGCGTCGTCGTCCACTGCTCGCCGACTCGTGCGGCTCGCGTTTCCCACTCGGCGGCAGCCGGCGCGGTCACCGTCTTGTGTGACTCGGCGATGTCGTCGAGGAGCTGACGTTCGGCCTCGCCCTGTTCGAGTGTCTCCTCGTTGAGGACATCCGAGAACTCGACTTCTTCAGTGTCGTCCTCGGTGTACCAGTCCCAGAGGAGTTTCCCACCGATACCGAGCAGGACGACGAGGAGGAGATAGAGCGCTGCGCCCTCCGTAGAGGTCGGACTGGAGAGCCATCTGACGAGCTGGCTGCCCACGCCGCCCCCTGCTTGAAGGACCGCGCTACGCATCGAACGCATCCTCCCGGCGCGACTGGCCGATGATCGGTTGTTCGCGAACGACACGCTCTGCCTCGTCGTAATCGTGTTCGCGACCGTTCCAGAAGTCCATATTCAGGACGAACAACTCGACCGTGCTGAGCCGGCGTGCAGACCAGCCCGACGCCTGCTGGATGAACTCGGATCGTACGTCGTTCACCCGACTGTCGAGCTTCTCGAACATCTGAGCGCGACGTTCGACGTCAGTGAGGTCCTCGCGACGGGTGACGAACGGGTTGAACAGGAAGCCGATGACGGGGAACTGCGTCAGCTTCTCGGCGGGCGTGCCCTCGTCGCGGAAGCGGTCGTAGACCTCTAACGGACTGACCTGGACGCCGATGTAGTATCGCACCTGCTGGATGCCGCGCTCCCGCATCTCCTTCGGTCGGGTCTCCCGGTACTCCTCGAGGAGTTCCTTGAAGATCGGGTTCTCCGTGACGTCTTCGTCGTTGAGGCGGTCTTCGATGTTCTCCGTAATCTGTTCGACCGGGAACGAGCGGGTCGTCGCGTGGAGTTTGAGCTTCGAGTCCAGCTCTTTGTTGGCGAAGTCCTCGCCAGCGTCTTGGAGTTGGGCCCAGTCGTCGGACATCGCGAAATCCATGTTGTCGGGGTCGATCTCGATGAACGCCTCCATCGTCCCGTCGTCCCGCTGAATGGCTCCTGCGCCCGGCCACGCCCGCTCGATATTCGTGAGGTCCTGTGTTCGCTCGTCCGGCTTGAATGGCGTGTAGTTCGCTAGGCCGCCCTCGTTGCGCTCTGTTTCGTTGGTGCTCCCGTCGGCGTCTTCGGGAGCACTGAAGGTGATTTGCGGCCGCTTGACGTACCGATAGACGTCCTTGGTCCACGTCCACGCATTCAGGTGATCGGGAGAGACGTAGACGATGGCGACGCCGAAGCCGAAGCCGCCGGCGACGAACGGAAGCGCAAGCGATTCGATGCCCGTGAGGCCGGCGATGAACAGGCCGACGATCGGGAAGGCGATCAGGACGCCCACGTCGCCCTCCTCGATGTTGAGGTAGGGGATACGACTCTCCTCACCGAACTGGTCCATGATGCGCCGTGCGGCTGCGTCTTGATCTATCGACATGGGTTGTTAGTAGCTTCCAGGGTCGTTCTCGGTCCGCCGGTAGGACGGCGTCCCGTTGTCTTCGTCACCGTTCGTCCCTCGAGCTGCTGCTTTCTGGGCGACCGCGTGCCCTGCGGCGGCCTTGGGCCCCCATCGGGCTGCGGTCGTCGCGACGCCAGCCCCACCAACGTAGGCCCCGGCAGCCACGCCGCCGATGAGAGCCGCACCCTTCGTGGCGCCACCCAGAACCTTCGCTGTCAGTGGGGTTGCGTACTTGAACGTCTTCCAAGTCAGATACAGCGCAATCAGGGGGAGTGACGCTGCGACCAAGTAGCGTAAAAATGGGCTACTCGGGGCGATAGCGTTCTGCGAGTACAGTAGATCGTATCCTTTGAAAACCACCGCTGCCGGCAGAGGCAGGACGGCTAATGGCACGAATCGCTTGCTGAATCCCATCGCGATATCGGAGAGAACCGGAATATTGCCATATGCAAGAGCGAACGCAATCGGCATTCCGTACACGTAGACGTAGAGTAGAACCTCTCGAATGTAGTAGAGAGCCTCCAAGGCCCACATCGAAAGACCACCGATCAGGGCGAAGACGAGCGAAAGTCCGGGGTTCGTAAGGGAGACTTCGAGGAAGTTTAGCATCGCCTCTCCCAAAGAACTCAGACTCGGCATCAGGGCGACGGTGAACCCATCAACGATGTAGAGGCCGAGGATACTCACCCAGTACCAGGTGATGATTAGGAACGCGCCGACCCACGCGGTTTTCTTGGTGCGCCTGGCCTCGTATGCACTACCGATATTGAAGATTCGAACCGTGTGTCGGCCTTGGACGCACATCACGAGGAGAAGAAGTGAGATCAACATGATCTCACCCCCGACTAGTGCATCCTGAATTGCAGGCCAAGGTGCATTTTGGGGTTCACCGAAGACGAACGCTCCGTTGGTATCTGGTGTCGGTGTTCCGAACATCTCCTCAGTGAGGGTCTCGTAGCCAGAGCGGAGACCGTCCATGAAGAGGCCGACAAACCAATCGACGACCTCTTTGAACCCTTCCAGTACGACGTCGATTAGATCAACCATGATTAGGCCTCACTGATGGCAATATCACAGCTATCTGAGTCCTGAGAAGCTGAATACTGGATGCTGTACGTTTTCGTAATGCGATCCCCACCCACCCGTGTTTCCAAGATCAGCTCGAACTCGCCAGTCTTCGCCTCGTCCGAGCAGGAAGTTCCTGCTCCAGGCACGAAGGCAAATGGCGAGCGCGAACTGTAAATCGTGACTTGGGCCCCTGGAGCGATTGTGACCTGTTCGACCTCCGAATCTGATTCAGGGTCGTAGATCCCGCTCACATCTTCATCGTCTGCGTAGTTCGTACCCTCCTCGTCAGAGGGGTAGGGAACATCACCGATGAAGAGTAGTTTCGTTACTGCATCAGGTCCACTTCCCCGATTTGCGACGGTAACAAAGGCCTCCTCTTCGATCTTGTCTTCTGGTCCATCCCACATTTCCTCGGGTTGGTTTCTGCCAATTCCCATCTCGACGATTTCTAAGTTCGGCTGGACAGAGAGCGAACTCTCACCAACCGTCTCCTCACCGTTGAGAGCAACAACCTCGTACTCGCCGGGTGCGTAGCTCGTTCCGAGTTCGAAGGAAACCTGTTGTGACCCCGCAGCGACTTCCCGCTGACCGAACAGCTCCCCATTCGGCTGAATGAGGTTGATCTGGTCGAACTCTGAGTCGGCGGCGAACTCGACGACGAGTGCTGTTCCATCGACGGTAACCTGCTGGAATACTCCCGACCCATCTGCGGGGCTCTCGCTCCCATTCGGAGTGGTGCTTCCGTTACTGTCCAGGCACCCGGCCACACTCGCGAGCGCGGCGCCGGCGACTGTTCGGAGGGCGGTCCGTCTGCTGAGGTGGTGATTGTCTCGAGTCATGGATTGTTCTGGAAGATGTCTTCGGGGCCGAGCATTCGCAGGAGCCGCTTCCCGGCGTAGAACATCACGAAGAAGGGGAGAAGTTGCCATCCGACCTCGACGAAGAGGGCAAACCAGCCCTCGATCGTTCCGAGTGGATGCCAGCGGGCCGTCGCCGTATCACTCACGTAAGCGGGATTGTGGCCAAGCCACGACCCAGGGTGATACCGGGCGGTATAGATTCCTGGCTGCTCCACAGTCACGATTGCGACGCCAGACGCGTTCGTTTCGACCCGCTGGTCCGCGATGGTGATGTATCCGTTCCGGGCCCCACCACCGATCGGATACCGGCGACCGCCTCCGCCGAGTCCAATCGGAGTCCCCGTTTGGTTATCTCGAAGCTCGATACGGAGCGTCGCCTGTGACTGGTTTTGCTGGATCACCTCGACGGAGAGGTTACTGCGCCGAAGCTGTCGCTCAGAACCGGCATCAGGGGCGACGATAGAGGCGTTCACACCACGGACGATGCCTGCAACGTGGAGATCCTCACGGTCGACTGTCTCGGCGCGGACGGCGAGACCATACGTCGTCGTGTAGGTCTGGTTGACGATCTCGATGTTGATGTTCTCGCCGAGGGTTCCTACTGGCGACGGACGGTCCGTCCCCCAGGTATCGATGATCTCGGGACCATCACGGACTGGCTCAGCACGGGGCCCGATCCGGGAGGGATACGCGTGGACGTAGACGGGGATCGCATCGGACTCGACGGTCGAGCTCCCCGTCCGGCTGGACTGTACGAGCGTATCCCAGTTCGTGTTCCGTGCGGTGTAGAACCGCCAGACACCGCGAACGCGAGCACTCCCGTTTTCGGTTAGCGTGTAGCCCTGCCAGGGACGGGACTGGAAGATCGCCACCCCGGCATCGCCGTTCGGGTATTCGGCGTAGTAGGGGTACGCCGTAAGATCGTAGATCTCGACATCGATTGAGTCCGTGACGTTGAGCGACTCGGTCTGGTACGTGACATCGACATCCGTCTCATCACCTCGGTCGATCCGGACGGTCTTCTTCAACCGAACGTCTATCTCTGCTTCGAGGGTGAGATTCGTACTCCAGTCGTCCTCGATCTGGTACTCCAACGCGGGGGTGTGCGAGCCCTCCTGCTCGACGATGGTGGTCCCATCGTTGATGAGCCGGACCTCGTCGACCTCGTGGCTCGTCAGTGACCACTCGACCGTCCGATTGCCGGACGAACTCCCATTCGGAACACGGACACGGTAGTCGACGAACCCACGCATCGTTCCGTTCGGCGCGATGTAGAGCGGGGTTTCACCCGACTCTAGGTGGCCTCGCGTCGATGGTTGGACGGCGAATATCGTGGCGTGTGCATCTTCGATGTAGACGCCGTCCTCCAGCGAGGCGTGTGGTGGGTGAATGGAGGTGTCCGACCCGCCTGCGTTCAGATCCTCGAAGTCGTTCCGTGTCCACGTCGCCGCGGTCGCTGGTGGGCGCTTGAACGTGATGTCCGTCCCGTTCGCGAGTTGTTGCATCGCGGTCCGAGACTCGCCGTACCGCTCTTGGTACTCCTCTTGGCTGATGTAGTCGTCCGCGTCGCGAGACCACAGCGTCGCCGATTCGTTCTCTGTGAGCCCGTTGGCCTCCGTTCCTGGCCGTGGTGGAGTAGCCGTGACGATACCCGTGACTACACTCGTCACGCACAGCGCGGCCACGATTATGGAGAGCTCTCGACGTTCCATAGGGCTCACAGCGGGGGTGGGAGCGGTTTACCAGGGGACGAGGTCGACACACTGGGCCAGCGGGAGGCCCATCATCGAACCGGCGACGGTGTACAGCGGGCCGAGCACCACAAGGACGACCGCGGACTTCATCGCGGAGCGTTTGTGGCGCTTGAGGCCCTTCTTCTGTTCGGGATTGAGGGTGAACATCTCGATGAGGGAGTCAGCTTGCCAGACGATGGCGAGGCCGACGATCCCCAGCGCGGTGGTGAGCTGGAAAAATCCCTCAATCATACTCGGGAGGTTATCCGCGCTGCAGACCGCGTTGGTCTGTGCGGCAGCGGGTTGAACGGCGAACAGGCTCAGGAGGACAATCGTAACTGCAGCTTGCCTGGGAAGCCTGCTTCCAGACGACGATTCTGTTTCGGAGCTACGCTCAGGGTCGGAGGGAGTACTATCCTGTGTCATAGCGGGTTAGTCGTTGGACGCTTCCCCAGCCGGTGAGCAGCCCCGTGGCTCCTCAACGAGCGACTGGAGATCATCGAAGCGGTTCGTCTCCTCTGCGATCTCTTCGAGCGTGTAGCCCTGTTCGCGGGCCCGGTCGAGGAGGTCGCGGAGTTCATCGGGATCAACACCGCGGACGTCCATTTCCTCGCGGAGGGCACGACGATAGAGGGCAGAGGCGTTGATGTGGTCGTTCCACATCAGGTACAGGTCATCGATTTCCTCGATGGTGACTGACCGTGTAATCATACGTGCGGGTATGGGTATGCACCGGCTGAATCCCGGTACATGTTGACACGGTAGCTGGAAAGCTAGTAAATACTTTCTGGCCACCACGGGCGCAATAATCTAAAGTAAATTATAATCGATAGACTCGTTCACTACGGATAATAGAGTTAACCAACATAAGCGGATGTTGCGAACAGAATGTTGGTTAAGGTTGCTGCGAAATTCTACTCGATTTCGACGACGTCCCCACTACCTTCGTCGAGGATTTCACGCACCTCGGCCAAGAGTTCCTGACCCTCGTCGTGTAGCCGCGTACCCTCCTCGAGGTCACAGTCGTCGGCATCGAGTTGCTCGATTATCTCCTCGACGCGGCTCAGGCGGTCGTGGATCGCTGAATCGTTTGCCACGCTTAGATCACCCCCAGCCACAGCGCAGTGATGACCAACAGCAGCAACAGCAACACACCAATGGCGGCTTTGTAGTAGATCGGCGGAAGACCCTCAGGAGCGGCCCCCTCGCCGACTGCTTCGGCGAGCTCCAGTCCGTGTTCGTGTTCCTGCTGGAACGTTTCGTACGCGGCCTCAAGCTGTTGCTCCAGCGGCTCGATCTCGCTCGCGAGGAACTCTTCACGCGAATTCGCGGTATACTCGCCGGCGGCTGTCGGCGTGATCGTCGTAACATCCGCCACCTGATCCGCGATGAGTCGGTCATCGGTGTGTCCAATCGCGGTGACCACCGGGGTATTCGCGGTGAAGATCGCCTCCGCGACCCGCTTGGTGTTGAAGGCTTGGAGGTTCGAATCGCTCCCGCCCCCACGGCCGACGATGATCGCGTCGACGTCCTCGGAGCGGTCCAGATGGTGGATGCCGTTCGCGATGGATGTCGGCGCGTCCGACCCTTGGACGGTTGCGTCTTTCACCAGGATGTCGACGGTGGGGTCCTGCTCGTGAATCGCGTTCTGGATGTCGTACCGGGCGTCTCCACGGAGAGACGTGACGACGCCAACCCGCTCCGGGAACGACGGTGGCTGCTGTTTCTGCTCATCGTCGAACCAACCACGTTCTTCGAGTTCGCTTCGCAGTCGCTCGACCGCGGCCGCTTGGTCGCCGTCACCGACGACGATCACCCCCCACGGTTTCAGGTCGATTTTCCCACCTTCGACCCAGTAGTCGATATCGCCCTCAAGGATGACTTCGGTCCCGTCCTCGAGGTCGGCGTCCATCTCCCGGTAACGGTTCGCCCAGATCATACAGGGGAGCTCGGCGTCACCGTCGGAGAGCGTAAAGTAAAGCGCCGTGCTGTTCTGGTGGAGGTCGGTGACTTCGCCGATACAGCGGACGCCGTTGAGGGCAGGCGTGTCCTGGACGACCGACGCAATTCGGTCGTTCAGCTGTGACACGCTGAGAACCTCTTTCGCGTCGGGTTCCACCGCCTGCCGTTCCGTATCCGGTGCGTCCGCCATCTCCGTTTCCTAACTTCTGAACAGGAACCTCAAAAAGCTACGTTCGAGTGCGGGGTTGGCTGCGTTACGCAGGCCTACAGGTCGCGGGGCTGGACCGTCTTCCGATCGTTGGCCTCGGCACGCTCTGCGGCGTCGTCGAGCAGTTCGGCGACCTCTTCGTTGAGGGCGTCGTAGAAATCCGCCGAGACGTTGTGGTCCGAAAGTGCGTCCTTCACGGCTGCTTTGACGATTAGGTCAGACATTCCATCGCGGACTTCTCTTGTCCACTATATAAAGGTTCGAAGTTCTCACGCACGATTCTCCCCCCATAGTATCGAATATTCGTCTTTGAGCACCAGAGAGAACATATGCCACCCCTCAAAAATAGGGAACAGACGGATGCACGATCTAACTGGGTTCCAGCGGGATATCTTGTACGTGATCGCCGGGCTCGAGGAACCACACGGGCTCGCAGTAAAGGCTGAACTCGACGACTACTATGAACAGGAGATCAACCACGGTCGGCTCTATCCGAATCTCGACGACCTCGTGGAGAAAGGACTCCTCAAGAAAGGCGAGCTCGACAAGCGGACCAATCTGTACTCGCTAACGCAACGAGGCTCCCGCGAAATTGAGGCACGTCGAGAGTGGGAAGAAGAATATATCGAGTCTACAGAAGAAGTCGCTACGCCGACCTAGATGCCATTTATCGCACAGTCCTCTACAGACGAGCAGGGAGGGACAGTTCTTCCTGAAGAGGTAGAGGATGGTACTGACGTCGTGTGTCCAGCCTGTGGCGGAACGATGCGACCCCGGGGCCCATTTGATGATGGCCGCGCCCGTCATTTCTATCACGTTACTGCGGGCTCAGGGGATTCGACGGCCAATTGCTCCGGAGGAGAGTCGGATCCACATCGAAAGATGAAATCCCTCGCAGTTTCGGCGTTGCGGCAGCGGTTTGACCAATATGTCCGTTGCGGACCCGAGGTCACCGTCGACGTCCCCAATACGCCGACGCTTACTGATTCTCGCCGGGCAGATGCCCTCGTCGAATTTCCCACTGGTGACGCAAACGACTACCTTGGTCGTGGATTGATCGTTGAGGTTCAATACGCAAACGAGGACAAAGACCTCGACGCGGTCACGCACGACTATCTCTCGGCCGGATATAGCGTCTACTGGGCCAGCCCTGAGGATTTTACGAACGACCGATTCCGTATTGAGGAGATGGTCGTCGCATTCGACAAACGGGCTGACACCGCCTTCGCAGCTTCGTGGGCAGACCCTCCAGAGGTCGATCCACCTGAGGATTACCTAGAGCGGTTCGTTAACGCTGAATCCCTAACTTTCTCCGACCCGAATCCGGACTGTAACCATACCTGGAAATACGGAGGGAGTGACCTCCACGACCGGGATTTCTGTAAACACTGTCGGCTTGAGCGCTGGAAAGAGAGAACTATTGAGGCCTATATCTATGATGAGTCAACAATCAAAACGAACTCCGATCTTGCTGACAGAGCTGCTCAAGCGGCGTTTGAACAGCGAGAAAAGGAGAAGAAGAAAGAAGACCATCAACACGTCTGGGAACCGCGCGGAGAGAACCGCTATCGGTGCCGGTGTGGGGCCCGTCTCAAAGAGCACAACGGAGAGGAGATCATCTCAAATGATCCGTTCGAGGACTTCTCTGAGATGACGACCACAGACCCCCAGTACTGCGACCACATTTGGGAACGTGAGGACGGGTGCATGAAGTGTATCTCCTGCGGACTCGAGGACTCGCTCTAACCAGTTCCGTCTTGGACTCTACGGCTGGGAATGATTATTTGCTTACCGAGATATTCGTTGCTGATATGCCCTTCCGCGGTCGTCGTGACGGTCGCCCGGTCGTCCCCGCCATAGTCGACGATGGAGAAGCCGTCACCTGTCCGGTATGCGGCGGGACGATGTACCCGCGATCGGCGCCAGGCAAGTCTCGACACTTCTACCACGTATCAGACGACGCCGGCCAGCGTTGCTCGAATGGCGGCGAGTCAGAGACCCACGAACGCGCAGTCGCCCGTGTTGAGGTCGCTCTGCACCAGCAATTCGGAGAAAACGCCCGCATCGAGACGGAGGTGGACGTCGACGTGGCCGAGGTGCCGACACCTGTGACCGAACGCCGGGCGGATGCACTCGCGACCTTTGACGATTGGAACCCTTACTTCGGGGAAGGGCTCGCCGTTGAGGTACAGCACAATCACGAAGACAAGGACGTCCATCAGGTGACGCATGACTACTTGGCCGCTGGGTACTCGGTCGTCTGGATACGCGCGGCAACAGTCCTTCTCGATACGTTCAACTACGATACGATCGGTGCCGAATTTGAGCAAGACGACAGTTCTGGATACGCCCAACGAACGAGCAAAGCTAGCCGATTTACGAACTGCCAAGCGCTCCTCTACGACGGCGAACATGCGTGGGAGCGCGTGCCGCCCTATGCCCATCCCCGCGGACAGGAAGACCTGATTACGTACGATATCTGTACTGCCCAGGGTTGCGAGCTACGCCGGCTTCACGAACCCGACGGCAGTTACACCTACACCGCGAGCGACGAGCACGGACCCGACTTTCCCCTGAAAGCGCTCAAGAACGCGATTGTCCGTGAGTACGACCGAGACCCGTTCTGGAAGTGGGCAGGAAGCCAGTACCATTCCGCACAGGTGGAGAAACTGCTTGCGACACGACCTGAGATAGAGCGCTGTCGGGGACCGAAGGGGTTTCACGAATGGGGGCGGCGAGAAACACTCTGGACGAACCATTCCGACCAGCCATTAATCGAACTCCGCGAGTGTATGTACTGTCCCGTTCGGTTAGTGACGAACCATCGAGGGCGGTCAGGACACAGTACATTCTGTCTCTACGGTCGAGAGCCTAATCTCGATTGGGACGACGTGTATTTCCAAGCCAGCCCTCCCGAGTGCGATCACTATCTATACGACGAGGATGTGATCGAGGATTACTGCCCCAAGTGCGGTGCGACGATGGAATCCTCAAATACAACTCTCCGCGATCACACTAGCTGGATCCCGCCGTAATCATCCCATCAACGGAAGAATCCAGTCAAAGCTTGATTGAATCTCGCCTCACTACCGAATCCGAGAATATCGATAGCTGTCTTTGATTCGGCGATGGTGATACCTTCCGTGAGAGGATGCTGCCATCAGTCCTTGATAGATTCTCTTAGGAACGTTGTAGTATTGATAGACTCGGCCACCGTGGAATTCGATCTCAAGGGTGTTCGAACTCTGATCGTAGCCGACACTTTTCAGGTTACTCGACGAAACGGGTGTCCGGTTCATAGCTGTGGGATGTAGCGGGCCACCGTGTTCCTGATGCGAGCAAGCAGGCCACGTTGTTTGGACGGTGATTCATCACGCCCCGGGCCATCCTCGGCCTCGGCTGGCTCTTTCTCGACGACAGCATCGATACCCAGTTCTGTGACAACCCCCGTCTCGACCGTCGATGGCGTTGTCCGATACAGTCCAGATTTCGCTATTGGGACGCCACGATCACCGGCAGCTGTGAACGCCCCATTACAGAACTGGCAATCGGGAGCAGCCTCTGCGTCGCTCACAAGACGGTCTGAAGTTGCGCTGTACGTACCAGTTCGGAACCCATGCCGGTCGGCGAGGAGTCCCGTGAGGAACCGGTGCAGCGCAAACGTCAATCGTTGTACCGGTTCCTGATTGATCGTGATGACCGACGGTTGCTCTCCGGCAACGAGTTCGAGTCCGTACTCGAGATTGTCTTCGTCTTCGCCTTCGGCATCAATTCGATCTTCGTTAATCGCGTCCATGCAGTCTAGACACGCCCGGTTCGCGCCGGATACCTGGAAGCTGGTCGCGATGCTTCGGAGTCCAGCGTCATCGTCAACGTCGATATCCGTGCCCGCGTTGAACAGTGGCCGAAGGTACTGCTGGGCGGCCTCCGACACGAATCGACGTGACGTGGCGGTATCGGTGCCGGTGACAATTACGTCTGCAGCGACGACCTGTTCCAGCGCTCTCGGAGCCTGTACTTCCTCGTGGATGCCGTGATAGTAGATCGACGGATCAATATCGGAGACAACGCGGCCCAAGACCTCCGCCTTGGGCGTTCCACATCCGTCGATGGCCTCGGCCCACGCAGCTGGGACGACACCATCCTCGTCGGGCGTCCGCTCGGGATCACCAGCATCGGCTGGGCGTGCACCGACGATTCGCGAGCGGTTGGATTCCTCCACGACGTCGGGGTCAACGACCGTGATCGCGCCAACGCCGAGGTGAGCCAGCGTCTGAACAATCGGTGCACCAAGTCCACCGGCACCGACCACGGCGACGTGAGCGTCGCGCAACCGAGCGTTACCGCCGTCACCGTGGAGCAACGCCTGCCGGTCGCGCATCTCGGCGCCGCCGTTTGAAACTGGGGGGAGTCGTGAATCCGTCGTCCGAATCCGCTCCAATTCGCGGTCGTGGATGACAACAAGTTCATCAATCGGCGACGCAGCGGCCGTGATCGGCTCATGTCGGATCGTCGGGACGTCAGAGAGCCACGCCCGACCGGTCAGACCCCCTTGGCCAAAGATGAGGCTTCCATGTGGGCCAGTAGTTCGACCGGTCAGTGACGCCATATGGGCCGGTTCGTTCTCGTCGTCAGTACCGGAGTAGCACGGCTGGCTCGAGCGGGGATGGCTATGGCACATCAGGAGGGTCATGTCGTCGAGATGCCGATGGTCTGTTTCGCTCGCCCGCATCATCGACCGGATTGTCGTGTGGTCGAACTGGACGATACCGGTCGTCTGATCGAGATATTCGTCCCGATCCAGCAGGTGAACCTCACGAATGAGATACTCGAACACCCGCTGCCCACGATGAGTGTACTCCTGCGTTCCGGCTACGAGATAGGCGGCATGCTCTTTCGGACACTTCTGCTCCGGACGCACAAGATGCTCGCGCAGCCGCTGGTAGTCGGCGCCTCGGATCCGTACCCGTATCCGGTCAGCGACCGGCCACTCGTGCTCAGGGTCGTCTAGCACGGAGCGAAGCCAGTGAGATACTCGCGACTGACTCCCCGTCGCTCGCTCTCGGCTGCCATCAGTCTCATGTCCTTGCATAGATGTAATGTGGGAGGGTTGATCGCCAGCGGGAGGGCTCGCGTCAGTCACCCTGTCGGAGTCGTCCGTTCGCGACGGTCTCCAGATACCACTCGAGATCGGTCTCGTAGGGTTCCCACTCGATACCGTCCAGTTTGTTGATGTGCCAGGAAAGAGCCAACCAGCCCCGGACTTGGTCGTCGCGAGATTTCCGAAGCTGGCCACCTCCTTCGAGCCGGAGATCCTCGTCGACGTAGACCCAGTCCGGAGCCTTCTGGGGGTAGTTCTCGTGGACGCGGATCATCACGTCCGTCGTGTCCGTATTGTAGGCATCCGACGGGATCTGGTAGTCCCGAACGATGACGTGGACGAACTGCGCCTCGGCCTCGGTATCGACATCGACCTCGTGGTTTTCTCGAAGAACTTCGATGTCCGCTGCGAGCACATCGTCGAGCTGGGTGCTCCCGTAGGCAGTGTCAACGGGAATCGCGTCGAAGACGTTCTCTTCGGCGAGGTTGATGTCGCTGTCTTTGGAGACTCGTTCGTCCTCGTCGGGCGGGTAGAGGACGTACTGGTTGGGATCGTACTCGAACTTGCGTAGCAGTTCGATCGGCTCGATGTGCTGCTGGTCGAGTACTTTTGTTTCCCCACTGACGGTCACCTCGTAGCCGTCAGTCTCCTCGTCGTCCTCATCCTCGTCACCTTCATCAG
The DNA here is from genome assembly GCF_000337175.1 of Natrinema gari JCM 14663. Classification (GTDB taxonomy): domain Archaea; phylum Halobacteriota; class Halobacteria; order Halobacteriales; family Natrialbaceae; genus Natrinema; species Natrinema gari. The sequence goes on along the minus strand of NZ_AOIJ01000084.1, from coordinate 17,517 downwards.
CATCTTCGAGCGCCTCATCAAGGCCGTCCTCGACCTCTTCGATGGCCTCTTCGAGTGCTTCGAGTTCCTCGGCGTAGCTAACATCGAACCCAGCCGCATCTTGGAGGGTGTCGATATTGTCTTGTGCTGACTGAATGTAGTCGGCCGCCCGATGGAGCGCGTCGTAACGGGATTGATCCTCGTCGGTATCTTGAGCCTCGTCGATGGCGTCCTCTGCGGCTTCGAGTGCTGCACGGAGGTCGTCAGCCGTCTCTTCGTCGAGAGACTCGAGCTGATCGCCCAGTCCTCGGTAGCGGTCTTGGGCATGCTGGGTTGCTTCCTCGAGATCATTTGGTTGCATGCGCTTTCGCCTAACAGCGTTATCCCCTTAAGCACCACGCGGTCTCCAACATCAGTAACGGCATTAAGCGCACAATCCGCACCAAACGCATAAACCACAGAATCCCCAACAGCGAGACATGCACCCCAGTGAACGAGTCCATATCGCGCCGCTCGGGTTCGAGCGCGATCGTGTCGTCGAAGCCGCGAAGCAATTGAAAGCTGATCGATTGATCCTCCTTGAATGGGGTGAGGGGGAACGGCCGCCATTTATCGAGGAGCTGTATGAGGATATCGAGACAGCCGGGATTGACCGAGAGATCCGATCCTGCAACATTTTCGATCTGTATGAAGTTGTCCGGGTGACGGCACGAGAAATCCAACAGAACCCAGACGATGACGTGTTCGTGAACATTGCAACCGGGAGTAAAATATCCGCAATCGGCGGGATGATCGCGTGTATGGTGACCGACGCGGTGCCGTATTACGTCGAGCCAGAACGATATGGTGAAAAAGACGCTCACCGGGTCAAACCTGTTTCACACGGGGTGAAGAACATCAAGGAACTGCCGGCGTACCCAATAGATGCCCCCGAGACACAGCTTATCTACATAATGGAGTACATTTACCGAAATGGTCCAGTCACGAAGAAGGAGCTCATCGAATTCGGCCAAGGGAACGGTAAACCAATTCAAGCAGAAACACCACCGGAGGGATTGCCCTTCATTACGGATTATGAGGCTGATTCGGATCGAGCCCGCTACCGATTACTCGAAACGCATGTATTAGAACCACTGACAGAGAAAGGGTTCATACAAACCAAAGAGGTGGGGCGAAGAACCGACGTAGATCTGACCGAGGAAGGGGAAAATACACTTTCTGCGTTCAGACACCTCATTGAAACGTGACCGATTCGCTTAGCCGTCTACCGAATCGATCTCTTCCAGAGCTTCTGTAGCGACATCACCCAACTCGCCAGCTTCGATATGCGAATATCGTTCTCGTACCATCTCCTCTGAATTGTCGAGATACCGGGCCGCCACCGTGTACCCAAACGCGCGGACAAGCACCTCGCCCATACCACGTCGACCACCGTGTGGTGCAAGATAATCGTGTTTCGGATGGTCGATGTCAATCTCTGCGGTCTCCGAGAGACGTTGAAGAATCGACCGTCCGCCGTCCGTCGTGATCGACGGCGGCCGAACGTCCTTATCGAGCGCCAGCAGGAGGTCGCGGGCGTATTCGTTTCGGCACTCAGTAATCGCTTCTGGGCGTTCCCCTCGTTCGGATAGCTCTTCCTCGACGAGCCCTGCAAGCGTCCGTTGGTCGAATGTCGGAAACACCGGCCAGCGCTCCGTGGGTGGATCCAGCAGCTGGCGGTAGCTCCGGAGCGGCGAGATCACCGGGTCGGGTAGACTGGCGGCGTCCCACTGCTGTTTCTTCCGGTAGACGTCCATACTCCCGTCGTCAAGTGAGAGGTCCTCCCAGCGGACGCCGCGCCGGCGCGGGTCATTCGGATCCCGGAGCAATTCTCCGACGCGGACGGCAGTGTACGCGAGGACGAACACCAGCGCCCGGTCACGAGTCGCCTTCAGCGCCGCGTAGCGCGCTCGCTGTTTGTCGAGGAGATCTACATCCTCCGGGAGCATCGTGTACGCCTCGACGGCGTCACGGGCCCGTTCGTCGACGTAGCGGGTGAAGGCGTGGCGCTGTTCGGACGTCCAGGCCTGCTGGTCGCCGGGCTTGCGGCCGTCGTCCTCCGGGAGCGGCGCCATCGCACTCGCCCGCTGCGCGTAATGCGCTTCGAGATATCCCTCGTTGACGCACCAGCCACACCACGCAGAGATATAGCGGTAATAGGTTTGTACCGTGTTCTGCTTGAGTCCCCGATCTCCACCGAGATGCCGGGCGTACTCCCGGAACACGCGTTCGTCGAGATCGTCGAAGGTCGGCTCCCGGTCGACGTCGTCGGGGACAATCCCGGTCCAGTCGTCGTCGCCGCGGTCGCCGGCGGTCCACTCGGCGAATCGCTCCAGCTCGCGTGCAGCGTTTCGTCGATAGTTCCCGCCGTCGCCTCCGCGTCCTTTCCCCTTGTCCTGGAGGTAGCGCTCGAAGCTGTCGTCGAGCGGCGTCGAAAGCGCTCGATCAGGCATCCACCGGCCCTCCACCGTCCTGCGGGACCGGTCTCGGGTCCTCTACCCCTGGGGAAGCGCCGTCATGAGGCGGTTGCAGCATTCGTGCTTCACCGACGGCGTCGGGGTACTTCAAAGTGGTCGTGATTATTGGCATAATCAGGACCACTTGCTCTATTCGGCCCATCGGGAGAATTCGAGGGTTTGGAGTCTCTTAGCGTCGGAATTCCGCACTACAGGAAATCATATATCGTATATCGCTATACAAAATGTCGACCCGTGGAGTTGAGACTACGGCGGGTTTAGCGGGCCTGTGATGCGTGTATTTGGACGAATCATCGAGCGGAAACCGCTCCAGAATAGCTCTCAATCACTCGTTCCTGTTGTACTACTGACTATCTCGCCGAATTTCGAAGACTTCCAAGAGTGTAGCCACTCAGACACCGCGCTATCACGGGTGGAGAACCTCACTACCCGATTCCAGTCTCCTTCTTCAGCAGCGTCAGCGTATTGTCACTCGTCACAATCGGCGAATGCTCGTATCCACCAGTTAGTTCGACCTGCACGAGCAAGTCGACGGCTCGCCAGATCGAGTACAGGAGGCACGCGAACGCGAAGTAGAAAAACCGGAGTCCGAAATCCTTCGAGGTCGTGGCGGCCATGAATCGCTTAATCGACCTGTACCCACTCTCGATCTCCCACCGATACCCGTACTCAGTGAGGAAGCCACTACCGCGATTGGACATGAACACCGAGTACTGGCGGTGGTCGTCGTGGTCTGAGTCCTCTTTCCGCCGATAGATCAGCGTCGTCTCGTGCCACTCGTTCTTCCCAAGATGGAGTTTCCGATCAGTCTCGTATCGGTCTTGACCCCGCTGGAGCAACCGTTTGGCCTGCGCTTTCTCGCTCGTCTGCATCCGTTTCGGGACGACATACGACAGTCCACGCTGGCTAAGCATCTCTAGAATATGCTGACTGTCGAACTCCCGATCCATCAGCACATTATCGACGTGAACGAGATCCTCGGCAGAGTCGAGTAAATCCTCGACAATCTCCTTGCGAGTCTCACCCTTCCGAACTGGTCTCGCATCCAGTACGATTGGGACAGCGTTCCCGACCAGTTGGACTGTTGCCCACTGGTAGGCGTACTCATCGGTCTTCTCCTTTGTCCCGATAATTTCATTTTCATGCCCGGTTCTGTCGCCTGTGAACGGGTCCCCTTCAGTAATATCGATAGCGACGACACCAGCTCGAAAGAACTCCTCCGTCTCCGCTGCTTCCCCCAACAGTCGAGTCACAGCCTGCCGATACATCTCCCGAATTTGCTCGATAGAGAGGTCACGAATGTGATCGCGATGGGCATGGCCCAACGGAGTACGATCTCGAGTCGATTCATACACGAAACTGCGAGCCCCTTCATTGGCAGCTAGCCGCTCACGAAGTCCGAGATGCGTTTGCAAGTCCCAGTAAGCGTTCTCGTGGATCTCACAGCCATTGTCGCGATTCAGTGAGAATGCCGGGAAAACGACGTGACTGATGTGGTCCGTAATTGATGCCGCTTCGTCGAGGAGAGCTTGATCGTCTGGGTCTGACTCTTCTTGTTCATCACCGGAAAATGGAAGCTGACGTTCTGGCTCGCGTGGGACAGCAACGCCTGCGTCTTGGGCTTTGATCAGAATTATCCGGGCGGCTGCCTCAATTGTCTCGCGAAGCTCTTGAGTGAATCGTTCATGCCAGCTGCGCCACAGCGTCGACTGGTCTGGGACTGTCTCTATGCTTAGTCGCTCACAAAGTTCTGGACTGTGAGTGAGGTACGTAACGAGTGCTGTCTCATGAGTCCAGCCGTGAAGTTCTTTGAGTAGGAACAGTCGAAACAGTTGGGCCATCTCGTACCGGGTTGCTCCCGAATACCGGTCATGTGGCCGGAACTGGACATACGCTACTGGGTAGTGAGACACGAACTCATCAACGGAGTGGTGAGCCTGATGGTCGAACCATGTGGAGGCAACGGTCCGAATATCTTCTTTCAGAGCGGCGAGCGAACTCCGGTCGTACAGTGGTGTCGAATCATATGCTGGCCATTCAGCGAATGATTTTTGCGCGATTCGCCGAAAGACAATGCGTTGAGAATTACAACTCGCAACCACTGCAAAATGCTGGTCACGACACGCGCAAAAATTCGTCTAACTGGTAATAGAGAAAACACATTCAGATCTCAATATCGCTAAGCAGTGTGAATGGAGAGTGGTCAGTACAGACCGGCAACGGAGCACTCTAGGCTCGGTAGCCAGCCCGAACAGTTCAAATATGTCGTAAATTTCAGCTGTCGGTTTTTATATTAATTCTTTCCTTAACTATAGGTAGCTTATCATTGAGTTCCTGATGTATGTCCTCGTCTCCGATATATGGTTCAGAGTTTTGGATGAAATAGTCCATTTTCTTGATTAGGTTCTTTTGTAGTACCTCCGAGCCACCCAAATCGTAGTAATCACTGTTATCGAGGATATCTTCAGCTTTGACAATCACCGCACTTCGTCCCAGTTCAAAACATCTTTCATAGATATCGAGGTGTTGTTGGAGATATTCGTCGATATTCTCGTCGAAACTAGTGGCTTCCACGATATTTGCAACATCCTCTCCGAACTCCGAACGAATCTCATCAGAACCCACGTCTGTATCCTCTAGCAGGTCATGGAGAAAACCAGAGATAACGATGGACTTGTCGTAATCTCTGTTATAAAGATTCATTCCCACTCTTGTACTGTGGAGTATCACTGGTTTCGGATTATCGCCCGAAGATTCGAACGAATGCACTAGATATTGGATAGCACGCTCAATTTCTTCATCCTCTCCTAAATTTCTCATCTGTGCGAATAGAGTACAGATAGGTAATAAACTTCTTTTTGACACAACCTGCCCGAAGTATCTGTTCTGACTGCCCCAATGACCCCTAACTCACTCCTTGTCCACGTGAAATTTGCATCCAGATTGAACAGTTAATTCACCCAAGATCCACTAGATTTCATATTGTGTGCATTGAGACTGGCAGTCTCAACTACTGTCGACCCTCGCTCTGCACGAGGTCACTCGTCGCCGAGTTCTGACAGGCGAGCTTGGATTTCCTCAGCATCCGCCTCAGAGAGGGCCTCAATACCGAACTGGACGAGTAGCGGGTAGAAGTGGCGGTTCTTCTTGAACTCGTCCTGCCCCGCCTTGCGGAGCTTCAGCTGGGACTCGAGGTAGGTATCCTCCATCTCGTCGAGGACATCGTCAGGAATGTAGATCGTTCGCCCGTTCCACTCGTCTTTGATGTTTGTCTTCGTTTTGCTCGTTTCGTTCGTTTCACTCGTTGAAGTCGATTCGGTCGTTTCGGTCGATGAACTGGTTTCCACTGGTTCACTCACCTCACTCGTTTCGCTGGAATCGACCTCATCGTCCTCCTCTTCGTAGTTGCCCTCGATGCCGGAAGCATCACCCCAACCGTCGCTCATGCTTCCACCTCCTCAGGTGCGGTCTTCTCAAACGTCTCGTCGAACAGGTCGGCGATCTCGTTGAATAGGTCGCGTGCGTCCTCGACGCGCTGGTTCTCCCTGTCTCTTATACACATCTCTGATGGCNCAGGCTCAGAGATGTGTATAAGAGACAGGGACACTCCCTCGCCAATCGACTGGGAAAGGTCGGTCCGCTTCGGGATCTCGAAGACTGGGAGGGAGTACGCCGACTTGATCTCCTCGATAGTGTCACGGTGTTCGGCGTTCTGCTCGACACGGTTACAGACGATGGCAAGCCGATTGATGTCTCCGTACGCCTGTTCAAGGGAGCTCAGCTGTTTCGCGAAAATCTGGAGGCTGTTGGCGTTGAGCTTCTCGGGAATGACGGGGATGACGACGTTGCCGGTCGCGACCAGGGCGTTGTCGGTGAGGACGTTCAGGGATGGCGGCGTGTCGACAATGATGTAGTCGTAGTCCTTGTCGAGCTCGTCGAGAGTCATCTCCAACCGCTCGCGACTCTTCGGCGCCTCAAGCAACGTCTGGATGTTCTTGTTGTTCGCCAACTTCTCGCTGGCGGGAAGGATGTCGAATTCCTGGTGCTCGACGATGATGTCGTTCACCGACTCCATCTGGTCGAAGTCGAGGACGTCGAACAGCGTTGTACGGTCGGTATCGTAGTACAGATCGTTGTAGCCAAGTGAGCAGGTGAGCCCTCCGTGATAGTCGATATCGACCAGGAGGACGTCGTGGCCTCGGGCGGCGAGTGCGCCGCCAGTATGAATGACGTCGGTTGTCTTCCCCGCGCCTCCCTTCTGATTCGCCACCGTGATTCGTGCGGTATTGGTGTCAGTCATTATCTCCGTTCCTTTCGTTGTGTTCGTTTTGTTCGTTATGGTTGTTTAGTTCGGTGCGTTCGGTGAGGGTGTTTCACGCGGTGAGAGGATTACTACGATGTTAAAACCAACTGTTCGTTCCACTCGTTGAGAGGAATGCGTTAGTTACATTCATTCTGTTCGTTTCATTCGTTTCATTCGTTACGGTCATTGAGCTCCCTCTGTTCCAGCATAGGTTCGGCTCGTTCCGGTATCTTCGTTCATTACGCGAAACATCCTCGTTGCGTTCGTTCCGTTCGTTCTATTCGTTTCTGGTGGCGGTCACCCAGAGTCCATATATATCTATCGAGAGGTGAGCATATTGGGAGAAAACGGGGGCTTAATCTACCAAATCCACCATTGACCGTAGTTCAGATTCAATCTCAGTCATCTGATCCGACACCCAATGGAATCCTTCCTCTATCCCCTCGTCAGTAAACCGGAGTGAAGCTCGTACGTCACGAGTCCGGTCATGTTGGAGGAGTGCGAGAGCGTACGCGAGCATCTGCGGTCGATAGTGTTCCGCGAGCTCATCCGGTGTCGTAGCCGAGAGGTCGTTGGTCTTGTAGTCGATAATGTGGAATGTATCCGGGGTGACGAGCAGCCGGTCGATATCACCGACAATCCGCGACTCATCGATTCGAGCGACAACAGAGTACTCGTCGTGAACCTCCTGAAGCTGGGCATCGGACTCGATGTGGTCCACAAATTCGACTGCATCAGCAGCATGGTTGACAGCTTCACGGAGGTCTGCTTCTGTCGGCTCCTCACCGGTCATCCGACTCAAACGGTGGATCAGGGTGGGCCACTCAGCTCTCGGCGGTCGGAGTTCGTTGATCCGGTGGACGACCGTCCCGAACGTCGTAGGGCTCAGACCCGCCGACTCCTCACGTTGAGAGTAACTATGACCGTCCGTAGACGCGTTTGCCACCGCATTCACGAGCGTCGTGGCCGCGATCCGTTTCGCCGGCGCTAGCGACGGCGGTGAGGGAATCGATATCTCCGGCGCTGGATCAACAACGTCGTCGTCGGTGTGCCATTCTACTGGGCGCGGGGGTCTGCGAACGGTATAGCTGGCCTCATCCATCTCGGCATGGGCCTGTCCGTCCCGAATCGCCTCGGCGAGGAGTGCTCCATCGAGGAGGGCTGGCTGTACCCAGTCGCGCCACCGGTCTGCATCGTCGAAGGCAGCAGGCTCGCCGAGTTCGATTGCACCGGACTCGTCGACGTCGATGTCGTGTGTGCCGCAGAGAAGGAGGTGATCCCGTGTCCGTGTACACGCAACGTAGAGGAGCCGCTTCGACTCCGCCCGCTCCTGTGGACGGGACTGTCGGTCAGCGTACTCGTGGACGGCGGTTTTCTCGATCGAGAACGCATCGCCCGGATCCGGTCCACCGACTGCCGGCACCGGCGGCGCGTCATCAGTACCATCCACGAGTCGAACATACCCGTGGTCGTCCACGGAGCGACCGAAGTTGAGGTCACTCCCGAGATCGGGGACAGTGACGATCGGGAACTCGAGTCCCTTCGCTGAATGGATCGTCATAAGCCGGACGCCCTCGGCGTCACCCGGAATATCTGCCTCCCCCTCACGGGGGTCGATCTCGGCTTGGCGGTCGATCCGGTGGAGCAACCCCGCAGCGGTATGAACCCCGTTCTCGCTCCAGGTGCGGACCTGATCACGGAACTTCTCGACGTTCGCAACGGCTTGTCGACCGCGTTCGTCAGCACTCACGCTCGCCAGATACCCGGTGTCGTCGATCACTCGGGACAGCAGGCGGTTCCACGGGAGGACGCCGTTTTCGGACGGGGTCGCACAGCCGCTGAGGGTGCGCCACGTTGTGAGAAGGTCGAACGCGTCCGACAGCTGTGGATCGTCCGTCTCGGCGAGTGCGTCCCACACTGAATCGGCCTCTGCGACCGCCGGCGCAAGGCGGTCATCCGCGAATCCGAACAGCGGCGATCGAAGCACTCCATAGAGGGAGACATCGTCCTGTGGATCACCGAGTACTCGAAGCAGGTTCGTGAGGGCTTGGACCTCAGGCGTATCGTAGAACCCGACGCCACCGACGACAGTATAGGGAATGTCGTACTCCTCGAGAGCGCGCTGATACCGGTCCAGATGGGTCCGCCGGCGGAGGAGGATTGCCGTATCGTCCGGCGTAGCGGCCCGATGAACACCCGTATCAGGGTCCTGGACTTCCGGCGGGTCGTCGAACAGGTGGGTCAGTCGAGCAGCGAGCGCTTGCGCCTCAGCCTCTATGGTGTGGTCGAGCGCGCCTGCGGCGACCGGGTGGTCGTCGCCGAAAAGCTCTGCCGCTGTGTCAGCGTCGTCGGGGACAGCCAGATACTCGACGCTCCCGGTCAGGCCCTCGATGTCTTCGACACGATCGCGCTGCGTGGTCAACTCCTGCGGTGGTGCTTCGTACGGTTCGTGGGTATCACCCTCCGGGTGGAACAGGTACTCAAAGAGCTCGTTCAGGAACGATAGCGGCTCGTCCAGCGTCCGGAAGTTCCCAGAGAGTTCGAGCGCGGTCGGACTCGCGGCCTCGCTGTCGGGGACGTCGTCGACACCACGGGCTTCGTTGACGGCTTGGAGTTCTCTGCGCGCATCCCCAAACGTCGTCACGTCGGCGCCACGGAATCCGTAGATACTCTGTTTCTCGTCGCCGACCAGGAAGACGTTCGACGCCGTCTGCTCGTCGACTCCCGTAAGAAGCTTGACCAACTCCCACTGGCGCGGGTCCGTGTCCTGGAACTCGTCGACCATCACGGCCGCAAACTGCTCTCGTAGCCGCTCTGTGACGGCATCGTTAGCTCGCAAGAACTGGAGCGTCGTCTCGATCACGTCAGGAAAGTCGAGCGTGTCGCGGCGGTCCTTCTCGGCAGTGTAGGCTGCGAGGACATCTTCGAAGACTCGCATCAGGGCGAGCGCGTAGTGAGCGCTATTCGCTTCCAGTTCCCCCGGCGTCGTCTCGACTGCATCCGCGTGTGGTTCGACGGCTGCGATGGCCGCATCGATGGCGTCCTTTAGATCGTCGTAGACGTCACCGTACTCACCCCAATCGTCCCGGTCACCGACAACGTACCCCGAACTGCTGTACAGGCCACCGTTCTTCTTCTCACAGGCCTCGTATAGCTCGAGGATTGCTCGCTGACAGTCGCGGGGGTCGCTTTCTTGGGGGTCGTCAGGGAGAGTCGTCGCGACCTCGGTGAAGGTCCGGTAGGCCCGTAGACCGTCCTCGTCAGCGATAGCGCCATCACGGTCGACGCGGCCCTCGACCGTGTGTAGCTGTTCTAGGAGTCCCTCCGCATACAGCGTCTGTCGAGCGTCGGCAACGTCGAGATCGCAGACTACCTCCCAGCAGATATCGACGTAGTCGTCGACGTCAGCGTCACGCCACGCCTCGAGGACGGACTCGCTCTGAGGGCGCTCATCGAGTAATCCAGCGAGTACATCGACCAACTGGTCGCGACCCCAGAGCTGGGCAAGGAGCGCAACATCGTCATCGTCCTGATTGCGTTCGAGGAACTCCGTCACGACTTCGCGCTGGAGTGTCGCGGCGCCGTCTTCGTCGAGCACGTCGAAGCCGAGTGGCACCGGAGCCTCAACGGCTCGTTCTCGCAAGAGCCGGGTACAGAACGCGTGAATGGTGTGGACGTAGCCGTCCTCCAGGTCGTCGAGGACGTTTCGCCAGCGGTTGTAGGCCTCTGGTGAGTCGACAGCCTCGAGCCGGTCGTACACCTCCTCCCGAACGCGCTCGGTCAGTTCGGCAGCGGCCTTTCGCGTGAAGGTAATCGTGACGATGTTCTCCGGGGTAAGCGACGGATTCTCGGCCAGTATCGTCACGTACCGCTCGGTGAGCGTTGTCGTCTTCCCCGTCCCAGCACCGGCAGTGATCGCGACGTTCCGGCCTTGGACGAGCGCGTCCTCCTGTTCCTCCGTGAGCTGAATCTCCTCGGAGTCCTCAGTCATCGCTCATCACCGCCTCGATGTCCTCGTCGTCGCGAACACGGAGCGGAACGTACGCAGCGTCGTCCTCGTGAACCTCGTCGACGAACTCCCGCTTGCGGTGATGCCGGACATCGCACGCCCGTCGGTAGTCACAGTATCGGCAGTTCGCACCACGGGCCGACAGAAGCGTCGTATGGAACCGTCCGTTGGCGATCGCCTCGTCTATCTGTCCCAGCCACTCCGGAACGACGTTGTTCAGGAAGCGACGAAGGTCGACCTCTGAATCGAACTTCGATTCGACACCGCGTGGAACCTTGAGGTCGTTGGGTGGTCGCACCTGGTAGTACGTCGCTGAGAGCGAGCCCTGCTCGAATAGGTCACCGTCGACTACCTCGGCGGCAGCGAGTAGATAGATGGGGAGCTGGAACTTCGTGCCGCCGGTTGTCTTCGTCATATACGGTGCTCGACCAGTCTTGTAGTCGTAGAGCGTGAGCGTCGGTTGCTCACCGTCCCGGCTCACGTCAACGCGGTCGATGTATCCCCGAATCGAGACAGTCGAGCCGTCCGGTCGCTCAACTGTGAACGGCCCAGCATCCGAGTCAGGAAGTCCCTCGCCGAACGGGGCCTCGAACAAGTGTGGGCGGTCAGCGCCGTCCCGCGAGAGTTCGTTGTCGAGGAAGGTAGCGAACAACCCCTGTTCCGGTGCGTCGTGAGGTTTGCTCCCGGCCTCATACGGAGCAGTCTCATCGTCGCCGAGGCCCGCGAACAACTCCGCCTTCCAGCGTTCGTAGAACAGGCCGTCGTACTCGAAGTCAGCATTTTGGAGTTCCTCGACAGCGATCTCGCGAAGGTGCGTCGCCAGGTCGTCCCGGTCGAACTCAGCGAGATTGACACCATCCTCAGTCTCATCCTGGAGATCCGCGAAGAACCGTTCGAGGACATCGTGGACGTACGACCCGGTTTCGAGGGGTGTGGGGACAACTTCGACATCGTCGGGGTCCTCGATTCCGAGTACCTCCTCGGCGTAGAACTTGAACCCACACTCGACGTATCGCTCGATTCGACTCGCGCTGTAGGGTTCCCGCTCCGACGGAGGGTATACCTCATCGACTGTCTCGGGTTCTAACACGCCATCGTGTTCGGAGAGGCCAGCCGTTCCCCTGTTGTCCGCACAGTGGAGTCCTCGATCAGTGCGCTTGGTCTGTTCGGGGGTGAGGTCACCTCGGTCGCCGGCGCGGCTGACTGCCCCACGCCGGTCGTCCGTTGAAGCGACGCGCCGCTGGAGATCTTCGCGGGAGCCCACGCGGTCGTCGACGCCGTCTTCGGGTTCGATGCCGGTGACGCGCTGGAGTTCGTCGAGGATCGGCGACCGGACGACGGCCGATTCGTCGTCGCCTGTCTCCGGTGTAGTTATCGTGAGCTCGTCGACGTTCGCGATGAGCGTCGCGAAGAGATAGCGGCCACGGAGGCGCTCGTCGCCGGTGTCGAACCGTGGGTGGGCGTCGGTCATCTCCTCGAAGAAAGCCGGGCGTTCCGGCGTCACCGGGAAGTGCTCACTGGTCAGGCCCACGAGGAACACCTTCTCGAACGACCGCATCCGGGCGTCGAGCAACCCCATCACTTCGACGTGGCCGCCAGCAGCGCGTTGCGGAACCCGGATCGGCACACCGTCGAATGCACGGGTGAAGAGTGCCAGCGGAGAGAGGTCACTATTGACCGCCGCCAGCGACTCGAACGAGGAGAGAACCTCGTCCACGAGGTCGTAGGCCCGCTGTTCGACGGCTTGCTCGGCGCCGTGGGCGTAGTCCTCCGTCGCCGCCTCCAGGTCGAAGCGGTCGTCCATCAGCCGTCGGAGCGTCTCGGTTGCGTCCTCGACGTCGCCCGTTCGGAGCGTCTCCAGCGTGGCCAGCAGATCCTCGACCAGTGACGCGACCTCGCCGTCGACGTCGTCGAGCAAGGGCGACACGGAAACGGTGTCGCGCCGACGAGCAGCTGCCGTGACGGCGTTGGCCTGGTTGGTGTCGACGATGTCGACCAGTGGATTCGCCAACAAGGATGTTAGATCCTCAGCACGCGGGTCAGGTTCGGCAAGGTTCAGCAGGTCATGTACAACGCTCCCAGTGAACGTCCGGTTCAGCTGTGAGGCGGCTGTCGTGACGTGGGGAATGTCGAACGTATCGAATGTGTCCTCGACGTACCCCGAATAGGCCTCCGTCCCTGGGACGACGACAGCCAGGTCGTCGGGATCGCGACCATTAGCCAACTCAGTCCGGAGCTCGCGAGCGACGAAGCGAATCTCGCGCTCGGGTGTCGGGAGTTCCCGCCACCGGAGGCCGTCTGGAACAGGGACGGTGTCAGGATCCGGACGGTAGAGTGACTCGGTGATCCTGCCGAAGGCCCGCCCGGACTCGTTGACGGGCTCGAGTTCCACTCTCTCAAAGTCGAGTGCTTCGTAGACCTCCAAGGCGTCCTCCGCAACGGTACCGACTCCGCTTCGCCCATCCTGGTGGAGCGGCAGCAGCGCGATCATCGGGAGTTCGTCGACGATGCGTTCGATGAGGCGGCGTTCGACAGGACGGAACTCATGATACCCCGATAGGACCACGACGTCCAGTTCCGGAGAGAGGGCCGAGAGTGACTTCTCCGTCGTCGCGACGGCGTCGAACATCTCTCCCCGGGTACAGACCCACTCGTCGACGTAGTCGCCGTGGAGGTCCCGGTAGTGGCGGTAGGCGTCGACAGTGGCTGTCGCAATACGGTCATCGAGATCGGAGCCCTCGAACTCCGCTGCGAGCGCGGCGGCGGTCCCGACGCCGGCGTCGTCGAAGAGTGAGAAGCGACTACTAAACGAATCCGCGAGAGCAGCCGAGGCGGGTTCGCCGGCGAGAGCGCCATCTGTTTCGGCTGTTGTTCTGTCGAGCGCGTACTCTGCGAGCCGGCGATTCAATTGTCCGGAGGGGGGTTGGACCGGGCCCTGGAGATTTTCGTACCACTCTCGAACGACCGCATCGAGCGTCTCAGCACGAAGACGGAGAGGCTCGTGCGAAGCGGCCCAGCTGTCCTCAACCGTACTCCGGCGAGCGTCGTTCCGCGTTATGTAGAGAATACTCCCCAGCGAGCCGGTGGCGATGTCGTCAGCCCGCTGAAATGCCCGTCGTTCCAATCGGGCGTGTTTCGGGCCGGTGAGAAGCGTTGAATCCATCGAACACTCCCTACCAAGATATCGGTCTCACTTCACTCTTGGCGAGACTGACAGCTTAGGAGTGCCCTACTGATAGGAGAATCTGCAGAGATCAACCGACTGTGATCCTTCTAAACAGTCGGTACGCGATCAAAATATCTCGTGTGTATCCTGGCCGACTTGGGAGTGAGTATGGAATTCGTCCAATATATAGAGGATAGACACGTCAAATAACGAGGTCAACTGTTGCTGATATCGGACGACATCTTTCTTATCTCCAGTCACAACCCGATGAAGCACCCCGCGTTCTGCAAGCCCTATTGCGTCAAGAAGCCACTGAGAGTCTACTGGAGGGATTCTGGACTCTCGAATTCCAATATGCTCATCAACGAGACCACGGGCACGGTCCTGTTCATCATAGGTTGAGGACACAACGTGGACAGCATCCATTAGTGCGGCTTTCCGCTCCTTTGCGTCGTGGAGAACACGATCTCGAAGATCTTCGACACACCGTTTTGCATTCCGTGGAGTGACTTCACGCGAGGAAAAGTAGTTCTGGAAGTGCCGAACAAAGTGTGGCTTGGCCTGACTTCGAACCTCAATATTTTCGAAGAAAATCTCTAATATCCTCTCAAACGAAAGTCCATCGTAGCGCTGTAAATCGATTTCACGATTGTACATCGGGATGTTGTCCTCCACATTCTCTTGAAAGTCTTCAAGAACGGTTCCAAACACGCCACCTGTATCGTCTGGATCAACCTGTAGTTGATCAGGGTCGGACACAACTCGAGGCGCTCCTTGCGGGCGGCTGCAATACTCGTAGATCACAAACTCACTGGTGAAGAGCGTATTCTGACCGTCTAGGATACGTTCTGCTTCTACGGCCCACCGGTCGTGAGAAAACGTGAGTCCAATGAGGACGTTAGTATCTACGAAGTATCTAGTCATTGGCCCGGATGAAGATCTTCGTGCGCAATTCCCCGGCGTTCAAGAATCGGAGTAACAAGTTCGTCAGCTGCGCTCCGTTCAGATTCGAGTTCGGTTGCTAAGCCAGAAAATTTCGCATCAAGGTCTTCTTCTTCGAATTCGTCAAGTTTCTGGGTCGCAGAACTCCGCGCCTCCTCAAACGAGGTTATACCGAGGTTCCCACGGACCTCTTCTGGAGACATTCCCTGGGCATGCCGTTGAGCAAGCTCAAGAGCAAAAATACGCCAGAACGTTACATTCACCGTCATCAATCTGGAGGGGTCAGGAGAATGTGAATGGAGTTCTCGAGTGACCGCGTTATACCACTTGATTAGTGGTCGATCGTACTCCGGAAATCGGTCGTTTGGAAATGATTCAAAAGTGTCGTGGACGGAGTTGAGTACCGATTCTCTGCTTGGGTCAACCTCAAAGAAATCGTGATACTCCGTATGTAACGTTCTTATTTTCTTATCTAACTCCCGAAAATCCCTCTGAACCTGATACGGCGCATCATCATACATTCTGTCTGTGAGCCATTCTAACCCATGGTCATAATATTCAGAGAGAGCCTCTGAGACAACAGAACGTAGGCGATTTTCAAGTCCGGGCTCGTTAATACTGGCTGAGGGGACAGTCGAAGGCGTGGCTGGAGAGACAGTACCAAAGAGATACCAATAATACGGAATCTCGATGTCTAAATCTTGCTCTGCAGATTTGACATCAATACGATAGAGGAGCTTGTGAAGCGACTTTTTCGGCAGCGCATCTGCGGCCCCGCGTTCATAATTGAGGAGGCGCAGAGTCGTTCCCAAGTCCTCGCGGTTCATTATCCCCAATGTATACCGCTCGGATTATAGAAGTACCGTCGAATCCCAGTAGACTATCCAACGATTGAGGGAAAAGTAATTCACACGAGACTTCCTTGTAACGAGATACAACGTGCCCATCTACAATCTATATAAAGAGCGGGAAGGGACGGCGCGACGCGGGGAGGACTATAAGGAAGTCGTCATTGAGTATATGGAAGGGCTGAATTACATGGTTGAGCGGGATTCAGCTTTCCACTCCACGCTTGACGATATTCAGTTTGTAAACAAAGCTACGGGCGATAAAGTGGTAGCCGAGGCGAAAGCGTATTCTACAGGCCTCAGCCCGAACGATTTTAGAGACGAACTCGCACGGTATTTCCTCGAATACATCAAACAGCCCCAACCCCACCGTTTTGATTTCTATATTTTTACGGAGACACTCTCTAATGACCAGCTCTGGAAAGCCCTATTCGATCGAGATGTCACCGATAACCAGAAACTGGTCGACTTCTACAAAAAACTCAAAGACAGCGTCAACGATGAGGTCGTAGATCGGCTAGATGATACGGATGTAGATGAGTTCCGAGATTTTGCTATCGATACCCATGTTTTCGTAGGTACATACGATGATCTCCGTCAACAAGCTCATCAACTTGAGAAAACAGAACGGTTCCAGTACGAACCATATCTTCACTCGTACGAACCAGTTTCAGAGGAAACAGAATATGCGACGAATCTGTTTCAGGTAACCCGCTACCCAGAGACACTGTACATTATAGAGACGACAGAGGAAGCCGAATCTGCTCGCGTCTATAATTACAACAACGAAGCGTTCCCCATCAAGCTTCACGAGCGGAAATTATATTCGCTCGTTCATCCGGACCATCTTCCGGGGTCTACTCGTCATTACATACACGAGGACCGTTTCGAAACACGAGAATTCGAGGAGTTCCTTCGAACGGGTGCGCAAGAGGAAGAGCGTGAAAACATCGTAAGGTCGCTTCTCAGAGGGATATTCACTCTCGTTGCGAGAGATAACGATTGTCTCATCGACCGTGAGAAAGGAACAACGGTATACCCAGAACTCGACCGCAAACAGCACGGTTCCGAGCGAAAACTAGGTCGATCTTGGGTTGCAAAGGAGCTAGACTCCTACCCCGATGTCATCCACCGCGGTGTCAAAGTACGAGTACGGCGCTATGCGGGAGAATACTACTACGTTCTGCTACCCACACAGGTTTTCACTTCAGATGGTCGTCGACCTGTGACAGGCGAGCGTAAATCACGGCTCCAAAACGACTTCTCGCCAAATCGTTTCCACGCCCAGAATAGTAAGTACGACCGCCAGCTGCGTGTCTGGGAAGAGTTGCTGATGTCGGATCAGACCCAGCTTGACCGGTTTATGGGTGAAAAGATACCCGTCGTAAAGGAACTCGAAGTAACCAGGGTTGACTCGCTGTCCCTCAATGTCCGCCCACCCAAAGACGGAGACGAACGTGACAAGCTCATCGAGTCAGCGTCTGATCTCGAAAACACAGGTGGAATTGAACAATGACGCCTGAAGAGTCCCCGTTCACGCTTCGTCACCTCGAGGAGCCAGAGATTCAGTTTGAAGGGGGTACTGAAACCTCTCCCAAGCGAGGCCTTATCAGGTATGGTCCACGGCTCTATGAGGAAGGACACCACACAATCAAACTCGGGATTCATTCGTCTTCAGTTAAGACTCACACCTCGGTTGTGTAGCGGTAGCGAGCGTCTCTTGTAAGATCGGTCGCTGCTTGTGGATCTTTTGA
>NZ_AOIJ01000083.1 GCF_000337175.1 Natrinema gari JCM 14663 | reverse complement strand
GCACAGACTGGACTTCCTCATTCCTTCCGAAAGATGTCCCGATAAGCCACCGCAGTTACACGGTTTCTTGCTTAACTGAAGACGGATGCCTGGTCGTGTTCCGCTCCTTGATCGGGTACCGGTACTCGTCGTCGATCCAGACGGTTCGGGTCGTGGAGAGTGCCTCCGGATCGCTCTTCGCTCGAAGCCCGACAAGGAACTTCGTATCACCGACGACGAGGCCGATCGCCGGCCCGGCATCCTCGGCCGGCGGCTGCGTCTCGACGACGTGTGCTTTGCGACCGTCGACGGTCTCCATCCCCCGGTAACTGAGGTGGTGGTCGTCGCGAAGGGTTTCGAGGACGAGTCGCGTGCGATCGGTATCGGTCTTGTTCGGATGATACTGTTTCTCTACCGTTTCGGTCGTCGGGTTGTACTCCCACGTCGTCGTCCGGTTCGTCACGGTGACCGAGCCGACCGGCGTGTCCGGATCGGTCGATTCGACGACCTCGCGTCGCTGCTTGGCGGGCGGCCGCAACGCGACCCGTTCCGTTCGCTCGACTGTTTCGCCACCGGTTTCGACGGTCATGACCCGCCGGGCCGCGAGGTCGGTCATGTGGCGGCGCGTTTCGATCGCGTCCCGGAGGAGAGCCTGACTCGAGGGGGGAGCGTCGCTGTCGGTCGGATAGCTCACACAGCCGGCGAATGCGACCGCGGCTCCCGTTGCCAGGATCCGGCGACGGTTCATACGCGGGTGATTACCATGTTTAGTGATAAGTTTGCGGGTTCGAACCGACCCGCTCTCGGTCGGGATCCGCGGGATTATGAGGTCCGCTGTCATATAGCCGAGTATGA
This sequence comes from Natrinema gari JCM 14663, assembly GCF_000337175.1. Taxonomy (GTDB): domain Archaea; phylum Halobacteriota; class Halobacteria; order Halobacteriales; family Natrialbaceae; genus Natrinema; species Natrinema gari. The sequence goes on along the minus strand of NZ_AOIJ01000083.1, from coordinate 8,449 downwards.
ACGTCGATGTCGATCTCGCCCCGCTGCGCGAGTATCTCTCGGCCGAGAAGCTGGACGGCTACCTGATCGATGACGATGCCTCGGACGCCGGCCAGCGGTACGTCTCGGGCTTTACTGCCCCGGATCCCTATCAGACGCTTGTGACGGCCGACGGCGTCCACCTGCTCGTTTCCGGACTCGAATACGGGCGTGCGACGGCCCAGGCCAACGCGGACTCGGTCAGCCGACGCGCCGCCTACGACTATCAGCGGCTGGTGGCCGAACACGGCCAGTACGAGGGAACGATCCGTACGCTCGCGGCCTTTCTCGAGGATCACAATGTCGACGCGCTCGCGGTCCCGCGAACCTTCCCGACGGGGACCGCGGACGGGCTTCGCGAGCACGGGATCGCGGTGACGGTCGAACGCACGGGCATCGTGACGGACATCCGCGCGACGAAAACCGAATGGGAAGTCGAGCAGATCCGGGCGAGTCAGCGGGCAAACGAGGCCGCGATGGCACGGGCCGAGGAGTTGATCGCCACCGCCGATATCGAGGACGGCACACTCGTTTCCGACGGCGAACCCCTGACCAGCGAACGCGTCACGGAAGAGATCGAGATCACCCTGCTCCGCCACGGCTGTGCGTTAGACGAGACTATCGTCGCCTGTGGGGCCGACGGCGCGGACCCACACGACCGTGGCAGCGGCCCGCTCGCGGCCGACGAGTTGATCGTGATCGACATCTTCCCCCGGGACAAGGAGACCGGCTACTTCGCCGACATGACCCGGACCTTCGCCCGTGGCGATCCCGGCGAGGAGGCTCGACGGCGCTACGATGTCACCCACGAGGCCTACGAGGCCGCCCTCGAGACGGTCGCGGCCGGCGTGACCGGGGCCGACGTTCACGCCGCGGCCTGCGACGTGATCGAGGACGCGGGCTACGAGACGCTGCGCAGCGACCCAAACACCGACACCGGCTTCATCCACAGCACGGGTCACGGTGTCGGACTGGACATCCACGAGGAGCCAAGCGTCTCGCCGTCCGGCGGCGACCTCGAGCCCGGCCACGTGATCTCGATCGAACCGGGGATCTACGACCCCGCGGTCGGCGGCGTCCGCATCGAGGACCTGGTCGTCGTCACCGAGGACGGCTACGAGAACCTGACCGACTACCGGATCGGGCTCGAGCCGACGGCCGGCGCGCGACAGTAACGGGACACGAGTGCTCGCGAGTCTCTGGGGCCAGTCGTGCGGTGTTGGCGCGTGAAGACGCCGGGCGGCGTGAGCGGGAGGCGGGATCGACAGCCTGTGCGTGATCGTCCCGACCGATTGCCTGCCGGTCCGCGACTCGAGAGTGCGACTCGTCGGCCGTGCCGCCCACGTGAACGACGCTATTCGACTTGGATATCGGCGACCATCGACGTCGGGTGGACCTCGCAGATGTACGTGACCATCTCGCTACTGGCCTCGAACTCCAACCACTGTTCGTCGCCGGGCTCAGTAACCCGCTCGGTCACGAGATTGCCGACGACCTCGTCGTTTTCATCGTAGATCGCGATGTTGTGTTGGTTGCCGTCGCCGGTCGACCAGCCGATCTCGTAAGTTTCACCCTCGGTGAGAATGAGCGTCGGGTTCGTTTCGTCCGCAATCGAATCGGGTGAGATACCCATCCACCCAGACGTCTGGCCGTCGAGGTCGATCCGTGTCTCGGCCTCGATTTCCACACCACCATCGCTGTCGCCGTTCCCCCCGTTGCCGTTCCCACCGTCGCCGTTCCCGCCACCGCCGCAACCGGCGACAAACGCCGTCGACGCTGCGATACCTGTTAGTTTGAGCATCCGCCGTCGGGACACAGCCCCATCTCGTGTCATCGTGCACCCTTGGGAAAGGGTGACAATAACCATGTTGGTTGTTCTGGCCGGGTGGGAACGTCCCTGCAGGGATAAGTCCCGAACTCAGCGATAGCCGTCGTCGTCCGGTCCGCGGGCCGCGTCGATCCGCGCGAACTGCGCGTCGGACAGCTCGAGGTCGACCGCACCGACGTTCTCCGCGAGTTGGTCGGGCGTCCGCGCGCCGACGATCGGGACGCAGGTAAAGCGGTCCTGTTCCATGAGCCAGCGCAGCGACACCTGTGCCGGCGTGGCGTCGATTTCGTCGGCGACGCCCTCGACGGCCTCGAGGACCTCCCATGCGGTGTCGCTGGTGTAACGGTCCTCGAACAGGTCCGTCAAACTCCCGCGAGCGCCGTCGGGCGCGATCACGGTGCCGTCGTCGGCTCGTTCGTACTTCCCGGTGAGGAAGCCGCCGGCCAGCGGCGAGTACGGACAGACCGCGATGTCCTGATCCGCACAGACCTCGAGATAGTCGCTCACGTCGTCCGTATCGGCCGCGTTGAACATCGGCTGGGTCACGTCGAACCGCTCGAGGCCCTCGATATCACTGGTCCACAGCGCCTTTGTGAGCTTCCAGGCGGCCATGCTCGAGGCCCCGAGATAGTGGACTTTCCCCTCGCGAACGAGTTCGGTCAGCGTCCGCATCGTCTCCTCGATCGGCGTGTTCTCGTCCCAGCGGTGAATGTAGTACAGATCGAGGTAGTCGGTGCCCAGTCGCTCCAAGGTCCCTTCGATTTGGGCGCGGATGTGCTTGCGGCCGAGCCCGGAGTCGTTCGGTCCCGGCTCGCCGCGGCCGTCGAACGGGAAGTAGACTTTCGAGGCGAGGACGAGGTCCTCGCGGTGATGGCCGCGGTCCGCGAGCCACTCGCCGATCCAGCGCTCGCTCTTCCCGTTGGGATTGCCGTAGACGTTCGCCGTGTCGATGAAGTTGATGCCGTGCTCCCAACAGGCGTCGAGCAGGTCGTAGGCCTCCTCGCGGTCCGTTTCGACGGTCCCGTCGCTTTCCTTGCCGAAGCGCCACGTTCCGAAACAGAGCTTCGATACCGTCGTGCCCGTGTTCCCGAGCGTCGTGTACTCCATGGACGCCGATTCAGTGGCGAGGGGCAAAACGAGTTCGGAAGCGGCGATCACCGCAGCCACGTCTTTGGCCGGTCTTTCATCCCGCTGCAGTGTGCATTGATTTTCCCGGCGGTCATCGCACACCCTCGAGCGACGCGCCGTCGGTCAGTCGTCACCGCCCTCACTGAACCTCCCGCTCTCGCGCCATGCAGTTCCGGGACGCTCGTACGCGTCGTCTGCCAGTGAAGATGGTTTTGTCCCCGTTTCCGTGTTCGTATACCACAGATGATAAAAGGGCCGCTGCGGGCCGGTCTCGGACACGGAACGACGACGCGATTCGGCGACGGAGCGGAGACTGCGACGGGACCGCCCCCGGACTTTCCGAAGCTACAAACCACTCGATAGTCACGTACGGATAATGAACCACTGGTGGCGGCGGATCGCCCTCTCACTGGTCGCCGTTCTCGTTCTCGTTCTCGTCTACGCGTGGCTCTATCGGCTGGGAATGGCCACGTTCGAGGGCGAGCCGAGGACGTACGCCCAGGCGATCCGGACCGTCATCGAGACGCTGACGACGGCCGGCTTCGGCGGCGACGCCGACGACTGGCAGAGCACGCCGATGAACCTGATCGTTATCGTGATGAACCTCACGGGCGTCCTGCTGGTCTTTCTCGCCCTCCCGCTGCTCGTCGTCCCGCTCTTTCAGCAGGCCCTCGAGGACCGGCCGCCGGAGTCGACCGACCTCACCGATCACGTCGTTATCTGCTCGTACACGCCGCGATCGGACGTTCTCGCTGGTGAACTCGAGGCGGCGAACGTCCCCTATGTCTTCGTCGACGACGACGCCGAACTCGTCGTCGACCTCAACAACGAGGGCACCAACGCCATCCACGGCGAACTCGATCAGGAAGAGACGCTACACGCGGCGAACGCCCAACACGCCAGCGCGCTCGTGACCGACATCGACGACGAGACGAACGCGGTGGTGATCCTGACGGCACGCGAACTTTCGACGGACCTCACGATCGTCAGCGTCGTCGAGGACGACGAGGTTGCGAGCTACCACCGCTACGCCGGAGCCGACGAGATCGTCCGGCCGCGGCACGTCCTCGGGCAGAGCCTCGCGACGAAAGCGACGACGACCGTCTCGGCCGAACTCCGGGACACGATCGAGCTCAGCGAGGACCTCGCGGTGACCGAACTGCTCGTTCAAGCACACAGCGACCTCGTCGGCCAGACGATCCCCGAGTCGGGTATTCGAGACCGGATGGGAATCACCGTCATCGGGGCCTGGTTTAGCGGGGAGTTCGTCCCCGTTCCCGGCTCCGAAAACGTGATCGACGGCAATACGATCCTGCTCGTCGCGGGGCGTCGCGACGATCTCACGGAGCTGAAATCGCGGACGGTGTCGGCGCTGTGGCACAACCCGGACCGCGTCGTCGTCGGCGGCTACGGCGTCGTCGGCCGGACTGCGGTCGAAACGCTCGCATCCGGCGGCGTCTCGACCTGTATCGTCGGTCTCGCGGACGACCCGGGGGTCGACATCGTCGGCAGCGTCACCGACGAGTCGATCCTCGAGGCCGCCGATGTCGACGACTCCAGGGCGATCATTCTCACCCTCGACGACGATTCGACGACGATCTACGCGACGCTGGTCCTCAAGCAGGTCGCCCCCGATGTCGAAATCATCGCACGAGCGAACGAGACCGAGAACATTCCGAAGCTCTACCGTGCGGGGGCCGAGTACGTCCTGTCGCTCTCGACGGTGACCGGACGGATGCTCGGCTCCATTCTGATCGAGGGCGAGGAGATCCTCACGCCGGAGACCCAGTTCGAACTCGTTCGAACGACCGCGCCGGGGATCGCCGGACGAAGCCTCGGCGACGTGGATCTGCGAGCGCGAACCGGGTGTACCGTCGTCGCGGTCGAGCGCAACGGGGACCTGCTGACTGACCTCGGCCCGGAGTTCGTCGTCCGCGAGGACGACATGCTGATCGTCGCGGGGAGCGACGAGGCGGTCAACCGGTTCGTCGCGTTCGCGTGTTGAAGTGCCGAAAAAGCCGTCAGGGGTGATTCGATCGAGCTACGACTCGATTGTCGGAACCGGGAACCCGAACGTCAGATCGTTGTCCGTACGCGCGACCTCAAGGAGACGCTCGATGAACACGGTTTTGCCTTCGGAATAGGCGACGAGGTCGTCATGGTCGTCTGCCAGATCGCGCTTCAGCGTTTCGTACTCCGTACGGAGCGCGGGAGACGCTCGAAGGACATCACGCGTGACGACGCTGATTTTCCAGCCGTCGCTCGAGGTCGCGAAGACGTGGTCGTTGAACCGCTGGCCGGTCTCGCGTCGAAATACGGGTTGCCAGTGGTCGCCGTTCTCGATGCGATCGCCGCCGAGTTCGAACTCGACCGCCCGCGAAACGTCGCTCACAGCACCGTCAGCGACGACGATATCGAGGTCGACGATATCTTTCGCGGCGAGGTTGGGGACGGCGGTCGAGCCGACGTGTTCGATTCGTGCTACGGTAGTCTCGAGCGATGCGCCGGTCAACACGTCGGACACACGGTCGCGTTCGGCGACGAAGCACTCGCGCCACGCGTCGTATCTGGCTGGAACGAGTTCGATCGGATCGTCGTTCGCATCGACCATTGTTTCGCAGAAACGTATCTAATACTTGAATGTTACCGTCGCGAACGGCTGCGACACTCGTCGGCGGTCGCAGTTCCGGTGCACTTCGTTCGGCCACCAACAAAGCCACCGGGACCGGCTCACTCGAACGATGGCAACACTTCCGTCTCGTAGAACTCGATCGCCCGCTCCTGTTCGTCCCCGATCTGGTGGACGTAGACGTGGTCGTAGCCGGCGTCGATCGCCTGCTCGATGCTGTCGATGTGGGCCCCCGCGTCGGGTTCGGTAGTCGTTCCAGCCTCGGCGATATCTTCTTTCTCGACCATCCCAGCCGCCTGCTCGAAGTGGGCCGGCGTCGGCAGCTCCTGGCCGAGTTCGCCCGGGAGCGAGCCGTTGGGCCACTGCTCAAGGACCGTTTCGATCGCGTCCGCCTCGCTGTCGGCGTAACAGCCGTGGAGTTGCGTGTATTTCGGCCCGTCCCCGCCGGCGTCCTCGTAGGCCTCGACCGGCTCCGACTTCGGGCCGGAACACCAGAGCCCGTCGGCGTTCTCGGCGACCCACCGGGCCGTCTGCGGGCCGAACGCGCTCCCGATCGTCGTCGGCTGCTCGTCGGGGACGGTATAGAGGCGCGCGTTCTCGACCGTGTAGTGTTCGCCGTGGTGACTCGTCGTCTGGCCGGTCCACAGCGAGCGCATCACGGCCATCGCCTCGTCTACCATCTCGAGGCGTACGTCGTGTTCGGGCCAGCGCTCGCCGGTAACGTGTTCGTTGAGGTTCTCACCGGTACCGACGCCGAACGTAAAGCGATCGCCGAGCATCTCGTCGACGGTGGCGACCGCGTGGGCGACGTTGACCGGATGGATCCGGATCGTCGGGCAGGTGACGCCGACGCCGACCTCGATCTCGTCGGTCACCGTCGCGATCCCGCCGAGCGTCGACCAGACGAACGGTGACTCTCCCTGGGCGGAGACCCACGGATGAAAGTGGTCCGAAATCGAGAGGAAGTCGAACCCGGCCGCCTCGGCGCGACGGGCAATGTCGACTAGTTCCGTCGGCCCGTGCTCCTCGCTCGAGAGCGTGTATCCGAGCGCCGTCATTCCCGGCTCGCTACCACGAACCGGCGGGTAACGGTTGCACCTGCGAGGGCAAGAACGCGAGCGCGGCCGCGTTCCGACTGCGACCTCGACGCCGGTTACTGCGGCTCGAGTATCCGACCTGCGTGGCGCGCATTGAACTGTGCCGAACGGCAGTGAGGGACCGTTCGACATCGTTCGAGGGCTTCGCGAACGCGGTGAGCGAAGGCGTGGAAGACGTGTCGCATGTTCCAATGGACGAGCGAGCGACTCTGGAGCGAGCGAATCGGTTGGGGAGGGCGTGGTGCTCCGTGCTGCCACGGTAGCGGGCGCGGTCGTTCCGTCGCACGTGCTGCCGCCAATTTCAGTGGCGCAGCTACCTACGACCCACGGTGAATACCGAACCGAACCCCTTACCCACGCCGCGCCGGAACCGACTCGTATGGAAGCCGTAGTCGACGCGACGGACCTCGAGAAGGCCTACGGCGAGACGGTCGCCCTGTCCGGGGCCTCGCTGTCGGTCGGCGGTGGAGAGGTCTTCGCCCTGATCGGGCCGAACGGTGCCGGCAAGACGACGCTCGTCCGCACGCTGACGGGGACGACCGAGCCGGACGGCGGGACAGCACGTGTTCTCGGCGCGTCACCGTCGACGGTCGATCGCGACCGGCTCGGCGTGTTGCCACAGTCGTTCTCGCCGCCCGACAGACTCAGCGCGCGGGAACTGCTCGCGTACTACGCCGGCCTCTACGACGACCCGCGCGATCCCGACGACGTGCTCGCCGATGTCGGCCTCGTCGATACCGGCGATACCTGGTACGAGAACCTCTCCGGCGGCCAGCAGCGCCGGGTCTGCGTCGGGTCCGCACTGGTCAACGACCCCGATCTGCTCTTTCTGGACGAGCCGACGACCGGCATCGATCCCGCCGGCCGCCGCACCGTCTGGCGACTGATCGAGGACCTCGCCGACGCCGGGACGACGGTCGTCCTGACCACCCACGACATGGCCGAGGCCGAGCGCCTGGCTGACCGCGTCGGCCTGCTCGCCGACGGCTCGATCGTCGCACAGGGGCCGCCCGAGCGGCTGGTCCGCGACCACGGCGGCTCGAGCCGGCTCACGATCGAGACGGCGGCCGATCCGGACGCGTTCGATGCCCTCGAGTATCCGGTCGAACGCCCCGAGCGCGATCGGGGCCGAAACCCCGACAGCGCGGTCGTCGTCCGCGATATCGATCCCGCCGCGATCGGGACGGTCGTCGACTATCTCGAGAGCCATGCGATCGAGTACACGCAGCTTTCGTGGGCCGAACCCGATCTCGAGGACGTCTATCTCGAATTGGCCGACGGGACCGAGCGGGCGCGGACGGATCGGCTCGAGGGCGGCGGGACCGGGGATGGCGTGGCCGACGAGTCCGACCTCACGCAGACGGGTGAGACAGCATGAGCCGGCTGGGACGTGTCGGTGCGGAGACCAGCGCCGGCTGGCGGTCGTTCGTCCGCCGGCGGACGGCGGTCTTCTTTACGTTCTTCTTCCCCGTGATCCTGATCGTCATCTTCGGGGCGCTCGTGCGGACGGACCCGACCGGCGGCGGGCTGTTCACGGAGCCGGCGGCCTACTACGTGCCGGGCTATCTCGCCGTCGTCGTGCTCTTTACCCCGCTGTCGCGGATGGGCAGCGAGGTGGCCCGCCACCGTGAGGGGAGCCGGTTCGAGAAGCTCGCGACGACGCCGCTGACCCGCGGCGAGTGGTTACTCGCCCAGACGGCCGTCAACGCCGCGATCATCGGGCTGGCAAGCCTGCTCATCCTCGGCCTG
>NZ_AOIJ01000082.1 GCF_000337175.1 Natrinema gari JCM 14663 | reverse complement strand
CGCGCCATCAGAGATGTGTATAAGAGACAGCCCCTCCTGTTCCTCTCGGAGACCTTCGTCTCGCCCGAACTCCTCCCCGGCTGGTTCGGCCCGCTGGTGAACCTCTCGCCGCTGACGTACTTCGCGCGGGGCGTGCGGGCGGTGACCTACGCGGGGGCGGACACGGAAACCGTCGCGGGCGTCGATCCCGCGCTCGCGAACCTCGGCATTCTCGCCGCCCTTGCCGTCCTCGCGTTCGCGCTGGGTGCGCGATCGATCCCGCAGACGGACTGACCGTCGCGACGGTCGATCGCAGTGGAGCCGCGCCGCTCGCCGCGAGAACGAACCGATTTACGCGCGCCGCTCCAATCGACGGCAACCAGTATGCGCTCGGGACACCCCACGGAGCAGGCTGTCGGCATGGAGTACTACGTCAGCGACGCGGACGGCGTCGGCGGCCGTCTCCGCGAGGACGACGCCGATTTCCGGGTGCGCGAACTCGAGCGCTTCGATACCGAGCCCGTCGACGCGCCGACGGCTGCCTACCCGCACCTCGTCTTTCGAGCGACGCTACGGGGCTGGGACACCAACGATTTCGCCGCGCGGCTCTCGGACGCGCTGGGGATCTCCCGCGAGCGAGTCAACTGGGCCGGCACGAAGGACAAGTACGCCGTGACGACGCAGTTGTTCTCGGTCTACGGTGCCGACCCCGACGAACTGCCCGAAATCGACGGCGTCGAGATCGAGGTCCTGGGGCGGGCCGGCCGAAACCTCGAGTTCGGCGATCTGGCGGGCAACGAGTTCGAACTCGTCGTCACCGGTCCCGAACGGCCGGACAACGCCGCGGCGATCACCGACGCCCTATGCGAGTTCGGCGGGCTCGGCGACTCACAGCGGCGCGGCGGCAGCGCGGCTGCTTCGAGCGGGACCGAGACATCGATCGGCGTCCCCAACTTCTTCGGCCAGCAGCGCTTTGGTAGTCGGCGGCCGGTCACGCACACGGTCGGGCTCGCGATCGCCCGCGACGACTGGGAGGGGGCAGTACTGGCCTACCTCGGGGAGCCGACCGATGCGGAACCGGCGGGGACCCAGGAGGCGAGAGCCTTCATCGAGGAGACCAGAGACTGGCAAGAAGCCCTCGAACGCGTGCCACACCGCCTGCGCTACGAGCGCTCGATGCTCCACGCGCTCGCCGAGTGCGACGGCGAACCCGGCCCCGAGGAGTTCAGAGCGGCCCTCGAGCGGGTGCCCTCGAACCTCCAGCGGCTGTTCGTCCACGCGGCCCAGTCGTACGCGTTCAACCTGATGCTCTCCGAGCGCCTCGAGCGCGGCTTGCCCTTCGACCGGCCCGTCGAGGGGGATGTGGTCTGCTTTTCGGATACCGACGCACCCGACGGGCTCGCGCTCCCCGATACCGACCGACTCCAGCGGGTCGACGAGCGCCGGGTCGACTCGGTGACCCGCCACTGCGAGCGCGGCCGGGCGTTCGTCACCGCGCCGCTGGTCGGCACCGAAACCGAACTCGCCGACGGCGAGCAGGGCGAGATCGAGCGCGCCGTCCTCGCGGACCTCGGCCTCGAGCCGGCGGACTTCGACCTGCCCGGGGAGTTCGGCTCGACCGGCACCCGGCGGGCGATCCTCCTGCGGACTGCCCTCTCGCTCGACCCCGACCCGCTGACGCTGACGTTCGCGCTGCCGAAGGGGTCGTACGCGACCGTCGTCTCCCGGGAGTACCTGAAGGTCGATCCGATCGACCTCGGCTGAGACGGCACTCGAGCGGGACTCGAACGCTCGAGGCGACCGTCACCGGTCGACGCCCGGCGGCGAAGCCTTTAGCACCGTGTCACGAGTAGGCTGGGAATATGGTCCTCGCACCCGAGCAGGAATCGAACCGAGGTGGAGTCCGCGCGTGATCGGGACGAACGAGCACCGCGAGATCGTCGACTGGGAGAAGACGACGGAAGACGGGCGCACGGTGTACGTCATCGAGTACAGCGAGCCCGTTCCGGAGCCGACGGGTCGCTCGAAGACGCTGTTCGGCGCGGGCAGCGGCGGCACGGTCCCCGCCGGCGAGCAGCACTTCGAACTGCCCGACGGCACGCACATCCCCGCGACCGAAGCCGCCTTCGACGCCGACGGAACGACGCTGCGGGTCCGCCGCAAGCGGTCGGTGGTCGATCGACTTCGGCGCTACTTGCCGTGGTGACGATGCTCGAGCTAGGTGCCACCCTCTTGTCCGGGCTGCTCCTCGTTCAGGGCCTGGTGGGATTCGCAGAGCGGCGGCTCTACACGGACGCGCAGCGATCCGGTGACCCGCTGCTCGTCCGACTCCAGCTTTTCGGCTCGCTGCTGGCGGTCGGGATCGGGCTTCTCGCCGCGGCGTGGATACGGCGTCACGGCCTGCCGTCGCCGTGGGCCTTCCTGCTGCTTACCGTCTGGGTGTCACTGACCGTGTTCCTCCAAATCGCTGTCTACCGGGCGATGGGCATCTCGCACAGTCCCGTGATCGACCGGGTCGCTTCGCGGCTGTCCTGACTCGAAGGCCGTCGGCCCGCTCGACTGTCACTCGAGCGTGGGGTGCAGCCGAGAGCGCCCCGATGCACCGCGCCGAAGCCGGCGGCACCGACACAGATCGCGAAGATGCCACGACGCCGGTGGCAGCGATCGCGCCGCCGATTTCCCGGACAAGCGATGCCAGCGGGAACAGCGGAATCGCCACGACGATCATACCGAGAAAAAGCAGATAGCAGCAGACCGATTCCGAGCAACGACGCGATGCCGTAGCGGAACGTCCCGAACGGGTCCGCGACGACGTCGTCCATCAGCCGGCCCGTGTCGTCGGATGCGACCGCGACGGGGTTCCACAGGGATCGACTTCGCTGAACCGAACAGCTACGTAGCTCGCCCCCAATCGACCGACCAGCCAATGGAACTGGACTCGGACCCGCACATCCTCCTGACGAACGACGACGGGATCGACGCGCCCGGCCTTCGGGCGCTGCACGACGCGCTCTCGGCGGTCGGCGAGGTGACCGTCGTCGCGCCGGACCGGAACCGGAGCGCCGTCGGCCGGTCGCTGTCCTACGGGCGGACGAACGCCTCGGACGGCGGGGACCTCTCGCTGGACCTCGAGGCCGACTCCTTTACCTCGCCGGTTCCTCACACCGATCACGACCTGGGCTACGCAGTCGACGGCACCCCTTGTGACTGCGCTATCGTCGGCGCGAAGGGGCTCGAGCCGGCCCCCGATATCGTCGTCTCGGGCTGTAACGACGGCGCAAACCTCGGCACGTACGTCTTCTCCCGATCAGGGACCGTCAGCGCCGCTATGGAGGCGGCCTTCCTCGGCACCCCGTCGATCGCCGTCTCGATGGACACGCTCGGTCACGACGACGCCCTCGAGCCCGCGGACTTCGAGCGGGCGGGCGAGATCACCGCCGCCCTCGTGGCCGGTGCACCCGGGACCGGTCTGTTCGATCGGGTCGACTACCTGAACGTCAACGTCCCCGGTCCGAGGGCCGAACCCGACGGCGTTGCGATCACGCGCCCGACCGAGGTCTACGAGATGGACGCCGCCTTCGAGGACGGCCGGTTCCAGCTGACGAACCGCCTCTGGCAGCAGATGGCCAACCGCGACATTCCCGACGGCGAAGACACCGACCGCCACGCCGTCCTCGAAGAGGCGGTCTCGATCTCCCCGCTTCGGGTCCCCTACGACGTCATCGATACGGAGCCGGTCCGGACCGTCTTCGACCGAATTCTGTGACGGCCGACACGCAGGTTCGTTGTCAGGTCACGAGCCAGCACAATTTAGGGAGTCGGCTCACAAGGGGCAGTCAATCGATCGATGGCGGACGGGAACCCACCGGACGAAACTGACGACAACCGGGGTGAAATCCCCTCGCAGCCGCCGAGCGGCGTCGGCCCGGCCTCGAGTCTCGGGACCGAGGCCGAGTCGGTCGTCGCCCCGACGGGCGACGGGACGACGGGGAGCGACGACGCCGATCCGGAGCCGATGTCGGCGATTGCTCCGACGGACTCGAAGTCGACGCGAGCGATCAGGGACGCCGTCCTCGCGGACGTGAAGGCGACGTTCGACGACCGGCCTGACGACGCGTTCCCCGGTCGCCCGTCCGACGCCTTCATCGAGGCGGAGTTCTTCGATTTCGGCTATCTCGACGACTACGAAGAGGTCGACCGCTACTGGGTCAACCGGCCGTACGCATACGTGACGATCCTGTACGACGAGTCGACCAACACCAACCGGTATCACGTCGTCGAACCCGACTTAGACGAGTTCGAGGAGTACGTTCGCGAGGACCTCATCCGGTCGCTGCGCAGCGATCTGCTGTACAAGGAGTTCGACGGCGAGATCGACCGGGCGGCGACCTTCGACGAGGAAGTCCCGCGGGTGATGCGTGAACACGCCCCGACCGTCGGCGACGGCTCCCTTCAGCAACTCCGCTACTACCTCCGCCGGGACTTCGTGAGCTACGGGAAGATCGACCCGATCATGCGCGACCGGGCGGTCGAGGATATCTCCTGTGACGGAGCGGCGAAACCCGTCTTCGTCTACCACCACGGCTACCGCGACCTGCGGACGAACCTCGCTTTCAGCGACGAGCGCCTGAGCGCGTACGTCGTGCGACTCGCCCAACGCGCCGGCAAACACCTCTCGGTGGCCGACCCCCTGATCGACGCCTCGCTCCCCGACGGGTCGCGCGTTCAACTCACACTCGGGGGTGAGGTGACGACCGGTGGAGCCAACTTCACCGTCCGGAAGTTCGCCGAGGTACCGTTCACGCCGGTCGACCTCGTCAACTGGGGCACGTTCAGCATCGCGCAGATGGCCTACCTCTGGCTGGCCGTCGAGAACAACGCCTCGCTGATGGTCGCCGGCGGCACCGGGTCGGGGAAGACGACCAGCCTCAACGCGATTTCGATGTTCGTACCGCCCGAAAGCAAGGTCGTCTCCATCGAGGATACGCCGGAGTTGACGCTGCCCCACGACAACTGGATCCAAAGCGTCACGCGCACGGGCGTCACCGCCGGCGGGCGCGGCTCCGTCGGGATGTTCGACCTCCTGCAAGCGGCGCTGCGCCAGCGACCGGAGTACCTCGTCGTCGGCGAGATCCGCACCGAAAGCGACGTGGCGCTCACCTTCTTCCAGTCGATCGCTACTGGGCACACGGCGTACACCACGTTCCACGCCGATTCCGTTCGCGGGCTGTTGAGCCGGCTGGGGAACGAGCCGCTGAACGTCCCGTCCGAGATGATCGGTAACCTCGATATCGTCTCGATCCAGCAACAGACGACCCAGAACGGCAAACGCGTTCGGCGCAACAGGCGGCTCGTCGAATTCGGCGCGGACGACGCGGACGATGACCTCGAGCCACACGAAGTGTTCCGGTACGATCCCCGCTCGGACGGGTTCGAGCAGACCACGGGCTCGAGAGTGCTCGGTGCCATCGCCGACGAACGGGGCTGGACGCCCGGCCGCATCGAACGGGAACTGGACCACCGCGAAGCGGTCCTCGAGTACCTGCTCGAGGCGGGCATCACCGACTACGAGAGCGTCGCCCGCGTCATCCAGGGCTTCATTCGCGATCCGGACTACGTTCTCGAGGAGGTCCGTGCCGGCGACCTCGACCCTGACCGGATCGCGGTGACGGAGGCCGACGACTGACCCGTGACCGACCGTGATCGATCCGGCGACGACGCCGACCGCCACCTCGACGAGCCGGCGTTCCGCGAGCCGGCGCTCGACGAGGCGACGGCCGAGGCCGTCCTCGAGGACGCGTTCGGTGACGATTCAGGGACCTCGAGCGGATCGCCGGCGGCCGACGAGCGACGGACGGCGGTGGCCGACGCCGAGCCGGAACCCGAGGAAGCGCTCAGCCAGCCGTTCGCCGAGGAGCGCCACCTCGGTGCCGACGAGCAACGCGAGTTCCGGGAGGCGTACGGCCGGACGCGAGCGTTCTTCAAAGCGCGACCGGAGCGCTATCGTGGGCTCCAGCGCCTGCTCAAGCAGGCCCGGATTCGGGACACCTACGATACGTACCTGACCGACAGCGCCAGACGTGCGGGGATCGCCGCGGTCGCCGCGGGATGCCTCGCGACCGTCGGCCTCCTCGCGCTGGTGCGTACAGGGACGCTAGCCAGCGTGCTCGAACCGCTGTTCGGTCTGTCCGGCCGGGCACGGGACGCGTTCCTGACGAACCCGCTGGTCGTGGCCGCACTATTCGTCCCCCTGCTTTGCTCGCTCGCTGCCGGCGGTGCCGTCTGGATTGGGCGGAACTACTACTACCCGCGCAGCGCGGTGGCGGCCCGGCGGCGCAGCATCGCGCTCAACCTCCCGTACGCCATCACGTTCATGTACGCGCTCTCCAGCGGCGGGATGAACGTCATCGAGGTGTGTCGCCGACTCGGGAACAGCGAGGCAGTCTATGGCGAGGTCGCAAACGAGTTCGACCTCGTCGTCCGCGAGATCGACCTGTTCGGCAACGACCTGTTGCAGGCGCTGGACAACGTCCGGATGCTGACCCCGAGCGACGACTTTCGGCGGTTCCTCGACGACCTGCTCGGCGTCCTCGACTCCGGCGGCGATCTCGAGACGTTCCTCGAGGCGGAATCCGAGGCGGCCCTCGAAGACGCGCTCGAGGAGCAGTCGTCGTTCACCGAGACGCTCGGCATGCTCAGCGAGGTGTTCGTCGTCGCGTTCGTCGCTGCACCGCTGTTCCTGATCGTCGTTTTGATGGTGATGGGATTCCTCGGCACGGAGACCGTCGGCCTGATCGCCGGGCTCGTCTACGTCGTCTTCCCGCTCTCGATGGGCGGGTTCCTGCTCCTCGTCGATGTGCTTTCGCGTCCGTACCAGGAGCCGACCGCCAGCCTCGCCGTCGCGACGGAGCGAACGGTCGAACTCGAGCAGGTGGTCGACGATCCTCGCTTTGCGGCCTATCAGCGGTCGAAACGGGAGACCGGTATCCGTGCGTTCCTCTCCGATCCGTTGCGGGCGATCACCGACTGCCCCGTCCGCTCGCTCGGGGTGACGGTGCCGGCCGCCCTCGCCGTCGCCGGGCTCGCTATCCGGACTGGACTCGTCGAACCGACCGCCGCCGCGTTCCTCGCTGCCCCGCTCCGGACGACCGTCGGGCTCGCCGTCGTCCCGTTGGTGACGGCGACCGCGCCGCTGACGGTCCTCCACGAGCGCGAGCGCCGCCGGACGACCGTCATCACCGAGCGATTCCCGGACGTGCTGAGCATCCTCGCCAGCGCGAACCGGATGGGCGTCGACATCGTCGACGCCTTCGATCTGGTCACGCGCTGGGCCAGCGGGACCCTCGCCGCGGAACTTCGCCGCGTCCGCAACGACGTGGCCTGGAACCACGACCTAACGCGCGCTCTCCTCGGCTTCGCCGACCGGCTGAACGTGCCTCAACTGACCCGGACGATGACCCTCGTCGCGGAGGGGAGCCGCTCGAGCGGCGATCTCCACGGCCTGCTCGAGATCGCGGCGACGAACACTCGGGCACAGGCGAAACTCGCCCGCGAGCGACGGCGCGAAGTCGGCTCGTACGTCGCGATCGTCGTGATCGGCTTCCTCGTCTATCTGCTGGTTATCGTTATGGTCAGCGCGAGCTATCTCACCCCGATCGCCGAGGTGGCGGCCGAGACCGATCCAGCGGCCGCCGGCGGGCCGATCTCGCTGGGCGCGATTCCCGTCGACACCTACGAGCTGCTGTTCCTCCACTCGGCGCTCATTCAGGGCTTCGGCAGCGGGCTGATCGCCGGGAAACTGGCCGAGAACGACATCCTCAGTGGCCTCAAGTACGGACTGGGACTGGTCGCTCTCACGGTCGTCGCCTTCTTCTTCCTGGTATAACCATGGTCGAACCTCATCCCTACGGCCGGAGCGGAACCGAGACGCAGCCGACGGCCCGGCTCGGCGGAACCGGAGCGTTCCGCGGCTCCGAGCGGGCGGTCTCGCCGGTCATCGGCGCGATACTCATGTTTGCACTGCTCCTCGCTTTGCTGGCGATCCTCCAGACGACCGCGATTCCCGCGGTCAACGAGGGCCTCGAGTTTCAGCACAACGAGCGGGTCCGGACTGAGGTGGGGGCTGTCGACGGGGCCGTCGATCGAGTGGCCGCGACCGGGAACGGCGAGACGGTCGCCATCGAGGCCGGCCTGCGCTACCCGCCCCGCCTGTTCTTCGTCAACCCGCCGCCCGCCGCCGGGACGGTTCGCACGACGGCCCCCGCCAGCGTCGAAATCGCCAACGCGGCCGCGGCGGGCGAGACCGGCGACTACTGGAACGGAACCCCGCGGACGTTCGAGACGCGGTCGCTCGAGTACGTGCCCAACTACAACGAGTACGACGACGCGCCGGTGACGGTGGCCGAGCCGTGGATCGTCTACGACCGCTTCGACGAGACGGCGGTCACGAGGGGCGAGCAGGATCTCGTCGACGCCCGTCGGCTCGATCTCGTCGCGCTGGCGGGTGACCGCTCCGTTTCAGAGGCCACCGGTGTCGCGATCGACCTCGAGCCGACCAGCGCGCCGGTGCGGACGGTGACGGTCCGCGACGACGGCGAACCGGTCACGCTGACGGTCCCGACGCGGCTCACCGAGGACGAGTGGGCCGCCCTCCTCGCGGACGAACGCGATCCGGACGGCGATCCCGACAACGACCGGTACGTGACACGTTTCGACTGTCAGCGAGCGCCGCCGGACCCCTGTGGCCGACTGACACTCACGCTCGAGCGCGGGGCCACCTACGAACTTCGGCTCGGGGCTGTCGCCCTCGGCAGCGGTGCGAACGAGGAGACGGCGGCGTATCTCACCGATCTCGAGGGCAACGCGACGACTGTCCCCGAGAGCGGCCGCCAGCGGCTCGTCGTCGAGGCCCGCGACCGGTTCGACAACCCCGTCAGTGGCGTTTCCGTGACCGGGAGCGTCGGTGGCGACGGGACTGTTCGGGCCGTCGATCCCGTGACTGACGCGGCGGGACGGGCGACGTTCGTCTACGAGGCCCCGTCGACCGTAGACCGGACGCGAGATGTCGAGCCGACGCTTCGCATCGGCGAGCGCGCACACCGCGAAGTCCGGTACGACATTCGTGTGCTGGATCGCGGCAACGGGACGGCCAGTCCTGGCGGAGGGTCAGATGGCGGTGACGAGGCAACCGGCACCGAGCCGAGCGTGTCGATCACCGCTGTCACGGCGACGAACCCGCCGGACAGCTACCGGGTCTCCATCGAGGCGACCGATGGGAACGGCGATCTCGAGCGGGCCGCGTTCGAACTCCGGGACCCCGATACCGGGACTCCCATCCGGACGGTGACGGCGGCCCTCGACGGCGAGCGCGATACGGTGACCGGACGGCTGCGAGCGAAGGGGCGCGAGCGACGCGCGGCGTACCGGCTCGTCGCGACCGTCGTCGACGCGGCCGGACAGACCGGCCGCGACGAGACGACCGTCCGCGGAAGCGGATAGTCCGGACTGGGTGTCGATCCGAGTCGCACTCTCCGGGGCCGGCGTTCGATCCGGTCGGAAACAGACCTGTTTTACATCCGTCCCGACAAGTTCGCCTATGGAGTGTCGCCACTGCGCATCGCCGCTCGAGAAACCCGGTGACTTCTGTCTGGTCTGTCGGGAGGCCAACACCGAGGCGGTCGTCCTCGATGCGGCACGCGACAGGGCGACGATCACGATGCTCGCCGGCGACCCCGACGAACCGACGGCGAGGGGCGACGACATCGACGCCGACGAACAGGTACTCGGCGAGACGACGATCACGACGACGCCCGAAGACGGCGAGAACGAACCCATCGAACTCCGCAACTTCGCGGGGCTGATCGGCGACGAGATCCGCCGGAAGCGTCCCGAGGAGGTCTACGCGGGCGGCGTCCGTGCGGTGATTCGCGCCGTCCGTGCTGACGTTCATCATCCCTTCTATCGTGTCGACGACGACGATCCCGTCCGGGCGGTCCTCGAGCGCCGCGGCAACCGCGCGCTCGACGTCGTCGAGACGCCGCCGGCCGAGAAGATCAGCGGCAGTCACTCGACGCTCATCGGCGGCCGTACTGGGATGCAGGCCATTCACACCGTCGCGGACCACCCCCACGTGAAGAAGGTGATCCCCGGCCCTATCGACGCCGGCGGGAAGGGGTCCCAATCAGGAATGCGCGCCAAAGTGACTCGCGCCGACGACGGCGGCAACGTTCGCATGCTGTTGCGCAACGGCTCGAGCGTCCAGGAGAACCGAGTCGTGACGACGGCTCGCGACCGGGAGATGGGCGAGCGCATCCGCGACGACCTCAACGACGTGCTCGCCGACGCCGAATTTCAGTAGCGTCCCGCTCGGCCATTGGTTCGGATTGCCAACCGCCGCTGTCAGTCGTGCCGTCGGGAGCGTTCCACAGCAACTAGTGTGTCGCGTCGATGGCAGTGTCAGGTGCTGCTGGTTGTGTGAGCTTTAATCCCCCGTCCGTAATTAGATCTAATTAGCCATGCTCGAGCGACCGGACGCCGTCCTGACCCTGATCCCGCTGTTGGCGGTAAGCGGCCTCGCGGTTCGGACGCTGCTTGCGGCCCCAAGCGTCGGCACGGGCCTACACACTGCACCGCTCGCGATCGCGGGCTACCTCGCCGCGCTCGCGCTCGTCTTTCTGGAACTGCTCGCGTGGCCGGTCGCCGAGCGACTCGGTGACTCCTGATCGGGGACCGTCGACTGACCGGTCCGCGGAGCGATTCCGACCGGAGGGGCGTCGCGACTCAACAGGTTTAAGAATCCGCTGGCGATAGTGTGGACCACTATGGCCAAGAAAGGACAGGTCGGTAGCGCTGGCCGCTTCGGTGCCCGCTACGGCCGCGTCGCCCGCCGTCGCGTCAGCGAGATCGAAGATGACATGGAAAACGCCGAGGTCGACGGCGACGACGTCACCCGCGTCGGCACCGGCATCTGGAAGAACGAGGAAACCGGCGAAGTCTTCACCGGCGGCGCGTACCGCCCTGAGACCCCCGCCGGCCGTACCGTCCAGCGCTCCATCCGCGCTGCCCTCGCAGAGGACGACGACTAACGCGTCCCGAGACTCAGTATGAGTTACAAATGCTCCCGCTGTAAACGCGACGTGCAACTCGACGAGTACGGCGGCGTCCGCTGTCCCTACTGCGGCCACCGCGTGCTCCTGAAAGAACGCAGCCGCGACGTCAAGGAAGTCGACGTCCAGTAACTGCCGTGTCTTCTCACGACGCGACACTCGAGTTCGACTACGAGACGCCGTCGCGTGCCGAACTCGTCGCCACGAGCGTCGCCCGCGAGATCGGCGAGATCGACGACGAGCGCTCACGGACGATCCTCGAGCGGGACGGCTCGTGCGTTCGGATCGACATCGACGCCGAGGACGTGGTCGCGCTCCGAGCGGCGCTGAACACCTGGTTCTCGCTAGTCGACGTCGCCGAACGGGCCGCTGACGCCGGCGAGGCCGTTCTCACGGCCCAGTAGCCACGCTGCTCGAGCCGAGCGACCGATCTCGAACTCAACGTGAGCCGAGGCCTCTTTCACCTCGCGACGTACGTGTTTACCGTCATCGGCGTCGTGTTACTCTCGCAAGCGTGGCGCTTTCATCCGGTGCCGAACTCCGGGCGGACGCTACTGGGCGCAGTGATCATGGGCTGGGGCGTTTTCAACCTCGTCGAAGACTGGTGAACCACCACCTGCTCGGCATTCACCACGTCTGGCCCGCCGGCCCGGGGTCGATCCTCCTTTGGGACGCGGGCTTCCTGCTCTGGGGCGTGCTCTTCCTCGGCGGCTATCTCGTGATCCGAACCGACGGCGCGGCGACGCCGACGACCGGCGACGAAGCGGTCGCGACGGACGGACGTGGCTAGGGATCCGATCCTCCGGACGGAAGACAAAGCTTGGCTTTATCAGTCCGGAGGGCGACGGTCGAGATATGCAAGGAAACCTGCCGCCGGAAGCACAAGAGAAAATCGAGCAGCTACAGGACCTTCAGGAGACGGCCCAGGAAGTCGCCGTCCAGAAACAGGAAGCCGAATCGGGCCTCACCGAGGCACAGAACGCCCTCGACGAACTCGAGAACATCGACGAGGGAACGACGATGTACCGGAACGTCGGCGAACTCCTCGTCGAGACCGACTACGACCAGGCCGAGGAGGACCTCGAGGACAAGGTCGATTCCCTCGAAATCCGCCTCGAGACCCTCGAGAAGCAGGAAGAGCGCGTGCAAGACCAGTTCGAGAGCCTCCAGGAGGAGCTCGAGGACCTGCTCGGTGGCGGCATGGGCGGCGGCCCGGCCGGCCCCGGCGGCCCGGGCGCTGGCGGCGCGTAAATGTCGACTGAGGAACCGTCGGACGAGACCGTCGTCCAGACGGCCTCGGACGCCGCGGAAGGCGTCATCTTCTCACAATACAAACAGTCCGACGTGCGCGATTACGACGTGACTGTCGTCTTCGAGGACGGCGTCCTCGAGGTCGATGTCTATCTCAACGCGCCCGAGGACGAGGCCAACCCCGAACGGATCGCCGACGACGCCGCGCTCGCAGCGCGACACGCGGTCGACGACCTGTTCGAGGCGTAGCTGACCGGTCCGTCCGGACACCGTTTTTCCCGACAAATGACGGAGAGCGACCGCTACGTCCGAGCGCCACCAGGTGCGAGCAACTCGATCGGATGGGCCACATCACGCTCGAGCAGCGTCTCGAGTTGGTCGCCACAGGAGGTTCCCGACGCGACGACGGGGAGACCGTCGTCGATCTCTTCGGCCAGCCGCTCGCCGACATCCATACTGAGTTCGTAGTACTCCCGCTTGTAGCCGAACGAGCCGGCCATCCCACAGCATTCGGCGCTCGAGAGTTCGGGGGCGTAGCCACAGCGCTCGAGGACAGCGGCAGTGGGCGCTTCGAGATCGAGCGTCCGTTGCTGGCAGTGGGAGTGGTAGGCGACCGGCTCCGCGCCGTCGCCGGTCGACAGAGCCGTCGGATCGGCCCCGTTCTCGAGGAGGCCGTAGACGTACTCGCAGATTTCGTAGCTGCCGTCCCGAAGCCGCTCGTACGAGTCCACCGGTAACAGGCGCTCGTACTCGCGGTGCATGGCCGCCAGATCGGAGGGTTCGATGACGACCACGTCTCGGCCGGCATCGAGGTCCTCGGCCAGCGCGGCGTAGAGTCGGCTCGCCTGTCTGTCCGCCGTCGCGATCATCCCCTGCGAGAGCGCCGCGCGACCGCTTTCAGGCAGGTTCGGCACGCGGACCGGCACGCCCAGCGCCTCGAGCGTCCGGACGGCGGCCTTCCCGCGGTCGATGTCGACGTAGTTCGTGTACACGTCGGTGTAGAGGACGGCCTCGCGGTCGATGTCGGCTCCGTTCCGTGAGTCAGCCCGAGCGGCCCGTCGACTCGAGGCAGCCGCGCCGCCTCGCCCCGCGAACCAATCGACGAGCGACTCTCGGCGGAAGGTCGGGAGATCGCGCCGGCGGTCGATACCGAGGGTACGCTCGAGAACTGCGCGGACGGGGCCGGCGTCGGCGAGCCAGTTCGAGACGGGAGCGGTCGCGCTGGCGGCTTTCGCGACCGTGCCGATATTCCCGAAGAAGCGTTTGCCGGGGTCAAGCCCGCCCGACTCCGCGTCGGGCGTGAGGCCGTCGACGAGGAAGTCGTACGCCTCGGGGTCGTCGCTGCGGTTGAGCCGATCCCTGACGACGGTGTTGATCCACGGGATGTCGATCTTCACCGGACAGGCGTCGACACAGTTCGTACAGCCGGTACAGAGGTCGTTGAACTCGGCCGCCGACTCCTGGCCGTGAACGCCGGCCTCCCAGCCGGTTGCGATGCCCCCCGAATAGGTCTCGCCGCCGAAGCCGTGGCCGCCGACGGACTGGAAGTTGGCACACGAGTTCGAGCAGGCTCCACAGCGGATGCAGTACAGAGTTTCCCGAAGCTGATCGTCCTCGCGCATGTCCATGCGGCCGTTGTCCAGCAGGACGAGGTGGAACTCGCGGTCCTGGGTTCCGGGCCCGTCCGCTCCCGTCCCGTCGGCCGCCGCTCCCTCGCCGGCCGTGATCGGCTTGTCCGGCGCGTCGAAATCCAGCGTCGGCGAGTCGGTCGGCGGGGACAGCATCGTGACGTACTGGGAGATCGGTTGCCCGGTCGCGCTCTTGGCGATGATGTCGACGAACGGCTCGAGGTCCGACAGCGTCGGGAGCAGTTTCTCGACGCCCGCGACCGCGACGTGCGTGTCGGGCGTGACCGCACATTTCCGGGCGTTACCCTCGTTCGTGACCAGCGTGATCGTCCCGCTGTCGGCGACGACGAAGTTCGCGCCGGTGACTCCCACATCGGCTCCATCGATGATCTCGCCGAGGTGATCGCGCGCGAACCGCGTCAACTCCGTGGCCGTCTCGAAGGGCGCGTCGGGATCGAACCGCTCGTTGAACAGGGTGGCGATCTCCTCGCGGGAAATGTGCATTGCCGGCCCGACGATGTGGGAAGGCGTCTCGTCCGCGAGTTGGAGGACCCACTCACCCAGATCGGTCTCGGTAACGTCGATCCCGTCGGCCTCGAGCGCGTCGTTGAGATCGATCTCCTCGGTCGTCATGGACTTCGATTTGACGACCGACGGCGACGCGGCTGCACCGTCGGCACCGTTCGTGGCCTCGCGGTTGACAACGTCAGTCACGTACGCGTTCGCGTCCGCGGCGTCGTCCGCGATGTAGACGGTCCCGCCGTTTTCCTCGACGGCTTCGCGGACCGTCTCGATCAACTCGGGGAGCCGATCGATAGCGGCTTCCTTGATCGAGCGCGCCTCGGTCCGCAGCTCCTCGAGGTCGTCGGTCCCACCGTAGGTCTCCTTTCGGCGGGCGTTCGAGGCGCTCGCGTGGGCGTGGATCGCCGGTCCCTCGGTCTCGAGCAGGTGCCGAATCCGGTCGGCCTGCTCCGAGCGCGTGTGTTGGGCCATCCTATCGGTCCTCCAGAACGATTACGTGAACGTCGCCGGGACCGTGGACGCCGTGGACGAGGTCGCCCATGTCGGCGGTCGCGCTCCGACCGGTCGCGAAGACGACGCTGTCCCGGCCCGCGTCGAACCCGTCGGCGAGTCGGTCGAAGCCGGCGCTTATATCAGGGACGATATCGCTCTCCGCGACGACGGCAACGTGTCGCTCCGGGTAGAGACTGATCGGTTCCGCGCCGTTGGCCGTCGACTCGACGGCGACTGTGCCGTACTCCGCGATCGCGAATCCGACCGGAGTGATGCCGGTCCGGGCGGCCGTCAGTTCGGCGGCCATCGGATCAGTCGTCACCGACGCCGGGAGGTCGACGTCGTCGAAGGGGAGGGGGACGCCGATCGCTGGTTCCGCGGCGATCGTTCCGATCCGCTCGCTCGCGTCGGCGGCCGTCACGCGCTCGAGTCCCACCTCGAGGCCCTCGAGTGCGCGTTCGAACCGACCGACAGTGTCGACTGTCATCGCGTTTCACATTCGTCCGAGCAGTAAAGACGCTGATGATCAATAAATTGTCATGTCGTAACGACACGGTGGCCCGAATCGATCGCGGGTCGGCACGGCCGTGTGCTTACCGCGATTTGCAGATCGCCAGGAAGTTCTCGAAGATCTCGTCGCCCTCCTCGGTGTGGGCGACCTCGGGGTGCCACTGGACGCCGTAGAGATCGCGGTCGGTGTCGCTCATCGCTTCGACGTTACAGACGTCGCTTTTCGCCGTTAGTTCGAAGCCCGCCGGCAGTTCCGTGACCTCGTCGGCGTGACTCGCCCAGACGCGGGTTTCGGGGTGCAGCGAACCGGTCAGCGGGTCGTCATCGTCGACGATGTCGACGGTCACGTCGGCGTACCCGCCGTACTCGCCGCTCCCGACGCTGCCGCCGAGTTCAGCGGCGATCAATTGCATTCCCAGGCAGATTCCCAGGACCGGCACGTCCGCCTCGAGATAGGCCGGCGACTCCCCGATCCGATCCATGTCCGGCCCACCCGAGAGGACGACGCCGTCGGCGTCGACGGCGTCCGGCGGCGTCTCGTTGTCGATCAATTCCGTGTCAACGCCGAGGTCACGAAGGGCCCGGCGCTCCAAGTGGGTGAACTGTCCGTGGTTGTCCACCACGACGATTTTCGTCATTGAGTGCCCGTAGCGGCCCACTCGGTAAAAGCGGTCCGGAAACCGCTCTCGGCGTCGGTGGTGACGGCGATCGCAGTATCGGGTGTGACGAGCGGAATCGAGAAGTCGGGCACACATCGCGACGGAAACGGCGAGTCTCGACTCGGCGTTCCGGTATGTTTATGCGTTCGTCACCGGTTACAACTGACATGGCAGTCGATCTCAGCGAATTCGAGCATCCGTCGTGGCTCACTGCGGCAGGAACGGGTATCGGCTACGTCACCATTCTCGGGCTGCTGACACTGCTGATGTTCGTCGTTCCGTGGCTCGTCTTCTCGGCACTGTAACGCGCCTGGAGTTCCGACGGATAACTCGCTGCCAGTCGGTCCGTCTGGTCCCTGTCGAGAGCGCCGAGCAGTGGAACCGGCCGTGTGATACTGTGGCCGCAGCTAGCCCGCCAAAGAGAACACAGCGGAGCGGCCACACTGCGACCGAACGGCGACGGCACCGCCGTCGCTCGAGCGGCGGAAAACCGAACGAAGAGAACTGCTGTCGACCTCGGGCAGGAGTTCAGGCGAACGTCTTCGAGACCTCGTCGGACTCGTCGGATTCGGCCTCGACCTTGTCCCAGGCGCTGCGGAAGTCCTCCATCCGGATTTCGGTGCGGTCGTCGCGGATGGCAAACATGCCGGCCTCGGTACAGACGGCCTTGATGTCGGCACCGGAGGCGTTGTCGGCCTCTTCGGCCAGTGCAGCGAAGTCGACATCGTCGGAGACGTTCATCCCGCGGGTGTGGATCTCGAAGATGATCTCGCGACCCTCGGCGTTGGGCTTTGGCACCTCGATCAGGCGGTCGAACCGGCCGGGACGGAGAATAGCCCGATCGAGCATGTCGAAGCGGTTGGTGGCAGCGATGATGCGAATTTCGCCGCGCTCCTCGAAGCCGTCCATCTCCGAGAGGAGTTGCATCATCGTCCGCTGGACCTCGGCGTCGCCGGAGGTCTTCGATTCCGTTCGCTTTGCCGCGATGGCGTCGATCTCGTCGATGAAGATGACGGCGGGCTCGTGTTCGCGGGCGACGTCGAAGAGGTCACGAACCAGCTTCGCACCCTCGCCGATGAACTTATGGACCAGCTCCGAGCCGGCCATCTTGATGAAGGTGGCGTCGGTCTGGTTGGCGACGGCCTTGGCGAGCATCGTCTTGCCCGTCCCCGGCGGCCCGTAGAGGAGAACGCCGCTCGGTGGGTCGATGCCCACGTCGTCGAACATCTCGGGCTTCTCGAGGGGCATCTCGACGGTCTCGCGGACCTCTTGCATCTGCTCTTCGAGGCCGCCGATGTCCTCGTAGCTGACCTCGGGGCTCTCGGTGACCTCCATCACGCGGGCGCGGACATCCGTCTCGTTCGAGAGGGGTTTGACGATCGACAGCGAGTTGTTGACCGCGACCCGGGCGTCGGGTTCGATGTCCGCGCGCATCTCGTCTGTGACTTCCGTCAGCGCCTCTTGGTTGTTCCCGTGTTGTTTGATGATAACGCCCTCGTCCGTGACTTCCTGGACGGTGGCGACGAACAGCGGGGACTGTTTGAGTTTCTTGTTCTCGTGTGTGAGACGCTCGAGTTTCTGCTGGTACTTGTTGTTCTCGGCGTTGGCATCGAGGAGCTTGTCACGCATCTCCTCGTTTTGCGCCTCGAGGATCTCCAGCCGTTCCTCGAGCGCCTGGATTTTCTCCTGTTGGGACGCCTCGTCCTCGTCGTATGGGAGGTCGACGTCGTCCACGGTGTCGCTCATCACCCGACCTTTGGGTGCTGGTTCATAAGAGACTTCGGGTAGGTGCATTCGCCCTCGAAATATAACCGTAGGATATCAAACCGAATGGCAAATATTATTACTCTGTATTCGAAACGGGGGAGTAGGATGAGTGCTTCAGAGCGGTTTCGACAAGAGACTTCCGAGCGCGGAACGTGGGACGACGTCCGAGACCTGCCGCCGAGCGCGAAACTCGTCGCGAAGGTCCTCGAGTACAACGACACGATGACCCAGCAACAGATCGCCGACGAGACGCTGCTGCCTTCCCGGACGGTCCGGTATGCGTTAAACCGACTCGATGAGGAGAACGTTATCGATTCTCGCTTCTCGTTTTCCGACGCTCGCAAGCGGCTCTACAGTCTGGACGTTCGATCTTGACCTCCTCCCACCCCTGAAGGGGTGGGATTCTTCCGGTGGGGATTTCGGCTATGCTGATCCCCCCAGAAGCAACTTTCCCCACCTCGCGGCAGGTACTCCGGTCTATGCGATCCTCTTTGGGATTTGCCCGCCTCATAGACGGGGCAGTTGTGGTGGGCCGCCACTCGTGATTGTCCTACTCGAGGCACACGGGCCGGGCCATCGGCCCAACTTCACTACCGGTAACTGGCGATCACACCCGACGGACTGGGTTTTCCCCGCGTCGTCTCGATATCGTCGTCCGGTTTCTACAGCGACCGGGCCCGTCGTCGCGTCCCGACTGTCTTCAGTTCCGTGTGACGTATCGTTTTTACTTTCACTCCGGTGACGGAACCCATTTACGACGGGCTTGCCAACGACTGGCCAATGACGCGGGTTATCCATACGGGCGATACCCACATCGGGTACCAGCAGTACAACTCGCCCGAGCGACGACGGGACTTCCTCGCGGCTTTCCGCTCGGTCGTCGAAGACGCAGTCGACGACGACGTCGACGCGGTGATCCACGCCGGCGACCTCTTTCACGATCGGCGGCCGGGGCTCGTCGACCTTCAAGGAACTGTTGACATCCTCCGGACGCTCGCCGATGCCGACATCCCTTTTCTCGCCGTCGTCGGCAACCACGAATCGAAGCGCGACGCCCAGTGGCTCGATCTCTTCGCGGACCTCGGCCTAGCGACACGGCTCGGGGCCGAGCCGGTCGTCATCGACGACACCGCCTTCTACGGACTCGACTTCGTCCCGCGATCGCGCCGGGACGATCTCACCTACGATTTCGACGCGCTGCCGGCCGAAGCGGCCCATGCGAGTTTAGTGAGTCACGGCCTCTTCGAACCCTTCGCACACGCCGACTGGGACACCGAAACCGTCCTCGCCGAGTCGACGGTCGATTTCGACGCCGTTCTGCTGGGGGACAACCACAAACCCGACACCGCCGACGTACTGGACACGTGGGTCACCTACTGCGGTTCGACCGAGCGTGCAAGCGCCAGCGAGCGCGCGGATCGAGGCTACAACCTCGTCGACTTCGCGGACGATGGGACGGTCGGTATCAGTCGCCGTGGCCTGCCCTCGACCCGCGAGTTCGTCTTCGTTGATGTCGAACTCGCCGCGGACGAGGGCATCGACCGCGTTCAGGAACGGGTCCGCCAGCACGACCTCGCGGACGCGGTCGTCATCGTCACCATCGACGGCGAGGGTCGACCGATCGCCCCGGCGGCCATCGAAGAACTCGCCATCGACCGCGGCGCGCTCGTCGCTCGCGTGAACGATCGTCGGGACCTCCCCGACGAGGACGAGGACGAGGACGTGTCGGTCAGCTTCGCCAACCCGGACGATGCGGTCCGCGAACGGATACGAGAGATGGGCCTCAGCGACGCCGCCCTCGAGATCGACGAGACCGTCCGGAGCGGCGATCTCGCCGATTCGAACGTCCGCGACTCCGTCGAGCGGCGGGTTCGCGACCTNAGATGTGTATAAGAGACAGGCCCGCACCGGAGCGCCGGCCGGCCGATGAAGACGTGACGACCGTTGCCGACCACCTCGCCGACGGTGCGGAGTCCGCCCCCGAGTCGACCGACGATGCGCCCGCCGCAGGGGCAGCGAGTGACAGCGCCGACGCGGTTGACGACGCTGGCGACGGCGGCGGGGCTGCAGGCACCGATGACCCCGACGAGACCGCCGACACCGACACCGCCTCGCTGGGTGATTTCGCATGAGAGTTGACCGCGTTCAGCTGTTGAACTTCAAGTGCTACGGCGACGCCGATCTCACGCTCGAGCGCGGCGTCACCGTCGTCCACGGCGTCAACGGCAGCGGAAAGTCGACGCTGCTCGAGGCCGTCTTCTTCGCGCTCTACGGCTCGAAGGCGCTGGACGACCGAACGCTCGATGACGTCATCACGACCGGCGAGGAGGAAGCGGCGGTCGAACTGTGGTTTACCCACGACGACCGTGAGTACCACGTCGAGCGCCGGCTCAAACTTCGCGGCGACCGCGCGGCCACGACGAAGTGCGTGCTCGAGATGCCGACGGCGACGATCGAGGGCGCTCGCGACGTGCGTCGGGAGGTCACCCAGCTCCTGCGGATGGACGCCGAGGCGTTCGTCAACTGCGCGTACGTCCGCCAGGGCGAGGTCAACAAGCTCATCCACGCCTCGCCGAGCGATCGCCAGGACATGATCGACGACCTGCTCCAACTCGGCGCGCTCGAGGACTACCGGGAGCGCGCCAGCGAAGCCCGCCTCGGCGTCAAGACGGTACTGGACGGCCAACAGGAGGTCCTCGAGGACATCCGCGCTCAGGTCGAGCAGAAAGAGGCAAAGGACCTCCACGAGGAACTGAACCGTCTCGAGTCCCGCCGAACTGACGTCGTCGAGGAGATCGATCATTACGAGACACAGCGCGAGCAGGCCGCGGAGACGCTCGAGACGGCCACGGCGGTCCTCGAACGCCACGAGGAGACCCGCGAGGAGATCGTGGCCCTCGAGGAGGAGATCGATGCGCTCCGGTCGAAGATCAGCGAGACCGAACGCAAGCGCGAGGACGCAAGCGACGAACTCGGCGAGGTCCGGGCTCGGCGGGCGGAACTCGCGACCGAGCGCGCCGAACTCCTCGATGCCGTCGGTCTCGAGGACGATACCGACGCGGACGCGGTCCGGGACCGCATCGCGGAACTCGAGGCTCGCGACGAGGAACTCGGCGATGAGCTACAGGAACTGACGGTGGCGATCGAAACCGGGACCGACGAGATCGAGCGACTTCGCGAGGAGGCCGCCGACCTCGAAGCGCGGGCCGAAACCGCTCGCGAGGAGGCCGCCGACATCGACGAGCGGATCGAGGCCGACGCGGAGGCGATCGCGGACCGCGAGGCGAAACTCGCGGACCTCGACGAGGAGATCGCGTCCGCGCGGGCGACGTTCGACGATGCGCCGGTCGCGTTCGGCGAGGCGGCGGCCCACCTCGAGGCTCTCGAGAGCGACCGCGAGGAACTGAGTGCGGCTCTCAACGACGTCGTCGCCGACATCCGGACCGCCGAGAACGCGATCGAGGAGGGCGAACGGCTGCTCGAGGAGGGCAAGTGTCCCGAGTGCGGCCAGCCGGTCGAGGACTCGCCCCACGTCGACGTGCTCGACGACCGCCGGGAGGAACTCGCCGCTCTCGAGGCCGAGCGCGAGGACCTCGAAGCGGAGCACGACGCGCTCGACGACCGGATCGACCGCGCCGAGACGCTCCGGGAGGCCGAACGGCGGGTCGAGCGACTCGAGGAGAACCACGACAACATCGAACAGTTGCTCGCCGAGAAACGCGAGAGCCTCGCGGACCGGCGCGACCAGCGCCAGCAGCTCCGAGACGACGCCGCGGCCTACGAAGCCGACGCCGAGGAAAAGCGATCCACGGCGGCCGAACGGGAAGCCGAGGTGGCCGATTCGCGGGCCGAACTCGGCGCGATCAACGCCGAACGCGGGGAGATCACGGAGACACTCGAGTCCCTCGAGCGAGTCTCGACCATCGCCGACGAGCGGGCGAGCCTCGAGAGCGAGATAGAAACGCTTCGCGAACGGCGACAGGACTGGGCGGAAATGAACGACGAGCGCCGCGAGACGCTCTCGACGAAACGCGATCGCAAGGCCGACCTCGAGTCGGAGTTCAACGAAGAGCGGGTCGACACCGCTCGCGAGGAGAAGGCGAACGCCGAGACCTATCTCGAGCAGGTCGACGACAAACTCGCGGCCCTCGCGGATCAGCGAAACGAGATTCAAAACGCGATCGGTGCCGTCGAAAACGAACTCGAGGAACTCGAACGGCTCCGCGAGCGCCGCAAGCGCCTCGCGGAGCGGTGTGAGCGGCTCGAGTCCCTCTACGAGGAGGCCGAGGCGTTACAGACGACGTACGGTGAACTGCGTACGGACCTGCGCCAGCGCAACGTCGAGACATTAGAGCGACTGCTGAACGAAACGTTCGACCTAGTCTATCAGAACGACTCCTACGCGGCGATCGATCTCGACGGCGACTACCGGTTGACCGTCTACCAGAAAGACGGCGAAGCCTTAGAGCCCGAGCAACTGTCCGGCGGCGAACGGGCGTTGTTCAACCTCAGCCTGCGGTGTGCCATCTATCGACTGCTTGCCGAGGGTGTCGAGGGCACAGCTCCGATGCCGCCGCTTATCCTCGACGAGCCGACGGTCTTCCTGGACTCCGGCCACGTCACGCAACTCGTCTCGCTGGTCGAATCGATGCGGGACCTGGGCGTCGAACAGATCGTCGTCGTCAGCCATGACGAGGAACTCGTCGGCGCGGCCGACTCCCTGGTCCGGGTCGAGAAGGACGCGACATCGAACCGATCGCGACTCGAGCGCGGCGAGCCGCCTGAGAGTGCACTACTCGCCTCCGACTAACGATGGTGACCGTGGCCGGCGGTTCGGTCGGCCAGCTCGATTTCAGGAGTCGCCCCTCGCCGTTTCGGGCCCCGATTCGGTGCGCGACCGGATCGTCTCGAGCGCCGTCTCGCAGTCCTCGGTCACCCGATACCCACGCTCGCCGACGATCTCGGTTTCCTCGAGCAGGCCGGCGGCCGAAAGGACCGTCAGCCGGCCATGCAGGTCGCTCTCGCAGCAGTCGTAGGCGTCGAGCAGGGTTCGAACGCCGAGTGGCCCCCGCTCCGAGAGTTCGAGCAGCAGTCCCAGCGTCTCCTCGTCGTGGACGGTAGTCACCAGCGTCAGCACCGGGTCGCCCACGCTTCGGGCGGCCATCTCGAGGGGAGAGCCCTCGTCGACGGCCTCGAGACGATCGTTGCGGATGTAACACTCGTTGCCGGTTTCGGGGTCACGCACGAGGCTCGCGCTGTCCGATCGTTTGAGAAGCAGGTACCGTTTACCGGTGTCGTCCTCGACTGTGTTCATGGGCTGTCGTTTTGCTCCGGTGATCGTGAGCGGGGAGCGTCCCCCGCCATCGGATCGGCTGCGTCGGGCGCTTTCGATTCGGCCGTTCCCGCGTCGATATCAGCTCCGTCGTCGGCCTCGGGATCGTCAGCGGTGCTAGCGTCGCGGTCTCGCTTGAACGTTTTGTATCGCCGGCCGGCGAACCCGAACAGTACGGCCCCGACAGCGACGAGGAGGCCGCCACGGAACAGATCGCCCTTGAACACCAGCAATAGCGACCCGAGCGACACGGCCAGCACGGCGGCGTTGATGACCAACACCAGCGCCCAAAACGTCTCGAGGATGTCGCCGGGGACGTCAGTCTCGTCGGTAGACACGGTTGGCGGCTCGATCCCGTCCGACAGATCGGGCAGGTCGTCGTCCGGAACGTCGTCCTCGGTCGACACCTGTGGGATCGTGAGCCCATCGCGTTCCTCGTCGTAGAAGTCCGCTTCCGGGTCCCACTCGTCGGGCTCGTTTTCGGTCCGATCGAATACCACATGCGGGTCGATGCCCAGGGAGGGGAAAAACGTTCGCTTCGCGAGTGCCGTCTCAGGCCAGGTCCGCGAGCGTGAGGGTTCGAGAGGTCTCGACCCACGCGAGCGGGTTCTGGGCGTCATAAAAAACGACGCCGTCGTCGGTCTCGTAGGATTCGATCGTTGCGGTCCCCGCGGGTTCACTACTCGGCTCGCTCCGATCCGTCGCGTCGTCGTTCACATGGGTGGACACGTCGATCACCTGAGTGCATGCTATGTGTTACCACTTTATATGTCTTGTTGCTTCCGCAAGCTCCGCTGACGGACTCCTGTCGACGGGTATCGCAGGCGGGGATTGCAGGGGTTTTTATCCGCCGACTGCAAATCTCGGTATCATGACTGAGGCGGGCCAGACCGGACTCACGGAGTTCGGCGGCGACTCCGCGGAGACCGACGACCGGCCGGACGAAGAGGCGGTTGCCGTCGCCGGTAACGGCGGGTCCGACGCCGCGGAGGTGATCGACGTCGTCGAGGAAACGCTGCCCGAATCCGAGGACGACCTCGAACTCGCCGTGATGCAGGTCGACTACACGATCGCCGGCTACGGCGACGAGGAACGGCCGATCATGCACGTCTTCGGGCGGACGCCCGACGGCGAGTTAGAGCACGTACAGGTCGTCGGCTTCAAACCGTATTTCTACGCGCCGACTGAGACGCTCGAGCAGCCGCCGGAGGAACAGTACGACCGGTTGACTGGCAGTCGGGAGTACGACGAGGACGGCGAGCCCTACGAGAGTATTCGGGGCGAGAAACTCACCAAGATCTTCGGTCAGACACCCCGTGACGTCGGACAGGTCCGCGACGACTTCGACCACTACGAGGCCGACATCCTGTTTCCCAACCGGTTTCTGATCGACAAGGACGTTCGCAGCGGGATTCGGGTCCCCGAACGCCGCGCCGACGACGACTCGCTGGTCGTTCCCCACGACGAGGTCGAAGCGGTCGACGTCGACGCCGCTCCGCGCGTGAACACCTTCGACATCGAGGTCGACGATCGCTCGGGCTTCCCCGAGGACGGCGAGGAGCCGATTCTCTGTCTCACCAGCCACGACTCCTACCGCGACGAGTACATCATGTGGCTCTACGAGGCTCCGATCGGCGACGGCGAGATTCCGACCGAGATCACGGAGTACGACCCGATCGAGGGCGAGATCGACCACGACGTGCGGTGCTTCGCGGCGGAGGAGGCCATGCTCGAGGCCTTCATCGAGTACGTCGAGGAAACCGATCCCGATGTCCTCACGGGCTGGAACTTCGAGGATTTCGACGCGCCGTACTTCCTCGACCGACTCGAGGAGCTTTCAGGCTCCCACCACGAGTACGATCTCTCGATCGATCGCCTCTCGCGGGTCGACGAGGTCTGGCGCAGCAACTGGGGCGGCCCGGACATCAAGGGTCGCGTCGTCTTCGACTTGCTCTATGGCTACCAGCGGATGGTCTTCTCCGAACTGGATTCCTACCGGCTCGACGCCGTCGGCGAGGAAGAATTGGGCGTCGGCAAGGAGCGCTACGCCGGCGACATCGGCGATCTCTGGGAGGGCGACCCCACGCAGCTGCTCGAGTACAACCTGCGGGACGTCGAGCTCTGTGTCGAACTCGACCGCCAGCAGGAGATCATCCCGTTCTGGGACGAAGTGCGCTCGTTCGTCGGCTGCAAACTCGAGGACGCGCCGACGCCGGGCGACGCGGTCGACATGTACGTCCTCCACGAGGCCCACGGTCGCTTCGCGCTGCCCTCGAAGGGCCAACAGGAGGCCGGCGAAGAGTACGAGGGCGGCGCGGTGTTCGAGCCGATTACGGGCGTCAAGGAGAACGTCACCGTGCTGGACCTGAAGTCGCTGTACCCGATGTGTATGACGACGATCAACGCCTCGCCGGAGACGAAGGTCGATCCCGACGAGTACGAAGGGGAGATGTACGAAGCGCCGACGGGGACCCACTTTCGGAAGGAGCCCGACGGCGTCAACCGCGAGATGATCACGGAACTGCTCGCCGAGCGCGAGGAGAAGAAAGAACTGCGAGACCAGCACGAACCCGGCTCGCCCGCGTACGAGCAGTACGACCGCCAACAGGGGGCGGTAAAGGTTATCATGAACTCGCTTTACGGCGTGTCTGGATGGGAACAATTCCGCCTCTATGACAAAGAAGCGGCATCCGCAATCACGGCTACCGGCCGCGAGGTCATCGAGTTCACGGACACGGCCGCAAACGAACTCGAGTATCAAGTTACGTATGGAGATACCGATTCGGTCATGCTCGAGCTCGGCCCCGGCGTCTCGAAGGAAGACGCCCTCGAGCAGTCCTTCGAGATCGAGGAGTACATCAACGGTCGCTACGACGACTTCGCGCGGGAGGACCTGAACGCCGAGGAACACCGGTTCCAGATCGAGTTCGAGAAGCTCTATCGACGATTCTTCCAAGCGGGAAAGAAGAAACGCTATGCGGGCCATATCACCTGGAAGGAGGGAAAGGACGTCAACGACGTCGACATCGTCGGCTTCGAGTACCAGCGCTCGGACATCGCACCGATCACCAAGGAGGTCCAACACCGCGTCATCGAGATGATCGTCCGCGAGGGCGACGTCGAGGGCGCAAAGGAGTACGTCAACGGCATCATCGAGGACGTACTGGCCGGCGAGATCTCGCTCGAGGAGATCGCGATTCCCGGCGGGATCGGGAAACGACTCGACAACTACGATACCGATACGGCCCAGGTCCGCGGCGCGAAGTACGCCAACCTGTTGCTTGGGACCAACTTCCAGCGCGGGAGCAAGCCAAAACGGCTCTACCTCGACCGCGTCGACCCGTCCTTCTTCGAACGGCTCGAGGCCGAGGAGGGGTTCGACGCCCGCACCGACCCTCTTTACGGTGCGTTCAAGCGCGACCCCGACGTCATCTGCTTCGAGTACGAAGACCAGATCCCCGAGGCGTTCGCGGTCGACTACGATAAAATGCTCGAGAAGACGCTGCAAGGGCCGATCGAGCGCATCCTCGAAGCACTGGACATCTCGTGGGACGAAGTGAAAAGCGGGCAAGAGCAGAAGGGACTCGACTCGTTCATGTGACTCGGGAAACGGACGGTGATCGAACCACATTCCGGAATCGGTACGCAATGCCGATTTGAAGTCCGTTTCTCGGTCGAAATCCGGATGCTGTATCACGGCCCTGTATCGGACTATCCGAACCGTGGTTTTCGAATCGGAAACTTATTTTGACTCTGCGGGACTGTATCCAATTGGATACGAAACCGTTATCAGTCATACGACCCACTATCCAGACGACAGAATACTATGGCACGCCTCGAACTCAACAATCTGCATGCGGAAGTAGCGGACGGCGACGAGACCATTCTCGAGGGCGTCAACCTCGAGGTTCAGTCGGACGAGATCCACGCGCTGATGGGACCGAACGGCTCCGGGAAGTCGACGACCGCGAAGGTCATCGCCGGCCACCCGGCCTACGAGGTCACCGAGGGCGACGTCCTGCTTCACCTCGAGGACGACGAGTTCGGCGAGGACATCGAGATCGACGAGGAGCAGCGCACCTGGAACCTCCTCGAACTCGAGCCGAACGAACGCGCCGCGCTCGGTATCTTCCTCGGCTTCCAGTATCCCGCGGAGATCGAAGGCGTCACGATGACGAACTTCCTCCGAACGGCGCTGAACGCCAAGATCGAGGAGCGCGAGGAACTCTTCGAGGACGAGGAGGGTGACGAGTCCGACGCGGCGGACGACGAGGGCTTCGAGTCCTCGCCGATGGAAGGCCCCGCGGACGAGGGTGAAATCGGTGTCGCCGAGTTCCAGCAAATTCTCCAGGAGAAGATGGAGCAACTGGAGATGGACGAGAAGTTCGCCCAGCGCTACCTCAACGCCGGGTTCTCCGGCGGGGAGAAGAAACA
This sequence comes from Natrinema gari JCM 14663, assembly GCF_000337175.1. Lineage (GTDB taxonomy): Archaea > Halobacteriota > Halobacteria > Halobacteriales > Natrialbaceae > Natrinema > Natrinema gari. The sequence continues at coordinate 20,674 of NZ_AOIJ01000082.1, read as the reverse complement.
GAACGAAGTGCTGCAGGCCGCCATCCTCGAGCCCTCGATCGCCGTCCTCGACGAGATCGACTCCGGACTCGACATCGACCGCCTGCAGGACGTGTCCAACGGAATCAACGCCCTGCGCGACGAGCAGGGCACCGGCGTCCTCCAGATCACCCACTACCAGCGCATCCTCGACTACGTCGAGCCCGACCACGTCCACGTGATGCTCGACGGTCAGATCGCCAAGAGCGGCGGGCCAGAGCTCGCCGAGAAGCTCGAGGACAAGGGGTACGACTGGGTCCGCGAGGAAGTCTACGGCACCGCGTAACCGGATTCGACTAGAACAACCGTAATAACGCTACAGCCGTAACCACAACTACATCAACCAATGAGTTCCGATCAAGACCACCTACAAGAGACAGACACCGAGGCCCGGTTCGAGTTCAAGAAGGAAGAGAACGCCGCGGTCCGATCCGGGAAGGGCCTGACCGAGGAGGTCATTCGCATGATCTCCGAGGACAAGGACGAGCCCGACTGGATGCTCGAGCGCCGCCTGCGTGCGCTCGAGCAGTATCACAACATGCCGATGCCGTCCGGCTGGCCCGGCATGCCCGATCTCTCCGAACTCGACGTCGAGGAAATCATCCCGTACATCCGACCGGACGTCGACAAGCGCGAAGGCGTCGACGACTGGACGGAGCTGCCCGACGAGATCAAGGACACGTTCGACAAGCTCGGCATCCCGGAAGCGGAGAAGAACGCCCTCTCGGGCGTCGGTGCCCAGTACGAGTCCGAGGTCGTCTACCAGAACATGCAAGAGCAGTGGGAGGAGAAAGGCGTCATCTTCTGTAACATGGATGAGGCCGTTCGTGAGCATCCCGAGCTCGTCAAAGAGCACTTCATGACGACCTGCGTGCCGCCGAGCGACAACAAGTTCGCCGCCTTGCACGGGGCCGTCTGGTCCGGCGGGAGCTTCGTCTACGTCCCCGAGGACGTCACCGTCGAGATGCCGGTCCAGGCCTACTTCCGAATGAACTCCGAGGGAATGGGCCAGTTCGAGCACACGCTCATCATCGCCGAGGAAGGGTCGGAAGTCCACTACATCGAGGGCTGTTCCGCGCCGAAGTACGGCACCCACAACCTCCACAGCGGCGGTGTGGAAGTCTTCGTCGGCGAGGACGCTCACGTCCAGTACTCGACCGTCCAGAACTGGTCGAAGAACACCTTCAACCTCAACACCAAGCGCGCCATCTGCGAGGAAAACGGTACGATGGAGTGGGTCTCGGGCAGCATGGGCTCGAAAGCGACCATGCTCTACCCGTGTACGATCCTCAAGGGCCGCGGGTCGACCGACACCCACATCACCATCGCCTTCGCGGGCGAGGGCCAAGACATCGACACCGGCGCGAAGGTCTACCACAACGCGCCCGACACCAGCTCGACCATCGAGTCCAAGTCGATCTCCAAGGACGGCGGCCGCACCAACTACCGCGGGCTCGTCCACATCGCCGACGGCGCGGAGAACTCGAGCACTGCCGTCGAGTGTGACGCTCTGATGTTCGACAACGAGTCCACGTCGGACACCATGCCGTACATGGAGATCGAGGAGTCGAAGGTCGATGTCGCCCACGAGGCGACCGTCGGCAAGATCGGCGACGAGGACATCTTCTACCTCCAGTCCCGCGGACTGGACGACGACGACGCCAAGAAGATGATCGTCGCCGGCTTCATCGAGCCGATCACGGAGGAACTGCCGATCGAGTACGCGGTCGAACTCAACCGTCTCATCGAACTCGAGATGGAGGGGAGCCTCGGATAATATGAGCGCAGGAACACAGGTACACGCCAATCTGACCGAAGAACAGGTACGCGAGATCAGCGACGGACTCGACGAGCCCGACTGGCTCACGGAGACCCGTCTCGAGGCCCTCGCGGCTCTCGAGGAACTCGACATGCCCGATGTCATCCGGACGCCGGGGCGAGACTGGACGAACCTCCACGACCTGGACTTCGAGTCCCTCGTCGATCCGCTCAACGCGGCCGAGGACAAAGATCAGGTCGGCCCCGACGAGGCCGAGGTCCTGGCCTGGAGCGACGCCGTCGCCGAGCACGAGGACCTCCTCAAGGAGCACTTCGGCAGTATCGTCGACCCACAGGAGAACTACCTGACGGCGCTCTCGACGGCGCTGTTTTCCACCGGGACGGTCATCTACGTCCCCGAAGGCGTCGACGCCGAGGACGTGACCGTCCGCACCGAGCAGAACTCCCGCTCGCTGTTCAACTACACGCTCGTCGTCACCGAGGAGTCGTCTTCGGTCACGATCCTCGAGCGCCAGTCGACCGGCGCAGAACAGGACGAACAGTACTACAGCGGCGTCGTCGAAGTCGCCGCCGGCGAGAACAGTTACGTCCAGTACGGCAGTCTCCAGAACCTCTCGGAGGAGGCCTACAACTTTACCGTCAAGCGCGGCGTCGCCGACACCTACGCTACGATCGACTGGATCGAGGGCAACCTCGGGACCCAACTCACGAAGACGGAGGTCTCGACGACGCTCAGCGGCGATAGCTCCGAGACACAGATCGTTGGCGCGTTCTACGGCCACAACGACCAGCACTTCGACCTCGACGCGAAGGTCTGGCACCGCGCCGAGCACACGACCGCGGATCTCGTCACCCGCGGCGTCACCGACGATGTCGCCCGCTCGGTCTACGAGGGCGTCCAGGACGTCGGTGCCGATGCCTGGGACACCAGCTCATACCAGCGCGAGAATACGCTGATGCTCAGCGACGAGAGCGAGGCCGACGCCTCCCCGAAACTGATCATCAACAACCACGACACCGAGGCCAGCCACTCCGCGACGGTCGGCCAGATCGACGCGGAGGATCTGTTCTACATGACCTCCCGCGGTGTCGACCCGCGAGCGGCGCGTAACATGCTCGTCGAGGGCTTCTTCGTGCCCGTTCTCGAGGAGATCGACGTCGACGAACTCCGCGACGACCTCGAGGAGCTGATCGGCGCTCGACTCCGACAGCGCGACTGATCGCTGTCGGTCCCTGTACCTCCCGCCGTTTCGCGTTGTCGCCGTCCGCGCTCCGAGACGACTAAGTAACCACGGCTCCCTTGTCGTGATATGAGCCTGGGACAGCGTGTCTCGAGCGACCACCAGCTGACCCGATTGCTCCAGATCGGGGTCGTGCTGGAGGAACTCGTCGAGTCACGCGCCGCCCACCACATCGAGTCCCTGCCCCCCGAAGAGCGGGCGGAATTCGACGAGGAGGTGGAAGAGTTACTCGCGGAGGCCGCGACCGAGTCGGCCGAACACCGCGAGCGACTCGAGGCGCTGATCGACGATCTCGAGGCGGAAACGGTCGGATACGAGGAGATCAACGCACTGGTCGACGCCCAATACGGGCCGCCGGAGGACACGGACGGCGTCCTCTACGACCAGTTGGCCAACGAGGAAACGGCCTACAAGTTCTACGACGACCTGATCGAAGCGATCGAGGCCTCCGAGTCCGAGTTCGCCGTCGACCGCGAGCGGCTACTCGAGACGCTGTACAGCATCCGCGAGGAGGAAAAAGAGGGCGTCGAGGAAGTGACCGAGGTCATGGAGCAGCGAGCATGATCAGGGTGAGCGCCACGATCGCGGCCACCGAAGTGACCGCGTTGACGCCGTCCGCGACACGCATCGACGCCCGGCCGCGGGTGCGCCGGCGAGGGATCGACACGGCACGGAACGCGACCGACGGAGGGATGGCATGAACACTGCAGATCAATACCTCAAAGCGATCTATCTGGCCCAGCGCATCGAGGACGGCCCCGCATCGACCGGCACGCTTGCGGATCTCCTCGAGGTGAGTCCGGCCAGCGTCAACGAGATGATCGGTAAGCTCGAGGAGCGGGAACTCGTCGACCACGAGAAATACAAAGGTGCCAGTCTGACCGACGAAGGGCTCGAGCGAGCACACAATGCCCTCCAGACCTACTGCATCATCGAGCGGTTCCTCGCGAACGTCCTCGAGGTCGAGGAGTTTCGTGACGAGGCCCGCGCACTCGAAAGCGTTATCGACGATACCGTCGCGGAACGCCTCGACACAATCATCGACCGGCCAGCCCAGTGTCCCGATTGTTTCGATGCCGAGCAGGACTGCTGTGAACTGCTCGAACTCGAGGCCAGCGGTCGGGCCGACTGAGTCGGGTCGGTTGGACCCGTATACCGGTGCTGTTTTATAGGGATAGCAGAGAGGACTAGGAGACGGCACGGTCAGACAGCTACCTTTCAGCGCGCGTGGTTTCCACGTGTGTTCACCTGACTGACCTACCCCGTCTCTCAAATACCCACGAGCGGTTGCTATCGCGGTCGGAGTGCCGTACTGACCACTACGGGGACACGTTCTGCAGCGCAACATTGGGAGCGACTGCTGTACCGAATTCGGTGAGAGCGACCGACGAAATCACGGATTTCACCGTACGACACGCCCGGTCAGGGATCGCTGGACCCGTCCCGATCGCCGAATCGGACGTAGCGTCGGCCGACGATCGCCCCACCCGCGAGGGCGATGACGACCGCGACGCCGAGGCCGATCGGGAGCGACTGTGAGCCGCCCGCCCAGTCCGCTTCGAACACGTCGGCGTAGTACTTCGCGGCCGCCACGCTGTGGAGCGCGACGAGCACCTCGCGGTTGTTCTCGAGCGAGTTCGAATTCCAGTTCGCACTGCCTACGATCGCCGTCTCCCGATCGATCACGACGCCCTTGGCGTGGATCTTCTCGAATCGATCGGTGTCCTCAACGAGGCGGACCTCGAGCGGGAGGTCCTCACGGTCGGCGACCCGCTCGAGGTCGGCGGCCAGGGCTTCGTTTTCGTCGGCGTTGTACCACGTCGAGCCGAGCAGGAGTTTGACATCGACGCCGCGGCGGGCCGCCGCGAGGGTTGCCTCGAGCAGCGAGACGTCGCCGTCGATACTGGGCTGGATGACGAGGATCTCGTCATCGGCGTCGGCCAACAATGCCTGCATCCGGCCGTCGGCGTTGTCCGGCGCGAGCAGGAGTTCGGCGGATTCGACCGGGACCGTCGCCGGATCGTGAGTCGTCGGGAACTCGGGATCGGCTTCCGCCGACGAGAACCCCTGTGTCTCGTCGTCGACGAACGTGGTGTTCGCGCGGTAGGCACTGCCGGCCGTCGTGTCTCGGCCCTCGAAATCGGCGCTGAAAACCGTCGCGAGTCGGGCTGCGAGCGCCTCGCTTTCGAGGCGGACCCCCCAGCCGCGACTGCTCTCACCGCCGACGCCAGCGGGTTTCCAGTTTTCAGTCATGACCAGCACACGGTCGTCGACGACGGCGTACTTCGGGTGGTGATACCGGTAGCGAGCGTTCTCGCCGCCGATGACCCGGACGTCGACGCCACCGGACTCGAGCGTCTCGAGGACGCTCTCGGTCGGTGCGGGCGTGCCGCCGACCGGGCTCGCCTCGAGGAGGACGGCGACGTCAACGCCGCGGTCGGCCGCGTCGACGAGGTCGGCGACGATCGCGTCGGAGGTGACGGTGTACCCCGCCAGCAGCAGTCGATCGTCCGCGGTTCGGATCGTTGCTCGCGGAACCTCGGGGGTGTCGGGAAGGACGAATGCCGTCGCCTCGTCGACCGCAGTGCTCGCGACGGGGAGACAGGTCGCACCTGTGGGCCACCATCGACCGCTGTTCCTGTCGTCCGCTCCGTTAGTGGTCGGTTCCGTTCGGTACCATCGCGTTGCCGTCGGCGCGCGATCGTAGGTGACCGAATCGATCTCGGTCGTAGCGTTTTGGAGTCGGAGTTCGTCACCGTCGTTCGCGAGCTGGAGACGGCCCTCGAGTGCGAGGACGGGTGCGTCGGTCAGCGTCCGCGTGACGTTCGGAGCAGTGCTCAGCGCGACGCGGCCGGAAATCGTCTCGTTCGGGAGGGCTGCCGTCGTGTGGCCGTCAGTGAGGGAGACGTTCTCGAGTCGCGTTTCGGGCGGGGTCTCGAGGACGACGAACTCGCCGACGTTGCCGTCGGTCGCTGGGTTCGGGGCGATGGTGGCGATCCGCGGTCGCGCCGGTGTGTCGGTCGGCGGCGGGCTCGTGGCCGTCGCCGTCGTATCGCCCGCTCGGGACGGACAGTCGAGGGCGGTCGCGTCCGGGCTGGCAGGTGCTTGAGCGATTGGCCGGCCGTCCGCCGTCGCTCCGTCGGCGACAAAGCCCGCGGCTAGTGCGGTGCTGGCGACGAGACTACACACGAACGCCGCGACGAGGGCCACACGCCGGAGGGTCATCGCTCCGTCTGGCCGCCCTTTCGTACTTAAATCCGCGGGAGAATTCGACCGTCTCGCGCTACCTGCGGACGGGTGGGTCGGACCGGACGGATCGAATCGGTTCTATCCTGTCGCTCGTCAGGCCGCGGGCTCGAGGTTCACGCCCTCGGCTTCGGCCTGGACGAGATAGGCCCGGTCGTCGTCGTAGTCGGCGACGATCTCGAGCGCGTCCTGGGTACCGATGCGGTTGAGCGCCCACGCGGCGCTGGCCCGGACGCGGTCGGCCTCGTCGTCTTCGAGGACGTCCGCGAGCGGGTCGATGGCGCGCGTGTCGCCGATGAGTCCGAGCGCGCGCGCAGCCCAGCTGCGGACATCGTCCTCGTCGGCGACGAGTTGTTGGGCGATCGGCTCGACCGCGTCCGCGGCACCGATTTCGCCGAGCGCGCGGAACGCCGGCCGCTGGAGGTTCGGGTTGGAGTCGACGTAGTCGACCAGCGTGTCGACGATCTCCTCGTCGTCGACGCCGATCTTGCCGAGGATCCGCATGGCGGCTTGATCGCGCCGGTTTGCCTTCTGAAGCATCGGGTCGATGGCCTCCTCGGGACCCATCCGCTCTAAGGCCTCCATGCAGTGGTCCTCCATGAAATCGGAGTCGAAGGTCTCGAGCGCGAGCAGGATCTGCTCGACGTTGCCCTGCTTCTCGTGGACCTTGAGTGCGTGCCACTCCGGCGGGAAGTCCTTGACGTGGTCGAGCACGTCGTAGTACCCCTCCCGGCGGAGCTGTTCGCGGATCTCGAGGTCGGTCCACTCGGTCGCGTCATCGATCTCGCTCTGGAGGTCATCGGCCGCCTCGAGCAGCCCGGCGATCGTTTCGGCGTCCTCGTCGGCGTCGAGGGCACCGTCCGCCACGGCGTCGGCCGCGTCGTCGAGGGTCGCCTCGAGTCGGGCGGCGACCTCGTCGTCCTCGTCGGCCAGCGCCACTGACGCTCCGAGCAGCCCCTCGAGTTCGTCGAGGAAGCCCTCGACCGCGTCGATCAGTTCGGCGTTGCCCTCCTCGGTCCAGCGAGTGCTCGTGATCGTGTCGCTCGCGTCGTCGATTTCGCTCACGACGTCCTCGCCGTAGGGACCGCGCTGGTCGTCCAGGTCGGACCCCAGGTCCGAGAGAGCGCCCTCGAGCTCGTCGTACTCCGCCTGCAGTTCTTCTTCGGGGGCGGGGTCCTCGTCTTCGTCTTCCTCCTCGTCGGTCTCGGGCGGCTCCGGTACCTCGACGCTCTCGAGGTCGGCGCGGACGGAGTCGAGATCGGCCTCGACGACGTCTAAGTCGTCTTCGGTCTCGGCCGCCTCAAGGGCTCCCTCGAGTTCCTCGACGTCGGCCGCCACGGCGTCGAGTCGCTCGCCGATGGCTTCGAGATCGACGGCGGTTCCGTCCGGCTCGGCCTCGTCGGCCGCGTCGTCACCGTTTGCCTCGTCCTCGCTCATGGTCCCACCTCGGGACGACGCCGACGCGTGACTGTGTACATACTCTACGGTCGTGTCAGCACGGCCCTAAGCGTTTCCATGCACGTCGACCTCGCCGGTCCGTTCGGCGTCGCCCCAGTACAACCAGGGACTGCACGTCATGTACGCCAGCCCGAGCGTCAGGAGGGCGTAGGGAAACGTTCGACCGGCGAAATCGGGGACGAGGATCGCGAGCGCGTGGACGACACCCATGATCGCGGCGTCTCGAGCCAGGAGATCGGGATACCGGATTCGCGAGACCATCAGGTAACAGAACGCACCGGTCACTCCGAGGACGAGCCACGGCCGAAGCTCGCCTGCGAGAATCGCCGCGCCGAGCACCGTCGCGGCCAGCGTCGTCTGGACGCCCTCGGTGTGGCTGCCGGCGATGTCGTAGGCGGTGTACATCCCCAGACGGGTAACCGCCATCGCGACGAACAGCGCACAGACGACCGTCACGAGCAGGAGTGCGGGGGTAATTGACTCGAACCCGATCCCGAAGCCCTCGGTAACGACGACGAAGGAGAGGACGGCGGGGGCGACGGCGAAGGAGGCGACGTCAGCGAGCGAGTCGAGATAGGGGCCGGCATCGGTGCCGCCGTAGCGACGCGCGAGGATGCCGTCGAGGCCGTCCGCGATCGCCGCCAGGAGGATGAGGCGGGCGGCCAGCCCGATGTCGACGACCGCGACGACGACCGCGACGAACCCCAGAGCGGCGTTGGCGATCGTCACCGCGTCGGCGACACCCAACCGACCGACGAACCGGGGAAGCATATGCCCGGATTCGGCGGGGCGTTACCTTACGTGTTTTCGTTTCCGCAGGCGGCGTTTTCGAGAACCGAACCGGGGCGGTTATACCGCGACTCTTCGTACGGTTTGATATGCAACGGCGCGCCTGTCTCGCCGCCGTCGGAACCGCGCTCTCAACGACCCTGGCCGGGTGTTCGTCCGTCCTCAGCGCGTTCGACGACGACCCCTGTGGCGGCGAGGACTGTCACATCGGAATGAACCGCACCGAGTTCACGCCCGCCGTCTACGAAGTGTCGGCCGGCGATACGGTCGTCTGGAAGAACACCAGCGAGGCCGACCACACCGTCACGGCCTACGAGAGCGGCATTCCGGACGAGGCCGAGTACTTCGCGTCCGGCGGCTACGATAGTCAAGCGGCCGCGCGTGAGGCCTGGAAGGACCGCGGCGGCCGCCTCGGAACGCGCGATACGTTCGAACATACCTTCGAGATACCGGGGACCTACGAGTATTTCTGTATTCCACACGAGAATGCCGAGATGATCGGCGAAATCGTCGTCGAGTAACCCTCCAGTCGGGTCCCCGCCGCTGTAGATGGGCAGTCCCTCTCGAGCGACGCCGCTCGATTCCATCGCCGATGAATCGATGGCTGTCGGTTCGAGTCACGGCGGCGGAAGACAGCGGGCGCTACGCGGCGTTCGACCGCAAAAGATCGAATCGCGCCCCAGCGAGACTCGAGTCGACTCGCGGATCGCGATCAGTCCGCGGAGACGTCGTCTTCGTCGACGTCGACCGCGGTCGCTTCCTCTTCGGCGACTTCCTCGGGGTGGGCCTCGAGGGTGGCCTTCTGGATCTCGACGCGCCGCAGCGGGTAGATCGTCTTGGCCTCGCCGTAGATGCCGGAGGAGAGCCGTCCCTCGACGACGCTGTCGATGAGTTCCTCGAAGGAGCGCTCCTCGGCCGCCTCTTCGATCATCTGGACCATCCGTTCGCGGATGGCCTTCTCCTGGCTCGCGTCGGCCTTCTTGGTCGTGAACGCGACGGGCTGGATCTGCACGCGGTAGTCGTCCGTCGTAAGGACGGTGACGTAGGCCTCGATCTTCGAGGCACCGCGACGGACCAGCGAGCGCAGGTAGTCCCGCGTCAGGGAGTGTTCAACGAACTCCGTGTACGCGCTGTCGCTGCCGACATCGGTAATCTTGAAGGTCAGCTTGGTGTTGTTCTCGCTGGCGTTGTTGTTGAGTTCGCCGAGCGTCGTTTCGAGCGTTCGGCCGTAGACTTTGTCCGGTTCGTCAGCGGGGGTTTCGCCGAGTTCCTGGCGATCGAACTGCTCGGGTGCCAGAACGGTGTACCACCGCTTTTCCTGTTTCGCACGTGAAACTGATCGTTCACTCATTGTGTGTTGTGTCTGAGTCGGTATCGTGATCGGACACAGGTCCCGTGTCCGTCGGTCGGTCGTCCTGTACGGGTCGCGCCTGCGATGCGATGTCGATCGCGACTGCGAGGTTGACGACGTAGTCGTCGACCGTCGATTGCAGGCCGCTGGTCGTCTCGCGGTCGATCCGCGTGACGACCGTTCCTGTGCGATCGTCGCCGTCGGTCCCGTCGACGACGCCGTCGCGCTCGACGGTCGTCGTCATCTCGTCGGTGTTGTCCGGGTCGAGCGCCCGTGCGACGAGCGTCGCATCGTCGTGGTCCGTCCGAATCGTCGCGCGCCGGCTCATAGCAGGTCCCTCGCTGCCGCGATGATCGCCGAGTCGTCCACGTCTCCGTCGTACCGAAGGTAGCCCCGCCGCCGGCCGATGTCGTACTCGACAGCGGTACCGTCGGCGTCCGTATCCGCCCCCTCGAGATCGCGCGCGATTCCCTCGACGGTCGCGCCGAGGGGTTCGGGTTCGCGGGTCGCGATCGCCGCCTCGCCGTTGCCGACGGTGAGAACGGCCGGCTCCGGCGACCGGTAGGCCGCCGCAATCGCCGCGACCGCCTCGACGGGACCGTCGTCGATGCCGACGACGAACAGCCCGTCGTAGCGGCCGGTCGACGCGCCCTCGAGCGCCGCGTGGGCGCGACGACCGCGCTCACGCCACGCGTCGAGTGCGGGCTCGCGCAGGTCGTGGCCAAGCACGAGTGCCGTCCCGGTTCCGGGGTCGGTCCGCGCCAGCGCCTCGAGCACGTCGGCGAAACCGCCGAGCGTCGCGAAGGGCGACGCGGGCGTGGCGTAGGGTCGCAGTGCCCGACCGATCGTCTCCGCGGCGGCGTCGGTCGCCTCGTCGGCACCGACGGTGTCGAGTGCGACGAGCGAGCCGATCGCGCGATGGTCGTCCGCGTCGAGCGCATCGGGATCGCCGGTGTCGACGCCCGAAAGCGCTTCGCGAGTCGCGTCGGGATCGCCCGACCACGGCGTGCGAAGGCGCGTCGAGTGTGCAAGCCCGTCGACCAGATCCGCGGTCGGTACCGCGACGCCCGGTCGCCGCTCGAGGAGCCCGCGCTCGCGTGCGGTCTCGAGGAGCCATTCGGTCTCGCCCGCACCGGGGTCGCTCCCGCCGGCGACGACGCCGGCGAGCGCGAGCACCGGGTCCGGCGTCGCACCGAGCTCGCGGACGAGATCGATGGCCTCAAGCGCTGCGGGTCGGTCCGTCGCCTCGAGTTCGAAGACGTGCTCGCCGTCGGCGGCCGCATCGGCGGCACCGACGACGACCGTCACGTCACCGTCGGTAGTCGGCGCTCGAGCCCGCTCGGATCGCTCCGTGACCGTCCGTCCGACGGTCACCTGAAACGGCGTCTCGCGGTCGTCGAGGGCGTTCGCGAGGAGGCCACTCGCCGCGATCGCGTCGCCGTCAGCACGGGCGATCAGGCGGACGAAGCCGGCGCTCTCGAGGACGCTCGTGGCGGACGCCGGCTCGGCGGATCGACCCTCGGTGGACATCTGGCGTTACGCGGTGTCTTCGATGAGTTCCTTCGCGAACTCGGGCGTGTAGGTGAAGTCCGCCTCGAGTTCGTCGCCGCGGTAATACGTGACCAGGCGACGAACCTTCGCTTCGGTGTTCTGCAGGGCACGCTTGTTCTGGTGGTCCTGCTGGTTTTGCTGGACGTGCTCGCGCAGACGCACGGCACGTTCCATCAGGTTCCAGAGGTCCTCGGGGATGTCCGCTCGCGCGTCGTTCTCCTCGAGGATCTCGGTGATCTTCTTTCCGGTTGCCAGCTTGATGTCGGGGATGGGTGTGCCGGTGACGCCTTCGTCACGCAGCTTCATCCCGATCTGGCTTGGATCGTGGCCCTGCTGTGCTAGTTCGACGACCCGGTCTTCGATGTCTTCGGGGTCGACGTCGCTCCACTCCGGCGGTTCGTCTGCCGACGGCTTGTCCGAACCGGACGAGCCGCGACGGCGGGGGTGCATTCGTGCCATTGTTGAGGATAGGAATCGCACTGACCGCTCAGTATACTGTCGAACGACAGTACTGGCTCTCGCCATGCACTTCCGCAATCCCAAGCCACCCGGAAGAGTGGGTGACACAGTCGGATTTGCGGCCGTGCGCTTCCCACGCTCACTTCCCGCGTCGGGGACTAAAGGGTTTCTACATCGCCATCTCACACGCGCGGTCGGCCGATCTCCGTCCCGTGTCTCTCCCGCCGCTCGATGAACTGTCCGTCGACCGCATTTTTTCGTGCGTTACGTTCATACCGCGGGAGTCCGAAGCGACAGGTACGGAATGAGGCGCGAGCACTTCACGTTAGACGTCACCAACATCGACTGGGTCGAAACCGACGGCGAGCCAGCGAAGCCATCGGTATCGATCGACTTCACCGGCCCGGCGACCATGCTTCGCGAGCGCCTCACTGGTCCTGACGGAGACGTTCTCGAGGCGCGCGAAACGGACGCGGCCCTCCGCCTGCAGGGACCGCTCGAGGACGACACCACGGGAGTAGTGAGCGTGACCAACCGCATCACCGGCGAGTTCATCCTCGAGCTCAACGAGGACGCCGAGGACGTCCTCCAGTTCATCCGCGCGGCGCGGGGGTACGGCGAGGATGCCGCCGACGATGAGGGTCGCTACGAGGTCGCGATTACGCTCGACGGGGACCCGTTCGTCAGCTACGACAAACGGACGTTTCTCGTCTACGATGACGAGGGAAGCTTGCTCCGCCAGCACAGCTTGATCCCCAGCGGCGTCGAACTGTAGCCGTCTCCGTTCGTTCTCACCGCCCAGGATCGGACCGGCAGTTATAAGCATTTAGGCATGCCTAAAGGGAATATACGCCGGCAGACGCCGGAGTCGATTTATGGCGAACGGACAACTACTCACGACGGCGGTCGAGGACGAAGCGCAGGCACCGACGACCGCGGAGACGGTCCTCGAACTCGACGGCGTCGCGAAACGGTTCGGGAGCGAAGACATCATCGGGGACCTCTCCCTGGCCGTTCGCGAGGGCGAGATCCTGACGCTGCTCGGCCCGTCGGGGTGTGGGAAGACCACGACGCTGCGCCTGATCGCCGGCCTCGAGAAGCCAAACGCCGGACAAGTCCGGCTGCAAGACGAGACTGTCGCCGGTGACGGACGGTTCGTCCCGCCGGAGGAACGCGGCGTCGGCGTCGTCTTTCAGGACTTCGCGCTCTTTCCCCATCTGACCGCTCACGAGAACGTCGCATTCGGCCTCCAGGAGTGGGCCGACGCCGAACGCGACGCCCGCGTCGACGAACTCCTCGAACTCGTCGGACTCACGGACCACGGCGAGGACTATCCGGACGAACTCTCGGGCGGACAACAACAGCGGATCGCGCTCGCGCGCTCGCTGGCCCCGGAGCCCGAGATGCTGTTGCTCGACGAGCCGTTTTCGAACCTGGACGTGGATCTGCGCGTCGAGATGCGCGAGGAGGTCCGTCGCATCATTAAGGAAACCGGCGTCACCGCCATCTCGGTCACCCACGATCAGGAGGAGGCGCTATCGATCTCCGACCGGGTCGCCGTGATGAACGACGGCGATATCGAGCAGATCGACACCCCACAACAGGTCTTTCAACAGCCCGAGTCGCGGTTCGTGGCCGGCTTCCTCGGTCATGCCAGCTTCCTCCCGGGCGAGGTCCACGGCGACCACGTCGAGACCGCACTCGGCCGCGTGCTCCGCGACGACGTTCACGGGCTCGCCCACCAGTACGACGGGAGCATCGTCGATCTGTTGGTCCGTCCCGACGACGTGACGGCCTATCCCGCCGCGGAAGCCGAGGCCGACGGCCGCGTCGTCTACCGACGGTATCTCGGCCCGACGGTCCTCTATCGCGTGGAACTCGACGGCGGCGAGACCATCGAGTGCATGCACAACCACTCCGACCGGATCGATCTCGATGAGCGCGTCGGCGTCCGCGTCACCGCCGACCACGAACTCGCGTGGTTCCCCGCCGACCACCGCACGGAGCCCGATGCGGACCAGGTTCCATCCGGTGCCGATTGACCGGCCACTCCCGCGCCCGACACTGTCTCCTCCCCGCTTTCGACGACTGCCAGACGTATTATCGTTGTCGACAGTGCTTTAATGAAGTTCTGAAGCATGTGATCCCTTATGTCTGGGCGGAGGCAAATCGCGACGGCCTGTGGAATCGCCGCACCGATCGTTTCGGTGAGTGCGATCCTGCTCTCGATCCTCGTTGCACCCCCGGAGACGTTCACCTGGCAGGGACGAACCCTCTCGGATATGGGTCGCTACGGCGCGCCGACGTTCGCGCTGTTCAACGGTGGCCTGATCGTGAGCGGACTCCTCGGCGTGCCGTTCGTCTGGCGACTGTGGCTCACGAGTCGTAACTCCGTCGAGCGTCTCGGGGTGGTTCTGGTCACGATCGCCGTCGTCGGGATGATCGGCGTCGGCGTCTTCTTCCTCGATCACACGGTAGTCTACCTCGATCGGAGCGTCCACGGTGTCGCGGCGGTGACCGTCTTCGCCGCCGCGCCGGTCGCGAGTTGGGTCTACGGCAGCGGGGCCGCGCTGGCCGGCGACGGCCGCGTCGCGGTCGCGTCGTTCTGGCTCGGAAACGTCCACCCGCTCGCTTGGTTCATCTGGCTGCTCACGGAGAACGACACCGCCAACTGGGTCGCCGTTCCCGAGTTCGTCGCCGCCGTCGCCCTCGCCGTGTGGATCATCTCGCTGGCACTCACGATCCGACGCCGGGACGACAGCGAACCGGACGGGCCGAACCGCTGAACGGTTTGGGCCGCTTTTGCGATACTCGGCCACACAACGCTTAAATCGAAACCGTCCCTAACGAGGTGTATGCATAAAGACGAACTCCTCGAACTCCACGAAGAACTCGTCGTCATCATGGAGTACTTCTCGGATCGCGAGGAGGTCGACGAAACGCTGTTCGATCCCTATCGTCAACTCGACGTCGATCCGTCCCACGTCCACAAGTCGAAAAGCGAACACAAACACGCGGTCTTCGTCCTCGGCAACGCCCTGGCGAGCGCGATGAGCGAAGACGAGTTCTCGAGTGCCGGTCGGATCGGCAAACGCATGAAGGAACTCGCCGAGGACGCGGAGTCGAAAATATAGACAGTATCTAGGCGAAACGTATTTAGTGTGGTTCTCGCTTGTTGAACTATGGACCCGCGCACGCAAGAGCGCGTCGAGGAGTGGGACTCCCGCCCGTTCAACGGTGGGTTCGATGGTCTCTCCGATCTCGCTGCCGCTGATTTCTCCGGTGCCGTGTCGGCTGTCGGCACGTGGGTATTCATGCTCAACGGCCGTATTATCGGCATCATCGACGGCGATATCGAGGACTTCGAAACCGCCTCTGGCACGCAGTACGAGGCCCCCCACCCGTCGCTTCCCCTGCTCTGTGCAATGGAGGAACGCGGCGGTGACACACGAGCGAAGTACTACACGAACGAGACGCCGCTCCGGGAGGTGGACAACACCCTCCAGAGCGGCTCGTTTACCGGCTACATCGAACTGAGCGAAAACGTCCTCAGCGGCGATTACTACGCCGTCTACTACGGCGGCCGGCGGATGGCCGCCGCCTACATCGGCAACGCCGAACGGCTGCTCACTGGCGACGAGGCCTTCGATCGAGCGGCCGACGAAGTCGGCATCTACGAAGTGACCGACGTCGATATCGAGGTGACTGACGTGCCGGGGACGGGCGAGGCAAGCGCCGGCTCCGGACCCACGGAGGGGACGACCGACCGCTCCGACTCGAGTCCGACGACCGGAACAGTTCCGGGGACCGATCCGGCAACGTCCGTCGCCGAGACGGACACGCCTGGCGGCGACGGTGCCGAGTCCGAACCCGGCGTCGGTGCGACGGACTCGGCGATCGATCCGATCGACATCTCGAGTACCGAGTCGACCGATACCGTCGGTGCGACGGGAAGCGAGTCGATCGAGGATGGGGCCGCGGACGATCCGTCCTCGCTGACGGGGGAGATCGATCTGACGGGCGACGCGTCGGGGATTACCGCGACCGACGACGCCACGTCGGAGTCCGACTCCGCTTCGAGCGGAATCACCGAGCCGGACCCCTCCGCCGCCGGTTCGGCTCCTGAGCCCGACCCATCCGCCGGGACGGACGCAGCTGCCGAGACCGGTCACTCCCAAGAGTCGATGCCATCGGACGGCTCCGTCGACAGTCAGGAACAGGGGGCACCCGAACGCGTCCAACGGGACGCGCGAGCGACTGCCGACGACACGACCGCACCCGCGACCGACGATCCCGTAGGGACCGACTCACCGCCAAGCGAGCCCGGGACGACCGATACTGCGTCGAGCGCGACCGACGACGGCGGAACCGGCGTGAGCATCGACGTCACCCCCGCAGACGGGGCGGATCCCGAGTCCGAGACCGACGGCGAGGCGGCGTCGGACTCGAATCCCGACCTCGCGGAGGTCGAGGCGGCGGCCGAGGAGTTAGAGCGCAACGATATCTCCTGGGTCGACGAGGAGGGGGACGATGGGCTGGCGGACGGATCGACGGCCGAGGACCCCACCGCCGACTCCGGTGACGCTTCCGCGGACGACGAGGACGGGTATCTCGACGAACAACTCGAACGCGAGGAAGCCTGGCGGGAGACGCGACGCATCCCGTCGATCGATCCCGACGACAGCGAACCTGCGGACGAACCGAGTACGAGCAGTGACAGCCGTCGTACGCGGACGGGTCGGTCGGCCGCCTCGTCGGCGGGTGCGGACGCTACGACCGCCGCCACATCGGACGGACAACGGACCGGTTCACGAAACGGGGAGCGGACGGCGGAGTCGACGGCGACCGAGACGCGTTCGGGGCGCTCCCAGACGGGAGGCCGCCAGCGGACGGCGGCCACGGCTCAGTCGGAGTCATCGGCCGACGGTCCGGCCGCCGATCGGAAGCAACAGCGAATCGACGAACTCACCGAGAAACTCGAGACGCTACAGGAGCAACGCGACGCCCTCGCGACGAAGGCCGAGGAACTCGAGGCTGAACGCGACCGACTGCGGTCGACGAACGACGAACTGTCCACGACGGTCGAGCGCCTCCAGTCCCGAATCGAAGACCTCGAGGCGGAACTGGAACGCGAGCGAACCGACTCCGGCGACGCCGCCGACTCCGGGGCTGCCGCCGAGACGCACCTCTCGGCCCAGCAGGCGCTTTCGGGGACGAACCTCTTCGTGCGGTACGCCTCGAAGAGTCGGCCAACCCTCGAGACGGCTCACGACGGCGACGCCGACCGCAGCGAGGTCGCGTCGAACCTCCGGCTCGAGCATCACACGCAGTTCGACTCGGCCGCTGCCGCGGTTGATGGGGAGCCGTACGCGGACTTCCTCCCGTCTTCGATGGAGTTTCGGTTCGTCGACTGGCTCACCGAGGTCGTCCTCTACGAGATTCGTGATACCGGTAACGCGGACAGTCTGGTTGACCTCTACGACGCTATTCCTCGCATCGATCGGGCCGAACTCGACGCGACGATCTCGCTCGAGAACGACGACACCGAGGACGTGCCCGACGAGCTGACCTTCGATATCGTCGCGTTCGACAAGATGGGGAACCCGTTGGTCCTCGTGACGCTCAACGACTCCCGGGAGCCGGCGACGAAGGAGATGCTCGAGGGCTTGGAGGAAGCAGCCTCCGCGATCAAAGCCAATTACCCGGATCTCGCGGCGGCGTTCGCCGTCACCTCGAGTTACTTCGAGCCCGGCGCGCTCGAGGTGGCCGAGCAGGCGACCAGCGGCGGCTTTCTCAGCCGCGGCTCGAAGCTGAGTTACGTCAACCTCTCGCGCAAGGACGGCTACCACCTCTGTCTCGTCGAATCACGCTCGGAAGGGTTCCACATGAACGTCCCCGAACTGTAGTCGACGAGCACGCACTCTAATTGCCGGCGTTTCGGACCAGGAGGACGGCAGCGAACGCCGCTCGAGCGACGGGTGTCCGATGGCTGACGCGGCCGTCCCGATCGCTGGGACCCGTGGCGACGAAGCCGAGACGAAAGCGGGGCGCTCCGGGAACGAAAAACGGCGATAAGATCGTCAGCGAGTCAGCAACGCGCGGGCTGCCGGTCGCAGGGGCGGGCGACAGCGCCGAACTGGACGAGAGACTACCCTTCGATCTCCGCGACGTCTTCGATCTTCATCCCGTTGAGTTTCTCGACGATGTCGTCGATCTTGCCGTCGAGTTCGTCAACGAATTCGACAGTCCGCTCGGTCTTGATCGCACCCTGACTCGAGGGCTCGATCAGGTTCTCCTCCTCAAGGACCCGAAGCGAGTAGCGAACCTTGTGGTGGGGATATCCGGTTTCGTTGGACATTTTCACGATCCCGATCGGTTCGTTCTCGATGACCATCTTCAGGACCTGGAGATGACGTTCCAGCATATCGACTTCCTTCTCAAGCCTATCTATCATGGCATTTGTTAACTTGTCTTTGGGCCTTTTAAAAGTTACTCTCGGCAACTGAACGGACCGGTTTCGACTAGATATCCGTTCCTGTCAGTAGTTAACGTTTCCGATCCCGGCGATTCGCGGGATCGGCCGGCCGGTTGGGCTCCGTCCGGCAGGGGTCTACACCCGGTCACGGGGGCGATAGACTGTGCTGTCGGCCGGTCCCGGGCACTCGGTTTCGGGGTCGACCACGGAACGGCAGTCCGGATGGTGTACCCTCCCTTGTGCCTGCACCTATATATACTGGTAGCTATCGAACCGAGCGACATGGCACATCCCACGGCCGACTCCGAACGCTGCTCGTCAGTTACCCGTATACCGAAATCTGTTTATCGGCCCGGGAAGAATCCGCCGCTGTTATGACCGTCACTATCGTCGGGTCGCAACTCGGCGACGAAGGCAAGGGTGGGGTCGTCGACCTCTACGGCGACGCCGCCGACGTCGTTGCCCGGTATCAGGGCGGCGACAACGCTGGACATACCGTCGTCCACGACGGCGAGAAGTACAAACTGTCGCTGGTGCCGTCGGGAGCCGTTCGCGGCAAGATCGGCGTCCTCGGCAACGGTTGCGTCGTCAACCCCGAGACGCTGTTCGACGAGATCGATACCCTCCGCGAACGCGGTCTCGAGCCGGACGTCCGGGTCTCCGAGCGCGCACACGTTATTCTCCCCTATCACCGCGCGCTCGACGGCATCGAGGAGGAAGAGAAGGAAGACCTCGCCGCCGGGACGACCAAGCGCGGGATCGGGCCGACCTACGAGGACAAGGCCGGCCGTCGCGGCGTCCGTGTGGGCGATCTGCTCGACTCCGACACGCTCCGCGAACGCCTCGAGTACGTCGTTCCCCAGAAGAAGGCCCTCGCCGAGGAGGTCTTCGACAAGGAGACCGGCGAGGCGTTCGATATCGATCACCTCTACGAGACCTACCGCGAGTACGGCGAGCGCCTCGCCGACGAGGGGATGACCGTCGACTGCGGGACCTTCCTCCAGAACCGGATCGACGCCGGCGACAACGTCATGCTCGAGGGTGCACAGGGAACCTCCCTCGACATCGACCACGGGGTCTACCCCTACGTCACCTCGTCGAACCCGACTGCGGGCGGTGCGACCGTCGGCACCGGACTCGGGCCGACCGTCATCGGGGACGGCGAGGTCATCGGTATCGTCAAGGCCTATCTCTCGCGCGTCGGGACTGGGCCGCTCCCGACCGAACTCGGCGGAGTCGAGGGACAGACGCCGGACTACGACGCGGCCGACGGTGCGGGCGCGGACGAAGAGGCGCTCGCGACCGCCATCCGCGACGAAGGCGGGGAGTACGGCACCGTCACCGGCCGCCCGCGGCGGGTCGGCTGGCTCGATATGCCGATGCTGCGCCACGCGGCTCGTGCGAACGGCTTTACCGGACTCGCGGTCAACCACATCGATGTCCTGTCCGGCCTCGACACGGTCGAAGTCGGCCACAGCTACGAGTTCGACGGCGAGGAAATCCTCACCATGCCCCCGACGACCGAACAGTGGAGCCGCTGTGAAGCCACGTTCAAGTCGTTCGACGGCTGGCCGGACGTCGACTGGACCGCGGTCGCCGAGGACGGGTACGAGGCGATCCCGGAGAACGCACGCACGTACCTCGAGTACATCAGCGACGAACTCGACGCCCCGATCTACGCCGTCGGCGTCGGCCCCGGCCGCGAGGAGACCGTCGTCGTCGAGAACCCGTACGAGTGACATCCTCCCCGGCGTAACCGCCGGGATTCTCCCGCTGATTACCGATCGGGTCCGGCGACGGGTCGCGAGCGACTCGCTCACGTCGTTCCCGAAACCTTTTGCTGTCGGCGGCAAGCCTACGTAGTATGAAGGAGTCGTTACTGGAGATTCTCTGCTGCCCGCTCGACAAACACGACTTGGAACTCGAGGACGCCGAGTACGACGACGAGGAAGTCGTCGGTGGCGATCTCGTCTGTACCGAGTGTGGCGAAGCCTACCCGATCGAGGACGGCATTCCGAACCTGCTGCCGCCGGATATGCGAGAGGAGACGCCGGCCTGAGCGGCCCCACCCATTATGTCCGGAACCGAGGTCTCCGTCCACGTCAACCGCGGGGCCGCCGAGGCGCTCGAGGCGACGAGCGAGACGCTCGAAACCAGCGCGTCGTTTTCGGTCCTGTTGTACGGCCACGAGACGCCGGCGCACGTCCATTGTCGTCTCGACGGTGACCTCGAACGGGTCGCATCCCTCGGGGAATCGAACTACTACGTCGAACCCGAGACCTGTCTCTTATACACATCTCTGATGGC
>NZ_AOIJ01000081.1 GCF_000337175.1 Natrinema gari JCM 14663 | reverse complement strand
GGTCGGACCCCGAACCGACGGCGTTCGACCGAGCCGTCGACCGGTGTTCCGCTGTGACCGCGCTCGAGCCGGCGACGCTCGTCGTCCTCGCACTCGGCGCGGTCGCGGTCGGGGTCGCGGGGGTGACAACGGCGACGATCGGTGGTCCCGTCGCGACTGCCGGCCTGGGAATCGTCGGCGGCGGCGTTCTCGTGGCGCTGTTCTTGCTGCTACAGTAACTCGTCGGCCACCGGCTACCAGCGCGAGACGGCGGCTTCTCGGGTCGGCGAGCGAGAACCGGAGTCGGGGTCGCAGTGGCACCGGTCGGTCGTCACTCGTCGACCCGCGTCGCTTCCAGGGCACCCTCGTCGTCGAACCGTTTGGCACGGAGGTACCGCGCTCGGTAGCGGTTCGCACCGTCGTAGACGTCGGCCTCGCGGATCTCGTCGGTGCGGTCCTCCGCGACCGCGTCGATCAGTTCCTCGAGTTGGTTCAGTTCGCTCGTCGTCAACTCGAGTTCGTAGGTGTGCTCGTTCTCGGACTCGAGGGTGGCCCACTTGCGGGCGGCGGCGACGACGAGCGAACACGGCTCGCGACAGGGGAACGGCCCATCGCCGCCGTCGACAGCGAGGTCGTCGCCCTCCTCGTACTGCCACTCCCGACGGCGGAGACACTGGGAATCGACACAGCAGGCCTCGGCCAGCCACGCGACGGCTTCGCGGGGGAGTTCGTCGATCACGTCGTAGATGCCCGTCTGTCGCTCGGCGGTCTCGAGCCAGTGGTCGATGTCCAGGTTCCCGCACAGTTCGCGGTGCCAGTTGGCGATCGTCGCGGGATAGAAGCACTCGACCGTCTCGACGAGTTCCGCGCCCGAGAGGCCGGTAAAGGCCCAACCACTGGGCAGCGTCGGCGCGGTCTTCAGCGGGCGGTAGCGGCCGTCGTCGTCGTACGTCGCGAGGTCGCGTGCGTCGCGTGGGTCGTCGTGGATCTCGAGGTCGGCAAGATCGCTGCCGGCGTCTTCGACGTGCCAGAGATCGTAGACGCGCTCGCCGTTGGGAGCGTCGATATCGACGAAGCGGGCCGTAATAGAGAGCTGTCCCCACTCGCGGTCGATGCCGTCCCGGAGCGCGTCGTACCGGTCCGTGACGCCGAGTGTATCCGGGCGGTCGTCCGCGTCGGCAGCCCAGGAGCCGGTCGTCGCCTCGCCCGGGTCGGCGTCCGCCAGCGGCGCGCGCTCGCACCACCGGAGGAAAGCCCGACGGGCGGTCCCCTCACCGCCGACGGTCTTCTGCCAGTAGCGCCAGTTCGTAACGTACGCCGCCGCGGAGTCGAGTGCTTGTCGGAGTGTGGCGTCGTCGAGTCCGGTCCACTCGTTGTCCGGCGTCTCGAGCGTGTACTCGCCGTCCGTTTCCGTAACGGACAGGCCGTCGAACGCGACGCCGTCGGACGCGCGGTCGAGCAGCGTCTCGATGTCGTCGGTCGCTACCGTCACGCGTCAGCTGTCTCTTATACACATCTC
>NZ_AOIJ01000080.1 GCF_000337175.1 Natrinema gari JCM 14663 | reverse complement strand
GTACCAGATCCGGTGGCCGTCGACCGTGGCAGGGACGTCCCAACCCAGCCGGTAGTCCTCGGTCAGGCCCATGTCCTCGGGGATGTCCTCCTGGGTGTGGTACCCGTCGGCAATAAAGAGCGGGACGACGACGATGTCGTCGCTCTCGAAGTACTCCGTAACGTCGTCAACCTCCGGCGCTTCGTCCATGAACAGCGCCTTTACCTCGTCGAAGCGGTCGCGCTCGGCGATGCGGTTGCTGTGGTACTCGATGGCCTTCGCGGAGTTCTCATTGCGGTCAGTGCCGTGACCGACGACCGAGAGGCCGACGCCATCCCCGACATCGGGGTCCTCCGTCGCGGTTTCGGCCCGCTGGACGATCACGTCGGTCATCGCGTCGTGGGTCCCAACCGGCCCGCAGTAGTGGATGGTCTTCCCGACGTCAGTCGCCTCGAGCGTGGCCTGGGAGGCGCTGGTCCCGTCGGAGTCCCACTTCTCGGGGTCCCAGTCGTCGAGTCGGAGCTCTCGCGGGATGACCTGTTCGGTGAAGTACCCCTCGCTGATAAAGAGGGGAACGACGAACACCTCGTCTGCCTCGAGCGTTCGGATCACCTCGCGGAAGTGGGGCTCTTCCTTCCAGAACGCTTCGCGGACCTCGTCGAACGCGCCCGTCTCGCGGATCGTGTCCGCGTGGGCGTAGGTCGGGTCCGAAGCGTCCGGATTCAGATGCGATCCGTGTGCCGCGATGACCAGCGCTTGCATGGTCGACCGTTCGGACGGAGCCGGTATATACCCTATGGAGAAGCACAATAGTTCCCCTCCGAGAACTGAAACAGAATTCTCGCTCATCTAAAACTAGTTCCGGAAAGACGAACTATCGTGCCACGGTCGTCGTTCCGACCGGCGTGTCCCGGCCGTTCATTCCACGACAGTGACCGTGGACGTCGCCTCGCAGTCCGTCTCCCGAGCCTGCAACGTCGCGATCGCAGTGTACTCGCCCGGATCGGGGTCGGACCACTCCGCCTCGTAGGTCGTCGCCTCGCCGGGCTCGAGTTCGTCCGAACTGAGCACCTGCGCGAACATGCGACCGTCGCTGAACCGCCAGACCTCGCTTCCGTCATCGACGAGCACGAACTCCGCCTTACAGCCGTCCGTGAACGCGAGTTCGACGGGCTCGTCGCCCGTATTGGTGACAGTAAACACGAACAGGACAACGTCACTGGACTCGTCGGCCGTCGTCTCGAGTGTACCCTCGAGTGTCATGAACGGGGGGTTCGGCCCCGTGGCGCATAGGTCTTCTCCGTGGCCCGTACTCGATCGCGGTGGCGCGTTCCGTCGAGCGGACGGCGTGAGGACACGTGTGGCCGTCGTCTCAGTATGTCTGCGACGGGAACCGCATCCCTGACGCCGTACCGCGAACGGAGTGGGCCGGTCCCGGGAGCGCTACGTCTATTTGGGTCTGGCTCCAACTCGAGTCCGTGCAACTGGTCGGCTACGAACCGAGCGGACGGGGATCGGCGCTGTTGCTCAGCGACGGCAGCGGCGACATCGAACGCCGTTCGCTCGCGGCCGGCGACGACCTCGCGTACGCGCTCGGGGATCGTCACTGTGCCGGCACCGTCGTCGACGGCGACCACGTCTCCTGTGATCGGTCGTCGGCACCCTACTGCGACTACCACACGCACACGTGGGTCTGTGCGCGTTGTACCGGGACCTGCCTGAAAGACGAGATGGACTGTGACGAGGAACACGCGGTCTACATCGCGGCCTTCGCTCCGGATACGTTCAAGGTCGGCGTCACGAAACGCCACCGGCTCGAGACCCGCCTGCGCGAGCAGGGAGCCGACCGCGCGGCCCACGTTCACACCGTCTCGAACGGTCGGATCGCCCGCGAACTCGAGGCCGACATCGCGACCCGGCTCGTCGATCGCGTTCGAACCGGGCCGAAGGTCGCCGCGCTCGCGGCCCCGGTCGACGAACCCGCCTGGACGGCCACCCTCCGGGAGTTCGACGTGATCGACCGGTTCGAGTTCGACTACGGGATGGCACTCGAGACCCGGCCGGTCCGCGAGACGATCGCGTCGGGGACCGTCGTCGGCGTCAAAGGCCGACTGCTGGTCCTCGCGAACGGCGGGACGACCTACGCCGTCGACATGCGCGATCTGGTCGGCTACGACCTCGAGACGGGCGGGTCGGATCGGAGCCGCCAGGCATCGCTCGGCTCATTCGGCTAACGCTCGCTCGGCGGCGCACTCGGACCCCCGTTTCGGCGACTCGACGGCTGTGAGCGGTTCGATCAGTCGGGAACGTACTCGAGTTTCGTATCCCCCGTCGGACCCCAGTCCGCTCGACGCGCCGCCTCGATGTCGTACTCGATACGGTAGGGCGTTTCCCGTCGCCAGTTGCTCGCCGAAAGGTGCTCGCGGACCCGCCGCGTGGCAACGTGGTAGCCGTCGCCGCGGTGCAGATACGCGTACTCGAGGTCGATGACGTCCAGGTGTGCGTGGAGCGCCACTCGATCCGCGTTGAGTTCCCAGACGTGGACGTGCGTCCACGCGTCGCCCAGCCGCGGCCGGCGAACCGAGCGGTCCGGAGCGACGAGTTGACCGCCGTCGCTGTCCCACGCTGCGGTCGGTGCGTCCGGGAGGACGCGGGTCCAGCGCGGGTTCTCGAGGCCGGCCAGTTCGGCGTCGATCGCGGCGAGGGCTCGTTGCTCGCCCGGCGCGGTGACGTGCATATTGATCGGCATCGTGACGCTCCAGTTCCCGTCACCGTCCGGCTGGTAGACACAATTGGGGTACTTACGTTCACGATCCGCTCCGGGACCGGGCGGCGACCCCGGTCCCGCGGCCACCGATTCACACTGCCCCGGTCGCTCCGGCCTGCCGACGCCGCTTCCGAGCGGGCTGTCGTCGCGGTGGTAGTCGCATCGGCGCTCGAGACCGCCACTGATCGGGGGGGTGTGAGAACGATCGTCGTCCATACGCCAGCTACTGGTTCGTCTCGGGTCGGTGTTGTGCAGGCATTGCGCGCCGGGCGACCGCGGCGGCGGGACGCCGGTCGGTGCGGGCATTCGAAACATGGCAACCCTTTTCCCTCACGCAACGGAATCCGATGGTATGACGGACGAAAACGACTCCCCTGACGGAGACGCAGGCGAGGACAGCGAGGAGAAATCCTTCCGCGAACGCGTCGAGGAGATCCGCGAAAAGCGAGCCGAGGAAGGCGACGGCGAGGGTGAGCCACCCGAGAGCCCGTTCGGCGGCGGCGGTGGCGGTCCCGGTGGCCCCGGTGGCATGGGCGGCAACCCGTTCGCGCAGATGATGGGCGGCATGATGGGCGGTGGCGGCCCCGGTGCCGGTCCCGGCGGCCCGGGCGCTGGTGGACAGGACGAGAGCAACGAGGAACTCGTCCGCGAGGTCCGACAGATGCGCGACGAACTCCGCGACCAGACCCGCGCACTGAAGCGCATCGCGGACGCACTCGAGGACTAACACTAACGGCCGTTCGTCTCGGTTTTGTCTCCACGCCCACTTCCCGAGCCGCGGCGCATCCGTGCCGTCTCGGGCGCGGTGATCGGGTCGGTTACTGTCTGACCCGAAGCCGGCCGTGATCATCGTATCGGAAGCCAGCGGCTTCGAACGCCGCCTTCGCCGCATCGACATCGACCTCGCCATCCGAGCCCAGGAACGGTGTTTCGGGATCGGTGCCATGCCACTCGAGGCTCTCGGGGACCCAGTCGTCGGTGACCGGGGTCGCGATGGGACGGGCGTACCCGTGGAACACCTCGTCGACGAGCCACTCTTTGTCGACTAATCGCGCGAGTAACCGCCGGAACCGGTAGTTGCTAAACGGCGCGTCGCGGGTGTTGAACCCCAGACAGTAGAACGTCCACGACGACGCGTCGCGCATCGCCGCTCCGGTCGGGGTCTCGACGCCGTCGATGTCGGCCGCGCCGAGCGGGGGACCCGTCGCGTCGGCGTCGCCGTTCGCGACGACCTGTGCCGCCGTGTCGCCGCTCGGATGGATGTCGAGACGACACTCGTCGACGGTCGGTGCCGGGAGATCGACCCCCGGGCGACGCGTGAAGTGATCGTCGAACCGCTCGAGGACCAACTGGGCTCCCTCGGTCCGCCCGCCGAACTGGAAGGGGCCGCTCCCGATCGGCGGGATGTTGTTCGTGGCGACGGCTTCCGTCGTCCCCTGGGCGACGCTGGGGCCGCCGGGCCCCACGACATCGACCGCCCGCTCACGCCAGTGGTGGGCCGGGAGTATCGGCACGAGAAGCGCACGCGTCCCGACCGCCGGCGACGTGTCGACCGAGAGTTCGACGCGGTGGTCGGAGCGAACCTCGACCGACTCGACGGCGTCGACCTGGCCCCGGTACCGGGGTGCCGGCGAGGGCGTGTCATGGTTGCCAAGCGAGGTATCCTGGAGGAACCGATACGTGAACGCGACATCGTCGGCGGTCACCGGCTCGCCGTCGTGGAACTCACAGCCGTCCCGGAGGGTCACGTCGACGGTCCGACCGTTCCACTCCCACGAGTCGGCGAGCCAGGGTTCGACAGGGCCGTCGCCGTTCTTGGTCGCCAGCGAGTCGTACAGCAGCTCCGTGATCGTTCCACGACCGCGGTAGTCGGTCGCGATCGGATTGCAGTTCTCCGTGAGCCTGCCGTCGAGATTGGCGAGTCGAAGCGTATCGACGCCCGCGGCCGGCTCGAGGCCGAGGTAGCCGTGGCGAGTCGCCGGGTGGCCCTCGTCCCAGCCGTCGAACCGGTCCGTCCTGACGACCCGATGTTCCTCGGGGACACAGAGCGGGACGAACGGCTGCTCGGTCGCGATCGCCTCGAGCATTGCCGTGACCGCCTTGCGGCGCGCGTCACCCTCGGCGGTTCGCTGCGCCATGAGGTGGTCGTCGATGGTCCGGTTAGTGAAGCCGAACGGGTTCTGCCACCCCGATTCGTCGACATACCGCGAGTACAACGCCTCGTAAAGGAAGTCCGGATCGGTCCCGCCCGGATGGTGACCGATGCAGATCTCGAACTCGTGGTCGTACAGTACCGCTCGGCGGAACTCGATGTCCGAGCGGAGGTCGAGGGATACGTCGACCCCGACGGCCGTGAGGGTGTCCTCGAGATGCCGCGCGATGCGGATAGCCTGTCTGTCCGCGTCCGCGGGGACCGTCGTGATCGTCACGGAGAGCTGTTGGATGTCGTCCGTGCTGACGATGTTCCGGACCTGCCGAAGACAGCCGCTGCTCGAGACCGTCAGTCCCGCGGTCGCCGCCAGCATGGCTCGCCGTCCGAGGGGCTTGCTGTCACCGCCGCGGCGCTCTTGATTCGGGGCGGTCCGTCTCCTGTTCATTTCGTTCGTCTATCATAGTTGGAGAGCCATGTTATAACAGTATTATGCTCTTCCAACAGCACGCGACCACCGTGATCGCGGTACCGGATGGGGACGGAGCCGGGTCGTGGCTCTCGGCGCACGGTCACCGCCCGGACGTGTGACCCGCAGTTACTCGCTTCGGTCCAGCCACGGGAGCCGGTCCTCGAACCGCTCGCCGAGGAGTTCTGTGACCGACCAGCGACCGACGAGTCGGTCGGAGAGGACGACACAGAGCGCTGCAAGCAGCATTCCGGCGACGACGTCGATCCCCCAGTGGATGCCGAGGAACATCGTCGAAATCGCGACGCTGGCCGCCAGCACGACCGCGACGGGGAACCACTTCGGGAACGTCGAGCGCGTTATCGCCGCGAACGTGGCAACGGTCGCCGAGATCGACGTGTGAAGCGACGGGAAGACGTTGGAGTTGCTGTTGACCTCTCGAGTGAGGTACTGATACTGCGGATTGTTCTCGAACAGCATCGTTTCCGCCACTTCGTGCGGCATCACGTTTCGAGGGCCGTACGCGATGACGAAGATGTAGAGGACGAGTCCGATCACGTAGTTGAGCGCGTACGCCGTTAACAGCCGGCGGAACATTCGCGTGTCCGGCAGCGTGAAATACGCCAGAACCGGGAAGACGACCAGGAAGACGTAGCCGTACACGTAGATCGACGAGAAGTACGCCGTCGTCTCCGGCGTAGCGATCGACTGGAAGAGCAGGATGAACTCCCCCTCGATGTTGTAAAAGCTCGCGGTGAGGTGAAACCCGATCTCCCGCGAGAGACGCGGTGCACGCTGTCTGGCAAAGCGGTTGATCAGCAAGACGATGAGCAAGACGGCGATCGTCGGTGCTGCCGTTTTGAGGCGAGTTCGCCACTCCGATCGTGTCCGTATGAGGCGCTCACGACCGACGAAAAGAGCGATCGCGATTGGGAGGAGAATCCCGACTACGACGACGACCTGAATCAGCACCTCGGCGAGCATCGCTCCTAATAGCCCCCAAGCAGTCGCCCGTTATCATCGTATCGGAACCCGGCTCGTTCGAAGGCCATTTTCGCAGCCTCGACGTTAAGATCGCCGTCAGTGCCGGCAAACGGCGTTACCGGATCGTCGCCACTCCACTGGAGTCGCTCCGGAACCCACTCGTCGCTGACCGGCGTTGCCACGGGCGTTGCGTTCCCGTAGAACACGTCCGTGACGATCCCTTCCTTGTCAATCAGTTGCGTGATTGCCCTGCGAACGTGCGGGTTGCTGAAGGGTGCGTTCCGGACGTTGAACCCGAGGTGATAGAACGTACGCGATGGGGAGCGGAGCTCCTCGAGGTCCGACGAGTCCGGGACCAGCGGCAACGAATGCGGACTGAGCATCGTCGCCGTGACGTCCGCACCGCCGTCTTCGATGCGGGTAATCGACGAGTTGCTCGAGGGATCGACGGAGAACTGCACCTCGTCGACCGTCGGCTCGGGGAGGTCAACGGCGTCCCGTAGCGTGAAGTGGTTCTCGAAGCGCTTGAGGACGAGCGACTCGTCTTCGGATCGGCTATCGAACTGGAAGGGGCCGCTCCCGATCGGCGGGATGTTGTTGCCCGAAACGACGGCCCACCGTCCCTGCGGTGCGGTGAAATCGTCGCCCGTGGCGTACTGATCGATCAACTCGAGCCAGACGTGTTTGGGCAAGACCGGCACGGTAAACGCCCGCTTGACGGCCTCTCGACCGCCCGACGCGGTGATCATGACCTCGTAGTCCCCGTCAACGCTCACGGTTTCGATTACGTCTGCCCGACCCCGATACCGCGGTGCCGGCGACCGAACCGGTGCTCGTCCCCACGACGTATCGTTGAGGAACGTATACGTAAAGGCGACGTCCGCGGCGGTCACGGGCTCTCCGTCGTGGAAGTGACATCCCTCTCGGAGCCTGACCGTTGCCGTTCGCGTCGTCCCTTCGTCCGCCGTCTCGGAGTCCGATTCCGCCGTCGTCTCCGCGATGTCCCACGACTCGGCGAGCCACGGTTGGACGTCGCCCTCGTGTTCGGTCCCCAGGGAGTCATAGAGCAGGTCGATGGTCGTCCCGCGGTTCCGGAACGTCGCCGAAAGCGGGTTGAGGTTCCGGGTGATCCGACCGTCGGTGACGAGCGCGTGCAATCGATCGACGCCCGCGGCCGGCTCGAGACCGAGATAGCCGTGGCGAGTCGCGAAATGGCCCTCGTCCCAGCCGTCGAACCGGTTCGCTCGGGCGACGCGGTGCTCCTCGGGGATACAGATCGGGTCGAAGGGTTTCGCCTGTGCCAATCCCGACAGGACGTCCTCGACGTGTCGCTTGCGCTCGTCGCCGTCGGTTCGACGCTGGTGCTCGAGATGTGTATCGAAGGACATGCTGGTGAACCCGAAGGGGTTCTGCCAGCCGGCCTCGTTTGCGTACGTGGAGTGGAGGGCTTCGTAGAGGAAGTCGGGATCGTAGTCGGCGGGATGCCGGCCAACGTAGCAATCGAAATCGTGCTCGAGCAGGACGGCTTCCAGCAGTTCGGACTGCGATCGCATGTCGAGCGAGACGTCGATACCGACCTTCTCGAGGCGAGCCTCGAGCCGACGGGCGATACGGATGTTTTGCCGATCCGCGTCCGCGGGGACCGTCGTGATCGACAGCGAGAACTGCTCGTCGCCGCCCTGATCGACGACGCTCTGGACGCGGTCGATACAGCCGCTCGTCGCGAGGGTCGCGCCGGTTACGCCGGCGGCCAGAAACGACCGTCTGCTCACGCCGTCGTCGGGCGGGGAGGGGTTCCAATTCATACTGTTATGTAACACCCAATCTCATCTGATATATAACAATATTGCGTACTCCATCGAACACGAGGCCGAGTAAAGAATCTTTTCAATCAAAACTACAGTCGCCACAGCCGTGGGAAGCGTGGGATTCGCTTGCAACTGTCCACGCAGGGCCGGCTCTCATCCCGTCGTCGGAGCGCAACATCAATAGGCCGACCGACCAAAAGGCGGGTATGGATATCGCCGCCGAACGGATCGAGCGCCTGCACAGCCTGGCTCGAGCGGCGGCGGCGGACGGCGCGACCGATCGGGCTCGATACTACGTTCGGCTCGCTCGGCGGGTCGCGGAGCGAAACCGGCTCACGTTGCCGCGGGCGTTTCGCCAGTTTACCTGTGACCGGTGTGATGTGTACCTTCGCCCGGGGAAAAACGCCCGTGTGAGAGTCCGGGACGGCCACGTCGTACTCACCTGCGACTGCGGTGCACACGCCCGGTATCCCTACGAAGGATAATCACTGTTCTACGCTCCAGGTCGAGCCCGACTGCCCGGTTGTCCGGTCGCTACCGAATCGAGAAGATTGAAGCGCCTCGGTTCGTTACTCGAGGCCATGGATAAACAGGAACTCAAGCAGCGAGCACACGATCTCGACGTGACCGTCTGGGTCGGCAAGAGCGGCGTCGACGCTGTCGTCGACGAACTCGACGATCAACTCTCGGATCGGGACCTCGTGAAGGTCAAATTCCTCCGTGCCGCCCGTGCGGGAAGTTCGACCGAGGAGAAGGCGGCCGATCTCGCCGACCGTGTGAACGCCGAACTGATCGAGACGCGCGGTCACACGGCAGTCCTCCATCGATGAGCGGCCGGCTGGGATTGCTCCCGGGACAGGTCCTCGGACCGATCGGTCGCAGCCTCGAGGAGTTCGGGTTCACCGCGGCGCAGGCCACTGCCGCGGAGAGTGCGATCAAGTTCGTCATCGCGCTCGTCGCGATCTGGCTCGTCGGCCGACTCGTCCTTTTGCCACTCGTTCGCCGAGCGCTCGACCGACGGCAGATCGACGAGCACGCCCAGAATCCGCTGTTGATGCTGACGCGGTTCGGCATCGGCTTCGGTGGCGTCGCGGTCGCCTTCGGGTTCGCCGACTACGGGAACTTCCTCGTCTCGATGGCCGGCATCGCAGCGGCCGGGGCGCTCGCTATCGGGCTCGCGATGCAGGACGTGATCTCGAACTTCGTCGCCGGCGTGTTCATCTACACCGACAAGCCGTTCCGTATCGGCGACTGGATCGAGTGGGATGACGGCACCTATTCGGGCACCGTTGAGGACATCAGCCTCCGCGTGACCCGCGTCAGAACGTTCGACAACGAACTGCTGACCGTTCCCAACTCGGCGCTCACCGACGGCGTCCTTAAGAACCCCGTCGACGCCGACAAACTCCGGCTGAAGTTCGTCTTCGGGATCGGCTACGACGACGACATCGAACGGGCGACCGAGATCATCGTCGCGGAAGCGAAGCGCCACCCCGACATCATGGACGACCCTGAGCCGTCGGTGCGACTGACGGAACTCGGCAACTCCGACGTAGGGCTCCAGTCGCGGTTCTGGATCGCGAACCCATCCCGCGCCGACTTCGTCCGGACGCGAGGCGAGTACGTTACCGCGGTCAAACAGCGCTTCGACGAGGAGGGGATCGACATCCCCTACCCGGTTCGGACCCTCGAGGGCGGTCTCTCCTTCGAGAGCGGCGACGGACAGGGTGTCGTCCAACCGGCCGAATAACGCGCCCAGCAGTCGTCGTTTCGGCGTCACCACTCTTCTGGTCCAGCCGCTCCGATCGTCGGGAGCGCGGCTCGAGATCGTGAGAGTCGCGAGCAACCGCTGGGAGCGAGCGGACCGACAGCTGCTGTGCCGCATGACTCGCGGGAACGACGGAACGGAAAGCGGATGCTTGTAATCGAAATTATACCGAGCGAGCAAGGCGCGTAGCGCCGCCGCTCGCACAGAGTGAAACGTCGTATGAATGCGGACGACCGCGGTTGCCCGGCGTTCCGGCCGGGGGAATCTCGGTTGCCTTCTCCACCCCGCGACCCGTCGAGCGACAGGTGTCCGGCGGTCCACTGCTCGCTTCCGCGCCTGATGGGCTGTCGCCGACTAACCACGATGGGTCGTCCCTGCGGACGGCCATCGTAGACCGCTGTCCCCGACGGACGAGGCTTCTCTGTTGGCTCCCGAGGCCCCGGTCGGTCTGACCGGACGCCCTCGGTGTTCGGTCCCCGCTAATGACCATAGCGCGGGTAACGAGCAGGGCCAAACTGCCCGACCTAGTCCACTCATTGGTAGGCGATCGTGACTTAAGGGCCTTTCGTCTCTTGGATCGGCGGTGTCCAGATTCGGATTGAACGGTGAGACAGCGCGTTTGCTGCGTGTCCATGTCGGAAAACGCTACTTCAACGGTTGTCCCGACCGGCTCGAGTGAGGTGTTGTGAAGCGAGAGGCAACAGCGAGCTCGACATCCAAGAGCCGGCGCTGGCGGAGTTGCAGTTCGAGTAATGGCGATCGAAACGCAACTCGAGCCGGCCGACTGGGTTCCCGGCAGCATTCCCCTCCGTGAGTTCAACACGCAGTCGAGCACGCCCAGACGGAAAGACGGCCCACGTCGGGCTCCCCGGACGGCGACGGGCGACGACCCGTGGTTCACTGGTGGCCGATCGATGGGACGGTCGGACGCGAACCTATTTCATGTCCGGCACACCAACGTCGGACAAATGGTTTCGGCACTCTTCGACGCGGACCGGTGGGAGCCGATCGATGACCTCGATCGCGAGTTACGGGACGTTACGTACCATCGCGCAGTCGATTCCGGAACAGTCCGGATCGCGTTCGACCGGCCCGACGTGCGCAACGCCTTCCGGCCGGGGACCGTCGACGAACTCTACGACGCGCTCGACCACGCCAAGCGACAGACCGACGTGGGCTGTATCCTGCTGACCGGGAACGGCCCGTCCTCGAAGGACGGCGGCTGGGCGTTCTGTTCCGGCGGGGACCAGACGGTTCGCGGTGAGGACGGGTATCAGTACGAAGGTGACGAGGAGGGCGAGGCGCAAAGCGCCTCGGAAGACGCGAGCGGACAGGGTCCGCGAGCGCGGGCATCGGAGCAGGGGCGGCTCCACATCCTCGAGGTGCAGCGGTTGATCCGTCACATTCCGAAGGTAGTCGTCGCCGTGGTGCCTGGCTGGGCCGTCGGCGGGGGACACTCGCTGCACGTGGTCTGCGATCTCACGCTCGCGAGCGAGGACCACGCGAAGTTTCTGCAGACCGATCCCGACGTGGCGAGCTACGACGCCGGCTTCGGCTCGGCGTACCTCGCCAAACAGATCGGCCAGAAGAAAGCCCGCGAGGTGTTCTTCCTCGGAAAGACCTACGACGCCGAGGAAGCCGTGGAGATGGGCATGGTCAACGAGGCGGTGCCCCACGAGGAGTTAGAGGCGACCGCCCTCGAGTGGGGCGAGCGCATCAATGCCAAGAGCCCGACGGCGATGCGGATGCTCAAGTACGCGTTCAACATGACCGACGACGGCATGGTCGGCCAGCAGGTGTTCGCCGGCGAGGCGACGCGGCTTGGCTACATGACCGACGAGGCCAAGGAGGGCCGGGACGCCTTCGTCGAGGGCCGAGACCCGGACTTCGACGACTTCCCGTGGCACTACTGACGCGGCCGAACGGAGACCACAGCGGACGAAGCCAGAGCTGACATGCACCGACGAGCGTTCCTCCGACGGGCGACCGCGCTCCCGGCAACGCTGGCCGTCGCGGGCTGTGCGGCACCAGGTACCGGGTCCGACGGGAGCGACGGCAGCACCGACGGAGAAGGGAACAGCGATGAGTTGCGGGACGGAGCGGGCACCGCACCGATCCCGCGGATCGAGGACCCGCCCGAGGCGGTCTACCTCCCCGGTCACCGGAAGTCGATGCAGGTCCTTGAGCCGGTCGCGGCCGGCGATTACACGCTCACGCCGATGCTCACGTATCCGCATCCGTTCTGGACCGTCACCGGGACCGACCGGCACCGCGTCGACCCGACGGCCGGTCGCGGCGTCCACCTCATGCTCGTGTGCTGGGATCGGGAGACGGGAATCGTCCTCCCCGGGGACGCCGAGCCGAGAGTGACGATCACACGGCGGGGCGAGCGGGTCGCGTCCCGACAGCTCTGGCCCATGCTCTCCCAGGAGATGGGCGTTCACTTCGGCGACAACCTCACGCTGCCGGCGGACGACACCTACGCCGTCAGCGTCGACTTCCCGCCGCTCCCGACTCGACGGACCGGCTCCCTCGCGGACCGATTCACCGAGGGCGGGACCGCGACGTTCGAGTTCGCGTACGATCGGGCGTTCCGCGAGGACGTGGTCGAGGGGATCGACCTGCTCGAGCGGGAGCGCTGGGGCGACCGCGGGGCGCTCGAGCCGATGACACACGGCGGCGACGGGAGCGCGAACGCCGCCCTCCCGTACTCCGCGCTGCCGCCGGCCGCCGACGTGCCCGGCACGCGGCTGGTCGATCCGGACGGCACGGCCGGCGCGACCACCGGCAGCCTCCCCAGCAGCGGCGACGCGACGTTCGTCGTGACCCTACTCGAGTCGGGGTCCCGGCTGGCCGACGGTGACGGTCGATACCTGCTCGTCTCGCCGCGGACGCCGTACAACCGCGTTCCGCTGGTGAACATGTCGCTGCGCGCCGCCGTCCGCCGCAACGGGACCGAAGTCGGCGACAGCCCTCTCGAACTGACGGCGACGCTCGACGCCGCGGTCGGCCTGCACTACGGCCGCTCGGTGACGGACGTCCGGCCGGGCGATTCGGTCACGCTGACCATCGCGTCGCCGCCGCAAGCGGCCCGCCATCAGGGATACGAGACGGCCTTTTTCAGGATGGAGCCCCTCGAGTTGGTAGTCCCGCCGGCGTAACGCGGCGGTCCCGTCGGCGTCCCGCAATGCCAACGTTGACACTCTCTCGAGTGGGACACTCGTACAATGAGTTCGGCCGAGGTCGAAATCTCACGGACGAAGGCGTGGCTAATGGCGGCCCGCCCCCAGACCTTGCCCGCGGCTGCGGCCCCGGTCATCGTGGGGACGGGGTTGGCAGTCCACGAGGGCGTGTTCGCGCCGCTGCCGGCGGTGATGGCGTTCGTCGGGGCGGCACTGATTCAGGTCGGGACGAACTTCGCAAACGACTACTACGACGCGATAAAGGGGGCCGACACCGAGGACCGCGAGGGCTTTACCCGCGTCACCCAGTCGGGGCTCATCTCCCCCGAACAGGTCAAGCTCGCGACCATCGTGACGTTCGGACTGGCGATCCTCACCGGCACCTACCTCGTCTACGTCGGCGGGCTCCCGATCCTCGTCGTGGGACTCGTGAGCGTCTTTTGTGGGTGGGCCTACACCGGCGGCCCCTATCCGCTGGGCTATCACGGACTGGGCGACCTCTTCGTGTTCGTCTTTTTCGGAGTGGTCGCCGTGACGGGGACCTACTACGTCCAGGCCGCGGCCGTCCTCGCGGAGCCGCTTTCGACGGCGGTTCCCGACGGCACGGTTACGGGCGCGGCCGTCGCGGCGAGCCTGCCGGTTGCGGGGCTCTCGACGGCAATCATCATCGTGAACAACGTTCGCGACAGGGAAACCGACGCCGAGACCGGCAAGCGGACGCTGGCGGTCCGGCTCGGCTACCGGTGGAGCCGCCTCGAGTACGTCGCCATGCTCGCGCTCGCCTACGTCGTCCCCGGCTGGTTCTGGCTCCGGACGGACGTCGGACCCGGCGTGTTGCTCCCGCTGGTGACGCTCCCCTACGCCGCGATGGTCGCCCGCACGGTCTGTACGCGAACCGACGGTGAGGCGCTCAACCCGGCGCTCGAGCAGACGGGCAAACTGCTCGCGATGTACGCGATCTGTTTCGCCGGCGGGCTGGTGGTGCTATGAGCCCGCCCGATGAGCTCGAGTTGGAGTATCGGTCGTTCTCGCTGGCGCTGGCCGAGCCACTCGAGACGGCAGACGGGACGATCGAGAGTCGGGACGGCTTTCTCGTTCGGCTGGTCGACGGCGGCGCACCGGGTGGGAACGGCCCCGGCGGCGGGTCGGCCGTCGGCTACGGCGAAGCGACGCCGCTGTCGGGCTGGACGGAGTCGCGCGAGGACTGCGAGCGAGCGCTCGAGCGCGCACGCGACGCGATCCGGACCGGCGGCCCGAGCGAAGCGCTCGAGGCGGTCGACCGGCAGGTCGCGGCCCGACACGCACTGGCGCTTGCGCTGGCGGACCTGCAGGCGACCCGCGAGTCGACGCCGCTGTACCGCTATCTCGGACAGGGACCGATGGTTGGCCGGGTGCCGGTCAACGCGACGATCGGCGACGGATCGCCGGCCGAAACCGCCGGCGCGGTCCGTGCTGCCGTCGATCGCGGCTTCGACTGCTGTAAGCTCAAAGTCGGCCTCCGGAGCGTCGCTGCCGACATCGAGCGCGTCCGGCGCGTTCGCGAGACCGTCGGCGACGGCGTCGAACTGCGGGCCGATGCCAACGAGGCTTGGACCTACGAGGAGGCCCGGTCGGCGATCGAAGCCTTCGGCGACCTCGGCGTGTCAGTCCTCGAGCAACCGCTGCCCGGGGGAGCGCTCGAGGGCCATGCCGCCCTCCGCAAGCTCCGGACCGGCGTCTCGGTCGCGCTCGACGAGGGGTTACTCGAGCACGGCGTCGACGCGATCTGCGATGCCGGGGCGGCGGACGTCGTCGTCCTGAAACCCATGGCGCTGGGTGGGATCGACGTGGCCCGCAAAGTCGCGGCCTGGCTGACTGAACTCGATATCACGCCGCTGGTGACGACCACGATCGACGGCGTCGTCGCCCGAACGGGCGCGGTCCATCTCGCGGCGGCGATCCCCGACGTGCCGGCCTGTGGGCTCGCGACTGGCGATCTGCTCGCGACCGATCTCGGTCCCGATCCCGTGTTGCTCGAAAAGGGTGCGGCCGTCGTTCCGCAGGCGAAAGGGCTCGGTGTCTCGGGCGTGTGGGGGGGGCGATGACCGCACCGATCGGCTGGCCGACGCGCGATCTGGTCACCCACCGCGTTGCGGCGACGCCACAGCGGACGGTGCTGCGCGACGTCGAGACCGATACCGAATGGAGCGTCCGCGACCTCGACCGCCGCGTCGAGCGCGTCGCGTGCGCGCTCGAGGACCGCGTTCTCGAGGGGAGCGGCTCCGGGCGCGGCGGCCCCGAGCGGATCGGTTTCCTCATGGACACTCGTCCCGCCTTCGTGACGCTCTTTTTCGCCGCGATGCGGATCGGCACGACCGTCGTTCCACTGAACGTCCGCGAGACGACCGGCGAACTCGCGGCGAAGACCGACCGAGCGGCCGTCTCCGCGGTGGTCTGCGAACGCGAGACCGAAGCCGCCGCGATCGAACTCGCGACCGAGACGGAGGGGGAGGGAGTCGACATCGTCTCGGTGGACGAGCCGGAGCGAAAGGGAACGCGGTCGCTGGGTCCCCTCGAGCCGAGCACTGTCCCCGGCTCCGATCTCGAGTCCCGGTCAGTCGAGCCGCGGACGCTCGAATGCGACGAAACCCACCTGCTCATGTTCACGTCCGGAACGTCCGGAGAGCCGAAAGGCGTCCGGCTGACGGTCGGGAACCTCGTCGCGAGCGCGACCGCGTCGGCGTTCCGGCTCGGCCTCCGACCGGGCGACCGATGGCTCTGCTGTCTCCCGATGTACCACATGGGCGGCCTGGCTCCCGTGGTCCGATCGGTGCTGTACGGGACGACGGTCGTGATCCAGCGCGAGTTCGACGCAGAAGCGACCGCGCGCGTGCTCGACGACGGTGTGACCGGCGTCTCGCTCGTCCCGACGATGTGCAAGCGGCTGCTCGACGCCGGCTGGGAACCGGCCGACGCCCTGCGGTTCGTCCTGTTGGGCGGCGCGCCCGCCTCCGAGGAGTTGCTCGAGCGGTGTCGACGGACGGACGTGCCGGTCTATCCGACCTACGGGATGACCGAGACGGCATCGCAGATCGCGACGGCGACACCCGCGGAAACCGAGGCACACGCGGGGACCGTCGGACAGCCGCTGGTCGGGACCGACGTCTCCGTCGTCGACGAGACCGGTGCGACGGTCGAGCCCGGCGAACCCGGCGAACTCGTCGTGTCCGGGCCGACCGTGACGCCGGGGTACCTCGACGACGAGCGGACGGCAACAGCGTTCGGCGAACGCGGCCTCCACACCGGCGACATCGGCTATCGAGACGCGGACGGCAGGCTGTGGGTACTCAACCGCCGCAGCGATCGCATCGTCACTGGCGGCGAGAACGTCGATCCTGGCGAGGTTGTCGCCGCGCTCCGGGACCATCCCCGAATCGACGACGCCGCGGTGGTCGGACTCGCGGATGAGGAGTGGGGGGAGCGCGTCGCCGCGCTCGTCGTTCCCGACCCGGCGACGACTCGGCGGACAGGCCCGGACGCCGAGCGACTCCTCGAGCCCGGGTCGCTGCTCGCCCACTGTGACGAGCGCCTCGCCGGGTTCAAGCGGCCGAAGACGATCGGAATCGCCGACGTGCTTCCACGGACGGCCTCGGGAACCGTCGACCGCGAGGCGGTTCGGGAGCGACTGCGTGAGGACGGAACGGACGTCACCGACGCGGCGTGATCGCCGCTCGCCGTCCACGGCCCGTCGAGACTGCCGCTGGAACCGAAGTTAAGTCGATGGCGTACCTATCCTCGTCCCGTGTGTACGCTCACCCTCGCCTGGCAGGTCTTCGACGACGCGCCGGTCGCGGTCGCCGCCAACCGCGACGAAGCGCTGGGTCGGGACTCGACTCCGCCCGCCGTCTACGCCGAGGAGCCGCTGATCGTCGCGCCGCGGGACGCCGAGGCCGGCGGCACGTGGATCGGCTACAACGAGCACGGCGTCTTCGCCGGGCTCACGAACAAGTGGACCGACGCGGACCTCGCCGGCGACCGCTCTCGCGGGCACCTCGTCGCCGACGTACTCGAGGCGCGATCCGCCGCCGCGGCGAGATCGATCGTCGAATCCGCGACCGATGCCGACGAGTACAGCGGCTTCTATCTCGTCGTCGCCGACGCGGCGGACGCGTTCTGTTACCAGTGGGACGGCGCGCTCTCCCTGACCGAGTTCGAACCTGGCGTCCACGTCGTCGTCAACGTCGCAGTCGACGACGACATCGACGTGCCATCCGTTCGGCCCGACGCGGGTCGGGAACAGGCGGCCGACGCTCGAACGCTGCGAGCGACGCTCGCAGCCGAGTCGGGCGAGACGGCCGCCGACTGGCTCGAGCGAGCGGGCGATGTCCTCGGCGATCACGAGTACGGTGCCTGTATCCACCGCGACGGGTTCGGGACGCGGTCGTCGTCGTTGATCGCGCTCGGCCCCGGGACGACGCGGTACGATCACGCGTCGGGGCCGCCCTGTCGGACTAGCTACGAGGCGGTGACCGTCACCGGGGCGGCCGCCGATGTCGCTGACGGGCGACGCGACGACGGGGCGGTCGACCGCGAAGGGCACATTTAAGCGGCTCGCACTATCTCGTATGGGTATGGACGCACTCCTGCCAGTAGCGACGCACACGGCGAGGTGGTCACCGTGAGCGTGTCCGCGGCCGAAGCCGAACTCACCGACGACGAGCGGGCCGGTCTCGAACTCGTTCGTGAGTCCGGCGGCATCCACCAAAGCGACTTCTGGAAGGAACTGGACGTCTCCTCGCGGAAGGGCAGCCGGATCGTCGAGTCGCTCGTCGAAAAGGAACTCGTCGATCGGGAGGAGACGGTCTACGACGGCCACAACACCTACTACATCTCGCCGACCGCTCGAGACCTCGATTTCACCCTCCTGATGGCCGGTGACATGCTC
The DNA here is from genome assembly GCF_000337175.1 of Natrinema gari JCM 14663. Classification (GTDB taxonomy): domain Archaea; phylum Halobacteriota; class Halobacteria; order Halobacteriales; family Natrialbaceae; genus Natrinema; species Natrinema gari. The sequence continues at coordinate 4,924 of NZ_AOIJ01000080.1, read as the reverse complement.
TCGCCCTTTATCGGCGAGGAGGAGGTCGACCCCAACAGCGACGCCTTCTCGCAGTGGATCATGAACCTCGCCTACGAGGAGTAACCCGTCGACGGACGCTCCGTCTCTTTCATCGATTGCCGTCCGGGTCGACAGTCGCTCGAGCGTGGACTGTCGCGTCGGTCAGTCGTCGCGTCCCTCCGCACCTCGCACCTGCGCGACGTGAGTGAACGTGACCAGGCCGATGCCGCCGACGACGTTGCCCGCGGCCGAGACCACGACCGTCACTCCGAGCGCGCCGGAACCGATCGCCGCGTCGAAGAGGTATCCGAAAAAGACGTGGATCGCGGTGACGATCACGTGGTCGAAGGGGCCAAGCGCCAGCAGGAAGCCGACGAGATAGGCCAGCGTGAGACGGCTCCCGACGCTGTCGGCCGCCGCCAGAAGGAACGACAGCAGGCTCACGAGTGCCCCACCGACGATAGCGCTCGCGAAGATTCCCCTCGCGGGTCGATTGACGATCCCCTCGGCGGTTCGGGACAGCGCGTGTGACGACTCCGGCGGAAGCACGCCCTCGACGGCGAAGACGACCGCGAAGAGAAACCCACCGAGGAGATTGAACACGAGCGTGACCGCCCACAGGCGACCGATCGGGGCTAGCAGCCACGTGTCGTCTCGAGCGGCCGCCGCCGCGACCGGATCGAAGAAGTTCTCGTTGAACAGTTCCGCGCGGCCGACGACCAGAAACACCATGCCGACACCGAAAGTGAGCGCGCCCGCCACGTGTGCGGCCTTGCCGAACTGCGGCTCGATGAGCCCGTCGACGACGCCGAGCGCGACGATACCGAAGACGATCGTAAACCCCGCGATGAAGCTGGTCGCGGCGAGTTCGAGCAGCGACTGCTCGAGTCGCCGGTGCCCCTCGTCGACGGCGCGGTCGAATACCTCGGCAGGATCCGGCGCGGTGGACACGGACTAGGTACGGTTCGTTGCTGAATAAGGGCGAGACATGAATACGCCGGACGCCGATGCATCGGGAATCGGGCCGGAACTCGGCTCGGGCGGCCCGGTGTCGGTCACTCGTAGAGAGCGAATCGCTCGATGAGAACGAACGGATCACGGTCGCGGTTGTAGTAGGGCACGTCCCCGTCGACGGCCTCGATGAGTCGCCGATGGACCTCACGCGCGGCCCGACCCTCGTTGGGTGCTAGGTGATGCGTGCCGCGCATGTCGGTCCAGAACCCGCCGTCGAGCCAGAGCAGGGTTTCGTCGCTCGACTGGTAGACGACCTCGCCCTGCTCGGTCAACCCGTCGATTGCGAACTGGCGGCCGGTGAGTTGCGCGCGAGCGAGGACGGCGATGAGCTGGCGACGCGAGACCGGCGCGTGGAGCGCGACGTCGTCGATCGTCTCGTCGAAGTACGCCTCGACGAGATCGCAGGCCCGCGAGAACTCGTCGAATTGGACTTCTTGATTCCGTGTAATCTTCATGGCGTTCAAACCGACCGGGTGTTCGATTGGAATACTGTTAGCAAAATCGGCATAAAAATCTAGGCCTCGAGCGTCGCCGTTGCCGCCGCCGTCGGAGCGCCGGTCCCGGCCGCTGGCGCTTTGCGGTCTCAGGCGAGCGCGCTCGCGGCGCGGATCAACCGCTCCTCGCCGAACGCGGGGCCGACGAGCTGGAGGCCGACGGGAAGGCCGTCGGTTTCGCCCGCCGGAACCGAGATCGCCGGCAGATCGGCGAGGTTGACCGGCACCGTGTTCGCGTCGGCGAGGTACAACTGGAGCGGGTCGTCCAAGCTCTCGCCGAGTTCGAACGGCGGGACCGGCATGGTTGGGCTCGCGAGGACGTCGGCCTCGGAAAGCGCCTCGTCGAAGTCCTGTTTGACCCACGCGCGAGCGTCCTGGGCCTTCTTGTAGTACTTGTCGTGGTAGCCCGCCGAGAGCGCGTAGGTTCCGAGCAGGACTCGCCGCTTGACTTCGTCGCCGAACCCTTCTTCGCGGGCCCGGGCGAAGGTCTCGTTCCAGTTGCCGTCGTAGCCGCCCGAATGCCCGTAGCGGACGCCGTCGAACCGCGCGAGGTTCGAGGACGCCTCCGACATCGCGATCACGTAGTAGGCTTCGACGGCGTGTTCGACGGAGGGCAGGGAGACTTCGTGGTACGTAGCGCCGCGCTCCTCGAGTTCGTCAAGCGCCTCCCAGAACGTCTCGACGACGCCCTCGTCGGCCCCCTCGAGCAACTCGGTGGGAACGCCGATCGAGAGCCCGTCGACGTCGCCGGTCGCGGCGTCGGCGTAGTTCGCGTCGTCGCCCTCGCTGCGAGTGGTCGCGTCGCGGTCGTCGCTGCCGGCGATCACGTCGAGTAACTGTGCGGCGTCCTCGACCGTCTCGCCGAAGGGACCGATCTGCTCTAAACTGTTGCCGTAGGCGATGAGGCCGTATCGCGAGACCAGCCCGTACGTGGGTTTGATGCCAACGACGCCACAGAAGGCGGCCGGACAGCGGACCGAGCCGCCGGTGTCGGAACCGAGCGCGAGGTCGGCCTCGCCGGCGGCGACGGCGGCCGCTGAGCCACCGGAGGAGCCACCGGGGACGTGGCCCGGGGCGGCGGGGTTGTCCGTCTCGCCGAAGTAGGAGGTTTCAGTGGTCGTTCCCATCCCGAACTCGTCCATGTTGGCCTTGCCGACGATGGTCGCACCGGCGTCTTTCAGCCGCGAGACGACCGTCGCATCGTAGGGCGGAACGTAGTCCTCGAGCATCCGGGAGCCACAGGTCGTCCGGACGCCGTCGGTCGAGATGTTGTCCTTGACCGCGACGGTTTTGCCGGCCAGCGGGCCGTCCTCAGCGCCTTCGATCCGCTCCTCGGTGATGAAGATATCGTCCGACATGATCACGAGACGTTGGGGCCTTTGAAGTAGCCGTCCTCGGTTGCCGGCGCGTTCTCGAGTGCGGCCTCGCGCTCGAGGGAGGGTCGTTCCTCGTCGGGACGCATCACGTTCGTGAGGTCGGCTTCGCGATCGACTTCCGGCACCTCGTCCAGAGTCTCGAAGTACTCGAGGATGTCCGCGAACTGCTCGGTGAACCGGTCGACCTCGTCGTCGTCGAGGTCGACGCGAGCCAAATCCGCGACGTGGCGGACTTCCTCGGGACTGACGGCGTCGTCGCTCATACGTGTTCGCACCGGCCTCCGGAGAGTAAGGGTTTCGATACGGTCGGGAGGACTGTGACCCGTTCCGACGGGCGGGTGCCGGACGACGCCGCTCCGTCCCCGACGTCGATCCAAGCGTTTAAGTGACAGTAATTCGTTACGACCGGACGAGAGAACGTTTTCCAGCGGCAGGTTCCCGATTCGTCGACAATGACAGACAACCCCACCCGAACGCAGATCGACGAGCGAACCCGGACCGCGCCCGAAACCGAGAGCGACGCGTCGGCCGAAGCAACCACTGAGCGAGCGCACTGTCCGGAGTGTAACGGCCGGCTGGTCGCCGACGACGAACACGCCGAGACGGTCTGTGCGGACTGCGGGCTCGTCGTCGCGGAGAGCGAGATCGATCGCGGCCCCGAGTGGCGCGCCTTCGATGCCGCCGAGAGAGACGAGAAGTCCCGCGTCGGTGCGCCGACGACCAACATGAGACACGATCAGGGGCTCTCGACGAACATCGGCTGGCAGGACAAGGACGCCTACGGGCAGTCCCTGAGTTCCCGCCAGCGCGAGAAAATGCAGCGTCTGCGTACCTGGAACGAGCGGTTCCGCACTCGCAACTCCAGAGAACGAAACCTCAAGCAGGCACTGGGCGAAATCGACCGCATGGCCTCCGCACTCGGCCTCCCCGACGACGTTCGGGAGACGGCCAGCGTCATTTACCGCCGCGCGCTCGAGGACGACCTCCTGCCGGGGCGCTCGATCGAAGGCGTCGCGACCGCATCGTTGTACGCCGCCGCTCGCCAGGCCGGAACCCCGCGTAGCCTGGACGAAATTTCGGCCGTCTCCCGGGTCGACAAAGCCGAAGTCGCCCGAACCTACCGGTACGTCGTTCGCGAACTCGGGCTGGAAGTACAGCCGGCCGATCCCGAGAGCTACGTGCCCCGCTTCGCCAGCGACCTCGACCTCGCCGACGAGACCGAACTGCGCGCTCGCGATCTCCTGACGACGGCCAAGGAAAAAGGGATTCACAGCGGCAAATCCCCCGTCGGCCTCGCCGCTGCGGCGGTGTACGCCGCCGCGCTCCTGACGAACGAACAGGTCACCCAAAACGACGTCAGCGAGGTCGCGAGCATCTCCGAAGTGACCATCCGGAACCGCTACCACGAACTGCTCGAGGCCGAAGACGGGGCGGCGGCCTGACCGCCGTCGCGACCGGATCGGTCAACCCGATATTGTCGCGTTCCAATACTGTCTTACTCGACGAACAGTCACGAGATCGATATTTTAACCGGTCGATACTCAAGGGCGGTCGTGGCGACCGTAGCGATATGCACTGTGACAACTGCGATTCCGATGCGGTCGCGTACACGTTGACGACCTACGTCGAACCGGACGGACGGGAGTCGGTCGAACTCCACTTCTGCTCGACCGATTGTCTCGACGTCTGGACCTGACGACGCTCCGCCGTCGAACGCACCACCGGTCACGACGCGTCGGTTTCGAGGTCTCGGCTCGAGTCCCACTCGGCGACAGGTGGCGTCACGCGCAAAAAAGTCGACCGGACACCCGGTTCCGCTTACGGATCCGCGTTGTAGATGTCGCGGGTGGGCTCACCGCTGACGTCGATGATGCCGAGGGCACCGCGGCGAGCGGCGCGGGTCAGCGCGTGGTCGACGATCTTGACCGGCCCAGGGACGGGAAACTCCATCTCGGCCGCCGCGGTGGTGCCGGGAGCGACGGGTGCGGTTTCGACGTTGCGATCGGGGGCGGTCAGGAGGTCGCCGTCGCGGTAGAAGCG
>NZ_AOIJ01000079.1 GCF_000337175.1 Natrinema gari JCM 14663 | reverse complement strand
TGGGCGGGGTCGTCGCCGGGCGCGATCGTGGTCGCGTCGGCCCCGCCGCCGGGCCCGTAGACCGCGTGGAAGTCCATGTTGTGGGCGGCCATGTTCAGGTCATCGGGCACGTCGAAGGTCAGGTTCACCCGATCACCCCGCCGCACCCGGAGCATCGGCCCCGGCACCTCCCCCTCGAAGGTCATGTACTCGAACGTGACCCCCGGCTCGATCTCCGCGGTCACCCGCTCGGTCCGGATCGTGACATCATGCTCCCGGGGCTCGTCCCAGTCGACCGGTGGCGGGATGTCCGTGGGGTCCCGCGCAATGCGATCGACGTCGACGGACTTGGCCGCCGGCAGCCCGTCGTCTTCAGCCGCCGGTTCGTTTTTCTCAGTGTTCGCCTGACTCTCGCCACCGAGGCAGCCGGCCACCGCCAGCGCCCCGGTTGCTCCGATCGCCTGCATCGTCCGTCGTCGGGTGAGGTTAGAGTGGGTCATCGTCCTATCTGAGGATTGTGGTGGACGTATGATCAACTATCGAGATGGTTCTCATCGGATAGTAATCCGATCGGCGAAACCCCGGGTATAACAGTCTATTAAATAGGCTCATTCCGTCGCCCTTCACTTCCCGGCCCGAATTCGCCCCGCTTCGGCAGTTACAGTCCGGACGAGCGGTGACTCCCGAGTGCAGCCGACCCAAACAGGTATGTTGGTTCTCGGTCAAGTATCCGACATGGAACCACACGGGAGCGCTTCGCACGTGGCGCTCGAGGAGACCGTTTCGTCGGTCGAACTCCGCTCGAGTCGACGAACGGTCAACGGAGTCGATCTGCACGTCGTCGCCGCCGGTGACGAGTCGGCGCCGCTGGTCGTCTTGCTCCACGGCTTTCCCGAGTTCTGGTACGGCTGGCGGCGGGTGATCGAACCGCTCGTTGAGGCCGGCTACCGGGTCGTCGTGCCGGATCAGCGCGGCTACAACCGAAGCGAGAAACCCGACGGCGTCGGTTCGTACCGGCTCGCCGAACTGACGCGGGACGTGGTCGAGTTGATCGGGACCGAGGGCCGCGAACGAGCGGCGATCGTCGGCCACGACTGGGGCGGCGCGGTCGCCTGGTCGGTCGCGGCTCACCATCCCGAGGTCGTCGATCGACTGACTATCGTGAACGCCCCCCATCCGACCGCCTACCGCCGCCAGCTCATATCGAACCCGGCGCAACTGCGCCGGAGCTGGTACGCCCTCTCGTTCCAGCTGCCGTGGCTTCCCGAACGCATCGCCCGGTGCGACGACTACCGCCTCCTCGAGCGAGCCCTTCGCGAGACGGCCGCACCGGGAACGTTCGGCGACGACGAACTGGCTCGCTATCGGAGGGCCTGGGACAGAGAGGGGGCGCTAACGGCGATGCTGAACTGGTATCGAGCGGCCGCCCGGTATCCGCCTCGGACCCCGACTGACCCGATCGAACCGCCGACGCTCGTCGTCTGGGGGGAAGACGACACCGCGCTCGTCCCCTCGCTGGCGGTCGACAGCGTGATGCTGTGTGCCGAGGGGCGGCTCGAGTTGCTCCCGGAGACGAGCCACTGGGTTCTCCACGAAGTGCCGGCGCGGCTCACCGAGGCGATCCTCGCGCAGCTTGCGGACTGAACGGCCGCCTCCGTCGAGCGCCGATCGGGCGGGCAGAACACGTTCGGGGGAGGAACCGCATCCACTGGGAGCGTCGCTCCGTACGAGTCACCGGCGGCCACGTCCCGTCTCGTCGGTCCGCGCGGCGCTCGAGGACTACCATGATCGAATCGCGCATCCAGCCGAAGTCGGTCGGTCGAATCGTCACCGAACCGTTCGTCCTGTCGCTGGCCGTCGTCGACGCGCTCGTCGTCGTGGCGTTCATCGGTGTCGGCCTGTTCATGCACACGATCGAACCGTGGGCGTTCCCGGCCTACACCGTTCGAACGGCGACCCCGTTCGTGATCGGCTGGGCGATCGCTGCGTCGCTTCTCGGGGCCTACCGGACGCGGGTCCTCGAGTCGGTCGGGCGGACGCTCGGGACCGTCGCCGTCGCGTGGATTGCCGCGACCCTGATCGGCGGTGCCATTCGTTCGTCCTCGCTGTTTCCCGGCGGCGCGCCGCCGGAGTTCCTGTTGGTCAATGCCGGCCTCGGACTCGGTTTTATCCTCCCGTGGCGGCTCGCGGTGACGGCCGGCCACCGCTTGCGGGCGGGCCGCAGGTGATCCCGCTTCGACCATCGGCCGCCGACCCGAACTCGTTCGGGACCACGGCTTCCCCGACTCGTCGACGAGGTGCGACCGTGAGATGAGTTCCTGCTCGCTCTGCGGGCTGCCGATCCCCGACGAACCGGTGACCGCGGCCGACATTGAGGGGGCGTTCTGCTGTCGTGGCTGTCTCGAGGTGAGCGCGACCCTCGACGATGTCAATGGACTCGAGCGTGACCAAGTGGTCGATCGCGCGCGGGCGTCGACTGACCGCGAGGTGCCCGCAGGGGCCGAGGAGACGTTCCTGGCGGTCGACGGGATGCACTGCTCGACCTGCGAAGGGTTCGTCTCGCTGCTGGGCGAGGACGAGCCGGGGATCCTGACCGTCGAGGCGAGCTACGCGACCGAGACCGTCCGGGTCGTCTACGATCCCGACCGGCTCGAGCAGTCCGAGCTCCCCGAGCGGCTTTCGGGCCACGGCTACGAGGCGCGGTTCCGCGACGGCGACGGTGGCCGACGCGACGAGACGGAACTGGTCCAGCGGCTGCTGGTCGGCGGCTTCCTCGCGATGTTGATCATGCCGTGGTACCTGTTCTACCTCTATCCGAGTTACGTCGGCATCGAGACGGGCATCCTCTCGATCGACGCGACCTCGCCGGTCGGGATCTACCTGCCGATGGCAATCATCGGGCTGTTGACGACCGGCGTCCTGTGCTATACCGGCTACCCCGTCCTGCGGGGCGCGTACGTCAGCCTGCGGGTCGGCCAGCCGAACATGGACCTGCTGATCGCCGTCGCCGCCGTCTCGGCCTACGCGTACAGCACGGTCGCGCTGGCGACGGGCAGCACCCACCTCTACTACGACGTGACCGTCGCCGTGATCATGATCGTCTCGCTGGGCACCTACTACGAGCGCCGGATCAAGCGCCGCGCGACCGACCTCCTCGCGGACGTGACCGCCGCGCAGGTCCGAGAGGCGACTCGCCGAGTACCGGAGGGGACCGAGACGATCCCCGTCGATCGGCTCGAGCCCGGCGACGAACTGCTCGTCAAACCGGGCGAGCGGATCCCGGTCGATGGCACCGTCCGCGAGGGGACGGCAGCGGTCGACGAGTCGGTCCTCACGGGGGAGTCGCTGCCGGTCACGAAGGGGCCGGGGGACCGGGTCGTCGGCGGCGCGATCGTGGCCGACAGCGCCCTCGTCCTCGAGGTCGGCGCGGACGCCGAGAGTACGCTCGACCGGATCGCGACGCTCATGTGGGAGATCCAGAGCGCGACCCCGGGCGTCCAGCGGCTGGCAGACCGGCTCGCGACGATCTTCGTTCCCCTCGTCGTGACCGTCGCGGTTCTCGTCACGGCCTGGCGGCTCGCGACGGGGACGCCGGTCGACGACGCCGTGTTGACGGGGCTGACGGTACTCGTCGTCTCCTGTCCCTGTGCGATGGGGCTGGCGACGCCACTGGCGGTCGCGTCCGGACTGCGCGACGCCTTAGAGCGCGGGATCGTGGTCGCGAACGCGACCCTGTTCGAGTCGGCGTCGTCGCCGTCGGTCGACGAATCGGGCGTCGGGGTCAACTGGCCAGGGTCCGCCTCGAGCGTACTGTCCTCGAGGGTGAACACGAGCGCGACGAGGAGACAGGCGAAGATGGCCATCGCAAGGGCGAGGTGGACGGGACCCGCGACCGACGGGCCGCCGACGGCGATCGTCGCGCCGAGGAGGACCTGGACGGGAAAGAGGACGAGCGCACAGCCGACGAGGCCGGTCACGCGACGGCCGACCTCGACCCGGCGGGCGGCGAGCCCGGACGCGAGAACGAGGCAGCCGGCCACGAGCGCCGCCGCGCGATGCCCCCAGTAGAGGAGGGTGTCGCCGGTCGCCGAACCGACGATCGGATCGGTAGCACAGGTCGGCCACGCACTGCAGGCGGCCGCGCTATCGGTCGTCGAAACGGCGGTCCCGAGCGCCACGAGGACGTACGCCGCGATCACCGTCGCTGTCAGTACGTCCGCGAACCGTCGGCGACTGAGTTCCGTTGTCATCCCTGCGTACTCTCCCGGCGGTTACCCTCCCCGTTCCCGCGACCCTGCGACCGGTCAGTCGTCGGCCGATTCGCCCGTCGCACGGCGGTGTCAGACACGCCAGATGACGGTCACGACGTCGTTGTCGCGTTCGACCGTCTCGTAGCTGTAGCCGCGGTCGTCCAGTTTCGGGAAGAGGAACTGGGGAACGCGGTCGTTTCGCTGGACGAGAACCGTCTCGTCGGGCAGTTCGACGAGTGTCTCGAGCGTCCGTTGCAGCGGCTCCGGCGGGCCGGCCGACCGGACGTCGATCGTCTCCTGCGGTCGGTCATCCGGTGCGTCGGTGCGGTCGACGATCGAGGATGCTGATTGCATGGGTGTCGGTTCGATCCGGTGGCGGCTATCTCTGCTGCCGTACGTGTTCGGTCGATCGACCGACCGGACGACCGATCAGGCCTCCGTTTTCGGGAACGTGGCGACGAACTCGTCGGGAGCGACCTGTTCGACCTCGTAACCGTCGGCGTCGAAGCTGTCGACCTCGGCCTCGAACTCGTAGAACAGCGGCTTGGGCTCGTGGTCGTTGACGATCGTCAGCGATTCGCCCGGCTCGAGGGCGTCGAACTCGTCGTGGATCCTGGGATGGCGGTTCACCGGCGGAATGTCCCTGACATCGAGTCGTGTCATGCAGTCCGCACTCGGGCCGAGCCCCACATCGACTTTCGTACGAACATGATCGGACCCGTCCGCCGCTACGCACGGTCGATACGGACGTGCCAGACGCCGCCGTCGCGTTTCTCGCTCTCGTGGGTGAACCCGCGGTCGTCGAGCACCTCGTAGAGCGGTTTCGGTTCGAATGGGGCGATCAGCCGGAGCCGCTGCCCCGTCTCGAGAGCCTCGAGGGCGGTCATGATGTCGTCGAACGGCGGGCCGTCGATCTCCCTGACATCCAGCGTTCGGTCCGTTGATTTCGTTGCCATCGGTTCCGCGTTCGATCCGGGATCGGTTGGACGTTCGTCCGAACGTGTTCGCAGCTCTCGGTCTTCCCGAGAGACGAGAATTCACCGAACATATTCGTAGCCACCGCGATATAGGTTCGAGCGGAACACGTTCGTATGGCTCAAGCCACGCTTACCCTCACGATGCCCGAGAACGTCTGGATTCAGCAGATTTCGACGGAGTATCCCGAGTCGACGTTCCGGGTTCTCGCGGCTGTGCCTGGCAGCGAGTCCGGCTTCGCTCTCGTCCGGATCGCCGGGCCGGTGGTCCCCGACGTGATCGAAGCCATGAACGACCACCCGCAGCTTACCGAACTCACGCTCGCCCAGTGGAGCGATAACGAGGCGACGGTTCACTTCGAGACGACGGCACCGCTCCTGTTGTTCTCCTCTCGAGAGTCCGGCATGCCCATCGAACTCCCTGTCGAGATTCAGGACGGCGAGGCGAGGATCGACGTGACCGGCTCCCGTGAGCGGCTCGCCGAACTCGCCGAACAACTCGAGCACTTCGGACTGCAGTATCGGATCGAGCACGTCCGTGAGCGACTCCACGAGAGCCAACTGCTCTCGGAGCGCCAACTCGAGGTCATCGTCGCGGCGGTCAAAGAGGGATATTACGACACCCCGCGGCGGTCCTCGCTGACGGAACTGGCCGACCACCTCGATATCGCCAAGTCGACCTGTAGCGAAACGCTACACCGCGCCGAAGAGGCGGTAATAAAGCGGTTCGTCGAGGACCTCCCGAGCGTCGACAGCGGCGACCCGCTCGAGGAGGAACTCGCGAGTACATAAATAGGGCCGCTGGACAGGACCCGAGACTCGTCCGATCACCGCCCGCGTTTCGGACCATGCTATTTGTACTTCCGAACATGTTCGCATCTATTCTCACGCGATGGAAATCGGGTCGGTATTTCATCCGAGTACGGTTGTGAGAGGGCGAATGAGGATAGATAAATGAACGATTTCAAGTGCATGCCGTCGAGTACCTCCGGCATGACACCAGTGTCATATTCAGAGGTGTTCTGATCTAATGAGCACGGACGATGAATCATTCCACCCGCTCGGGGACGAGTGGGAGGACGAACTCGAGACGATGCTCGACGATACCGAGTACGACAGTGATCTCGGTATGGAGATGGCCCAGGACGCGATGCGGGTCACCAAAGGCGAGCTCTCCGAGGCCGAATTCCACGAGAAGCATCACGAGGCCGTGATGGAGGAGTTCGGCGAGGACGAGCGTCCGACCAAAGAAGCCTACGAGGCAGCACAGGAGGAGGCCAAGGGAACCGCCTCCAGGATGCTCGATGCCTTCGACGGCGACGGCGGGGAGACGCGTCGCGAGACGATGAAGAAGATGGGCGTCGGTGCAGCGGCCGTCGGGATGGGCGCGTTCGGTTCCACCCGAGACGGTCCCATGGAGAGCCTCTCCGCCGAGGGCGGACACTCGGAGACCACCGAACACAGCGACACGCAGTGGGGGATGACGATCGACCTCGAGCGCTGTGACGGCTGTCTGACCTGTATGTCGGCCTGTACCCAGGAGAACGACCTCGACGCCGGCGTCAACTGGATGTACGTCATGGCCTGGGAGGACGAACTCCACGAGGGCCACGAGGAGGGCACCGACACGGGCGTCTACAGCTCCGATTTCAATATGGGGAGCGACTTCAATATGCTCGTACGGCCGTGCCAGCACTGCACGGACGCCCCCTGTGAGAAGGTCTGTCCGACGACGGCCCGGCATACGCGTGACAAGGACGGGCTTGTCCTGACCGACTACGACGTCTGTATCGGTTGTCGCTACTGTCAGGTCGCCTGTCCCTACGGCGTCAACTACTTCCAGTGGGACGAACCTCACACGGACTACGAGGACATCGACGGTTACGAGGACCCCGAAAACCCAGACCAGATCACACACGCCGAGTACGAATACGGCGAGCGCTGGGTCGACAGTCGTGCGCCTCGCGGCGTGATGAGCAAGTGTACGATGTGCCCGTCCATGCAGGACGGCAAACAGGGCGAAGAGAAGATCGGAACGAGCGCCTGCGAGTCGGCCTGCCCGCCGAACGCGATCCAGTTCGGGAACGTCAAAGACGAAAAGAGCGATCCGTACCAGCACCGCGAGCACCCGAGCAAGAGCCGGGCCGTCATCCGTCTGTCGGGCGAGCACACCGACTCGAGAGGAGGCATTCCGTCGCCGGAGACGATCGACGGGACACTCAGTTCGGACGACGACATGGAGTCCGCCCTCGAGAAATTCGAGAACCTCGACCAGGAGACCCTCTCGATCATGAAGGCGGTCCAGCTCGTCAGCGATCGCACCGAGCCCGGTGACGAGGAGAACAACAGCATCCTCCGCAAGGAACAGAAGGTCGTCGCCGCCGTCGACGCCTTCGAACAGTACGTCGACCTCGAGACCGACGAGGCCATCACCCAACTGCAACTCGGCGACGGAAGCGAGCGGCAGGCCAGGTTCCGCATCCAGCAGTACACCGGCAAGCCGAACTCGTTCAAGCTGCTCGAGGACGTCGGAACGAACCCGAACGTCACCTATCTCGGCGAGCAGCCCGGACCGGAAGCGGAGCAGGTCGAAGGGCCGACGAAGTACGAGGACATCGAAGTTCTCGCCGACAAACGGCAGGATATCCTCGACGAGGAAACCGTCGGCGGTATTGACGGGGGGTCGCTATGAGCACGAAGGAACCGTCCGAAGCGGACATCCTTCGTCCGATCAACACGCTCACCAAGAAGTACTTTCTGGTCTACGGCATCGCTGCCATCGGCCTCCTCGCGTTCATCGTCGCCTGGGGATACCAGCTCCAGAAGGGGCTTGTCGTCACCGGCCTCGGCGACTGGGGGAGCGGCGGCGGTTCGACCTGGGGGCTGTACATCGGCGCGTTCATCTGGTGGGTCGGCGTCGCTCACGGCGGCATCATCCTCTCGGCTGCCGTTCGCTTGCTCGGTATGGATCGATACATGCCGATCGCCCGACTCGCGGAGATGACGACGATCGGTGGCCTCTCGGCCGCCGGCTTCTACATTATCGTTCACATGGGCCGTCCGGACCGGATGGTCACGAGCATCATCGGTCACTATCACATCACGGTCAACAACTCGCCGCTGGTGTGGGACGTGACGGTCATTACGGCGTACTTCGTGCTGTCGGCTACCTACCTCGGTCTGACGCTCCGGTACGATGTCAACCGCCTGCGTGACGACCTCCCCGACATGTTCGAGCCGATCTACAAGATCATGACGATCGGCTACACCAAGCGAGAGGACGAGGTCATCCAGCGGATGGTCTGGTGGCTCGCGGCGGCGGTCATCATCATGGCCCCGCTCCTGCTTCACGGTGGCGTCATTCCGTGGCTGTTCGCGCTGCTGCCGGCGATGCCCGCCTGGACCGGTGGGATTCAGGGCCCGATGTTCCTGAGTATCGCGCTGATGTCCGCGATCAGCGGCGTGATCATAATCTCCTATGGGTTCCGCCGCGCCTACGACTGGGACCACATCATCACCGACGACATCTTCCGCGGGCTGCTCCTGTGGCTCGGGTTCTTCACCCTGTTGTTCCTCTGGTTCCAGCTTCAGGCCGTCTTCAACGGCATCTTCCTCGGTCCGCTCGACAAAGCACACGCGGCCGAAGCGAAGATCGCCCACCCGCTCTACCGTATCGCGATCGGGCTCATCTTTGCCTCGCTCGTGTACATCTTCGTGCAGGGAATCCGTCCCGAGCTGTTCAGCAAGAAACGGGCGATCGTCGTCAGCTGTGCGGTGCTCATGGGAACACTGACCGAGAAGGTCCTGTTCGTCGTCGAAGGGTTCATGGACCCACACTTCAACATCTACGCCAACACGCCCGGGACCTACTTCCCGAGCGCGATCGAATGGCTGTCGCTCGTCGGAACGACTGCGCTGGTCGTACTTTTATTCCTCAACCTCTCGAAGCTCGTCCCGGTGGTCGAACTCCACGCGATCGAACACCTGCGCGGTGACCACGAGCACAGTGAGGAAGCGACCGAACCGGAGGTGGAAGCATGAGTACGACGCAAACGATCCTCTCGACGCTCCTGTACCACGGCTACGACGGTACGTCCGGTTTCACCGGCTTCGCCAACGAGGGGACCTGGATCATCTTCGCCGTCATTCTGGTCCCAGTCTACATCATGCTCGCGGCCTGGTTCCTCGGGAAACCACGCGACACGAAATCCGGACTAACAGGCGTGAGCTACCTCGTCGGCCTGACGACATCGATGTGGGTCGGGATGTTCGTCCTGACCGTGCTGATCGGCGTCGTCTTCTACGGCGGCCCACCGGAGCCGATCAGCAGCGTCGGCCCGCCGTAACCGTCACTCGAATCGTCTCCGAACACCGATTTCGTTTTTTGGCGCCCGCTGTGACCGTCCCCCAGTACGGGGTCCATAGCTCCCACTCGAGTATCGAACCATCACACGTATCCCGCTGCATGCCCTCCTTTCGGCTAGCATACAGTCACTATGAGTATCACAGAACACGAACTCGAAATCAAACTCGAGGGGGTCGAAGATCCGGATCTCGGCGAGGACATCGTCTCGCTTGGGCTGGTCAACGACGTCACCATCGACGACGAAACCGCCCGCATTTCGCTGGCGTTCAACACGCCCTACGCACCCTCCGAGATGGAGATCGGGAATCAGGTCCGCGAGGTCATCGAAGACGCCGGTCTCGAGGCCGACCTGCGAGCACACGTCGGCGAGGACCACGGCTTCGACGACGAGGTTCTCCCGCGGGTTCGCAACGTCATCGCCGTCTCCTCCGGGAAGGGCGGCGTCGGGAAGACGACGGTCGCGGCCAACCTCGCGGCCGGGCTCGAGAAACGCGGCGCGATGGTCGGCCTGCTCGATGCGGACATTCACGGACCGAACGTCCCGCAGATCCTCCCGCCAGAGAGCGACCCCGGCGTCACGCCCAACGAGGAGATCGTTCCGCCACGGTCGGACGGCGTCCGCATCATCAGTATGGGGATGATGATGGAAGACGAGGACGACCCCGCGATCCTCCGCGGGCCGATGGTCAACAAGTTCATGATGAAGTTCCTCGAGGGCGTCGAGTGGGGGCGGCTGGACTACCTCATCGTCGACCTGCCGCCGGGGACCGGCGACGCGACGCTGAACCTGCTCCAGTCGATGCCCGTGACGGGGTCGGTCGTCGTCACGACGCCCCAGGAGATGGCGTTAGACGACACCCGAAAGGGGATTCAGATGTTCAATAAACACGATACGCCGGTGCTGGGCGTCGTCGAGAACATGAGCTCCTTTATCTGTCCGTCCTGTGGCGACCAGCACGGCCTGTTCGGCACCGGCGGCGCGGACACCATCGTCGACAAGTACGATGTCCCGCTGCTCGGTCGAATCCCGATCCACCCGGACTTCGGGGCCGACGGCAGCGAGGGGGCGCTCGTCAAGGACGACGACAGCGAGGTCCAGAGCCACCTCGAGGACGTCGTCGGCGAGGTCGCGGATCGGATCGGCGAGACCAACCGTCGGACGGTCTCGGAGAACATCACGCAGGAACCCGCGAACAAGCTGCCGACCGAGACCGAAGACTAACGTCCGCCACAGCGAGCACGACGTGTGGACCGCGGATCGGATTTTTTGTGCTGGCCGGTCCCGAGACGGAGCGGTGTGGCTCCGATCCCGATCATCGACCTCGAGCCGGCCGACGGCGAGGGTCGGGACTGCGGAACTAGTCGTCACCGACGGCGTGCTCGTCAAGGCGGTCGCCCGCGGTCCGACTACGGCACTCGAGGGCCACGACCACGCTGAGAGCACGAACGGCTGTCACACCCTCGAGGGAACGGGGACCGTCAGTCATGGCGAGGAACGCGAGCGGGTCGCTGCACCCGGCGTGGTCAACCACGAGCGCGGCGTCACCCACGGCGCGAGAAACGAGACCGATGGGACCGTCGTCTTCACCATGAGCCGCTGTCCGCTCCCGGCCTGACGAACGAGGTGGGGCTCACTCGCGGCTGGTCGGACCGTCCGAACACAGCGCGGCGACGTACTTGGCGACGTGATCGTCGATCCGGCGCTTGTAGCCGGCTTGGCGAGCGAGCCGGTCGAGTTCGCGGGCGACGAGGCTCCCGTATTGGACCGCCTTCTTGTCCCGCGTGGCGACCTCGGCGGGGAGATACTCGGCGGCGATTCGACGGAAGCCACGCTTTCGCTCGTCGTCATCGGCCAGTAGCTCGTCGGGGAATCGGAGCGCAGCCGCGACCACGGCGTCGTGGAGGAAGGGCGCGACCGGCTCGAGGCCCGTCGCCCGAATCGTCAACACGTCTCGAGGGAGCTGGGCGGGCAGGCTGCGAATCCCCTCGCGAACGGCCCCGCGAACCGTCTCGGCCTCGACGCGGTGGTCCAGCCGGACGACTTTCTCGTAGCCGCCGAACAGTTCGTCGGCACCCTGTCCGACGGCGAGCGCGTCGAACCCGTCGGCGGCGACGCGTTCGCCGACCAGAAACAGCGGCAGCGCGATCTGGACATCCATCGCGTTCGTCCGGCCGGTCGCCCGCGCCACTTCGGGGACGGCACGCTCAAGGTCGGCCGGCTCAAGGTCGACGACCGTCAGATCACGGCCCATCGCGTCGGCCGCCGTCCGTGCGGCCTCGACGTCGTGACTGTCGGGAAAGCCGACGACGTACAGCGGCGCGTCCAGCAGTTCGGCGACGAGCGCCGAGTCGACGCCACCGGAGAAGGCGACGGCGATATCGCGGTCGTCCCGCCGAGCCGCGTCGGCCGCGGTTTCGATCGCGTCGGCGAGCCCCTCGAGAGCGGCGTCGGGCGCTGCCGGCGTCGGATCGGGGAGCGCCCAGTGGGATTCGAGGTCGGGAAGCGGCTCGCCAACAGCCGCGGCCGCGCCGGCCGGAAAGAGCGTCGGCTCCTCGAGTGCGGTCGGCTCGAAGGCCCACGCCGACTCCGCTGTCGTACTCGAGTCGCCGTCGACGAAGAGAGGGACTCGGCCGAGCACGTCGCGCACGAGTCGGTTGTCGACCGCGCCCGCGAAGCCGGTCGTTCCGGGGAGCGGGTCGCGGTTCTCGAGGGCGGTGCGAACGACCGGTGGCTCGATGCCGCGAAGGCGTGGCGCTGTCATTGAAGGAGTTTTAGAACCCGGCTCAGTCGTCGCGTGACGCCGCCGGCGAACTGCCGGACGCTGATCCGCCAGGGGGTTCGTTTGCCCTCGACGGTCGTCCGTCCGTCGGCGATCGCGTCCAGAATCGCGTCGACGGAGCGTTCGTCGGCGTCGACGCGGGTGACCGCCTGGCCGACCATCTCGCTGATGTGAGCGTCGCTCCCGGCGGTCATCGGCAGGTCCCGCGAGCGGGCGTAGCGTTCGGCCTGTCGGTTGGCGCGCCCGGTAAACAGCCGGGAGTTGTAGACCTCGATCGCGTCGCCTAAGGCGAGTTGGTCCCGCGAAATCCGCGCCATGACGCCGTGACGAGCCTCCTGAAACGGGTGGGGGATCACGGCCAGGCCGCCCTGATCGTGGATCGCCTCGAGCGTCGATTCGAACGACAGCCCCGGCGGAACGGCCTCCTCGAGCCCCAGGCCGAGTACGTGGCCCGCCTTGCTCGAGATTTCCATTCCCGGAATGGCGACCAGTCCGTAGTCGGGAGCGCGCTCGACGGCCTCGAGGCTTGCGTCGATCTCGTCGTGGTCCGTCACGGCGATCGCGTCGAGGCCGATGGCTTCGGCCTGCTCCAGAATGAGCTCGACCGGGTCGCGACCGTCGTAGGACAGCGACGAATGCGTGTGGAGTTCGACCGACAGCACGACCACACGTTTAGGCGGCCTGATCAAAAACGACTCGGTCCCGACCACGGTCGGCGAACGGGGCCATCGTCGCGACTCGAGACAGCGGGCGTCTCGTCGATGCGACTACTCCTGATAGGGGTCTGCCGAATGAACGTCGAGGTCGTACGTCGATGCCGCACGTTCCAGCCGTAGTCGTTCGTCGACGACTGTCGGGACGAACCCCTCGTGGTCGCCCCCGGCTAGCCATCCCGCGCCGACGAGGATTGCCGCGACGAGCGCACCGACTGCCGCGCGCTCGACGAGGACGCCACCGACGCCGACGGCGATCGCGATCGCCGTCAGTCCGAGCCGCCGAACCCGAATCCGCTTTCGCAACTCGTTCTCGTGGGCGGCGACGATCCGTTTTCCCTCTCCCGCGGGCACGGACCGGTAGCTGGGTCCGGATGCGGTCTCGTAGCGAAGCACATCGACCAGCTCCCTGTCGTCGAATTCGTCCTCAGCCATCGGCTTTTCCGTCACACTACAGATAGTAAACGTTCGCGACGGGACCCGGTCCACCTTCCCGACGATCACGCCGCGATCCATGCCGGCACCGCGGTGCCTCTCCGGACCGAACCGCTCCGCTGCCCGCTCGCTTTGGCGCGTATTTATCCACGAAGGTGCATATGGAAACCCATTTACCGGCCGACTTTCATCACCTAGGTGAATGAGCCTTGCCGATTCGGACCGCGAACTCGTCGTCTCCGAGTTAGATCGAGAGCCGACTCGAGCGGAGGCGGCGCTGTTCGAGAACCTCTGGAGCGAGCACTGTGCGTACCGCTCCTCGCGACCGTTGCTATCGGCCTTCGACAGCGAGGGCGAGCGGGTCGTTGTCGGCCCGGGTGACGATGCGGCGGTCGTCGCACTCGATGGGGAGACCTACATCACGCTGGGGATCGAGAGCCACAACCACCCCTCCTACGTCGACCCGTTCGACGGCGCGGCGACCGGTGTCGGCGGGATCGTCCGGGACACGCTCTCGATGGGTGCCTACCCGATCGCGCTCGCGGACTCGCTGTACTTCGGCGAGTTCGACGACGAGCACTCGAAGTACCTCTTCGAGGGCGTCGTCGAGGGGATCAGCCACTACGGCAACTGTATCGGCGTTCCCACGGTCGCGGGCAGCGTCGATTTCCACACGGACTACGAGGGCAACCCGCTCGTCAACGTCGCCTGTGTCGGCCTGACGACCGAGGAGCGGCTCGTGACCGCCGAGGCACAGGAGCCCGGCAACAAACTGGTTCTCGTCGGGAACGCCACCGGCCGCGACGGACTTGGCGGCGCGAGTTTCGCCAGCGAGGACTTAGCGGAGGACGCCGAGACCGAGGACCGCCCCGCCGTCCAGGTCGGCGACCCCTACGCGGAGAAGTTGCTGATCGAGGCCAACGAGCAACTCGTCGACGAGGACCTGATCGAATCGGCCCGCGACCTCGGTGCCGCCGGTCTGGGCGGTGCATCCAGCGAGATGGTTGCCAAAGCCGACCTCGGTGCCCACATCGAACTCGAGCGGGTCCACCAGCGCGAACCGAACATGAACGCGCTCGAGATCCTGCTCGCCGAATCCCAGGAGCGGATGTGCTACGAAGTCGAGCCCGATAACGTCGAGCGGGTCCGCGAGATCGCCGAGCGGTTCGATCTGGGCTGTTCGGTCATCGGCGAGGTCACCGAAGGCAACTACGTCTGTACCTTCGCGGAGAGCGAGTCGGGAGAGCGCGAGACGGTCGTCGACGTCGACGCCTCCTTCCTCGGCGAGGGCGCGCCGATGAACGACCTCGAGAGCGAAGCGCCCCCCGAACCCGAATCCGACCTGCCCGATGCGGCCCTCACGGACGCCTTCGACGCGGTCATCTCGAGCCCGAACACGGCCTCGAAGCGGTGGGTCTACCGGCAGTACGACCACGAGGTCGGCGTCCGCACGAGCGTCGGACCGGGCGACGACGCCGCGATTATGGCGGTCCGAGAAGCCGAGCAGGGGCTCGCGCTCTCCGCCGGCGGGGCACCGAACTGGACCGACGCCGCGCCCTACGAGGGGGCCCGCGCGGTCGCGCTCGAGAACGCGACGAACATCGCGGCCAAGGGGGCGACGCCGCTGGCCGCGGTCGACTGTCTCAACGGCGGCAACCCGGAGAAGCCGGACGTGTACGGTGGATTCACGGGAATCGTCGATGGACTCGCCGAAATGTGCGAAACGCTCTCGACGCCGGTCGTCGGCGGAAACGTCTCGCTGTACAACGACTCCGTCGCCGGGCCGATCCCGCCGACGCCGACGCTGGCGATGGTCGGTGCCAAGGACGGCTACGACACGCCGCCGCTGTCGGTCGCAGCCGACAGCGACCTGCTGCTCGTCGGTGATCGCGGCCTCGCAGCCGACGACGTCCGACTCGGCGGCTCGGAGTACCTCGCGCAGTTCGACGGCAGCGATCGGTTCCCGGCGCTCCCCGACGACCCCGCGGCCCTGATCGAGACGCTCGCAGCGGTCGCGGACGAGGACGCGACGCTCGCGGTCCACGACGTCAGCCACGGCGGCCTCGCCGTCGCGCTCGCCGAAATGGTCACCGCGGACGCTGGTCTCGAGGTGTCAATCCCGGGCGACGATCCCGCGGGCACGTTGTTCCACGAACAGCCGGGGCGGGCACTGATCCAGACCGACGCGCCGGAGGCGGTCCGCGACGCGTTCGACGGCGTCGCACCCGTCGTCGAACTCGGGACCGCGACCGACGACGGACGGCTGGTGATCGACGCGGGCGAGCGGACGATCGAAACCGACGCGGCGACGATCCGCGAGCGACGCGCGACGATCGACCGCGAACTCGCATAACGAGCCGTCGACGAAGCGACCGCGGTTCAGGTTAACATTCGTGTCACTCTACCGAAGGGGCAGTAATAACTATCCGTGTCGTGATTCCGTCGATCTATTATCCGGAATATTGATATACAGTCGGAACCACCTACCCGACGAACCGATAGTCTCGGAGGAACTTCGATGATAATCGACACCCCGGCCGTCCTGATCGTCGAAGACGAACCCGACCTCGCGGATCTCTACGCCGCCTGGCTCGCGGACGACTGCGACGTCGAGACGGTCTACGACGGCAACGAAGCGCTAGACGCCATCGACGGCTCGATCGACGTCGTGCTGCTCGACCGGCGGATGCCGGGACTCTCCGGCGACACCGTTCTCGATACGATCCGGGAGCGGGGCCTCGACTGCCGCGTCGCGATGGTGACGGCGGTCGAACCGGACTTCGACATCATCGGGCTGGGGTTCGACGACTACCTTGTCAAGCCGGTCTCGAAGGGCGAACTGATCGAGGTCATCGACCAACTGCAGCTCCGAGCGAGCTACAACGAGAACCTTCAGGAGTTTTTCGCGCTCGCGTCGAAGAAGGCGCTGTTGGACGATCAAAAGACCGAGGCCCAACGGAAGTCGAGCCAGGAGTACGCCGAACTCAGGGACCGACTGGCGGTCCTCCGGGTCCAGGTCAACGACACGATGCAGTCGCTGTTCGAACAGGACGGCTACCGACAGCTCTGTCACGACATCGCGGGCGAATCGGTGATTCGAGAGTAAGTTACTCGAGTCGGCGCTCGAGTGTCGTCACGTCCCGGAACTCGATCCGCGTGCCGGCGTCGCCGTTGGTGACGGTACACTCCCAGTCGTGTGCCTCGGCGATGGCACGGACGAGCGCGAGACCGAGTCCGTCGATCGCGGTCTCGTCGTCGGCGGTCGGGTCGAGCACGCGATCGTGTGCGTTCGGCGGGATTTTCGCCGCGTCGTCGAGTAGGAAAAAGCCGCGGCTCCCGTCATCGTCGAACCCGACGAGCCCGATCCGGACCGTCACGTCGCCTTCGGCCCGTGCGACGGCGCTGTCGAAGGCCGTCTCGAGCAGGTGGGAAAAACGATCGGGATCGGCCCGGAGCACTGCCGGGCCGTCGACGATGACGGCAGTTTCGTCGAGGCGGGACTCGCTGACGGCGTCGGCGATCGCCGACTCGAGGCGGAGCCGGCTGCGGGCCCCGACTCGCGAAGCGTTACGGGCGAACTCCCGGATGTCGTCGACGAGCCCTTCGGTGCGGTCGAGCGTCGTTTCGACCGTGTCCTCCGCGAGGGGGAACTCCCACTCGTCGGCGCGGTCGTCCTCGAGCGCGTCGGCCACGGCCTCCAGTTGGCGTTGCAGATCGCTCGAGAGGACATCGGCCACGGCTTCGAGGCGCTCGGTCTGGCGCTCGAGTTCGGTCGTCCGGTCCCGAAGGACCTGCTCCCGTTCGGCCCGATCGAGGGCGGCCCGCGTGTTCTCGACGAGCGTCGAGATGAGATCGACATCGGTCTCGTCGAACCAGTGGGGATCGAGCGAGCCGGTCATGAGGACGCCGTGGGTACCGATCGGGGCGATGATCTCCGACCCGAGCGTCGTCTCCGGGTTGTAGAGGCCGTCGACCGACTCGAGGTCGTCGAACAGTTCGACCTCGCCGGCCTCGAAGACGTCCCAGACGACCCCTTCACCGGCGTTGAACCGCGGCAGGCCGCCGAACTCGTCGTGGGCACCCGCGGTCCCGGCGACGGGTTCGAGATAGCCACGTTCCTCTTCGAGGAGCCAGACGCCGCTGATCGGGAGATCGAGCAGATCGCTGCCGGCGTGGACGGAGATCGCACAGATCTCCTCCGGATCGTCCGACTCGAGGAGCCACCGCGTGATCTCGTGGAGGGACGTGACGACGCGGTCGTACTCGTGTCGGTCGGTGACGTCTCGAACCACGGCGGCGACGGTCGCCGTGTTGTCCTCGATCGGCACGAACCGGAACTCGGCCATCCGGTCGTCACCCTCCGGGCCGACGTAGGGGAGTTCGAGTTGGCGGCGATCCGCGTTCCTGACGTCGACATCGGTGATCGCGCGGCCGATGTCGACGGCGTGTTGGTCGTCGATGCCGGCCAGTTCGGTGAGCGTTTCGACGTGTTCCCCGACGATGGCCGACCGCTCCGCGCCCAGAATCGACTCGGTCGCGCCGTTTATCGTCACGATTTCGCGGTTACGGTCGAGCGTGACGACGGCGTCGTGGACCGCCTCGACGACGGCGGCGTGTTGGGCCAGCGTCGTCTCCTGTGCCTTCCGCTCAGTCACATCGCGCATGTACACCGAGAGGCCGGTGGTGGACGGATATGCCCGTGCTTCGAACCACGTCTCGAGGGGCATGTGATAGATCTCAAAGGAGACCGGCACCTGTTCGTCCATCGCGCGATGGAACCCGTCGGGGAACTGGGTCTCGACGGTCTGGGGGAACTCGTCCCACATGACGCGCCCGATCAGTTCCTCGCGGGACCGCTCGAGTAGCGTCTCCGCTCGCTCGTTGAGATAGGTAAACCGAAAGCCCGTATCGAGGGCGAAGAAGGCGTCGGTCACCCGATCGACGATCGGAACGGACCGCATCGTCACGGCTCTCCACCCCCGCCCGCCGACCGACACCGACCCTCCTCGCGCTCAAGGCGATCGCCACTCACAACCGTAGTCATCATCGACAGACAGTTAGCACGTAGTTAGTGAACGGCCTATTTCAGTGCCGTGGCCGAGCGTTCGGATGGGACGCTGTGACAATCGCCGTCCGTCGTCGGGTTCTCTCCCCCGCCGGTCGAAGGGAGCAGCCGACGCAGCGTCGCGTGCGATCAAAACTGATCACCGAGGTAGACGTCGGTTTCGGGAAAGAGCGTCGACAGCGCCTCCACAGCCTCCGACTCCGCCGTCTCGATCCCGCCGGTTCGCTCGAGGCGCGCCGCGGACCGGAACCCGACGACGAGCTGTGAGAGTGCACCGATCTCGAGGCGAACGTCGGCGTCGGCCGCCGATGTCGACCGGTCGCCGAGACGGGTACAGTCCGCGTGGTCGGCCGCGACCGCCAGCCGGAACACGCCCTCGTTCCACTCGGCCAGCGGGTCATCGACGGCGATCGTCAGATCGACGTCCAGAGCCGGGTACGAGAGTGCGGAGAGCGTTTCCGCGACATCGACGATGCGGACCATCGGCCCGTCCTCGACATGGGTCTCGATCCGGTCGGGATCTCGAGCGAGATCGCGGAGTGGAACGGCCGCGGGAACGCGAAGTCGCACGCGCTCGACCTGTGACGCGTGATCGTGACAGAAAGACAACAACGACAGGGTGGCATCGCGATCCGCGGAGACGAACTCGGAGACGGCCATCGTCCGGTCACCCATTTCGCCGTCGAGCGTGTAGACGAGATAGCCCCGCACCCGCCCGTCGCGTTCGTACGCGTAGACGAACGGGTCCCGATCGTGGCCGGCGAACACACGATGTCGCCACCAGTCCGCGTCGCGCTCGAGGGCCAGCGCGTATCGGTCGGCGTGAGCCTCGTAGGCTGGGATAAGCGACTCGAACTCGTCGGCCGCGAATCGGCGCATCGATCCCACGTCCCGGTCGACCGCGGCGGTCGCAAACGAGAGCACCGAGGGCTCGCACTCGTGGGTGACGATCCGGTTGCACGTGTCCCACCCGTATTGCCGATAGAACCGATAACTGAACGGCCACAGGACGGAAAACCGGATAGCACGGTCGCGATACTCCGCGAGCGAGTCGGCGAGGAGTTGCCGAACGTACCCCCGACGGCGGTACTCGGGTGGCGTCGCGACGGACGCGAGTCCGGCCGTTCGGTGGTGTTCGTCGCGAACGCGGGACTCGAGCCAGTAGTGCCGGCAGACACAGCGGGGCTCGGCGTCGTCGGCCCCATCGGCTTCGTAGACGCCGCGACGGGACCCGAGCGTCGCGCGGGGCGTTTCGTGCTCGTCGGGGTCGTACGCCGGCACCCCCTCCTCGGGCCTGAACGCGTAGCTGCGGTACTCGTGAAAGACGTCCCGTTCGTCCGGGATGGGACGATAGTCGACCATGTACACGAGAGGGCGGGCGACCGGGAAAACTGTTCGTGATCGCCACATCAATCGGTGCCACTGCATCGATCGCCACGCTGACCGCACCGCCGTTATGCGGTCAAGTGTGCAGTGCCGTTCAATGGCTCCAGTAGTGCAGGGCCGGCGTATCCGGGTGGGCGGACTACTCGAGAGAGGTGTGCTCGACGGCAACGCCGGTCACTCCCGTCTCAGGCGTGTTCTTCGACGAACGCCTCGATCCGGTTGAGCGCCCGTCGGAGGTCCTCAAGGCCGGTCGCGTAGGAGATCCGCAGGTGACCCGCGCCGCCCTCGCCGAAGACGTCGCCGGGGACGACGGCCACGCCCTGTTCGCGCAGGACTTCCTCGGCGAACTCCTCGGCGGTGAAGCCCTCGGGAACCTCGGGGAAGCAGTAGAACGCTCCCTTGGCCTCGAAGACGTCCATCCCGATCTCGCGGAACCGCGTGAGGACGAACTGCCGACGGCGGTCGTACTGCGCGACCATCTCCCGGACGTCGTCATCGCAGGACTCCAGCGCCTCGAGCGCGGCATACTGGGCCGTTGTCGGGGCCGAGAGCATCGTGTACTGGTGGATCTTGTTCATCGCACCGATGGCATCGGCGGGACCCAGGGCGTAGCCCAGCCGGAGGCCGGTCATCGCGTGGGCCTTCGAGAAGCCGTTGAAGACGATGGTCCGCTCGCGCATCCCCGGCAGCGTCGCGATCGAGGTGTGCTCGCCGTCGTATGTCAACTCGGCGTAGATCTCGTCGGAAAAGACCGTCAGGTCATGCTCGCGGGCGAACGCCGCGACCG
Source organism: Natrinema gari JCM 14663 (assembly GCF_000337175.1). Classification (GTDB taxonomy): domain Archaea; phylum Halobacteriota; class Halobacteria; order Halobacteriales; family Natrialbaceae; genus Natrinema; species Natrinema gari. Next base: position 105,605 of record NZ_AOIJ01000079.1, on the reverse strand, counting down.
GCTCGAGATCCGCGGCGGGCATGATCGCGCCCGTCGGGTTGTTGGGATAACAGAGGACAAGCACGTCCGCGTCGGCCGCGCCGGCCGCCTCGAGTGCCTCGGCGGTGAGCCGGAAGTCGTCTTCCTCTTTGGTCGGCACCGGCAACACGTCGCCGCCGGCGAAGATCACGCCGGGTTCGTAGGAGATGTAGGCCGGTTGGGCGATCGCGACCGTGTCGCCGGGATCGACGAAGGCCCGGAAGGCCAGGTCGACCGCCTCGCTGGCACCCGCCGTGACGATGATCTCCTCGTCGGCACCGTACCCCAGATCGAACCGATCGGCGACGTAGTCGGCGATCGCCTCGCGAAGCTCGCGCTTGCCGCGGTTGGCCGTGTACGACGTTTTTCCCTGCTCCAGCGAGGTGATGGCGGCGTCGCGGGCCGCCCACGGCGTCGCGAAATCGGGTTCGCCGACGCCAAGCGAAATGACATCGTCGCGTTCCTCGGCGATCTCGAAGAAGCGCCGAATGCCCGAGGGCGGCACCGTCTCCACGCGGTCTGACAGTTCGAACGTCATGGTCAGGGTGAGAACGAGAGGCGGTCGTCCCCCTCGCCGTCGCCGAGTTCGATCCCGTTCTCCTTGTAGGAGGCCATCACGTAGTGGGTGACCGTCTGGGTGATCTCGGGGACGGGTGCGACCTTTTCGCTGATGAACTGCGAGACCTCGCGGATGGAGTCGCCCTCGACCTCCATGTCGAAGTCGTAGTCGCCGCTGATCAGCCGCAGGGCTTTGACCTCCGGGAACCGCGCGAGGCGCTCCGCGATATCGTCGTAGCTCGTCTCGCGGTCGAGCGTGACGTTCAACTCGACTTCGGCGCGGACGCGCTCGTCTTCCAACTTGTCCCAGTCGACGACCGCCTGGTAGCCCCGGACGACATCCGTCGCCTCGAGTTCCTCGATGGTCGCCTCGACCTCGCGTTCCTCGAGGTCGGTCATTCGCGCGATATCCGCCGTGGAGTAGCGCGCGTTCTCACGAAGCAACTCGAGCACCTCGCGTTCGCTCATACGGCGTGAAAGCGCGAGCGTGTGTAAAGGTTTAACGTTGTTGGGCCGCCGTACCGGCGACAGTGTCAGCACAACTCATGGGGAGCTATCTCATCTCACACTGGGCAGCCGGCATCCAGCGGCGGCACAGCCGCCGTGAGCAGCGCGAGCCATCGGGGTCGATGATCGCCGGAATCGGTTGCGGAGGGCGTGGCGACTCCCTCCCGCCACGATAGGCACGGTGCCAGCCGCAAACGGCGGGCCGGCTCCTCGGGTTACCGGTAGTTCTTGAACAGCAGCGCCCGTACGTCGTCTTTCGTCTGTACCTGTTCGCTCGAGCCGTCGGGGAGGTCGACGGTGTACCGGAAATCCGCCGCGTCGGACTCCGCCCACTTGTCGTCGTGGGTCTCGAGCAGGCTCATCATCTCGTCTAACATGTCGTCGTCGTCGGCCGAGCCGTCGCCGCCGTTGTCGCTTGTGTCCTCATCGTCCCCATCGTCGCCGTCGTCGGCCGAGCCGTCGCCGCCGTTGTCGCTTGTGTCCTCATCGTCCCCATCGTCGCCGTCGTCGGCGTCCGGGTCGGCTTCGCCGTCGTCCGAGTCAGTTCCGGTCCCGTCGGCGTCGTCGGTTGGACCCGTCTCGCTCGAGCCGTCAGCGTCTCCCGCGTCGTCGGCCGGCGGGTCGGCGGCGTCGCCTTCGACGTAGGAGACTTCCTCGAGTTCGGTCGGATCGTCCCTGCCGTCGATGGCGGCACCGACGGACGCCGAAACGTCGTCGGTCGCCGAGGAGTCGAACTCGTCGGCGTCGATCTCGATCTCCTCATCGAGGTTGTCGACCAGGAACTGGACGGCGTCCTGTTCGCGGACGAACCCGTACTTGCCGACGACCGATTCGGAGATCTCCTCGCGGAGGTACTGGATGAACGCGTACTGCTCGTCGGTGACCTCGAGCGTCTTCATACCCAGTCGATGCGGCCGGGGGTACAAATATGTAAGTCGTCACGGGGGAACACGAGGGATCCACTCATAACACTCGCCGCCGGAATTAAGTGTGTCCGTCGGCCAGTTTCGACCACTCATGGACGAAGTATTCGAACTCGCCGATGTCGTCGCCGATTCGGAACTCGAGGGGCTGTTCGTCTGGCTGCTCCGGCTGGTTGGCCTGCTGGCGATCCTTGGCGGACTCGCCCTCTGGCTGCTGACCGATGTTAGCTTGCTCGTCCCGCTCGCCTTGCTCGTCGGCGGGATCACCCTGCTGGTCGTCCCCGGCCTGCTCCTCGAGTTCGCGGAGTTGTTCGGCTAGGACGCGGTATCACGGTCGCGAGCCGACTGTCCCGAGCGTGACGATTAAGGCCGAACGAGCCGAACGGTCGGATATGGTTCTCAAAGAGTCCGAATCGGAACTCGAGGCCGGCGACCCCGCTCCCGAGTTCGAACTCGAGGGCGTCGACGGCGAGACGTACTCGCTCGACTCCTTCGCCGACGACGAGGCGCTGTTGCTCGTGTTCACGTGTAACCACTGCCCGTACGCGCAGGCGAAGTTCGACCTGCTGAACGAACTGGCCGCCGAGTACGATGACGTCGCGGTCGTCGGGATCAACCCCAACGACGCCGAGGAGTACCCCGACGATTCCATCGATCAGATGCGGGAGTACGTCGACGACGGGAAAGTCGACTACGACGCGTACCTCCGCGACGAGCGCCAGGACGTCGCCCGTGCGTACGGTGCGGTCTGCACGCCGGATCCGTTCCTCTTCGCGCGTGACGACGACGAGTTCGAACTGGTCTACCACGGCCGTCTCGACGACGCTCTCAACCCCGACGACGAGCCGACCCGGTTCCACGTTCGCGAGGCGATCGAATCCGTGCTGGCCGGTACGTCAGTCGACCTCGAGTGGCAGCCCTCCCGTGGCTGTTCGATCAAGTGGAAAGACGACTGAGGCGGTTCGACCCGTAAACGTGGCCCACTACCGCCGGTCCGGCCCAAGCCTTTAGTCCGGGACCGTATGAATCGACGTGTGAGTCAGCACCCGCGCACCAACGCGCTTCGGGAGACGCTCGAGTCCGGCGACGTGGCCCTCGGCGTCCTCGAGAACACGTACAGTCCGACGGTCGTCGAACTCTACGCGGCGCTGGGCGTTGATTTCGTCTGGATCGACCTCGAGCACGGCGGGCCGAGCCCGCGGGACGCGGGCCGACTGGAGGAACTGCTACGCGCAGTGGACGGCACCGGGACGGAGCTGTTGGTGCGGCTTCCCGATACCGATCCGTCGCTGGTACGGAAAGCCCTCGACGCCGGCGTTCGAAACGTCTTCCTCCCGCGAGTCGGCAGCGCCGAGGAACTCAGGGCGGCGGTTCGGGCCGGTCGGTTCGAGTACGACGGCGAACCCGGCCGCCGGGGCATGGCCAACCCTCGAGCGAGCCGCTGGGGGCTGACCGACGAGTACGTGACCAGCGAGGACGAGTCGGCCGTCGTCGGGGTCACGGTCGAGACGCAGTCCGCGCTCGACGAACTCGACGACATCCTCGCGGTCCCCGAACTCGGCTTCGTCTTCATCGGCCCGCTCGATCTCTCGGTCTCGCTGGGCCATCCGGGCGAGTTCGATCATCCGGAGGTCGAGGAAGCCGTCGAGACGATCCGGTCGGCCGCCGTCGAGGCCGACGTGCCGGTCGGTGGCCTCGGCTTCGGCATGGACGATGTCAACGAAAAGGCCGCGAACGGCTACCAACTCCTGAATATCGGGACGACGACGGGCGCGTTGCAGTCTTCGGTCACCGGCTGGCTGGACGGCTTCAACGGCGCGTAACTCGAGTCCCGCCCGTCGGACCGGTTCGAACCCGCAGTCGAGTCGACCGCGTTACCGCTTCGCGGCGCGCCGGTACTGGGCCGGCCACGCGTTCGCGGCCGCGTCCGGGTCACGCTCGAGGTCGTCGGCTGCGCGGAGGCCGAAGTACGGATCGCGCAGGAACTCCCGGCCCACGAGCACGAGGTCGGCGCGGCCGTTGCGGACCAGCGCGTCTGCCTGCTCCGGTTCGGTGACGCCGCCGACCGCGCCGACGGCGACGTCCGCGTCCGCACGGACCCGTTCTGCCAGCGGCACCTGGAAGTTCGGACCGCCCGAAATCGACTGTTCGGGGTGAAGCCCGCCCGAACTCACGTCGACCAGATCGACGCCGAGATCGGCGAAGTCGTTCGCCAGGCGGACCGACTGCTCGATGTTCCACGATTCGCGGTCGTCGAGCCAATCGGTACCGGAGATGCGGACGAACACCGGCTTGTCGTCCGGCCAGACCTCGCGGACGGCCGCGACGACCTCGCGGACCAGCCGCGTCCGATTCTCGAAGCTGCCGCCGTAGTCGTCCTCGCGGGTGTTCGTGACCGGCGAGAGGAACTCGTGGAGCAGGTAGCCGTGGGCCGCGTGGATCTCCGCGATCTCGAAGCCGGCCTCGAGTGACCGTTCGGCCGCCGCGCGATAGGCCTCGATGACGCCCTCGATATCGTCCTGGTCGGCCTTCCGCATCGCCGGCCGGTCGCCGTCGAACGGCGGGTAGGCGTCGGGGGACGGCGAGATGACTTCCCAACCGGACGCACCGTGGGGGTCGGTCCCGTCGGGCTGGATCGGGACGTGGCCCTCCCAGGGCCGTTCCTTGCTGGCCTTGTGACCCGCGTGGGCGAGCTGGATGCCGGGCAGTCCGCCCTGTTCGCGGATGAACTCGGTGATCGGCTCGAGCGCGGCCGCGTGTTCGTCGCTCCAGATGCCCAGGTCGTAGGGCGTGATGCGGCCGGCCGGCTCGACGGCCGTGGCCTCGGTCATTACGATGCCGGCACCGCCGACGGCCCGGCTCCCGAGGTGGACGCGGTGCCACTCGGTCGGGAGCCCGTCACGCTCACACGAATACTGACACATCGGCGAGACGGCAATCCGGTTTTCCGCCTCACGGTCGCGCAACGATAACGGAGCGAGTAAGTCTGCCATCAGCGGAACATTACCTCGCCGACGAAAAAACAACCGTGGAGGGAGCGGGGCTTGCCGGATCGTCCGTACACCGTGCCCTCCGACGGAGCGATCCGCACTCATTTATCCGGCTCGGACCCAGCACTGATATGGCCACGGCCACAGCACTCCGGGACCGATTCGACGCCGACCGCCCCGTTATCGGCATGGTTCACCTCCCGCCGCTCCCCGGCGCACCGGCTTTCGACGGCGACCGCCGGGCCGTCCGAACCCGCGCACTCGAGGATGGCACCCGGCTCGAGGCGGGCGGGGTCGACGACATCATCCTCGAGAACTTCGGCGACGGGCCGTTCCATCCCGATGACGTTCCGAAACACGTCGTCGCGGAGATGACGGCCGTCGCGACGGCACTGACCGACGCCGTCGACGTGCCGTTCGGAATCAACGTGCTCCGCAACGATGCCCGCGCCGCGCTGTCGATCGCGGCGGCCGCTGACGCCGCGTTCGTCCGGGTCAACGTCCACGTGGGCACCGCAGCAACCGATCAGGGACTCATCGAGGGCCGGGCCCACGAGACGCTCCGGCTTCGCGATCGGATCGGGGCCGACGTTGCCATCCTCGCGGACGTCCACGTCAAGCACGCGACGCCGATGGGACAGCGGGATATCGAGCGGACGGCCCTCGAGACGGTCGAGCGCGGCGCGGCCGACGGCGTTATCGTTTCCGGGGCCGGAACCGGCGTCGAAACCTCACTCGCAGACGTCGACCGCGTCGCCGACGCGCTCGCGGAGCGGGACCACGATCGGGTCCCGGTGTTCGTCGGGAGCGGCGTGACGAGCGAGACGGTCAGTGAGTGCTTCGACGCGGGTGCAGACGGCGTCATCGTCGGCACCGCACTCAAACGCGGTGGCGAGACGACCGCTCCGGTCTCACGGGAGCGCGTCGAAGGGGTCGTCGCGGCCGCTCGCGATGCCATCTAGCGACGATTGACGGCGAACGGATCAGAGGCCGAGCATCAGCGGCCCGATCAGTACGCCCATCAGATGGACGCGGCGACACCGCACCCGAACCGGCACCAGTCCGATCGCGGTCGCGACGGCGAAGATCGCGATGCCGACCGGGCCTGTAAACAGATACGACAGGGCGAGCAGGACGACGAGGACGGCGACCGATACCTTCCAGTAGGTCAGCCGGCCGACCACCTCGAGATAGGCGTCGCCGACGACGATCACGACCGCGAACCCGATCAGCCCCGCGAGGACGACACCGGCAAGCAGGATCGGCAACTCGAGCGGCGCGGCGGTGCGTTCGAACGCGACGACCACGCCGGTACGGGGCTGACCGATCGCGACCAACGCGAAGAGCGCGAAGATCGTGTTCGACGTATCGACGCCGCTGGTCGCGACGATGTAGCCGCGGTCGCTGGCTCCGTTCGGGACGAGCGCCAACACCCCGACGGCGGCGATCGCCGCCGTGATTCCGGGCACGTAACCGACCACGGCACCCGCGAGCGCGCCGGCGGCGGCGGTGACGCCGATGAACGGTCGCGAGGCCCGTACGCCGGCACTCTCCTGTCGCGGAATCCCGCTGCCCCGGATCGCGTCGATCAACACCGGCGCGCCGAAGAGGCCGGCGAACAGGGGCGCGAGCGTGCCGCCCGCCTCGAGCGGGGCGTCCGTGGCGAGATCGAGCGTGAGCGCGCCGAGGCCAGTCGCGAGCGCGAACGAGAGCACCCCACCGAACCGGCCGCGCCACGTCGGTTCCGAGGCAATCAGTGCGACTGTGACCGTCGCGAGAACGACCGAGAGGTGGGCCCGGAGCGTCGGATAGACGGCCGTCACAGCCCAGGTGACCGGCACGGCCAGCGGAACCGCCGCGATCACGGCGAGGATACTGCCGAGCGCGGAGAGCCGAACGGCCTCGTAGCCCCGTCCCTCGAGAACCATCCGATGGCCCGGCAGTGCGGTGACGGCCATCTCCGCGTCAGGAACGCCGAGGGCCATCGCCGGGACGGCGTTACAAAACGTATGGACGACGCCGGCCGCGAGCATCGCACAGCCGACGAACAGCGGCGGCGCAGGGATCGACGGCGCGGCCCCGGCCAGCAGGAACGCGAAGTTGTTGGCGTGAATGCCGGGGACGAGCCCGCTACAACACCCCAGCAGCGAGCCGGCGACCACCCACGCAAGCAGTTGGAGTGTCAACACCGGCTCGGCGACGATCTCGACCGGGGTGGGCATCGCCGACTTTGGCCGCGCCTTCCGTTATAATGTCTCGGCTCGTAGCGCTCGAGTTGCGATCCGCTGTCCCTGCAGGCGGCAGTGTCACTCACCGTCCAGCAGCGATAAAAATCGGGGTTGGCAACTCGTCGAAACCGGATCGACGGGACGCGTTATCCGAAGAGTTCGCCGAGACCTTCGCCGTCGGCCTCGTCGTCATCGTCGTCGTCGTCCGTCGTGTCCGGCACGTCGCTGGTCTCCTCGGCTTCTTCTTCCTCGTCGCCCTCGTCGGCAGCGGCCTCGCCACCCGCGGCACCGCCTGCGGCGGCCCCGCCAGCGGGGACGGCAGCGGCCTCGGAGACTGCCTCGTCGATGTCGACGTCCTCGAGCGCGGCGACGAGCGCCTTGACTCGGGACTCCTCGACGTCGACGCCGGCAGCGTCGAGCACGTTCGTCAGGTTGTCTTCGTTGATCTCTTCGTCCGATTCGTTCAGGATGAGTGCAGCGTATACGTATTCCATTGTTGGATCCTCCGTTGATTAACCGAACATCTCGCCGAGACCAGCCGCGCCGTCGCCGTCGTCTTCGTCGTCATCATCGGTATCGGCGTCTTCGGTCTCGGCCTCGTCGTCAGTCTGGTCGTCTGCCGATTCGTCCTCGTCGTCGGCTGCCGCCGGTTCGGCGGGAGCCGCGACGTCCTGAAGTTCGTCAGGAAGCGCCTCCTCGTCGTCGATCTGGCCGGCAAGCGCACGCAGCTGTGCGTCGGCCTTGCTGACGAGGTCGGGCATCAGGTCTTCGTCCTCGATGGCGGCCTGCAGGCCGAGACTCTTGGCCTCGCCCGTAGCCTTGGCGATGAGCGTCGGGGCCGTCGTCGCGGTCGGGACGCTCGCGTTGATCGAGAGGTTCCGAGCGCGGGCGGCGGCCGTCGACACGTCGCTCCGGTAGGCCTCGACATCGATGTCGAGGTCCTCCGGGTCGAAGAGCACGCCCTCGGCGATGACGGCGCGCAGGTCGAGCCCGACTTCCTTGGGCTCGATTCCGAGTTCGTTGAGGACGTTCGCCAGGTCGGCGGAGACTTCCTCGCCGGCCTCGAGGACCGTCGAGTCCTCCATGACCTGGATCGATCCGTCTTCGATGCGCGCGTTCGCGCCGATACCCTGGAGTTCGCCGACGAACGGGCCCGGGTCGACACCGGTGTCCCCTTCGGGGATCACGATGTCGTTCGGGGCGACTTCGCCTTCGTTGATCGGCGCTGGCGTCTTCGACGCCTCGAGTTCCTTGTACAGCGAGAACGGGTTCTCGTCCGTCGCGATGATGCCGACCTGCCCACCGATGTGCTCGACGAGGTCGCCGAATCCGGCGTCCTCGAGGGCACGCGTCTGCAGGGTGTTGCGGCTGACGCGCAACACGGCGGTACCGTGCAGGTCGCGACGCATGTCCTGGAGCTGCTTCGAGGGAATGCCGGCGATACCGACGACGCCGACGCTCTCGTACTCGTCGATGATTCGTGCGAGCTCGTCGACTTCCTCTTTCTTCCACTGGGGAAGGTTCTCGGTTTTGCGTTCAGCCTGTGCGCTCATTCTAGGCCACCTCCACGGACGGCCCCATCGTCGTCTTCACGTAGACGGCGTCGATGTTCTGGGGCCCCTTCTCGAGGTCGGCGTGCAGGCGACGCAGGATGACGTCGATGTTGTCGCCGATGTCCTCGGCGTCCATGTCTTCGGCACCGACGAGCGTGTGGAACGTTCGCCGGTCGCCGGAGCGAAGCTGCACGGTGTTTTTGAGCCGGTTGACGGTTTCGACGACGTCGTCGTCGGGCGAGAGCGGATCCGGCATCTTCCCTCGGGGACCGAGAATGGTACCCAGGTGCCGGGCGATGTCTTGCATCATCGCCTCTTCGGCGATGAAGAAGTCCGTCTCGTTGGCCATGTCTTTGGCCTCGTCGTCGTCCAGATCGGCCACGTCGTCCACCGAAAGCACCTCGTCCGCGGCCTCCTCGGCACGGACTGCGGTCTCTCCTTCGGCGATGACGACGATCCGAGTCTCCTGGCCGGTTCCGGCCGGCAGGACGATCGACTCGTCAACGCGGTTCGACGGTTCGTTCAGGTCTAGGTCGCGCAGATTGATCGCGAGGTCTACCGTTTCGGTAAAGTTCCGATCGGGCGAATCCTCGAGTGCGCGCGCTACTGCTGTTTCAATATCCGAATCTGCCATCGTTCACCTCCGTAGTACGCAGGACTGCTCCTACGGGTCAGTGAAACAGGCGATGCCTGTCTCCCTTGAACCGAGGGCCAACCCGAACTTAAACCCGTCGAACTACCAGTACGCTCGCCTCGCGGTTGGGTCCGTCGTCTCCACGGGAACCGGCCCGGCGAGATGGACGCCACGCGGCCGCCTTCTTCCCACCTCGTTTCATCACAGTAACGTATTATTCACGCTCACAACAACCGAAAACTCTATTATGCGTGCTAGTGTAGTTTGTACTTATGTGGCCAATAGACTTATATACTATCATCGGTCGAGCGGGGATCGGTTCGGTCGCCGTGCTGGCACCGTCCGGCGGTGAACTCGAGGCGTACCGGTCGCTCGAGCCGCTCGTTCGGATGGGCGTCCAGTTCGCCGCGACCGCCCTCGTGGCGATGGTCGTCTTCGGCTTGGTACAGAACGTCAGCAGACGGGCAGTGTCGAAATCACGCCAGAGCCCTATCATCTCGCTTTGTATCGGGATTCCGGGGTTCCTCATTGTGGTTGGACTCGCAAGTACGGGATACCTGATCGTCGATACTGACATCGGGACGTTCTTCGGGATTCCGATGGTGATCCTCGGCGCGGTCGTCCTCCCGGCGACGATGGCGATCGGCTGCGTCGCGATCGGCCGAACCGTCGCCGCGCGGCTCGGTGACGACCGGCTCGCGACCGGGCTGTTCGTCGGGGCGCTTGCGAGCGGGGCCGCCGGGTTGTCGCTTCCGGCCACCGTCGCTCTCTTCGGGCTCGCCGGAATGCTCGGTACGGGGGCCTTCATCCGGGTTCTATTCGGTGCGTCCGGGGCGACCAGTCCCGACGATCGGACCGTCCCGCCCGCGAACAAGATCTAGGTAGCCGTCCCAACTGCGTTCCTGCTCGGACCCTCAGCTTACGGGCGATTTCGGTTTCCTCCATTCGCCGGCCATCGAACGCGAGAGTTCGATCCCGACCGATACTGGCGGTAACGGCAGTCTCAACGGGAGATAGAAGCTGACCGGCCGTCCCGACGTGTCAAACGGTATCGCCAACGCTACCGGCCGCTTACGAGAACGGAGAAGTACTCGCTGCGCCGTCTTCAGGCGCTCGCTTCGCTGGCGAGCACATCGTCGTACTCGCCGTCGTCGACTCGCTGCTTGAACTCTCGAGCGTCGTTGCCCTCGATGGTGACGCCCATCGAGGCGCAGGTTCCGACGACTTCCTTCGCGGCGTTGATCGTGTCGTACGCGAGCAGGTCGGGGTGTTTCTGCTCGGCGATCTTCTTGACCTGATCGACGGAGAGGTCCGCGACGAAGTCCGTCTGGGGCTCGCCGCTTCCGGTCTCGAAACCGGCTTCGTCCTTGATCAGTGCCGCTGTCGGCGGGACACCGACGTCGATCTCGAAGGAGCCGTCCTCCTCGTAGTCGACGGTGACGGGGACTTCGGTTCCGTCGAACGCTTCGGTCTGGTCGTTGATCTCCTGTACGACGGCCTGCACGTCGACGGGCGTCGGTCCGAGCTCGGGACCGAGTGGTGGGCCAGGGTTGGCCTGGCCACCCGGAACGAGCACTTCGATGGTTCCAGCCATATCCGTGATAACCCGTGCGCGAGTTTTAAGGGTTGCTAATTCGGGCAGTCATAGTCTGTGACCGTCTGCCGTACACAGGCCAAGGGTGCCGTCCCATCAGTCGACGTGTTCCGTTCGCCACGCCGCAAACGACTCGAGAACGTCGCTCTCGTCGAAGCGCTCGATACAGGGGACTTCGTAGGGGTGGCTGTCGCGAACGCGGTCGACGAGGTCGTCGTAGGCGTCGTCGGTGGTCTTCGCGAGCAACACGACTTCGTCGTCGCGGTGGAGGTCGCCCTCCCAGCGGTAGGTCGATGTCGTCGACAGTCGGTTGACGCAGGCCGCGAGTCGCTCTTCGACCAGCGTTTCGGCGAGTTCGTCGGCCGCCTCGGGCGGTGCCGTGATGTAGACGGTCGGCATGCAACGCGCTACGAACCAGTCAGGCAAAAACGTCCGTGTCGTCGCTCGCGGCGCGTCGGCTAGCTGTCGGTCGCGTCGACAGGCGTGAAGGTGCCGGTAATATCCCACTCGTGGATGCAGTGTGGGTTGCCGACCTGTTTCTCGCCGTCGTCGCGGGCGAGCTGCCAGGCCTCGAGGCGTTCGTCCCACCGTTCACCTCGACCACACGATTCGCAGATTCTCACGGTCGGTTTCCGCACTTGGGTACTCATTACCGAACCGTGGGAACTCAACACATATAACGCTGTGCGTGTGCGGCAAGTACTGCCACCCACCGAGGATCACAACGCGGTCTGAAAGCCGGGGGTATCGTTCGCGCTCCGAGGCGTGGGGGAACGATCGATCAGTAGACGGCGTCCCTGATCACCTTGCGGAGTGTGTCGAACTGCGCCAAGTACTCGCGGCGGTCGGCTCGCAGGTCCGCCAGCGCCGCGTCGTAGTTGTCGACGTGGTCGGGGACGTAGTAGTCGTCGACATCGAGTCCCGGGATGGATTCGGGAATCGTCAGCCCCATCCGCTCGTCGTGGGTCCACTCGATGGTGCCGCGGGCGGCCTCCGTGAGGATCGTCACGGACTCGGTGACGCCGATATCCGCCGATCGGTCGCCGAGATAGCCCGTGTTGATGACGTAACAGTCGACGTCGAGGATGTCGATCAGTTCGTGGAAGATGTTTCCCTCCTCTCCCTCAGGGCCGATAATGAACGGGTTGGTCCCGACGACGCGGATCGACTCGCCCGCCCGGGACGGATCGCCTGCACTGGTTTGGATCGACTCGCCGAGCATGAAGGCGACGGCAGCCTGTTCCTCGTCGAGTTTGGCGACTGGGGGCATCAGCGGGTTGCGGGTGATGAAGAAAACCTGGTCCATGCGGCCGAGGTCGATCTCCTCGTCGGCGCTCTCGAGTTCGTCGCGCTGGATGATGGCCCGGGAGTTCGACGTATAGCGGTCCTCGTCGAAGCGGACGGTCCCGTCGTCGTCGACGGCGACGTTCTCGAGGATCGCCGACTCGTCGGTCGCGGCCGCGTAGAGTTCGGGCTGTTCGGCCTCGTCGAGGCCGATCGTCTTGATGAACAGCCCCTCGCCTTCGCTGCCGGCGACGGACCCGTCCGAGAGGAGGCCACAGACATCGTCCTGTCGCATCGAGGCCCCCTCCGGCTCCTCGAGCCAGCAGCCGTGGGAGGTCAGCGTGGATTTGCCGGTCGCGGACAGTCCCATGAAGACCTGGCCGACGGTCCGGAGATCGCCGTCAGCGTCGCGGACGCGGACGCGCTTGCTGCCCGCGTGGAGTCCGAGCCCGCCCTGTTGTTTGATTCGGTACATGAACAGCCGGAGGAACGACTTCTTGGCCTCGCCGGTGTAGTCGCTGCCGAGGACGGCGGTGAACCCGATGTCGGGAAGCACGCGGATCGCGGTCTCGTCGTGGTCGGGAAGCTGGACGGTGTAGAGATCGGGATCTCTCCCGTCCGACGGCTCGAAGAGTTTCGCCCACGCGTAGGCGATCCGGGCGTGGTCGACGGGAACGAAGAGCCGACAGCAGAAACTCGCCTCCGGATGGCGGCCCATCAGGCGGTCGACACAGAGCAGTTCGGTGTCGTCGGTGCTGTCGACGGCCTCGTCGATCAGTGCGTGATCGCGGTCGGTGAACTCGTCGTCGACGGCGTTTTTCGTCCGATCGGCGCTCCGCGAACGGAACTCGCTGACGTACGACGGCGATCCGAACTCGGTGGTCGTCTCGTCGGGCGCGGCGAGTTCGCGCAGTTCCTCGAGCGACGGATCGTACCGCACGTTCGGCGCTGTGGCTGGGTCCGGGAGCTGTCGGACCAGCGGACGGGACTCCATCCCGGTTTCAGACATACACGTGATGCACCACTGTCCTGATGCATAAGCATGGAGGATTCTATTCGCTGTGTGGTACGACATACCCAACACTGAAGGGTAAAAATCGGTTTATAGCGCTGTGATGGTCTCGAGAAGGAGTATCACTATCCATCGAAAATAGTTCGTAATCAGAGGGATGACAATAGGTACTCGAGTAAGAAATAATTCTAATCGGCGATCGGAGGACAGGACGGCACCCATCCGGACTCGACCCGGGGTCCCGTGCTCGAGGTCGTGAGAGCAGATACCCGGTCGACGCCGCCGTTGACCCGGTTTTCACATCCGGGACTGTGGGGCAAACGGCCAAGAGGGTGGTCCGAGTCACCGAACCCGATTCTCGACATCGGACCGGGGGCGATCCGGGGGGCGGATCTCGAGGAGCTTCGAGCCGAGGCGACCGCGTCGTCGACACTTTCGCCTGCGGTCGTCGCCGGCGGTGGGGGTGCAGGCAGTCGTTACCGGCGTGCGTCACCGCGCTCGCGGGCGCGACGACTATCGGCGGCGGCGGTGTAGCCTTCTCGGACTCGCGCTGATCGCGGTCGCGGTGGGGCTCGCTCGCACGTGACCGAACTGATGGCGCGACCCCCTCGACGACAGCGGCACCGCTCGAGCGGGGACACTATCTCGCACCGACCGACGCCGGGTATGGCTAGTCGCGGATCAGGTCGACGTTTCGCATTTCGCCCCCGCACTGCTGACAGGTGCTGAGGAGCGCATCTCCGACCGTCTCCTGCCGGCCACACTGGACGCAGACGTACTCGCGTTGCTCCTCGAGTGTCATGAGAAACCATACACAACAGAATGTGTTAACTCTTTGCACAGTGGTCCGCCGTCGAGTCCGATGGTGGTAGTGAGAGTCGAGTTCGAGAGCGATCGCTCGAGGATCCATCGATTCCGGCTCCGCCGACTCACAACATATGGCATTATATGCCATATTAATTGTAATAGTTCCTAACGGACGGGGCTTATATGACAGGTCTTGATAGATACTGGCACAATGGCGACGAACACGACGACCGACTGGATCGATCCGATCACCTGTCCGTTCTGCGGCGACGAACTCGCATCCCCGGGAGCCGGATTCGTCGACCACATCGACGACAACACCGACTGCGAAGACGGATTCGATCAGTGGCGACAGAACATCGCCGGCGATCTCGCCGGCGAATGGTCGGGCTAACGGCCGCTCCGCCTCGCGTCGTGTTTCGGACCGCGAGCGACCGACTCGAGTCGCGTTGCTCGGTCGAACCGGTGACGTGCCGATCGCGTTTCTCCGTGGTGTGATTTCGCCGTCGCGACGGTGACGACACAACTCGCCTCCCGGCTTCGAGATCGGACTCGTCCGTGGCTTGGTGGCGACGATCGGAATCGGTACGACTTGTGTCCCCTGGTTGGACGTATGAATAACTATTCCCCGACATTCTCTAATAAACAACTCAAACGCACCCACAACTGGTTTGGCGTAATGCTTTTGCTAACTCCTTCTAACGATGCGTATGGTCTACATCGATCCGTATACCCCCGACCGATCGCACTACGAATGCTGGAACTGTGGGTATCGACGGACGGCCGGTTCGCCCGGCTCCTGTCCCGAATGCGGCGGGCAGCTACACAACCTCGCGGTTCCGCGGGAGTGACTCACTGGGTCCGCCCGATCACGGCGCGGGTCTCACACCGGCCTCGAGAGGCGACACCGGCGCGGTTACTCGAAGTCGGGCAGGTCCTCCGGCGGTTCGTACTCGGCTTCCCAGTCGACGTACTCCTCTTTGAGCGTGACCGAGACGATCTGGCCGAACTCGGTGAGTTCGGCGTTGATCGAGGAGACCGTTCCCCAGGTATCGAGGTCGGGATGGTACTCTCGAGCCTGCCAGTCCTCGGGAATGCCGGGCGCGTGATACCCGACGCGGTCGGCGAAGTCGTCCCAGAAGAAGTCAAAGCCCGCGAAGAGATCGAGGTCGCGAGCGATCTCGTACTCGGCCGCCTCGAGGTCCGTGTCCGCGCGCCACTCGTCGAACGACTCCATCCATGCGCCGTCCTCGAGGAACGCCTGGAGTTCCTCGCGGCGGTAGTCGATCTCCGCGGTCCCGTCGGCGCTGATGGTCGCGTCCTCGTACTCGTTCGGGTCCACGAACTCCAGTTCCGGCGGCTCGGGGGGCTCGACCTCGAGTGTCATGGGCGGTCGTAGGTCGGGTTCCCGGATAAGAATTCCTTCCGTGAGTCGGGGCCGGCGAACGGCGAGCGGGCCGGGTCGGCGACCGTCACGGTCGAGCATCCAAACACTCAATCGCCGACCAGCCGTACCGTCGAGCGATGACTGACTACGAGGCGGTGATCCTCGACGTCGACGGGACGATCGTCCGCGGCGAGGCGTTGCTGCCCGGCGTCACCGACGGACTGCGCGCGCTCGAGGCGGCGGGCTGTTCGCGGCTGCTCTTTTCGAACAATCCGACGCGGGGAGCCGATCACTACGGCGAGCAACTCGCGCCCCACGGGATCGACGTCGATCCCGGCACCGTTCTCACGTCGGCGACCGTTTCGGCGGAGTACCTCGCGGCGACCCACCCCGACGAGTCGGTCTACCTCGTCGGCGGGGAGCGACTCCGGGCCATCCTCGCCGATGCGGCCGTCGACCTGACGACGGATCCCGACGCGGCCGAGATCGTGCTCGGCTCGTTCGACAGGGACTTCTCTTTCGGCACGCTCTGGGAGTCCCTGCGGGCGCTCGAGGACGGCGTTCCGTTCTACGGCACCGACCCGGACGCGACGATTCCGGTCGACGACGGCGAGATGCCGGGGACGGGGGCGGTTCTCGCCGCGATGGCGGCCGTCGCCGGCCGCGAGGCGGACGCGATTCTTGGCAAACCGTCCTCGATCGCGGCCGCAGCGGCGATGGACCGGCTGGACGCGGACCCGCAGAACGTCCTGGTCGTCGGCGATCGACTCGACACGGACATCGCACTCGGCAACCGCGCCGGCATGGAGACGGCCCTCGTGCTCACCGGTGTTACCGACCGCGTGGATCTCGCCGACACCGACGCCGACACCGACCCCGATCACGTCCTCGAGTCGCTGGCTGCGGTCGGGACGCTGCTCTGAGCGCCCATTCGATCGGAATGCACGGATGCGATCGCGCGCGTCCGCGCCGCAATGGAGTCGATGCGAGCGCTCGAGAGGTATATTTATCCGTAACAGTCACCAAGTAGGAAATATGAGAGAACGCATCACAGCGGTGTTGCTCCGTGCGCGATACGCGGCGATCGGCGCGGCGGTCGGCGCAGCGATCGGCGGCCTGTTCAGTCGTAACGCGGCCAGTACCGGCGGCGCGATCGGTGGCCTCGTGGGTGCGACGATTGCCGATACTCGCGGGACCCTCGAAGGCACGCTCGAGGAGGTCAGGGAACTCGATCCCCGGTCCGACGACCCTAGCACCGACTGACGCGGGTTCGGTACACCCCGTTCGACCGGGTTTCGGTTCTCCTCGGTGCGCCGGTGTGAATCGCACACGAGCGGATCGCTTGAGCTGACGCGTCCGCATCGATCGATAGTGCCTTCTGAAACTCCTTCACACCCGATCGCACGACGGTTATGTGAGCAGTGTGTAACTCGTTTCGGGGATTTGTCTCTCGTGAGAGCGATCTATAATGAGCGGCGCTGTTTTTTGGACGGGTGCCCCGAAAGCCATCCTAGTTATAGATTCGAGCAGTGTCGGCCGATCATGATCCGTTTTCGATGGTGACGATCGTTTCTCGTGACCGCTTTCGATGGCAGTCGCAACTCCTCAGCCACCAGGAGTTGAGACTGGTCTCCTCAATGCATAGAGGCAATATTCAGTTTGAGTCACTTACACCGCCTCACGTTTTTCTCCCATCACCACTGTCTCACTCAAGGAGAGGAACAGCATTGGTCCACAGTTGTTGGAAGTACTGCTCAAACTCGGAGACGACTTGCGAATCGTTGATTCCGATCACACCGACCCGATCGTTACCAGATACCGGATGCAGAACATCGATCGTCGTCTCTACATTATCCACGATATCAAACGAAAGCGCAATTTCAGGAATCGTTCTGACAGTTATGTCTGCAGACTGGTTTTCAATTAGATGTGGGAACCGGTCAGGGAGTACGGTAACTACTTTTTCACTGAATAGGAGGTCGACAGACAAATCTGTATTAGCACCGTCGAAAAAGCCTTCCACTTCAGATTGGAGTGTCTCCCACGTCGCATCCTCGTAGGGAGGCCCAACGGCTGCTTGGACAACGTTCTCCGCGGTTCGCATATGCTGCTGGAGTGCTGTACTCATTTCGTCGCTCCCGAGCGATCCAAGCCAGAAACTACTCTCTGTTGGTGGTGTCGGCAAAAGGTTCGAACGAACTGTTTGTGCTGTCTCGTGGTAACGATCCCACTCTTGTTTCAGTTCATACGCTCGTTCAGCCAGAAGCCTGTCGACGACGGTTTCTGGCTGTACGGCCACGTACCGATTTGGGTCGCTTGACTGTCGCCAAATCAGCTTGCGAGCTTCAAGACCGTTTAGCACGTCGTAGATACGTCCTTTTGGGCCCCCACTAGTATCAGAGAGTTCGGCTGCCGTCACTGCCCCCGTCACGAGAAGCGTTCGATAGGCCTTCTCCTCGTAACTTGAGAGCCCAAGCTCGCCCAGTTCCGTCATAGATTGTCATTGTGCCTCCAAACAAATTGTAAGTGCTGTTTTGTTTCAATAGCCGTATATCGGCGGCTTCGAGACCTAACGATATGCATCCATACGTACTGCTCGCTGGTGCAATACTCTCCGAATTATTCGGGACAACTGCCCTCAAACTCTCCGATGGGTTTTCACAACCGGTACCCAGTATTGGTGTTGTTCTCGGATATGGGGCGGCGTTCTATCTACTATCCCTGACGTTAGAGGAATTACCGATTGGTGTCGTCTATGCGACGTGGGCAGCATTAGGGATCGTCGGTGTGGCAGGTATCGGAGCCGTTGTTTTTGGTGAACCAGTTGATCTGGCAGGCCTTCTCGGAATCTGCCTCATTATTGGTGGCGTCTACTGCGTTAACGTGGTTTCACAGATGTCTGCCCACTAAGATGGTGGGCACCAGGTCTGTGTAGAAACAGCCGAAAAGTGACACTGTGTTCCGACATCTTGTCCGTCCTCTTTTGAGGAGTTGTTCACCAATGATGTCCAAAAGTTATGATGTAATCATCGCTGGGGCAGGTCCAGCGGGGGCGCAGTGTGCACGAAATCTGGCTGACCGTGGGTACGATGTTGTCGTCCTGGAAACCGAAGCAGAAGATGAGTTCCCAACTCAAAGTAACAAATCTACCAGCAGAAGTTTGCATCAATGATGACCACCTTCGGCATCCCAGAGTCGCTAAAATCCCCGCATTCGGTTGGGAATTCAACAAGATTGGCCGTTTGGAGAGCAATCTGTGTCAGTTTCCGTGCACTGAATCGGCCGATACTACGCATTACAGGGCTGCTAAACTCGCCGTAGTCTCAACTTCTATCAGCCACCAATTGATATACCGAAATAGAATTTATCCGTCGCAAGCCGACCGTCGGTGGATCGCGATCGACCGGTGTCGGCGCTCGAGAAACCCGTCGCCGTCGGCGACAGTCGTTTCAGCCGAGTGGTTTTTTACGCAGCCAGCCGACCGTTCACGCGATGGGGGACACGTACTACGATGTCCTCGGGGTCGATCCGGACGCGACCCGGGACGAAATCGAGTCGGCCTATCGCGACCGCGTCCTCGAGACGCATCCGGATCACTCCGACGACCCCGACGCGGCCGAGCGGTTCCAGCGGGTGATGACCGCGAAATCGGTGCTCACGGACGAGACGGAGCGCGCGCGGTACGACCGCCTCGGCCACGAGGCGTACGTCGATCTCGACGACGGAACCGCCGCCGACTCGAGCGACGCGTCCGAGCGGTCGGCCACAGCCTCGAACCGCACGAATGCCCGACGGACGTCGGCCGGTAGCGGGACGGGGGCTACTGGGAAACAGACGACGAGCGGTTCGGGAACAGCGACTGGGACGAGAACGGCTGGATCGGACACGGCCGGCGGACGGACGACCACGAACGGCCGACAGACGAGCGAACGAACCGAGACCGATGACACTGCCGGAACGGAGAGCCACCACGCGCGACAGCGCTCCAAGCGCCGCCGGCAACGAGCGAAACGGCAAGCGGCGGCCGGCTGGTCGTTCGACGAGGACGAGACGGCGCGCTCGAGCGCCGAAACGGCCACGGCCGCAGGGGCTACGACGGACGCGACCACGGAGACGACGGACACAGCGGAGTCCGAGGGGACCGCGTACTCCGTCCACGACTGGAACGACGAGGTCGACCTCGAATGGGAAGGACCGAGGATCGATCAGACTGCAGTCCTCTCGCTCGGCACCGCTGCGCTCCTTTATCCGCTTTTCGTCGCCGCAAGTCTGACGCCGCTGTTTTCGCTCCCGATCAACGCGGTCATCGCCGCCTGTACGCTCGCCTTGATCGGCTATCTGCTGACGATGCCGCGGATCGCGGCCGTGACGTTCGGGATCTGGAGCGTGCTCTTTCCCGTCGGCATCGCCCGATTCGAATCGGTCGAACTCCTCTCGCTGTTCGGCCTGCTGACGCTGGCCTTCGCCTGGATCCCGCTCGGCTACGCGGGCGCGCTCTGGTGGGTCCTGCGGCCCTGAACTCAGTCGCGGTCGGACTCGAGTGCGTCGACCGCGTCCTCGACTCGCACCTCGAGTTCGTCGCGTCGTCGGTGACTCGTTTCGGAATCGAACTCGACTGCAAGTACCTGTGTCCCCGCGCGCTCGAGGGACCGTCGGTAGGCCTCTGCGAACGCCGCGGGCGCGACGCGCTCGAACTCGAGACCGTATGCGTCGGCGAGCGCGTCGAACGCGACGCCGTGGGGCGTCTTGAACTGGTCGGTAAAGGGCGGATCGAACGCCTCGATCGGGAGTTCGTGGAAGATGCCGCCGCCGTCGTTGTCCAGAAGGACGATCGTGGCGTCAACGTCGCACCGATCGACCGCGAGCAGCCCGTTCGAATCGTGATAGAACGCGACGTCGCCGGTCACGAGCACCAGCGGGTCGTCGGTCGTGCTGCCGGCACCGAGCGCCGTGCTAGCGATCCCGTCGATCCCGCTCGCGCCGCGATTCGCGAGCATCGTCAAAGCGGCGGTCCGCGGCCGGGCGAACCGGTCGGCGTCCCGGATCGGCATGCTGTTCGAGACGAACACCGTCGCCGGGTCCGGCGCATTCGAGACCACCGACGCGAGGATCGCACCCTCGAACGGGGCGGACGCGAGCGCGTCGGCGGTCAGCGCCTCGTCGCGGATCGCCCAGTGGTGGCGCTCGGCCGCGTCGAACCGGGCCTGCCACGCGTCGTCGGACCCGGCCTCCGCGGTCGTCACCGTCTCGAGCAGTCCGTCGACGACGGTCGCGGGATCGGCCGCGAGCAGGTCGGTTGCGGTAAACGTCGCCTCGCGCCACGCGCCTGCGGGATCGACGAGGAACTGTCGAGCGTCGGCGTCCCGCAGCCAGTGGCGGAGCGGTTTCGACGTGGGAGAGGCACCGAATCGGAGCACGACATCCGGCGTCGGCAACTCGGGGACGTAGGTATCGTAGCCGCCGTAGATCGTTCGCGAGTCGCCGTCCCCGTCACCGTCGCCCGCTCCGCCGACGTGGGGGCCGAATCGGAGTCCCGAGAGCGGGTCCGCGAGGACCGGCGCGCCGAGTCGATTCGCGAGGTCGACGACGGCCGCGGGCTCGAGCGCCGCGAGCGTCGTCGGATCGGCGGGGCCGGCGACGATCAGCGGTCGGTCGGCGGCCGCGAGCGCGTGTCGGAGCCGACGGCGGTCGTCGTCCGCGAGCGTCCGCGTTCCGCCGCCGGTCTCGACGAAGGGGCCGTCCCGTCCTCGTCCGGCCGTCGTCTCGGCGAAGGAGTCGGGTACGTCCCCCGGCACCGTGATCGGCTCGAGGGGCTTGCGGAACGGACAGTTCAGATGGACCGGGCCGGGTTCGACGCCGGTGGTCTCAGAGAGCGCGCGAGCGGCGGTCGTGCGGAGGCTGCGGACTTTCCGCTCGTCGGCTTCGGGCTCGGGAAGGTCGGCGTCCCACCGGACTGCGTCGCCGTAGAGGTCGACTTGGTCGACGGTCTGGTTCGCGCCGCTGTCCCGGAGTTCGGGCGGTCGATCGGCCGTGAGGACGAGCAGCGGGACGCGGGCCCGATCGGCCTCCATCACCGCGGGGTGAAAGTTCGCCGCGGCCGTGCCGGAGGTACAGACCAGTGCCGTCGGCTTGCCGGTCCGGCGGGCGCGTCCGAGCGCGAAGTAGGCCGCCGAGCGCTCGTCTAACTGCGAGTATACATCGATCTCGGGCTGCTCGGCGAACGCAACCGTCAGCGGTGTCGAACGACTCCCGGGGGCGATACAGACGGCATCGAGCCCTCCCTTCGCGAGTTCGTCGGTGAGGACGCGACCCCACAGGGTCGCGCGGTTCGGTGCGGACATCGGAGTCAGGTACTACTGTAGTTCATCGAGGATCGGACGGTACTTCAGCTGTACTTCGTCCCACTCTGCCTCGGGGTCGCTATCGCCGACGATGCCGCTCCCGGCGAAGAGCGTCACCGTTCCGTCGGCCGCGATCCCCGACCGAATAGCGACCGCGAACTCGCCGTCGCCATCGCCGTCGAACCACCCTACCGGCGACGCGTACCAGCCCCGCTCGAACGTCTCCGTGTCCCGGATCGTCTCCCAGGCCACGGCAGGTGGAACGCCGCCGACCGCGGGCGTCGGATGCAATGCCTCGACGATCTCGAGGACGTGACGGTCGCCCGACAGCATCGCCTCGATCGGCGTCTGGAGGTGCTGAATCGTTGCCAGTCGCCGGATCGTCTGGTCGCTCACGGTGAGATCGCGCGCGAACGGGGCGAGTTGCTTTCGGATCGCGTCGACGACGAGCCCGTGTTCGTGCTGGGACTTCTCGTCGGTTCGCATGCGGTCGACGTGCTCCTTGTCTTCGGCCGGCGTCTCCCCGCGGGGCACCGACCCGGCGAGGGCCTCCGTCTCGACGCGCTGGCCGCATTTCGAAACCAGTCCCTCGGGCGGCGCGCCGAAGAACGTACCGCCGATATCGTAGCTCACCAAGAACCGGTAACAGTTCGGATACCGTCGGCGCAGGCGCTCGAGGGTCGCGGGAACGTCGACCGGCCCCTCGAGCGTCACCGAAAGGGCCTGCGCGAGGACGGCTTTCGTCAATCGCCCGTCGGCGATTCGCTCGAGTACCGCCTCGATCTGGCTGGTCCACGTGGCGGGAGACGTCGTGCGCCGCGTCGCGGCGACGCCGGGCGTCGAACCGCTCGGTCGCATCGACGGCAGCGCCGCCAGGCGCTCGTGCCAGCGCTCGAGGCGGTCGTCGACATCGTCGCTGCGATTTCCGACCGCGGTCAGCCACGTTCCGTCGTCGGTCCGGGTGACGAGCACCTGCGGGACGACGAAGGAGGCAGCGTCGAACCCGGTCCAGGGTGGGGCCGGCTCGTGGCCGTCGTGAAACGAGACGCCGCCGACGGCTCGCGGGCGGGCCGCTTCGGGACCGTCGTGGACGAGCCCGTCGAAGGCGCGGCTCGCCTGCGTTCGAACACGGTCGAACCGGTCGGGACCGTCGGCGGTGAATCGAGCGGCGACGCCGCGACCGACGAGTTCGAGACCGCCTGGCGTAGCCCACTGGACGCGTGACTCGGCGCTCCCGTCGAGAATCGCGCTAAAAGAGACACCCTCGAGTTCGCGACTCCGGCTGACGAGGTCATCGGCACCGTCAATCGACCCCGTTTCGCCCGTCAGTCGGCCATCGCCCAACGATCGATCCATCGACCGCACGTCAGGACCGCCCGGCCTTCAGCCTAACTATTCTCCGACCGGGACACTAACTGTACCGCTCCTCCTGCCACGGGTCCGCCGTCTGCGAGTAGCCCCGCCGCTCCCAGTAGCCACGTTGGGGCTCGGTGAGGAACTCGATTCCGTCGACCCACTTCGCGCCCTTGTAGGCGTATCGATGTGGCGTGACGACGCGGAGCGGTCCGCCGTGGTCCTCGGGGAGCGGGTCGCCATCGAACGCCCAGGTAAAAAGGACTTCCTCGCGCATGCAGTCCTCGAGTGGCAGATCCGTCGTGTAGTCATCGAGCGCGGAGAACATGACGTGGACGGCGTCGTCGTGGACGCCGGCTCGGTCGGCGAGTTCGGGGAAGGGGACGCCGGTGAACTCGCAGTCGAACTTGCTCCAGCCGGTCACACAATGGAAGTCCTGTCGCTGAGTGACACTCGGCAGGTCCCGGAACTCGTCCCACGATAGGGACAGTTCCTTGTCGACCGCACCGGTGACGGTAAAGTCCCACGTCTCGGGGTCCCAGTCGGGCGTCCCGCTCTTCGAGAGGACGGGAAACGCGCTGGTTTCGCGCTGTCCCGGCGGCAGCCGCTCGTCACCGAACTCCTGATAGAGATCCGTCACGTCCGTCACATCCATACTCGTCGATACGTCCCGAAAGACGTAGATGTGACGCCTCGTCGTCGGCCACGCGATCGCCGGGCGACTGCTCACGTTCGCAGCCGCGATGCAGGACGGCCGGAGCCATCGATCGCTCGCACACACATCTCGCACCGATCGAAGGAGCAGTCCACGGGAAACACCCGATTGACACCCGGGGACGGGGTTCGAAACTGACTGCAACGGTCACGAAGCGGGGACAACTCGAGTGTTTCCCGCGAAACCCTCGCCACCACTTAGTACGGTCTCGGCGAGGGATAGCGATGCATGGCGAGCACAGAACAGTTCACGGAGCGGGAGATGTCCGGACAGACAACGGCGGAAGTCGGTGAACAGGCGATGGGGCCCGCGTTCGTCGCGTCGGCGGCGTCGGTTGGCCTCGCCCTGTACTATTATTTCATTCAGGGCGAACGCGAACTCGGGACGTTCGTCGGCCTGTGGCCCCCGACGATCCTCGCGTTCGCGAGCTACTTCAACCAGCGACGGATGCGCAAACAACTCCAGACGCTGACCCAGCCCGGAACGAAACTGCGGGACGCGATCGACTCGGTAATGGGTGGCAGTTGAATCGGCCCGCGGATCTCACCCACGCGGTCCCTGTATCGGCGTCGCACCGCCAGAGACGCCATCGGTTCGACCGCGACCGGGCTCCGTCTCGTCGGTGTTGACTCCCCGTCAAACCTAAATACCCCCTCGCCGAAAGCCGAATCAGATGCCGAAAGTAGAGATCACCATACCGGAACACCTCGAGATGCAGATCGCCCAGATGGTCGAACGCGGCGAGTTCGTCAACCGCGAGGAGGCGATCGAGGACCTCCTTTCGACGGGCATCAAGGCCTACAAGACCAGTGGACCCTCCGACGAAGAGGAGGGAGCAACCGGCGGCACCGGCTTCGAAGACGACGGCATGATGGGCCACGACGACGAATACGTCTTCTAGCTTAGACGCCGACTGCGAGCAGCGGTATCCCGAACGCGATCGCCGAGCCGACGAGTGCGACGAGTATCCCGATCAGGACGGCTCGCGCCGAGTACTCGCTCATCGGCGCGGTCGTTCGGTCGGCGGCGAGATCGTGACCGACGTCGGCTCCCGAATCGTCACCGTCGGAGGTTGCAGTGTCGTCCGTCATAGGTGC
Organism: Natrinema gari JCM 14663; assembly: GCF_000337175.1. Lineage (GTDB taxonomy): Archaea > Halobacteriota > Halobacteria > Halobacteriales > Natrialbaceae > Natrinema > Natrinema gari. Next base: position 80,604 of record NZ_AOIJ01000079.1, on the reverse strand, counting down.
CCCTTCTCGACTCGGTCCCTTAAAGACATCTACAGCGGAGCGTTGAGCAATGCCGCCTCGGCCGTCCTGTCACCCGGAAGTATATATCGATCGAGTAACCATCGGTGGACGATGTCCTCCACGACGCTCTCCCGCAGGCGGGTCCTCGCTGCCGGTGGGAGCTGTCTTTCGACCGCGGTTGCGGGATGTTCTGGGAACGGCGGATCGACCAGCGACAGCGAGACCGTCCACGACACGAATCGGGTGTCCGAATCGACCCACGAGTACGACGTACTGTTCGTGCGCTCGGCCGACAACGCACAATTCATCTATCCGGACGATGCGGCGGCCCAGCAGGAGGACGATGAGGATCGACCACTGCGACACGATCACTTGTTTTTCGTGATCGACGACGACGATGCCGATACGCTTCGGATTGCCTCCAACGGGAACGCCGTGGAGGCGACCGAGATACGCGAGTTCGTCGCCGACACCGATTTCGAGACCGAGTCGATCGTCGTCAATCAGCGTCCTATCGGCGACTGCTATCACAGACAGGTGTTGGGCGTACAAGCGATGGACGACGACCTTAGTCTACAGTACTGTCGGACGCTGAAAGATCCGATGACGCCCTGCGAGGCGGATACCGACGTAATGCAGGCTGTCGTCTTTCGGGTCCACCGACCGTACGAGGAGGCTCCGTCGAGTCGTTCTCGGTCCGAGAGCGCGTCGTGCCGCGGATCGATCATCGTGGCCGGGAACGGATTCGAGACGAACACGAGCGGAAACGGATCCGCCGACACGGGTGCGACCGACAGCGAGGAGGGCAATCGCGAATGACGGGGCCGAACCGGCGCTCGACTCATCGACGGCGGTTCCTCGCGGGGCTCGTCACGGCGTCGGGAGTCGCCGTCGCCGGCTGTAGTACCCTCCCATGGACCGACGAGGAGTCGAACGGGACGTTCGCCGCGTCGAAGATCGACGGCATCCTGACGACGGCAGTGCCACTGGTCGAGAAGCCGATACCGGTCCAGCCCGACGCGAGCGCGGTCGACGACGCACTCAAGCGCGTCGACGAACTGCTGGCGTCGGTCCCCGACCCGCTCACCGCCGAGGCGGTCCCGAACGGTGTCGTCCGCGAATCGATCACCGACGCGCGGGACGAGGCCAGCGGGATCCGGGCCGGGGCGGCCGACACGACGGGAGCCGCGTCGTATCACGCCCTTCGTGATCTCCGAGGTGCCCGCGCCGAGGCCAGACAGGCGAGGGCGACGTGGGCGGCCATCGACGACGAGACGCTGACAGCCGATCTCGCGGACGAACACGGCGAACTCCAGCCGCGGCTCCGCGATCAGCGCACGTCGATCACGTACCGCGGGTCCGCCGACGACCTGCTCCGGTCGATTCTCTACTACTCCCAACTCGAGGCGGCTCTCGAACGGGCGGTCGGGTCCCTCACACAGTGGGCGATCGACGAAACCGCCACCGTCATCGACATCGGGGAGGCCGCCGGCGAACTCGAGTCCGCAGCCGCGACCGCCGATGTCTGGGAACACTGCGCCCGGCGGTACGAGGCGACGCTCGATGATCCGATCGACCTCGAGTCGGTCCTGATCGATGCGCTCGAGCGGTGCGTCGATCACGCCGACAGCGTCGAGTTTCCCACACAGGACGACGACTGGTTCGACGAGGTCGGCGTCGGCGATATCGACGAATCGTACATCGAGCATATCCTGTGGCGGACCGGTGGCGCCGTCGCGGACGAACTGGAGGGGATGAAGACCGCGGTAAGCGACGGGGACCCCGGAACGGGACTCCGTCACGCCGTTCGGTTCGAACAGGCGTTCCGAGTGTTCGAAGTCGTTCGGGATCGAATCGCGGCTGAGTCGGTGACGCTCCCGGAAACGATCGATGACATCCGAACCGAACGAGAGGCCGCGATCGAGGCAGCGGAGACGGCGCGAAACGAACTCACTGCCCCATCACCCGGGGCGTTGGCACTCGCGGAGACGGTCCAGCGACTCGGGTGGGCCGATCGGTCCGTCCGAAGGAAAGCCGACGCGGACCCCGACGCCGTCGTCTCGCTGACCAGCGAGTACGGCAACTACGTGCGCGTTCGTGCGTCCCTCGAGGTGCTTCCCGAGGCGGTCGATGCGTTTCGATCGCGCGTGCTCGAGGACTGACGAGGGCGTCGTCACGACGGTCGCATCCGTTGCTCGATCCAGACCCCTTTACTACCACCGGTGCGAAGGATCGGACAAGAATCACATGGTACTGACCAAGCGAGTCATCCCGTGTATCGACGTGGATCTCGACGAGGACGGGAACCCGGCGGTCTACACCGGCGTCAACTTCGAGGACCTGCAATACACCGGCGATCCGGTCGAGATGGCCAAAGCCTACAACGAGTCCGGCGCGGACGAGTTCGTCTTTCTCGACATCACCGCCTCCGCGGAGGGCCGCGAGACGATGCTCGAGGTCGTCGAGCGCGTCGCTGATGAGGTCTTTATCCCGCTCACCGTGGGCGGCGGCATCCGTACCACTGCGGACATCAAGGAAACGCTACGGGCCGGCGCGGACAAGGTCTCGATCACCACCGGCGCGCTCGAGCGGCCCGAACTGATCACTGAGGGCGCGCGCGCGTTCGGCAACCAGTGTATCGTCATCAGCGTCGACGCCAGACGGCGGTTCGACGAGGACGGCGAACACTACGTCGAGATCGACGGCGAGTCCTGCTGGTTCGAGTGCACGAAAAAGGGCGGCCGCGAGGGGACCGGCATCGACGTCCTCGAGTGGGCCGCCGAAGCCGAGTCCCGCGGCGCGGGCGAACTCTTCGTCAACTCGATCGACAAGGACGGGACGAAAGACGGCTACGACCTGGCGCTGACGGAAGCGGTCTGTGACACCGTCGACACGCCGGTGATCGCCTCCTCGGGCTGTGGCAGCCCCGAAGACATGTACGACGTGTTTACCGAGGCGGGTGCCGACGCCGGCCTCGCGGCCTCGATTTTCCACTTCGACGAGTACTCCATCGCGGAGACGAAGGCCTACCTCGACGAGCACGGCGTTCCCGTCCGTCTCTGAGGGCGTTCTCGAAACCGATCGCCAGCGGTCGGCGACCTCGGCGATTCGGTCGGGTATCCAGTACGTTTATTTCGTCCCGGTCCCGCGTTTCGGTAGTGAAGTGGCGGTGTACGCGGTGTGGCAAACCGCACGCGAACGATGACCCACCCTGTGACGCCTGCGGCCACAACAGCTTCGAGAAGGCGATCGTTCGCGTCGACGAGGAACGCGACTCCGGGGCCGGGAGCGGTGGCGCTCCCGACGGTGACCGCGACCCCATCGCGTCCGGAACCGTCGAAACCGGGCCGGACTACGTCTGGGCCTGTCCGAACTGCGGCCGGGAACACGTCCGGAACACTCCGCCGTGTTCGCGCTGTGGCAACCCGGACCTCGAGCGGGTCGAGCAGACCTACGACGGGCTCGAACAGGACCTCGACACGCCGAGTTGGTTCGAGGTCGCAAAGCCCTACCTGCCGCTCTTCGTCGTCATTGGCATCGTCGTCGCCCTGTTCGCGACGGGGATCGTCCCGCCGTCGGTGCTGCCGGGGATCGGCCACCCGTCACCGCCGGACGCGCCCGGGGACGGGGCCGAGTCGGGAGGGCTCGATCTCGAGGCCACTGAGGGGGCGATTCATGACCGACTCGAGAACGAACGGGACACAGCCGCGAGTCGGACGTACGACAGCGGCCTCGCGGCCTACGCGGAGTACCAGAACCGTCGGCTCGTCAAGCGTGAGTTCGGGGACTCCGATCCCGAGACCGTCGACCCCGGCAGGTTCGATCACGCGTGTGGCGATGCGATCCCTCAGGAGGGGCCGATCGTCATTACGGGCGTCTCGCCCGCGGACTACTCCGACGAGGCGGCCCTCGCCGACGCGATCGTCGCGGAGTCCCTCTCGCGGTACGGCGACGCGATGCGAACCGGGTTCGACGCGGAGGGCGTCGACGTTCACGTCGCCCCGAACGGGGACATCTACGCCTTTTACGCGACGTGCTGACGAGGAGCGCGGCGACGGAGAGGGAACGTGACTCGGATAAAAACGAGCGCCGAAATCGAATCGGACGATCGGTTCGCCGCCGATGGCTGCGTTTCAGGCGGCCGCTTCGAACGCGTTCTTGAACGAGTTCGCTTTCTCGCGAACCGTCACGGCCCCGTCCTCGAGACACTCGAGGGGGTCGGCATCGTTCTCGGTCTTGATGGTCAGGATGGGCTCGGTCTGGCCGCCCGACTGTTCGGGGTTGACGTCGTAGGTCGCTGCACTCACGTCGTCGTGCTCGAGCAGTGCGCCTTTGAGTACGTTCATGAAGGTGTGGTCCTCGCCGGCGATTTCGATCGAGAGTTCGTTCTCGGTGCTCTCGGTGACCCGCAGTTCCATGTCATCCACTCCGGTCGTCGGTTGTTTGTACCTTTCGAAGCCGCCGCTCGCGCGGGTCGCTGAAGGCAAATCACTATACGCCCCCGTTCGAACCACGGGACATGCGCTCGCTTGCGGCCCTGCTGACGGTCCTCGTCGCCGCGGCGCTGGTGGGGTCGATCGCCGTCGTACGGCGGGTCCACCGGCCGGCTCGGCGCTGGCGTGACGTGCTCCAGTCGCGATTCGTTTACGGCGTCCCGTGGGGATCGCTCGTGGTCATCGCGTTCGTGGTCTGTGTCTATCTCTTCGTACAGGACGGGCTCACGAACGTCGACGAGCCGGTGACGATCCCCTACCGGACCTGGTCGTACTTCTATCCGCTCGGGATGGTCACGGCGGCGTTTTCCCACGCCGGCCCCGGCCACCTCGTCGGGAACCTCGCCGGAACGGTGGTCGTCGCACCGCTGGCCGAATACGCCTGGGGTCACTATCCGGACGGGCGCGACTCGGAACGGGCTGGCTCGTGGCGAACCGATCCGCGAGTCCGTGCCGTCGCGGTGTTTCCGCTGGCGGTCGTCGCCGTCGGTCTGGTGACGAGCCTGTTCGCGCTCGGTCCCGTGATCGGCTTCTCCGGCGTCGTCTTCGCGTTCGCCGGCTTCGCCATCGTCCACTATCCGATCGCGACGATCGTCGGGATGCTCGGCGTCCAGAACGTCGTGTTGCGCCTCTATTACGCGCTGCAGGACCCGATCAGGGTATACACCGCCCAGCCAAGTCCCCCATCGCCGCCGTCGTGGGCCGGGATCGCCATCCAGGGCCATGCGCTCGGTCTCTTTCTCGGTTTCGTCCTCGGGATCGCGCTCCTCGAGCGTCGGGGGACCCGCCCGAACCCGCTGCGACTCTGGCTTGCCGTCCTCCTCTTCGGGTTCTCGAAGCGACTGTGGGCGATCTACTGGTTCGGCGGCGACGATTCGTACGTCCTCTTTCAGGGTCCAGGCGTCGCCGTCGTCTCGATACTCGCGCTCGTGGTCACCCTCTCGATGACCGCGTCGGAGAACCCGGTCATCCCCGAGCGACTCGAACGCCTGCTCGCGCGAGCGCAGCGACAGTCCTCCCGGTCCGACGGCGGGACTCCGTCGGCGATCGATCGGCCACTCGAGTTGGCGGGCGACACCGACGGCGACGGCGTCGTCGCGGCTCATGTCGACCGGATTCGCGAGATCATCGCGGGAACCCGATCGCGGGCCCGTGACTCGAGTTCGCTGCTTGGCCTCACCCGCAGACGGACCGCGTTCCTCGCGGTCATCGGCGTCCTCGCGGTCGTCGCCGGCATCGCCATCCCCGCCAATTTCCTGGTCGTCGAGGACGCGACGGCGGCATCGAACGCGGCCGTCGAGATCGAGGATTACACCGTCGAGTACGTCGAGGGCGTTCCGAACGGGCTCGTGACCGGAATCGGCGTCGAAGCCATCGAGAGCGACGCGGGTCTCGACTCGAGCGGGGTGATCGTCGCGAGTGAGCGACGCGAGATCTGGCTCGAGGCGGTCAGCGCCCAGCGGCTCTCCTTCACCGGCGAGGAGACGGTGTACGTCGGCGGTCCCGGCTGGCGCGAAGCGGTCCACGTCGAGCGAACCGGGTGGGAACCCGTCGGCAACGAGACCGTCTATCAGGTCTGGCTGTGGGCAGACGGCGAGGACCGACGGCTCGCACACGAGTCAAACGAGTCCCGGGCGGAGGCACAGATCGCCGGCCGGAACGTGACGATCAGTTCCGACGATGGGGAGTTCGTCCTCGAGGTAACACCGACCGAGACCGATGGGGTCGCGACGACGACGGTGCCGGCTGCAAACGAGACGACGACGGCGGGCGGACTCACCTTCGACCGCGAAGACGAGTCGATCTACGCGGCCGCCGACGGAACGCGAGTCGCGATCGCGAGCGAAGAGACGTACGGCGCGGTCGGATAATCGCGGTCCCATCGTGGGCGTGTAACAGTTACTTTTTAGTAATGGACGGAGTAGTTAGATGCATGCCATTTGATGCCAGTCAGCTCCGCAAACGGGGCCGGTCGCTCGCCTCGGTCGTCTCACCTTGGCTCATCGGTCGCCGTCCCGTCGCATCCCTGGCCGTCGGCGTCCTCGCGGCCATACTCGCCCTCGCAGTCGCAGCAGGTGTCGGGATGACGATCGGGAGCAGCCGCGTCGCCGACCTCGTCGTCGAAACGTGGACCGGTGCCGAATTCCACGTCGAGGTCGTGGCCGCGACCTGTCTGGTCGTCGGCATCGGCGCTGTAAGCGCCGCCATCACCGGCGGGTTCGTCCCGACGGTCGCGCTGGTCGCCAGCGTCCCGTTCGGCGTCGGACTCGCTCGGTACGGAATCGAATACACGGTCGGACACATGACGGTGGTCGTCTCGCTACCGGAAGCGTTCGCCGATGGGGCGGGCGCTGCGATCGTCATCGGCCTTCCGCTCGCAGTGGGCAGCTATCTCGTGGGTGTCAGCGCTCGGCGCGTCGCCGACAGCGACCGCGGTAATTCCGGCCCCGGGATTCGCCCCGAACGAACCTAAGCCGTCTCCCACTCGATCCGGAAGACTTCGGCCTCGAGCGTTGCCTCGGCTTCGGTGTGAAACGCGAACCGCTTCGCGATCGGGAACGCGGCGCGGAACGCGTGTGTCACCTCGCCACCGGCGTCCGCGGCGTAGGATTCGACGAACGACTGACTCCCCTCGTTGTGGATCGTATAGGAGACGTTCGCGATCTCTTCGGCCGTCTCGAGAAAGTCCCGATCCGCGTGTCGGTTCCCGCGTTGGGCACCGAACGGGGGGTTCGAGACCACGGTCGCGTCGGTCACCGAGAACGGATGCCGAGTGACGTCCCCGCGGAGCCACTCGAGAGTGCGATCGCTGCCCGCTCCGTGTCCGTCCAGAACCGTCCGCTCGTTTCGTCGAGCCAGGTCGAGGGCTCCCGAGTCCACGTCGATCCCCGCCACCCGGCGGGCACCGGCCAGCGACGCCGCGATCGCGAGCATCCCGGTTCCCGTTCCGAGATCGACGACGCGCCGTTCGAGGTCGTCGTGCAACCCGGCCAGATGACAGATGTGGGCCGCAAGCTCCGCCGGCGTCAGATACTGCTCGAGGTCGGCCGCGGGGTCAGCAAAGTCCACGATCGACTCGAGACGGCGAGCGAGCGTCCGTCGCGAGGGTCCGGTCATCTCACGCGTCGACGGCGATGGGTCCCTCGAGAGCGAACGCGATCCCGTCGCGGTCGGCTCGTTCCGCACAGGCCGCCAGCGCGGGGCGGACCTTCTCGGGGTCCGCGACGCCATCGACGGTGACGGTCACCGTGCCGACGCCGAGGAAGGACCCGGCACGGACGTAGCCGCGGATGCGATCCACTTCCGCCTGCGTCGCGAGCGAGCAGTCCTCGTCGAAACACGCGTCGACGGTCAGTTCGGCGGGGACCAGTCCCTCATCGGTCAGTCGCTCCTTGAGATCGCGGAGGTACTCCGGTGCCGTCGACTCGAGCGCTGCGGCCTCGATGGTAACCGGCGTGGCATCTGCGGGGTGACAGCGATCGATCGTGGAGCCGTGGGACGACGTCGTACTCATTGCCGCACCATACATAGGCTGCATACAAAAAGGTTATTGAATTCGCAGTAGTAATACGCCGGACGACCTGCTGCCGTCCGCGGAGCCGACGAGTCGGCCCGACGGGAACGCTTCCGCGCCGCGACAGGTTCGCATAGAGTTAAGGACGCTCCGGGAAAATTACACGTATGGAGCAGTGTCCACGGTGTGGGGGATCCGTCGAAGAGCTCTCCCTCGGAGAGATGTCGACGGTCGCGTGTCCCCACTGTGGGTTCGCCGATGTCCCGGTCGAACACCAGCCGGAGGGCGACGAGCCCGAATCCTGGCGGGACGCGTTCAACCGCTTCTACGAGGAGTCGGTCGTCGAGTGACCTCGAGACCCGTCGCTCTCCGTGGCGTCCCGAAAGAATCGCGGCCCGCGGTTGTGAGCCTTATTCGTTTGCGGCTGCCGCTTCCGCGTCCTCGTCGTCCTGTTGGTGGTCGACGTCCTCGTCGGAGCGTGCGGCGACGAGACCACCGCGGGCGACGCTGTACAGCGGTTCGTTCGCGTGGCTTACGCCGCTGATCGAGAACGGAATGTTCGCGTCCGCCAGGTGGTCACGGAACAGCGCCTCGAAGCCGCTCGGGCTCGAGGTACCGCCGGTGACGACGACGGGAACGTCCAGTCCTTCCTCGACGTCCTCCTCGTCGACCTCTTTGACGATGTTTTCGATGACGTAGTCGAGGAGGTTCTCGTAGTAGATCGAAAGCGCCCCTTCGACGCCCCCGACATCGGTCGTGAAGTCGAGTTCGAAGTCGTCCTCCTTGATCGAGGTGACCTTGTCGACGGGCGTTCCGGTCGCGCGGGCGGCCTGCTCGTCGACCCAGTCCCCGCCGCGGGCGACGGAGAACTTCATGACGGGCACCGCGTAGTAGGAGAGACAGACGTTCGTCATCCCGGCACCGAAGCTGATTCCCAGGCCGGTGAAGTTGTTGTCCGCGAGTTCGCTGTAGATGACGGACATGCCCTCGTTGATCGGTTCGGAGTCGTATCCCATGTCGTCGAGGAACGACTCGATCGTTTTCTGGTGGTACAGCGTCGAGAGATCGGAGTCGATCGGGTCGGCGGGGGACGAGAAGTAGAGTTTCTCGTCGGGATAGGCGGGTTCGCCGACGACCTGCTCGATAATGAGTTTCATCATCGGGATCGCGCTCTGCTCGTCGTTCGAGAGGATCCCGTGTTTCATCGGGCGGCGGGTCTCCTTGTTGAAGATGTTCGCAAAATTGAGCGCGTCGTCGCCGACGACGTAGACCTTGTCGTCCTTGCGAATGTGGAGCACTTCGCTTCGCGAGAGCATCTGCTCGGCCATATCTGAGTACTCGATCTCGACGAATGAGTTACGCTGTTGCACGAAAACCGTATCGTTCCCATCCTGCTGTGCTGACAGGATGTTCATCGTACCGACGTCCAGGCCTTTGGCCATACGTGGGCAAGGCCACCGACGGATTATAAATCTATGTGGATTAATTCCGCTTTCATAGATTACGATACAATTTCATATTTCCTCCAGCCAGACGACATTAATTCCGTTTTACGAGAGCCCGCAGTCTCTCGATGAGCCCTGAAAAGGGCTTTGCCACGGTTTCGACGGCACCACCGTCGTCGTCGGCCGTGGCCAACTCCTCCGCGCGCTGTTGTTCCCGCAGTTCCCGCAGTTTCGCCGTTTGGTCGTCGACCGTCGAACTCGAGGTGGTCTCTTTCGTCTCGCCCCCTTTCAGTCCCTTGAGGCCAGCGACCTGTGCATCGACGCCCGACGAGCGGGTCGTCGTCGTCCCGGCGTCCGAGTCGATACTGACGTCGTCGAGGTCGTCGCTCGAGAAGGAGAGCCGTTTGTGCTCGGTCTGTTCAACGCCTCCCCACGAGAGTTCGACGCCGTCCATCGCGTCGTCGATGTCCCGTTGGACCTCCGCGTCGGTGAGTTCGGGCTCGGCGTCGTCCTCGTCGGTGTCGGTTGCGACGACTTCGGCTTGCTGTGCCATGTCGAGGTAGTGTGCGATCAGCGCCGCGCCAGTCGAGGCGGTGATCCCGGCGAGTCCGAGGGCGTAGACCGCGACGACGGAAACGGTGTAATCGGCACCGTAGCCGTTCCAGTGGTCGGGATAGACGACCAGGAAGCCGACGACTGCGCCGGCAGTGATGACGACGCCGGCGACCGAGGTATACAGCATGCGGCGCTCCGAGGGCAGGAGTACGACGATTCCGAGCATGGTCACGGGAAGGGCCATCATCGCGAGCGCGTACGCGGGCCCGACCCACGCGAAGTAGCTCCCGGACCGCGCTTCGAACGTGTTGGCCCAGACGAAGAGTACGAGGGCGACGATTGCCAGCCCGATCCCGCCGAGAAACAGACCGAAACCGACGTAGACGTCGGTCCGGTCCTCCGGTTCACCGATGTATCGACGATAGAGGTCGAAGAGATAGCCGTCTGCGGCCTGTTCCGCTGCCATTAACGCTCCGTTTATGCTCCAGTACTATGACTGTTGGGACGAAAAACGAACGCTCGAGCGGCCGCACACGTCGCCTCGACCGCCGGACGGCGGCGACAGCTTCCGATTGCCGGACGGCAGCGATCGGCGGCCGTCCCAGTCCCGGCACGCAGGTCCCGACGGCGAGCACGGCGAACACGCGTGTTTCGGCACAGCGTGCAGTATATACGTCCGTGGGCGTTAGGGCGGCCAATGAGTCAGGAGTCGGAGTACACCGAGGGGGACCTCCGGAACACGGGAATGCGTCTCAAGCACGATCGGGAGTGGGACTACGAACTCGAAGAGATCGTCGACGCGATCGAGGAACGGGACGCGACGAAGGTCGGGCTCCAGTTCCCCGAAGGACTGAAGCGGCGCGGCCCGGCCGTCGCGGACGACCTCCGCGAGCTGGCCGACGACGACGTGACGTTCATGCTCTCGGGCCAGCCGTGTTACGGTGCCTGCGATCTCGACACCTATCTGATGAAACGCACCGACGTGTTCGTTCACTTCGGCCACTCGCCGATGAAAGACACGGACAAGGTGATTTACGTCCCGCTGTTCTCGAACGTCGAGGTCACGCCGATCATGGAGGAGTCCCTCGAGACGCTCGAGCCCCCCGAGGAGACGGAGGGCGTCGGCCTCGTTACCACGGCCCAGCACATGAACCGCTACGACGAGATGACGGCGTTCTTAGAGGAGCGGGGGTACGAGGTCCACAGCCGTCGCGGCGACGATCGGCTCACCCACGAGGGGCAGGTGCTCGGCTGTAACTACGCGAGCGCGGACGTACCCGCTGATCAGGTGCTGTACGTCGGCGGCGGGAAGTTCCATCCTCTCGGGCTGGCGATGGAACACCCCGACAAACACGTCGTCATCGCCGACCCGGTCAACAACGTCGTCACCGTCGCGGACACGGACAAGTTCATGAAACAACGCTACGGAGCCATCCACCGCGCGATGGATGCCGAGAAGTGGGGCGTCATCTTCTGTACCAAGATCGGCCAGGGCCGCTGGGAGATGGCCCAGGAGATCCTCGACGACAACGAGAACGCCTATCTCATCACGATGGACGAGGTGACGCCGGATCGCCTGCGAAACTTCGATATGGACGCGTTCGTCAACACCGGCTGTCCGCGGATCACGACCGACGACGGCCCGCAGTTCCATAAGCCGATGCTCACCCCCGGCGAGTACCGGATCGCCGTCGGTGACGAACCGCTCGATAGCCTCTCGTTCGATACGTTCCACGGCACCTGGTAGCGACGAGCAATCAGGTTCGCGCCGCGCTCGTTTGCCGATCCGATCGACTCGTATCGATGCGGTCGGGACACAGCGACTATCATCAGCGAACGACGGTAGCGACTGATTGCGTGCTCGCCAAATAGACGGAATCGAAATCGGACGTTCTCTACAGAACTAGCGAATCTAGTTGATTTTCTCCCACCAATGAGTAACCGAACACTGCATCCAAAGCAGTTTGGGGGAGATCTTTTGTATGGTAGTCCCCGACAGATAGTCGATGAGTAACACAGCACGGAGCGGGTCCGCGGCGGCCACCCGCGACGAACTCTTCGACGCCCTCGCCGACGGCCGCCGCCGAACCGTCCTCCGTCTCGTCCGTGACCGAACGCCCCAGGGAATCGGGAAAGACGACCTTGCGCTCCGGCTCGCGGCAGTCACCGCGGAGAAAGAACTCGCTACGGTGACCGACGACGACCACCATCGAGCGCTCGTCGCGCTCCATCACAGGCTCCTGCCCCGCCTGACGGACGCGGGGCTGCTCGAGGAGACCGACGACGGTCTGCTGCGGCTCGTCGATCGCCGGATGATCGACGGACTCGGAGTCGAAACCCTGTGTTCCGATAGCGAGGGGACCGATGCTGACGGAACCGATACCATTTCCGAGGCTCCGGCCGACGGTCGCTGACGGACGGGGCTCGCGGTAGACGGATCAGGGATACCCGACAGGATCCAACGCTTGCCCGCGATATCGCGGTGCACGAGGCCGACACGAGCGCGATCCCGGCTACTGTCACCACCTGCATATCCCGCACTCCGAGCGTGCCGGGCCGTCCTCGCTAGATCGGATCGGTACCTCGCTGGCGGAGACGACAACACTTACCCAATCGGTCACCGCATCCTCCCGTATGATCCGAAGCGATTGGGGCGACTGGCTCGTTCGCGACGTGGAGAACGCGGCTCCGGACGGCGTCGCGATCTGGTATCTCGGCTGTAACGGTTTCGTCGTCAAGGGCCGCGAGGGAACGACGATCTACATCGATCCGTACCTCGGTCTGGGCGATCCGCCGCGGACGATTCGCATGATTCCGGTACCGTTCGATCCGGACGACGTCGAAGCAGCCGACGCGGTGTTTGCGACCCACGAACACACCGACCACGTTCACGGGCCGAGCCAAGCGCCGATCCTCGCGAACACGGGAGCGACCTTCTACGCGCCCGACGACAGCGTCGCGGTCGCCCGCGACGAAGAGGCGTGGACCGACGAGTGGGACGTGGCCGGCGACCAGCTAACCGAAGTCGCCGAGGGTGACACCCTCGAGATCGGCGAGTTCACCGTCCACGTCGAGCAGGCGAACGATCCCGATGCGACCCACCCCGTAAGCTACGTGTTCGAACACGAGGCGGGGACGTTCTTCCACGGTGGGGACACGAAACCCACGGACGAGTTCGAGCGGATCGGCGACGAGTACGCGATCGATCTCGCGGCGCTCGCGTTCGGCAGCGTCGGGCGGATCCCGGACAAGCAGACCCGCGAGCCGAAGCGGACGCGCTGGTACAACGACGAGAACCAGATCGTCGAGTGCGCCGCCGCCCTCGAGTGCGAGCGACTCCTGCCGAGCCACTGGGACATGTGGAAAGGGCTCACCGCCGATCCGGCGGCGCTGCACCACCACGCGGCGAGCTTCGATCACCCCCGACGACTCGAGATCGTCGAGATCGGTGATCGCGTCGACCTGTCGTAGATCGAGCCTGAATCCGTCCGCACAATTTATAGTAGTGGTATCGTAACGTTGGGCCCATATGAGTAGCACCGCCGACACGGATGACGTGATCGAGGTCAGTACTGACGGGATAGCCGTCCGAAAGACGTTCACGGCGGACGAGTTTCCCGTCCCCGCGATTCGGTTCGAAATCGAGTCGAACCGTGATGATGCCGTGACGTTTCAGCTCTCGGAGGACGTTCCCGAGTCGTTCCCGATGGACAAGGTCGGATTTCACCCCGATTTTCACAGCGACGACTGGACGGCCTATCAGGACCACCACGTCGAGTTCACCGCCACGATCGAGCCGGGTGCGCGACTCGAGACGGTCTACGGAATCCAGATCGACGACGAAAGTCAGGCCGCGGCGTTTCTTACCGAACCGACGATCGTCGAACGCGGGACCGGCGGCGACGACGCGGTCGAGGCCGACGAAGTCGATGACGAGGTCATCGGTAATATCGTCTCCGAGGACCGAAATCAGGCCGTCAAGGACATGATCGCCGGCGACTCCGACGCCGTGCCGGGGCTCGAGGACGACGATGCCGACGCTGCGACCGCCGAGACGGAGACCGAGACCAGCGAGGACGACGACGGGTCCGACGGGCTCGATCTCGACTTCGGTGATGTCGATACCGACCCTGAGCCGACCGCCCCCGATGCGGGTGACGACGAAGAAACGGACACGCCCGACATCGACCTCGGATTCGAGGAAGACGAAATACCCGAGTCCGACGACGATACTGGGCTCGATGTCACGGCGGGGGAGACGAACGACGAGCCCGCGGTCGAACTCGATCTCGGCACCGATACGGACGAGGCGGGGACGGACGATACCGGACCCGGCGATGCCGACGTAGCCGACGGCGACGACGCTGCAGCAGACGAGAACGCCGAGCCCGAAATCGACCTCGGACTCGAGGAGGCGGCTGCTACCGCCGACGAAGACGACATCGCGTCGGAGCCCGAATCGGACCCCGTTGAGTCCACCGAGGAACCCGACGAGTCGGACGATGCAAGCGAGGACGCCGCCGAGTCGGCACTCGACGCCGATCTCGAAACTGAAGTCGAGGCCGACGATTCGGAACCCGAGTCGGACACGGATGAGACGGAAGCCGAATCGACTCCCGACGTGGATGACGCGGAACCCGAGCCGGCTATCGACACGGACGAAAGCGACGACGAACCGGTTGCTGACGAGGGATCGGTCGACGACGGCGACCGGGCTGTCGCAGACGACGCTCCCGCGACGGACGAGACCGCCTCGAGCGACTCCGCTGAGACGGTGACCGAACCGGCACCGACGGCCGCGTCCGACGATGTGGCGGCCAAAGCCGACGCCATGGACGGCTCGATCGCGACCCGCCTCGCGGCCGAGATTCGCGACGGGACGGTCGACGACGACGATCTCGAGACCGTTCGGGCGGCACTCGACCTCGAGCCGTCCGGACCCGACATCGCGAAAGTCGAGCACCTCCAGTCCCGCGTCGAGGAAGTCGCCGCCTACACCGACGCGCTCGAAACGTTCCTCGAGGAGAACGGCACGGGCGCACACCTCATCGAGGACCTCCAGACCGATCTCGAGGCGCTGGAAGCCGACCTCGCGTCGGTAGACGAGCGACTCGGCGGAACGGAATCACGGGTCGACGGCCTCGACGACGATGTCGCCGATCTCAACGAATGGAACGCCGACCTCGAGGCCGATCTGAACGCGGTTGACGACGACGTGGACGATCTCGAAGCGACCGTCGACGACCTCGCGGCCGATCTCGATGGGGTCGACGACGAGGTCGAGACGGTAGCCAGCGAGCTCGAAACGGTCGAAGAAACCGTCGATACCGTCGAGGACGGCCTGGAAACCGTCGAATCGGACGTCGACTCGGTCGAGGGGTCCGTCGAGTCCGTGGAGGCCGATGTCGCGGACGTCGAGGACGGGCTCGAAGCCGTCGCGGAAGACCTCGAAGACGTGGAAGCCGACGTCGAGTCGGTTGAGGCCGAACTCGAGGACGTGAAGGCGGACGTGACGGACATCCAGGAGTGGCGCGACCAGCTCGGCTCGATGTTCTCGGACTGAATCGGCAACGGTTCCGGACCGAAATGCGGCTATTCCGGAAACACAACTCGTTTATCCGTCGGCAGTAGACCATCGGTCGATGGGCGAGACGATACCGATCGCTGTTCCGCGCAAAGGAAGACCCCTCGAGTCAGTGCTCGACCGACTCGCTGACCGTCTTGGGGTCCCCGGACTCGCGGACGACATTACGTCGACGCTTCGCCACGAAAAGGCGCTCACGAAGGGCAGCATAGACCCCGACGAGGAGGACGTCTACCATCGTCTCGCCGACTACAGCGCCGTCGACGATCCGACCGAGCCCGAGTACACGCTGGTGCGGGACGACCGGGCCGGCAAACCGCGCCGAATCGTCTTCGACAGTGTGACGGTTCCGCTGGCTAGCGTCGAAGGGGTCCCCGACGACGCGGCGATTCAGCTCGTGGGGCGCGAAGAGCCGTTTCGCTCCCTGCGTACCCACGAGTTCGCGCTGGGATTCGACAGCGCCGACCTCGTCCTCGAGGAAGTCGTCGAACTCAGACCGGAGCCGCTCGACCGGATCGCCGACATCAACGCTCGGATCGATCCCGCCGACACCGACGTACAGGTCGTCACCGGCCTCGGCGATACCGTCTATCACACGCTGTTGGCTACGCCCGAGGTCGCGCCGGCCGCGGGATCGCTCGACCGCGACTTCCTCGAGCACTACGAGGGATCGCTCTGTATCGAACCGAGATACGAACGGCTCGTACAGGCGGTTCTCGGCACGCGAGCGCTCGCCGGCATCGACTTCCGCTACCCCGAGGAGGGCCGCGAAGAAGAAGCGGCCATCGCCGACGCGGGGCTGGGCGTGTATTTGACGGTGACCGGCTCGACCGCACGCGAATACGGGCTCTTGCTGGGCGACCAGTTGTTCCCCAGCGAGACGGTGTTGCTCGAAAACGCGGCGGAGACGACCGAGACGGTCGTGCTCGTCCGGTCGCTATTGAACGGCGGCGACCTCGAGACGGAACTCGCCGTCAGCCAGTAGCAGTACCGGTCGTTCGTCTCGAGCCCTGACGAGGTCGGCGACTCGAGATCCTCCACGATTTTCCGTGACGCGGCGTCCCTCCGAAGACATCGAGGAGCGACGCGAGAAGTGGGGAGACGCATCGACGGTCCCATCCCGTTTTCGCATCCACAACCTCGGAGGATGGTTTTTGATGCGTGCCTTCCGTTCATGATCTAGAGATTGGATCGGTTATCTGCCGTAGGAACGTGGTGATACCTGAGATTTTTGCTATCTGCCTGCATGGTACCGTCTAATGGCTGTACTTCCAACGCCGCTATGTGAGACGCTCGGCATTGAACATCCAATCGTACAGGCACCTATCGGAAGCGCGTCCTGTCCAGAACTGGCCGCAACAGTCTCGAATGCCGGCGGCTTGGGAATGCTTGCGGTCACCTGGCGCTCGGTCGAAAACACGCGTCAGGTCATCGAACGGACTCGCGAGTTGACCGATAGGCCGTTCGCGGTCAATCTCGTCCTCGACGAGGCGACGATTCGCCACCCGACCGACGAGCACCTCGAGGCGTGTTTGGACGCTGGGGCACCGATCATCTCGCTGTCATTCGGCGACCCAGCACCACACGTCGAGCAGGTCCACGCGGCGGACGCGACACTCTTAGCCAGCGTCGGTACCGCTGCGGAGGCTCGCGCTGCCGAAGATGCAGGCGTCGACGTCGTGGTTGCGCAGGGCTGGGAGGCTGGCGGTCACGTCCAGAGCGAAGTCGCAACGATGCCACTCGTCCCGCGAGTGGCCGATGCGGTCGACGTTCCGGTCGTCGCAGCCGGTGGTATCTCCGACGGCCGGGGCGTCGCCGCAGTGCTTGCTCTGGGGGCAGACGGTGCGTGGCTCGGGACCCGCTTCGTCGCCACCGAGGAGGCCAACGTCGCTCGGGCCTACCGCGACCGGGTGATCGACGCCGACGAGGCCGAGACGTTCTACGGCGAACTGTTCGATGGCGGCTGGCAGGGGACTCCCCACCGAGTGCTCCGGAACAGTACGGTCGAAGCGTGGGAAACGCAGGGATGTCCCGTGCCTGGAGAGCGGCCGGGGGAAGGCGAGGAGGTCGGCCGGTATCCGAACGGACAGCCAGTCGAGCGGTACGGGGACGACATTCCTGTTGGTGGCATGGAAGGCGATCTGGAAGCGATGGCGCTATACGCAGGCCAAAGTGCCGGCGGCGTCGACGAGATCCAGTCGGCGGAGACAGCCGTCACGGAACTCGTTGAGGAAACCCGGACAACGATTGGGGCACTGCATCGAGCATAGAGGCCGACAGCACGTTCAGATACGCCAAACCAGTTGGCTGCTGATTCAGTGACCTTTGCCCCTTAGCCAAATTCTCACCGGCCTCCGCCTGTCTCAGTCAGTTATCTCGTTCAGGATGGGCAGGAATCGAGTGCTTCATTGGGAGATAGATCCAGAACCGGCGGAGATTCGATCCAAAACTGGCCTCTCCTCCGAAACTGTGTCGCATCTGCCGGCAGTATATTGATATCGCAGTATGTGATTTACGAGTCGTATTCGGGACGGAATGATTGAGTCGTAACGTAGTAAATACGAGATCGCTCCGAACGAATTCCGCGGCACTGACCGAAACAGCGGCACCGACCCACCGCAGACGTGGACATCGCCTACGGTCGGTTCTCGCTACCGAGTCACCCCGTAGATACACTCGAGGTAGGTTTCACGGACTCGATCCCCCCAGTTGTGGGTGTAGGTGTCGATCACGTCGCCGGCGACGTCACCGCGGAGGTACTGGACGATCCCCCGATCCCCGGTTCGATCCCGGAGATGGGTGGTAAAGAAGTGTCGGAAGTAGTGGGGCGTCACGTTCTCCTGGGTGCCGCCGCCAGTCCGGTACCACCCGTGCTCTCGAGCGTGCTTCTCGACGACATAGCGCACGTCCGACGGCGTGAGCCGCTGGCCCCACGAGTCACGCGTATCGAGAAAGAGCGGCCGCGCTCCCGAGACCGCATCCGGACGGATTGCCAGCCACTCGAGCAGTACGCGTCGGAGTTCGTCGTCGACAGGAACGACCGTCTCCCGCTTTCGCTTGTTCGAGGCCGTCCGTTCCTCCCCGTTGACGGTCGTTCCACGGGCGGGCTCGGCCGAGACGAACAGCGACGAGGGCCGCCGCTCGAGTCCGACGCGGGGCGTCCACTCGAGATCGAGTGCGGGCGTCTCGAGGTGGAGGTCCCGCAGATCGAGGTTACAGAGCTCGCCGACACGCATCCCGGTCTTCAAGAGGGTGACGACGACGGCCCGCTCGAGGGGATGGGCGATCGAGCCGACGAACGATCGCATTTCGCCGACCGAGAGGTCCCGTCTCGTCGGGTTCGTATCGATCGATTCGGACATCTCTTCCATGACCACCCCCATCGGGTTGCCGTCGAAGACGCCGACGCGGGTCATGTAATCGTAAAACCGGTTGAGATACGAGGCGTAGGTCGCGATCGTGCTGGATTCGAACTCGCCGCGCAGCGAGTGAATCCAGGCCATACACTCGCGACGCTGGGCCGCACCGACCGCTTCAATGTCAAAGCGTTCCCGGACGAACGCCTCGAACCGCCGGAGCACACGTTCGTAGGCCTCGAGAGTCCGCTCGCTTTTGCCGTGGTATCGCTGATCGTCGAGGAAGTACTCGATCGGATCCGCCACGTCTGTCGGGGCGTCGGCCCCGGATTCAGTCGCCATCGCCATCACCGTCGACGGTCGTGTACCCGCCGTGGCGTCCACTGTACCGAACCCGGTTTGCCGACTGCAACTCCTCGAGCGTCTCGTCCAATCGCGACTCGATGTCGTCGGCGACCGCCTCGAGGAGTTCGTCCCAGGAATACGTGTCAGCGGACAGTAGTTCGAGGACCTGCGTCTCGAGGGCGTTACCCCTAGGGTCTGGGGACGAGGAATCGGGTTCCGCTGAGCCGGATTCGAACCCCCGACGGCCGGCCTGGACCATCGTCCGAACGAATTCGCTCTGGCTCATGTCGAGGCGGTCAGCATGGGATTGCCACTCCGCCTTTTGATAGGTCGGCACGTATGTTTTGACAGCAGTCTTCTCAGTGTCCGTCGAATCGCCCATACGCCATCAATCAGACGCGACGATATTCAATCTGCCTATTATTCGAGCTAAATGAGCTTATCTCCATTTGTGGTTCCCATATTGCGTGGTTTCTGGTGCTATAGTTTGGGATTTGCTCAAACTATGGTCATACAGTCGAGATACAAGCCAGCGCGTATTGGGTCCAAAGTTCGAGATACATTCTGTGGCCGAACGACCGGTAAACGATACCCGATCAGCATTCGCAGCCTCCACTTTACTGCCCGCGAGTGTGGTCTGTTCACTTCTCGATCGATATCGTCCTCGAGTGCTGGAGGTCGAACGTGTTGAGAGACCACGGGTTCCACGCACCTGTCGTAGCCATTCCCGGTCGGATCGGCTACCGTGCGTCGACTCGTCGATTCCCGGCGGTGGTGGGTAGATCGCTAGTACTCGAATCGACTTGTCGCTCCATCGGACGGAGCGACGTTCCGTCGGCACGGGCCGGAGGCTATCAATCCCGACCTAGCCCTCGGAGTCGATCCGACTGCTATCCGATGGGAATGCAGTACCCGCTCGCTCACCGAGTCGCCGCTCCCCGCCTCGAGCGTCCTGATTCTGCGGCGACCACGATCTCCATCGCAACCGTCGATCGGCAACCGGCGGGTCCGGCCGACTGCAACGACCATCCGGACCCTGTCTCGGCGACGCGGAGTGCTGTGGTATCGTGACTCGCCAGCGTTCGTTCCGTTCGATTTCGAGCGGCCAGCGATGTGGACTCGCATCTCCTTGCAACCGTCGACGGGAGTGGGCGAGTCGTCCGAAGGAATCGTTGGAAGACCGGCTTCGACCGCGACGGTCTCGATGAGGTCCGCCACAGCGGTCGCGCCCGTCCGGGGCCCCAGGTCGTGCGTGGTTCCTCGTAGACTTCGCTAAGGCGACGTTTCCCGGATCGGGCCACCTTTGAGCCTTCTCTGGTTGCCCCCTCTCAGAACGCCACTGAGTGGCTTCAGCGATGGGGGGCAGGCTTCGGTATCGGCACTGTTTGGGCGATCCGTCTCGGCACTGAGTCGGAGTGAGTTTCGGGGAGCATATCCGACGGTGCTTTCGGTCAGTCGAACTTCAGGCGGCGTACCCGTCCGAACCTGTATAAACAATATGACGCTATATCCAGTACAGAGCCCACGGTACGTATCGATACTCGTCGGAAGCGGGTCAGCGAGACTGGGGCCGATCGAATAACCACCCCCGTTTTCCGCCCTCGAGACTCGAATGAGGGACTCACCGGTAGCAGCGTAAACCCCTTCCGGGCGGTAGTTATTCCACGCTGGTCGCCGTCCGACTCGATATGGCTGACATGACTGTCGACGAGGCCCTGGCGAAGTACGGCCCGTCCGAACTCGCTCGCGACGACCTGCTGGAACTCGAGGACCCACACTACACCGCCGAGAACGTCGCGATCGTAACGGGTGCGGGTTCGGGGATCGGCCGAGCAACTGCGCTGGCCTTCGCCGCGAACGAACTGACCGTCGTCGCAACCGACCGCGACGAGGACGGGCTCACCGAAACGCAAACGCAGTCCGAGGAGTTGGCCCTGCCGGGCGACCTCGTGACGGTCGTCGCCGACCTGACCATCGATTCGGACCTCGAGCGGATCGTCGACGAAGCGGCCGAGCACGGCAGTATTCGATATCTGGCCAACATCGCCGGAATTCAGACGGTCGCGCCGATCGAGTCGTTCCCGCTCGAGAAGTACGATCTGATGCACGACGTCATGCAGCGGGCTCCGATGGTCCTCACCAAACACTGTCTCCCTCATTTCCGCGACAACGAGGACGGCGCGGGAGTCGTCGGGAACATGTGTTCGGTCCACGGCCACATCGTCACCCAGGACAAGGTCGCGTACAACACGACGAAGTTCGGATTACGCGGACTCACGCAGTCGATCGCCGCCGAAGGCGACGGGGCCGTCCGGGCGTTCACCGTCAGTACTGCCTACGTCAAGACGGCGCTCGTCGCGAAACAACTCCCCGAGACGGCCGACCGCCGCGATATGACCGTCGACGAAGTCGTCGAGAACGTCATGCTAGAACACACCCGCGTCACGGAGATGATGGAACCCTACGAGGTCGCGAACCTGTTCGTGATGGGCTGTTCACAGCACAGCAAGCACCTCAACGGCGGGGATATGACTCACGACGGCGGGATGAGCCTGACGTACTGATTCTCGATGTCCAACGCCGATCTCGACAGGACAGTGGCCGACCCGCTCGAGCAGCAAGGCAGTGTTCGCCGGGCGGTCACTCCTCACCGTCACTCTCGGTTGCCGAATCCTCGTCCGTCGGATCGATCCCGTCGCGGAACCAGCGTCCGACCGACCGCTGGCGCTGGCGCGCCCGGAGGCGATCCTGTAACCGGTCCTCGATGACGGCCTGTAGCTCGAGTCCCCGGTCCGTATCGACGTCGTGAGCGGTCGCGGCTCGGCCGAGCAGCGAGGCGGAGCTGGCGGTATCGGCGGTGACGCTGGCGAGTCGCCGTCGGCGCTGGAAGATCGTCGCCTGGTGGAGGACGGCCTGCACCCGGTAGTAGGGGACGACCTTCGTCGTTCGCCGCCAGAACCCCGTCCGGGCGAGGATGTATCGGTCGTCGAGGCGGACGCCCCGATTCCGCCATTTCAGATGCGCCGCGATCGGGGCGAGGACCGCGAGGGCGGCGAGCACGTACCACTGGCGGATGAGGCCCGTGTATCGCGCCAGCAGAAACGCGACGCCGACGGCGGCGGCGACGACGAGTAGGTACCGGACCGCGTACCGTTCGCGAGCGCGTCGCGGCGGCGACTCGAGGTCGACCGGGCCGAAAGGTTCGATCGCACGCGCGAGTTCGGCGACCCGGTCGGCGTCGGCCAGCGGGATCGCGGACTCCGATCCGCGGGACTCGGATTGGCCGGGCGCGTAACCGGCCGTCTCGACGCTCAACGCGGCGTAGCCGAACCAGCGGAAGGGGATCGATTCCGTGATCGTCAGCGTCTGGACCTTCTCGAGGGGGATCGTCCCGCTGTACCGCTGGAGGAGGCCGCGTTCGTAGTAGAGTTCGTCGCCGACGCGGGTGAGCCGGAAGCCGTAGTAGCGGGTGAACGTGAGGACGGCACTGATGAGCCAGGCCGCGAGCACGAAGAGCAGGAGACCCCATGCGATCGCAATCACGCCCGTTTCCGGGCCGGGAAGTCCGCCGAGACGGTTTGCCGGAAACAGCGCCACGGGGTCGAACCCGCTGGCGAACGAGAGCGCGATACCGCCCAGCAGACTCGCCCCCGGATCGATCGTGAAGACGCTCAAGATCGCGAGTTCGTGGGGTCGAATGTCGAACAGGACCGTCTCGTCGTCGGCCGACGCCGCGTCGGATTCGGTGACGGCGGTCCCCGTCTCGTCCGCGTCGGCTGTGTCGGTGCTCGCACCGTCGCGGAGTTGGCGTCTGAGACGGCGGGCTTCGGCTTCGTCGACGTATTGCAGGCTGACTTCGGTCTGACCGCCGCCCGCGGTCTCGATGTGGACAGCGGCGATCCCGAGGACGCGGCCGAGGACGTTCTGCCTGATGTCGACGTTCTGGACCCGTCCCAGGGGAAGTTCCCGATTTCTGCGTGCGAGTACGCCGGAGGTAACGTCGAACGTGTCGTCGGTGAGTTCGTACCGGAACCGCCGATAGTAGGCGAACTCGTAGACGATCCCGAGGACGATCCCGATCGCGACGAGTCCGACCACGGACAGCAGATTCGTCCCGTTCCCGCCGGGCGAGGCGACGATCCCGACGACGAAAAACAGGAAGCCGGTGTTGAGGCTCCGCGAGAGCGATCGGACGGCGACCGACGCCGGATGAAGCGTCGTCATACGGCGTCCTCACCCGCCGTCTCGATCGCGAGTTGGCGAAGCGATTCCTGCAGGTCCTCGGCTCGAGTCGGTGTGAGTCCCGGGATCGCCACGTCGGAACTTCGGGAGCCGGCAGTATAGACTACGACCGTCGCGAGCCCGGTCGTTCGCTCGAGCGGCGACCGCCGAGAGTCGACGTGCTGGACCCGAACGTAGGGGACGACCGTCTTGACGCGCGTAAAGACGCCGCGTTCGATGTAAAGATCGTCGTCCCGAAGCTCGAACCGCCAGACGCCGTAGCGCCGCCAGGCCACGAGGATGCGAAGGAGCGCGAGCGCGACGGCGAGGGCGGCGGCGGCTGGCACGAGGGCGGCCGGCGCTGACTCCCAGACGGCCGGCCGGGTGAGACCGAACGCCGCGCCGACGATGACGCCACCGAAAATCGCGGCTCGAACGAGCGCGAGGAGGAGCCAAACGACGCGCACTCGTGGAGTGAGCCGTTCCATACGTATCGTGAGGGCACGACCGGATTAAAGGATGGGAAAGCGACAGCCGCTCTCATGGGGGTGAAACGGAGGCGACCCGAGAGGGGGTTCGATCGGACACTCGCAGCGAGAGTCGCCGCCGAACGTTCTGCAACCCGGTCGTACGACAGCTGTGCGAGCAGTGTGTGAATCGTTGGTGTTGATCCGATCGATGAGCCCGCAACTGGCGGGCTGGCGTCGGTGGCAATCGTCCCAGTCGGTCAACGGCAGCCACCGAGGCGTCGCTGGTGACACGCCCGGCAAGCGAGCGGACACGGCCGTCAGTCACAGCGGAGACGTGGGGAGGGGGATCGAAATTCGACGATCTCCATCGTCGAGTGAACGTCCGTCTCAGCGGCGATCCACAGGTATTTGTGCATAGTTACCATAGTCCTGTTCAATGGGAAACGATCACGTCACCCCCGATCTGTTCGCCCTCCGGACGGCGGCCGATGACGTCCCGATTGACGACGTGATCCGTCTTCTCGGGACGTTTCACGCTCGCAACGCGCTCGTCTATCTCTCCGATCACTCGACAGTGACTGTCGACGAACTCGCCGACGTACTCGCGGCCGCGGCGGCGAGTACCGACGAGACGATCGCAACGCCATCGGACCGCGACCGGATTCGGCTCCGACTCTACCACGCGGTCCTCCCGCGACTCGCCGACCTGGAGTTCATTACGTTCGACACCGAGACGAACACCGTGACCGAGACATCGATCCCGGACGCGGTCACTGCCGCGTTGCGGGTCGACGACTGATCAGCATGCAGTCGCTTCGCGACGCGTTCGAGAACGTCGACCGACGACGGAAGACGCTCGAGATCCACACCGACGAGGAGTCAGTCATCGCGGAGTTCCGACAGCAGTTCGATACGCGGAACGTCGACGTGACTCACCGACCGCTGGGAGCGATCGACGAGATGGGGTTCGTGATCGTCCGGGATAGCGACGGCGAGTTCCGGGGTGCGCTGGGACTCGATCAGTTCGAGGCGGTCCTCTCGCCCGACCTCCACCCGCCGTGGGAACTCGCCGAGCGAGACCTCGATAGCGCGGCCCTGTTCAGTTTCCTCGAGAACACGCTGTTTTCGTCGTACGACCGCCGGCAGATGGTGGCCACGTCACGGGAGATCGAAGAACGGGCGTGGCGTGTCGGAACGGGGCGGCTGTACGCCGGCTTCCAGCGGCCGGCAGCGCTCCGTGCACAGACTGACGTGTACAAGCGGTTCGGTGACCGCGACTCGCTCGTCGTGGTTGTGTTCCTCGACGGGGAGTACGAAGGGGAGCTTACCGACGACGTAACGGTCGTCACGGACGCCAGTGGCGAACTCGACGCGTTCTGGTTCGTGGTGTTCGACGGCGGCAGGACTGACCGACATCGCTGTGCGTTGGTCGCCGAAGAACGCGAACCAGGGCGGTACTACGGCTTCTGGACGTACGACCCGATACTCGTCGGCGATCTGGTCGCCTATCTCGAGGCGGCGTCCGACGGCCGGTGACTCGCCCGTTGATCCGGCTTCGGTCTCGACGTGCCGGCCCCGATAGTCGACCTGCTATCGTCGGCCGGACGCGGGGACGAAACGGAACGCCCCGGCTTACTGAGTCGCGGTGCGAACGGCTCCGACGCGATAGAGGTCCTGCTCGAGCCCATCCCCGTCGCAGTCGTCGTTCGGACACTCGTAGTGCCAGCCGTCCTCGGTCGCCGCGCCTTCCTGAAATCGCTCCCCGCATACCTCACAGAGGAGTTGTCCGTTTGTACACGTATCCCGGTGTAATTCGAGGGCGAGCTCGGTCTGGAACGACTGGTTGCAGTTACGACAGGTGTGCATAGTTCGTCTGACGCGAGCATTCGCCAAAACTGCTTGGGTTCTTTTATTCCGCCCGATTTTGGGCTGATTCGGCGGCTCTGTCCGGATTTGCCGACGACGGGTCGGGAAAAAAGACAGCCCGAACGGAGAGTTTACTCGCCCTCGAGTATTCCGTATGTTGGGGGATCAGCCGAACGGCGGCCTCGGAACAACACCACCCACTTGACTGTCAGAGTTATGGTATATGGGGCCGTCAGCCGGTCGATTCGGACACGAACGATTTCCCCGATTGATTTATGTTCACCGGTTCAATGGCCGAATGATGAACTCGCTTGTCATCGGTGGCCGGCTGTTCGCGGGCATCGTGCTCATTCTGGCGAACGCCTTCTTCGTCGCGATCGAGTTCGCGCTGACGCGCGCTCGGCAGTTCACGGAAGCGGAGTTCGTCGGTGACAACCCGAAACTCGAGCGGGCGTGGGCGATGACCGACGACCTCGAACTCTATCTGACCACGTGCCAGGTCGGGATCACCGCCTCGAGCATTGCCGTCGGGATCGTCGCCGAACCGGCACTGGCGGCCATCTTCGAGCCGCTTTTCGAGAACACGTTTCTGGCCACGGTCGGAAGTGGGTCGATCCTTGCGTTCCTCATCATCAACCTCGTTCACCTGACTCACGGCGAACAGACGCCGACGTACCTGGGCGTCGAGCGCTCGCGGCTGGTCTGTCGATACGGCGCGACGCCGCTGTACTGGTTCCACTGGATCATCTCGCCGATCATCACGATCGGGGACGGTATTGCGAAACTGACGCTCAAACTCTTCGGAGTCGAGATGACCGGCGCGTGGCTCGAGACCGAGGAAAACGTCATCGAGTCCCGC
Organism: Natrinema gari JCM 14663; assembly: GCF_000337175.1. Lineage (GTDB taxonomy): Archaea > Halobacteriota > Halobacteria > Halobacteriales > Natrialbaceae > Natrinema > Natrinema gari. Next base: position 53,896 of record NZ_AOIJ01000079.1, on the reverse strand, counting down.
GCCGACCTGCGGAACCGGCTGGGCTCGATCCTCGAGGAGGGCGATCTCTCCGAGGAACGTCGCGAAGAGGTGATGAACGCGTTCCAGATCGGCGAACAGTCCATCAGCGAACTGATGGTGCCCCCGAGGAGATCGTCGCGCTCTCGACCGACGCCGACCCCGAGGAGAACTTCCGGAAGATGGAAGAGCGGCCACAGACCCGCTACCCGCTGGTCGGCGGCGAACTGACGGACTTCCGTGGCATCCTCTACACGCCGATCCTCGTCAGGCATCGCGAGAAATTGGCCGACGGCACCGTCGACTTCGAGGAGTTGGCAGCGCCGCCGATGACGCTCTCGCCCGACGCGGACGTCAGCGACGCGGTCGACCAGTTCCAGGCCGAAAATCAGGAACTCGCCTTGGTGATCGAGGATGGCACCGTCGTCGGCCTCGTGACCGTAACCGACCTGCTCGAGGCGGTGATGGGCGACATTGAGGACCCACTCGACGGCGCGCGACTCGAGCCGGTCGATCGCTGATCGGCTGTCGGTGTCGGCAGGATGACCGCTCCCCGCGAATGCGCGCGGTCGCGTTTCGTCCGCGGCGCGTCAGGGAGTATCGCCCCGCAGCTCACCGAGACGCTCGAGGAAAAGGCCGAGTCGGCCCTCGGCGACGCCGGAAGCCGGATTGAAAACAAGATTCCGCGCCGTTTCAGTCGTCCTGTCCGAGAATACCGCGCTCGGCCATCTTCCGGGGATCGAGGACCTCGTCGGCCTCCGCCTCGTCGAGATAGCCCTTCTCGAGGACGACCTCGCGGACGGTCTTGTCCTCCTTGAGCGCGGTCTTGGCGACCTCGCTGGCCTTGTCGTAGCCGATATGGACGTTCAGCGAGGTGGCCATCGCCATCGACTGCTCGACGCGCTCTTCGCAGTACGCCGCGTTGGCCTCGAGTTCGCGGACGAACCGCTCGGCGAAGACCTGACTCGCGTTCGAGATCAGCTCGGCCGACTCGAGGAAGTTGTGTGCGAGCACGGGCTTGTAGAGGTTGAGGTCGATCTGGCCCTCGGCCGCCCCGGCGGAGACGGCGGCGTCGTTGCCGACGACCTGTTTGTGGACCTGGTTGACCGCCTCGGCGACGACCGGGTTGATCTTGCCGGGCATGATCGAGGAGCCGGGCTGGTTCTCGGGCTGTTCGATCTCGCCGAGGCCGTTGCGCGGCCCGGACGCGAGCAGTCGCAGGTCGTTTGCGATCTTGTTCAGCGAGCCCGCCACCGTGCGGAGCGCGCCGTGGGCCTCGCTCATCGCGTCGTGGGCGGCCTGGGCCTCGAAGTGGTTGTCGGCCTCGCGGAACTGGACGCCGGTCTCCTTCGTGATGTACTCGGCTGCGCGGCCGGGGAACTCCTCGTGGGTGTTCAGGCCGGTTCCTGTCGCGGTGCCGCCGAGCGCGAGTTCGCCGAGGTGGTCGCGGACCTGATCGACGCGGGCCAGGCCCTTCTCAACCTGTGTTCGGTAGCCCGAGAACTCCTGGCCGAGCGTGACCGGCGTCGCGTCCTGCAGGTGCGTGCGGCCGGTCTTGACGACATCGTCGAATTCCTCCTCTTTCTCCTCGAGCGCTTCGCGGAGCGTGTCGAGCGCCGGGATGATATCCTTCTCGACGGCCTCGAGCGAGGCGACGTGCATCGCGGTCGGGATGACGTCGTTGCTCGACTGGCCGTAGTTGGCGTGGTCGTTGGGGTGGACGACGCGGTCGCCGATCTCCGCGCCCATGAGCTCGGCGGCGCGGTTGGCGATGACCTCGTTTGCGTTCATGTTCGAGGACGTGCCCGACCCGGTCTGGAAGATGTCGACCGGGAACTGGTCGTCGTGTTCGCCGGCGATGACCTCGTCGGCGGCCTCGATGATCGCCTCGGCGACGTCGTCGTCGACGAGTCCGAGGTCGCGGTTGGCCTGCGCGGCGGCCTTCTTGACGACGCCCAGCCCACGGACGAACCGCCGGCTGAACGTGATCCCCGAGATGGGGAAGTTCTGAATCGCGCGTTGAGTCTGTGCCCCCCAGTAGGCGTCGGCCGGAACCTGCATCTCGCCGAGGCTGTCCTCCTCGAGTCGGTAGTCGTCTCCGTCTGCCATACGCGGAGCGTCTGCGCGAGTCACGTAAAATCCACCGAAAGGCCGATCGATCGTCATGCGGGCTCGCGCAGCGCCGGCTACCGGCTCGAGTCGACGTCACTGGTCCCAGCCACGGATGAACGTGATTTTTGATCGCTACAGCCGTGCGGAGATGATCGTGTGAAGGACACGAAACCCGCCGATCGACACAAGTAGCGCCAAAAGGGCAAGGATACGGTATTCATCGAACCAAATCACGCCGATCAACAGCGAAGTCAGAGACAGAACTGCGACCATCGTCGTCGTAACGATGACGGACCGTGCAATCGGTTCGTACGTTGTTGCCAAGACGTACACAAAGGCGAGACAGCCGGCCGCTACTAGAACTGTATTTGCACCACGTCTAATCAAATAAAGCAATAGGATTCCAAGAATTATTGCTCCGATACCGTGATCGGTTTGGATACGCTCGAAACCCACACGACAATAGACACCACTCACAGCATATAATATTCCCGTCTCGTTTTCGATATTTTTGTCGGCAATAGGCTGTTAAACGGGTCGGCTCGTCGTCAGAAGACCGAAAGCTGCTCTTCGATATCCGTCGCAGTAATAAGGGATCTCGCTCGTTTCCCTCACGCGTCCGTCGGTTCCGTCTGGATACGCGGGAGAGCGAAGCGGGTCATGTAAAATCCACTGAAAGGTCGAGGTCGTCCGTGCGGGCGCGCTCGCGTAGCGCCGACTGGAGTCGTTCCCGGCCCGTGCCGTGGATCTCACGGGCCGTCTCGAGGTCGATGTCGTAGATCGTCGGCGTTCCCCAGGCGAAGGTCCGCGAACTGGCGGTGTCAACGGTCAGCGACGCCAACTCGAGCCGTCGCTGGAAGATCGACCGCCGGGTCGAGATCGTTTGAATCCGGTAGTAGGGGATGACGGTCGTCCGGCGGTTCCAGAACCCGCTCCGGATCACGAGGTGGTCGTCACCCACGAAATAGCCCATGTTGACGTATTTCAGGTGTGCGGCGGGCGGAACAGCCACGAAGACGACGGCGGTGAGATACCAGCGCTCGAACGTCGAGACCTGCGTGAGACCGACCGCGGCGGCGACGATCACGGCCGCGACGATCGAATAGCGGACGAGGTATCGGCGGCGAGCCAGCCGCGGCGGACTCCGGAACTCGGGTGTCTCGACGCCGGTGAGGTTCTCGGCGAACCGGTACACGCGGTCGGTCCCGGCAAGCGGGACAGCCGACTGATTACTGCTCCCGCTGTCGGGGCCGTACCCCGCCGTTTCGACCCAGAGGCCGGCGTAGCCGACCAGCCGCTGGACCGGGTTCTCGGTAACCGAGACCGACTGGACCTTCTCGACGGGGATCGACCCGCTGTAGCGCTGCACCAGTCCGCGCTCGTAGACGAAGTCCTCGCCCGCGCGGCCGAGTCGGAACCCGTAGTAGTTCGCGACCGTATAGATCGCACTCGAGACGTACGTGAAAACCGACCACTGGACGAGCGAGACCGCGATCACAACGAGCAGCGGGCCAATCGCCACCCCCTCGAGCGTTGCCGGGCCGCCGAAGGGACGCGCGGCGTCGATGACGAACGCGGGCACGAGGCCCGTCCCCGAATCGGAGCCGGTCAGGAACACCACCAGTACGAGCGGGAAGACCGCTGCCCCCCACCGGAACGACGAGAGGGCGTAGAGCAGCAGTTCCTCGACCTCGAGTTCGAACAACTGAGTCGGCGTGGCCCCGTCTTCCGGTCGGTCGCGACGGGTGGGGTCGGAAGGGGAAGTCGACTCGTCGGCGGACTCCGGACGATCGGCGTCGGGGTCGGCGGTCGACGCCGCTGTCGAAGCCGTCAGCCGGCGGATCTCCGATCGAATCCGTTCGGCCTCGTCCTCGCTGACGAAGTGGAGCGTCGCCTCGGTATCGCCACCGCCAGCGGTCTCGATCGAGACGACGGCGACACCGAGCACACGCTGGAGGAGGCCCTGCGAGACATCGACGTTTTGAATCCGCCGGTAGGGGATCTCCCGGGATCGTCGGGAGAACACCCCCGAGGAGACGTCGACGGTATCGGCCGTCACTGCGTATCCGAATCGGTAGTAGTAGGCGATGCCGTACCCCGCGCCAGCGACGAAGCCGATCGGAGCCAACCAGAATATCCAGTCAATAGCGACGAAATCGACGACGCTCGCCGAGATCATGACGAAGAAAAACGGCATGGAGAAGCCGGTGACGCCGCGCTGAAGGGCCAGCATCACTCCGCTCAGTGGATGTAAGCGCTTCATGTTAAACGGCGTCCTCGGCTTCGCTCTCGACCGCCAGTTCGCGGAGGGTTTCCTGGAGGCTCCGGGCCCGATCCGGCGTCAGTCCCGGAATCCGAACGTCGGCGTTCCGGGAGCCGGCCGTGTAGACCACGACGCTCGAGAGTCCGAGGACACGCTCGATCGGCCCGAACTGCGTGTCGACGTGCTGGACGCGGACGAACGGGACCGCGGTCTCGACGAAGGTAACGACACCCCGCTCGAGGTAGAGGGCGTCGTCCTGGAGTTCGAACCGCCAGACCTGATAGAGGCGAACGGCGTAGGCGACGACGAGGACGAGCGCGAGCGCGACGACGACCCCGATCGCGACCGTGGGAACGGTGAGCCGCCACTGGTCGAGGACGACCAGTGCGACGGCGAGAACGACCGCCGCGAGCGCGCCGCGAGCGATCCAGAGCAACCGGATGCGGGGATGAAGCGACTCCATACCCATATCATGTCAATCCTGGCGGATAAAGATACGGTTCAGAGCGGGCGGACGGCGTCGTGATCGAAGCCACCGACAAGCGCTGTCTCGAGGACAGCGCGAAGCCGATCCGCACCTACTGTTCGTCGAGGTCGGCGTACTCCTCGGGCGTGTACGTCGAGAGTTCCAAAGCGTGGATGTCGGTCGTCATGTGATCGCCGAGCGCGTCGTATACTCGTTCGTGTTGCTGGACGAGTGAGAGCCCATCGAAGACCGGCGAGACGACCGTCGCAGCGAGGTGGTCATCGTCGTGTTCGTCACGTGCGTGCGTGACCGTCGCCTCGCTGTCCTCGAGATTCGATTCGATGACGTCCTCGACGGCTGCTGGTTCCATACGAAGGGCATGCATCGCTCGTGGCAAAAGTATCGCGGTCGCGGCCAACGGCCAACTGGTCCGTCGTCAGTGTCGTCTGCCGGGAGACACCGCCGATTCGCCGTGGTCAGACCCGTCGTGGCGGGTCCCGTCCGGCCCGGAAACGGATCGAGTGCGGGAACCGAGACCGTGAGTCGGGGGTTCAGAACGGGGTGTCGGGCGGCACGTCCCGACCCGAGGAACTCTCTTGGGCGAGCCCCTCGAGACCGGTACTGACCGACACGTGGTCGATCGCGTCGATTTCGGACGGGAGACGCCGTCGAATCGCCTGCGTCGTCATCGGGCTGACACCACAGCCGCTGCAGGCACCGCTCAGGTTGATCGAGACGCGGCGCTCGTCCAGGTCGATCTCAGTGATCGACGAGTCGCCGCCGTGCATCTCGATCTGGGGGAAGTTCCGTCGGAGGAACAGCGACACTTCGTCGCGGACCGCGTCCTCGGGGGACTGCTCCGTGTCAGACTCGCTCATGGGTAAGGCGAGGCACTCGAGCGATATATACTGTCGGGCGACCGCTCCCCCGGACCGTGGCGACGGCGCGACTGCGACCCGGCCGACACGATGGCGGCGACTTTATACCGTCGCGAGACGCCGTCCACGGTATGTCACTGGCAGCCGAAACCCGTCGGGCGGTCGATCGGCGGCCGTTCCTCCGGACCGCCCTGCGAGCCGGCGTCGTCAACTACACCGCCGCGGCTCGCTTTCTCGCGGTCGACGGCGAGACCGACGCCATTGCGACGGCACTGCGGCGATACGCCGACGAACTCCCGGCCTACGAGACCGAGTCGCGAGCCGTTCGCGTCCGGATGGAACGCGGGATCGGCCCGCTCGAGACCGACGCCGACGGAGCCGACGTGGACGGTGAACCCGCCGCTCCGCTCGTTAGCGTCGGCGGTGTGGCGGTTGGTCCCTGCGGCGGTGATCGTACCGCAATCGTCGCGACGGGCGATGTCGATGCCGCCGCACTCGCCGACGTCCTGGCGCGGCTTTCGGCCGACGGACTGGCAGCGACTGCGGCGGGCGTCGCCGACGGAACGATGGTGGTCACGGTCGATCGCCTCGAGGGAGCCGACGCGCTGCGGGCGGTCGAAGACGCGCTCGAGCGAGTGGACAGTGACACGACGTGAAAAAACGGGGAGACGGTTTCGGACGGCCGGCGAGGGTCGAACTGCCCGTGCTCAGTCCTCGCTGCTATCGTAGGCCTCGCTGAACGCCCATTCGCGACGGAGGAGTTCCTCGACGCCGTGCTCGAGGATGACGTCACCGAGAATTGTCGCCCTGTAGTACGCATACAGCCCCTCGCTGTCCCGTTCGGTCCGGACGCGTTTTTCGATAAGGCCCACGTCCCGGAGTTCGTTGAGGTGGTAGTGGAGGGTGCTATCGTCGATCTCCATCAGCGACTCGAGTTCCGTGGGGGTCAGTTCGTCGGTCCGGGAGAGCCGGTAGACGATCTCGAAACGGGTCCGGTTGCCGATCGCGGCCTGCATCTCGAGGTACTCCTCGAGGGAGAGCACGCTCTCCGCCGGGAGGAGGTCGTCCGGATCGTCCGGGTCGTCGGCGACCCGCGTATGTTTCGTCCCCATCGTGGCGAGTACTACTGGCCCTCGTCTCTTAGTCCTTGTCAAGCCAGCATCTGCTGAAAACACCCGTCTTTATACTATCCCGCCGAGTCGGTCGGGGCATGGCCCGGGAGATCACGCGAGATCGTATCGCCGACCGGCTCGGCGCGGTCACGTACGATCGGTTCCTCCTCTACCTGATGGGGCCGTACAAATCCTTCAATCTGAACTACATCCTGTCCGACGAGAAGCTACGGGACGTAGACATCGACGCCCTTCCCGGCCCGTTCAGAACGCTCTTCCAGAACGAGGACGCGATCGACGAGGCGAAAGCACTGCTCCGGCGGGTACAGGGAACGCTTCGGACCGACCCGGGCGTAAACGCGTTCCTCGCCGTCGACATCGATATCGATACGGACGAGATCGATGCGGTGACCCAGAGCATCGCGTACGCTCGCCACGCGAACGCGACTGTCTTCGCCGTCCCCTTTCTCGGACACAACTTCGGCGTCGGCGAGGAAGCGGGAAGCATCCTGGAGAACGTCGCGAAAACGCACGGGGACAGGATCGTCTTCGTCCACGAGGCGAACGTGACGAGCGAGATGATCCGGTCGGCGCGAACCCGCTGGGACCTCCGGGTCGAAACGTACGAGACGGAGGCGGACCTACTCGATACGGTACGCCGGTTCGTCGTCACGACGATGAACCGCGAGCGGTTCGGCGACCTCGAGGCGCTCGACTGACACCGGTCGTGCTCTCGGCTCCGGCGTCGGATTCCTCGTGACCGACCGGTCTCGGTCACGTCCGGCCCGCGCTCGGCCCGCTGCCCGACGAGTGGCGCACCCGGGTGTCATCACACCGTTTAACTTTCGTCCGGGGGAAATGCGCGTAATGACTCTGCACGTGACGAACACGCTGACGGGTGAGAGCGAGCCGTTCGAGCCACGGGACCCCGAGGACGTGCTCCTGTATTACTGTGGCCTGACGGTCTCCGACCCGCCGCATCTGGGCCACGCGCGGTCGTGGGTCCACGTCGACGTCATGCACCGCTGGCTCGAGCACCTCGGCTACGACGTCCGTCACGTCGAGAACTTCACCGACATCAACGAGAAGATCGTCGCCCGCGTCGGCGAGGACGACCTCGGCGGGAGCGAGGCCGCGGTCGCTGAGACCTACATCCAGCGGACGATCGACGACATGCGCTCGCTGAACCTCCTGCGTGCGGAGGTCTATCCCCGCGTTTCCGAACACGTGCCCGAGATCATCGACCTCGTCGAGACCCTGATCGAGAAGGACTACGCCTACGAGTCCAACGGCTCGGTCTACTTCGACGTGACCGGATTCGACGAGTACGGAAAACTCTCGAATCAGGAACTCGACGAGATCGAATCCCAAGGCGAGCCCGACGAGCGCGCCGAGAAGCGCAATCCGGCGGATTTCGCGCTCTGGAAGGCCGGCGGTGTCGACCCCGACGCCGTCGAAGAGCACCGTCACGAGGGTGTCGACCATGGCGGCGACCCGCCCGAGGGGCAGACCTGGGACTCGCCGTGGAGCGAGGGCCGTCCCGGCTGGCACATCGAGTGCTCGGCGATGAGCATGACCCACCTAGACGAGACCCTGGATATCCACGTCGGCGGCCGGGATCTGGTCTTCCCGCACCACGAAAACGAGATCGCGCAGTCCGAAGCCGCGACGGACCAGCCGTTCGCCAACTACTGGCTCCACTGCGAACTGTTCCAGATGGACGACGAAAAGATGTCCTCGAGTCTGGGTAACTTCGTCACGGTCGACGACGCGATCGACCGCTGGGGAACGAACGTCGTGCGGACGTTCCTGACCGCCGGCTCCTACAACAGCAAACAGCTCTACGCCGACGAGACGATCGCCGAGGCCGAGCAGCGGTGGGACCAACTCGAGCGGGGCTACGAGGCGGCCGTCGAGGCGCTTGACTCTCCCGCGGCGAGTTCGAAAGTCGAAGACGAGGCTTTGCGCGACGCGATCGACGGCGCGCGCGAGGCGTTTACGACCGCGATGAACGACGACTTCAACACGCGGGAGGCCCAGTCGGCGCTGCTGTCGATCGCCACGGCCATCAACCGGCATCTCGAGGCCGCACGCAGCGATACGGACCGCGACGCCGGCCCCGAATACGACTACCGCGGCCTTCGAGGGGCCGTCGAAACGCTCGAGGAACTGGGCGGCGTGCTCGGCCTCAGCTTTACCGGCGAGACGACCGGCTCCGCGGACCTCGCGGGCGACGTCGTCGACCTCGTCCTCGAAGTCCGCGAGCGGGAGCGCGAGGCCGGCAACTACGAGCGCGCCGACGAGTTGCGCGACGAGCTCGCGGCGCTCGGGATCGAGGTGCAGGATACGGACGACGGCTCGACGTATCGGCTGCCGGCCGAGGAGTAAGCGGGGTTCGACCCGGTCCCGCCGTGGTCGGCCGGGGTCGTATGCCGGCCCAGCGGCAAGATGGCTCAAGTAGGTCGCGTTCAAAGGGGGCACAATGAGACGTTCAGACTCGTTCGTCGTGGCCGGGTTCGACGCGCTCCCCGCGCGCATCGCCATTCTGGACGACGCGGGTGACATCGTCTATACGAACGAGTCGTGGCACTCGTTTGGCGACGCACGGGGACTGAGCGAGGACACGGGTGGGGTCGGGAGCAACTACCTCGCGGTCTGCGAAGCCAGCGACGATCCCGACGCGACGGCGACGGCACGGGGCATCCGCGCCGTCGCGGCCGGCGAACGCGACACGTTTTCCCTCGAGTACCCCTGTCACGGCCCTGACGAGGACGGCTGGTACATGATGCAGGCGACGCCGTACGAACACGACGACGAAGCGTACGTCCTCGTCATGCACATCGATATCACCGAGCGACGGCTGCTCGAGCAACGGACCAGAGACCAGGCCGACCGGATGGAGTCGTTCGCGAAACTGCTCTCGCACGACCTTCGCAACCCGTTATCGGTCGCGCTGGCCCACGCGGAGATGCTCGAGTTGGACGACGATGCTGCTCTCGACGCCGACGACGGAGAGCGGAGCGCACTGCGCTCGTCGCTCGAGCGCATGGAAGCGATCATCGACGACGCGCTGGTGCTCGTGACCGTCGACGAAGTCGAGGAGACCGATCCGCTTTCGCTCGCCACCGCGGTCGAAACTGCGTGGGCCAACGTCCGGACGGGGGCGGCGACGGTCTCGGTCCGCGACGACATCGTGATCCGTGCGAACGCCTCGCTCGTGAGTCACCTGTTCGAGAACCTGTTCAGAAACGCCGTGGAGCACGCGGGCGACGCTCCGTGCATCGAAATCGGGGCGCTCGAGGCGGTGGGAGGAGCCGATGAGCGAAGCGAGCCGGCGGTCGACGAGGCTCGCCGCGAAGACGCGGGGGATGCGGACTGGGCGGGCGAGGCGGTCGCGGTCGACGGCTTCTACGTCGAAGACGACGGCCCGGGGATTCCGGCCACCCAGCGCGAGCAGGTGTTCGAGTCCGGGTATTCGAACGCCGATGGATCGGGGTTCGGGCTCGCGATCGTCCGACACGTCGCCGACGCACACGGCTGGTCGGTTTCGGTCACGACGGGCCGTGACGGCGGTGCCAGATTCGACGTCCGCGGCGTCTCCGTCCTTGGCTCGTAGGCGAGGGGAGACAACGCCGGCCGCATGGTCATCACGCCGTGAAGATCGCCGCGTCGCTTATCCGTTCGACACTGGTCGGAGTGAGTGACATGGATCGACGGCAGTTCATCGGCGCGCTCGCGGCCGGCGTGATCGGGACGGCGGCCGGCTGCCTCAGCGGCATCAACGACGTGACGACGTTTTCGGCAGCGCCGGCGCGCGTCTCGGACGAAGCGGCCGCGGAAGCCGGCTACGAGTACCGGGGGACGAGACGACGGGTCGACGAGGAACGCGTCGGCGGCGAGGACATCGAAGCGACGAGTTACATCAGCACGTACGACCGAGCGATCGACTTGCCGGCCGAGCAGTTCGGCGACGAGCCGGTTCGATCCGGCGTGTTCGGCGTGCTCACGACGCCCCAGGTTCGCGTCGGTGACACGGATTTCAACCCGGTGAGCGAGCTCTCGAACAGGGAGATCGCCGACCGCATCCAGGACCACTACGCGGGCCTCGAGATCGAACGGGCCGTCGGCGGTCGCGCGCTCGAGGCGCTTGGCGAGCGCTTTTCGGTCCAGACGTACGGGGGTACTGCAACGCTGCAGGACGAGTACGAGGCCGACATCGTTCTCGACATCGTCCAGCGCGACCACGAGGACGACCACATCGTGGTGGCCGCCATGTACCCCGCCGCTGACATCGTGCCGGGCGAGGCCGCGCGGATCGATACGCTGGTTCGCGGTCTCGAGCACTACGACGATCTCGAGGTCGATCTCGTCGAAGACGATGGGGACGGCGGCGAAGAGTAAGTCCAGCGAGAACCGACGGCACGGGGAGTCGCGACGAGGGCGACGGCGCGATCGGCGACTGCGAAGCCGCGGTCAGAGGCCGATCGCGGTGGCGATCGAGAGCCCGCTTGCGAGCGCGCCGAGCAGGTAGCCGCCGATCGCGCCGCCGTTGAGCAGTGGCAGGCCGGCGTGGGCCCGCCCCTCGAGAACCATGTACATGAGCGCGAGCAGGCCGGCGATCGTGCCGACCGCCGCGCCGATGGCCGGCAGGTTCACCGCGAGGACGGGGACGGCGAGGGTGCCGGCGTCGAGGAACGCCCCCGCGCTGGCCACGAGAACCGTTGGAATGACGGCGTCGCCGAGGCCGATGAACAGTGCGTCCCGATCGAGCGCGCCGTCAGCGTCCGGTCCGTCGTCGGCAGCCGCGTCGGTATCGTCGGGGTCGGCTGCAACACCGTTCGTAGCGTCGCCGGGCGCGTCACCGGCAGCATCGTCGCGCGCCTCAGTTTCGGTGCCGCCGTCCTCGAGAACGTCGTCGGTGCTGCCGGCCGCACGGTAGGAGTACGAGAGGGTCAGCGGGACGACGAGCACGACGGGAATCTTGAGGTCCATCACGCCCTCGGCGAGATCGAGCATGTGTTCGGTGCCGTAGACGCTGATGGCGTCGTAGATCGCGAGCGCCGAGAGCAACAGCAGTGCGGGAAGGAGGCCGAAGCTGATCCCGAACAGGGCGGCGGCACCGGCTCCCATCACCACCCCCGCGCCATCGATGACGTACCACTCGGGATACCACAGGAGTGCGCCGCCGACGGCCAGCGAGGCGACGACCGCGAGACCGCTTGCGACCCTTTCAGAGATGAACGGGTCGACGATCGCGGGGACGAGTTCGGCGAAGACGTACCACGAGATCATCACGCTCACGCCGACGAGCAGGAGCCGAATGAGGCGGTCGAGATCGTACTTGAACGCGGCGAGCATGAGCCCGGTCGCGACGAGCATGATGCCGACGTAGAGGATGCTGTTGGTCGGATCGTCGGGGTTTTCGACGGCCTGTCGGCCCGATTCGGTGAATGGGTCGACCAACGCCAGCGCGCCGAGTTGGACGCCGAGAAACAGGCAGACCGTCGCGCCGACGGCGGCGAGGACCCGAGTGCGGTCGTTCATGGCGCGGCGTTTGTCCCCCGCTCCTATTGGCCTTTCCACTTCGAGGTCGCCGAAAAAAGAGCGATCGATGCCGGACCGAACGGCGTCGTATCGGGCCGTTACCGGGCGTATAGCGTCGATCCGACCAGCGACGGCAGGTGGACTCCGTCGTCGGGGGTCACCGCCAGGTAGGGCCGCGAAACCGGTCCGAAGACGTCGACGACGCGGCCGACGGTCTCGAGGTCGTCGTCGATGACCATCGTCCCGATATCGTCGCGGTGGCCGTCGATATCGGTGGCGCGCTCGCCGCCGTCGACCGCGTCCGCCCGCAGGATTGCGAGCCCCTGCGCAGTACGGACGACCGTGCCAACCCGATGCATGTTACTCACGCATCGCGACGACGTACGCCGCGACGGCCTGAACGAGGTCGTTTTTCGTCGAGTCGTCGGCCCCGCGGACGACGACGCGGCCCCGTTCGGCCCAGTGTTCTCGAGAGTAGGCTTTGTCCCGCTCGATCGTGGCGTCGTACCCGATCTGCTGGACGGCCTTCGCGATCTCGTCGACCGTCGGCTCCTCGACCGCCAGATCCAGGGATACGCGCCGTCCCTCGGCCCGCGAGAGGGACGCATCGAGATAGGCGGGCCAGATAACGTTCTCGACCATGCGCGTCCCTGGGAGGTCCGGCGAGTAAACCCTTTTCAAAACGATACGTAACTGATGCCGAACTGAACCGGGGAGTGGCGGGGAACGGGTCGCCCGGATTATCGACGCCGTGTGGCGACCCCGATAGCGGCCAGCAGGGCGACGACGGCGACAGGGACACCGAATCCAGGGATGGCGCTCTCGCCGCTTGCCGCGTCGGTATCGGTCGCATCACTGCTCTCAGGAGACGCCTCGAGTTCGTCACTCACCTGCTCGTAGGCCTTGGGATGGACCGTTTCGACGATGTCGACGATCGCGTAGACGACCTGCGGGGTGGGCTGGCTGATGTGGTTCGCGTTGACGGCGAGAACGTTGCCGTTCCGGTACGCCGCCGTCGCTTTGACCTGGTCGGGTATCGGGGGTTCCTCCCTGTTATCCGGGTAGATGATCCACTCTGGATCCTCGTCAACGACGGTCTCGGCGTTTATCTGTCCATACCACGCGATCCCCGCATCGTCGGCGATATTGTCGACTCCACCAGTCGTTATGGCTTCGTGAATGAACGTCTCGGTACCGACTGTGGCCCCGTCCTCGCCCATCGCGTAGTACGCCAGCGGTCGCTCCTCGTCCTCGAGCGCCCCGTCGATGATCTCGAGTTGCTCGTCCATCCAGTCGACCGTTGCGTTGGCCCCGTCGCACTCGCCGGTGAGTTCGCCGGTCGTCAGGACGTTGTCGCGAACGTCGTCGAGCGAGCGGGCATCGTCGAACTGGTAGACGGTGAGTCCGGCATTGCGGAGTTGCTCGACGATCTCCTCGTCGGTCACGTTAGCGGCCAAGACGAGGTCGGGATCGAGATCGACCACTCGCTCGGAAAGGATCTCATACCCGTCGGTGACGGCCGTTCGATCACCCAGCTCGAGGTCGCTCGTCGCCGGGTTGTCGGGCATACCTACGAGCCGATCTTCGGCACCGATTTCGAACACCGTCTGTGCGTCGCTGGGCTGGAGCGCCACGACGGAGCCGGGTGCGTCCTCGAGCGTCATCGTCTCACCAGTGGCGTCGGTGACCTCGAGCGGGAACTCGCACTCGACCGACGAGTCGGGGCTGTCGGTCGATTGTCCGGTGACAGCGGGTGCGAACGCCGAAAGGGCGATCAGTACGGCCAGGAAGACGGGGAGTGATCGTCGCATCGCACGATCCTCCACCCTACTTCAACAAATATTTGCCCACTGCAAGTTTGGTTGCCATATGTATCGACCGGTCCGAACGGCGGCATGGTCGGCCGGGTTAGTCGTTCTGCTGGTCGTCGTTTCCCTTATCAGCGCTGCCCTCGGCCCGGTCAGGATCGATCTCGTGACGGTCGCGATGGCGATGCTGAACGCGATCGTCGTCCCCGCGGGCGTAACCGTCGGCAGCGCCACGGTTCCCGTTCTCGGCCTCTCCGTGCCGGTCCCCGGGCTCGAGTACGCCGCCGTCTTTTCGTTCGACGTTCCGGCGACGCGCCAGATCATCGTCGCGAACCTTCGGTTGCCCCGCATCGCGCTCGCGGCGACGGTCGGGCTCGCACTCGCCGCTGCGGGAACCGTGATGCAGGGGTTCTTCCGAAACCCGCTGGCCGATCCGTCGATCATCGGCGTGTCCGCCGGTGCCGCCGCGGGGGCGGTCGCCGCGATCGCGTTTCCGGCGCTGGTTCCGTTCGGGGGGCTTCACCTCTCGGCGTTCGCCGGCGCGCTCGCGACGGCGTTTCTCGTCTACGCGATCGCGACCGACGGGGGACGGACGCCGGTCGCGACGCTGTTGCTTGCCGGCGTCGCGGTCCAGGCGTTTCTCGGCGCGATGATTTCGTACATGCTCGTCCACAGCGGCGACTCGCTGCGGGAAGCCGTCTTCTGGATGATGGGGCGTCTCAACAACAGCCAGTGGGGCGACGTGGCGTTTGCGTTCCCGATCACGCTGGTCGGCGTCCTCGTGTTGTGTGCGTTCAGACGGGACCTGAACGTCCTCCTGCTCGGCGAGGAGGACGCTCATCACCTCGGCATCGAGGTCGAACGCACCAAACTGCTCTTGCTCGCGCTCGCGAGCGTCATTACCGCCGCCGGCGTCGCGGTCGCGGGCATCATCGGCTTCGTCGGGCTCGTCGTCCCGCACATCATGCGGCTCGTCGTCGGCCCCGATCACCGAATCCTGTTGCCGACCAGCGCGCTCGCGGGCGCGTCGTTCCTGGTTGCGACCGATACGATCGCCCGGGCCGGTCCCGCCGTCGTCCCCGTTGGGATCATCACGGCGGCCCTCGGCGCGCCGTTCTTCCTGTTTCTACTCACCCGCCGGGAGGTGCATTCGGTATGACAGACGCTGATCACCGCGACGATGACCGGGAAGCCGGGGTCGGACCCGATCCGGTGACCGTCTCCGTCGACGGCTGTTCCCTGGCGTTCGGCGATCTCTCGGTGCTCGAGGGGATCTCCCTCACGATCGAGCCCGGCGAGTTCGTCGGTATCATCGGACCCAACGGGGCCGGGAAGACCACGCTGTTGCGGGCGATCAGCGGCGCGCTCACGCCCGACACCGGCTCGGTCACGATCGACGGCATCGACGTTCACGACCTCTCCTCGCGGGCCTCGAGCCGCCTCGTCTCGGTCGTCCCCCAGGACACGACGCTCTCGTTTTCCTTCCCGGTTCGCGACGTCGTCGAGATGGGGCGACAGCCACACCGGTCGCGGTTTTCGTCGCCGGACCCCGAAGATCGCGCCGCGGTCGAGCGCGCCCTCGAGCGGACGCGCACGGCCGAGTTGGCCGATCGGCCGATCGACGAGGTCAGCGGCGGCCAGCGCCAGCGTGTCGTCCTGGCACAGGCGATCGCTCAGGAAACGCCGGTCATGGTGCTCGACGAACCGACGGCGAGTCTCGACGTCAATCATCAGATCGAGACGCTCGAACTCGTCCGCGACCTGGTCGCGGAGGGACGGACCGTGGTCGCGGCGATTCACGATCTGAACCTGGCCGCGCGATACTGCGATCGGCTCGTGTTGCTCGCCGACGGCGCGGTCGCTCGGGACGGACCTCCCGCGAGCGTTCTGACCGGCGATGCCCTCGCGGCGTCGTTCGACGCGAACGCGGTCGTCATGCCCAACCCGGTGACGGGAACCGAAACGGTGACCGCCTTCAGGGCCGACCGCCACGCCGATCCCCACCCGGAGCGCGTCCACGTGGTGGGGAGTGGAGCCGCCGCTGCCGGCGTCGTCGCTCGGTTGAGCACCGCGGGAATCGACGTGACACTCGGTCCGGTCTCGAGCGGCGATGCCGCTGCCGAAACGGCGCGGTCGATCGGCATCGAGTGCCTCGAGACCGAGCCGTTCGCGACGCTCTCCCCCGCGGAACTGGAGGGTGCCGAGACGCTGATTCGTGATGCCGGCGTGACGGTACTCGCCGATTTCGTGGTCGGGCCCGGAAACCGAGCGCTCCTCGAGGTGGTCGACGATGCCGAATCGCTCGTCCTGATCGAAACGCGGCCATTCGAGGAGCGGAACTTCGCCGGCAGTGCCGCCCGAAACCGGTACGAGAGCTATCGAGAGCGTGCGATCGAGGTCCCACGGCGTCGCGTGCTCGATGCGGTCACAGCGGTTGGCAAGAATCGGTCACAGTCCCAGCCGTCGCCGTCGATCGAGTCGACCGACGAATGACGACTGCCGGCTGTCGACGGTGAGCGTGGTCAAGCGGGTATTACGCGATCGAAACGCGTTCCGAGACCGAGACGTCCGATCGAGATCGACACCAGTACAGCGGGCAGAACCCGCTCGGCTCGCAACGGGAGCCGGTATCCGTTTCGTTGATCGGGAAGCGAATCAATGCCCGCTTCCCCCGTCAAATCACACTCTGTCTCGAGAAACGGGAGCACGCTTTTTTCATCGTCGTCGGAGTCGACGCGATGTATGACCCGCTCCGAACGGACGCGGCGAACGGCACTCGAACTCATCGGTGCGACGGCTGCGGCCACCGGTGTAACGGGCGTGGTGACTGCTCAGGAGAACGGGAACGAGGAGGAGGAGGCGGAAACCGATCGGCGTCCGATCATCCTCGCTGGCCGAATCGACCACTGGTACGGCATCGCACCCGAGGAGATCGAAGGCGAAGAGAACCCGACGCTGGATCTCGAGGACGGAGAGGCGTACGAGCTCGTCTGGATCAACGCCGACGGCGCCGAGCACGAACTGGTCCTCGAGAGCAGCGACGGGGAGGAACTCGAAGAATCCGACTCGTCGGAGACGGCGGGCGAGACAGTGTCGGTGACGTTCGAGGCGAACGAGGACGCCGTCGAGTATTACTGTGCGTTCCATCCCGAGTCGATGCGCGGTGACGTCGAGTTCGGCGGCGGGTTCGACCTCTAATCGACCGGGCACGACGAGCAGGGGCCGAGACCGAGGAGGAATCGAAGAGCGAGACGGGAGACGACGGGACCGGGTATTGGCTGGTCCGCCGTGACGGCGCGGACTGGACGGTTTTTTACCCCTCCGCCACCGAATGGCCGCCAATGACTGACTACGATTACGAGGCGCTTGGCCTCGTCGCCGGGCTGGAGATCCACCAGCAACTCGACACGGCGACGAAGCTGTTCTGTCAGTGTCCGACCGACCGCCGGGAGCCCGAGGAGTCGACACGCAGCTTCACGCGCTACCTCCACCCGACCCGGAGCGAACTGGGCGAACTCGACGACGCCGCCGTCGAGGAGAGCAAGGTCGACCGCGAGTTCGAGTACCTCGCCTACGACACGACCTGTCTCGTCGAGGAGGACGACGAACCGCCCCACGAACTCGACGCGGAGGCCCTCGAGACGACACTCGAGGTCGCCCAACTGATGGACATGACGCCGGTCGATCAGGCCCACGTCATGCGCAAGATCGTCGTCGACGGTTCGAACACGACCGGCTTCCAGCGCTCGTCGCTGATCGCCACCGGCGGCGCGATCGAGACCAATGAGGGTACCGTCGGTATCGAAGACCTCATGCTCGAGGAAGAGAGCGCACAGCGCGTCGCGGAGACCGACGACGGGGTGCGCTACAGCCTCGACCGGCTCGGCATTCCGCTGGTCGAGATCGGAACGCAGCCGGACATTTCGAGCCCCGAGCAGGCGCTCGAGGCGGCCGAGCGGATCGGCATGCTGTTGCGCTCGACGGGCAAGGTCAAACGCGGTCTGGGGACGATCCGCCAGGACGTCAACGTCTCCATCGAGGAGGGCGCTCGCGTCGAGATCAAGGGCGTCCAGAGCCTCGACGATATCGACGACATCGTCCACAACGAGGTCGCCCGACAGGCCGAACTGGTCGAGATCCGGGACGAACTCGCGGATCGCGACGCGTCGGTCGGTGACGGACAGGACGTGACCGAGGTCTTCGAGGACACCGACAGCGGCGTCATCGCGGGGGCACTGAACTCCGATGGGGCCGTCACGGCGGTCCCGCTGTATGGCTTCGACGGGATCGTCGGCCGGGAGATCGCCCCCGACCGCCGGCTCGGGACCGAACTCTCGGATCATGCGAAGCGCCACGGCGCGGGCGGGATCTTCCACACCGACGAACTGCCTGCGTACGGGGTCACGGAGGACGAGATGACGGCCCTGCGCGAGGCGGTCGGTGCCGGTCCCGAGGATGCCGTCGCGATCGTCGCCGCGGAAACGGGCGTGGCCGAGGCCGCCATCGAGGCCGCCGCCGAGCGCGCCGAGACCGCGCTCGAGGGCGTGCCCGAAGAAACGCGGGGCGCGAACGACGACGGGACGACCCGCTATCTCCGTCCCCTGCCCGGCGCGGCGCGGATGTATCCCGAAACGGACGTGCCGCCGGTCGAACCCGACCCGAGCGACGTCCCCGAACCCGAACTCCTGACGGAGAAGGTCGACCGCTATCAGGAGGAGTACGACCTCAGCGAGGGGCTGGCCGAGCAGGTCGCCTTCGGCGAGTACATGCCCCTGTTCGAGGACGTCGTGGCCGACGGGATCGATCCGACGCTGGCCGCAACGACGCTGGAATCGACGCTGACGGAAGTCCGCCGAGACGACGTGCCCGTCGAGAACCTGACCCACGACCACCTCGAGGGTGTCCTCCGGCTGGTCGAGGACGGCGAACTGCCCAACGAGGGCGTGCCGGACCTGCTCGCGGCGCTGGCCGAGGATCCGGACCGGACGGCCGAAAAAGCGGCCGAGGAAGCCGGACTCGGCGGAGCCGAGGAGGACGAGGTCCGCGAGGCCGTCGTCGAGGTCGTCGAACGCAACGCGGGACAGATCGAAGAAGAGGGGATGCAGGCCTTCTCGGGACTCATGGGCGAGTGTATGGGTGCGCTCCGCGGGAAGGCCGACGGCGACCTCGTCAGCGAACTCCTCCGCGAGGAGATTCAGAAACGAACGTAGCCCGCTAGCTGGCATCCCGTTTTCCCGCGGTCGTTACTCGCCGACGAGTTCCTCGAGCAGCGTCTCGAGGCTATAGCTCTGCAGCGCGTCCCGTTCTTCGATCGCCGAGATGACGAACGTCGAGTCGGTCCGTTCGACGCCCTCGAGTCGTTCGAACTCGGCGATCAGGCGTTCGACCATGCCGCTATCGCTCAGGCGCGCGACGACGATGAAGTCCGTCTCACCCATCGTGAAGTAGACGTTCGTGACCCCCTCGACGGTCAGGAGCCGATCCGCGAACGTCTCGTAGGAGCCCTGATAGTCCGCGTGAACCTCGATCAGCACGGTGACGCCCAGGCCGAGTTCCTCGAGATCGATATCGTAGCGGTCGTTCTCGATGACGCCCTCGTCCCGGAGGTTGTTGAGCCGATAGTGGATCGTCGAGATCGGGATGTCGGTCGCCTCGTGGAGTCGTTCGGGGCTCCCGGTCTCGAGTTCGGCGATCGCCTTGAGGAGGCGCACGTCGCGTTCGTCCATAGGACGACGTTCGACGCCGACCGACATGTGTTTTCCGACCGAGGTGATTGGAGGTTTCTACAATAATACCCCATCTAGTGGCGCCCGATTCGAAATACATTCATATGTGTGGTCTTTGGTTCTCAAAAATCGGCGTGCTTGTAGAAGGGTCTAAATACGGTCGCGATTTCCGAATGGAATATGAGATTAGTCGATTCAATTCCAGACGGGTACCGCGAAGCGGTGCTCTTTTCGATACTCGCACTGTGTTGGGGGAGTTCGTTCGTCGCGATCGAGATCGGACTCGAGTACGTCCCGCCGCTTCTGTTCGCCGGCTTTCGGTACGCGATCGCGGGCGCGATCGTCTTCGGATACGCCGCCGTGGCGAACGATCGGGTTCGACCGGCGGGGTGGGGCGAATGGGCGGCCGTTGCCATCGCCGGCATGTTCGTCATCGCGCTCTATCACGGCCTGTTGTATCTCGGCGAACTGTACGTGTCGGGTGCGGTGGCGGCGACCATCGTCAGCACGGCACCGATCCTGACGGCAGCGTTCGCCGGCGTGGTACTCCCAGAGGAGCGGCTGGCACCCGCCGGAGTGGTGGGCTTCGTGCTCGGTCTGGTGGGTGTGATCGCCGTCGTCCAGCCGTCGTCAGCCGCACTCGGCAGCGATGTCACGGTCGGCGCGACCCTCGTGTTCGGGTCGGCCATCGCGTTCGCACTCGGAAGCGTACTCGTCCGTCCGATCGACTCGGCGCTCCCGATCGAGACGCTCCAGGCGTGGGCGATGCTCATCGGGGCCGGCGTGTTGCTCGGCTGGGCGTTCCTGCGCGGGGAATCGGTCGCGGCGATCGAACTGACGGCGGGGATGGTGCTCTCGTTTGCCTACCTGACGCTCGTCTCCGGCGTGTTCGCGTTCTTCCTCTACTTCCACCTGCTCGAGCGAAGCGGAGCGACGCAGGTCATCCTCGTCAGCTACGCCGAGCCGGTGGTCGCGATGGGCGTGAGTTGGGTCACGCTGGGATACCTCGTCGATTCGCTCACGCTCGTCGGTCTGATGACGATCCTCGCCGGTTTCGTCGTGATCAAACGGGAGGCGCTGCGATCCCTGCTTCGCTCGGCCGTCGACGGAGCCACCACGACGCCGTGACCGTCCCTGTCGCGGGCGATCGCGGCAGTTCCCCGCTCGCGACGAACGGTCGGGCTGGCAGGTCATATCCGTCCCGTCGAAAACATTTATTAGCACACACGTTGCCCGACCACCTGACTGATGACCTCGACGAGCGAACCCGACCAACCGGCACTGACCGTGGTGTGTCACGTCCGAGCGCCGTTGCTGCTCGAGCCAGTGGACGAACAGATCGAGACGATACAGGCCTGCGAGTCGGAAGGCGCGATCGACGACCTGTTGCTTCGGAGTTGGCCCAAGGAGGTCGCACTGTCCGAGGAGAGCCCCCACCAGGAAGTCCTCGAGCGCTACGACCGGTTCTCGGCGTGGGCCGACGAGCGAGGCGTGACGATCCGGCCGCCGTTCCGAAAGCGCACGACGACGTCACAGGTGACCGGCGAGACCCGGGAGCGACTCGTGACGCCGCTGTTGTGTCTCGAACTCTACGCCGGCGACGAACTGCTCGGCGTTTTCCCACACTCCGACGAGGTGACCGCGGACACCTACACCACCGACGAGGCGATCGCGACGCTTCGAACCGGCGGTCTCCCGACGCCGCTCGCCGATCCGGACGAGGGTCTCGAGTCGGCGACGGGGGACACGTGCCCCGACTGCGGCGGGTCGTTGATCGACGGCCAAGGGCTATTCGCGTGTAGCGACTGTGGGTGGATCGGTACCGTCGCCGAGTCCGGCCGCCACGAGTCGGAGTCGGCACGACGGACACGGGAGCAGGAGCCGTCGATCGTCAAGTCGCAGTAGCAACCGGAAGGCGGGGACCGGGTTCGGGGACCTGCCTGCCCCGTCGGGCTCGTTTCGGCGCAGGGAACTGTCTTTCCCGTCTGACCCATCCGGGCTCGAGTCGGCGACCGACGGCGCGGTTACTCGCGGGCGAACTCCCCACCGTACTCGGCGTCGATTTCGATCCGCGAGCCGACAGTGGTGAACTCGACGGTCTCCGCTTCCGTCCCCAGCGCCGACTCGAGACGGCCCTCGTCGACGCGGTCTTCGCTACGATAGGTGACGACAGCGCTTGCGGTCGCGGCCGCATCGGTGTCGGTCACCACGAGGTGCTGGGAGACGCCGTTTGCCCCCTCGAAGGCGTCGAACGCGAACTGCAGGCTGTCCTCGTCGGTCGCCCGATCGCTCGAGAGCGACGCCGCGTCGAACTCGTCGGCATCGGTGTACAGACAGCTCGTGATTCCACCGTTCTCGCCGGCCCGGAGCAGGCGGTCGAAGCCGTCGTCGACCTCGTGTTTCGGCGGGCGGTCGCCGGTCGCCGTCGCGACCGTCCGCTCGACCGCGGCGACCGGATCGAACGCGGACTCGCTGCCGTTGGGATACGAGTACGCGTACACGCCGGCCGAGACCCCGACGACCTCGTCGCTCTCGTCGTGGGTATAGACGGCGTAGGCGTCCGCCTCGCTCTCGGCGGTGTAGCCCGCCGCCTCGAGCGCCGTCGCGAGGCCGTCGCGATCATACGAGCCGACGAGGGTGTAGACGCCGTCGGCGTAGACGAACTGCTCCTCGCCGTCGGCCGTCTCGTTGTGCTCGGTGTACGCATCGCGTCCGGCGGAGGTCCCCAGTTGTTGCAGGCCGAACGAACAGAGGAGTGCGACGACGACCGGGTTGCCGACGAGCGGGTCCGTCGGTTCCGCGCCGGCTTCGGCACCCTCGTCCTCGAGCAGCGTACTCATCGTCTCGACATCGATCGCGCCGTAGAAGTACGCCGAGCGATCGGTCGTCGGGAGTACCGAGGCATACGATGGGAGGTCGCCCTCGATGGAATCAGTCGTGTCGGTCTGGTCGTTCGAATCGGTCGAGGCGGCGTCGTCGGGTCCGGTACCGTTTCCGTCGGATGTCTCCGAACAACCGGCCAGAAACGCCATGCCACCGCCGAGCAACTGCAACGCGTTCCGTCGACGTAAGTCGGTCATCCAGTAGTCGTGGTTACCGGGACCGTATTACTGTAATGGCCATCGAGAGCGGCTGTGTTGATCGATTTGACACCTTCCGCCCGATGAGGCGACATCCGCTGCCCGAGGGTCAGTTCTCGGCCGGCCGGTCGGTCGCCCGCCGAAGGAGGCCCACCAACGTGGTCGCCTCGCGTTCGGTCAGGTCGGCCCGTCCGTACACCCGACGTAGCATCCGCATCGTCTTGTCGCGTTTCTCCGCCGGGTGGTTGATCTCCTCGAGCAGCGCCGCCCACTGGTCGTAGAGCCGATCGATCGTCTGCTCGGGCGCGCGGACGCGCTCGAGATCGGGCAACTGCGTTTCCTCGAGCGTGAGCGAACGGAGTTCGTAGAGGGTTACCGTGGCAGCCTGCCCGAGATTGAGCACGGGGTACTCGGCGCTGGCGGGGATCGAGCAGATCTCGTCGATGCGGGCGAGTTCCTCGTTCGTCAGGCCAACGCGTTCGCGGCCGAAGACGAGCGCGGTCGGTCCCTCGACCGTCGGTAACCGTTCGGCCAACGCCGCCGGCGTCGAGTAGGGAAACCGCGTGTGGCTACGGTCGTCTTCGTTCGTCACCGCCGTACAGCCGATCGTGTGGTAGGTCTCGGCGAGTTGGTCGAACGTGATCTCGTCGGCGTCGGGAAGGATGTCCTCGCGAGCGTGTCCCGCGAAGCCGTAGGCCTCGCCGTCGGGATCCAGTTCGGGCGGATCGACCAGCAGAAGGTCCTCGAAACCGAAGTTCTTCATCGCGCGAGCGATCGTGCCGACGTTACCCGGTGACTGTGCGTCGACCACGGCGACGGCCGGCGGCGTCCGATCCACATCCGTTCGGGTCTCGGGAGCGTTGTCACTCATTGGGTCGTCGGTGCGATGGACTCGAGACGATAGGTGACCGTACCGGTTCGGAGACGATGGGACGTGATCGCGTCCAATGGTCCCGTCGTCGCGATGAGCGTGTGCATACCTGGAGTACTGACCGGGAACGCAAAAAGAAACGCGTTCGGCGTTTCGGTCGGGTTCGCCACGCACACTCGAGTGTCCGTGTTCCTCGCAGTTCGCGCCCCTCACGATCCGAGTTCCTCTTCTTTTCTCCTCTTTCTTGATTCGTTTGACTAGTCTAGTAACTGGACTGGTCTAGTAACTAGTTGTGACAGGGAAGGGAGGGAGACGCGTTTTCCCTCGCATATGGGCGTGTTTTTGAACTGTAAGTCCGACATCGTACACAGTGGGAGAGGGACACACCCCCCTCGCGTTTGTAACGGGAATTCCGTGGGGGGTCCCTGTTCGAGAACACACCTTCGCCGCGGATGTAAATTCGGCCCAAAGACGGGGTCCAGGTCCAGGTATTCCGGGATCAGCTGCTCCCACCCCTACACTATTGCCGTTACAAACGCGAGGGGGGTGTGTCCCCCGATTGGACCCAGCTACCCGCTCGTTTCCGGTCTTTTCGGGCCGGCTCCGGTGCATTCGCTGTCATTCCGTCCTCATGAAAAGAACGCGATCGGATTCCCAGAATCGGATCGAGTGGCGCTCACACTGACTCGTTCGTGCGAGCCTTACATCCGCGATGGGGGTGTCCGCCGACGGTCCCGTCGCGCTTCGGTTAGAAGCGCGAGGGTGGCCCTGGAACAGCAGTTCCGATATACCGCTGTTATCCCCCGATTCGAACCACTCATACGGGTTATTTACATCCGCGATCGATCTCCATAGCTTTATTTCAATCCAGTTGGAAGGGGCCGGATATCGCAATGTCCGCCAACGACGATCGAGACCCGCTCTTTCGGTACGACGATCCGGTCTTCGCCGACGAGCGCCTGCTCGAGATCACGCACCTGCCCGGTCCGGATCGGATCGTCGGTCGTGACGAGCAGATGCAACGGGTTGCGGACGCCCTGAACCCGGCTATCTTCGGGAGCGAACCCAACCACCTGTTTATTTTCGGCAAGACCGGAACCGGTAAATCGCTCATCTCGCGGTCGGTCACCCAGCGCGTGATCACCGAGGCCGAGCACGACGACATCACGGTCAAGTACGCCTTCATCGACTGTGGCGAACAGAACACGGAAGCCTCTATCGTCAAGACGATCGCCCAGATCGTCAACGAACCCGACGCGAGCGGGGTCACCGTCCCCGACCGCGGGCTCGGTACCGGCGACTACTACAAGCGCCTCTGGCAGGCCATCGATCACTGTACCGACGTGACCATCGTCATCTTAGACGAGATCGACATGCTCGAGGACGACGAAGTACTGCGCAAACTCTCCCGGGCCGGCGAAAACCGCCGGATCTCGGACTCGAGTATCGGGATCATCGGCATCTCGAACAAGATCGACTTCCCCGATCACCTCTCCGAACGCGTCAAGTCGAGCCTTTCGCGGGACGAACTCGTTTTCTCGCCGTACGACGCCAACCAACTCGTCGAAATCCTCGAGAAACGGCGCGACGCCTTTCACGACGGGGTGCTCTCCGACGACGTGATTCCGCTGACCGCCGCACTGGCCGCCCAGGAACACGGCGACGCGCGAAAGGCGATCGACATCCTCCGGAACGCGGGTCGGATCGCGAAGAAGCAAAACGACACGCGGGTCACCGCCGATCACGTCCGCGACGCCAAGGAGAAGACCGAGGCCGACCGGTTCAACGAACTGATCGAGGGCTCGCCCCAGCAGGCGAAGGCGATCCTCTACTCGTTGACCTTGCTGACCGAGAACAGTTCGGAAAAGGAGTTCCCGACGAAGATCATCTACAATCAGTACAAGGAGGTCGCACATCGACTCGACTTCGACGTGCTCTCCGAACGGCGCGTCCAGGAGATCCTCCAGGAACAGAACTTCCTCAACGTGATCCAGTCCGAACGCGAGGGCCGGGGTCGCGGCCGCGGCGCACACGCGAAACACCGTCTGCTCGAGAATCCCTCGATCGTCAAGAAGGTCCTCCTGCGGGATTCGCGGCTGGCCGTCCTCGAGGACGGGGAGTGACGGTCCGTCCGATGAGACGACCGTGACGATCGATGGGACCCGCCGGATCAGGACCGGCGGTCCGGCGGCCCACTGCCCGACGCGGTCGTCTTCGGGATCGATTCGGCACCCGCTCGCCCGTCAGGCAGTCACGTAGGAAGGCGGTCCCGATTCGCCGGAACCACGATGCCTTTTTGCCTCGCTTCCACAGACCGAGTATGGACAGCGTCGACGCCGCCGGCCTCGGGATCGGTGACGAGTATCCGCCCCGAATCATGGGCGTGTTGAACGTCAGCGAGGAATCGCCGTACGATCCGAGCGTCTTCGACGACCCCGGACAGGCGGCCCGTTACGTCGACGAGGAACTGATCGACGAGGGGGCCGACATCGTCGATATCGGCCTCGAGTCGGCGAACAAGCGCTTCGACGTGCTCTCGGCCGAGGAGGAACTCGAGCGGCTGTCCGTCGCCCTCGAGACGATCGAGAGCGTGTCCGGGGACGCGATCTTCTCGATCGAGACGCGGTACGCCGAGGTGGCCGACGAGGCCCTTTCGCAGGGGTTCGATATGGTCAACGACATCTGTGGGTTCGCCGATCCCGAGATGCCGACCGTCTGTGCGGACTACGACGCCGCCGTCGCCAAGATGGCGAGTCCGCCCGACCTCGAGCGGCCGGGTGCCGTCGAGGAGACCGACTGGGCAGCACGGAAGTCCCCGGACTGGGCGGCCGACGCCGACTACGTCGAGCAAGTATACGAGGCGCTGAAACAGAACGGACTGACCGACAAGACGATCATCGATCCCGCGTTCGGCGGGTGGAGCGAGGCTCAGACGCTCGCCGACGACCGCGCTGTCTTCCGCCGGCTCCGCGAGTTCCGTGCGCTCGACCGGCCGATGCTGGTCTCGATCAATCGGAAGAACTTCCTCGGCGAGCTCGCGGACCGCACGACCGACGAGCGGTTACCGGTGAGCCTGGCGGCGACTTCGATGGCCGTCGAGCGCGGCGCACACGTGATCCGGACCCACGACGTGGCCGAAACGCGGGACGCGGCGCTGATCGGGAAGGCGTTTACCGAGCGTGCAAGCGCCAGTGTCGACGGGGTCTCCATCTCGCAACTGGACGTGGACTCGACCCGCGCGTTTCGGACCCAGCTCAGAGAGCGCGGGATCGATCCCGCGTTCGCGGACGACTGGGGGACCCAACTGCTCGAGATCGAGGGCCTCGACGACGACGCGAGCGAGCGGCTGACGGCGATCGCAGCGGAACACGGTGCGGTCGTCCAGCCGTCGGACGACGGCGCGCTCCTTCTTATGGGATCGACGACGGCAGTTTCCGATGTTTCAGGTCGTCTCGCCACAAAAAGCGACGACATCGCGGCCCTCGGAGAGAAGCTGTCAAGGCTGCTGCGTTAAGAGAAAGCTTATGACGTATGCTTCGAAAGGAGGGAGTGGACGCCGGGGCAGCCTCCCGGGTAGGGGTACTTTGGAGGCGACCCCCGGCCCATAACACGGAATTATTGCGCTGCTACATTGCCCAGTGCGAACTGGGTCCAGCTACGGAGTGTTGGCAGTTATTTGTCACTTTGGCCTCGGTGATCGTTGCTGCTATCGGAACCTGCTCTCGGCCTCCCGAGACCGAACACACAAACGGGTCGAGCGTCGAAAACGGTCACATGGAGTTCGACGATTGGGAACCAGTCTACGAGGCGATCTGCCGCGATTTCGGCTACGATCGCGCCGGCGATGAGCGAGGGCGCGATCGCCTCGCGTCCCTTCTCGAGGCGTCGTTCGACCCCGCCGACTTGCCGATCGGCCCCGAAACGACCGTCGCCGTGGCGGGAGCAGGGCCGTCCCTCGAGACCAACCGGGCCCTCAAGCGAGCACGCGAGGCCGATGTCGTCGTCGCCGCGTCGACGGCCGTCGAAACGCTCGCGAGCCACGGTATTGCCACCGACTGCATGGTGACGGATCTCGACAAGAATCCGGCGACCGTCGAGCGACTCACCGCGCGGGGCGTCCCGGTCGCGGTTCACGGTCACGGCGACAATCTCGATTCGATCCGGACGGTCGTTCCGAACTGTGACCACGACTACGTTCTGCCGACGACACAGGCCGCACCGCAGGGCCCGGTCCGGAACTTCGGCGGCTTTACCGACGGCGATCGGGCCGCGTTTCTCGCCGATCACGCCGGAGCCGCTCGACTCGTCTTCGTCGGCTGGGACTTCGACGATCCCGCGGTCGACCCACCGAAAGCGCGCAAACTCGAGTGGGCCGAGCGCCTCCTCTTCTGGCTCGAGGCGCGCCGTGACGAGCGATTCGCGGTGCTCGACGGCCGCCGGGACGCCATCGAGACGACCGCGCTTCCGATCCCGTAACGAGACCCGTCGGGCCTCGATTCGACTCCGGCTCCCGACTCCCGCCGTGACCGACGCCGCTGACTTCGGGCTCGGCGACCGGACGACCGCCGCTCACTGAATCCGATACTCGGCGGTATCGCGACAGCCACAGGCCGGACAGTGCGCGAGCGTCGACTCGAGCGTCGTCCCACACCGACGACACTCCTCGATGACTGTTCCGTCGCCTCTCGGGCGCAACGCCGCCTTGAGTGCTCTTCGCAGCCTCGATCGTATCGTGGGCCCGTTCTCCTGTCCCCTCATGAGCGGCCCGTCGAGAATATCACCGTTCGTTATTGTCTCGATATACTGACCGCCGCTCGCTCCGTCGCGTGGTAATTCGGTCCTAATCGCGGATGTTAAAACAGCGCGTCGAGTTCATCGCCGGTGTCCATCAGCGACGCGAAGTCCTCGTCGGCGGTCGCCTGCACGTCCGCGGTCGTCTCCTGCGCCTCGATCGCGACCTCTTGCAGTTGGTCGATCCGGGGCACGTCGGTCACGCCCGACAGCAGGACGACCGTCCCCACCTCATCCCGAACCGTGATCGGGTAATCCCCGCCGCGGATCTCCATGCTGCCGGTCTCGTCCTCGAGCCACTGGCGGCCGCGTTCGACGCCCTTGCGATTGAGGTAGCTCGGCGGCCCGCTCGCGACGACCAGGCCGCGGTCGGCGCTGGCGACGTCGCAGGGGAGCGTGAGGCGGCCGAGGGTTGCTTTGCGGACGAGGCTGGTCAGTCGGTTCGTCGCCGCTCCTTCGTCGAACTCGTCGTCGTCGGTCAGCGAGGACAGGAGGCCGTCGTCGATCTCGACCGTCTCGCTGGCGTAGCCGACCGTGGAGACGCCGCTGTTCGAGAGCGTGTTGATGATCTCGCTCGAGTCGACGACGCTCTCGGCGACGTGATCGCCCTCCCTGACCTCGCCGGCGGCGAAGAGGAGGCCGAACCGCTCGACGATTTCGCGGTTGATGCGGTCGTAGCCGCCTTCAACGGACTCGCCGGCGCTGCGCCAGGCGTCGTTGTCGAAGACCAGCAGGTTGTCGACCTGGTCGACGAACGTCCGGAACGAGCGGGCCGCGTTGAGCGTGTAGATGCCACCCTCGTCCGTGCCGGGGAGGATACCCAGCCCGTAGACGGGTTGGGTGTAGACCCGCTGGAGGTGTTTCGCGAGGACCGGCGCGCCGCCGCTCCCGGTGCCGCCACCCATGCCCGCGACGACGAGGAACGCATCGATTTCGTGGACCGGAATCCGATCGATCGCGCCCTGTAGTTCGTCGATGTTCGCCTCGGCGATTTCCGCGCCGAGTTCGTTGTCAGCGCCGACGCCGTGGCCTTTCACGCGTGCCTGTCCGATGAGGACTCGGTTCTCCACGGAGACGCGGTCGAGGCCTTTGAGGTCCGTCGTCGCCGAGTTGATCGCGATCGCCGATTCGACGAAGCCGCCGTCGATCGCGTCGTCGAACGCGAGGAACTCGTCGACGACCTTCCCGCCTGCCTGACCGAAGCCGATGAGTGCGAGTTTCATAGCTGTCTGACGTGGCCGTTCCCCGGCGCGACCGCGACCGAGCAGCGTCTCCGGACGGATCGACCGGGACCGGAACGGGTTCCACGCCCCGTGGTTCCGCGGACGCAGGCATTGTTATGAGCCGCATATACTCGAAGAAAATATACTCACGAACTCATTACTCTCTGTAAATACTGACTCTCACCGAGTGCTAGCACCTTCCGCATCGGCCGAGTCATCGACGACATGGCGGTGCGGTCACACCTCGAGCGAGTCGTCAGTCGTGGCGCGTCGATACCCCCACGTTTTCCGTTCTCCGCCCGTCAGATCCGGGTATGATCGTACACTGGCACCGGCGGGATCTCCGCCCGGGTGACAATCGCGGACTCGCACGCGCCGCCTCGACCGACGAGCCGGTCGTCCCGCTGTTCGTGCTCGACCCGTCCGTCCTCGAACACGCCTCGCCGATCCGGGTCGCATGTCTGCTCGAGGCCCTCGAGAGCCTTCGGTCGTGGTACAGAGCACACGGGAGTGACTTGCTCGTGGTGCGAGGCGAGGCGAGCACGGCCGTGCCCCGGGTCGCGACGGCACACGACGCCGCGACGGTCGTCTGGAACGAGGACTACAGCGGACTCGCCCGGAAACGCGATCAGGCCGTCCGGACGGCACTCACGGACGAGGGTATCGCGGCCGAGTCGGTCCACGATGCGATCCACCACGAACCGGGATCGATTACGCCGAATCAGGGCGACCACTACTCGGTCTTTTCGTACTTCTGGAAGAAGTGGCGCGACCGCGACAAGCGACCACCGGCCGACGAACCCGAGGCGAGCGACCTCGCGGCCGTCTCGGGTGACCCGATCCCGTCGCTTGACGAGGTCGGCTTCGATGACCCCGAGGCGACGCCGCCGACGGTGACGACGGCGGCGGCCCGGGAGCGGGTGGCCGACTTCTGTTCGGGCCCGATCTACGAGTACGCCGCGCTGCGCGACTATCCCGCCGAAAGCGGGACCTCCCGACTCTCGCCCCACCTCAAGTGGGGAACGATCGGGCCACGGGAACTGTACGCCGCCACCGAGCGGGCCGCCGAACGAGCCGCGAGCGACGGGGACCGCGAGAGCGTCCGCGAGTTCCAGCGTCAACTCGCCTGGCGGGAGTTCTACGCCCACGTCCTCGCGTTCAATCCGAACACGGTCACCGAGGATTTCAGCGGCTACGACAACGAGATCGACTGGCACGACGATCCCGACGCGCTCGAGGCCTGGAAAGCCGGCACGACGGGGTATCCGATCGTCGACGCGGGGATGCGCCAACTCCGCGCGGACGGGTGGATGCACAACCGCGTGCGGATGCTCGTTGCCTCCTTCCTGACGAAGGACCTCTTGACCGACTGGCGCGCGGGGTACGCCTGGTTCCGGGAGAAACTGGCGGACCACGACACCGCAAACGACGTCGGGGGGTGGCAGTGGGCGGGCTCAACCGGGACCGACGCCCAGCCGTACTTCCGGGTGTTCAACCCGATGAAACAGGGCCGCGAGTACGATCCCGACGCCGAGTACATCCGCGAGTACGTCCCCGAACTCGCGGACGCGACCGCCGAGGAAATCCACGGCTGGCACGACCTCGAGCCGCCCGAGCGCGAGCGGATCGCCCCCGACTATCCGGGACCGATCGTCGACCACGCCGAGCGTCGGGACCGAGCCATCGCCCTCTTCGAACGGGCGCGCGGCGAGGCGTCGGAGTAGGTCGCGCCGCCGAGATCGACCTACGCCCAGTAGGCGTCTCCGGGCTGGGTCTCGAAGATCGCCCGCTCGAGGAGGTCGATCGCCTTCTCGAGCCCTTCCCGCGAACTGGTCAGGGAGTCCTCGTGTTCGATGCTCAGCGCGCCGTCGTAGTCGACCAGCCGGAGCGTCGAGACGATGTCCTTCCAGTGGATTTCGTCGTGGCCGTACCCGACCGATCGGAAGAGCCACGAGCGGTTGGGCTCGTCGTCGTAGGCGGTCGTGTCTAGCACTCCCTTTTCGCGGGCCTGTGCGTCGTAGATCTTGGTATCCTTGGCGTGGACGTGGTGGATCGCGTCGCGCTCGCCCAGATAGCGGATCGCGTCGGTGATCGTGATCCCCTGCCAGTAGAGATGCGAGGGGTCGACGTTCGCGCCGATCCGCTCGCCGGTCGCCTCGCGCAGCCGCGCCAGTCCATGGGGCTCGTAGACCAGCATGTTCGGATGCATCTCGATCGCGATATCGACCTCGTGATCGGCGGCCAGGGCCGCGATCTCACCCCAGTAGTCGACGGCCCGCTCCCACTGGTACTCGAGCGCGTCGGCGTGTTCGGGCGGCCACGGGGCCGTGATCCAGTTTGGCACCTCGTCGTTCGGCCCGCCGGCCGGGAGTCCCGAGAAGCAGGTGACGGTCCCGACCTCGAGTTGGGCGGCCAGTCGGATCGCCTCGCGGAGTTCGGTGTCGGCTTTCTCGGCCCGCTGCTCGTCGGGATGGAGGGGGTTGTTGTGAGTCGCGAGCGCGCTGATCCGCATATCGTACTCCGCGAGCAGACTGCGGAGCTCCGCCTGTTCGCTCTCGTCGTCGAGGTATGCGGCCCGCTCGAGGTGGTCCTGGCCCGGATGCCCGCCGACGCCCGGTTCGATCGCCCCGACGCCGAGTCCGTCGAGATAGGGCAGCGCGCTCTCGAGTGGTTCGTCGGCCAGTGGTGGGGTATGCACGCCGATCTCCATGAGGCGTGCCAGCACGGCCGGAACGATAAAACGAAGGCTGGCAGGCACTCGGTGGTGTCGACCGGTCGCCCGCGGTTCACTCCTCGATCGGAACCGTGTGGCCGGCGTCGCTCGAGCGATAGATGCCGTTGATGACTCGCTGGACCGTGAGGGCCTCTTCGATACTGTTTCCGCGCGTGCCCTCGCTGACGATCCGATCGAAGAACTCCCGCTGTTCGTCGGAGTGGGTATCGTTCTGGCGCGTCTCGATGGTCGTGTCCTCGAGATGGTCCGGCCCGACCTTGCTCGCCGAATGGAACGTGAGGTCACCGTCGAGGAGGTCGAAGCGGGCCGCGGATTCAGTCCCGCGGGCGACGAATTCGTGGGTCGCCGGCCGGTTGGTCGCCCACGCGACCTCGAGCGAAATCGTTCGATTTCCCGCACAGCGGATGAAGGCGCTAGCGGAATCGTCGACGTCGAACCCGTCAGGACCCGCGTCGTCGGCCCACATGTCGAGGTAGGCGTACTCCTCGCGGGAGCCGAACTCGCTGCGGGCGATACCGCTTACTTCCTCGACCGCGGGATAGCCGAGCAGGTAGAGTGCGAGATCAATCGCGTGAACGCCGAGATCGATCAGCGCGCCGCCACCGGCGATCCGCCGCTGGGTGAACCACGAGCCCCGGCCCGGGATGCCGCGCCGTCGGACGTAGTTCGCTTCGATGTGGGACACGTCGCCGAGTTCGCCCCGATCGATCCGGTTTTTCACGATTTGGACCGTGTTCGCAAAGCGGTTGTTGAACCCCACCATCGCGTAGCCGTCCGACGCTGCTGCCGCGGTGGCGATTCGTTCGGCGCTTTCCGTCGAGTGGCCGAGGGGCTTTTCCAACAGGACGTGGAGGTTCCGTTCGAAGGCGTCGATGGCGTACTTCTCGTGGTACTTGTTCGGCGTCGTGATGATGACCGCGTCGATGCTGTCGTACAGTTCGTGGTGGTCGTCGTAGACGTCGGCGTCGTACCGTCGTGCAAAACGCGTTCGCGCTTCGGGAGCGATATCCATCCCCCCAGCGAGCGTCACGCCGAGGTCGACGAGTCGCTCGGCGTGATACTGGCCGATATTGCCGAGGCCGACGATCCCGGTTTCGAGTTCCGATCGATCTTCTATCATTTCCCTGGTGTTCTGGCACTGCCAGCGTTCGTCTTCTGTCGGACATATACACCCATATCCGCTATATAGAATACTTCGGCTCGAGGAACTTCCGTCCGTCGCCACACGCCGAGCGGTCCGCAATGGGGACCTCGCTCGAGAGCACTCCCGGCGCGACGGGCGGTCAGCTGTCGGCTTCGGTCGGCGTCGTCCCGGGCTCTCGTTCGGGGAGGTCGGTGATACCGTGAACCAGCGCGTCGCCGGTTGCGGTTTCGAAGAGATGGATCTTCGACCGGTCCAGAACGACATCGACGTCCTGGTCCGCCTCGATGTCCGTGTCGGGCGTGACGCTCATCAGCAACTGGTTCGGTGACGCTGCGGGGTCTTGTTCCATCGAGCCCGTGGCGGCCTCGGAGAGCAGCAGGTAGACGAAGACCTCATCGCCCATCGGTTCCAAGACGTCGGTTCGGGCGTCGATCCGGTCGGTCGGCGATGCGAGCGACTCCGCGTACGACGACAGATGGACGTCTTCCGGTCTGATCCCGAGCGTGACGGCGTCGCCGACCCCTACGTCCGGCAGCTGAGACGGATCGAGGGCGACGGTGAAGTTGTTCGTCTCGAGGCCGCCCTCGACGAGCGTCCCCTCGACGAAGTTCATCGACGGCGAGCCGATGAAGCCGGCGACGAACAGGTTCGTGGGTTCGTTGTAACAGGTAAGCGGCGGGCCGATCTGCTGGAGCCGGCCGTCGTTCAGCACGGCGATCCGATTTGACATCGTCATCGCCTCGGCCTGGTCGTGGGTGACGTAGATCACCGTCGCATCCAACTCCCGATGGAGCCGCTGGAGTTCGGTCCGCATATGGACGCGCAGCTTTGCGTCCAAATTGGCCAGCGGCTCGTCCATCAGGAACACGTCGGGGTTGCGAACGATCGCGCGGGCGATCCCGACCCGCTGTTGCTGGCCGCCGGACATCTCCGCCGGCATCCGATCGAGCATGCCCTCGAGTTGGACGATATCGGCGGCCTCCTCGACGCGCCGCCGGACCTCCTCGTCGTCGTACTTCCGTAGCCGCAGCCCGAAGGAGATGTTCTCGTAGACGTCCATGTGCGGGAACAGCGCGATGTTTTGGAAGACCATCGCGACGCCCCGGTCCTTCGGGGCGAGATCGGTAACGTCGTCGTCGCCGATGGAGACCCGTCCCGCTGTCGGCTGGGTCAACCCCGCGACCGTCTCCATCGTCGTCGACTTCCCACAGCCCGAGGGGCCGACGAAGGTAACGAACTCGCCGTCTTGCACTTCGAGGCTGATATCGTCGACCGCCGTTTCGTCTCCGTACCGTTTCGTAACGTTCTCGAGTCGGACTCGTGCCATTGTCTTACTCTTTGAGTGCGCCTGCAGTCAGCCCGCTGACGATCTTTTCCTGTGCGATCACCACGAGGATCGCGACGGGGATCACCCCGAGGATGCTCGCGGCGGCCATGAGATTGTACAACACCTCGTACTGTCCCTGATAAGCGAGGATTCCGTCGAGGATCGGTGCCCAGTTGTCGGGCTGGCCATCCGTCATCAGGAACGAGAAGAAGAACTCGTTGTAGACGGCGATGAAGGTCAACACGCCGGCCGTGGCGACGCCCGGTGCCGACAGCGGGATGATGACCCGGAACAGCGCGCCGAGGCGAGTCGTCCCCTCGACGCGAGCCGCGTCCTCCAGGCCGTCCGGGATCTGTCCGTAGAACGTCGTGAGAATGAAGATCGCGAGCGGCATGAAGATCGCCGACAGCGGGGTCACGAGGGCAAACGGCGTGTTGTAGAGCGTGCCGTCGCCGGTGATCGGTTCGAGGAACACGAACGAGGTGTTGAAGAGGTCGTTCAGCGGGATGAAGAACGCGGCCGGCGGGAAGAACGAAATGATCAACACCAGCAGCATGAGCGGCGTTCGGCCGGGGAACTCGAGGCGGCCGAAGGCGTAGCCGGCGAGGCTGGCGATGACGAGGACGACGACTGTCGAGGCGAGCGCGATCACGAAGCTGTTGAACATGTAGACGTGGAAGGGGATGA
Organism: Natrinema gari JCM 14663; assembly: GCF_000337175.1. Taxonomy (GTDB): domain Archaea; phylum Halobacteriota; class Halobacteria; order Halobacteriales; family Natrialbaceae; genus Natrinema; species Natrinema gari. The sequence continues at coordinate 18,133 of NZ_AOIJ01000079.1, read as the reverse complement.
CCTCGAAGACCTCGATGAACGCGCCCGGATTGAAGCCGTTGGGCGTGACGACGATGTCCTGAAGCTGTCCTTCCGGCGTCAGGGCCACCATGAGCAGCCAGTAGAACGGGAACAGCGTCGTCACGAGGAAGAAGATCGCTGCGACGTAGAACATCGCCCGGTACACCCGCTCGGGGTGGGAGATGGAGTTCGCCACCCACCGCTGGAACGGGCCGCGATCGAGTTCGGCGTCGCGGTCGTCCTCGAGGGCCGTCGTGCCGCCGTCGGGTCGGCGGAGGGTCGGGTCTCTCGGCGGTCCGCCGCCGGCGGTGTCGATGCCTCCGGTGTCGTTCGGATCAGTGGAATCGGACATCAGTACATCCCTCCTTCGGTGTCACGGAAGAGGAGCACGTAGCCGCCGATGATCAGGCCGATCGCGAGTGCCGTGGCGAAGGCCACGGCGGCGGCCGTCGCGTAGATGCGAGTCCCGCCGAACATCGCTTCGACGACGAGACAACTCAGCGAGGGAACGGTCGTACAGCCGGCAGTCGACTCGATCAGCCCGAAGACGCGCATCGCGTCCATGGTTCGGAACAGCATCGCGACCAGCAGTGCCGGCATCACGAGCGGCAGCGTAATCATCTTGAATCGCTGCCATGGCGAGGCCCCGGCCACGCGGGCGACATCGTAGAGGCTCCGGTCGACGCTCTGGAGTCCCGCGAGGATCAGCAGGGCCATGAACGCCGACGACTTCCAGATGTCCGCCACGAGGATGATGATGAACGCGTCCCGGCTGTTGGCCAGTGGCGTCCCGCTGAAGATACCGATGCTCTGCATGAGGTCGGAGCCGAACCCGACCGTCGGCTGGAACAGCAGGAAGAAGATCATCCCCTGAATGACGATCGGCACCGCCCACGGGAGAATGATCGCCACGCGGACCCAGCGACGGCCCGTAAACTCCTGGTCGAGCACGTACGCCTGGCCGAACCCGATCACCGTCTCGAAGATGACGCTGATGACTGCAAAGGCGAGCGTGACGAACAGTGCCTGCTGGAAGAACGGGGTCCCGAGTTCGATAAACGGAAACGACGAGGTCAGTCCGACATCGAGGAACTGCCGGGCCAGTCGCGCGTTCCCGGTGAGGATGTCGACGTAGTTCTCGATACCGACGAAGCCGCCAAGCGGGTCGAGTCCTCGCGTTTCGTTGGCGCGAAGCGAGATGACGAACGTCCGGAGCATCGGGTAGAACGCGATCAGCGTCAGCAATGCGAACGCCGGCAGTAATAACAGGTACGCGTATGCCGCCTCGCTCAGCCCCTCCATCCAGTTGACGACGGCGGTACCGGTCCGGTCACGGTCTTGTTCCCGTCCGGATTCGCCGCCGAGCACCCCGTCACTGTCGGTGTCAGTTGCCATTTGTCTCCACCTCCGCTTCGCTCTGCTCGAGTTCGTCTGCGAGGTCGTTCATCGCCACTTCGGGGGATTGCTTGCCACGATACGCCGCGTTGACGGATTGATAGATCAGCGCTGACTGTTCCGGCCAGAGGTCGGTCGCCGGTCGTGGGACCGCGTTCTCGCTGGCCTGCTGGACCACGTCGCCGTAGCGAGCGACGGGCCCGACCTCATCCGGACTCGCTTCCGCGACCAGATCGAGGTTCGGCGGCAAGTAGCCCCCGACTTCGAAGACCGTGAGCATGACGTCCTCGGTGGCGAACGCCTCGAGGACCTGCAGCGCTTGCTCTTGCCGCTCGGAAAACGGACTCACGGCGAGGTTCCAGCCACCTAGTGCCGCGATGGTGCCGCCGGTGCCATCGTACGCGGCTTCCTGCTGGGAGACCGCGTACGGTCGCGTCATGACCCCGAGGTTCTCGCCGAATGCGTCTTCGGTCCCTGTCTCTGCGATCGCGTACGACCAGTTGCGGTTCGAGACGGCCTCGCCGCCGGCAAACGGGTTGAGCGACTGCTGTTCGGTCCACTGGACGATCGCCGACGGACAGATCTGGGCGTAACCATCCATGGTGTTTTCCTCCTCACCCTCGATGAACGAGCGCATCATCCGGATCGCGTCGATGCACCGCTCCTCGTCGACGGTGATCGGCCGGTCGCCCGCGGTGAAGAGGTTGTTCACGCCACCGAAGTACGCCCCGCCCCAGGACGTCATCACTTCGTTGAACGTACAGCAGGACAATCCCTCGTAGGCGGCCGCCTGCGTCGTGAACCCGTAGTTGAGGGCGGCCTGGTCGCGGGCATCGCGGACCGCCGCCGAGAACTCCTCCCAAGACGGTGGCTCCGAGGGCCAGTTGCTGGTGTCGTAGCCGGCGTCTTCGATCAGATCCTCGCGGTACAGCGTGAACCCCAGATCCGGAAAGAACGGCAGGGCATGGAGCTCTCCGGTTGCAGGATGGCGCGCCGTTTCGAGGATCGCATCGAGGTACTGCGTGTTCACGCGCTCGAGCACGCCGTCCGAGAGCTCGTCGGTCAGGTTGACCGTCTGGTTTCGAAGGACGAACGGAATCGTCCAGCCGCTGTCCATCATGTGGATATCGGGCGGAGCACGACCCGCTTCGAGCGCCGACTGAGCCGTCTGCATCCGCGACGCGGAGTCGCTGACGACGGTCTGGATCTCGATCCGGATGTCCTCGTCGAGACCAGCATCCCAGAGCGCCTGCTGAACCGAGGGGTCGTCGCCGCTGTGGATGATCCCCGCGACACCCGAGTCGGCGGTCATCACGACGGTGTTCGGGCTGCGACCCCGACCGAGACAGCCGGTGACGGCGACCGCTCCCGCCGTCGATGCCGATGCAGCCGCCAGGAACGACCGCCGTCTCAGACGGGCACGGTCACACTGTCCGGTGGTATCGCGACCCATGAGAAGCAACGGACCACGTTCTCCATCTTAATTGTTAGCTATAAATGCTGTAATAAGGGCTGAGTGTTCGGATCTCGTTTCGGTTACGGCTTCCGCTCGTCGAGCGCCCACGGAACGGGCGTCGGCCCGCTGCCGGGCGGACTCGCCTCGAGAACGCTAATCACCGATTGGTCGACAGCGGTCGGCAGCTGCCGGCCGATGGGCTACGTGGCTGCTCGCCGTACGGCGCACGGCACATTCACCGCCCCGGTTCGGCGTCCCCGGCCGGGTCGGCGCGACGACCGTCGGCTCCCGGCGCGGTCGGTCCCAGCGGCAGGATCAGCGGTCCTCGAGCATCGGCGGTTCGTCCCGGCCGATGTGGATCTCGTGGGCCTCGATGTCCTCGAGAGCGGCGACACGGCCACCGACGGAGACGTCGCCGTCGTCGGTGTCGATCGTGAGACTGGCGACCTCTTCGCTGACCTCGAAGGAAATGTCTCGGATGCGACCGCGGACGATCCGCTGGCCGCCGACCTCGACATCTCGGCCCTCGACGGTCGCGTAGAACTCGCCGCCCTCCTCGATGAGGTCCTTTACACACCGGCGGATTGAGGCGTACTTCCGGGGGTACGTTCGGTCGGTTCCGTCCTCGCCGAGCACCCGTTCGGCGGTCGTCCAGAGGACCGTCCCGAAGAACCCGGAGATCAGGAAGCCGAGCGCGGAGCGGTTGAAGATGACGCCGTACCGATCCTGGTCGTCGCGTAGGGCGTCCTGGGTGGCATAGACCGAGTAGTTGCCGTCGGCGACGGCAACGACCGGCGTCGTGATCCCGCGCCGAGCGCGGGCCGTCGACGCGACCGCGCCGTATTCGAACTCCGCGGGATCGGGCGCTTCGCTCGCGGGCGTCACGATCAGGTCGACGCTCACGCCGGCCTCGATCGCCGTGCGCAACTCCGCCTCGAACCGCGTCAACAGGTCCGGCGTCAGCGACAGGGAGAGTTCGTACTCCGCGGCGTCGATGACCTCCTCGAGATAGCGCAGGATCGTCGAGCGCGATTTCACGAGCGAGACGGCCTCCGTATCGCGGGCCGGCGCGGTGTAGCGGGCCTCGAGTTCCGAGATCATCTGCTCGAAGGATGTCTGGACGTCGTCGAAGGCCTCGCCGGGATCGATCGCGACGACCTTCATCGGGCGGGACTCCCGCAGTTCGACCAGTCCGCGGTCGCTGAGACTGCGGACGGTGTCGTAGACGCGGGGCTGGGGAATCTCCGTTCGGTCCGCGATCTCGCTCGCCGTGAGCTGGCCCTGCTCGAGGACGGTGAGGTAGGCGTCGATCTCGTACTCGCCGAGGTTAAAGCGGTCGCCGACGCGCTCGACGGTCGAGCGAAGTTCGTCTGGTGCCATATCGGACACTACGATCCCGACCGCTAAATGATTTATTATACTTCGAGTAGCACGCGTTTTCGAAATCGGGTTGTCCGATTTCGGTCCCCCAAAGCTGACGGTCAGAACGCTTAACCACAACGGGCCTGAGCGTCTTGGTATGCGCGAGGTCCTTCGGAGAGATGCGAGTTCGGTTGTCGAGGCGGCGCAGGCTACGTTGCCGAACGAGACACCCGAACTCGCGATCAAAATCGCGCTGGCCCTCCTCGTCCTCGCCGTCGGCTGGTACCTCTCGAAACTCGCCGTTCGGATCGCCGGTCGCACGGTCGCTCGCAGGATCGAACGACCGAGCGTCACGCGGACCGTGCTCCGTGGCGTCAGACTCGCCGTGTTGCTCTGGGCGATCGGCATCGCGGCCGGCATCCTCGGCGTCGGCGACACGCAGATCCTCCTCTCGGTGACCGTCATCTCGGCCGTGATCGCGATCGTGCTCGCGCCGCTGGTCGGGAGCCTGATCAACGGCCTCTACATCCTCGCGGATCGCCCCTACGAGATCGGCGACATGATCGAAGTCACCGACGCCGGCCACCGCGGATTCGTCGAGGACATCACGATCCGTTACACCAAGATCTTCACGCTCCAGAACACCTTCATCGTCATCCCCAACTCCGAAATCCACGCGCGCGACGTCGTCAACTTCTCCGCGGAGGACGAACGAACGCGAATCTCTATCGGGCTCGAGATCACCTACGACAGCGACCTCGAGGCGGCACGACAGGCCGCGGAACGAGCAGCCAGGAGCGTCGACGAGGTCATCTCGGGCGGCCCCGACATCCGGATCGGCAGCGCCCGCTACGCCGCCGCTCCCTCCTGTTACATCGCCGAGTACGGGGATCACGGGATCGCCCTCGAGCTGTTCTTCTGGATGAACCATCCCTACAAGCAGACCGTCGTCCGGTCGGCGGTTCAAGACGCCATCAACGAGCGCTTTGCCGATATCGATGCGGAGTTCGCCTACCCGCGCCGTCATCACGTTTTCGACGGCAGCAGCGGTGTCGCCCGCGTGTCCGTCGACGACTCCGGCTTCGAGCAACCGCACGCAAACGCGTCCCGGTCGCCGGGGCCGACGGGCGAGCCTCCCGCGGACCCGACGGATCAGTGACGGCGGCCGGCGTTTCCTTCCGCTCGGTATTGTGGGGGTGATTTATGCTGTCCCCGGTTCAATGCGCAGTCAGTCGACAGATGTACGACGATGTTCTCATTCCAACGGACGGAAGCGATACCGTTCCCGAGACGCTCGCCCATGGACTGCCGATCGCCGCGGACAACGATGCAACGATCCACTCGCTGTACGTCGTCGATAGCCGCGTCACCGCCGCGGCCGACGACGAGACCGCTGCCGATCTCGAGCGCTCGCTCGAGGCGGAGGGTCGGAACGCGGTCGCCGACGTCGAGGAGCGGGCGGCAGCGGCGGACCTCGAGACCGTCAGCGAAGTCCGCCACGGGACGCCCGCGAAGACGATCCTCGAGTACGCCGACGAGGCGGGAATCGACCTGATCGTGATCGGGACGCGCGGCAAGAGCCCACGGGAAAAAGTCACGTCGTTGGGAAGCGTCTCGGAGCGCGTCGTCGACAACGCTTCCGTTCCGGTGTTCGTCGTGCGAAACGCCGGCACCGACGAGTGAGCAGCCGGTGTTCGTCGTGCGAAACGCCGGCACCGACGAGTGAGCAGCCGNTCGTCGTGCGAAACGCCGGCACCGACGAGTGAGCAGCCGGTGTTCGTCGTGCGAAACGCCGGCACCGACGAGTGAGCAGCCGGTGTTCGACCGCGATCACGCGCGTGCGCCGTCGACCGTGATGACCTCGCAGTCGAGGTGGGTCCGGAGATAGCGGTCGATGTCCGGGTTGTCCGTCAGGCGTTGGAAGAGCCGTCGCAGCCGACTCGCCTGTTTGGTCCCGATGACGACGGCGTCGGCACCCTCCGCCCCGACCTCGTCGAGAATACTCTCCTCGACGAGAAAGCCCGTACGGACCACGTACCGTGCGTTCTCGAGCCGCCCGAAGGTCCGCTCGACGGCGCTTTTCAGATCCATTCGCGTTGTTTTCTTCCCGTTCTGGTACAGGTCGACGTGCAGTATCGTCAGCGCCGCGTCGCGCTCGCGAGCGATCTCGATCGCCTGCTCGAGCGTTCGCCGCGAGTGTTTCGACAGCGGGTACCGAACGGGAACCACGACCAGCGACATTAGACATCCAAATGCCTTCCGAGCGGGTAAACCTTTCAGTACGGACTATCAGGGACGAGTATCTGTCACATGTGGCGTACTGTAACACGCTTCGTGATCCAGAGTCGGCGAACCGCTCCCGGCGGCGAATTCGACCCGGAAAGACAGCCATTTACCGGGTGCAAGCGTACGAGCGGGCATGCAAAGCAGGTCGACCGACGACGGCGACACCGTCTACGTTTCGGAGACGGACGGCGACAGGGGGTCGAAAGGGGTGTTCCTCGTCGCCTACGAATCGCCAGATACGAACCATCGGTATGGGTGGTTCTGTACGAACTGCGAGAGCCTCGACAACGCGATGGATTCGATGGGTCGAATCAAGTGCAACCGGTGTGGGAACTTTCGCAAGCCCACCGAGTGGGACGCCGCCCACGAGTGATCGGTTCTAACTGCCGCGCCGCTCGAGTCCCCGTTGGACCGCCGCTGCGGCCGTGAAACCGGCAGAAAAGCCGGTAAGGAGTCTATTACTGACCGCACGTCGGCTCCGCGACGACACGGATGAATCCTCCGTTCGAGGCAGGTTCGTCTCGACGACCCCTCCCCGCTCCGTCTTGTCACGTACTAACATTTATGGTGGATGGGGACATAGACAGTAGTGAATGGGTCCTGTTAACATGCGGCTCGTCGAGCAGGCCAGGTCGATCTTCGCTGAGTTGGGTTACACCGTCGAAGGCAACGGCCCCGAGTTCCGCGCCGAACGCGCGTGGAAGGTCGTTCACGTAAACGCCGTCCTCGAGACGGGACAACTCCCGTCGCCCGCGTCGGGGCAGTTTCACTGTTTCGTCGCCGAACCCGAGGACGCCGACGATCTCGAGACGCGACTCGAGCGGACGAATCCGAACTACGAGTGGGCGATTATCGTCGTCGACGGGGAGGACTATCAGGTCGAACGAGCGCCACCAGGACCGCGAGTAACAGCGTAAAGCCGACGGTTCGAAATCAGCAGTCGCGGTACGTCCCTTATTTTTCGAGCGCGTTACGCGTCGCAGTCACACCCGCACCCGGATCGACGTCCGCACCCATCGACTCCAAGACGTCGCCCAGCGCCGTCACGACGTAGATCACGTTCTCCGGGCGCGCGGAGTGGCCCATACAGCCGATTCGGAATATCTCCCCGGCGAGATCGCCCAGCCCGCCGGCGATCTCGAGGTCGTACTGCTCGAGTAAGGTGTCACAGACCGCGCCGTCGTCGATCCCGTTGGGAACGCGGACGGCGTTCAAGCTCGGCAGCCAGTACTTGTCGGGGGCGTTCATCTCGAGCCCCATCGCCTCCACGCCGGCTTTCAGCGCGCCGGCACGTCGCTCGTGGCGGGCCCAGCGGTCCTCGATCCCCTCCTCGGCGACCAGTCGCAGGGCTTCCCGGATCGCGTAGACGTTCGTGATCGGCGCGGTGTGGTGGTAGGCCCGCTCGTCGCCCCAGTAGCCCTCGAGCAAGGAGAAGTCGAGGTACCACGAACGAGGGTCCTCGTCACGTGAGAGGACTTTCTCCATGGCCTCGTCCGAAAGGGTCAGTGGGCTCGCGCCCGGCGGACAGGAGAGACACTTCTGTGGGCCCGCGTACGCCACGTCGATATCCCACTCGTCGACTCGCAACTCGACCCCGCCAAGCGAGGTGACGGTGTCGGCAATGACCAGGGCATCGTGGTCGTGGGCCGCGGCGGTCAGTTCCGGGACATCGGGCTGGAGGACGCCCGTACTCGTCTCGGCGTGGACGAACCCGAAGACGTCGGGCTCGTGTTCGGCCAGTGCGTCCGCGACGTCATCGGGCACGAGTGGCTCGCCCCACGGCGCGTCGACCGCGACGACCTCGCCGCCCGCTCGCCGAGCCATCGAGGCCATCCGGTCGCCGAAGTAGCCGTTGGTCGGCACGAGCATGGTGTCGCCGGGTTCGACGACGTTACCGATCGCGGCCTCCATCGCCGCGGAGCCGGTCCCGGAAACCGGAATGGTCCACTGATTGTCCGTCCGGAACGTGTACCGGAGCAGTTCCTGAACCTCGTCCATGATCTCGACGAAAGAGGGATCCAGGTGGCCGACCAACGGCGTGCTCATCGCCCGGAGGACCCGCGGGTGTACGTCGCTCGGCCCGGGACCCATCAGGGTCCGATCGGGTGGTGTGAGTTCGCCGACGGATGGCGCACGAGCTGTCTCGGCCGCCGCGTCCTGAGACATGGGCGTGTGCTCGCCGGCCACTCGCAAAGGCCTACCGGCACCGGCGAATTACAGGCCACGCTCGGACGACGCGACGCTCTCCGCTCGGTGTCGCCTCAGCGACAGTGCTTTCCCTCGAGTCGCTGTGTGACTCCTGCTAACGGATTTCATTTCTGCGAGCCGTTTAAGCCTCCCCGACACATACCGGAACTATTGTGTTTATCGGTCACGGACTCATCGCGTTTGCCGTCGCTGCGTGCGTCGCCGACTGGCGAGGCTGGGAGCCTCGACGGGCCCTCCTCGTCGGCGCTGTCGCCGGCACGTTCGCGACGATTCCGGACATCGATGTCGCCTACGCGCTCGTCGGTCTCCTCGAGTGGCACGTGTCCGACGGTGTCCTCGGAGCATCGACGGCCTTCTGGGACGCGAGCCGCGATGTCCACCGGTCCGTGACCCACTCGCTGGTGGTCGGTGCGGTCGCCGCCCCGGCGTTCGGACTGCTCGCCGTCCGCAGCGGTTCAGTTCGCGCTCGCGTCGCCCGGGCCGCTGCGGTCGCCCTGCTCGTCGGACTCATCGTTATCGCTGTCGCCCGAGACGGTCCGATCGCGGCGCTCGTCATGTGCCTGTTCGCAGCGAGTGGCCTCCTCGTCGCCCGCGGCGTCGCTCGAGCGTCGACGCTTTCGCCGCCGACGGTCGCCCTCGCCGCCCTCTGGGGGCTCTGGTCGCACCCGTGGGGTGACTTTCTGACCGGATCGCCGCCCGACTGGCTGTTCCCGTTCGGCGCTCCCGTTCTCGAATCGCGCCTGGTCCTCCACTCGGACCCGACGCTCAACCTGCTCGGCGCGTTCGGGATTGAACTCGCGACGATCTGGCTCGCACTCGCAGTCGGCTGCCGACTTACCGACCGCTCGCTCCGTGCGGCCATCGATCGGCGGGCGGGGATCGGCGTCGCTTACGGCGGAGCCGCGCTCGCGGTAACGCCGCCCACCCTCGACGTGTCCTATCACTTCGTCTTCTCGATACTCGGGGTCGGCCTCCTCTGTGGTGTCGTTCGGGAGTCCCCCTCGTTGGCGCTGCCCCGCCCGCGCGCTCGCCGCTTCCCGTCGTCCGACGGACTGCTCGAGATGGCACTCACCGCGCTGACTGCCGTGACTGTCGCCCTCGCCGCGTACGTCGCCGTCTATCTGGTTGCGGTGCCGTCGTAGGAGACCAGCTGCTCGACTCCGTACGCTTTTGTGAGGGCAGTCAGTACGGGAGACTGTGTCTCGGGCCTCACTCACGAAACTGATCGCTGACGACCGCTCTAACGCGGTGGTCGCGTGGCTGCTGGTCGTCGCGATCGCACTCATTGGCCTCGGTGAGTTCGTGACGGGTGGCATCCTCTGGACGACGTTCGCGGTGATACTCGTCGCGTTGGCGTTATTGCCGCCGCTTACCGTTCAGTCCCCGGTTGCAATGCTTCCCTGGGAAGTGCTCTTGCTTGCGGCGCTGCCCGTTCTCGGAATGGTTCTCGAGGCGGACCGGCTGACGGGGAACTTCACGTCGTACCTCTCGGTCGCGACGATCGCACTCGTCATCGCCGTCGAACTGCAGGCCTTTACTACCGTGCGAATGACGCCCGGCTTTGCCGTCATCTTCGTCGCCGTGACGACGATGGCCGCTGCCGCCCTATGGGCGCTCTTTCGGTGGAGCGTTTCCGGACTGCTCGGCGTGCCGTTCCCGAGCGACCACGACGCCGTGATGTGGGAGTTCGTCTATTCTGCAGCTACCGGTCTCGGTGCCGGCATCGTTTTCGAACTGTATTTCAGACGACTCGGGCGACTCGAGCAGTACGAGACCGGCGACGAAGCGTCCCCAGCGGAGGGTCCCGATGCGTAACATCTCCGGGTTGCTCCCGTCCCGGCAGCAACAGCGGCGACTCACCTACCTCATGGAGATCGGGTTGATCGGCATGCTGTTCGTCGGGATCGAACGCGGCAACGGCGGCATCGTCCTGAACACGGCCGTCGCACTCGCCGTCACCCAACTCCCGCCGCTCCTTGAGCGCGACTACGAGATCCCGATGGACCCGCGGCTCACGCTCTGGATCACCACTGCCGTCTTCCTCCACGCGTTCGGGACCGTCGGACTCCCGGGTGCCACCAAAACGCTCTACAGTCAAGTCTGGTGGTGGGATCACATGACCCACGCGCTTTCGGCGTCGCTCGTCGCCGGTGCGGGATACGCGACCGTCCGTGCGCTCCACGAACACGCCAACGGCATCCACTTCCCACAGCGGTTCGTCGCGGTGTTCATTCTGCTTTTCGTCCTTGCCTTCGGCGTCCTCTGGGAGATCCTCGAGTTCGCCATCGCGCTGTCGGCGCAGGCACTCGGGATCAACGCCGTGCTCACACAGTACGGCCTCGCCGATACGATGCTCGACATCGTCTTCAACTCGATCGGCGGCCTGATCGTCGCCCTGTGGGGCGGTGCCTATCTCACGGACGTCACCAGTGCGATCCGCGATCGACTCGACGCACGGGACGACTGAATTGGGCAGTATCGACGCGACGGCGTCGGTTCACGTCTGAACGGACGCCGTGTTTTACGTCACTACGCAGCGTAGCCACGCAGGCCATGGTCTTCAAGAAAATAACACTCATCGGCACCAGTCCGGAAAGCTTTGACGCTGCGGCCGACGACGCCATCGACCGCGCGGAAGCGACCCTACAGAACGTACAGTGGATCGAGGTCGACGAACTCGGCGTCGAAGTCGCCAGCGCGGACGAGCGGGAGTACCAGGCCGAAGTCACCGTTGCGTTCAGACTCGAGGAGTAGTCAACCGCGCGGCGGCTCTCGTCCGCGGCGTTCGATCGTTCCTTTTCGTCGGTCCGACCGATACTCCTGTCCGTCGGCTATCGGTCGTAAGCCAAGCCGGCAGAAAACGAGGGCGGTACGGAATCGGCTGTGAACGGTCGCAGTTACGTCCGGAACGATTCGCCGCAGCCACACTCGCTGACGACGTTTGGATTGTCCACGTGGAACCCTTCAGCCTGTAACCCGTCCTCGTAGTCGAGGACGCTCCCCTCGATGTATTTCAGGCTCGCCGGATCGACGAACACGCGCAGGTCGTGGTGCTCGTAGATCGTATCGTCCTCGTCCGGCGCGTCGTCGAACCGCATGCCGTAGGAGAGACCGGCACAGCCACCCTGTTGGACGAACAGCCGAAGGCCGGCTTCCGTCACGTCGAGGTCCTCGCCCTCGAGGAGGGACAGCGCCTGTTCGGCCGCGTCTTCGGTTACTTCGATCGTCGGGCGCGTGTCCGCCTCCCCGCCGTCCATACTGTCCGTGCTCATACCACTCCATTCCGGCGCAACGATGTTAACTGTGACGCCCTTCTCGGACAGCCGAACTAGCCGAATCCGGTTACGCGTGGCCTCGATCGACCGCTCGCGACTCGGCTACCAGTTCGCACGCCGGAGCGATCGATAGCACGTCCCGAACTGTCGCTCGTCGTTACGCGAGAGTTCGATGTCGTGTTCCGCCAGCAGTTCGAGCATCCGCTCCAGGTCGCGGTCGTACCACATCGAGAGGAGCCGCACGTTCCGCTGTGCGTAGTCGTAGTTGCGCTCGAGGACGCGCCCGTCCATCGGATCGACACGCGGTTCCATCTCGGTCCCTACTCCCGACCTCCAGCTACGTAAAACCGGTCCGCAATTCCGTCTGCTGAAACCGTTCTCTCCCGGTTTCCAATGGTTATTCGTCGGTGTCCGGCTCGTCCTCGAGTCGACTCCGGACGCTCTCGGCGTGGGCCTCGAGTCCCTCGGCCGTCGCGAGCGTGGTGATCGTCTCGCCCATGTCGGCGAGGCCCTTCTCCGAGAGTCGCTGGACCGTCGTCGATCGCAGGAACGTCTCGACCGCGAGCCCGCCGGTCACGCGCGCGCCGCCGTTGGTCGGCAGGACGTGATTGGTACCGCTGGCGTAGTCACCCGCCGCGACGGGGGTGTTCGGACCGAGAAAGACGCTGCCGGCGCTGTCGATGCGCTCGAGGAGCGAGTCGTCGTCCTCGGCGATGATCGAGAGGTGTTCAGGCGCGTACTCCTCGGCGAAGAGGATCGCTTCGCTCATCGATCGCGCACGGAGGACGCCGCTCGCATCGTTTCCGAGCGCCTCTCGAATTACGGCCTCTCGTTCGCGCGCGTCGGCCTGCTCGTCGACGGCTGCGGCCACCGCGTCGGCGGTCTCGGCGTCGTCGGTGACAGCCACGACCGAGGCGTTGGGATCGTGCTCGGCCTGTGCGACGAGTTCCGCGGCGACGAGTTCCGGGTCCGCGCTCTCGTCGGCCACGACGACCACTTCGCTGGGTCCGGCGAGGAAGTCGATCTCGACGTCACCCCGTACCTCGGCCTTGGCCGCGGTCACCCACTTGTTTCCGGGCCCGACGATCTTCTGGACGCGGGTGATCGTTTCCGTCCCGTAGGCCATTCCCGCGATCGCCTGCGCGCCGCCGACGCAGTAGACCGCGTCCGCGCCCGCCGCGTGGATCGCCGCCAACGTCACCGGGTTCAGTTCGTCCGCCGGCGGCGTGACCACGGACACGTGATCGACGCCGGCAACGACCGCCGGCACGACACCCATGATCGCGCTCGAGGGGTAGGCCGCCGAGCCGCCGGGGACGTAGACGCCGACACGCTCTATCGGTCGGAAACGCCGGCCTAGCGTGCGCCCCTCGCTGAACTCCCGCCGCCAATCTTTGGGACATTGGGCCTCGTGGAACTCGCGGACGTTCGCCGCGGCCCGCTCGATCGCGTCCCGCATCCCGTCGTTGATCTCGTCGTACGCGCGCTCGCAGTCGCCGGTGATCTCGAGGTTGCCGACTTCGACGTCGTCGAACTCGCTGGTGTACTCGCGGACTGCGACGTCACCTTCCGTGCGAACCCGTTCGACGATCTCCCGAACGTCTCCCCTGACCGACTCGATACCGGCGTCGCGATCGAAGAAGGCCGCGCGGTCGTCCGGCCCGAGATCGGCGACCGTCTGCACGTCGATTGTCATACCGCAGCGTTCGTGGAGCGGTCGAAAAACGGTTTCCTTCCGCTCACGTCTCGGCGTCCTCGACGGTCCAGATCCCGACGGCGTCGAGCGTTGCCCTGATGAAGAGGTAGACGAGGAGCCCGAACCCGACGACGGCAAGCGGTGCCTGCAGCAACTCGGCGACCGCCGCGCCGAGAACGAGTCGACTGATCCCGCGCACGAAGAAACTCACGATCACGAGTCCGAACGCGATGAGCGCGAGTTTGACGAATCCCGACCGGTCCATGTGTGATCCTACGCACACGGTCGCTAAATGACATCGGTTCGGTTCCGTCCGACCGCCAGCCACCTCACCGCACGTCGGCGCTCGCCGCACGGCCGATCGCGTAGACGGCTACCGACCCGAAGACCAAGGCGAGTCCCGATAGCACGGCCAGCGCGGGGACGAGCGTGTTCCACATCCCGTCGAACCGCGTGATCTCGATAATCGTCATGGTGTCCTCGCCGAGCATCACCGCACGGGCGGCGTCGACGCCGTACGTAATCGGGTTGACCGTCGCGACCGTCCGAATCCACTCCGGCAGCGCCGGCAGCGGGAGGAACGCACTCGAGACGAACAGCAAGGGTAACTGGAGCAGGTTCGCTCCGATGATCGTCGATTCCTCGTCGCGGGTCACCACGGCGAGGACGTTCGAGAACGCGGTAAACCAGATCGAGAACAAGACGCAAATACCGACGATCGCGACCGCGCCGACCACCCCGGTCGCGATCTCGGCACCGAGCAACACGCCCAGGACGAGCACGATCACGACCTGAACGACGATGCGGACGATCTCGGCCAGCGTCTTGCCCAGAAAGACGGCGCTGCGGTTCATCGGGCTCACCAGCGTCTTCTCGAACATGCCGTTCTCGATGTCGTTGACCAGCCCGATTCCCGATGTCGCGGCCGCCACCAGCGCGACCTGGATCACGATCGCCGGCACGAGGTACGTCTCGTAACTGATCCCCTCGAGCGCGCTCGTCGCGACGCCGCCGAACACCTGCGTGAACAGGACGAGGAAGATGATCGGCTGGACGAGCGAGACGACCAGCACGAACGGGTTCCGGACCGACTTGATCGTCCAGCGGACGAACGTAACCCACACGTCGCTCGCGAAGCTCCCGCCGTGGCGGTCGACGTGCGGTGTGCTCATCGATCCACCCCGTTCCCCGTCCGCTCGTCGGCCCCGCTCGAGTCATGGCCGCCGGCACCGACCGGTCCGGAGCGGATGTCGTCTGTCGGCTCCCGTTCGTGTTCTGCCCTCGATGCGTTCCCGTCCGGTTCGCCGGTCACCGCGAGGAAGACGTCGTCGAGCGTTGGCGCACGAACGTCGAACCCCACGACGCCGATTCCGGCGTCGCGAAGGGCGACCAGCAAATCCGTTCCACGCGCCCGCGCGTCACGCGCGGTCACTGCTATGCCAGACTCGCTGGGCTCGATCACCGCTCCGTCCGCGAACAGCCCCTCCTCGCGTGCGATCGAGACCGCCTGCTCGCTCTCATCGGTGTCCGCCAGTTCGACGGCGAGGATCTCGCCGCCGACCCGCCGTTTCAGCTCGTCCGGCGTCCCCTCCGCGACGACGGCCCCGTTCTGGATGACCGACAGCCGATCGCACAGTTGGTCGGCCTCCTCGAGATACTGCGTCGTCAGAAAGACGGTCGTTCCC
The DNA here is from genome assembly GCF_000337175.1 of Natrinema gari JCM 14663. Classification (GTDB taxonomy): domain Archaea; phylum Halobacteriota; class Halobacteria; order Halobacteriales; family Natrialbaceae; genus Natrinema; species Natrinema gari. Next base: position 2,770 of record NZ_AOIJ01000079.1, on the reverse strand, counting down.
TCGTCGTTGATCCGCCGGAAGTACGCCCAGAGGCGGTTTCGCGCCGCCGGGTCGAGTCCGGTCGTCGGCTCATCGAGGAAGACGAGCGGCGGTCGGTGGACGAGCGCCGTCGCCGCGTCGAGGCGCTTTTTCATCCCGCCGGAGAAGTCGTCGGCGACCTTGTCCGCGACGTCGGTTAGCTCGACGAGTTCGAGCAGTTCGGCGATTCGGTCGTCCCGTCGGGATCGTGCTACGCCGTAGGCGTCACAGGCGAAGCGGAGGTTCTCGCGGGCCGTCAGCTCCGGATCGACGCTTGTCTCCTGAGCCATGTATCCGACCGTCGCCCGCACGCTCCGCGGGTCCGCGACGGTGTCGAACCCGTTTACCGTCACCGACCCGCCGGTCGGCCGCAACAGCGTTACCAGCGTTTTGATCATGGTCGTCTTGCCCGCGCCGTTGGGTCCGAGAAAGCCGACGAACTCCCCGCGCTCTACGAGGAGGTCGACGCCGCGAACTGCTCGCGTTCCGTCCGCGTACGTCACCGCCACGTCGCGGGCCTCGATAGCGTAGTCGGTCACGGTCGTGCTAGGACGACCACGGGGAAATACGTGTGAGTCGGACGCCACGTCATCGCCCCGCCTGCCGACCGCTCGACCGGCGGTCACGACGAGTCGACCGGCGCTGCTCGACGGTCGCCCGAGTTACGCCGACCGTACTCCACTGTGTCCTCGAGTCGGCCGTTCACGACGACATTTTCGGCCCGCTCTCGAGACCGGTCTGCCGGCACACGTTCAGCGCCGACAAGCGCTGCATAACTATTCCGCGTCCACCGTACCACCGTCGTATGTGGCCGTGGGAACACGCGATCGTCGCCTATCTCTCGTACTCGCTCCTCTGTCATGTCACCGTCCGCGATTCCCCCGGCGGACTCGACGCCTTCGCCGTCGTCGTCGCGTCGGTTCTCCCGGACCTGATCGACAAGCCCCTCGCGTGGACGTACGGCGTCTTCGACGTCGGCTACGGCCTCGGCCACTCGATCTTCTTCGCAGTGCCGGTGGCGATCGTCGCCGGAACGGTCGCACGAGCGGCCGATCGACCGCTGGTCGGCCTCGCGTTCGGACTCGGCTACCTGTCTCACCCCTTCGCCGACATCATTGATTCGGTCTTTCGACAGGATATCTTCCTCATCGAAATTACCCTCTGGCCCATCGCACCGGCTGAGGGCCGGCCGCCCGGACCCGACGCCATCGACGTGTTCGTCACGCTGACCGGCCGCTACGCGAATACCGTCCTCGCCGGCGATCTCTCGACGTACCTCTGGATACAGGTCGGACTCGCCGCGCTCACAGCGCTCGTCTGGCTTCTCGATGGCGCTCCCGTCCTCCGGGAGTGTCTCCGAGCGACCGGCCGAGCGATCGCGACGCTTCTGTATCGGGACACCGCCTCGAGCCGGACCGATCCGGAGCAACGATAGGCCAGCACTCCGCTTGATCGATACTCAACCGCACCCACTCGGGGAGTGAGCCATCTCCTGCCCTTCAATGCCGATCCAAGCGCAGTACGAGAGTCGCGGACCCGCTGGTTCGTATCTGCGTCCGGACGGCTGTCCGGCGACCACTCCCATCGGTGACGCTCCCGTGCCGAGGGCATCGCGACTGCCCGCTTGGCGTGGCCGAGCACCGCAATGTGGTTTGCCGTCTGTACCGTGACGTATCGCTTTTCGCGAGCAGGATCCCGTGTTCGAGATCGACCGCCCGCCAACTCAATGACGCCCTCGCCCGTCTCGGCACCGATGACGGTCACCGTTGTTGCACAGAATACCATCGGCACTCCCCTGAGACAGACAGTCCGTTACGGAGATTGTCGCACCCGCGGCTGTGGACGACTCGAGCAGTCGCTGCCGACCAACGCCGTTGGCAAACGGGTCCGTCGGACCTAGGCTCGGGTCCGTGTCACAGTCGCGTCCATCGTTGGTCTCCTGTCCATACCGCTCGTCCGACGGACAGTGCCAAATGCGGGCGTATGCCATCAATGGGTGAGTGCCATCCAACGATCATCGATGTAGACACATTGGTTCCGCCCTCGATCGGCGCGTTCGGTCGGACAAACGCGGATCTCTTGCCTACCGGTCGTCACAGCCTGCCGACGGTGACTATCTCTTTCACGTGAATGCCCAACACAGAGCAATGAGCGTGCGAGACGACGGGCTTATGTGTTCGTCCGGCGTTCGACACTAATGCGAACGACGTGGCGCACGCCGCCACGTTCCCTCCGGCCGTGACCCGGCACGGAGGTAGGCATCATATCCGCCCTCGCGATGGCAACGGACCGCTCCGTTGCCATCCATCTTGAGGCATTCGGACTCAACGCGACTGACGCCGATCGACGGCGCTGCGATACGACGCCCTTATATGATTGGGGCGTGTTCCTCAGAGTACGCGGAAGTCCTCGCCGGATGCGGTTTCCGGCGGCGGCGCGATCCGATGCCCTTATATGTACGAGGGAAGTTGGATATGAACGCGAAAGACGACGTGATCGGCGGGGCGTTCAACTCGCTCCGTCATCTCGGATGGGNAAGTTGGATATGAACGCGAAAGACGACGTGATCGGCGGGGCGTTCAACTCGCTCCGTCATCTCGGATGGGTCCGGTCCGAAGGGGTTATGTACTCCGGAGGGCCTACGATTACATCCGAAGGAAATGAGGATTCCACCCCTGCGGTCCGCCGTACAGATGGAATCTGATGTTAGCCTTGGTAGTTCGGTGACGCTCGATCGGTCGACGATCCGTGT
>NZ_AOIJ01000078.1 GCF_000337175.1 Natrinema gari JCM 14663 | reverse complement strand
CGGACGCTCCGACTGTCTAGTAACAACATAGGTGACCGCAAATCCGCAAGGACTCGTACGGTCACTGAATCCTGCCCAGTGCGGGTATCTGAACACCCCTTACAAGGGGACGAAGGACCCGTTAACGGCGGGGGTAACTATGACCCTCTTAAGGTAGCGTAGTACCTTGCCGCTTCAGTAGCGGCTTGCATGAATGGATCAATGAGAGCGCCACTGTCCCAACGTTGGGCCCGGTGAACTGTACGTTCCAGTGCGGAGTCTGGAGACCCCCAAGGGGAAGCGAAGACCCT
>NZ_AOIJ01000077.1 GCF_000337175.1 Natrinema gari JCM 14663 | reverse complement strand
GTTCGACTGGGCGAAGGCCCAGCTCAGGCGGCCCCAAAGCGTCGGCTTTGAGTGCACACTGGCATAGGAATATTAACCTATTTCCCTGTTGTCAGCTTCGACTTACGGGCTGACTTAGGACCGGCTAACCCTCAGCTGATCAGCATTGCTGAGGAACCCTTACTCGTTCGGCCGTCGGGGTTCTAACCCGACTAACGCTGCTACTATGACCAGGATTTTCGTTACTGAACGGTCCACACGACTTCTCAGCCGTGCTTCCACCCGAACAGAACGCCAACCTACGAGATCACCCGATCAAGGGTGCTGCTAGGTCTCGGTGGTAGACTTGAGCCCCGATCATTTTGGGCGCCTCAAACCTCGGCCGGTAAGCTGTTACGCTTTTCTTAGAGGGTAGCTGCTTCTAAGCTCACCTCCCGGCTGTCTAGGGCTTGAGACTACCTTCGATCGCACTTAGTCTACACTTGGGGACCTTAACCCAGCTCTGGGTTGTCTCCCTCACGGTACACAGGCTTACCCCGTGCACCGGACTCCCTGCGTCAA
>NZ_AOIJ01000076.1 GCF_000337175.1 Natrinema gari JCM 14663 | reverse complement strand
GTGACCGGTTTCTTGAAGGGGACGTCGTCGAAGTCTGGGGAGTCGGTAATGGCCCGTACAGTTACGAGACCGTCCAGGGAGATTACCGAACGGTTCCGGCGATCGCGATCGTCGACATGGAACTCGTCGAATGACTCGATCGGCCTCTACCCTCGAGGCCGACGCCGTCCTTGCGATCGTGCCGGCCGTCACCGTCGCGTCTTAACCAACACCGTGGACGTCGGCCGGCCACTGTTGGTTAAGCTCGAGCGAGCGCCGAGCCACCCCCCTTCCGGTCGACGTCGATAACCCGAGTGGGTGTATCGGACGCTCGTCGACCGAGTTGGTGAGAGAAGTGACCGGATGAATACCAGTTGGCCGGGCGGACGTTTCGATTCGGACGCCGTTAG
>NZ_AOIJ01000075.1 GCF_000337175.1 Natrinema gari JCM 14663 | reverse complement strand
CCTCGTCGAGCCGCTCTTCTTGGAGTTCGACGTACTTCTCATCCAGCAGGGAATCACCACCAGCCGGTCTGTGGTCAAGGTACGCTCCGCGAACGAAGCCCCAGATCATGTCTCGCAGGACCTGTTCTCGGTCAACGCCAACTGGGTGGAGCATGATCTGCTGGGCGAACGCACCGAGGTCACGCCCAATAGCCGTAGGTGACGACGTCGGGCGGCCTCGGGCAGATCTCGGACCATACGTGCAAGCGTCTACGAGATCGTCGGTGTCTGGTTCCCGGTCTGAATCGATGAATTCGTCCACCGTTCGGAACGTCGGAGGTGCAACTGGGGACTGGCTGAAGCCGATGAAGTCGGTCCACGCCTCGCCCCATACGTCGTCGTCCAGGTAGCCGTTGGAGTCGAGGAGAGCAACGTCGCCGAGG
>NZ_AOIJ01000074.1 GCF_000337175.1 Natrinema gari JCM 14663 | reverse complement strand
CTCCCGTGCTTGCCGGACGGGTTCTCATTATCACTCATATTCCGTGTGAAGGTACTTTCACAGGTAACTTAAATCTATGTTGGGACAGTACTTTCTCACTGTATGGGAGCATCGACCGGTTGTTCAGCAACCGAAAGAACCCGGTCATCGCGCCGATCGGCGCGGGATCGGGCGTCGTCCAAGACGATGTCTGATCGACGATCTGCCGATCCCTCGCGATGGACGCGGCGACAGAACTCCACTAACCCATGAGCACAGGTCAATCGACCACAGGAGCGCTGACCGACGGTCTTCGAACTCCGCACGACTGTGAGGCGCTGCTCGAAGAGATGGCTGAGTTCTACGATTCGGCCGGTCGGGGAGACGAACCGATCGCAAAGATGGTTGACGCGGTTCGTAG
>NZ_AOIJ01000073.1 GCF_000337175.1 Natrinema gari JCM 14663 | reverse complement strand
CCTCACGAAGCGAGAGGCTGAGCACCTGATCGACAAAAAGCTTCGCGACTTCGAACGCCGACTCACGGGCCAGAAGTAGTCACAATGCCACGATACACCGAAACATACGATCTGTCGGAAGAGAAGGAACGGCTAGACAGTGAACTCGACGAACTCGCTGACAGAACGAGCGAGATCGAGCAACAGATGGACGACCTAGACGATGACGAAGAGCTCACCCAAGGGCAGCTCCACGAGTACCGAGAGAGCGTTCAGGAAGGAAACCGCCTCGAGCAGATGTACGCCGGTGTTCAGTGGGCACTCGATCCCGATGGTGACCGAGAGCCGATCAAAGAGGTGACGCTCGGGTCGCTCACTGCTGGGGAGTACGCCGAAGTCGGCGACCGACTCCAAGCAGTTAAACAGGGGAAGGTCGGGTGGGGGAGAAACCCTGATCTCGACAACGCTCGTCGAAATATGTTCGCAGGAGCGTGCCTCCAAGACGCTCCTTTCCTCGACGAAGAGGACCCCGACCTCGAGGCCAAGATCCACGCTGTTACTGACCTCGCGCCAGCATTCATCCACTGGCTCGAAGAGAGGGGGGATGAACTCACGACCCCGCAGGTTGAGGGAAACGGATTCAGAAAGCGGGTCGAGGAAAGGAGGACGACCTCGACGCCCAAATCGCCTACATAAGGGGACTGCTCATGCGATATGGCCACCACCCGCGGGACATCGACGACTACACTTGGAGAGATATCAAGACCTTCATCGCGGCACTGCCAGCAGTCTGGGAGAACGAGAACGTAGCAGGACTCGGTGATGTTCGATGACAACGGAGTTCTCCACGAAAGCCACCCTTGACCTCCAGGTGGACCAAGGCGGTCTCCGCTCAGCGCGCAAGGAGATCGAGGAGAAGCTCACCGGTGACCCGATCCAAGTTGAAGTTGAAGTTGAACAACCCAACTCGGGACGGGTAGCATCGAGTTCGAAAGCGCTCTCGTCAAACACAAGTGCGAGTGGGGGCGGTGGGAACGGCGGG
>NZ_AOIJ01000072.1 GCF_000337175.1 Natrinema gari JCM 14663 | reverse complement strand
GGTAGCTGCTTCTAAGCTCACCTCCCGGCTGTCTAGGGCTTGAGACCACCTTCGATCGCACTTAGTCTACACTTGGGGACCTTAACCCAGCTCTGGGTTGTCTCCCTCACGGTACACAGGCTTACCCCGTGCACCGGACTCCCTGCGTCAAGCGGCGTTTGTAGGTTCGGAGTTGGACAGGGGGGCGCACTCCTCTCGGAGTGCGGTCCCCCAATCCGTCGCTCTACCCCACAAACTACCTCGGCAGAGGTCATGCTTCGACATGTTTCGGTTGGAACCAGCTGTTTCCGGACTCGATGGGCCTTTCACCCCTACACAAAGGTCACGAG
>NZ_AOIJ01000071.1 GCF_000337175.1 Natrinema gari JCM 14663 | reverse complement strand
ATACCGTTCGAGAATTGGAGAAGTTCGGTGTCACACGTAGTCGAAAGGCCGTTCATGATTGGGTTCACAAGTGCGATCTACAGCCAGCTGGTGACGAAAATCCGAATCACATCGCGCTCGATGAGACGGTGATTCAACTTGACGAACATCGATATTGGCTGTACACTGCCGTTGATCCAGAGACGAACAAAATCCCCCATACTCGGCTGTACTCGACGACTACGACCGTGTTGACGGAACGATTCCTGCAGGAACTTTCCGAGAAACATGATCTCGATGATGCCGTGTTTCTCGTTGATGGAGCAAAACACCTCCAAACTGCACTCCGTCGAGA
>NZ_AOIJ01000070.1 GCF_000337175.1 Natrinema gari JCM 14663 | reverse complement strand
CGTAGCTGGCCACGCAAGTCTATCGGGAAATCCGCGCGCTTAACGCGCGGGCGTCCGGTGGAAACTGCGTGGCTTGGGACCGGAAGACCAGAGGGGTACGTCCGGGGTAGGAGTGAAATCCCGTAATCCTGGACGGACCACCGGTGGCGAAAGCGCCTCTGGAAGACGGATCCGACGGTGAGGGACGAAAGCTCGGGTCACGAACCGGATTAGATACCCGGGTAGTCCGAGCTGTAAACGATGTCTGCTAGGTGTG
>NZ_AOIJ01000069.1 GCF_000337175.1 Natrinema gari JCM 14663 | reverse complement strand
CTCTTTCAGTCGGTTGAGGTCCGACGGGCTCCCGTCGTAGGTAGCCGAGAGACCTTCGCCGCAGACCTTCGACTCGAACTGGCGTTTGTCGTTGAACACGACCGGCTCGACAGCAACCTGGTAATCATCCTCGCCGACGGGGTCGATCGTCAGCAGGTACTCGACGCTGCCGTCGTCCCGCTCGAGGATCGCGTCGACATCGATCCAGAAGTTAGTCAGTTTCTCGTAGTAGACCTCACCGTCTTTCGTCGTCTTTCGGATGTTGAGCCCACCGGCGACGCGCTCGATCGGTGTCGCCGCACTGCCCGATGGTGAGCTGGTGTCCGCCTCGCCATCGTCGCCGTCACCGTCTGGATCCGGCCGCGGGGTACCCATCGCCTCGCGAGCCGCCGCCGAGGCGTCCCATCCGTTGCTCGAGGCGTGTTTGATGACTGTCCCGATGCCGTAATTCCAGTCCGAGGCGTCGTTGATGACTCGGTCGGCCTGCGATTCGGCGTCGCTGTCCCATTTCGTCCCGCTACGCGACCACTGCTTGAACAGCGAGCCGCCAGTCGTTTTGCCGAAGTGGTTGACCAGCCCCATACCGATGTCGCGCCACGTTGTGTAGGTGACGTCGGGGTTGATATGGTCGAGTGCCTCCTCGGCGATCTCGGCGGGCATCCACTCGTCACGGTCGCCTGGCTGCCCAGCGCTCGAACTGTCCGGTGCGTCTTCGGGCTCGATCTCGCTGTCGTTCTCGAGTGGGTCCTCGCCGGTGATCGCCTTGTAGGCCTCGAGGAGCCACTCGTCGAGCCACTCGCCGTAGTCGACGACGTCCTCGCCGGCGTTCTTGAGCGTGTCGCCGGTGAACGTACAGAACTTGTTCGTCAGTGCCTCGACGCCCTCGTGCTCCTCGGCGCTAAAGTGCTGGTCGGCCCACCACTCCGGCACCTCGAACCCGGCGATCGGGATGTGGATCCCGCCGCCCGACGGTGAGAACTCGATGTACGCGCCGCGGTCGAAAAACGGCTGGAGTGACGGCAG
>NZ_AOIJ01000068.1 GCF_000337175.1 Natrinema gari JCM 14663 | reverse complement strand
AAGATCAAGGAAATGAAATCGGCGTCGTCTCTCCCGGTACCGCGAAAGGGAGAGGAGGTGCATTTAGCAGAGTACGAAGTGGTGATAAAAGATGGCACGCCAGCGTGGGGAGACAGTCGTGAGATAGATCCTGAATCAGACGGTCTGACGTACCGGGTCGAGACGATCGAGCACGAGTACGCATTCATCGAACCAAGCGAAAAGGCCGAATTGGGATATGAAGGCGGGAAAATGGTATTTACAGACGTGCTCGTTGCCAAAACACAATCGGACCTGCCAGTCTAAACTCATTCATTCTCGGTTTCGTTCTTGAGCAGTGCACGGGCGATTCGGACGGTCGCCTCGAGGCCGGGATCGGCGTCGAACTCTCCGGCTTCGGCGCGCTCGACAAACTCCCGGAGCTCGTCAGTGTCCTGGTTGTCGTCTAACTCGATCTCGAAATCGCCACTCTCGACGAGGTCGGCGAGGTCGCCGGCGGGGNCGATGTGCTGGGGGTCGCTGTCGGGGACCGGCTCAGCGTCTACGTCACAGTCGGGGTCGCGGTCGTCGGTCATGGCTCGGTATGGGATTGGTCGTGGCCACTTTCGAGCTCGTCGAGCGCACAGTTACGAGCGTACTGTAGTTTCTGACACCATTTCGAGACATCAGCGACCGACACTTGGGGGACCGCTCTCCAGTTAACGGCTTCCGTCGCTTCGATCGCGCGCTCGAGGTCGTCAGNCCATTTCGAGACATCAGCGACCGACACTTGGGGGACCGCTCTCCAGTTAACGGCTTCCGTCGCTTCGATCGCGCGCTCGAGGTCGTCAGAGTTGGCAGCGCTGCTCATTCTTCGTTATCACCGACGAACCGCCAAGTGTTCCCTCGCTGTGGTGGGGACTCGACGCCTGGGAGTTCTTGTAGAACTTCCCGAGCACAGCTGTCCCAGAACGTGTACCCGCGGTAGTGACTCTCGCTCGCGGAGTACCCGAACTTCGGATGATCGGCGTACTCATCGAACGCAGCGTTCGCAAGCTCTTGAGTGGTGGCCTCAGTGCGATCGCGGAGCTCTCCCCAGGCATGGCGGATCGCCTTGCGTCGAACCTCTTTCGTCTCTGCCCCGCGCCCCGTAACGTCGATGTCCTCGAGGACGCCGTCCACACGCGCCTCGGGCGCATC
>NZ_AOIJ01000067.1 GCF_000337175.1 Natrinema gari JCM 14663 | reverse complement strand
GTGGAGAGGTCAACAATCGTGCCGTTGGCCCCATCTTGAACAGCCATGTAGAAGGTTCCATTATAATCTGAAAATCGGTATGTCTGACCAGTATCCCAGCCACCAGATGCGTCATCTCCGGTGTAGAACAATGTTCCATTAAGCACCGTCGGATTGCCCGAGCCGTCTCCGACTGCAATAGTGTGCGATGCATTGATATCCCCGGAAGCACCGGTTGACGCGAGCATGGCCGCGCCCTGACCGTAGTATCCAGACTTTTTGAGAGATGTGGATGCCTCAGCCCCGATAGTGGATGGGTCCATCATCGCAAGGTCTGACGAGTTTATTTCGCCTGCTTGGTACTGGCTGGACACCTCATCAACGTAGGGGTCCATATTCGCAAGCACTTGTTGGGTCTGCTCTTGGGTTTCGTCGAGCAGATAGGTGTCGTTCTGGTCGTTCGCCCAAGAGCCGAGCGACCCATAATCCTGTGACTCGAAGATTCGTGTCTCCTCGGACGAGTTTGGTTCGACGGCAACAACCCGGATAGGAGATGCTTTTGGTGGGTCTGACGACCCCCCCGGATGGAAACGGGAGCCGGATGGGAGAGTCCTCAGAGAGATTTCTTCAGTATCGACAGATGTTCCATTGACTAACTCGAATTGAATCGTGTTTGTTCCAAGCGTTTCACCACCAGAGTACCATTCTCCATTCCTCTCATTTTGGTAGTAGTATCCAATTGTTTGGTCGGATTGGTTATCTAGACTAGCTATTTGAGTGACTTTAGCGTCCCAATCTGAGAGAATCCGAACCTGAACCCGAGAGTAGTAGTCTCGAACCGTTTGGTTCACCGCGGATTTAGCCTGTGACCGGGATGCACCGTTATTTAGCTCGTTCACCATCGTTATTTTAGCCTTTGACATGGCGACCGTTCGAGCATTAGCCATGAAGTTCTGCGTCGTCGTGGTGTACGAGTCGGTTGCGTCTTTCAGGGCAAGAGCGCTTGAATACGCATTTGTGGCGGTGAGATTCTCATAGTCGGTGTTGTCTGACCAATGACAACCCTCGGTATTGCCGAGAATCGTATTGAACCACGCACCACCGAGGTAGTTTGACGCCGAACCATCGCAGTTGACCATCTCCGCAGATGCGTGTCCGACCGGAGATGACCCTGGAACCACGCCGCTCGTGGCGGCGGTCGTGATGACGATTCCAACGAGCAGCATAACCATGACCCTCCGAACGAGAGTCACGAATCAAACACCTCAACGAGTCCGAGCCGGTCTGCGATGAGAGACCCACCGGCTGCACCAACCACAATCAGCCCTATTTCAAGACTGCCACCAAGCAGGTCGGATAAAATCGTGATGTCTGCGCCCGCGGATAGTCCGGCGTCGAGAGCACCAACCGACGCGCCAAGTGTGGCGACCGTCTCTAGGTCAAGGTCAAGGTCCACCATTAGAGCATCCACCCCGCAGCGAACCCGGCCGTGCTCGTGATGCCGACGTAGACCAAGCCCCAGAGGTCGCTACTCTGGAAGAATGAGGAAACGTCACCGACCAACAGCCACGCAGCGAACACCCCGACCGTGCCGAAAATCGACCACATATAGTAGTCGTCAAGCTTCTCCGCATCGTCTTTGAGAGACGATAGGTCGGTGTTCTCGTTCGTGATGATGATGCCCGCGAACGCGCCGACAGATACCGCGTACGCAAGCGTGATTTCGATATTCCCCGACGAGAAAATCACGTCGGTGAAATTGATATCGAATAGTTGGAAGGTTGCGATGCCCGTCTGAATGAATCCGGCGACCATGAGAGCCACCGTGAACCCCGCGTCTGCGGGGTCGAATTCCATCTTCGACATTACATTTTTAGAC
>NZ_AOIJ01000066.1 GCF_000337175.1 Natrinema gari JCM 14663 | reverse complement strand
TCGCCGCCATGAGTACCTGTGTCGGATCTCGGTACGGACAGTGTGCTCGCCTTTTCACGGGCTCTAGGTTGGCCTGACTTGCGCGATCCTACCATTCGTTCGCTTCGTGCCATTACGGCTTCCACGAATTTCGATAGTTCGACTGGGCGAAGGCCCAGCTCAGGCGGCCCCAAAGCGTCGGCTTTGAGTGCACACTGGCATAGGAATATTAACCTATTTCCCTGT
>NZ_AOIJ01000065.1 GCF_000337175.1 Natrinema gari JCM 14663 | reverse complement strand
ATCGATCCACTGAAAGTCCCTGACATCGATCCGCTCGAGGTTCCAGAAATAGACCCACTCGAAGTCCCTGATATCGATCCACTGGAAGTCCCCGAGATCGATCCGCTCGAAGTACCTGAGATTCCTGGAGTCCCCGAGCCCGACTGGGCCCCAATCGAGGTTCGAAAACCAGACTGGATCCCGATCCCCCCACCAGAGATGCCAGAGATGCCCGATGCGCCAGGGAACCCATCGCCAACCCCGTCGCCGACTCCCCCTCCAGTAGCTGCTCCGGATGGGAACATGCCCGATCTGCCCGATTTGCCCGATGTCAACACCCCGGAGATCTCTCCAGGAGAAGCCGCAGCAGCAGGTGG
>NZ_AOIJ01000064.1 GCF_000337175.1 Natrinema gari JCM 14663 | reverse complement strand
AGTCGCTACACCCGCTGAGGCGGTCGATTTTTGGCATAGGCACCACAAAATCGTGCCGCCTCACTTTTCACGCTTAACGAAACAGCGCCCCCTTGACCTGCCAAAGCCAAAAGCTCTGAGAGCTTATCTCCGTAAATAGGAGAGAAAAAGCACGTTGCCGAACTCTCTCACGAAGACAGCAGAACATTTGAACGGTTGATATTAACCTAGCTGTTCACGATGGGGAATGTACTAGTTTCGTAAAACAGCTCGAATCACGTAATCCGGATCAACGTGCACGAAGGATTGATTGCTATTTCATCTGAATGTGTGGCTGTTACAGTATCCAGCGCTGGCTTTCACTTGTTGACCACCGAAGTTCACGACCACCACCCGACGGCCGAGAGCCCTATCCCCGACTGGCTCTCTGGGACGCTGATCCGCAACGGCCCCGCCGGCTTCGAGGTCAGTGATCGCCGCGCCAATCACTGGTTCTAGCGATGCTCCGCCTTCTACGACGGTTTGCTCCGCTGCTCGAACTGGTTCCTCCGTACCGATGCCCAACGCGGACACAATGGTCGGTCGGCTGACCGGCCAGTTCGGCACTGACACGCGTGGCTGGCGCCGCATCCTCGAGGCCACAACCGCTCTAGGAGTCTTCTATCTGACCGACAATGTGAACGTTCACGTCACCCACATTGACAGCGAACACGTCGCACTCACCGAGACCCGCGCCGGGTCGCCTTCGATCCCGAGGCGCTCGAGACACTTCTCTCTGCCTTCCGCTTGGCTGCAAAGTGCTGGTAATGTTTATCCGGGAGGTATCCCTCGGACGAGGTATGGACGACATCGAGGGCCAGGTAATCTTGGACGTGCAAAAGCTGGCTGGAAGGGAGCACGAAGTATTAGAGTGGGAAGTTGACGTACCTAGTGAGTCGGTGGTCCTCGAGCTCGGTGATGGATCGCTACTGATTCCTGTCACTGATACCGAGACTAACAGACCAGGAATCTTCCAGACAAAGGGGGTTGATGAGTGGGACGATCTCACCGGCTCCATGATCACTAATCTAGCTCCTATGTCAGCGGAAGCGATGGAGTACCGAGATTGGGATTCATTTGGTTATCGACCACCCGTCCTCACCCTTGATACAGGGGAACGCCTATACCCGGTAGCTGATCCGGAAGGCAATCAGTTCGGAGTCTTATTCCGAGTTCAGGACGATGAGACCTTCATCGTCGACTTCGAACCAGCGACAGGGAAGTGATCCTTAGAAATCGACGTACTGTGATTCCTACTCTTGCCGCTCTTGTAGGTCTCGTCTAGTCGCTAGTACACAACGAAGGGTCCTTCCTCATATCGGGTCCACGTGGTACTTGCTCACAGTCTCCGAGGAATCAACCCGATTCAGTCGTCGGAAACCGCTTTACCAGAGTTTGATGCATCTGTATTGGCTGCAGGGGACTCTGCAACTTCAATGAGAGAGTCGAGCACTTTACCAATTCGTTTCCCTGCAATCGGTGGTACCGCGTTCCCAATCTGTTTGAACCAGCTCGTAAAGGGTCCCAAGAAGATGTAGTCATCCGGGAAGGACTGTAACCGTGCCGCCTCGCGAGGGGTAATACCACGATTTCGCTCTGGATCCGCGCGGTCGGGGCTTGGACGTGCATGCTTGTAGTAATCTGGCAGCACGTAGCTATTCGCATCTTTGGCTAGATGAGCCACGATCGTCGGGGATGGCTCTGACCATTCAAGCATACGGTACTTATCCCCGAACCTCTTATTTTCGGCAGTCCCGACGTCGTATTCGACATATTCTGAATATTCTCCGTCAGAATTATACTTCACATCCCATCCGGTATCACCTGGACTCAGGGCCTTATCAAATAGAATCTGATCTTTCTCCATCGGGTGATCTCGAGCCTGATGGTTGAAACAGAGGCTGGTTCCAGAATCGAGATTATGAGTACGCACGTAGTCGCTCCTAAAGCCACGTCCCGTCTTCGGGAGGAGTCTTCCACCCTCCCCTCGCCGAAGACGGGGGAGTCCGGAGAGCCCCTGCTGGATACTCTGTGTTTTGCCTTCTATCGAGAGTTCATTCAGCAGATCATCTGCTGTTGCACTCTCTGTGAGGTCGTCGCGGATCCCGATCAGAAGCACCCGTTCTCGTTTTTGCGGGATGCCGAGTTCAGTCATGTCCTGTAGCTTGTACTCGACATCATAACCGGGGCCTGTTTCACTAAGCATTTCAAGGTCCTCTATCACCCAGTCAATGACCCGGATGTCAGTATCTCCTACCTCATTGACCATCCCCTCGACGTTCTCCATCACGATGGCCTTTGGCCGGAGTTCCTCGACAGCTTTCACGTACTGCGTGTAGAGGGTCGTCCGGTCGTCATCGAGAATGCTGTAGTCCTCGTCGTCTCCTCGACGCGACCGGTACCCCGCTTTGGAGAGCGACTGACACGGTGGGCCACCGACTAGCAGATCGGGCTCGCTTACAGACTCTTGGATACGCGCCGTGAGATTGACCTCGCGGACATCCCCACAGACGACGTTTCGGTGTGGAATTTCGGGGTGGTTCAGTCGATACGTCGCTACGGCGTCCGTATCGATATCGATCGCCCACCTGATATCGTAATCCGCCTGCCGTAATCCACACGAAAGGCCACCGGCCCCCGAAAAGAGGTCGACAACGGTTGGCTCATTCCGCTCCATCTGTTGCTGTCGCAGGCGGTGTGTGAGCAGGAACTTCCGGATTTCGCAGTCCTCGCCACAGACATCCGTTCCTGCAGTGACTGCGTGCGTGGCGAGTGCCCGATAGAGCGGAGCGATCAAACGGTCGGTCAGCTCCTCTTCGAGCACATGGCGACGACTCTCCGCCGAATGCAGGTCCTCTGGATCGAGCAAACCGAGGGCACACAGGAACTCATCAACGCACGGGTCAGACGGCCAGACAGGCTTATCGAAGGCTGTCTGTAGAAGCCACCACCCATCATCTTGTTCAATCCCGGGGACACTCGTGAGGAAGTCTACATAGTTCTGGTACTGCACCCTCGAGAAGTCCCGGAGCGTCACCCCGTCCGTATAATCGGTCTCTCGAACGGCCACGAGAAGCTGTTCGAGACGGGAAATCCGATCCTTGCTTATTCCCTTCAGTGAGCAGGCATCTTGGAGTGCCTCTGACAGTTCATCGTGGTCCATCGAAGCGAGCGTTTCCCAGTTCCCGTGTTGCTCCCGGAGTTCCCTGACGGTTCGTCTGGGTTGGCGCTGGAAGAAACGTTCCGCTGGGGCGTTGACGGCAGGTCCTAGGACGACCGCAGCTACGGCATCCAGCGGATCGTCGCTCCCGCAGAGCGGGTCATCGCAGGGGCAGAGCTCGTTGGGCGTTTCACCCTGAGCAGAGTCAATCATCGCGTATCGGCAATCGTCACCATTTTTTCCGCGCTGCCGCGCCAAGCACTCTGGCGTCGACTCGGGACAGCCAACCGGATTCATTTGCTGTTTACGCATATGGGCTGCCGTCAGCGTGTCAATGAGGAATTTGATATTGCCGAAGAGTAGCTGTCGATGGGCGTCACGTTCCCTAGTTGGCGCTGATCGCACTAGCGCCATCGGCGAATCGGAACACGTGACCGATTCAGTCATACCAAGTGTTATTTCGTCACCAAGGATAAACTCCAGGAAAATCAGATGCTACTTATTCCAAATACCTCCCACGATCGTTCGGCCACTACCTTTGCTGGAGTAATTGTCTTTCCAAACAAATTTTCCGCCTAGGTCGAGACCAACCCACAAGATCCTCGATCCGTTTGTTCCAATCAGTAGAACCCTAACCCGATCGTTCAACTTCGCACTCCTCGACCTCGGCGCTCTTCACTGTACGCACGCGCACCCCAGTTGTGAGGACTGTCAACTCAATAGCGGATGTGCGTATTCACAGGCATAGCCGTCAGGGACAGTCGATCCAGACTCTGAGAACGGGTAGCATCCGTTTGTCTCGTGGTCGTGACTTTACCCATCGGCGCTACACGCACGTGCGCGCACGGCGCGTGTGGGCTCGTTCGCGCGTTTCGCACCCGCGAGCGCGATTAGCGAAACAACTCTACTCAGACCCCGCCCGAATATTTATGAGGGCGGGGTCTGATAGTCAAGCATGGTCCGCACCACTACAGTCCAACACAAGGCCACTGCGGCGACGCAGCACCGTCCGAACAACGCTTTCGGCCTCGGTCCCGTGGAGCGTGGAAACGTATGAGCAAGCCCGTGCGGCTCTCAGGGGCCCGCTCCAAGATGTACGCCGAACGGCTGCTGACCGCTGATAGCCCCGACGAGGTCCGAGCGGTCATCGACGAACTGGAAGAATTCCTCTCTAAGCAGGGGGAAGCGTACGAGATCTACTGGATGCCCCTCGGCAGCGACGAGAACAACTACTCTGACGTCTACACGCAGGCGAGTTCCCCGATGGCGGCGTTCTCGGAGCTGCCGCTGAACGCGGAGGACTCGCTCACCCTTCGCTTCTACGAAGAGGCCCTCGCGATCGGCGACGATCCGAGCGCTTCCTCGATGAAGGAAGCCGCACAGTCGGACTGGGTCGACCTCGACGCCGCCGAACTCGAGATCGTCGCCGACGGCTACGCACCGCAGGAGGGGAACTTGCTCAATCTGACGGTCCGTGACAACGGCAAGGGGAAAGCCCGCTCGGAGTTCGACGACTTCGTCGGGCTGCACGCGCCCGGGCTGAAAAAGCAAGAGTACGACTTCTTGCAGGGGCAGTACGGTATGGGGAGCACGGCCGTAATGCAGTTCGCCGGAAACATCGAAGAAGAGTACAACGAACGGGCATTCAAGTTCATCGCCAGTGCGTCCGTTCATGAGCCGGGCGAGTGGTCTTGGACGTTGATCCACGACAAGCCCAACAAGAGTCAGGTGGAGTACCTCACGGTGAACGGCGAGTTCCCCATCTTCGACGGGACGTTCGGCGGGGCCCTCACGGAAAAATTCCGTGAGAGCTACCCCGAGAAGTACGACTTCGAGAAGAACACCACGACGCCAGACCCCCAGAACCACGGCGCCTTCGTCAAGGTATACAACTACCAGACGAACGCCTCGCGGACGATGATCAGCGGCAACGAGGGGTTCCGCCACAAGTTCGAGCGGGCAGTCGTCGACTCACCGTACCCCATCCAGCTGACTGACCTCCGGTACAACTCGAAGTTCCCGCAGAGCTACACGCGAGGGTTCCGCCAAGAACTGGAGGACGGCAACGAGCACCTCCTCGAGGGGAAAAAGCACCTCACCGTGGATACGGGATCGGAGACGCTAGGCGAGCGCGACATCACCGTGTTGCTCTTCAAAGACGACGACGAACTCGGTGACGCCGCCAGCGAGAAGAGCAAGTTCGTGTCCGGCACTTCGACGCACAAAGACGCTACCGGACGTACGGGAGTCCAGAAGGACCACGCCGTGATGCTCACCATCAACGGCCAGACCCACGGGAGCAAGAAAGAGTACTTCCTGAAGTCGTTGGGCTACTCGAAGGTCGCCTCTGAGACCGTCGTAATCGCGGAGTTCGACGATCTCGCGAACCTCGGAATGGTGAACATGTTCAGCCCGTCACGAGATACGCTGAAGGACTCTCCACAGGCCAACAAGTTCCTCAGCGCCCTCGAGGATGCCCTCGAAGGAAGTGACCTGCTCACCGAGGAAGAGGAACGACGACGGGCCCAGCGTGGAAACGCCGAACCGGCGACCGACACCGACACGTTCGCTGAGTTCATCGATCGGAACCCGGAGGTCGGGAACTTCATGGCCACCGGCGAACGGATCCGCGCACCCCGCATCCGTCCGAGTGACGGTGGGAACGAGTCCGCGCCTGAGTCCGACGACGACAACCTTTCCGACCACACGGACACCTCGGGTGGTGACGAAAACGGAGGCGACGCGCCGCACGCGCCGAAGCTCCCGACCTTTCTCGTCCCCATCGAGGAGTACAACCCCGGGAGCGAGGAGCACGTCCTCTGGGAGGCCGACGAGCCCATGCCCGTCGAGACCCCCGTCAACGGATCGGCGACAGTTCGGTTCGCCACGGACGCTCAGAACGACTACCTCACACGGGACGTCCTCTCGGGCACGCTCGAGGTTTCGTGCCCCGAGCAGCTACGCGCGATCGAGCTTCAGGATGGTCTGCTCACGCTGACCGTGGATCCGGCCGACGACGCCGACCCTGGGAAGGAGACGTCCCTGTCGGTCGAGCTGACCCGGCCGGACCCGCGCGACTGCTCGGCGATCGACGACCCGACCGACGCCTATCCGGAATGTGTGGAGGCCGACGTCGCCACCGACGGCGGCGTGAACGTCGATACTGCCTCACTCACCGCACGCTGCCAGCTCGAGTACGTCGAGGCGACAGACAGTCGGGACTCCCCTTCCGAGAGCGAGAGCGACGGTGAGGGAGACACCACCGACACGTCCGGTGACGACGGCGCCAGCGCGAGCGACCGCGAAGGGACGGCAGGCAACGACGGTGTCACCGACGACTGGGGCTTCGAGATGCCCGACATCGCGTACGTTCACGAAGAGAACTGGCGAATCAACGACGATGGTGAGCCAATTAATCCAGAGGAGTTCAACGCAGATGATGCGAGGAACTTCAACGAACACACGCTGATACACCTCGATCCAAGTCAGGATAGCACCATCAGTGGCCTCTCACTCACGATCAACATGGACGCTGCCGCACTCCGGTCGTTCATCGTCAAGCGCAACGTCAAGGACACGTGGAAAGAGTTCGTCGAGCAGCACTACGAACTCGCGATGGTGTTCTACACCATCACCATGTACCGCGACTACGTCGACGAGTACGGTACGAGTTTCGATGACACGGGCCTTATAACAGCCGAGGTTGTAACCCAGAGCATCAACGCTCTCGCTCCCACGATTATGCCGACCATTATTCCGGACGACCAGCTCGACCGGATTACCGAGTGATCAGTATGACAACAGGAAACGGTATCGGGACTGAACCCCCGGCCGACGATGAACGCATTGCCCGGCACCTCCGTGAGACGGTGCTGAAACAGGCTCGTGGCGACATTGACGAACGGGTCCAGCGGGACTTTCCCAGCGACCGGTTCTTCGCAGGCGCGCTGGCGCCCGAAAGCGAGGATCAGCTCGACGATCCGGACGACGACCTGCAGTCGAAGATGCAGCCGACCGGCCTCGGCGCCACCGTCCGCGTACGAGGCGGCACCGAAGGCGACGAGCTGATCCTTTCGGTCAACGCGAGTGTGTGGGTGCGGGTTAATCCCACGTACGACGAGATGGTGAACCGGGACTCCTTCGTCGCACTCGGGGACCGCGACGAAGACGACGACGGCGACAGCCTGCTCCCGGTTTTCGAACGAATTGATCTCGACGTACCGCCGATCAAGATCCCGGCGTCTGCGCTCCAGACGCCGAGCCGGACGACTCCGGATGTCGTCCAAGAGCGCGCCCGCGACGCGTTCCAGACAGCATTTGCGGACGCCCGTGAGTATGCTCGGGAGAACTACGACCTCTACGCCGAGACGGACGATGACGACACCGTCCCGACGGCCGCGCTGGAAGACGAGGAGAGCTTCCGTGGCTACCTCGCTGAACGCGCTGCGGAGGGGTCTCTTGTTCTCCCCGACTGGCACGCCAGCCTGATCGTCGGGGTGATGGCCGACGAGGAGAACGGTGACGACAGCACCATCGTCGACCTCGAAATCGCGAACGAGGCGGTTCAGTCGCGTGACGACGCCATCTACACCATCCGGGACCCGACCCTGTTTGAGGTGGGCCTCGAACTGAAGACGACCGGCGATCTCGAGTTCGTCCCCTTCACATTCGACCCGCTCCCTGAGGACTTCCGGTACAACCGCGACCTCTGGGGTCACGGGCGCAACTGCACGGTCACAGCACCCGAGCGCAACGACCAAGAGGTGAACGAGGAGGGGGTCCCGCCCGGCCGTCGCGCTCCTGACGCCGCGCCGACGGCGAATCGGCTGGAGACGCAGTTCATCCCGGAGTATCGCCAGCTCGTCTACGAATCCGCAGACCGCAACGTCGACGCATCGTTCGAGGTGCTCGCGGACCTGGAAGACAGTGGTCTCGACACCCTCGACGACATTGCCGCCGAGATGCGGCAGTACCTCCGCGAGGAGTACGACACCGCGCTCGAACAGTATCGGGAGCGCGAAGACTGGGACGACGATCCCGAGACAGGCGACCTAGCCGACTTCACCGACGACCGTGATGCGTTCGAGCGCGAGATCAAGCGCTTCGAACGCGGGATCGAGTGCCTCCGTCAGCACCCCGAAACAGTCGGCCGTGCGTTCGAGCTGATGAACGAGGCGATGGACCGGATGCACGAGTTCTCCGGCTGGCGCCTCTTCCAGTTGGTGTTCATCGTCATGGAGGTGCCCGACGTTGCCAGCCGTGAGTACGAAGAGTGGGCAGACGTCGACTGGCGCAATGGGTCGACCGAGGACCACGCGGAGGACGCCGATTCACCCCTCGACGTCGTCGACGTACTCTGGTTCCCGACGGGCGGTGGGAAGACCGAAGCGTTCCTTGGGGTCGCCGTCTGGAGTATGTTCTTCGACCGGCTCCGCGGGAAGGATTTCGGCATGACCGCATGGACGAAGTTCCCGCTTCGGCTCCTCTCGCTCCAGCAGTTCCAACGGATGACGGAGACGGTGATGTACGCCGACCTCGTTCGCCGCGAACAATCAGATATCGGCTCCCACCCCTCCCGCCCGTTTTCCATGGGCTACCTCGTCGGCAAGGCGAACACGCCGAACGCCCTCACCGGGTACGACAACAACAACCACCAGCGGTATCAGGGCTCATCTGGAGAGAGTCTCCGCCGTGAGGCGAAGGTCGTTCCCAGCTGTCCGGCCTGCGGAGCGGATATCGAGGTCCGAATCACGGAAGACGACCATCGGCTGACCCACTGCTGTACAGGTAGCAGCTTCGACTGTCCGTGGCAATCGCGCTCGCTTGACTCTGGTGAGACGTACGCCGAGGAAGAACTCCCGGTCCACGTCGTCGACAACGAGCTCTACCGGTACGCACCGACTATCATCGCCGGGACGATCGACAAGATCACGGCTATCGGCTATCAGCGGAAGTTCGCTCACCTCGTCACGGGTGAGATGACGCTTGAGTGTCCCATCCACGGGTTCGCAAGCCTCGGGGAGTGCACCGAGAAGTACGGCTGTCCGATCGACCAAGATGATTTCCTCGACATGGCCCGTCCGGTCGAGCCCTACGACCCTGCACCGTCGCTGATGGTCCCCGACGAGCTCCACCTGCTCGAGGAGAGCATGGGGAGCTTCGACGGCCACTACGAGACCGGGGTTGCTGAGCTACAGGAACTCGTCGAAGCCGGTACGACGAAGGTGATTGCGCCGACTGCGACGATTACCGGGTTCGAAGACCAAGTGCACAATCTGTTCATGCGGCCAGCCGAGCGCTTCCCTTCGCCCGGGCCGTACCTGCGCGAGAACTTCTACGCACAGGAGCGGGCAGAGACCCAGCGCTACTACATCGGGCTGGTTCCCCACGGGAAAACCCACATCAACTCCATCATCGATCTCCTCTTCTACTACCACAGGGAGGTCCAGAACCTGTTCCGCAAGTCCCTGAACGAGCCGAGTCAGGTGCTGACGGGGGCTGTACTCGAGGGGACGGACACGTCGGCACCGCTTGAGGCCGACTCGATTGACGAGGTGCTGGCACTGCTCAGCTACTACAGCACCAGCATCACCTATCTCCTGTCGAAGAAAGACGGTGACCGGCTGGACCAGTCCATCGTCTCCCAGCTCGACACCTATCTCCAGGAAGACGGCCGACCACCGCTGGCTTCTGAGCGGATGACCGGTGGGACCGGCTTCGAGACCATCATGGAGGTCCTAGACATCGTGGAGGACCCCTGGGACGAGGAAGCCGATGAACAGATCATCAACCGGCTGATCGAACGCGGGGTGCTAGAGGAGGACGTGAAAGACTCCGTCCTCTCACTCCGGAGTACGCTCGAGGCTAGCCTCAACGAGGAGAACAAGGTCGTCAACAGTGATCAGTTCGACATCGAGCGCGCCAGTGCGAGCGAGGACACGCGCGAGGCGCTCGCCTGGTTGCTGGCGAGCCGGCTCAACACGATCACGGCGACAAACATGATTGCCCATGGGGTCGACGTCGACCGGTTTAACATGATGACGTTCTTCGGAATGCCCCGCGGGACTGCTGAATACATCCAGGCGAGTTCCCGTGCAGGCCGGTCGCGGCCCGGGCTTGTGTTCAACGTGGCACACCCCATCAGGGAACGCGACCTGAGTCACTACCACTTCTTCGAGAAGTACCACGCCTTCCTCGATCGGCTGGTCGAACCCGTTCCGATCAACCGCTGGGCAAAAAACAGCGTCAAACAGACCCATCCAGGCCTGTTCATGGGACTGCTACTCAACCACTACATGTACCGCGAGGGCGTCGGGAACCTCTACTTCGGTGATAACGCCGAAGAGTTCGCTGCCTCCGTCGACGAGGGAGAGCTCCGCCAGCAGATGCTGGGGATGTTCGGTAATCCTGATGACCACGAAGAGTTCCAGGGCGATATCGAGGACCTCACGAAAGAGGCCCTCTCGCAGCTTCGCCTCGACGACGAGCAGTGGACAAGTGGCCGCATCAAGCGCTCGCCGATGCGCAGCCTTCGGGACGTCGACGAGCAGCTCCCAATCCGGTCTGAGTACCGCTACCGAGAGATATTCGAGACCATGGACAACCGGTGACCAACAATGAGTATGGAACGTAGCCGCCAGCAGATCCTGTATCAGTTCCTTCCGGGGAACACGTTCGACTACAGCGACAAGCGCGGCATCTGGCAGGTGAACCGCCTCGAAACTACTGACGCGAGCAGTCAAGTCGACCGGGAGTACATCGTCGACCGCGTGTTTGCCCGTGCGAAAAACTGGGACGGGCGTGAACAGGGCTTCACCTCGAGCAACCCGTCTCACTACGACTTCGCCGCTCCCAAGGAAGTGCGTGCTCGCCCCTTCCCGACGACCTTCTACTGCACGAGCTGCCAGAAGGCTCACGGGTACTACTCCGCGGATGATCTCAGCGGGAAGAACCAAGCGCTGAAGTGCCAGCGTTCGGGCTGCAACGGCGACCTAAAGCAGTACCAGTTCGCCAGCGTCCACAGCTGCGGGGAAATCAGGCGGCTGTACCCCCAAAAGTGTCCCGAGCACGGCGATCAGCACATTATCCTCGATACCCAGGACAGCCAGCGCGCGCAGAACTTCAAATGGCGGTGTAACATCTGTGGATGGGATACCCGGGTGAGCTACTACCAGAATTGCGGCTGTGACTACGTCCCGCCGGCGTACGAAGACGATCCGGACGAGGACAAGATGTACACGACCGTCCACCGTGCGGGCTCGACGTACTACCCGCACTACCTGACGACGGTGAATCTGCACACCTCGGGTATCGGGCACCTCCGCGGGAGCGAGGACGGCTCACGGAAGGCACTCGCCAAGCACCTCAGGCTCACTGACTCCCCACTGCAGGCCGTCGACATGAATGAGGGGATAGAGGGCGCCGAAATCGACGATGACCGGAAGATCGAGGTCTATCAGACCGAACCCGGCGTCGATTCACTGGACGAGGCTGAAGACTGGCTCCGAGAGCACGGCGAGATTGACAGCCAGACCGTCGGTGAAGTCATCACGGAGTTGATTGACCTAGACGCGGGCGAGAACGCCGAGGAGATGACTGACGCCGGCGACGAGCTCCTCCAGTACGTGCTCAGTCTCGAGGAACTCACTGCCCACACCATCGACGAATTAGAGGAAGACGCTCGCAATGAGGGGTTCCCCCAGAAGGCAGACAAGATCTCGACCTACACCGACGACCTCGAGCGCCTCGGGTTCAGGGACGTTCGCGTCATCGAGGACTTTCCCGTCCAGACATTCGTCTATGGGTACACGCGCGGTGGCCGTGAGGAGGATGAAGCCCGGCTAAATGCCTTCTCCCAGAACGCAAGCAGCGGTGATGGGACTCCGATCTTCGTCGATACCTCAGAAACCGAGGCGACGCAGTTTGATCTCGACCCAGCTGCCGTATTGCTCTGGCTGGCCGTCAATATCCCGGGGACAAGCGACGAAGATGCGGTTCGGGGGAGTATCACGCTTCCTTCCCTCCCGGAGAACCCTGAGAAAGGCGATATCGAGCGGGCACAGGCGGCTATAGAAGATCTCTCTGAGACCGAGCAGTGGGCGTTCCTGCTGAATCCCCTCGACCCCGTCGACCAGTATGGCCGGTTCGACACGACCACTGACGATACTGTCGAAGGTCAGGTGACAAAATACGTCTTCGAGATGCTGCACACGCTCTCACACATCCTGCTGAAGCAGGCGAGCACAATCAGCGGGTTCGACCGAACGAACCTGAGCGAGTTCCTCTTCCCGCGAGCGCTGTCACTGGTAATCTACACCAACAACCGGGAGGAGTTCAATATCGGCGGGATGACCACCATGGTCGAACAGCAACTAGACGAACTCCTAGGCCAGGCGAAAGCCCACGGGAACGAGTGTATGATGGACCCAGTCTGCTCACAGCGTGACGGGGCCTGTCTGTCCTGTCTCCACGTGAGTGAAATCAGCTGTTCGTACTTCAACCAGGTCCTCTGTCGGGACTACCTGTTCGGGAGCCGACCCAACACGGACCGATCTATCGAAGGGTTCTGGCGACTGTAGCCTTCCCGCCTCTCGTTTCAACCTATGTCCAGCCAACACCCAGCCATTGATCAGAC
>NZ_AOIJ01000063.1 GCF_000337175.1 Natrinema gari JCM 14663 | reverse complement strand
GAGTCCTACGAAACGGACCTGGTGGAAACCCGCTTCAGGGTCGACGCTGAGCGAACCCGCCAAGTTCTCGAGCGTGCCCAAGAGTCAATTCGCATACTGGCGGCCCATCAGGAGCGAGTCCCGACGACAACAGTAACGCCACTGATAACATTCCCTGACGATCCCGCATTCAGCGGCACGACTGCCGCCTCGTTCGGGATGGATGGACTCCTCTCGACGCTGGCCAGCCAGATCAAACGCTGTGACAGCGAGATCATTCTGCTCTCCCCGTTTTTCGAGGGGGAAGGCTTCGGCCGTCTCGCCGACGTGCTCCTCGATGCACTCGAACGAGAGGTGGAACTGACAATCGTCACGCGTTATCTGTCGGATACAGACTCACACAACTACCACGTCATCCAGTCGTTCATGGACCGCGTTGCGGAGCAGGAGGTTGCCTCACGCGTCTCACTCGTCGACTACACGGTCTGGCACGACGGCACCCCGATTGAGGAGCGAACGCAAGGTGGGGAGAACCCGCAGTTTACCCTCCACGCGAAGGTGATGCTGTTCGACTCCCGAGCTGCATATGTCGGGAGCGCTAACGTCACCGATTATGGCTTCGATCGGTACCTCGAACTCGGCGTGCTTCTCGAAGGTGCGAAGGTTACACCCTTCCGAGAGCTCTGTACCTTCCTCCTTGACTCTACAGGTGCGGTTCGTGTCGATATCTGAGGGGTTACTTTCATACGGTTCAGCATTCGGGGTTTCATAGCTAGCGAGACATCTAATTCGCCAGATAGCGTCGTGGTTCACGCTCGTAGAAAAGTATTAAATGTCTGGGAGATAGCGGCTACGGTATAGCTTCGCTGTCGTATCATCCCCCTTTAGACACCAAATGACAGACTCCAGCACATACCGAACGAACCGCGACCTGTTTTCGAACCACTATCTCGACGACCACCTCCGAGACACAGAGCCCTGGAACAACGTTCCAGACAACGATGTGGAAGTGGCCTTCAAGAAGATCAGCGACCTCTGGGCCGAGAAACAGGAGCGCGTTGACGACTACAACGAGGCACAGTTAGAGAAGAACTTCATTCGGCCAATCTTCGACATCCTCGGTATTCCGTTCGAGATTGAGGAGACAGTCATGCGAAACGCCCGGCGGCCCGACTACGGCTTCTTCCCGAGCGAGGAAGCGGCCGACGCTGCGTTCGACCGCGAGAATTTCTACGAGGAGTCGACCGCCGTCGCCGATGCAAAGCGATGGGGACGAAAGCTCGACACACGCGGAGAGGAAAAACGCGACTTCGAGAACCCGAGCTATCAGATCCACCGCTATCTCCAGGAAACACCAACTCAGTGGGCGGTCCTGACGAACGGCGAGAAGTGGCGGCTCTACTACGGGCCGACGAGTCACCGACTGGACTCCTACTACGAGATCGATCTGCCAAAACTCCTCAACATCGTCGATAGCGATGGTGATCTTGAAGCGTTCAAGGAGTTCTACCTCTTCTTCCGGCAGGGGGCGTTCCTCCCCGACCAGACCGGCGACTGCTTCCTCGACGACGTGTACGACGAGTCGAGCGTCTTCGCTGAGGAACTCGGTGAGGACCTGCAAGAGAACATCTACGAGGCCATCCGTGTGCTCGCGGAGGGGTTCTTGGACACGAACGATGACCTCGACGAGGGCGATCTCGACCTAATCCACGACAGTTCACTCATCTACCTCTACCGGCTCATCTTCGTCCTCTATGCCGAAAGCGAGGGACGGAACCTGCTCCCCACGGACAACGAGATCTACAGCGGGAGCTACAGTCTGAACGAACTGAAACAGACGGTCGTCGAGAACCGTGACGCGACCCAGCAACACTATCAGACCTGGCAAACAAATCTCTGGGACCGGCTCAAGGAACTCTTCGTCTTGATCGACGAGGGCAGCCACGGGCAGGGTATTCCGAAAGAGGACCTCTACATCCCAGCGTACAACGGTGGTCTATTCCGAACGAACCCAGACGAGGACGATAGCGTCGAGTCGCAGTTCCTCTCGAACTACGAGGCTGGCGACGCCTATCTTGCGGAGGTAATCGAACTCCTCACTCGCCACGAGGCCGACGAGGGCAAGGGGAAGGTATTCGTCGACTACTCCTCGCTCGACGAGCGGAACCTCGGATCGATCTACGAGGGGCTGCTAGAGTACAAACTTGACGTGGCCGACGAGCCGTTAACTGTCGACGATGGTGAGTACACCCCCGCTGAGGAGGACGACGATATCACCGTTGAGGAGGACGAAGTATACCTTCGAACCGATGATGGGGAGCGCAAGGCCACAGGGTCGTACTACACCCCCGAGTACGTCGTCGAGTACATCGTCGACGAGACGCTCGGGCCACTGGTCGACGAGATACGGCAGGACCTCATGTCCCAGAGTGCGGACACGACTCACAGCCGGGAAGGTGGGTTTGCCGACAAGTTTGCCGAACGGATCTTCGATCTCACTGTGTTGGACCCCGCGATGGGAAGTGGCCACTTCCCAGTCAACGCGGTAGACTACCTCGCACGGGAGATCATCGACGCCCAAGAGAAGCAGGACCGGCAGGCGATGGACTCCGAGGATGCCGAGGTACGAGCGCCAACGACCGAGGAAGGGGAACTACGGGACATCAACTGGGCGCGCCGGAAGGTCGCACAACGCTGTATCTACGGCGTCGACGTTAACCCGCTCGCGACCGAGCTGGCGAAAGTCTCTCTCTGGCTACGGACGCTCGCGGCTGAGCAGCCGCTCGCGTTCCTCGATCATCACCTCAAGACAGGCAACTCGCTCGTCGGCAGCGACATCGAGGACGTGCTGACCGACGGTGACGACAACACCACGGAAGGCGGACAGCTAACACTCCAGCAGTCGTTCGATCACACACGCCAACGCGCAATGGAGCACGTCACCGATCGCTTCCAAGACCTGCTCAACATCGACAACGAAACGCTGGAGGACGCTAAGGAGATGGAGGCGGTCTACGACGACGTACGTGACGACCCCCTGTACAAGAGACTCCTCGCGATGGCCAACGTCCACACCGCCGATGCGTTCGGCCTCGATATCCCTGACGACGCCGACGAGCGGATGGCTCGCGCGCTCCACAGCGATGCGTGGGAAAAAATAGAGCAGCAGGACTGGTTCAAGAGCGCCCAAGCGATGGCCGAAGAGGAACATTTCTTCCACTGGGAACTGGAGTTCCCAATGGCGTTCTACGATCAAAACGGCGAGCGGAAATCGGATACAGGGTTTGATGCGGTAATCGGGAATCCGCCGTATGTACGGATGGAAGAGTTCAAACGAGCAAAGAACTACTTAGCAAACAATTACGTCACACATGCCGCCCGGTCAGACCTTTATATCTATTTCATTGAAACATCAACTGATATTCTAAACGAGGGTGGTAGATATGGATCAATTGTTTCGAATAAATTCCTTCGCTCGAATTATGGAAAACCAGTCCGATCACTCTTGGGGAACAAGACAAACATTCAGTCAATTATTGACTTCGGAGGTCTCCCTGTATTCCCTGATGCTACTGTACGGTCTGCGATACTCATTTCAGAGAACCACAGTCACTCCGATGAAATGCTTCAATACGCTCAAATCAACCGATTAGACTTCGACTCTCTCTCTTCTGAAGTTTCTGAGGCCGGATACAATGTGTCGGCTAAGGATGTACAAGGGGAGAACTGGCGCTTGGTCCGACATAGTGTTTCCAAGATAATGGACAAAGTTGAGAACCTCGGCACGTCCCTTGTTGACTCAATTGATGCTGGTCAGGTTGGTCGAGGAATAGTTACTGGATTGAACGAGGCGTTTATTATTGATGGAGACGATCGAGATTCCCTTATTAGAAAGGACGCTCAAAACGCAGATATTATTCGGCCTCTTGCAAAGGGACAGGACATCAGGCGATACCATACCCATAATAACGAGATCTACTTGATATATACGAAGCATGGAATAGACATTTCAAAATACCCGCATGTAGAAGAATATCTTGAGCAGTATAAACAAAAACTAGAAGGAAGAGCTACTGAGCAGGAATGGTACGAACTACAACAACCGCAAGAAGCGTACTTCGAGTTTTTCGAGAGCAACAAAATTTTATATCCTGTTATTGCACCTGAAACGCGCTTCGCGCTTCATGAAGAACCACTTTATGTAAATGACAAGTGCTTCTTTATACCTAGTGACGATCAATTCCTTGTTGCTGTATTAAATAGCACTCTCTCTTCTTTCTATCTAAAACAGACTTTGGCTAAATTAGAAGGAAGTTCGGGCGACGACGTTTATTACGAGTTTCGGTCACAGTATATGGAAAAATTCCCAGTTGTAAATCCAAATGAAGGGGATAAAGCCCGTCAAAGAGCAGCTAAGCTCGCCAATGAAATGAAGTATTACCATCAATACAAGGACCAACTCAATCTCAAACTCCTCGACTATCTCGGCAACTACGAAGCGGGCCCAAATCTCCCCGATATCGGCATCTTCCAGCCCACTAACACCGAGTACCTCGACGCTACCGCCGACGATTACAAGAAACTCCAGATCGAACGCGCCCGCACGAAGCGTGACGGTTCATCCGTCACCATCGAGGCGACAGCGCGCTACAAGCCCGAAGACGAGGACGACTTCGAGACCGACACCTATGGCTACACTGAGACGGAGTTCTTCGAGGCGTTCACGCTCACGAACCTGAGCGAGGAGGAGGCCACGCTGATCGAGGCATTCGTCCCTGTCGCCGTCGAGGAGGAAATCGGCGGGGTTCGGGACAACGCCACCAAGACTAATACCCTGATCGACCGTCTAAAGGGGATGAATCTTCCCGACCCGGACGACGTGACTGACGATCTCCGGCGCTACATCGAGACGAAGGAACGCGCTGACGAACTCGACGAGAAGATTGAGAAAACTGACCAGCTTATCGACGAGATCGTCTACGACCTCTACAACCTGACTGACGAAGAGATCGAGATCATCGAGGAAGCGGTCGCTGAGGACTGACTTGCGTCTGCCACAACACTACAACCACGACAGGCCGGAATTCAGCTCCTTGAGGAATCCCTCTCGTACCTGAACGTCCGGGGGGAAGGCAATCGACTCGCCCTCTTTCTCGGTGATCGTCTCACGAAGAAATGGATGTGCAGGCTCGAAAGATGGACTCGTCCGAATCCGATACTCACTATCGACTGTGAACAGCGCGGCGTCGAACGCCCGGTGATGGAGTGAATTCAGCACGAGCACGTTCTCCGCGTGCTCTGCGAGGTCGGGATGCTGGCTCCGCGGTAGTATGTGCGCCAAGTCGAGCAGCGACTCCTCACGAATACCGGTCATCGCGCAGGCATGCCCGTACCGTTCGAACGTCTCTTCCCGGAACGCGTTACTTACCGCCGTCTCGGTCGTTTCATAGCGCCGAACCTTTTCTTCCGTATTGAGGAATTCGCCAGTCGGCCACTGGGCGACCTCTCCTTCCCTGACCCACTGCTTCCAGACTTCGGGCGCCTAGTCGTCGTTGTTCGTCTGCGCACGCTTGTGAAGCCACGAGACTGGAACGGCTTGTGTGTTGAGAATGGAGAAGTGAAAGCGGTAGTTCGGTATCTGTTCTCCCGAATCGTCCTGATAGGTGTGCACCTCAAAGTAATCCGGGACGCAAAGACCACAGAAATCAACGACGCCGCTCTCGGGCTTCCGGAACACCAGTACGGGAGGTACCTCCTCACGTCGTCCCGAGGCCGCCCTGTCGAACGCATCCTTGATCTTCCTGTTCTGCGCTGAGTCGTCGTACCGGAGGCCCTTCTTCGCGTCGCCCCAGTAGCTCACGTACCCCACGTTGATTGCCAGCGTATCCTCCCAAGGGTCGTCGTGCTGGGAGACTCCAGCATCGTTCGAGACGAGAAAGAGGGCTGCGGGCGTCTCCGAGCGATCCGCACCGAGGTCGCGGATTCCACCTGTGTTTTTGATTCCGCTACTCAGCGGATCCACCGCAGAAACTGGTCTTCCGGGCTCCTGAAGCTTCCCGTGTCCCGATAGGCCTCGCCAACGCGGAACGCGCGCTGCATACCGTCACTCTGGTCACCAGTGCTTGAAATGTATTTGCATGGTTAGTAGCGAATGACCGTTCAATCGCGGTACTAGGGTCAGGTCCATCTCCCATCTCAGCAACCCGTCAATATATTTGGGTCTATGGATTCATATATTCGGTAATGAGTTCAGATTCCCAGAATATCGCAGCATTCCTTGAACAATATGCCTTCGGGCCGTCTGCGGATTACACGGTAGAAAGCGCGGAGAGGGGAATGGAAAAGCTCGAATCTGGTTGCACTACTTTCTCGAGAAAGTAGGCTATGATTCTGACCGAACTGAGCATCGGGTGTATCTGGAGCCGGAGGAATCCTCAGAGCTTGACCGGTTTGTCGCTGATTTCGTGATCCGGCAACGAGCGACCGACTCAATCCGTATACTCGCAAGCACGTGGATGGGTGAGAGGCATGATGTTAACCATGAGAGGAATTCTGTAACCTCGATGGACATCACTTCTCAGTACTTCGATTATTTCAATGCTCTCGATTACCACTTTTTCATCATATTCACAAACTATTATCTGATCATCGCAGAGCCGGATGGGTCTCTTGATACATACGCCTATGACCGGTTGACTGAGTCTGAAGTTGAAGAAATTAAAACACGGATCGGTCCTCTTCGAGAGCACGGTAACTAATTTGCGAGAAGTTAACTCTGGCCGCCACATCTGAAATCGATAGTGTCTGATTGCACGTGCGGGTTTGATATTGGGGACCGTGTCAGCTTTGCGGGCGGTGAAGGCGAACTCGTCAAGGTCAACCATCGACCATCGGGCCAGTGTCTACTCCACATCCTCCCTGATGACGATGACTCAAAGAAGCTCCCTGCTGCAGTAGTTGACCTGATAGACAGCAGTGACGACCTCCTCGAGAAGGGTGAATTCGACGACCCACAGCGATTCAACCTTCGTGCTCGGGCGGCCGAACTAGATCTCGCCCATCGGCAAGATCGCTTCGTCGCACTGGAAAACAATCGAATCGACATCGCCCCTCATCAGGTGAAGGCCGCTCACGAGATCCTCACCTCCTACGACCATCGCTACCTCATCGGCGACGAGGTCGGACTCGGAAAGACCATCGAGGCTGCGATCGTCATCGAGGAACTCGCTGCCCGTGGTCAAGCTGACCGTGTCCTCATCGTTGCTCCGGCTCCGCTCACAACCCAGTGGCAGGAAGAACTCAGGGAAAAGTTCGACACGAACTACGTTATCTACGACCGCGATTACGTCGACGCCAAAAAAGACGCCTATCCTGCTGAGAACGTCTGGTCACACGAGGACCGCATTATCACCTCCATCGACTTCGCCAAGCAGGAGGACATGCGCTCGGCCCTGAAGAACATCCAGGAAGACTGGGACATCGCACTTTTCGACGAGTCCCACCACCTAACGGCACGTCGAGATGGGAAGCGTGGGAGCACCAAGACGGATCGCTACCGAGTCGGTGAGGCAGTTTCCGAAACCTCTGACGGACTTCTGTTCCTCACTGGGACTCCACACAACGGGAAGCGCGATCAGTTCTACTTCATGATCTCGTTACTCGACCCCTATCGCTTCCGCGACGAGCACGACGTTGACAAAGAGGGACTGCAAGACCTGATGATCCGTCGATTGAAGGACGAGATGTACGAGGCGGACGGGTCGCCGATGTTCCCCGAGAAAAACATTCAGACACTCCCGGTCGGGTTCACAGAAGAGGAACGGCAGCTCTACGACGACGTCACGGAATACATCACCGAGTCTGTCTCTTATACACATCTNAGATGTGTATAAGAGACAGACGCTGGGGGGTTTGCGATGGTCCTCTACCAGAAGCGTCTTGTCTCCTCAATTTACGCGATTCAGCAATCTCTACGCAACCGGATGGAGTCGATCAAGGCAGGTGGTGCTGACCCAGGAAATCTCTCTCCAGTCACGAAGAGCCTGCTCGATGAGTATCGAGAGGATCCCGAGATGCTCACAGAGGCACAGCGTGAGCACGTCGAAGAGGAGCTTGGCGGTGCCGTTGCCTCTGGTGACCCCGAAAAGATCGAAGAAGAGCTCTCGATAGTCCGTGACCTCTACAACCAAGCAAAGGCCATTCAAGTGGACTCGAAGGCAGAACGACTGCGGGAATACGTCGAGGGAATTCTGGAAGAGGATCCTGACGAGAAAATCCTCATCTTCACCGAATACACAGACACGCTCGAGTACCTCAAGGGACGAGTGTTCGGGGACAGGGACATCGCAGAAATCTACGGCGACCTCTCCCAATCCCAGCGCCAGCAGCAGTTCAAGAAGTTCGAGGGACCAGCGAACGTGATGCTGGCAACGGACGCTGCTCGAGAAGGGCTGAACCTACAGTTCGCCCACATCATGGTGAACTACGACCTACCCTGGAATCCGACCCGGATCGATCAGCGTATTGGACGCCTCCACCGCTACGGGCAGGAGGAGACTGTCGAGATTCGGAACCTGTTCTTCAAGGACACACGTGAGAGCATCATCCTCGAGCGGCTTCTCGAGAAAATCGACGAGATCGAGGAAACGCTCGGGATGAGCTCGGACGTCCTCGGGCTCGTACTCGAAGACATCGACCTCGAAGAGCAGATTATGTCTGCACTCGCGACCGGCCAGAGCCCTGATGCTGTCGTCGACGATCTTGAGGCCATCGCCGAGGACCAAGAAGAGGCTGTCCGGCGCGTCGACGAGGAACTCCTCATCCGCGATAAGTTTGACCTGAGCAAGGAAGACCGAGATATCCTCGACATCGTCGAAGAGAGTGCTGCTGATACGGTGAGCGACGAAGACGTCGAATATCTCGTCAGAACCGTCTGCCAAGAGTTCGGCGGTGGCCTCGAAAACGTTCGTCCCGGTCCTGCCAAAGACGGTGATGACGTGTTTGATCTGGTTGTTCCTGACCGGATTACCAGTGAGAATGTGGCGAGTCGATATGACGGTGCAACCTTCGACCGGGAGAACGCGCTTGCAGACGAGAATCTGGAGTTCATCACGCTCGACCACCCCGTGGTCCAAGCAATGATGGCGTACTGTCTGGATACGGATGCAGTTGGTGGACAGACGGCCGTTCTCACCGGAGGAGAGGAACTGAAGACACCTGGACTCCTCTGTCACTACCGGATTGGCTATCTCTCGGGGAGCGGTGATACAGTGACTGAGAAACTCGCACAGGTCTACGTCACCCCTGATGGTACGACCAAGACCGAGAACATCCACATTACGGGCGGGCTGCCCTCATCAGCTATCGACGGACATCCCTCACTTGGCACTGTAACTGCGCAGGCTGAACAGCTCGTCTCGAAAGCAGACGATGTGGCCTGGGAGCTCATCGACGACCTTGCACAAGAAGCACGCACAGACCGAGAGCGAGAGGTCCGCATTCGTCGAGAGCACGCCAAGAACTACTTCGAGTACCGGATTGAAGATCTCGAAGAACGGATCGAGCAGTTCGAAAAGCGCGACCGTGCAGGCGAAGATATGAGCGCAGTACTCGCAAAGCACCGCAGCGAGGTTGCTGAGTTACGAGATAAGAAAAATGCAGAGATGGCCCGGCTTGATGGGGAAGAACAGGTCGTTCCCGATGAACCCGACCTCGTGAATATGGCCGTCGTCGTCGATGCCTTCAAGAACTGATCGCAGTTCCAAACGACTTTCCCCATTCCCGCCCTTTCGTTCGCACAATGGATTCGGGGCCATCTGCGATCGACCTCTTTTGTGGCGCTGGGGGGCTCTCTGAAGGGCTCCGACGGGCCGGCTACGATGTACGCTGGGCGGTCGACTATGACGAGTCTGCCGTTGAAACCCATCGTGAGAACCACGGTGATTACGCTATTCAGGCAGATATCCGTGAGACCGACCCTGCAGAGGATGGTCCCGATATCGAGCCGGGCAACCTTGATCTCGTTGCGGGGGGACCACCCTGCCCATCGTTCTCTACAATCGGTCGTTCAAAACTCGGCTCTCTCGAGGATCGCTCCGTCGACGAGGACGATCGGAACGTTCTGTATCTTGATTTTCTCCGGTACGTCAAGCATTTCCAGCCACGGGCGTTCGTCATGGAGAACGTCCCTGGGATGTTGACTGACACAGTCACTGTCGAGTCAGATACGGTCCAAGAGTCTCTCCCGATCGGGGAAGAACAGGAGGTCGAGCAGTCCCCGGTTGGTGAGGAAGTTCCTGTTACAGAGGTAATAATTGAGGAAATGGAGGGTCTTGGCTATACTGTAGACAAGTTCCTCGTCGATGCTGCGGATTTCGGCGTTCCCCAGCATCGAGAACGGCTCTTCTTCATCGGCCGGCAAATAGGAAAGGCTCTGCCAGAGCTCACCCGATGGTACACCCACCGAGAGCCGACCGACAGAGAGAAAGATCAGCAAATGCAGATTCGTCCCGAACTGAGGGACAGCACTGATAAATCTCAAGAGACGTTCAAAACTGGTTTGTCCTCTGTCCTCCCTCCCTTTGAGCCTGATCGGGAGTACAGACTTCCCTACCTCACCGTCGCAGACGCGATTATGGACTTGCCGCCGATTTCCCCCGATGGGGAGATGCCACCGAACCAAGCAACTGAGTATACGCTCCCTCCCGTTTCGCCGTATCAGGAATGGGCCCGAAACGTCCCAGATGGCGAGGACTGGGAGGATCAGCCGCTCCGTAACCATGACGCACGCTGGCACAATCATCTCGACCTCTCAATATACAAGCTGCTGGGTCATGGCGTCGGGTGGAACATCGGTCAGGTGAGCACCAGACTCCAGCCATACCGCGATGACGTATTCTCGGATAAGTACAAGAAGCAAAATCCCGCGAAGCCAGCGTCAACGATTCTCGCCCATATGCGGAAAGACGGTCACATGTTCATCCACCCGACGGAAGCACGTTCACTCTCCCCTAGGGAGGCGGCTAGGATACAGTCGTTCAGGGACACCTACTGGGTCCCTGAGAGCCGGACGGACGCATACCGCTTGATTGGTAATGCTGTTCCGCCTCGACTTGGGGAGGCAGTCGGTGTTGCGGTTCGGCAAACAATTCTCACGGATAGTCACACCGATGGCTGAGAATCCCCTGCTCTGGCGACGATTCATTTGTCTTGGCCCGTTCTCAAAGGCGCTGTTCAGATAATACTCACAGTAATCAGAGAGAGTCGTCTTTGATATTTGCGTGGTAGAGTCAACTCATTCCGGAAAACGGATGACTCAGTTACTATCGGCTGGGCCGAGAAAGGTCGGCGTCAATTCTCGTCACTCGGTAGAAGGTCTCTGAAGAGGACTATAACTCACGTGCTTATCTGAACACTACCGCGAAGACTCCCTAAAAACATTTGCCAAATAATAGTATGACATTCCAGTGCTCGTCACCCGAGCACAGCGCGACGACTTCACGGCACCGGTCGCGACGGCCGCCGACCACCACCTCGAGTGCGAGCAAACCCGGATAGGCCCACGGGTCGTCGGCGAGGACTTCGAGACGCTTGTCTATCCCGTCGACGACGGCGCGTACTACCAGACGACGTTCGCATACTGGCAGCAGCTGCTCGCGGCACGCGCCACGCAGGTCGGCGTAGAACCGACGACGCCGGCGCCGTCAACGCCGACTCCGGAGGGTGTCGGGACGGGCGTCACTGCTGACGGTGAGACGGTGGCGGCCACCGCGGATCCCTTGCTCGATGCGTGGACGGCGACCGAGACAGGAGGCCGATAGCGATGGGACGCACGAACCCCAACCTACCGAGATGCGTACGGGCCATCGAAGAGTGCTGGGCGGAGTTCCGCCGGGCACTGCGGCGTCGCGACCAGCCGCGCTTCGACCGGCTGTTCGAGTACGCCCGCGAGCACGCCGACGCGAGCGGGCTGTTGAACCACCAGAACCCGCTGCTGCCGGCACTACTCAGCATCGATCTCGAACAGGAGGGCCGCCTCGACGACCACGAGGAACGCCTCGAGGAACTGGAGGCCGCGGTCGCAACGAGCCAAAGAGGCCATAAAAGGAAGTCACGCCATGACGATCACGACTCGGAAGACCGATGATAATCGGAACTATACCGTTCGATATCGAGACGACTGACTTCGCAGTCAACGACCAGCTGACAATCGGTGAGATTGTCTCAAATTGGGTGCGAGAATAATCGAGCCCCTAGTATGAGGCCAGAAGGATGATTAGGGCTACCAGAACTGATTAGAAGTTACGATTATTTCTCTTTGGCAAATGGATTATGTGCCGTATCTTGAATACGTAGTCTACGGCCTCTCAGGTGCTATCCTTTTGGGTGCATCTATATTCGCTGTTCGTAAACTGATTCTGTGGAAAGGGGTATATCCCTCTCCTGAATCTTTGAGGATTCAAGCAGCACGAGAACACGGCTGGTGGAGAGGAATACCGAATTTGAAGCGTGCAGCAAATTCCTTCTTCAACACCTGGAGAACCGGCTTGACTATAGTTATCCTACTGGGGTTGACCACTGGATTTGGATTTGTTATTAGCACCTTCTTCGGGAGTATTTCATGGGAATCTGTGGATATAGTCTGGCAGGTTCACGCAGCAATAGTCGGGCTCAGCTTTGTTGTAATTGTATTCCTGATGGACTACGTCACTAGAAGCAATCACGTTGATAGCGTTCTGGAGCGCTTTGTCGAGAAATCTTTCGTAAAGCCGGTTCTGTATTTCTCGCTACTCGGCACCGTTGCAATTGGGTTCTCCTATCTCTATTCGAATTATTTACCTGTTGGACTTGAGGCTGACTATGCGGTTTCTTACTTCGTGATCACGGTACTGGGGATTCTTGCAGTCTACTATTCCATCCTCAGGCTGATTTTAGACACATCACCAGACGAATATGCCTACTCATTACTGAAAAAACACATCACGCGGAAAATCGAGAGCGATGCGAAGGTTCACCAGTCAAGTAAGGTAATTAGAGACCAGCTGTCCGATGAAATTGATTTGGTGAACTTCAGATATGGAATCGGTCCTTCTGAGAGCGATTGCATTACGATAGACGACTTAGACAAAAAGCAGTACGTATCTGATATCAAGCCTCGTCAGTACACCGATGCGCTATACCAGCTTTTTGAGACTTTGCAAGAGGCAGAAGGAGAGTCTAGTATTGTTGGGGAAGAAACGACGGTGAGATCGGAAGTGCGGCTCAACCAAGATGCAGAGCAATACTCTATTATCGTCGACACATCTCAGGATTTGACTGACATCGATTTAGAGAGTGTTAAAGAAGAACTTGACCAGTGCATATTGACTTCTTCTTCCCCGCCGTGGCCTCCCTACCTGGAAGATCCGTACGAATTTGTGGATTACCTCGAGAGAAAAGGTGTTAATACGGTTCGAAACGGGGAGTTTGGCTCGTTTTCGGAGTTTGTGAAGAATTACGGAGATGTGATGATGCATGTGCTGACTGAATTGGAGCAGCAAGATTCTCTCTTCCAATATGGAAGGTACTTCGAATTGGAATCGCCCTTCTATAATTTGGAGAGGATTTTCCTCAGTGTGTTCAGTGAATGTTTACAGGAGCGAGACCGAGAGCAGGCTTTGGAAACAGCAAAGGTTCTCAATTCAGTCACCAACTATTCTTTGAAAAACGACCTACAACCGCCATTTCGAAACTTTATTTACATTTATTCAGGATTTGTATTCGAACTCTGTTCCCGAAAGTCCGAACTCCCGGAAGTGTTCGCAGCTGGAATAATCGACGAACTCGCCCAATCTCTAAATATAGTCTTCACTGACGCTGTTCAGAAAGATTGCGATAATTTCGACTCCTTCGATGTGAACCGAATGCGGGAGGAAGGCTACTCGTTCTCCCTGTTAGAAGAAATTCATAAAATGTTGAAGTACGCGTTAGATGTCAAGGACGCCCGTACTTTCATCCGAATCTGGGAGATTCCTAGCATATCCAGAGACCAAAGCCGGATAGAGATCGGCGACGAGATACAAAGCGAGATCAAACAGTTGCTGTTCAGTGCTGCATCTCTCTCCTATTCAGTAGCAAAGCAAGATCACCAGCACAAGGAAGAGTTCAAGAAAATCTACGATAGGAAGCTCAAACGCTTTTTCCGTGAACTAGGTGATATGAGTGATGTTTATTTTGCCATTCAGAACTCGAACCGAAATCCTCCTCGATGGACTAAGTGGGAAACACAGGAGCACGACGTGGTTCAGGGGTCACACGGTCGTCCAGTGTTCCTAGATAATGAGATCACAGAGTTCTACTGCTTCCTCGGAATTTATTGTGTCTACTATTCTGAATTCGATGACGAAAATCCGATCAAGGAGAAGTCGATTTCAGAATCAGATTTCCAGTCTCTACGGTTTACTGTTCAAGAAATCATTCGGACCAAGCCGTTGTTCAATCTTGAGGAGTATATGGATGAAAAAGAGCTTGAAGAACATGCTGAACAGTTCTTAGAATACCATGAGGAAATAATGGAGCCGAAGGACAAAGAATCAGCTTGACTTGTCTTAAAAGTTGTTTGTACGGCACCGCCAGCTATTCTGGATCAGCGGCTGTTTGAGTACAGGTTTGCTTCCCGATCCCGAGTTTCTCTGAGATCAAGGCATCATCGTTACTTTAACCAACATATGCGCCTATCCGTCGGAGACGTTGGTTAATGTGAAATGACGAATTCCAGAGATCATCAGAAACAAAGAGTAAGGGGCTAAAAGAATAAAATACGCTCTGGTTTGTGTTCTTGACACTCCTTTCTTGAAATTCGGAAGCGACACGCCACGGCTTATCTGCTCCTCAACCGTTCTGTCGGATGTTGGAGGATCTGAATACCTGATGCCGTTCACTATCAACTTCTTGGATGACGGGCGCGTCCTCGAGTGGGACGCCACCACCGACGGCGCCGTCGCGACCGAGCGCAACGACTATAACCCACGGTTCTACGTCGCTGCTCGCGGCCCTGACGCCGACATCGACCTCACTCCGCTCCGGTCGATCTATGATCAGCACCCCGACGTCATCGCGACCGAGATGGTGACGCAGCGTCCTGGATTCCGTCGCGACGAGGTGGCCGTTCTCGCCGTCGACGTCGCCCACATCGACCGCGTCACCACACTCGCCCGGCAAGCGCGCCAGCTGTCGGACTATCCAGTCGGGGATCTCGCCTGTTTCAACGTCGACTTCTCGCGAGAGTTCCGGTACTGTCTGGAGACCGGCGCCGATCCGACACCCGCAAGCGAGCTGTCGACGCTCCGGCTCAGCGTTCCGGTGACCGAAATGAGCGACGACATCTACGGGAAACTGTCCGTCGCCGGCGACACCGTCACCGGGTCGTCGACGGATCTCCTGACCGCCGTCCAGGGGGCGCTCGATGCACACGATCCGGACGTCCTAGTCTGCTCGACGAGCGAGATCGTCCCGACCCTCCACGAGATGGCGACGGCCACCGGCGTCGACGACTTCTCGCTGAATCGGTGGCCGGACGTCGACTACCAGCAGCTGGCGAGTCGGTCGACGTATTCGAGCTACGGTCGCGTTGGCCACTCGCCGGCGCGGTACAACGTGCCCGGCCGGGCGATCATCGACGAGTCGAACACGTTCTTCTACGGGGAGACGAACCTCGACGGCGTCCTCGACCTCGTGTCG
This sequence comes from Natrinema gari JCM 14663, assembly GCF_000337175.1. Lineage (GTDB taxonomy): Archaea > Halobacteriota > Halobacteria > Halobacteriales > Natrialbaceae > Natrinema > Natrinema gari. The sequence continues at coordinate 194,792 of NZ_AOIJ01000063.1, read as the reverse complement.
CGCTCGAAAAAGCCCGTCCAGGAGCTCGCGTGGGCGTCGATCGGGAACGTGCTCACAGCGATCCNGAGACGAACCTCGACGGCGTCCTCGACCTCGTGTCGCGCTCGAAAAAGCCCGTCCAGGAGCTCGCGTGGGCGTCGATCGGGAACGTGCTCACAGCGATCCAGATTTGTGAGGCACACGACCGCGGCGTCCTCGTCCCGTGGAACTCCTGGCGCCACGAGTTCTACAAGCCGATGGGACGCTCCACGACGCCGACCGCGGCGGCTTCATTTTTGCCCCCGAGGTCGGTCTCCACGAGAACGTCCACGAACTCGATTTCTCCTCGTTGTACCCGAACATCATCTGTACCCGAAACCTCTCGCCGGACGTTATCCGGTGTGACTGCCACAGCGACCGCGACGACGTCCCCGGCCTTGGGTACTCAATCTGTGACGACCGTGGCTACCTCGTCGACGTGCTGCAGCCGATCATTGACGCCCGCAACGAAATCAAGGCGGCCATCCGTCGCGAGAAGGAACAGGATGATCCCGACGAGGACCGACTGGCGGAGCTCGAGGGGCGGTCGGGAGCGCTGAAGTGGATCCTCGTCGCCTGCTTCGGCTATCAAGGGTTCAGCAACGCGAAGTTCGTCGCATCGAGTGCCACGAGGCAATCAACGCGTTCGCTCGCGAGATTCTGCTGACGGCGAAACAGCGGCTGGAAGCCGGCGGCTGGCGGGTCGTTCACGGCATCGTCGACTCCATCTGGGTGAACCCAGACCCCGACGACGATGACTGCGAGGACCTCGAGACGCTCGCAACAGAGATCACGGAGCGCGTCGAGATTCGGCTCGAACACGAAGTCCACTACGATTGGGTGGCGTTCGTGCCGCAACGAGAGAGCGACGCCAGCGCGCTGACGAAGTACTTCGGGAAAGTCGCCGACGAAGACGACTGCAAGATCAGAGGCATCGAAGCCCGGCAGAGCTCAACTCCACCGTTCATCGAGGACATCCAGCAGGACTGTCTCGATCGGCTCGATGTGACTCAATCTCCGGACGCCATACTAGACTGTCTCTAAGGACGCCGTCAATCGGCTCCACGCTGGGACGGTGCCGGTTGAAAAACTCGTTGAACGGAATCGCGTCTCTAAGCCACTCGATGGGTACATGCAGAACACGCAAAACGTGGCGGCGCTGAAGCGAGCTCGCGATCAGAACCTCGCTGTCCACCCTGGACAGGACATCGAGTACGTGGTCGTTGACGACGAGAAGCGGTCCCGAGAACGGGTCGAATTGGCTCACAAGGAAATCGAGTCGTACGATACGCCGTACTATGAGACGGAACTCATCAGGTTCGTCGAGAACTCGCGGAGACACGAGTGTCGGAGTTGACGGCGTTCGCGAACACTGAAAACAAGATTAATCAACACAGGAGTCGATTGAGGTAGAGCTGTTGGTTAATCGTGGTTCCTACGATGGCGAACCCCCACACCCCGTGTGCGATATGAATTTGGTGAGAGGGTAGGCAGGGACGGACCAGCAGAACAACTCGGAAATTGATGAGAGAGTCTACGAGAAGACGTAGAGCCAACGAAGCCGTCCAGCCCACGAGGGAGCCAAGCCGCGGACGAGCACAGTCATATCACGAAATACACTGTTTTGTTTCGACCGTCTCTAGGTCCAGTACGGATCCAGTTGACAGAGCAGACATGTAAAGGTTTCTCTTAAACACAGTCATCTCAATATATCCCTTCTAGAGGCCTCTACTCCGTGAAATCGGCAAATTCCAGGTGCTTTGCAGTCACTCACCTCGAGCACCCCCTCCCGTCATCTTCCCGATTTCATATCGCACACGGGGTGTGGGGGTGATTTACCGACCCGATCTGAACTCACTTGAGATCGTCGAGGAATATCTCGGATTATTTAGACCGAGAATACGTCGTATTTCATCTTTCGACCTCTTTTGACTCGATTCGATATCGACGGCTGCTCAACGAGCTATCCGGCATTTCATATCGCACACGGGGTGTCGTCACGACCAATTGATTTCGCCCGCGGTTACTGTTTTCTACCGGATATCCTCTTCTAAAACACCTCTATCAACTGAATTCGGCTGATTTAACCTCGCACACGGTGTCCATATTTATTTATAGTTTCGACCTAATTGCGCAAACATGGCTGACGGCGACGATCAACAATCTCTCTCACAATCTATCAAAGGCCGTCTTCAGGAGGGGGTTCAGAACTCTGTTTTTCGAGATAAGGGACTTCTTGACCCGGATGCCGTCATCGACGAGGATCGGATCGTCGGTCGCGATGACCAGTTAGACGACGTCATCACCTACCTACGACCGGCACTGCAAGGGAATCGCCCACCCAATATGCTCCTGTACGGCCCGTCGGGGACCGGGAAGTCACTCATCATCAACGCAGTCTGTCAGCAGGTCCTCGAACTTGCGAATGCACAGGGTGATCGATTCGGAGTCATTAAGATTAACTGCCAGACGATCAAGTCGCACGACCGCGCTGTCTATCGCTTGGCAAAGAACGCAGCTGACGAAGCTGGCGTTGACGTTGACATCCCTCAGAGTGGAATCTCGACAGACCAGAAGCTCAATCGGTTCTACGAGATTCTAAGCCATAATTTCGACTCGGTCATTATCATTCTCGACGAGGTCGATCTTCTGGTTGGCAGGCAGCGGGATCCAAACGACGAACCAGCATATTCAAAGCTGCTCTACCAGCTGTCTCGAGCATCACAACTCGGTCGGATCGAAGGCCATGTCTCCGTCGCAGCGCTCACGAACGATCCTCGATTTATGGAGGATCTCGACGGCCGAGCGGAGAGTTCGTTCAATCCGCAGGATGTCGTTTTCCCTGATTACGATGCGAATCAGCTACAGTCGATCCTTGAGCGACGTCGCGACGCGTACCAAGACGATGTCCTTGAAAACGGCATCATTCCACTCAGTTCGGCGTTTGCTGCGCAGGATCACGGTGACGCGCGGAAAGCGATCGACCTGTTCCGAAAGGCCGGCGAGATTGCAGACCGCAAGGGTGAGGATACGGTCACTGAAGAGCACGTCCGTGACGCTCAGAAGGAAGCCGAGCGTGACCGGACGTTGACTCAGATGCAAGGCCTCTCCACACAAAAGAAGCTCTCACTCTACGCCACGGCAATCGTTCCGGTTCACTCCCAGCGTAACCTGAATGCCGTTCCCAGCACAGTTGCGTACAGAGTGTATCAGTATCTCACCGATTTGCTGGATGCTGACGAAAAGTCACGGGACTCTTATCTCCGATATATGAGCGAGGCTGAGACCTATAATTTCGTCACGTCTGAGAAACGAGGGCGAGGGTATGGGAGTGGTGTTCATAAAGAATACACGTTCATCGACGATCCCGAAGTGGTCGCTGAGACGCTTCAGGCCGACATCCGACTCGAAGAGGTAGAACACGACAAGAACTTGATTCGGTCTGTTGTCAACGCACAGATAGACGATTTCTTCGAGGGGAACTGACGCGAAGAGTCGGTAACGCCGGCACCGAATTCATTTTGCACACGGGGGGGGTTTCCGTCGGAAGTACTGCAAGGATAATTGGTATGTCTGCCAACACCCCGCAAGATTTCATATCGCACACAGGGTGTCTCCCTTCGACTCATCAGTCAATTCATCTCTCACACGGGGTGACCCCCAAGGCGAGACCGAAATCATATCGCACACGGGGTGTACTGACTCAACGCCATCGGCAAAATCACTTCGCACACGGAGTGTACTTTGACACTCCAGTGGAATCATTTCGCATACGGGGTATCTATCAGATCAGTTTCGGACAGATCGGGATACCCTCCCACCGACTGTGGCAGGGCTCACAGAGCGAGACCAAATTTGAGTGGTCATGCGCTGCTTCGATCTCATCTTGGCCGAATTCCGTGAATGGCCGGATATGGTGAACTTGCGGATATGGTGAAAATCTTATCACAGAAGTAGTGTTCTGCCCGCTCCACTACCGACGGCGGTCTTGAGACTGTCTCACCACAGAAATCACACTCGACTTCAACGGGCATGGTTCGGCCTTTCGCCGACCATCAGCAACCGTCATCACTGATGAATGCCCGAAGTTATTCGTTCGGGTTGACCGGCTCTTTATATTTTGACTTCACTGATTTGCCGTCCCGCCACTGCCAGTAGTAGTAGCGGTTGTCATTGATCTTCTTGATCGTGATCGTCGCTTTGGCAGGAACATCGTCCGGGAGGTCGTCTGGTCGCTCTTCGACCTCTTCTTGATTTGCCGACTCCTCGAGGCGGGCCTCACGTTCCTTGTGCTCGGCGAGCGCTTCTGCATACGTAGCAACGTCTCGGAGCCGCTCCGGGTCCGACTCGTTGAGCGTGTTGACGATCTCTGTCGGGAGGTTCGCCGGTGGGGTCGGGGGGTCGTAGGACATCGGCTACTCTCGTGTTAACCAACAACGGCTGCGAATCCATAGTTTTGTTGGTTAACTCGGTGAAAAAGGTCCTCGTGCCTGCTGGCTGTAACACTACTCGAAACTTCTTTATATAGTAGTTTCGTACTATGTTACACTGTGCTCCGGCGCATCGAACTCGAGGTCCTCGCCACGGTCGACCGCGGCGACACGATCTCCGACCTAGCGACGAAGCTCGACCACACCGAGAGCTACCTCTCTCGTGCCGTCCGCGACCTCGTCGAAAAGGGACTCGTCTACACGGAACGCGACGGCCGTCGAAAACGAGTCGTCCCGTCGGATGCTCGAGCCGTCGAACTCTATCGGGACCTCGTCCGCCAGCACTCCCACATCGAGTTCCCCGAGCTGCTGACCGGAAAGGCACTCGAGGTGCTGTACTACCTCGACCAGCCGCGAACCGTCTCCGAGATCGCCGACCGGAGCGACAACTACCGCAACACGGTCAACCGCGTCCTCAAGCGGTTTCGTGACCGTGGTCTCGTCGGGACGGCCGACGGCCGCTATGACTTCAACGCCGATTTCGACCGCCTCCACGAGTTCGCCCGTGAACTCGCACACCATCTGCATCGTCAACGCCTCGAAGCCGTCGCCCCGAAGGGCACGATTCTCTGGGAGGACTACGACGAATTCCTCACTCAGACCAAGACGGAGATCGACGCGGAGGCGTTCCACGAAACTGGCCTCGCTCGATTCGCGGCCTTCGGCCTCCAGTTCCTGCTCACCGGCCACCGCTACTACGTCTACTCCCAGGACCTCGACGCAGTCTCGCCGGCGGAGCTCTGCTGTCACACGCTGTTAATCGACGACGGGAGCCGCCACCGCTCGTACTGTCTCCTTCTACTCAGCCACGTCGACGTCGACGAGGCGGACCTCCGAGAGCAGGCGGCGAAGTATGGCCTCGAAGACGAAATCGACGCCTTGCTTCGCTACCTCGAGACGCACGGCGAGGTCGACGACGACCGGCTCCCGGCGTGGGACGAGTTCCAAGAGCTGGCGGGTGAGTACGAAATCGAACGGTAATCGAGTACTGAGACGGAGCTAATTCTGTAAGGGTTACGCGTCGTCCGGGCGAGGGGAATTCTCGTACTCTGCCTGATCGGTGATATCGTGACCTACCTCGTCGGTGTCGCCGAGAAGGAACCGAGCGACTTCCTCGTCGAACAAGGGTTGCTCGTCGGCACGACCGAGTTCTTCGCGAAGAGCCACGTCCTCAAACGGGAGTACGAGGACGAGGAGCACCCCTTCGGTTGGATGTAGGACGGTGTTTTTGAGCTGTTCGACCGGGAGGGACGGCTGTATCGCTGGCAGACCGAGGAGGACCTCGTCGACGTAACAGAAGACCTCCCGTGACCGCGGGCAGGATAGTGGCTGTGTGCGTTAACCAACGCCAGCGATAAAACGGATGGTTTGTTGGTTAACCGAAATCAGTTCGCGTCAGCCGGAAGGCGGCCATCTGGGCGGGGAACGCGGCCCCGTTTGATCTCGTGATCGACGTGACGCAGGTGCTTGCATCCGCCTTCGGGAGAACGCTGCTGCCAGTCGGGACAGGTACACGATTCGTCGATGACATCGACTTCGTACCTGTTGCCGGACGCGGACTGTACCTCGTAGCGGCCACCTTTCGAGAGGAGTGAGACATCCATCGCTTCGGCGATGGCACGCTTCGTGCGGGGCTCGAGATTGTCTTGTGACTCTGCGTTCTCGTCGACGACCATTCGGTCGCGAACGTCACCCGTTCGGCCACCGTCGGGAGCGACGGCTTCCGCAGGGCCACTGAGCCGCTCGTGGAGCACTTCCTCGACCGGATGGCCTTCCCGACCACAGGTAATGGACCTCACGGCGCTCGCGATGGTCGTAGGAGCCGCACGCCGCTGCGCTCCCGGTCCACACTCGCTAGGCACCGAGCGCGGCCATCACGTCGACGATGTCACGGGGGACCGTCTGGTGGTCGTCCGGGAAGAACACCCGAAAGCGGGTACACGCCTCCTGTGGCGGGACACTCTCCCACCAGTCTTCGCTGGAGCCCCAGCTATCGAACATCGCGTCGTCGCTCCCGTAGCCGACGGTCACGCCGTCGATCGGCGTCCAGTCTGCTGGGAGTTGGTCCGCCTCGCCTTCGAGCACCCGAAGAACCGCGTATCGGAGGTACTCGTGGGCTTGGTTGTCTGTCGTACGAGCGACTTGGTCGTGCTGCTCGGCAACGTGCTCTGCTTCCTCGAGGACCGTCGTGAGATCGGGTTCAGTCATCATTCAACGGAGGTCAGAACGCGCCTCCGCACCTCCGGGGGCGCTGAAAAACTTAACCAACAGAGCGGAAGGAATCCATCACCACGTTGGTTAACTGAGTGAGGACGGGGATTCGTCCTCGAGAACGTCGATGAGTTCTTCTGCCGTTCGACTAATCCGGCCGAGGCGCTCGCGAACGACCTCGGTATCGTCCGACTCCCACGCAGCGAGGTAGAACGCCGACCCGCTAGTGTCGAGCCCGCAATGGCGCCCGACGACGTACGCGACGGCTTCGGCCTCGACTTCGCGTTTCGACTGTTCGGTGTCGTCGTCGACGTCGAAGTGGAGCAGGGCGTGTGCGTACTCGTGAATCAGCGTCCGCGCGAGGTCGGCCTCGTTCTCCCGATCTCGCACCTCGACGAGCGGTTGGACGTCGACGAGGCTCAGCTGCTCGCAGATGCCCTTCGCCTCACCGCGCGTCCACTTCTCGGCTGGAACGATTCGCACCGTCACGCCGAGATCGTCAGCGACGGCATTCAACTGGTCGACGAGGTCGCCGGCGTCGCCGGTCGCTTCCGTGTCCAGGTCGGGAAGCGGCTCGCCCTCCGTCTGGGAGACATCGAACACCGGCGCGGGCTTGAATCCGACGAGGCCCTCGGACCACTCCTCGGGTGGCGTCTCGTCGTACTCACAGTCACTGTTCTCGTGGTAGCTCGGCGAATTCTCGCACTCCGGGCACTGCTTGGTGATAATCGGCGCCCAGATCCAGATGGCCGATTCGCCCTCCGTGACGTGGCGGTCGAACTCCTCCTGCCACGTCCGGTAGCCCGCCACCCGGCTCGCCTCGGGACACTGCCGCTTGATGAGGAGCGTGTTCCGATACGAGTAGTCGTGGAAACGACTCTGGACATCGAGCCACTCTTGGAACTCTTCGCTGGCCTGCGCGTCGTCGACGCTGGCGACGAGGTCGTCGATCCACTGTTCGATGGTGCTGTTCATCTCGTCGGATCGCGTGTCGGTCTGGTCGAAGGAGACCGACGAGTCTCTGGTCATGGACATCGTGTTCACCGAATCGAATTCACGGCGACTGCGTCTGTTCAGACCGCGCCGCACCCCTCAGGGGCGTTCAAAAACCGCTCTGTCGGTCAGCGGAGCTNCACGGCGACTGCGTCTGTTCAGACCGCGCCGCACCCCTCAGGGGCGTTCAAAAACCGCTCTGTCGGTCAGCGGAGCTCGTGACGTTCGTCCGCAAAGCCAACCGAGACGAGGTACTCGAGGAACTCGTCGAACCGCTCGACATCGCTAGGCGTGTCGGTCGCAAGGTGACGCGCCCACTCGATGGCCCACTGGAAGGCGGGATCCGTGCCGCCCTTGCCGTGAATGTACCACCACCGAGCCGCTTTGAGAACCACTATGGGATTCGTCGGCGGCTGCTCACCGGCGAGCCCACGGGTGATGGATTCGATTTCGTCGGGGACGTCGGCGGAATCGACCTCCGCTGATTGCGTGTTATTGATATCGACTGGGATCTCGTCGATCGAGACGTTGTCGGGACTCTGTTGGTGACTCACTGGAAGTCACCTCTGAGAGCTTTCGAAGGAGCCCTCGCCCTCTCTGGGGGCACGAAAAACCGGTCGCGAAGTTATCCCGGCGGGAGGTAGACGCTCTGTTCGCCTGCGATTTCCTCTAGCTCTACGACCTGCTCGCTTCTCAAACCGCGCTAACTAGACAGTGCCCTCCAGATCGATTAGTCTGCTATGGTGAGTCTGCAACAGAGACGGTAGAAGAGTTACTCTCATATGATTTCATAAATGACATTCGATAAGTAGAAGAAGCACTTCAGCCATGTTCGAAGATAATCTCGTCACCCGAAGGAAAATCCTTGCTGCTGGCAGTACGGGGATCATAGCTGGTCTGGCTGGCTGTCAGTGGGTGCGTAGAGAGCCTGAGATAGAGGCTAGTATCGAGAACGCTGAGGCATACCAACTTGAACCGGATCGATTGGTTGCCGTTACCGAACTCTCGAAACCAGAAGGATCCGAACTACGGGTGCGGATCCGATGGGAAGTCACTAACGACGAGTATACACAGGCGGTAATAAGGGATAGTATATTAGATGAAGAGGCCTCCACTCAGTCAGTGAGCATTCTGATGAATTCTCCAACTGAGATTGACACGGAAAGTGTGACTCGTTCGGAACTAAAGCTGATTCGAAATGGAGAACCGGATTCGTCTTGGGTTCCAGCACCGTTTTCGTCTCAATAGCCACTGGGGTTCTTCGGGGTCACTTCAGATCATGACTTAGGCAGACAAATAGAGGGTGGATAACAGGAGACTCGTTCGGTGTAGTTAGATGTATAGCTCCTCGCGCTTTTTTTCGATTTCCTCGTAGACTCGGTCAGGTACCTTCGGATCACTGACCGGCGAAACCTTCATCGTCTTCTTCGGATCGGCAACGTAGACCCCTTCATCCCGCTCTGGCGAGGCGTTCGGGCTAAGTCCGGACTGATTAGGTTTGATCTTTTGAATACCGAACTCTTCCATCTCTTCAGTGGAGAGGGTATTTGGAGAGGGTGGTACGGTGAACGAAATGTCGAACTCGGTGATGACCGGGTATTCTGGGAAGGCAATAGCGGTATTCTGGACTGTGAATGATTCTGAAGTGCCCGGTTCGAGTTCGTCGCGAGCGAGCAGGAAGGTTGAGGAGTCTGCCCACTCTGGCCCGTTCGTCGGAGCATAGTCCCATTTTCTGTAGATGGAACTACTGTCATCATCCTGTTTAGAGAGCCAGCTGACCATGTCCATGAGGAAGTAGCTCGCCCCGAGTTTGAGACTACCCATTGCGGGGTTCAGTGCGGTGAGGGCGAGCGTGATGCCGTCACGGGCGAGAGCATAGGCAGAATAGTCGAAGTCGCCCGTCTGATCGCTGGGTGAGGAGCCGACCCAGTCAGAATCTTCTCGACTGTAGACGTCACTTGCCCCGCTCAGCTTCGTTTCTTGCCACCACATTGCTTCATTCTTCTCGTCCTCAATCGGCTCTCCATCATCAACGAATCTACATGCTGTGGTCCCTTCGATGGTGAAGTCGTATTCCCACTGACCTTCTTCCTTGAAGCTGTCTTTCCAAGCCGGGGCGTAAGCAGTGATGTCGGTACCCAGTCCAACTCGGAAATCACCCTCACCGTACATGTCAGAACCAGTGTATGTGTCGGAATCCTGGGTACTTTTGGGGTCGGCATTCGGATCGGAAGGTGGTGTAAGGCCATCTGCAGCGACACTGCTCGTACTAACTACACTTCCGAGACCGAGTGCGCCGAGTTTGAGTGCATCTCGGCGCGTAGGCTGTCCGCGCTTCATGGTTTCTGTATTGGTGTTTCAATGACTACATTACATAATTCACCAACTATATTATTAAACTTAACGGCACTGTCTAGTTTAGCACCTCCGCAGCTGGCGTCCGTCCATCGAGTGCCTGATGGGGTCGCTGGTGGTTGTAGTAGTGCATGAACTGTGCAAGCTATTCGCGGACGCTCGCTTGACTGCCCACCCACGAATTATGGAAGCGGTCAACCCGTATCTTGAGCGTGTGAAACCACTTTTCGACGTAGTTTCGAACACTGTAGTTGAGCTGACCGTTCAGATCGTGACGAACGAGGCCAGTCAGGTAGCCGCCAGCATCGACGAGAAACTCTGTCTCGTCGGTTTTGTGTTTCTCAGTAAGTCGATGCAAGAACGCCGCCACGGGACTGATCCCGCGGCGGCTGAACACGTCAATTTCGAGCAAGAGCTTCGACTCCGTGTCGATCGCGGCGTACAGCCATTTCTTTTCGCCGTCGACCTCAATCTGTTTCTCATCGACCGCGACCCGCGACGGCTCTGCCGTCGGCGGGTCGCTCTGAGCTTCCGAAAGCGTGTGTGTCTAGTTCCAAATTGCGCCGTGAGAACAGTCAATACCGAGTAAGTCGAGCACTGCGACGACCTCCCGAACTGACAATCCCATCGAATGCAGACGCACCCCGACACCCGTCAGGGTGTTCGGGGTGCGCTCGTTCTCCCAAACCTCATCACAATGCACGCCTAAGCTCTCTTTGAGCAGGTCTGCGAGTTGCATGGTTACTTCTCGCTACGACCTGCTCGCTTCTCAAACGCCCTCAACTAGACAGTGCCTCACAGCGACGTTGTCACTCATCGGAATCATCTACCGGACTCCGCGCGGTGATCTGTTGAAGTTCTTCGACCGACACCAAGTCCTCAATGGTGGGCGGTCGGTCGGCCTCGGGACAGACGTCGTAGAACGCATCGACGAACATGTCGGCGCGTTCCATCGCGTGGGCGAGTCGGCGGGCGTCAGTCTCGGTGATTCGGTCAGCGTTCCGGGCTTTCTTCGAGGCCTTCCGGAATTCGTAGTAGAGATCGTCAGCGGCTGTCTCCAACTCGAAGGACAGCAGGTCCCGACCGACCTCCGCGAACGCCCGAACCTGATCGTTGTCAGGGTCGTCAGTCATCGAACTTCCCCTCCGCTGCCTCCGCAGCGACCACCAGCCGAGCTGCCAAATCGCGGGCGTCGTCGGGATTGAGTCCGGTACCGCTCTCGATTGGGCCGGACCTCCACCGGAGTCCGACACCGCTCCAGCCACCTTCTTCGTGGACGCCCTCGACTTCGAGCGGGCCATCGTTCATATCTGCCGTGACGTGGACGTTGTTTAGCCCGCCAGGAACGGAGCCGCAGTCCGTGACCGAGTAGTCACCGTCGTCGGTCACGTTCCGCTCCTCGACGATTTCCTCGGCGCGACCCGTGTCAGCAGTCGCGGCCTGCGGGAGAGTGGCGAGGGCGGCGGCCACGGCGAGGAACTGACGTCGCTGCATCATAGTCCCTCCTGGACGCGGTCGCGCGCCTCAATCAGTCGTGCCGTCCACGCGCCTGCTTCCGCAGCGCTGATGCCTGGAACGTCGCTCCAGTCGGTGTTCTCGTGATTCTCGATCAGCTCCGAGAGATCGAGGTCGGCTTCGGTGTTTTCAGCGTCCGATTCGGCTTTCGTGCCGGAATCCTGAAGTCCGGCGGATGTCTTCATTGACATGCTTCGGTTGTCCCGAAGCGCGGTCGGGCGTGGTCCAAACACGCCCCGGCCAACTTCTGACCGATGTCCCGCGCTTCTTACCAGAGACATGTATCGCCGCGACAATAAAAGTTAGGCCATAAGCTAATGTGGTGTTATGGGCTAACCTTTATGGCGGTATAACCTAATGTCTAAGTCGTATGCCACCAACGAATGGCGGTATGGGAGTCACAGCGATCATGACAAAGACTGACCGAGAACGCATCAGCGGTGAAGCAGATGTTGACGACAGCAAGCGGTACGAGTCTGCTTCTCGCGTGCGGCAGCGGATAGGTGAACTTGAGACGGATGCTGAGATTCTGAAGGAAAACCACCCCGATCTGTACGAGGAACTCCGAGAGGCGGTCTGCGACGAATGAGCGACGACGAACCTGACGAGAGTCAAACGGAACTCTACCACTTCGCCCGCGGCGCGTTCGTCGATACCGACTGGTTTCCCAGCGACCTCGACGAGAACGACGAAGTGGTCCGAGTCTCCGAAGCAGGCCAGTTCCCCGAGCTGCCCTCGCCGGACACCGAGGAACGAAAGCCGCCGTACATCAAGAAGCTCAGCCGTGAACTCCGGGCCGAGGTCTTCCGACACCTCAGCTTCGACCGCGACGACAGCATCAAGTTCAAACGCGACTTCCTGCTGCGGATCTTCGTCAGCGCGGCGATTCACGACATCCACATGAACCAAGCGTGCGAGAACATGGAACTGAAGTCGTGGGTCGGTGAGGGTAACTCGGTCGACCCGAGTAACGTCCGGCACCAGCTTCTGAAGTTCGACCCGGCCACCGTCACGCGAATGTTCCGGCAAGCCAACGACGCGCTGTTCGACATCGCCTTCGAGCACGAGTACTTCGATGACACCAACGAAGTCGCCATCGACAGTACGGACTGGTGTGGTACGGACAGGGTGACGCCAGCCGGGACATCCAAAAGACGAAGCCCCAGCGGAACTTCTACTACTCGTGGCAGTTCACCACGCTCGCTCTCGTCGGCACGAACACGCTGATGACGATGCGGGCCGTCCCGACGCGGGCGGACACCGACAAGGGAACGCTCGTGCGCCGGCTGCTCCGGTACGCCGCGCAGGTGATGTCGTTCAACCGCGCCTACTTGGACAGTGGGTTCTACACCACTGACTCCGTCCGTGCGCTCGAGTCCACCGGAACGGAGTTCATCATCCAGGCCCCGGACAAAGGCCGGAAGATCAAGGTCCTCCAGCGACTCGCTGTCGCCAAAGAGAGCGAGGTCGAAGCGGTGCCCCACGGCCTCGGCGGGATCACCAACGAGAAGCACTGGTTGTTCACCGTGAAGTCCCAGAAGCGGTCTCGGCTTCGGCAGGGTGAACCCGATGATCCGACCGACGACTGGATTATCTTCTACACGACCATCCCGCTCGATGACGACGACGTCGACCCGTTGAAGCTGGCCACCGACTTCCGCAACCGCTGGGGTGTCGAGACGAGTTACCGGAAGCTCAAGCACGACTTCTTGGCACAGTCGGGATCGCCCCGACTGGCGACCCGGATGTTCTACTTCAAGTTCGCTATCCTGATGTACAACATGTGGACGGTGGCGAACGTGCTGGGTGCCGAGGAACGGTCGTGTTCAGATTAGCTGGAATGATCTGAGCCACTAATCAGCAGTTTCTACGGAAGCGTTGCTAAAGCAGTTTGAGAAAGATATAGTTCGACGTTTTATCTCACAGAAGACACGTTCGACGCTGTTCCGATTTCCATGTCGTTCGTATCTGAAATCGAGGTTATGTCGCTGACAGGCGTAGTTCAGTGACTTATCTCCATCGACGAGAATCACAGCATCATCAACATCGTGTTTCTCGCGTAATTCCGTAAAGAATGCACTAGCGATACCCTTGTTTCTCGTCGGTTCAAGCTTTGTATAGAGCAATTGATTAGACGCTGGATCGACGGCTGCGTACAGCCAATACTGTTCATCGACGAGCCGGATCACCGTCTCGTCAACTGCAACGTGATCCGGATTCCGGCAGGAATTGGGCTGTAGATCTGCCTTGTGAACCCAGTTATGAACAGTCGACCGAGCCCGTTTAACACCGAATATTTCGAGAACTCTAACAGTATTCGAAAGCGAGAGTCCAGCAAGATGGAGCTGAATACTGAGATTCATCAACAGCCGCGGTGTTTCCTCTCGCTCCACAAAATCCAAGTCAATTTGGCCGATACTAGGACTGAGGCGTGCGTTTTCGGGCATAGACCACTTTGAAAACGTGACGCCTCATTCCTTCAATCTTATCTGAACACCGCCCTCGCAACGGTGTTCTGTGTCGTGTGTTCCATCTTCTGTATACTGGACACTTATACGTTATCCAGACAATCGGATTCGGGAAACTAATAGTAGGATACTCACGACGAACAAAGTTTAGAATCGACCCTCGACTGCTACAGTCGGCGGTGCAAGGTTGCCAGAACGGTTGACGACCAAACGTTTGAACCCCACCGCGAGCGCCACACACGGCTTTCGACTAGTGACGCATAGCCGTTGTGGTGGCAAGCCTCGAGACACACCACGTTGCGAGTGAAAGTCGCCGCCAGAAGACTCATAGAGTTGGCGTGGCGACATGTCACTGTCGCGTCCCCAACAGCGCGACACTTCCACCCAATCCGATCATCCCGGCAGCGATTCCCCTCCGCTGTCGGACTCGTCACTAGCTTTTCGAGAGACCCCGCGTACAAAGTGAAGACTAGATTTAAGTCATTGACGTTGATATATACGTATGGGAAATCCAGCAGCAACAGGTCTGTCAGCCCTTTTGGGATTATTCATCGTCGGTGCAGTCAGCATTACAATGTATGGCGGCGACCCGAACGCTCTTGCAAGTGTTTTTAAGCCAATATTCGTGATTGGTGTGTTTGTCGCCCTTGCAGTCGGTGCCATTGGCGCCGTTGGTGCCGCTTGGCGATAACTAAGACACTCTTCCGTCGGTAATTGTTGATACAATCCTCCAAAGAAGGGGTGGAACAGAAACCGGCCGTTTGATCGCTTATCGTCCAGATTATCCTCGTCAATTCACCGCAGAATCGCAAGATGGCTCTACATCAACAATGTGCTACGCAAGAGCGTTCTTGGAAGGCCTTGTGCGGTCGGCGTTGGATTCGGATGATTTCAAGGACTACGTTGAGAAGGAGTTGGACAGGCAGTGAAGTAAGTAGGCATCAGTAGTTGGTAATGTCTTTCTGGAATAGGTCGTCCAACCGGTCTATTTCTTGGAGTACTTCTTCTACCATGTTTGGCCGGATGTCTCCGAACTCGTAGAGGTAGTACGATCCGCCTTTCGGGCCTTTGTTGTGTTCTTCGACATCGAGGAAACCTTTGAGTTTGAGCTGGCTGAGACGATCACGGATGGTTCTATCAGTTTTTACGTCGGCATCGATCCGTTTTGCTGCGATTTCGTAGACGTTGTAGATGTCGCTGCTTTTTGCCGGGAGACTGCCTTGTTTGTCCAGTGTGAGGAGTGCGTACAGAGTTAGGTGGCTTTGAGTCGGGACGGACTCGAGCAGTTAGAGAGTCGTCAGTCAGCGGACGCTGGACGGGGACTCGCTCTCTAGTGGATTCAAGATCGCCTGCCTTGACCTCGTAATGGTGACCGGCCTCTGGAGAGAAGTTGGAAAGAGCGTGGTCGAAGAGGAGGGACATACCTGTTACAGTTGTTGAGCTACTCGATATTATTATAGCTTATCCTAGGTATGTTGTCCAGAAGCACAATCGACTATTGCCTACCCAATATACTTTTGATGACAGACTGAGAAGTCCGGAAATAGAACGAGACCCCACAATGGCGGAGCTTCCAGACTCATTGTCAGCGACAGAAACCTACTGTATCGAAGCCCTCCTCGAGGCAAAACTGTTCGACGAGATCAACGGAACCCAACGTGCCTTTTTCGAACAGGGCGGCCTTGAGGAGTCGAATACACTCTTGGTTGCTGAGACTGGCAACGGCAAAACATTCTGTGCTGAGGCTGTCGTCAAACGGGCACTCGAGCGAGGACAGACCGTCGGGTATCTCGTCCCGAGCGTTCAGCTGACGAACGGAAAGTACAGTAGTCTCAACAAGTGGATCGATACAGACCGATATACGCTGACAAACGCGACGTGGGGCGATGAAGCCGGCTACCAGTATGCCGATGTGATCGTCGCGACGTTTGATTCGCACTTCGAAGCTGCAATCCGTGGTGTTGATTCACGGGTCGACGTCCTCGTCTATGACGATTTCCACGAATTGTACTCGGGCTTTCGGGGGCCAACTATTGAAAAAAGTCTCGCGATTGCCATGGATCGGGATGTCGAAATCTGTGCGATGTCGGCGACGATCGGCAACCCCGACGAAATCGCCCGGTGGCTGGATGCCGAGTTAATCATCAGCCCCGAAGACCGTGGTGTGCCCATCGTCGAGCGACCACTCGAGAAGAGTGGGAACAAAACCTACGGCGAATTCATCGCCGACCATATGACCAAGCGGGTCGATGAAGCGCCGTTTATGATTTTTAACTTCACGACGGATCACACTCGCTCGCGAGCGGTCCAGATTGCCTCTCATTCAGATTTCAAACGGCCGGAGACCGACTACCGGGAGAAGATCGAGAATGCGATCGACACGACGCTGACGGATACACATCAGGATCTGATCAAGTGTCTGGAACAGGGCGTCGGATTTCACTATTCGGCACTCGAGAACGACATCAAACAAATCGTGGAAAAGGGTGTCAAAAACAGTGAGATTCAGGCAATTTCGTGTACCACGACGCTCGCCTACGGCTTTGACAGTCCCGTCCAGGCAGTGATCGTTGCCGATCTCACCCGGTTTGGGAACTTCGTCGGGCGGTGGGAGTACATCCAGTGGATCGGGCGTGCTGGGCGTGACTCTAAGATGGAGGAAGCCTACGCCTACCCGATTTACAGTCGCGAAGACGCTGCTGATGTCTTCCAGTTCGATACCCCGGTTGAGGAAAAGTCACTCGAGTCGGTCGGTTCGCATTTCGGCCATCCGAAAGGCTTGGACTCGGACGCTGACTATACGACGAATCTCGAGAGTGCAAAGACGAACCTCGAATGGCTTCTGATCGAGTTAGTCCAGAACGGGTGGGACTCCGTCGACGCTCTAGTTGAGTTTGTCTCGTCGACCTTGTATGGCCACTATGCGCTCCGGGACCGACTTCCGCTTGGAGAGAACCCGATGATCGGCGGCGAAGCACAGGGTGGTCGTGGCGAAATCGCCGACCGGGTCCGTGACGTACTCACCGAGCTCGTCGAGAATGGCTTCATCGAGATGGCCTCAGAGTCGATGCTTGCAACGACCGATCTTGGGGCGGCTGCGTTCGAGTACGATCACGCAACACGGATTGACTGTCCACCCGTTGCCATCAAATCGTTGGTTGAAACACTGGAAGCAACTGCCCCCGCTAATCCAGAGACGATCGTCGCTGAATTGGCCGAGATGTTCTACCAGTGTAATCTCGGCGAGACGGTCACTGACAATGAGAGCCCAGAGTTTCTCGAGCTCCTTGAGCGCCATGACCTAGGAACCGATGAGGCCGGTGTCACAGCAGGTGTGATGTGTTGGCTCTGGGCCGAAGGAATCGATGTCGAACTAATCCAATTAACACTCGATATCGATGTTTCACACGTCTCGCGGACAGGGAGCCAACTGGCAGAGGCGATTCGGCCGCTTGCTGAACTGTACACAGCAACGTCGCATACGCCACCACAGTGGCTAGAGACGATGGCCCGACAGATGGATGCCGGCGTCACTGCTGAAGACCTCCATCTGACGAGTTACCAAGGCATTGCTCGTGGGCGAGTAATAATCCTCGACGATCGAATCCGAAACGCCTGGCAAAATTTTGGTGAGGGGACCGATACCATCGATTTGTCACATCCGACGATCAAGAAGTTAGCGGTTCAGTATGAAAACTCAGTTCGCTTCGAACAACGGCTTGTCAGCAACGCCGAGGGTATCGGTTCACAAACCGCTCCAACAGTCGTCCAAGCAATCGAAGACTGGATCGGTGGCGATACAACGGTGCCAGCCCGGCCGCCGTTCACCGCATCTGGACGGGAGTTCCTCGAAGCGTTCGGCGGCAAAAAACAAACTCGTACAGATGAAAGTGACTCAACAACAGCTATCGAACGAGACCAGACCTCGATTGGCTCGGAACCACGACCGACGTCACTTGACGATTTCTGAGGCGTCTTTTATCCTGCTGTCACCACCAAGCCTTACCTGATTTCTTCAGAGAACGTGATTGGCTGGAGGGAGGATTTCAACCAGTACTCGTTGACGATCTATTGGTCTGCAGCTGATACTGTCAGCCAAAATATTTCAAAGAAGAGTACGTTACTCCCATATGATCTCTCTCGACAACGTCTTTCACGGCGAACAGAGTCCAAGAGTTCGTTGAAGATACTCCGATCGAACTGTGTTACCTTCCGCGGGGTTCACCAGATCTGAACCCCGCGGAAGAGTGCTGGCGACAACTCGATCAATCACGCGGCAACCGCCTATTCGAAACGCTTGACGAACTTCGTGATGCTGCCCTCTGTGCACTGGACAATATCAATATACCAGATATATTCACATACTTATGTCCGAGAGTATTAGCACGTTTCCACGAACCCTACTCGTGACTAATAGAATACTCGCCGCTCAATAAGCACATCTACTTACCGGCCAATTCACCGCAGCAGTCGGTGGATCAAACCATGGGAGAGTTCTCTGACACCCGTCGAGAACAAGGTTTAGTCGAGTTGGCGCGTAACTTCCGTGTATGCCATTCAGCGTCAGTTGGCACACGCTTCTCGAGCATCTGGATGACCTGCCGGCGGACGCGACACTGATCACACCACTGTCGCACTCCCACGTCCACATCACAGATCCCAAGAACACCGCGTTATCGTCCAGTTTGACGAGTCAAACGAGAAGCGCCCGCTCCAACGCGATCAGTTCGAGTCGCTGTATCATCAGATACAGACTGCGCACGATGGGTTTGATCTTGACCGGCTCCCGCCAGATGCTGACCCGTATCCAGCGGTATTGAGCGTCCATCCCTGCTTCGAGATCGACGAAGATGCGGGTGTGATTGCCGAGACAGACGGACCGACGACGACCCAACTGGCCGATACAGCACACGAACCAGACACCGATGACGACCGAACCGAACCCGACGGTCTGGACGTCTACTCGGATGCGCTACTGCTGATCGATGCACTCGAGCGCCATGACGTAACCGACCTGCCTGAGTTGGAGACGGCCACACTGGTGAATCTCTACACACTGCTGTCGGATGTCCAGCGTGACGCCAACGACTTTCGCCAGGAGGTCGCCGATGTGCTTCTCTCACGCCTCCATCACGACCGGCCTGTCGCTGGTCAGTACGGTTCTGTCCAGCGTACGAGTCGCCGTAACCGCTCGCTCAAAGACGATGAGGACGTCCTCTCGATGCTCGAGGCAGAAGGGATCGACCGTGAGCGCGTCATGACCGTTGATCGCCAGAAGGTCGACGAAGCACTTGAGGTGACGACGCTTACCGAATCCGATGTATACGAGATCGATGAGAGCGAGTACGTTCGCAAGGCAGAGGTCGACGACGACGTCAAGGAGTCGCGCCTCCAGGGCTTGAAGGACCGGCTTGCCGCCAGCGAGGAGACAGAAGCTGAAGAACTGCAACAGGAAATCGAAGCACTCGAAGAGCGTATCGACGACCTCACGAGTTTCCGAGCAGGGACAGAAGTACAGCGATGACTGGTGACGGCTTTCACGTCATCACGTACAGGGCAAGGAATTGGCAAGGTTCCTCCTGGTCGTCCTGCAATCTGACACTGGCAGTATCGAGTTAGTCATCGTCGTCCTGTGAGCGGAGTTCGATAGCCCGCTTCTCGAGTTGGCGGAGGATCGGAACGCGTTGTTGGTGTTGGTTTTCGTAGGCGATGCAGGCTCGAAGCGTCTCCATATCGTTGATCGTCGCGATGCTGGCGTTGATGAGTCGTGTGTTCGGTGCCTCGAGCCGCTGTGCTGGTGAGAGTTCGCTCGAGTTTCGGGGTTGCTCTGGTGTATCGCTCATTGGATATCGCCTCCGCCCCTGTTGAGGCACGAAAAACTGCATTGCTCTCTGGTTTTCCGCAAGTGAGAGATGACCACGTGCTACGGTAAGTACGGGGGAAGCACCGGTCGTTCAATACAGCGGTTATACGGTCCGAAGGTCATCTGTTGCCTGTGACCGGATGGCAGCTGCTGCGACTTCGTCGGCTCTCCTGATGAGTTCCGCTTCGATCGTCGCCGGCTTGACCGGCGTTCGGCTCGTATGGGAGAGCACGATGTGTGCCAGTTCGACTGGCAGGTCCACTGCTGCAACGACGTAGACTCCGTAGTAGGGATGTCCGAGCAGGTTGTAAACCGGCGTCTCGGCCATCCCGTCGAATTCGGCGAGTTTGCTCACGTCGTGGATGAGTGCACCAGCAACCACAGTATCCACTGAGAGCGTGACCTCGCGCCGCTTAAGAAGCGTCTCTGCGAGCGCGACGGCACAGGCAGTTACGTCCCGAACGTGGCTTACCAGCCGTTCGTTCTCCAACCCTAACGCACGCTGTGTTGGAGGCAGCCACGGTACCTCGGTGAGGTCGTCGATGTCGTTCTCTTCGATGGCCGTCGCCCACGCACTGACAACACCCGCTCGAAGATCGTCGTCTTCGATCACCTCGAGTTCGGGAAACGCGGCTCTGACTACATCCTCGCTCATGTCTCTGCTGTCAGTATTGCCCACTAAAAGTACCCGCCGTGCAGTGATGCACACTTCACAGCTTGCGCTCTCACCTGCTGCTAGCGTTCTGCGCCATAGACGATTTTCGAGGGGGCTTCGTAGCCACAGTCAGGACAGTCGAACCATCGCTGGATCTTCGCACCAGTGGCAGATTTCTGACCGAGCATAACGTCGTTGTTCGGACACTCAGGACAAGCGAGTTCGGGGGCTGGTTGGTTCCGAAGCACATCCCGAAAGCTGGTCACTTCTTTTGTCTCGAAGCCACGAGACCACACTGGATAGCCATCGACGAGGATCGCTGCCCGCCACTTGTACGCGTAGGAGTCCGGGGCACGATGTAGGACGGCTCGTGCTCCAGTCACCGTGTTTCGATATGCCAGCGTGGGTGTTCGACTCTCTCGTGTCCAGTTGGTGATTCGGGGCATGATTACTCAGAAATGGACGTCTGCCGGCACGATCCAGCACGTCTCGCGCTCGTCAGTCTCCTCGAGGAGGCGATCGAGGTGTCTGCGATGGCGGATACCAGTCGCGTGCTGATCATACAGGCAGATCGACGGGCCACGGGAGGCACTGACCTGTTGGAAGGCGTGCCGAGCGAGGCCCTCATCGCGCATGATCTCATCGTCGCTGCGTTCCTCGAGTGCTTGCTTCACCCGATTCAGATTGCGTTGGAACGTTTCCGTTGTGGTCTCCCAGGCCCGCTCGAGGAGTTCTTCACCTTCGTCGGACGTAACGGGTGCAGCTGTCGGTAGGTCGCCCCACCGTGCTTTTCCAGACACTGTCGTGTCCTCTTCGTCGAAGGTGACGTAGTAGTCGAACGCTGCACAAGAATTCGGCTCCGCCCGACCAGTCGGTCAAACACGGTCTTTCCGGTTGACAGTGCTTCTTCTGCTGTCGATGCCTCTACCAGTGCGTAAATTAACATATGCATCTCGGATACCTCACTGCGCCGACGCTCTGGTCAGTGTTCGCTTGGTCTTACCCAGTGCGCCGGCACCCGTTACCGGCGCATAAAATCAAGATTAGTTTTCAAGCAGCGAAACTCCTTGTTCAACCACTGAATCCGTAATAAATAGGCTTGTTTCTGTTTGTAGTGTCCGCATTAGCTCGGCTGCTTTTGATTTCGTAAGTTGGTCACGATGATACGCGAGAACGATAACACCGATTGAACCATGCACTTCGATACTGAGATCGTTAGCAGCATCTCGAGCTTCAAGATCATCAGTCAACAGAACAGCTGAGCGGCAGACGCAACCGCGAGAGCGGCAGTTTCACCGGGATCGAGGTTCAGATTCACTGTGAGTTCAGTCTGATCAGCCTCGACGAGTTCGTACTCGAGATTGCTGAGTGCAGGAGGAACTGTACCTGCCTCGAGTTCCTCGTACACGGTCTGAGAGATGAGCAATCCATCGACTGCTGACAGCACGTCAATCGCACCGATTTCGTCGAGATGAATGAGTGGGCCTGTATCAGCGACCGCGACGATCACGCACTCAGACCCCACTGAACATCGTCTTCAACTACCTGGAGTTCGCGCTCTGCACGCTTGACGCGATCTCGCCCAACGAGGTCAATTGCCGTTCCCCGATCGATTTCGTCGTTGACATACCGCGAGAGAACCAGATCGATCCAGAGATCTTCGACACCGCGTTCCAGAGCCTGTTCAAGGATCTCCGACTCGGCGACATCTCGTGCTTCTGCGATCTCTTGGACACGTTCGGTGAGATCGGTGGCCATGTCTACACAATCGGCTCGGGATGACTTAAACGTCTATGGAGAGCCTAGAATGATGGGGGAGCGAGTGAGATGGCTCACTTCCTCCAAGAGCGCCGTTGCTGTCTCGATTCGTTCTCTATCTGTGTCAGTCAGTTGATCGCCCTCGAGATGGTTGAGTTGACTGAGTGCACGATGCAGTCTGTATCCTGGTGTGTTGCGTGGATCCATTGAATGCGCCTCAGCCGATCGCGGCGCAGACAAACATGACACGATAGCACGGGCGACCGTTCTGTTAACCAACAGCCACGCTGCACCATCGCCGTCTGTTGGTTAAGCCCTGACGCGGACAAGTCATTCTGGGCTCGGCCCATAGCGCGGCGTCCCGCAGACCTGGCACTCCCGGATTGCGTGGCCGGTCCAGGTTTCGTCGGGAACCGATTCATGACCGCTGAATCGATGATCGGTTGTGCGTCCGCACTGGTGACACTCGAGGCGTTCTTTGGTCGGAATGCCACTATCTTGATGCTCAGGTTCACGTTCTTGAGGTGCCTGCTGGAGGGCAATTGCAGGAACTAGCCACGCATCATCACCGACATTGTCGAGCACCGTCGCAAGTCGCTGCTCATCGCGAATGCCGGATCCACCCTCGTCGTAGAGATAGGTTGTTGGTTCGCAGTCGCTACCCACCGCTGATTGGTCAGTCCACGCTGTTCGATCATGGGCCGCTGCGAAAAGCTGCTCACCGCCAGTGGACGTAATCTGTGCTGCAGCAGGAAGCACGGGCCACCGATCGGTCAATTGGGCTGCAGGCTCGTCCTCGAGATCGTAGATGATCGTGCAGTTGTCGACAGCCTGTTCGGTCGCACTCGAGGCAAGGAGCATCGCAGCGGCCCCGCCTTTCGCGACGGCGCCGTAGAACGTCGACGACTCAACAAGCATGTGGACGACGCCGAGGAGTGTCCACTCTGTTGCTGATCTGTCTGTCTCAGAAGAGGAGTTCTCGATATGGTTGGTGAGACAGAACAGGCATTTGGTCCGGTCAGCTGGGATCGGTGCGCCACAGGAGCGACACTCGGAGTCTGTTTCCGTTGGAGTGTCCGGATATCCAGCCGTCGCCATCCGCTGTCGATCAGGTTCGCCGTCATCATCTTCGCTGAGTGTCTCGTCTGGGATATGCGACGCTTCGCCGGTCGGACGAAGCTCTTCAAAGTCAGAATCTCGGTCAGTCATTGGTTGGTGATGGATCGTGTTGTCTCACGTCTTGATCAGGTCCCAGTTCGGGAGAGTAGATCTAGAAATGATACCACTGAGACGCTATTGCTGGCGGAGTCCTGCTTCTCGAGCTTCACGGTTGCTGGCACAATGGATACACGCTGGCAGATCACCATCAACGGCGAAAACCCGAAAATAGTTCTCGGTGACATGTGAGCCACAACCATCACATTCTGTCATTATCCAAATCTATGTTGTTACTCCAGCAAATATCTTATTCCAATACTTGTGTAGTTTTTCTCAATGGCATTCTATTTAAGTGGAATTGACTCTTTTCTGGGCCTGGTATTGTTGCGGTTCGATAAGGAATCCACAGTCTTCACAACGAGTTTCGACTGCGTTGGTGGTCACCCGTCCGTTGCACTTGGGACACTGACTGGCACTCGAGGCGGGCTGGACGTCTTCGTCGAATGTTGTCTCGTAAATCTCTCTGAAAGCCATGGTGTTCATGAAGGGCAATGAACAGTTCTGACTACCCTTCACCCACTTGTAGGGCACAGAAACTCACCAGGAGATGGCAGCGTCATGAAACAGATTCATGCGGTGGCGAAAGCCCGGCAGCACAACGGCCATCGGCCGTAAGCAGCCCGGACCGTGGAGGTGGTGGGAGGTGGCGGTGACTGCGTTCACACCAGCAAAAAGGGGGCTTCCCCCGGCTATTCCCACCAGCGGCCGCGCTCGGGGAAGTTAATCGTCGTCCAGCCGGTTACGGCCAGTGAGACACGGCCTTCGTGCCAGTTCCGAGCAGCCTTATGAATCCGCACCTGCTTGCCTTCCTCAATCCACGGCGCGTCTTATGACTTCCAGATGGTCACACGCGTCTGTCCACTGTCGTCTGCGATGAGCCCGACCTGTGCGATGCTCGAGTGCGAGGGATCCCACAGGGTTTCGACACGCCCTTCGATGCTCACCTCCTTCCGAGAGACCTCCTCGAGTTTCCCAATTGGGATCACGTGTCCAGGCGCCGTCTGCAACTCTTCGAACACGTTGACGACCGCACTCGTCAGGTCTTGCCCACCGACGACGGCTTCACTCAACCGCCGGCTGATCGCCGCTCGAGACCAGCCATCCAACTGCTTCGCGAGTCGCATCGACTGCTTATTCACGGCCACCAACTGCTCTTGAGTAAGTTCTGTCCGGGGATCTGCTCGTTCCGGGTCCGCCATCGGATCCACGCTTGCCGCCCGTTTCTGGAACTCGAGACGCCGCGCTTTGTTCTGGTCCGCAGCGATCGTTCGCGTCCGCTTTGCACGGCCCTCTTGTGTTCCTATCTCGGCTTGGGCACTGATTCGCTCGAGTTCATCCTCTCGTGCTCGAATCCGCTCTTCCTGCTCGAGGGTGGCACCGTGAATCCGGTCACCGCTCGTGTCGACGATCCCGTCTGGGTGGTTCGCATCCACCTTTGCTTGGACCGCTTGCTCGACTGCTGCCTCGAATTCCAGCGTCTCGTCGACGACCGGGAAGCCGTCTTCATAGACCGCCTGCTTGTCCGCCTGTTTGAGTGCCTGTTCATCGACCGTAACGACCTTGCTACTCGAGTTGTTACTAGACATTGGAATCTACCTCGATTCCGAAGGCGTTCACGCGCCCGCCACCGCGATGCTGTGACATCGCGGTTTTTCGACGACACCGACCGACTAGATCCATCTGCGCGCTCTCGCTCGCGCCTTCGTGAGCGCCCATTTGGGCGCGAGCGAGAGCGCGCCTGAATGCGGTGTCCCAACCAGCACCGCGCGGCGACCTGCCCGAAGCGAGCGGCCAGCTTTAAGGCGTTTCTCGTGTCCGGCCCGGACTGCGGGTCCGTGTCCAGCGCGACTGTCGTCGAGAACGCGCGCCGCAGTGTGGCGCGCGACAGCGCAGGCGGCACCAAGCGCTGGAACGCGAAAGCCCGCGAGGGGCGCAACCGAAAACGCGCTTAATGCTGGCGTCGAGACCAGATTCACTGTAGCCCGGAACGGTGAGCGACGTCAGGAGCGAACCGCAGCCCGGAATGGTCGGTTGCGAGCGACGCGGAGGGCAGCACGCGGCGAGCGGGGCGGGCCGAATATCAAGAGCGGACAACCAACACAACAGCAGCCCGATCAGTCCACGTGGGTGGGATCAAAAGGGGCTGGCGCGCTCGAGGAACCCCGCCGACGCAAGCACCGGAACCTGTGAGGAGCGCAGCGAGGTCTTCGCAAGTGAAACGAGCGACGGGCAGCGAGACGCGTGCGTCTCGCCAGGCGCGGGACTCGAGCGTGCTAGGGGCTTTCTCCCTGTTATCAAAAACGATGGTTGCAAGCCACTTACCGAGACCTACTCCTTCACAGCTGTTTCAGTGACCCATCCGCACACTACAGATGCGTATTGACCGAAATAGGATGCTGAGTAGTATCGATGACCGCTATCTATTTGATCGAAAACACACGAATTTAATTATGGAAATCCATGACTTGGTCTCTACCCATCTCCCGATGGCAGTGGTCGCTTCGGTCGTAATCGCTCTCTTCAACATCTATACTGGCGAAATCACCACCATAACGCACCTTGTTATTGACTTTCTCCTACACATTCTCGCAATCTTCGTAGGCTTTGTCGTCTTTGATACGATTTGGCATAAGCTGTTTACTGAAAACGGTGCATGAGCGAACTGTACTTACCGATTCAGGGAGCAAAGCAAGAATCTAGATCGACTCCGATCTCGATCAGTCGATGTACTGTAATACCCACTCACGCCGGTCCTCAATTGCTTGCTCTCCTTCGTCTGTAATCGCGTAATAGTTTGTGCGCCTGTCGAGTTGTCCTTTCTCGACAAGATCCTTATTCACGACTGTATCAAGATTCGGGTATAGCCGACCATGATTGATCTCTGAACTGTAGTACTGCTCGATCTCGTCTTTGACGTCCTGTCCAGATGGCTGGTCAGCGCCCGCGATCACGTACAGCAGGTCTCGTTGGAATCCTGTGAGGTCGTCCATGGCCCTGACATTCAGGCGAGACGATATTTGTTATTCCACCCGTACGTAGATGTAAGCAGATCCAACTAGTCAGTTCTTTATACCACTAGCTGACTCTCGTTCCATTCACGACATCCAGAGACTGTGATCGTAATGGAACGACACTCGAGGGATTCGACTCAGTATGCACGATCAGCGGTCGTAACCGTCTTACTCCGAACTCGAGAGTAGGTCATCGACGTACTGATTTTCCCACTCACGCCGGGCCTCGAGTTCGCGTTGCCCACGCGCTGTGATCGTGTAGGAGTTCGTCCGACGATCGACCTTGCCTTTCTCGACGAGCCCTTTGTCGACGACCTCGTCGAGATTCGGATACAGTCGCCCGTGGTGGATCTCGTTCTCATAGTACTCCTCAAGTTCATCTTGGACCGCGAGGCCGTGTGGCTCGTCTTGGCCGGCGATTACGTATAAGATGTCACGCTGGAATTTGGTGAGATCGTACATGTTTGAATGTATGTATATGTATTGAGTAATGAACCTTCCGAGATTAGGAGGTGGTACAGAACGCACGAGACGACTGGATCGACTCAGATTAATCGCATCGAGTCGCCTGGGTCATCGCCAATGATGTCCGCTAATCCGTAGACAGAGATTGCATCGGTATACCCCTGTGCAGTGACGGCATTTTTAATACCCTCTCTGGCAGGCTGATCATCAGTGAGGACGATCACACCGCGTGTTGAGCGGTCTCTGACGTATTGGATGACTAGCCCTGCAAGGATCGCATCTGTTTTTTCGACCTCATGCTCAGTCTGGTCGGTTTCAGCAGCAATAGTGCGCATGGCGATGTCGCTGGCTGCGACAGCGTCTCCATCTGTTGGTGCTGGTGAATCGATGATTTCAGCCCATCCCTCGTCAATGGCTGTCCGTACGCGCTCTGTATCTGAGCCGCCGAGTTCCCCGATAACACGCTGTGGAAGTTTCACCACAACGCCCGCGTTACGGACAGCACTCCGGAATCGTGCGTATTGTGGGTTAGTAGGGTGACCGATCGCGAAGAAGATGTTCGCATCGACAAGGACA
This sequence comes from Natrinema gari JCM 14663, assembly GCF_000337175.1. Classification (GTDB taxonomy): domain Archaea; phylum Halobacteriota; class Halobacteria; order Halobacteriales; family Natrialbaceae; genus Natrinema; species Natrinema gari. The sequence continues at coordinate 167,196 of NZ_AOIJ01000063.1, read as the reverse complement.
TCCTTCTCAGCCGATAGTGGATTTGCGTGACCCATCGAACAGACTCACTCGTGCGGCTCTGACTTCGCTGGGGCACCATCTGCACCGTCGAGATCAGGAAGTTCCATCTGGTCGGCGACATCGGGAAACAGATACTCGAAGAACGGGTCGTGTTCTCTCCCAACAGCGAGTGCAGGCTGGAGCGCATAGATGATCATCATCGCCTCAGTCTCTCGAACATCGATATCGGTGGCGACCATCCGCTGGGTCGTCTTCCCCGCGAAATGGAGCCCTGAACCCCTTAGTGCAGCGATGAGTTTTCCAGTTCCGTAACGGTCCAAGAAGTAGTCGATATCGTCGTCAACCTCCTGTAGTGCAAGCGCATGCAGGACTGTTGGTGTGATCACGATCGGCGCGTACTGCTCGACAATGATGAGGGGCTCAGCAGTCAGCTGCTGCGGACGCGTCGATTCATCTCGATCAACGAGCCCAAAGTCAACCAGCCGGTCGACGTATTCATAGGCCGTCGATTTTGAGAGCTCGAGAGCGTCCATGATCTCCGGCGGTGAAACCGGCCCCCAGTAGCAGACATACACGTACACACGGGCGAGTGCTGGCTGGTTGAGCAGCTGCATCACTATCTCGAGCTTCGGCGCATTCTGGGCCAGCGCCTTTGGCTCGAGCGTTTCCTCATCCATGATGTCTGTTGGTGGCGGATCCAACGCATCGATCACGCCGTCAGGACGAATTCGATCGTCAGCAGTCATAATCACTTGTTCGAAGTCCATGTACTTCAGACTACCGGCGGCTGTTTGGCAGCACCACAGACTCTTCCAAAGAACGGCACTGCTAGATTGAGGTTGAACTGAGCGGAGTTCTTCGAGGGAAGTGGGAACATGCTGTTCGAAGAACTCCACGTTGATGTAACGGGTTCGTCTGATGTGGAATTTTTGGATAGTGATCGGACGCGCACGCCAGCCTGGCTGATCAGGCTGGCGTGCGCTGTCCATGCTGGAGCGGCCTCGTTAGCAGAGTGTCGAGACCTCTGTGAGTGGTTCGGCGTCGAACGACGCCGAGCCACGATCCAGCACTGGTACCAAGCCTACGCTGAGTATTACGAGCAAGACGTCACAGCAGAACCGGACCGTGTTGCGGTCGATGAGAAACAGATTCAACTCGGGAACGAAGAGAAAGCGTGGCTCTACGCTGCGATTGATGTCGATTCGAAAGTCGTGCTCCATGCACGACTTTCGAAGCACAGGGGCCGAGATCCCGCTGAACAGTTCTTAGAGGAGCTGAAAGAGAAACACCGCGTCGCAGACGCGGAGTTTCTCGTTGATGGGATGGGCTACTTGACTGCCCTTGCCCGAACTAATCTCAGTGGCGATCTCAACTACACTGACCGCAACATCATTGAAAAGCTCTTTCAGACCTATACGATGCGAATCGAACGGTTCCACGAAACATGGAACGGCAGTCAGCCAGCGCCGAGCGCTGGCTGACTGCCTACACCGCCTACTACAACCACCACCGCAGTCATCAAGCACTCGACAATCAACCGCCAGTCGAAGCACTCACACAGAAGGGTTCAATCTAGCAGTGCCGGCTTCGGGAGTTTGTCGATAAGTTGAACGCTCCGCTCTCGGATATAGGCTGGGCCGGTGATGGACATAAAGACTCGCATGAGGACTGCCGGATCCTTGTCAGCATCGTTAACTCGGCGGTCAAAGACGACTACCTCGAGACGTCGCTTCGCGACGCGAATACTGATGACCACCTCCTCGTTGCTGATGAGTGTCACCGCTATACGGGTGACGTCCACTCTCGCGTTCTCGAGTATCCGAACTCGGCGACGCTGGGACTCTCCGCAACAGTGCGTTATTCCACGACTCAAACCGATTTCCGTACGTCTTCGAAGCATGAGGTCCTGAATCGTCCATCTCACTCTGCGAAGGGGGACGACCGAGTTTCTCAGCGAACTTCTGGAGTCGGTTGAGGAGTTCATCATCTGAGTACAGCTTCTTGCCCATGATTTCTGAGTAGTTGAGTCACTCAGTTTGGTCCCGGTTCGGTATTTGAATGTCCGTTCTAAGGTCTGCGATGCGTCATCCTATCGATGCTGGCTGCTCCACACCCTTTCAGGGGCCCGAAAAACCGAGGCACAGCAGATTAACCAACAATAGGAGAAATAACGCGGAATGTGTTGGTTAAGAACAGAGCTTACTCTTCGCCCTTCCACTTGAGCCGGCGCAGAATCTGCGTTCGATTCTGGTGGGCGTTCTCGTAGGCAACGCACTCTTGGAGGATTTCCATATCCGGGATCGTCGCGATCCCTGCCTTGACCAATCGGTAATTCGATGCTTCAAGACGCTTCTCAGGTGGCAATTCGTCGTCACTCCCGTCGCTGATTGTGGACTATTCCATCTCTGTAGCCCTCCGCCTCTCAAGGGCGAGAAAGACAGAACAGACTACTACGTCACCGTCGCGGCATCAAGCCATCGCGTCTTAAAACCGTTCGCGAAGCGCGCTCTCGCGTTCTCCGAACTGCTCGACTTTCTTGTGCAGGTCGTCGCTGATGCGCTCGATACTCGCAAGCGCTCGCGCGCCGGCTAACGAACCTTGTGACTCGTCGTCGCTGTCACCTTCCAGCTGTTACTATAGAATATGCGACAATAGGCTCGATCAGATACTTTCATCTTCCCAAAAAGAGAGAAATTACGTCGGATTTGGAATTTGACTCTCTGAGAGTTTTTGTATTACATTACGTCCAGACAGTAGCTGTACCTCTACACCCTTTGTTTCCATAGCAGCCCGCCTAGCGTCCTGCGTAAATCCAGACGATGTTGCGACAACGCAGACATCTGCGCCTTCTTGTACTGTCGCGCCAATCGCATTTCGAACCTCTGGACCAGACACGTTCCCGGCTCCATTAGGATCGTAGCGTTTGGCCTGAATAGCGATTGTTCGCTGGCCGTTGCGTGCAATAGCGTCAATTCCTCGATCTCCCGATTGCTGTGTAACTTGGACGTCGTATCCTTTCTTTTGATAGAGCTGCCCCAGAACCTCTTCAAACTGCGTTGGCGTTAACGAAAGCAGATCCGATGGCTGCCACGTCGAGTCAAGTTGAGCCATTACTTCATCTCTGATTGATTTGATGTGAGTGTAGTCGTCAGTAGCGCGGGCTTGGTCGAGACGATTCTGCACCTCAGTCGGATCGATAGAACTGTGCGTCAGGTCAGTAGTTGTGAACATCTCTGCCAATTCTTGCTCGGCGACCCACGCTTCGGCCTTCACCATCGCCTTCTCGGTGCCATCTGAATCTCCTTCCTGAACCGCATTACGGGCGTTCTCGATAGTTGTCGCCTGGGCTTGGCCAGCTGATAAGGGATGAGACGACCCACTGTTGCTTCGAAGTGGTTCGGTCTGGGCTGCGAAACCTTCAACGGCCTTTGCTTGCTCGCAGAATTGTTCGAGAGTTCCTACAGTCAAGATGGTATCAAGACGTTCCCAGAGCGCTGTTGGCTCAACCACTTGGCTATCGACACGAACAGCCAGCTTACTTTTCCCCGAGTCTGGCGGACTACTACTGGGCTGACTCCATAGTTCGACGGTTGTTCGTGCTTCCTCGAATCGATTAATATCTGCAGCAGCCTGTTCAAGCTGGTCGTCTTTCGAGGATGGAAAGTTAGCAAGGGGTTGGTCAAGCAGCTTGGCTCCATCATATCTTTGGCCACGAATTCTAACTTCAAAGCCACTGTCAACCCCCGTAAGCACGTCATTTAGATCGTTCGCGGTTGCGGTATCGTTGTCAGTCCACGTCTGGGCTGCGAGTGACTGAACCTCTGTTCTTGCAACCGGTAACTCCTCGAAGGATAATCTCGAGAGCGTCTGCTTCAATACTGCGAACTGTTCAAGCCGTTGGCTCCAATCCTGGAGATTCTCACGTGGGGCTGTTTGAATAGACTGTACAACCGGTGATTCTTCCTCGGCTGAAGCATTTATGTCGAACTTGTCGTCGAGCGTCTGTGCTCTCGAACAAAGATCTTGGCGCCATTGTCGATCAGCGTAGCGTTTCACCGGTTCAGCGAGACGATTACGAACCGGCTGGCTGAACGTCGGTAGTGTTGTACCTAAGAGAACTATTGCTGCGAACAATCCCCATGCCCGTGGGCGTTCCCAGAATGGTCGATAGACGGTGTAGGTCCGAAGTGTTTCAAAACGAGTAGTTCCAGCATTTGACGCCGCGTAATAGTATAACGTCGCCTCCGTAGGTCCAATCCCGTTCGGTGCGATTGACGCTGGCAAGTCTAGAACCCGTTCGAACGTGGCATATTCTCCTTGGTCGTATGTGGACGGTTCGCAAAGAGGACTGTCCCCTCTCTAGCCGCCCGTTCGGGCCGCCAAGATGTAGGTGCGGCGACAACGGCAACCTCAAGTGGCGCCCTTGGTGGCCTCTCTGTGTTGGCATATGGATTCCCCCAACCGGTCTGCATCCGTATCCGGACGCTTCCGTTTGTGGCAATGCCAGTTGTTGGAGTCGTGATTTGGATATCGAAAGCCCCGTACTCCGTTTCACCACCTGTAGTAGTATACTCTAGCGGCACTGTCGTTGAACGCGTTACAGGATCGACTTGGTCGAACGCTCCTGTGACAGGAACTGAATAGACGAGTAGACATACTCCAAGAATGACGAGGATAGCCCGTGTCGCTTTGAAAGGAAAATCGGGTAGGTATTCGGAACGGTCCGTGGGGATCTCCATATTAGATTGCTATTTGATTACCAGAACAGTCTGGTAATTCTGACGGTTACTGTGCTTGGGTCACGAGTCGGTGTCGTCGGTGCGCTCCTGTCGGTCGTTGTATCGCTCCAGTTCGCGCCCGATTTTCTCGAGCGCCTCGACACCACGTTCAAGGAGCTGATGGGTGGCTCGCGCCAGTCGAAGCGTCTCCATCAGTGCTCCCCCTCCGGAGGTTCGATGAGATCGTTGCTCTCCTCTGCGAGTTCCCGGATTACCCGTTCCACGTTAGCCTCCTTGGCAACCGTTCGATGTGCGAGCGGGGTAGGATATGCACGGTCGCCTTGGCTGCAGAGCACGACCAGCCACTCGTCGCTTCCATCCCCGAGTACGATGTAGTGGTCGCGATCAGCGCGCTGGAAGACCCGCTGGTCCGGGCGAGAGACGGTTCGCCAGTTCTCGGGGAGCGTCGGTGACGGCCGTCCACCGTCGGGGAGCGCAACGACGTCGTCGGTAAGGGTCGCCATCGCGGCGTCGATCTCTTCACCGGTGAGGTGCCAGCACGCCGCGGCCCCATTGCACTCCAGCTGCGAGACCACCTGATTCCGGAACGCGATGTAGTGCTCACGGGCGAACTGCTCATCCTCATAGTAGTCGAGTAGGAGCGCGCACGCGAGGTGGGCGGGCCCACTGCCCCGATACCCGATCTCGAAGCCGTTCGGGCTGTGATTGACGATATTGGGACTGCGGTCGGGGGTGAGTTCCTCATCTTCTGGAAGGCGAGTGACAACGAGCTCTCCTCGTCGACGCCGGCCGCCGTACGCCGTCGTCATTTGAATCGCCCCCGTTCGTCCCGCTCGCGATCAGAGACGTCCCACTCGTGGTCAGTAGGCTTGATCTCGACCCGAAGCCGTGTCGTTCGGCGTGTTCGGAGCGACTGAGTAGTTCGAGATTCTCTGGCCTGTTGTCCCACCGGACGCCATTTTTATGATGGACGTGCTTGTTCGCGACAGCGTCGAACCCGCGTTCTGCTAACATTACGAGCCGGTGGATTCCGACGGAATCTGTCGTCCCACGATAGTTCGTCGCACAGATGACATAGCCACGGTCGGTGAACACGGCGGGATGCTGTCGTCGGTTCGGAGCCGCCTCGCGTGCGTCCCGACAAGGGATGTCGAACTTCTGTATCCACTTTGAGACCGTCTGTTGTGTACATCCCAGTTCGTCCGCGATCTTGACCGTGCTCAACTCCTGTTCCCAGTAGAGTTTGTAGAGGAGCGATTCGTCTCGCCAAGGGTGCTCTGATTCGGTCATGGATCGGTGACGGAGAGTGAATCCCCCGCACCCCCCTCGGGGGCAATAAACGCTATCGACCCGAGATCGTACTTGAATTTCAGCCCGATAAATAGCCTACAGGAAGCCGGAAACTGCTCGATTACTACCAACGTACTACGAATGTTTCTATCCGTTCGTAGAATAGTTCTGCGAGCCGTGCTGAATTCAGAGGATCAACTTACCGATATCCTCCATCAGAACTTATTAGCCGACGAGCGTTTTAATAGAGCTGTCTCGGTAACTTTCTAATAATTCCGGAGTTGCAACTGGATTGACAGACGGCCACCAAGCCGGTTATTCAACGGCAGCAGAACAGATTTTGAGTTCGTCACTAACAGTAATCTCAGCGACAGCGTCGTCATACGTGATGCTGATTGTGGCATAGAGCGGATCGTCGGAGCTGACCCAACCGGTTACGTCAGGGAGCACTTGCTCCGTCGCTCGCATGCTACTCGACTTACTGAGCGGAACACCAAGTTCGATCAACGCCTTCGTCACCTGTGGTTCGAACTGGAGTGCACTGACGATATCGACAGTAATGAACCACGAGCACGTCTCACAGGTCAGCTCCGCAGTCGGTGTCGAGTCCTCATCGAGCCGCTCCCGCGGCACAGTAACGCTGGTGATGCCAGCACACGACGGGCATTGCCCCGTGCGAGCCAGTCCGACGTGGTGCATCATCCGGTCGTAGAGTGCTTTGTAGATCCCCTCGCCCTCGCGGACAGCGAGCCCGTTTTTCGGAAACCGGTATGTAGCTCCCCAGAACAGGTCACACGCGGGGCATTCGACGGTGAGAAACTCCTGTTCGTACTTCCCTCGGAGCCTGGACCCGCAGTTCGGACAGGACTCCTCAATATCGAAGTCGGTCGGTATCGACTCTGTTGGGCGGTTCGCAATGACTGCCTCGTAGAGCGCGATAGCGCTCGCCGTCGGAACGTATCCTTCCGCTATCTCCTCAATATAGACGCCGCGCAGCTTATCGAGGTGGTAGTTAAACTTCCCGCTGTCTTCCATATCCGTTGCTGCCATCAGTTCGGCGTACGAAAGCGTGCGCTGCTCCCGTACGTCCGACCGTGAATCCGGATCCACTGGCGAGTATCGTTCGAAAAACGCGCGCAGAATGTCGAGTCTGATTTTGTGGCCGAGCAACGCGAACGCCTCCTCTGACGCCGCTCCCCCGTGTTCACTGGTCGTCATACAGACTCGTTGAACGGTGGGGCCATTGAGTGCTCCCCTCCGCGACGTGTGTGAATTGTTCTTGTGAAGTTGGGCTCACAGAATGCTTACACACCTGAATACCCATTTCTTACGCAGTACCTACGGATGTCGAATCAAGCTTCATCACCGTCGCTGGGTTCGCGTCTCCGCGAGCGGATCCAGTCGATCAGTCCGTTTTCCCTGACGCTGCTCGGGTTAATCGGAATCCTTGGGAATCTGTTCTCCCAGCTTGAGATACTCAAGTTGTTCCACCTGTTCTGGTTTTTCACACTCTGGCCGTTCGTGTCGATGCTGCTCGGCGACACCAAGCAATCGCTCGGAGTCGGTACCGATGACGAGGGGCCGCGAGACTGGCTCGAAATGGATAATGGATGGCGAGGGCACGTCGCGTTTCTGCTCGGTATCCCACTGTCGGTTTTCAATCCACTCCTGTTTCGCCAGGACGCGATGCAACTGCTGGGGAGTCTCGTCGCTATCGGGAGACACGGTGGTTCGCTTCCCGACCCAGAAACGTACGACCAGGCCACGAACTATCGACTGCCCGTTGAGGGGACGTGGACAGTCGTGAACGGGAGTTCGATCAAAGAGTACTCCCACTCGTGGTTTCCGGCGACCCAGCGCTACGCCTACGACTTCGTGATCACAGACGAAGAGGGGCGCAGCCGTCCAGCAGGTACGGATACGAGCATCGAGAACTACTACTGCTACGACCAACCGGTCCTCGCACCGGCCGACGGTGTCGTATTCGATGTTCACGACGATGACCCGGAGCTCGGGCGAGCCGGTGGATGGTCGCATCCGCTCAAACGGAGTGTGACCGGGAACGCCGTCACGATCCGGCACGCGGAAGACGAGTATAGCAATCTGGTTCACCTTGTTCCGGGCAGTATCGAGGTCAAACCCGGGGATCGCGTGACGCGCGGCGAGCAGATCGGCCGGTGTGGGAATTCGGGGAACTCTGCAGAGCCACACCTCCACTTCCAGCTCCAGGATCACCCGACGTTCGAGATCTCGGCGGGATTACCAGTCCGGTTCGACGGCGTTGACGTGGACACGCCGGAGGTAGATATCGTCGAAGAGACTGGCTGGACGGAACCGGATGGGTCTGGCAGCTACATTCACGTCGGCCAGCGGGTATCACACACTACTGACGGTAAGCCCCATCAAACCGAGGGCACAGCTAGTCCGTCCGAGGTGACGGCTTTCTCGGGGCTCAGTCGCGTCAGGACGCTTGGCCGGGTCGCTACGGGTGTCTCCATCGGTGGCTTCGTCACCGTACTCGGGGGGCTTGTCGTGCCGTCGTTACAGACGATTGCACTCGCGCTCGCAGGACTAGCCGGTCTTGGACTAGTGTATCAGGCCGGGCAAAACCTCGTGGACGGTACCCGAGTTCGTCTCGGGGCCCTCGGAACAGTTTGTGGTGTCGGCGTGGCGTCGGCGTTGGTCGGTGCCTTTGCCGCCCAGGATATACTTACGACACTTGATTCATCTGGGATCGGAACGGGAATGTTCGTGACTGGGTTCCTGTTCTACATCGCGGTGTGGGAATACGGGCGGCGAGACCTGTTCCAAGTTATTAGTGGGGTAGATGATAAATGAGAACGACTATTTATTAGATTCGTCATCTTCTGAGCCGACACGGTGATGTATCTCCCCAGAAGATCTCCTCAACGTATACGAAAATAGATCGAGGTGCGGACACATGCTGAGTTGGATCGAGAGTCCCGAATTCCACTTCGTAATGGTAGCTTTCGGGATCGTGATGATTGTGCTTGGCATACGCGGCTACTCTCGTGAGACTCTCCCACGGTCGAAACTACTGTTTGTGCTGGTCGCATCCGTTGCTTGGATCGCTTACTCAATAGCAGACGCTACAGCATTCCTATCTCTATCAAACTTCATCTCAAGTTTGTTCACGGGAGTTCTGTCTCTCCTGTTCATCTCGCTGTTCTTCTACTGGGGATACACGCGACAAGGGAGCTGAGGGCGATTGATTCGTCTCCACGTGGACGACTGCTTCGTCACAGAGGCTCTAAAACAGAGGATAAACGGGTAAGGAGGCTTATCTCAATGAATAATAAATCGATGGAGCCACCATCAAACGATTCGTCTACCGTGTTTCTGGTGACAATCGCGACAAACGTCGTCCCGCTGGTCGGCGTGTTCCACCTCGGGTGGAGCGCACAGACGTTCGCGGTCGTCTACGCGATGGAACTGGTCGTCACCGTCCCGTTTGCTGGGGTGAAGGCTCTGTTCGCGCGCCGCCCGCCGAACTACGACGAGCTAGAGCGTCCCAACGAGGACAACCCGCTCAAGTCCGACGAGTCAGGCGGAGTCTCCGTCGGCCCGAGCGACCTCAACCGCCGGCGCGGGAGCGTCGCGATCATCGACGCGCTCCCCCCGATCTACCCTCGGAACGTCCCGTTTGCCTTGCGGGCGTTCGGGGCTGCCGTCTCGCTCGCCGGGGCGTTCCTCTTCGTGTTGGGCCGGTTCGTCGACGTGCCGGCAACGCTCACCGACCCAAGCGTGGCGGCGAGCATCGTCTTCCTCATCGTTTCCCAGATCGGCGTCATCGAGCGCGAGTACTTCCGGACGCGACGCTACGAAATGAGCACGCCCCGAGATGTCGTCGCGAGCGCGACGACTGAAGGCACGCTGGCCGTGGTGGCACTCATAGTCGCGATCGGCGGCGGCCCGGCCGGCGCGCTGGTCGCGTTCGTCGCGGTGAAGTTGTTCGCGGAGTGGCGCGGCTACCGCAGCGGGGTGGCGTTCGACCCAGAGGAGGGAGAAGGAACGCTCCCGCCGATGGCGGCTCCGGACGCGCCACCGGCAGCCGAGGTCCGTCCGGGCCGGCGTGCTGTTCGGGCCACCGCGCTCTGGCAGGGCGCGACGGCCGCAGTCAGCAGCGGGCCAGTATATCTCTTCGCGTGGGTCGGGCTCACCGCCGGGTCGGTAAGGGCGCTCACCGCCGCGGTGGTCTGTTTCAGCCTCCTACCAGCCGGCATCGGCGGGCTGAAAGCCATCGAATACGCTCTCACCCACGGCACGCTGACGTACCAGCGCCGCGACGATACGGTAGTCGCGTACGACGACCTCACCAAAACAGTCCAGTGGGCGACCCCCATCGACGACATCCGGGACGCCGAGCTGTGTGAAGGAGAGCTCGTCGACCGCGCCTGCGACACCCGAACGTTCTCGATCACCACGTTTGCGGGCGAGTACGACTACAGCGTCGCACACCTCCGAGAGTACGACCAGGCCGTCGAGGCGTTCGAACTCCCCGTCGAGACGACGGCGTTCGGCCCGCTCGATCGGCGCGTCGCCGCAGTGATAGCCGTGGTCGGAGCCTGTGGTGTCGCCGCCGTCGCCGGGCTCGCCTACTCCGCCCCCTCCGTTGGGGCGGTCGCCGCCGGGTTCGGTGGCCCATTCGGTGTTGTCACCCTCCGATCGGCGTGGCAGTGGGCGCTCCCGACGACGCCGTGAGAGCGCTCAGCTGGTATCGGCAGTCCGTGAGATCGTTTTGATGTTCGCCATTATCAACATAGAATCGCTGTGTGAACCGCTGTAACCGCGACTCTGAACCCATATGACACAGCAGTTACAAGAACCAGTGAATCCGCAAGTAGGTTCCCGGTGAGCCGTCGGAGCAGGTCAAATCCCATAGACGAACCTGTCGATCATCCAGTCTGCCAAGAACAGCCCAGCAAGAAGAAGGCTTGAGAAGAGTGCACCACCGACAGTACCGAACTCGACCCATCCGCCGATGAATCCCGCGCTGAGCACGAATCCACCGAGAGCGATTCGCCAGTTCATATCGGTGGCTTCCCTGATTGTCTCTCTGTGTTGGTACAGTTTCTATATCCACGATAGCGTGTTAGCTCCGTATCCACTCCAGAAGGGTTCCGGCATCTTGTACAAAGTTGTAGGCCCCATAGAGGAGCCAGCTGACGATCAGTACCCCCAGCGGAATGTAGACTTCGAACCAGAGACTCACGGCGACGACAAGCAACCCAGTTATGAACGCCGCTTTCCGCAGCACTCGTCGTTTGAGCCAGCGTCGGTGCCCGTCGAATCCTTTGTCGGAAAGCAACAGCGGCACGTCGTCGGTCCCGCGGAGAACCGGTTCACCCTGCTCAACCTGTATCTCACCGCTAACGCTCACTTCGTCACCTTCCAGCAGCGGACGCGCCTCCAGCAGATAGCGATTCAAATCAATCTCATTGTTGTGTCGCTGCACGTATCCTGCAAACCGTCGGAAGGATCGATGCTCAATGCGATTCCGGAGATAAGTGTACCACGAGTCCCAGAGATACACGGATAGCCGGTCATGCTTGTTGATGCCGCCGATTTCCAACTCCTCCAGTCGTTCGGCGTCAAGTGCGGTTCGGAGCCACGACGGATCGATACGAACCGTCTGACTCCCAGCGTCAACACCGAACCGACCCCATTCGATGCCTGAGGCGAACGTGTGCCAATGCTGGCGCTTCCACCCCCAGTCTTCGATTGTGAGGTCACTGTTGGAGTTGTCCGAGAACCGACTCTGCCAAAGATATGTACCAACAGGCCGGTCAGCGTCTTCTACGGCCGCGGCAGCTGTTTCAACCGGTTCTTCGACCGTCAACTCTCCCGTAAGGGCAACTGACCCACCGTCGACGATTGATGACGGCGTGTCGGCATCGCCTGACGGGAGAGACCGAAGAACGAGCAACGCAGTCAGCGTGCGGTATCCGTGGGCCAGTACGATAACCACTAAGACGGCGATCAGGATCAGGACAATCGTGGGCGGCATGCGTGGATGGAGGTGAGGCGCGTTGAGGGCACCTCAGTGGATGTGTCGTTCAGCGATACTTCGCTGTGGAGACGGTCCTCGGCCGGGCTTGCTGGCTGTATAGGTATCCCGTGATGGTGCACGGAGAGGGCCTTGCGTCACAAGGAAGCGGCATCACACACCGAAGAGTGCAATTCGGTTGAATATTTTGAGAGGTAAACTTCACAAGAATTGGTGCCATTGCACACGATTTTTCGGCGCCACATTCGAAAACGCGATCATGAGATAGTCTCAGCGTGTCCGTCGAGATCGGTGTCGTAATTGTACACGTCAGCGTACGTCGGTTCGGTGACTCCCGCACTCTTCAGGGAGCGACAAACAGGACGGCGTAGCGTTCGGCAACGTATTTGGCAGTTGCAACGTACTGTCCACATAATTGAGGATGGCTGTACTGGACGATCTCTNCAACGTATTTGGCAGTTGCAACGTACTGTCCACATAATTGAGGATGGCTGTACTGGACGATCTCTCGGGGTTCGAGTTCGAGGACGTGATTGAGGACGTGTTCCGCAACCTCGGCTACGAGAACGTCCGCCAGGCCGACCGCACGGCTGACGAGGGTCGCGACGTCATCATGGAGGAGATCGTCGACGGCAGGCGGCGCGCGATCATCGTCGAGTGCAAGCACACGGGGACGGTCGGGCGGCCAGTCGTCCAGAAGCTCCACTCGGCGATCGCGACGTTCGACTTCGACGGCCCCAAACGCGGAATGGTCGTCACGACCGGCCGGTTCACGAACCCGGCTCAGGAGTACGCAAACCGCCTCCAGCAGAACGACGACCCACACCCAATCGAGCTGCTCGACGGCGAGGACCTCCGGGAGATCGCCGACGAGATCGGCCTCGACCTCTATAACGGGCGCATCGAGATTCTCTGCGACGAGACGCTCCGCCCGTACGACCCGGCCGCCGACGTCGACGCGGCCGTCGCGGAGGCGTTCCGCGACATCGAAAACATCGAAGCCGCCGACCTTCCAGAACCGCATTCGTCGGTGTCGTTCCGCCCGGTGGTCGCGGTCACCGCGGACACGAACGCTGTCTTCGAGACGTCGGTAGGCGTCATTCACCGGATCAACGACCGGACGCAATTCGTTGCCCACGCCGAGCGCGGGCAGCCGCAGGTCGTCGACGAGGACGTAGCGACGCTGGTCACCGAGAACCTCCACGCGACGGTTGACCTCGACACCGAGCAGTTCGGAGAGGTGTTCGACGACGTCGAGGAGCGCCGGTTCGGGCAGACCCAAACGGAGTACAAGGAGTGGGCCGTCGAGCGCCTCCAGCAGCACCACACGACGACGGTGACCTACACCGGCGACAACAACGTCACGTACAACAAAACCTGTGAGCCGAACCGCTCGGATATCTCCGTCCAGTCGATCGAACCAGTGTACCTCCCCGAGGTTCGGCACACCACCGACATCCAGGAGTACACCTACCCCTATGAGTACTACGTGGCAGGCCCGTCACGGGTGACCGCTAAGGACGGCATCCATCGGTGCGTCCACTGTGACATGAGCGGCGGCGACAGGACGTACACCTACTGTCCGAACTGCGGGGCCATCGCCTGCTCCAGTCACATCAAAACGGAGCGGCTGGAAGGTGAGCCGATCTGTACGGGTTGTGCAATCACCGAACGGTTCGCGCTGAAGACGAAGTACTTCTACGACGAGGAGAACTTGGAGGCGTTCCGCGAGGAGTACGCCGACATGCCGCTCCACGAGAAGGCGATGGAGAACAAGATACTGGCCGGGGGAAGCGTGGTCGCGACGCTGCTGCTCGTCATCGGCCTCTTCGTCATACTCGGGGTGATCTAGATGTCGTCGGTAGCCGTCAAAACTCCGCGAGACTCCGGTTCTGTGCTGGTGTCGTCGCTCTCCCAACCTGGATGAGTTCGAACTGCGCCAGATTGACATCGACGGCTTCGCCGATCTGGTTCCGAAGCCCGTCATCCAGCGATGCGACCTCGATTGCCGTTAGTGGCCGCTGAGTCAACGCGTAGCTGCTCGCCAACCCCGTTGGTCTGATAGCGAGCACGGAATTGGATGGTGCGTCTCCGAGCGCACACTCCGCATCTCGGTGGGTGTAAACTCTCGCCTGTAGCTCTTCCACCGGCAGCAACGGAGCCGCGTCCCCGTAGTCGAGATATCCGCCCGCATCAAAAAATTCCCTACGATCATCAAATCATACTAATTAATTACTTCTATTTATATCTTGTGCTGGCCAAAGGATTATTCGCTGTGAAGCCGGGGGCTGGGATAATGGGACGAGACCTCTACGTCTGTACCGCGGGTAATCTCGCAACGCGGTCGATTGCGTCACAATCACCGGATGCCACGGTCAATGCGACCACTGACTGGCTTGACTCGGAGGGATATGATGTTGCACCTGTCATCGACGGTGAGACAGTTGTCGGATACGTGGAACTCGAACACCTGCAGGATGTAGCGGCCGACGATCAAGTTGCAGCGCATACGAACCCAGTAACACTCGAGGAGGTCATCAGTACCGACGCCACGTTCGATGAGGTACTCTCGGCACTCTACGAGGAGCCTTTTTACTTTCTGGGCGGACGGAATCGGCTGACGGGTATCCTAACGCGTGCCGATCTGAACACATCGCCCGCGATGATCCACCTCTTCGATCGCATCACATTACTCGAAGAGCGCTTCCGTGAGCTCATTCTTGACGAGGCCCCCCACTGGAAGGAACGTGTACCCCTCGATCCGAATGTGGTAGAAGATATCGAAGAGAGACACGCAGACGCCCGCCGATCAAACATCGAACTCGATGAAATCCATTACGCCCAGTTCTCGACGCTTGCGACGATCATCAGCAATATCGAGGCCTGCTGGGACGCATGTGGCTTTTCGAGCGATCACCGAGCGTCGAGCCAGCTCGACGATCTGACCGAGTTGCGAAACTCCGTTGCTCACTCGCAATTGATAATCCAGCACACTGGCGAGGGGTTGGGAAAGGGGAGAACGATCGGGAAAGTCGAACAGACCTACACGACGCTAACAGACTGTCTGGACGCCCTCTAGACGTGACTATGGACAATCTCTGAAATATTCTCGAAGACTCACTGCCTTCGAGAATTCCAGAAGTACCGATCAGACCATTTCCTACGCAGGTTTAGCGAGCCATTCGTCGAGAGCGGCCGTCAACGCCCCCTCGAACTGCCAGCTAGCCCGCTCGAAGGCCTCGTCGGTCGGCCCATCCCAGCGCGGGAACGCAGAGTGACCACTCACCTTGACGGTCCACTCGGAGGGGTCCTCGAACGGGTTCCGGGTCGGGAGTTCGACGACGTAGAGGTACTCTTCGTCGCCGTGGATGCCGTCGGCCGGATTCTCGACACCGTGTCCCAGCAGGAACAGCGGCTGGTCGAGATGCCCCATATTGTCCGGGTCGAGGAGATCCGAGGGTTGGTCAGCGTGGATGCTCCGGTCACGCCCTTCATCCACGTAGAGGGTCATCGTCGAGAGCGTGTCGAGGAACAGGAACTGGGCAGCGGCGTACGCAGGCCCACGCTCTGTTCGTGTCTCGTCGAGCAACTCCTTCAGCTGGACAAGGTCACGGAGGACGCTGTCGGGATAGCCGTCCGAGTGTCGGTAGATTTGTGCGATGCGGTCGGTTTCGGCCTGTTCGTCTGCGGACTCGCTCCGTTGGATGAATCGGAGTTGACTTCGTGTCGACATCGATCACCGCCGGCGCGTGTGCGCCGGCACCCATCGCCGGCGCAGAAACAACCTCTCCTGAATCGAGTGGGGTCTCTGGGATCTCGACGAATGGCTGTTACTGGACAACTTAAACCCGGTTAAAAACGCACTCCGAAATTCGCAAGAAGGCAGTCGGAGGGGGTCCTTGCTCGGAAACTGATGCTGTTCCAGCCCAAAGGTATGCGTATGTCATCGGAGTCTGAGAGGAGCTCACCGCTCCCCGATCCGGATGAGATTGCCAGGCGGGCCGAACGACAGCGTAGTCTGTACGAGGAGGCCGCCGAGAATCCAGACCGGGTGGTGCCAGCGATGTTCATCGAAGACTGCGCCCGGTGCGAAACGCTCGCTGACAAGCGGCGTCGTGAGGGCTTCTATAAACACTTCTATCGGACACTCCCTGACCGAGAGACAGCGGAGCTATCCAGCGACGATCTCCCCGAGGAGATTCAGTCTGCTGTGCCCGTTCATCGTGCAATCGATGATACGACTCTCGAGGACGAAAGCGCGGACGTGGCCTCCGTTTCGGAGTTATGGGAGCAGATCGGTACTGGTGAACACCCGGGGAAGCTGTGTCAAGCTCCGCTGGTCCACTATATCGACCGTGAGGACTGCTATATCCACGCAGAACCAACGCGGGTCGGCTTCAGCTATGGTCTCCCCGTATTCGTGTACAAACGCCGGCAATCGGACAACCACTACGGAGTCTTCTTCTCCAGTGAGAAGGCGTATCTGTGGCTCTGTGGGTGGATTCTTCACGCAAACGGATTCTTCGACCCGAAAGAGTTCATCCCATCACTCTACTTCTTGAAGGCCTCGGACCCATCCACAGTTGCCCCTGAGCTGGTGTCCAAAACAGAAGATCTCGTGTTTCGTAACGGATTCCCCGGTGTAGACGCGCCCGAAATCACAGACCTGCCGGACGGGGTCAATCTGTACCAATTCCCGTACAGCAAGGACACATATGCGGATCAGTTTGCTCGGTGGCGCCGTCTCTACTTCGACGAGCGAATCCCTCGTGGATGCGGGTCCTGCGACGTGTGTCGGACGTAAATTCACCGCCCTAACGCGCGCTCTACGCCAGGTGCGACACCTCAGATGGTTCCTCGACATCGTCGAACTCTCCACGCTCCACAGGTTTCCAGTCCTCACCGGGCTCTGGACTCCACCAGTCGACCTTGTAGGCGCCCGGTGCGCCGAGGATCTTCACGCGGGCCGACTCATCAGGCAGGTCGCGACGTAGCTTCTCGTCGACGTGGAGGTTCCAGGTCGTGCTTGTATCGAAGCAGGCGAGCACGGCCTCCTCGTAGCCGCGTGTCTCTCGGGATTCCTGGAGTTCGACCTGGGTGTTGCAGTTCTTGCAGAACACCCCCTCGAAGGGGATGTGAGTGAAGACNCCTCGTAGCCGCGTGTCTCTCGGGATTCCTGGAGTTCGACCTGGGTGTTGCAGTTCTTGCAGAACACCCCCTCGAAGGGGATGTGAGTGAAGACTTCCTGCCCGCAGACGGGGCACCAGAGGAACTCGAACAGCGCCTCACTGTGTCGGTCAAGTACTTCGAGACTCATTGGTTGACTAACCCGGTTGTCCCGGGCCACCACCTCGTGCCCGGCCGAAAAACAGCACCCAGCGCTCATTCACTCACCGTTCGGCGCCGTAGACGATGCGTGAGGGGGCTTCGTACCCACAGTTAGGGCAGTCGTACCACCGCTGGACTTTCGCCCCGTCTGCCGCCTTCTCGCCGACGCGAACGTCGTCGTTCGGACACTCCGGGCAGTTGAGGTCCGGTGCGGGCCGCTCCCGGAGCTCGTCACGGAACGATGTCGCATCCTTCGTCTCGTATCCCCGCGACCAGACCGGGTAGCCGTCGACGAGAATCACCCCGCGCCACTTGTACCGGTAGGAGTCCGGCGCACGATGCAGCACGGCTCGCGCACCGGTCTCGGTGTTCCGATACGCGAGTGTCGGCGAGCGGCTCTCGCGTCGCCAATTGGTGATGGGAGGCATTATCAGAAGTGGACGTCAGCGGGTACGATCCAGAGCTCTTCACTCTCCTCGAGGAGTCGGTCCAGCTGTCCACGGTGGCGAATGCCGGTGCCGTGTTCGGTGTACAGGAAGATTGTCGGGCCGTCGTACGCACCGACCTGGTGGAAGGCGTGCCGCGTGAGGTCCTCGTCGCGCATGATCCCCTCGTTGGAGAGCTCCTCGATGGCCTCTTTCACCCGTTCGAGGTTGCGCTCGAACTCCTCCTTCGTCGCCTCCCAGCCACGCTCGAGGAGATCCTGGCCGTCGTCGGAGTCGACTGGGGCTGCAGTCGGCAACTCTCCCCATCGCGCCTTCCCCGCAACGGACGTATCCTCCTCGTCGAAGGTCACAAAATAGTCGAATACTGCGCAGGAATGCGGCTCAACGCCGACTAATCGATTGAACACCGTTTTCCCCGCAGCCAGTGCTTCGTTTTTTGTCGGTGTCTCGACGAGCGCGTAGATGACTATATGCATCTGAACCACTCCAACGCCCGTCGGTACAGTCACCGACGCGCGCCATTCTCTTGCTGGTGCGGATAGACGACTACTGAAGAAACGGATAATTCAGACTCTCTCATGTAATAGGTTTCAAATCCGGAACGTTGTGGTAGATCTGTTCAGTATAGAAAATATATTCAACAAATCATACACTCGAGAGGGGCGTAATGTAGCGTTCAATCGCTAGGATATACTAACAGATTTAAATAATATTTGAACGTATTTTCACCGGTACTTCTACGTCGGTGGATTTTGACGAGCAAGATATGCCCCTAGATGATGGAGATAACTCGGAGAAAACGAGCTCCTCGATAGTCGACAAGGCTGAATCTGCCGCCACACAAGCTCTTACTGAAGTTGATTTAGAAGTCAACCTCTCAGAAGACACGCTCATTAGTATGTATGAGGCTGCGGAAGCCGTTGAAGACTCCCGTAAGACCATTCGAGATTCTATTGATTGGAGAAGCCTCTATAATGCGGTTGAGTCGTATCTTGAGGAAGTTGCAGAAGTCATCGTAAACGATATTGACGGGTTGGAGTCGCCGGAAGATTACGACCCTAGCGAAATAACGGTCACTCCCATAGCGGAACAATTCGCTAAGAACTCAACAGACAGTTTGATTGATGAGCTTGAATCCGGTGGATATAGCGATTTAAATGTATACCTTGACCGACTCAAGGCTGGCCGACAACATACCAGAGATGCAGATTACGGTGCAGCCACTTTCTACTTCATTAGTGTGCAGGACGGGCTTATGTCGATGCTGTGTGACTACTTTGGTTTCTCCACCAACTCTGATGGATACTATGAACGGTCAGATAAGGTAAAGGCGTTCGCGAAGGCCTACGACAACGCAGGGTATGACGGAATAGAGACAGGGGACATCATTCCACCATATCAAGATTTCTACGATCATCGGAATGCTATCGTTCATGGTTCTCCGACTTCAGCGCATCTTGATAGAGATATAGCGCTTCTATCGATGCTATTCTTAATGCTGACTCTAGATGCGGCAGTTTCCGAAATGGCTTAGCGGCTTGTAGAAGGCTCGGGAGACGCGCGATCCCAATATGTCGGACATCAATTCGCTCGCCGATTTGTTGCCACTTATTGTATTCCACCATGGCTGACTCTCGGACATCGCTGTATTTGCGCTGTGTATCGAACACCGGCCAAAGAACATCACGTTCTCATTACACACTCGGCGCATCCAATACGTACGACAGTCTGTAAGTCATATGCCGCAGGCAGTGGTTTCAACGAGGCTTGGCTTGACAGCTCTTCAGCGTTTGAGAGCCATCAGAGTAGGAGCGTTATCAGATATTTCAGGATCGTACCAAATATAGCCTTCCTTCAGATTGTACTTCATGATGACAAAGGAGTACCCATCGGATTGGGATACTCGAAGAAAGGATGTCTACAGTTGTGACGAGTACACCTGCCAAAACTGTGGTGCCCGTGGCGGCCAAGTCGGAGATGCCGAACTTCACGCTCACCACATCGTCCCGAAGAGCAAAGGTGGCACTCACAACAAAANCCTGCCAAAACTGTGGTGCCCGTGGCGGCCAAGTCGGAGATGCCGAACTTCACGCTCACCACATCGTCCCGAAGAGCAAAGGTGGCACTCACAACAAAAGTAACCTCATAACGGTCTGTAAGGAGTGCCACAACTCAATTCACGGTAGTAACATGGCCCCTTCCAATACTAATACGCAGCCTGATCATTCTTCTTCGCTTTCTTTCCCCCTCTCAGAATCTAACTACCCTTATGCAGTATCTGACGAAGTGGATCTCGGGAACCATCTTGTTGAAAGTGTTGACACTATTGAGTTGGTCGCTGATAATCTGGAAGAATTAGCCGAACACGCAAAATTTTTCGCTACGCTTGATGACGAAGACGAGACTAATCAACTCCAGGCAGCTTTTTCAGAGGCAGAGGAGAGCGTAAATAGAGAACTGGGGTCTTTCGAGGAGCACGTCATGGCAACCCGCGAAACCACTACATCTGAGACATCAAATAACTACGGAAAACTATTCGATGAGGCGTCTGAATTCATCGACGCAGTTCGATCCTATCGAGATTTATCAATCCGTGTTAAGGATGCTCGAACAATCGAGAATGCCGATATCGCTGATCTCGACGTGATTAGTAGTGACGTGGAAAACACTGCTGAGAAGTACATCGACACTGTCGAAGACATCGTTGCTGATCTTCTGAAAACAATTCGTGATGAGATATCCTATATTGAGGAAAAGTCCAAGCCATTCGCTAATCGGCCTGATCATTGCCCAGTCTGTGGCGAAGAACTCAATAATACAAATTTGTCATACTTCAACGGTGATGTAACGATAGCAGTCTCACGCTGTGGCGATTGCCGAACAGAGTGGGCTGCTTCACCCAGCAATATAGAAGTCGTCTCAAGCCCATACGACATCGAAGGCTTCCATGTCGTGCCTGATGCTCTCAAAGCGGGATACGAAAAAGGATATCGCCTTCCTGCTAATCGAGAGCAGTACGATGAACTAAGTGATCAATATAATTCGTCGAAATTAAAAGTCGTGATTTCGACTATTATTCTCTCTCTGGTCGCAACTGGCCTCGCCTACGTACTCGGGAGCTTCTTGCTTTTCATCGGTTCTATCTTGCTCATTCTACTGATATCACAGCATATGTTGACTCAATGGGTTCCTCAAAAGATTCGTACCGACAAGATGTGACTAACTAACTGCGAGAGCACATTTGCAAGTAAACTGAGTAGCTATTTCAGCAAATAATCCTTGAAAATCTACCCTCTTAGTCCAATAGTGTCGATATTCCTGAATTGGGTAATCCCCTTGACCTCGTCAAACGAAACGTATTGACATCCATCTCCTACCGAGGCCCCCTCTACCCTGGACGCGGAGGTCCACGAAAGTGACTTACGGGTTTATGCGCAGTTCGTTGGGATTTGTCCCGATCTCAGGGGTGTCTGTGGTCGAACGCCACTCGTGATTGTTCACGAGCCTACGTGGGGCTCACCCATTCTGTCCCCTGAAAAACAGCAGCTGCCACGAAACAGATCGAACTAGGAGTGGTTCAGACTCGCCTTCTCGAAGGGTGATTCCCCGGTCGGAATGAGCAGCTCCTGTTGGTCTCCGACTCGCTCGGCCAGCTTCCGTTTCAGGTACTGTCTCGCCGTCGACGACGTGAAGACGCCTTTGTCGAGCATATCGCCGACGACGTCTTTGAGGGCCGCGAACTGCCCCTGCAGGTGGCCGTCACCGACCGGCTCGCCGTCGTACCAGCGCACCGTCGCGAGCGCGCCGTTCCCGACTGTCTCTCCCTGTTCGACCGTCTCCGAGTCGTACTGCAGCCCGAACCACAGCGTCCGATAGGCGGTTACTTCGAACGTCGTCGACACCACGAAGAACGCCTCGTGGTGGAGGTAGTCGAGATGGTCAGCGACGATCTCGTCGAGGGTGAGCCCGGTGGCGCGGGGCTTCGGCTCGACGACCGTCGACGGTCGATCCTCTTCGGCGAGGTAGCCGTCGACCGCATCTGCCTCGAGGCCATCGGCCAGCTCTGCGAGGAGCTGTTTCGCCCACTTGGAGTCGGTGTCGTCGCCACCGAACGGCGACTCAGCCGAGATTCGGTGCTTGAGCTTCAGGTTCGCTGCGCCCCAATGGCTGTAGTGGAGCGTGTACTGTCCGTCTGTACGTTCGTACGCAACGAGTGCGCGGTGTCCCATCGAGCAATCACCTCACGGGGCGACCGCAACTGGATCGCCCCGCACCCCTTCCGGGGGACGAACAACGCTACTCGTCGATCGGGTCGGGGGAACCGAGGTCCGCGTGGAGGACTTCGCCCTCGCGAACGACGTACCGCTTGGCCAGGACTGGGAAGCGGCACTTGGTGAACCCCGCCGTCTGGATATCGAATTCTTCGTCGGCTTTGAGGTGGCCGGCGAGTTCTCGCAAGAACTCGTGGGTCACGATACCGCCCTCGTAGTCCGGGAGGCCGTTCTCCCGCGCCTCGTACACCTCGAAGTCATCGTACCCCCAGATGGTGAGCTCTCCCTCTTCGGTAACCTCCCAGTCGAGCGTCCCAAAGCAGTAGCTCTCACAGAGCTCGCGGATTGCCTGTGGATCCGATACAATCGCGCCGGTCGACGTCGTCGCAGCTTGCAGTGTCGCCATGTCTGGACTTCACGGGGTCGCCCCCGTACCCCTGTCGGGGGCGAAAAACAGACGCGAGAGGTGTCTCCCGAGGCGTGGTCGGCGCCTCCAGTTAGGAGTCTGCGTGGGCGTCCGCCCCGGCTCCGTCGGCCGGCCGCGTGAGAAGGCTCACCTCTTCCAAGAGGTCTCTCGCGGTCTCGACTCGCTCTCGATCCGCGGCGTCCAACCGGTCGACGTCGAGTCGGTTGAGATTGCTGAGTATACGATGCATCTGGTACCCTTGTTTGAACTCTTGCTCCATCGGAAGCGCCTCACCGCTCGCCGGCGCGGAAAGACTCCCCATCGAGACCAGCGTCTGGCTTGCAGGAGTTCGCGGCCTTAACCAACGGACCTCGACACTCCTCGCAGGGTGTTGGTTAATCGACGGCTAGCACTGGCCCTACTCGAGACTGGAGCCGTAGCGAGCCGAGCCACACACCTGGCACTCCCAGATGGGTTGTCCCGTCCAGGCCTCATCCGGGACCGACTCGTGGGTCTTGAATCGATGGTCGGTCGCCCGTCCACAGGTTTGACAGTCGAGTTCTTGCGTAGTCGGTACCGACGACACTTGGCGATCAGCCGCAGCCTCGCCAATAGATTCGGTCAGCGCCATCGCTGGAACCAGCCACACCGCGTCGTCGGCGTCGTCGAGGATGTCAGTGAGCCGCGACGCGTCGCGGATGCCGTCCCCCCGCTGGTCGTAGAGCCGCGTCGGGGCCTGATCCTGACGCTCCGACGCTCCCTGCCCGTGCCACCCAGCCCGGTCACGGGCAGCACTGAGAAGCCGCTCACCCTCCTCTGACGACACCTGTACCGCATCGGGGAGTGAGGGCCATTGCTCGACCAGCTGGCGCGCCGGCGCCTCGTCGAGGTCGTAGATGAGCGTGTAGTCGTCGACGGACGGATCCGCCTCGTTGGCGGAGAGGAGGTTCGCAGCGGCGCCGCCCTTCGCGACGGCGCCGTAGAACGTCGTCGACTCGACGACCAGGTGGACGATGCCGAGAAACGTCGTCGATGCTGACTCGTTCGTGCTAGTGGCGTCACTTCCGAGATGGTTGGTGAGACAGAACCGGCATTTCGTCTGGCCGTCTGGGACTGACTCCCCACACGACTGG
Source organism: Natrinema gari JCM 14663 (assembly GCF_000337175.1). GTDB lineage: Archaea > Halobacteriota > Halobacteria > Halobacteriales > Natrialbaceae > Natrinema > Natrinema gari. The sequence continues at coordinate 143,555 of NZ_AOIJ01000063.1, read as the reverse complement.
CACTCGCCGTCGGTTACCGTCGGCGCATCGGGGTAGCCACCAGAGCTCGTCGCGACGCGTTCCCGCCGAGGGGCACCCTCACACCCGTCGTCCAGCCTCGTGTCCGGAATGTGGGACGCCTCGCCGGTCGGCCGCAGTTCCTCAAAGTCGGAGTAACGACCGTTCATAGAGCTGTCTACAGAGAACATGGCTCGTCTTCGTGTTTAAATCGTAGCGTGGATAGAACGATGTGCAGTACAGACGGAGAGACAGTGGACTGCGTCAGGCGACCTGTTCCTCCAACGTATCCCGGTGTGCCCGAACAGTCGCCCTCGAGGCGTTCGCCACGTCCGCGGCCTCGGACTGCGTCAGCCATCGGCCCTCCTCGCGACCGGCCTTGTAGAGACAGGCCGCTGCGAACCCAGCCGGATGGACGCCCGTCGTGACGCCGCGCTCCTCGGCCTCCTCCGCGAGGGCCCGGGCCCGCTGTCGGATCTCGTCCGGACACTCGAGGTCCGAGGCGAGGCGCGGTACGAACATGCTGGGGGAGACGGGCTCAGCGGGAAGGCCCAGCGCTTCGTTCAGCGTTTTGTACGCGTTCGTGACTCGAGACTCCGCGACGCGGGCCATCTCGCTGACGTCGTCCACTAACCGCGAGCGGCCGTTACACCGGCAGGCTCCGTACACGCTGGCCGCGGCGATGGCCTCGATGGATCTGCCACGAAGCAGATCCTCGTTCTGGGCGCTCCGGAAGAGCTGGCACGCTTGGTCGCGAACCGAATCGGAGAGCTCGAGGGCACTCGCCAACCGACGCACTTCGCCCAACCCGTGTGCGAGATTCCGTTCTGCTTTCGACCGCCAGCGACCACGGGTCTGCTCACGACGCATCCGCGTGAGTCGCCGTCGCTTCTGCCCAGAGATCTCGTTCCCCTTCGCGTCGGTACCGCGACCGATCTCCGTCGACAGGCCGCGATCATGGCGGGCCGCAGTGAGTGGAGCACCCGTTCGCTCGCGCTCCTCGTCGTCGTACGCCCGCCACTCCGGCCCGTGATCGATACGCTGTTCGTCGATGACCAGGCCACAGTCCTCGCAGACCGTTTCGACCGCGTTCGTGGTGACTCGGCCGTCGCACTCGGGACACTGATTCGCACTCGATTCCGTTTGGACGTTTTCGTCGAATCCGCTCTCGTAGATGTCTCTGGTTGCCATCGTTCTCACCGTGTTCAGGGAACCCGCCAGTACAGCGAGCCCCTCGCCCATTTAGGGGTCAATAAACGCTATTGCGTACGGGCCTCGGTTCAGCTGGATTGGAGCTCAGGCGATAGTTCTTGAGTCACTATTGTCCCCCCCTCTACAACAGAATCGAATAACTACTCCGAAAATTATATTCTCGATAGAAGGAACCGATGTAGATAAGAATGGACAATGACAGCTCCAATACCCTTCGAACAAAAGCTTGGAGCTTCATCAAAACACGTTGGGTCGAGCTCCTCGGCCTCATCTTCCTCACCGCCATAGCAATCGACCTCGCCGCCTATGCCGGAGAACAATTCGTAAATGGCGTCACATCCTGGGCCAGCACCAATGACGGACTCGCCTCACTAATCCTCTCTGCCGGCCTACTCTTCGCCTACCTCCTACAATTCCGAACCCAAGACCGGCAACGAATCCTGATGGACCAGCAAAAACACATCATGGATGCCGGATACACCCCGCTCATCGGCGTCACACAGCAAACCATCGAAGACCAAAGCACCGACCCCGAAACCTCCGAGACCGAAGCACTCGAACTCACAGTAGTCAACCGCGGGAACTCCCTAGCCATTCGTCTTCAGTTAAGACTCACACCTCGGTTGTGTAGCGGTAGCGAGCGTCTCTTGTAAGATCGGTCGCTGCTTGTGGATCTTNCATTCGTCTTCAGTTAAGACTCACACCTCGGTTGTGTAGCGGTAGCGAGCGTCTCTTGTAAGATCGGTCGCTGCTTGTGGATCTTTTGAGCGTCTTCGGTCAGTCGTTCAAGCAGCGGCGGGGGTGAGTAGCCGAGATACTCACCGAGTTTGTGGAGGAAAAGCTGGGCGTGCGACCGGAAGGTCGCCGCCCAGCGCTCTGTCGGAAACACGAGCTCATCATCCGCCTGCTCAGTCACCAGATCCAATAACTCGCGGCTTACAAGCAGCGACAGCAGTGCTGCGTATAGTAAGATCTTCATCACGTGTTCGTCGCTCGTGTTGAACTCATCCAAGTTGTACTGCGTCTTCAGCTCACGGAACAACAACTCAACTTCCCACCGACATCGGTAGATCTGTGCTAAATCAGCCGGGAAGAACTCTTTTCTCACCAAATTCGTCATGTACAGATGGTAGTCGTCGGCGTCTTCGTCGCGGACGCCGACGACGCGGAACCGCTTCGTATCCAGCGACTGCGTCCCGTTGTACGGTCCTCTTTTGAACTCGACTTCGACCTCTACATCGATGTACTTCCGGTCGAGATCGTCGAGAACAGCTCGGAGCTGCTTGCCCTCTAAGGGAATGGCGCGGCCGCGCCATTCCCGTAATTCCGACGTAATCATTGGGTTCGCGTTCTGTTTTAGCCTACTCACGAAGTAGCCGTCGTTCTCGTCGATCAGCGCAAACCGGCGGTACTTGAAGTAGGCGAGATCGAACAGCATGAGGCGGTTCTCGAGCCACGGCCCTGTCTTGAACAGCGTGCTATCGTGTGCTTTCTCGTCAGCAGTATCGATCCGTTCAATCGTCTGCTCGGTGGCATTGTGGAGCAGGTGGAGCTTCGCTCCAGCCTGCTCCTCGTGGCGGGCTTCGTACTCGTTGGAAAGGAACTCGTGCAACCGCAACACCGTTCCATCGGCGATCATTACATCTCTGAATCGGTCGATATTAGCGTCAACAGCGTCGGGAACAGCGACCTCGTCGAGACCGTGCTCGACGAGGTCGCGGAGGTACTCCGCAAGCGTCGGAGTCAACCGCTGATGAAACCCACTCGGTGAGATCGTCTCATCGGCAGTCGAGTTGTAACAGCGTCTAAACCCGGCGAGTGTTCGGCTTTCGCCTGCGGCGAAGCCGAACACGAATGTCCAGACGAAGGCAGGAATCTGAAGCTTTCGGTCACGTTCGACCACGCCGAGTTCCTCGGCGTGCTCTTTGAGGAACTCAGAGGGAAACAGTGTAGTGAGCCGACGCATAATTCGAGATGAGGAGTCCTTGTCGTGCACAGACTGGACTTCCTCATTCCTTCCGAAAGATGTCCCGATAAGCCACCGCAGTTACACGGTTTCTTGCTTAACTGAAGACGGATGNCAGACTGGACTTCCTCATTCCTTCCGAAAGATGTCCCGATAAGCCACCGCAGTTACACGGTTTCTTGCTTAACTGAAGACGGATGACTCCCTAGCAACAGACCTCCAACTCCACTTTCTGATCTCCTACGACACCGACAACCAACGCTACACGAACCACAGCGACCCACTCAGAAGAACAGAAAACGGAGTATGGTGGAGTTCCGGATCCGGCGGCAGCATATCCCCCGAAGAAGACGAGGTCGAGTTCTCCATCCCAGCGAAAGTTACCGATACAAAGAACGGTCGATCCGAACCCGTGGACATCGCAGACTCCATCGACGACATCTTCGAAACAGAAGACGACATCGACGAAATAGAAATCGCAACACAACTCCACTACAAAGACGCCAAAGGCAACCAGAAAGAAATCGACCTCACAATCTACACCATCAAATCATCCAACGGAGACGCGGATTTAAAACTGTCCTCAGCCGCCAACGAAAGAGCCGTCAGAAACTCCAAAGAATCAGACAAAGTCGACACCATCAAAGCCTGAAAACCCGTCATACCCTCCCCCATAAGCCATCATGCATCTTTTTGACCCCAGCGGAAAGAGTCTCGCCTAATGGCAGTCCGCACTCCCTCCCCAAATACCACAAAAACCACAGGTTAGCCCTCCTACCACTATGAAACCAAACTTGGAAAACCTGACCGGTGAAGATATCGACACCATCGTCGGGGAGCTTGTGGACTTCGTAACACGCACCGACGAAGAGATATCTGAGGAAAAAGAGCAGAAAACGACGAAAACCCCGGAGCTGAAGTTCTTCATCGCCCGCGGCCACGAATACGAACTCGGCAATCTAGAAGAGATTGTGGAAACCCAGCTCCGAGATGAATCCCTGAAAGACTACGAATACACCTTCTTTGAGGAACATCTGTTCGAAGAACAAAAACTGAACGAGGACACCTCCTACGTCCGGATCAGCACACCGGAATACGACCGGCACGATCACTTCATCTTCTACCTCAAGGATAGCTACCTTCGGGTCTTCACAGTCGAACGACGTCACTGGACCAAACGAACCGTCGAGAAGTTGATCCGGTACCTCCCCTCGCTGGACAGAGTCTTTCTCTCCTCAGAAGACCTCGTCGACATCGTCAACAAAGTCGAAGGCGACGTAGACGGATTCACCGCAAAATACGACACCGTCTTCGACGATCGGGATATGAGCATTCAGCTCCACGGCGGAGAACAACATTATCTCACGGACTTGGAAGAAGACTACGGGGTTCAACCCACCCGTCTTGAGTTCAACAAAACGAACAGCCCGAGAATCGAGGGAACAGCCAACCGGGACGGATATGGATCGATCCCCCGAGTCCAACAGTCGGAACCCGGCTTCGGGAACGACACCACATTAGAACTCACAAACCAGTACGTCAAAAAGGACCAGGAGAACTTCGAAGTCGAATACGCTCCGAGAAAACTGTCCTACAAGGACGAGCAAGCTATTCAGGAGATCTCCGACTACGATATAGAGGACTCGAAAGACGCTCCTGAACCCGCCGACGATGACACCCCGGATTCAGTAGCCGTCGACGGCGGATTCTCTATTGAAGGCTACACCACTGTCGAACTCGTCGAACACATACCGAATAAAAAAACAGATCCGGACCAGGAATCCCCGTCGTTCGAGCAACTAGTGGCGGGGCTTCGAGAAAACATCCTCGACAAAAAACACCGGTACGACTTCTCAGAGTGGGAAGAAGGCAACTTTTTCGTCTTCGACGGAGAGCGGAACGAACCCTTCGAAATCACGATACAAGGCAAGAACATCCTACTCCATGCTAAGGCAACCACGACAGCTGACAGCCTCAGCGACTTCTATTCCATTATCCACAACGAACTCAGCACTAACTATCAGGTGAAGAAGCACTCGGAGAAGATCTCAGTCTAACCATGGGATGGCTGGAACAAAAAGAGAAAATTAACGCCCTGAACCTCTTCCATTCAGCCATAAAAAGCGATACCAGCAACCGAGGGATCGCGTCCCGCGGTTTCAAACTCGTCGGCCCATTTCTACCCGTTCCTGACAACCGGAACGACGTGTTCACACGGCCAGAATTTACGTTCTACAGCGGCGACACTATCATCTTCGTCAATGTAGAACCTGACAACCAAGTCACCGAAGAACACCGCCGCCGAGCAGAAGCCTACCAACGATTGAACTTGGAGGCTGTCGAGGACTTCATCCGGAAGAAAGGTCGAGCAGGGGAAGTTAATCTCTCCACCCGTGACCTCAATCATTTCGAACACCATCTTGTCTTCGATAAAGACGCTGTAGAGTCAGCTAAAGCAGGTGGACCGGGTGCCGATATCTATGACGACATCAAGGACAAATGCGGTATTCTATCTCAAAGCAGAGGTGGAGAACTCCGCTTCGAAGACGGATTAGCACAAGACGACTCCTTCCACAGTATCGTTTCCACCGGGATCAACCTGCCTCCGACACCGAGCAAAGAGTTCCTTCTAACCGGAGAGATCAAACCTGAGAGCCTGGCAGTATCGCTTGCCCAAGTCATCCTGCCGGAGCAGTTCAAACACAACGAGACCGTGAAGATGACTCCTCGTAGGGTGCCTCACTACTATGATCGAGATATGGATCTTGAAATGGTGAGGAAGACTCTGGAATACCTTCGGCATAGAGGCACGTGCGACGACATCGGGAAATACGAGTACTCGTTCAGTCGCGAAGAAATCTCCGAGCTCTATGATGTGGAAGACCATCTCCGCGAAATTACTGTTCAAGAGTATTTGGAGAAGCAGGGCGGGAAGCAGGTCTCTATGGCGGATTACAGCGACTAAGAATCTGCATGATCTATGTTCTCGACCTACACCGATGCTGCTGAATTCGTTCCGGCAACCCGACTTTCCCACAGACCGGGCACTCCTGCAGCGGCGTCGGTGGTTGCCGCTTCCATTCTTCTAACGCGGCTTTGAGGTGCTGCTGGACAGCGTCCGATTCTGCACGGGTTAATGCCTGTATCAGATGCATTCGTAGCCGCTCACGGCTTGTCGTTGAATGCTGGTCGTTCATAACGAGTTCCGGAGGACGAAACAGATTGCCCTCCAGGCCTCCTGAGGGCGGAAAAACATCTCCAGATGTAGATTCACCACAAGTCAATCGCAGATATGGACCAAGGGTCTGGGGGAGTTCTAACGTGGTTGCTGTCTATGAATGTCGAACATCAGGCTGTAGTGGTGAGATCTGCTCCCATCGAGCGTGATGCTCAATACAGAGCGTGACTGCATTATCGAGTGCATTCGCTTGCTCATAGTCAATCTCACCGGTTTCGTCTCTGAATGACCGCAGCGGGACAATATGGTGGACGTGGAGGTCACGTCCGTATTGGTTTTGGTGGCTTGCTCGTGTGTGGTCACAGTTCGGTCGCTGACACTCGAACCCATCTCGTTGTATCGCTCGTTCACGCTGCTGACTCCATTTTGGCCCATACCACAAGCACTCCCGCTCTTTGCCACCGACCCACCGCGGATGGTCAGAGCCACGAAACGGGGTATGTGGCTCGTAACCTGCCGTCGTGATTGCTGCATCCCACCCACCGAACTCCCGAAGATAGCCCTTGATCGAGTATTGGCCGTGTTCGTCTAAATCAGCAATCGCTGGGACGTGACCGAGCTCCTCAGTGAGTCGATGAATTTCTGCAAGAAGTTCTTCTCGTGGGATTTCCTCGTTGTGTGGTTCGAATCCAGCACTCCGTAGGGCGTCGTTCCAGCTACCAAACCGCTTGCTGGCAGTTTTCCGCGAGTACTTTCCGTGGTTGTTCATCTCGTCGACCGTTGGTGGATGGCCGAGCTGATCAGCAAGCGCCTGAATGGCTTCGATGATCCGGTCTTTTGGGACGTTTGTGGGGCGTTTGACTTCGAGATCTGCTGCCCGTAGCGCGTCATTCCACGTTCCAAAGTGGCTCAGATACGTACTTCGCGAGTACTCTCCCTCGGTGTCCATCTCACTCATCTCCGGCGGATGCCCTTTCTCGGTGGCAAGCCGTTGGAGTTCGGTTATCAAGTCCTCTTCTTGGCGATCATCGCGGTGATACCACGAGATATGTCCGGCTTTCTTGCTCCCTGTTTCGAAGTCTTCCCCACAGAATTCACAGACGTACTCATGCGAATCATTGGACATGGTTGATTCAAGAGCGCGATGTTGTCGCGCCCGCACCCCTCTGGGGCTCGATAAACCCGCTCGGGTCGCGCATCCCTTCCCGCGGTTTCCCGGATAAATGTTGGACTGGTGCGTAAGGTCGTGGCTGCGCGCGCAGCGACGGTAGGAGCGAGCACGGAGCGGAGGGTGGGGCGGTGGGTTCTGGGTCGGTCCGGCACACAGCAAAAAAGAAGGCAGCTCCGACTGGCTATGCTTCCCACCACCGGCCGCGCTCCGGGAAGTGGATGATGCTCCACCCCGTCACGGCCACCGAGACCCGGCCCTCGTACCAGTTCGTGGCCGCTTCGTGGATGCGTACTTTCTCGCCTTCCTCGATCCACGGCGCGTCCGATGCCTTCCAGATCGTCACCTTCGTTTGCCCACTCTCGCCCGCGATCAGTCCGACTTGCTGGATGGCCGGTGAATCACTGTCCCAGAGGGTCTTCACACGGCCTTCGATCGTGACCGTGCCGCGATCGACGTCCTCGAGGGCGTCGATGGGCACGGTGCCCCCTGGGGCCGTCTGCAACTCCTCGAACACCCGCACGACCGCACTCGTTATGTCCGTGCCGTCGACGACCGCTTCGGCTAGGCGTCGACTGACCGCCGCACGCGACCAGCCATCCAACCGCGTCGCGAGTCGGTCTGCCTCCGTATTCACTGTCGCCAGTTCATTCTGGGAGAGCTCCGCTCGGGGATCATCCCGTTCGGGGTCGGCCATCGGGTCCACGCTCGCGGCACGCTTTTGAAACTTCCGCCGGCGCTTCGTGCTCCCTTGCGCGGCGACCTCCCGCGTGCGCTGCTCGCGACCGTCCTGCGTTCCCAGCTCGGCCGGGGCACTGATGCGCTCCAGTTCGGCTTCCCGCGCCCGAATGCGCTCCTCCTGTTCGAGGGTGACACCGTGAATCCGGTCCTCGCTCGTGTCCGTGATCCCGTCCGGGTGGTTCGCATCCACCTTCGCCTGCGTCTCCTGCTCGACCGCGGCCTCGAACTCCGGCGTCTCGTCGACGACCGGGAAGCCGTCCTCATCGACCGCCTGACCGCCCGCTTTCTCGAATGCCTGTTCATCCACCGTAACGACCTTGCTACTAGAGCTGTTACTTGACATTGGAACTTCACCAAGTTCCGAAGGCGCTCACGCGCCGACACCGCGATGCTCCAACATCGCGGTTTTCCGACGACAACGACCGACAGAACCATCTGCGCGCTCTCGCTCGCGCCTTCGCGAGCGCCCTACCGGGCGCGAGCGAGAGCGCGCCTGCATGAGGTGNTTTTCCGACGACAACGACCGACAGAACCATCTGCGCGCTCTCGCTCGCGCCTTCGCGAGCGCCCTACCGGGCGCGAGCGAGAGCGCGCCTGCATGAGGTGGCCCCAACCAGCACCGCGCGCCGACCCGCCCGGAGCGAGCGACCAGCGGGATATGCCCGCTCGTGTCCGGCCCGGACTGCGGGTCCGTGTCCAGTGCGACTGTCGCCGAGAACGCGCGCCGCGGTGTGGCGCGCGACAGCGCAGGCGGCACCAAGCGCTGGAACGCGAAAGCCCGCGAGGGGCGCAACCGACGGGGATACCCGCTGGCGCCGAGGGCACATGCACTTTAGCCCGGCAGCCCGCCCGCTACTGCAGGCAGGCAGCCCGGAATGGTCGGTCGCGAGCGACGCGGAGGGCGGCAGCGGCGAGCGGGGCGGGCCGCTACGTACACACCTGTTCAGCCGGCTACGTCGCTCGGTGAGCCATCTACCGTCCTGGCGGACTCAGAAAGGGCGAGGCCGCCTCGGTCGTCCCCCGACCCCGCAAGCACCGCAGGCACGAGGCGCGCAGCGGTGGTCGGGAGACATCGAGCGGCCGAGGGCTTTCGAGGGTCCTCTCCCACCGAATCAGATTAGCAACCAGTCAGCTGTTACCGGCGACCAAGTCCTCGATGAACCGGAACCCGTTCACGTACGTCACCGAGTCCCCGTACCCCTCGCTCGCGAGGACGGTTTCGGCCCCCTCGCCGGCCGCGAAATCGGTTGTGTAGATGTACACCTTGGTCGCCGTCCCCGCGCTGAGATGCTGGGCAGCGAGGGCGGCGAGGGCAGCGTCCGCCCGTTCAACTTCGTCTGCGGGCCGGTCGTCGGCGTTCGCGATGTACCGCTAGACGCCGTCCATTACCCGCGAGACAACCGGTTCGGAGAACTCGAGCGGCGCCGCAACCGTCGCCCAGCCCTCGTCGATCGCGGTGTCAATCGGCACTTTCTCGACATCGGGGTCGTCGACGGTCAACTCTTCGTACACCCGTTCGGGAAGGACGAAGGTGATGTCGTTCCGGCGAGCGAACCCCCGAACGGCCTGGTACCGACTGTTCGACGGCTGCCCCATCGCGACGAACAGGCCGGTGTCGGCGATGTGGAGCCGGCTCACGCGTCGTCGACCGTGTCGCCGTCGCCGACGTTCACCTCATCTAGAGATGCCCCAGTCTCCTCGATGTCGTAGTGCTCGTGGACGACGGGCCGCAGCGCCTGCAGAATCATCTCCGCGGCCAGCGGCGAGATGTCCAGGTCCTCGGCCATCAGCCGGTGGGTCACCTCGCCGCGCTCCCGAGCGACGGCGTAGGTGAGCGCCGTCGCGAGCCCGGCGACGCCGTGGCGGTCGATGTAGGTGTCGATGTCGGCGTTCGTCTCGCGACGGCCGACAGCGTCGATGAGCGCCGGCGTGATCGTGTACTCACGGTCACCAGCAGCCGCCGTCACGGTCAGGTCGATCGGGCGGGCGGCGTACCGACGAGGCTGCCCGTCGTCGGTGACGTCGACGACACCGGCGTCGACGAGCCGGTTGACGTAGCTGTAGGCGGTCCCCTGGGCAAGTTCGAGGTCGTCCATCACGTCCTGGACCGTCGCCTCGCCCTCCCGAGCGAGGTACGCATACAACTGAGCCAGTTGTGGCTCCTCGAGGAGGTCCGCGACCGAGAGGAAGTCGCGAACAATGTCGCCGTCGGCCCGGTTTGAAGTGCGTGACACGGTTCGTTCTTGATTACAGTTTACAGCGAATCAGTAAAGAGTGTTTGGGTCACTCCGCCGGCCTCGTGACGAGATGCTCCTCGAGGTCACGCGTCCAGTACNTCGTTCTTGATTACAGTTTACAGCGAATCAGTAAAGAGTGTTTGGGTCACTCCGCCGGCCTCGTGACGAGATGCTCCTCGAGGTCACGCGTCCAGTACGTCGCGAGCCCGCCCGGACTACAGCGGGCGCACAGCTGCAACGGGCCTTCGAGGTGCCCCAGTTCCACGCGGAACCGCGTGAGCGCAGCGAGCGTGTCGACGACCAGCCCACAGCCGTCACAGGCGACGTGATCGCGCTCGTCGGGATCCGGCTCCGCCTGAATCGCGCAGTCGACGCAGATCGGGTGGGTAACCCGTTCGTCTTGCCCCCAGGTATGGGCCTCGCCAGTCTCGGTACCGGGCGGAGCGTCGCAGAACGCACAGCCGACGAGCGTTTGCTGCATCACTCTCCCTCCGCGTCGGCGTCGCGGCCGGCCGTCCAGCCACGGTGGAAGACGGCCAGCTGCGTCGAAGAGTCGAATGCGGCGCCGCTCGGCTCGTGAACCAGAACGTGGTCCTCGGGAACCGGAGTGACGACCTCCGCGTCGACGAGGTCGTTGACCAGCCGTTGGGCCGTCGCGTCGTCGATGTCCGCCGTGTCGACGCCGGCGGCGTCGCGGTCCTGGGCGAGCTGTGCTTTTTCGAACTGTTCGTAGTCACGACTCGTGTCGTCGTGAGGATCGGGACCAGGCATGGTGAGTCACGGCGCGCACACTGTCGCGCGCTGCACGCCTCCCGGCGCCGATAAACAGTCTGCGCGAGAAGCGTCAGTCCGGTCGGGGGTCGCGATAGCCGATGACGGCGACATCGTCGATGAACAAGACGCCCTTCATGAAGTCGAGCTTCGTCAGACTGTGCTGGTAGAGGTTATGCCGGCCAAGGTAGTTCACCGGCACCACCAGACAGCCGAACTCGATTTTCGGCCGGCCATCCTTCTGGGTGCGGTACCCTTTCTGGAACTTGAGNCCAAGGTAGTTCACCGGCACCACCAGACAGCCGAACTCGATTTTCGGCCGGCCATCCTTCTGGGTGCGGTACCCTTTCTGGAACTTGAGGAGGTCGTCGCTGACGTTCTTCCGCTCGCTTTTCTCGACCTCGATGGCGATGCGAGCGTCGGCGTCGTAGAGGTCAACGCTGTAGTTGAACCCCTGATGCGACCAGAGCTTACAGTTCGGGTTGTAGCCGCCGGCGGCGTCCCCTTCGTACTCGTACTGCGAGAGCCCGTCAGCGATTGCGGCATCGAACGCGCCGACCTCCGTGTGCTTCGTCGAGCCGTCGAAGACGCTTGCTGGGACGGCTTCGACGGCCGCCTGAATCGACGCCAGCGACTCATCCGGAAACGCCTCGGACGAGGTTTGGGTGCGGCGCTCGCTTAGCTTGGTGACCTCCTCGACGACGACCATACTCGCTCTCGACGAACAGCGGCCCGATAAAACCCGTCGCGACGGCCATTCGAGTCGACCGGCCGCCAGGCTTCACTCACTCGAGTATCAGGGCGGCGGGCGGGGACGAGGGAGTGGACCCACCCTCAACGTTAACCAACACGGTGCCGGTTTGGGCCGGGACTGTTGGTTAAGTCTAGCCGCTACGGGGTTCGAAGATCTCGAACTGGCTTCACGACGAAGGTATCCGGCTCGCCAGCTGCTCGCTCACCTAATTGTTCCGCCGTCGTCGAGGGCGACTGTGTGAGTTGGGCGATGAGCTCGTCGCGAACGGTTCCTCGGGGGACGGTGGTCTCGTGCCAGCCCAGCCGGTCGTCGAAGTGCCGTTTCTGGAACTGCTCGCCGACGTCGTCGGCTGCAACGTATTGCGTCCGCGTCGACCGCCCGACCTGCCGTGAGACGAAGACGGCGCCCACGGCCTCGTGCGTGAGTTCGACGAGAGCACACTCCACGAGGGCAACGACCGACGCGTGATCTCGGTCGGTCGGGACCACCACCTCGAGGTCTGCCCACGGCGCGTGACCGTCGAGGGTACTTGCTGCGTGATCCACTGCTCGTTCCCTTCTGCGTTGTTCCGAAGCCATCGTCTATCGGGGGCACGTGATGCGCCCCGCCACCCCCTCGTGGGGGCGATAGACACCACCGAAACACACCCTGTCAACCTATGCTCTAACTCTGACACTTCTATAGTTCCGCTACCCCTGTGATGGCCCCTCGGCCTGAGAGAGCCGGCGGCCTTCGCACACTGCATATCGCCTCTTTCTTTGGACGAAAACGGCGATATGCAAGACAATATGACGGTCTCAAATCGGAGAAGAACTCCGTCGGGCCGATTTGAGGCGGTAGAAAATACCTCGACAAAGACTATAGATTGCGGTGAGACGGAAAAATTGCTCGACGGAGGGTTCTACTCCCTCAAAATAGGGGATTGAATCTGACATAGATGGATTAGCCCTACAACCTTGGTATAGGAAGTCTCTCTTTGGAATCAGTCAGGAGGTCTGATATCACCTATACCGAGTGGTTTTGGGTGTATTAGGCTCTGAAACGGCTCGACGTGCTTCAAGGAGGCAGAATCAAACTACAGTCAGCAGAAGAATAATAGTCTAGATATCTTTATCATGTTGAGGCCTTCCACCTCTGAAAGAAGGCACAGACAAATTACCGCTCTACTATCGAAATACTCTGTATGCTATTGGTTCAACCAAGATTCAAACCCATCATCTCCGTCGTATTCGGTTGTGGGGGGATAGTACGATCCCCCATGGGCTTCCTTATGGCACGGTTCACAAAGAGTGGCCAAATTCTCATCACAGGATTCACCTCCTTCTGAAATCGGGAGAATATGGTGTACCGTTAATTCTTCCTCCCGATTGCATCGGAGGCACGAACCGTCGCGTCTAATGATCCTGTCTCTCGTTCCAGGCGAGACTTTTTCTTCCTGAGCAGATTGTGACCAGGCTTTCTCGACGGCTCTCTCTTTTTCAGGGTCGTATTTGAACCGGCGGGCATAGCTATCCGAGCAGCCAACAACGTTGGCAATATCCTTCGATGCAGCCCCCTCTGCCATTTCCAATAATGCCAGTATTTCCTCCTTAGCAGTCGCCGCCTCCTCAACTCCAGTTTCATAGAGCTGTTTCAACTCGTCAAGAGATGTCCGCTTATGAGGAATGTATTGAGAGTCATCACTAGTTAGCGTTGCAAAATGAGTTGATAACAAATCTGGGTTTCGACGGAAATACTTCTCGACACGGATCGGGAAGGATAGACCGAGCTCGGAGACAATCGGGAAACAGTCTTCAGCAGCAGCCCTCGCATCACTTAGAGAATCGAGCTGGTTGATATCCACTTCACTCAGATATTCCTCAAGGAGTCCATCAAAAATCACACTCTCAGCTTCATCGCCAAGATATCGGTATCCATCCACAATACACGGAATTCCCTGAACGACAGAGACACTAGCTGGGCCCCTTCCTCGGGCTGTACTATATGGGTCGTATCTCCAGTTGGCTGCGTTCCAGCAAAGCTGCTGATATTCCTCGGAATAGACTTCACGAAGAGGCAACACAGCAGTCTGAGATATATAATCGCCTAGCTCTGAATTAGCAATAGTGCTGAGGAGCGAGTCTGCATCGCTCCGTGTGGAGGCAAACAGAACTATCCCTTGGCTTTCGTAGCCTTCTATCAGGAGTTCGATTTTGAACTCATTATTCTGTGAAAGCGCGGTCTTGACGACGTCATTGTGGTTCCCGAACCGCCCTGACGGTTCATAATCACTATAGTCGAACGCCGTTTCGTCGCGGGCAAGGTAACACGAGAAGCAAAGGGCCAGATCGAGGCGACCCAACTCATACTGGTCAACCATAAAATCATCAAGAGAAGTCTCGCAGTCGGCACATTCCATAGATGGTTTTCCAATGGCATAGGGCATAATATCTGTCTATTAAAACTGCTCAGCGGGGCCAGCTGATTCCTCCTCAACCTGCTCGTACATCTCATCCGGAAACGGGAGACTCCCCCAGATCGAGTAGGGACACTGGTCCTGGCCGATACAGTAGCGCTGTAGATCGTCGTTATCGCAGTTCATCGGCAACGGCGTGTCGCCGTCGATTGTGTTCGAGAATTCGTAGCGAACCTGGTATTCGGTCTCCTGCCCGTCGTACCACGGCCACCGAGAGAAGACGTCCTTGAGGTCCGCGACGATCTCGTTGAGGCTGCTGTCCTGATACTGGGGGAGCCACATCACCATCCGCGCAAAGTTGTAGAGGTCCTTCCGGACGGGCTTCTTCTCGTGTAGCCGTTCCTCCATATTCGCCATACAGGGGAGTTCGAAGAGGTCCTCGATCTCTCGCACCTCGATCTGTTCGGCGCCAGTCCCGGCTCGCCCGATTCGATACGTATTGACGCGCCCGTCGCGGTCAATCGTGACGGCCGAGTGGGACTCATGGTCGGCTAGCGTCTTCGCGAGACTGCTCGGGCTCGAGATCCAGTCCGTTACAGAGGATTCCCAGTCATCTTCAGCGTCGTACGCCGCAACCGCTCGATAGAGTTCTTTCGCCGTGTGAAATTCACCCTTTTGCGCGACGTCGTCCGGGGCGTCACTTAGGGCCCGGCGGAGGACGCGGATCGTCCGTTCGCCACGGTCCCAGTTCCGCCAGATCCGCTCGTGGTGGCCGGTCTCGAGGAAGCGGTCGATCCGCTCCGTAATCGCCGACTCGTTCGTAGTTAGCCACGTCAGCTGATCGTCGGAGAGCCCGTCTTCTTGCACCCGCAGGAGCTTCTTGAACGCCCGCTCAGCATAGTCCCGATACTTGCTGTCGAAATCACCGACCGGGACGTACAGCTTGTTGTCTTTCACTCGCGTCAGTATCTCCCCGCCATCGTTACTCCCCGTCGACGCCTCGTCCTCCCGAACGAGACATTTCCGTGACGCCGCCGCCATCGGGATTTCGAGGTAGAGACCATCCCCGAACTCCGGCATCTCCGTGATGTCCGTACAGACCCGACCAGGGTGTGGGCCATCCTCGCCGGGCTCCTTGCTGTACAGCACGTCGGCGATGTCCTGCTGGAGCGAGCCATCACCGTGGGCGCGGATGAGTGAGGCGAGATTGTTGACGTACAGCTCCCGTATGTCGTAGAGGACCTGGATGTTCCGGGGCGACGCGTGCTCGAACTTCGGGTGTTCTTTCACACAGATCGCACTCAGCGTCGCGAGCACGGCGAGCGTGCCCGGCTCGTCGACGAACGGCTCCTCGGTGGCGTCGGCACGAACCTGCTCTTTGAACGCCGCTGTCCCGAACCGCTCGATGTCGTTCACGAGGTCCTCGGGCTGGTCCTCGCCGTCGACGACGTATCGATTGTAACCACGCGTAAACAGCTGGTTGATGCGGGTCTCACCGTACTCCAGCGGGAGTGCCGCAACTCGATACGCCATTCCCTCGTCGTCGGTGGGGGTACTCGGACTCATTCGTCGATCACCTCGGGTGTCGCCGACCGAACGTCGAACTCCGGGCTCTCGATGGGTTGAACGATGCTACAGACGTCGGCGTGCAGCGAGTAGGGCAGGCGGGCGACCCGCCGGCGGTCGGCCGTCACGACGGGGTCGATCGGGATGTCGTACGTCTCGAGAAGGAGGTCGTTCAACACTTCGCGACTCTGTTCATCGTACCTGTGTGCCGTGTCCGTATCGAGGAGGTAGACGTGGACGCCCTGCCCGCTGTACACGACCATCGTCTCCTCGGCGTCGAAATCGTCCTCAAAGATGTCTCGCACCTCGAACCCGTACTCGATGGCGCGGTCAACGTCTTTGAAGGCGTACGGATACCCGGTTGGCTCGGCGTCGAGGATGCCGGCGGCGTCAAGAACCGCCTCTTCATCTCGATCGTCGACGTCGTCCGAGACGGCATCCGCGGCTCGTTCTCGAGCGATCTCCTTGGCGTCGATATCGACGAGGAGGACCCACGGTCGCTCCCAGTGATCCAGCGCGTAGTAAACGGCGTCGGGCCGTGGGTCCGGCTGCTCCAGTACCTCCGGATCAGCAAGCGCGAATTCGCTGCGCCCAAGTGGATCGTTTCTGGCAGGGTGGCGAATGAACTCCACAACGTTCTC
This sequence comes from Natrinema gari JCM 14663, assembly GCF_000337175.1. Lineage (GTDB taxonomy): Archaea > Halobacteriota > Halobacteria > Halobacteriales > Natrialbaceae > Natrinema > Natrinema gari. The sequence goes on along the minus strand of NZ_AOIJ01000063.1, from coordinate 126,929 downwards.
GAAGCTGCCGAACTCGGGTGTCGTTCGTTCCCCGGATCTATCTGTCTGCCACGTATCCCGCCGGATGAAGTCCTTGTCAGGTACCTCGTCTTTACGAACCGGATGGGGATCTCGGAAGGCCACGGCGTACTGCTTTGGCCCATCGACCGAGATGAACTCGGGGAGGTCGCCGATGTAGCGCGGGAACTCCTCGGCGTAGTAGGCGTAGATCTCCTCACGAGTAGCCTGTCGCCACGTCATTGCCTGACCTCTTGGTCGAGATTCTTGAACGCTCGAACGGTGGTCATCCCCGCTGTATCGAAGTCCGCCACAGCGTCTTGGATCGTCGAGAACGACCGTGCGTCACGTCCGCTGACGCTCTCCTCGATCCGATCCGCGTCAGACAGCTTGTCCAGAACTTCGACGGCCGTCTTGCGATTGTTGAAGGCCCAGATCGCCTCGGCGTCCACCGCGCTGAGTTTGTCGTAATCCTCGACCGGGGCGTGCCGGTTGTTACTTGCGAGCTCTGCTTCGCCAGCCCAGAGGAGATCGCCGTCCTTGTTGAAGCCGGCCACGTCCAGTACCGTGCCGTCGTCGGTTTCGTAGTACGGTTCCGCGCGAACGACGTCGTTCCGCTGCTGGAGCCACTGCTCGAGGAGGCGGACGCCCACTTTGTGTGGCGTTTTCTCGCCGAGATCGCCTGCTCCTGGGCCCGCTTTCAATTCTCTCCCGAGGAGGTCTCGACCGTCTGGGAGGACAGTGTAGTACTTGCGACCTGCTGCGGAGTCCGCTTCAAGGAGGTCCTGCTCCGTGAGCCGCTCTATGTGGAGATCCTCGTATTCGTCCCGAAGCTGGCTCATCCTGTCCAGCAGCGTGTACTCGTCGTCTTCTCTGTTCATCACATCGAGGACGCGATTCAGGAACCGGACGTCGTCTCGACTGAGCCCGCGTTGTCGGAGCTCATCATCGGGAACGGGCACGCTGCTTTCCTGAACGGGCGTTGCCCCGTTCTTCGGCTCCGCTGCTTGGTCACCAGCTGATTCCCCGTTCGTCTCGGTAGCCTGCCCGAACAGGGGGCTCATCTCTGACTCGTCTGCACCTCGGGCACTGTCCGTCTCGGGCTGCGTAGTTGATGTCGATGCGTCCTCGGTCGTCGATTCACTGATGAACGCGGATTGCGTCGGGTCGGTTGCTGCATCGCCGTCGGCAGTCGAGCCTGTCGTGTCGGCTCCCGTACTCCCCCAGCCAGTCTCCTCCGAAGCAGTGTTCGACTCAGTCGCCTCTGCTAGCCCATACTGGGCCTGTGTCCGCTTGACCATCCGTGGCCGGGACACGGACTCGAAATGGTCTTCCTGGGGCTCTGTGAGCGGCTGGTCGCTTTCTGGATGCCCCGGCGCAATCGGGAGCGGTTTCAGTGAAAACGGCGGCGGCCCAGTCTCTCCGAACGAGGGACTCGGGAGCTGGGCGATCCATTCGCCGCTCGGAAGCGTGTTGATTCGGTTACGGAGTTCGGTCGGACTGAGGTCCTCGTGGGCAAGCGACTCCGCGAGATCACGCTCGATCGAGATGTTGCCGATGAGCTTCGTCTTGATGTTGTTCAACACCTCGTCGTAGGCCCGCTCGTTCCGGTTCCGCACCTGCTCTGGGAACTGCATCACGAGCCCCATACTCAGGCCGAACGACCGGCCCTGCGGCAGTAGCTGCTCGGAGACGAGCTTCGTCGACGCCACCGGTGCGGCCTCCTCGATGATGAGGTTCGTGAGCTTCTCGTAATCGGTTTGGCCGTCGCGTCGGCGCACCTGGACGGCGTCCCAGAGGTTACTCAACAGGAGCAGCGTAATCGCTCGCTGTGCCTCCGGGCGAAGGTCGCCCAGATCGAAGATGATGGTGGCATCTTCATCGAGGAATTCGCGGAAGTCGAAGCGGTTGTCGACGTACTCGCCGGCGTCGTTCTGCTCGGGGACGTGGCTGAAGATCCGCCGGAGGTGCGCGTCCTCTTTGAGCTTGTCGAGGCGGTTCCCGACCGCGTCCATCGATACCTGGAACTGGTGGTTGTCCTTCGCGAAGTGGCGAGTCAGCGATTCCTCGATGTTCTGGTTGTCCGCAGAGACCGGGGGAATCGTCTGCTCGCGCTGCATTCGAAGCGCGGCGGCGAAGAGGTCGTCCAGCCCAAACACGTCACTCCCGTACTCCTCGTCGAACAGCGCCTTGATCAGGTAGCTCAGGATCTCGTTCGCGACGAACGCCTGGCCATACTGCTCGCGGCCCATAATCATCCGGAGGATGTCGTGGAAGTGGTCGACCTTGTCCTGAATCGCGTCCTCACGGTTGCGACCGGCCTCGAGCGCGGGACGGATGTCGAAGAACGAGAACGCAGGGATGGTTTCCGGGACGCGGAAGTGGTAGACGTCGTCGAGGCCTTCGAACCGATCGTAGTGGCAGCGCAGGTAGTTCTCACACATTCCGTCCCCCTTCGGATCGACGAGGACGACGGGGCCACCAGTCGACTCGCGGAGCGAGAGCGCGTCGTTGATGATGGCCTTCGACTTCCCGCCACCAGTCGACGCAAACCGCCCATAATGCGTTGGCAACAGGTCCGGCGGGATCCGGATCGGGTCCGGCCGTGGCTCACCGTTCTCGTCGAGGGCGTACCCGATCTCCATCCCCTCCTGGAACTGCTGGATCAGGTCGGGATTCGGCCACGGAAGCGGATTGCGGCTCTGCTGTTCGGCTCTGGTTCCCCGCGTCCCTTCGACGGTCAACTGTTCGGAAGAGGGGACGAGGACGAAGTTCGCGAGCTCCGTCCCACAGAGGACCAACTCGGGGCGGGTCTTCCCCCGACCCGTCGTCAACTCGCGATTGAGGAGGCGTTGGAGAGCGCCCCGTGCCTTCTTCTCCTTCGTTTTCTCACGGAAGCCGCTGTCCCGAAGGCGTTGTCCCTCGACCTCGTAGAACGGGCCATCAAGCGGGTCGAACACGGGGAGAAGCGAATCCATCCGGCCATCGAGGTCGTTGTGGGTATCGTCGATGGGGACGCCGATGGCCCGGATGTTGACCGTGAACGACCGTTTGGCGTTCTTCGCGTCGATGTACTCGATCCGCTTCTCGACGCCCTCGCTGAGCTGCCGGTCGTCCTGATCGCTCCGTTGCTCCTCGACCTCGAACAATGACCCGACGACTTCCTGGAAGAACGTGTCGCGGCCGTCGACGAGGTCCTCTTTCCGCACCTCCGCGTCGGACTGCCAGCTGGCACGCCGCTGGAATACGACCTGGAACGCGGTCGGCGCTGTCGCCTCCATCAGGTGGTCGATCAGCGACGCCAGCGCCGCGCCGGGTTCGTCGACGGACGAGAGGTCGCCGTCCGTTTCTTCTGCCGTGAACGGCGTCAGCGAGGTCATCCAGTCCTGCTTCCGCGACGCGGAGCCACACCACCGGACACCGAGCGGCGAGACAGCGTCTTGGGCCGGGCGAGCTAGAATCGTTCCTGCCGGTGTCATCGTTGGCTTCTCGATGGCCCGTCGCTCTTCCTCGTCGTCTGGAAGTGCATCGGGCGGCGCTAGTTCGAGGGCTGGGTCCCCGACAGTTACGTGATGATCGGGGACGCTCGTGGATGCCGTACCGCCGTCGACGACGGGGTCTGTTTCGGCTGACTCGGCGTCCACTGATTCCTCGTCGACGATGTCGTACTGTTCTGCCGGGCCAAACTCGTACTGCAGCCGCCCGGCCTCGTAGTGGTCGCCGAATTCCTGCGGTGTGAACTCGACTGGCTGGATGAGCCGGGCGGCGACATCGACGTCGACGCGCTCGATGTCGAACGTGGCCGGATAGATGGAGCGGAGGCGCTTCTCGAGCGTATCGAGGTGCGCGTCGGCCCCGTAGAAGAACTCCACCGGGTCATCCGGGCCATCGCTGATCGCGAGGAACTCGAATCGAGGTGGTGTCTCACTGTGGAGCGGGTTCAGCTTCGCCCCGAGGCCCGACGAGCCGGGCGTGGTCAGTTTGTGGAGGCTGTCGAGAACTCGGGGGATACTCTCCGAATCGAGTCGTTCGGATGTCGGTGTGACGCACAGGTACTCAGCCATCGTTGGTCCCCTCCGTAGACCCGCCGTCTGGCTCAGCTTCGACGGCGTCTGATTTCTCGTTCAGTTCGCTCGTTTCGTTCGTTCCGTTCGTTGCTCGATGGTCGAGCTCCTCCTGGAACTCCTCCATCTCGGTATCGACGGCCTCATCGCCGGCGCCGGGCAGTGAAGACCGAACTTGGGAGGTCGGATCGAAGTCGATGACCTGCTTCTCTTTGGGCATCGCTTTGACCTGGATGCCGCGCCACTCACCGTCGACGCCCACCAGGGCCTCGGAGAAGCCGGCGTCCTCGTTGCCGGGAACAGCGTCTTGGACGAACCGCATCTGCGCGTAGTTCAAGCCGAACTCGTCGGCCCACTCCTCGTCCATCCCGTCGAGGCGATGGAACTGCTTGACCGCACACTGGTCCAAGATGGCTTCTGATTCGGCGTGCTCGAAGAACTCGTCAACCGTCTGGGTGACCAGCCGGATCGAGAGGTCGTGATGCCGGTGGTGGCGGAACACCGTCTCGAGGAACGCCAGGCTCGCGGCGTCCTGCATGATGTAGCGGGCCTCGTCGATGTAGAACACGACCTCCTTGTCCGAGACCTTCGCTCGCTCGTACACCAGCGAGATGAGCAACTGCATCGTCAACGCCGTGCTGCTGTCGACGCTACCCTCCTGCTGGGCGAGATCGAGGTATATGACCTTCTCGTCCCGGATGTCGAAGTCCGACTCTTGGCCGAGATTCCCGTGGCGGCCGTCCGCCTCGAATGGACGGAGCTGGTCGAGGAGCCACGTCGCGTCCTCCTTGATCTTCCCAGCCTCCTCGTCGGACCGGACGACGAACTCCTCGGGGTCGTTGACCATATCCTCGAAGACGTCCATCATATCCCGAATCGTCGGGCTCGGGTTGTCGTGCGTCGAGATGTCGTCGGTGATCCCGTTGCGCTTGTACGCCTGCTTGAGCCCGAGTTCCAGCGTCGTCCGGCGGTCGCCAAGCGAGATGCCCCGGAGCGCGAAGAAGTTCGTGAGGAAGCTCATCGCGTCGTCGAGCTTCTCGTTGAACGGGCTGGCATCCTCACCCATCGCCCGCTGGACGTGCTCGGGCGTCTCCCGGATCTCCAGCGGATTCAGGCCGAGGGTCCCGCCGACCGTGATCCGTTTGGCATCGAGCGCCTCCGAGACGCCGGCCCAGTTGTTCAACGGCTCGAGGATGATGCCGATACGGTCCTTGCTCTGCTCGATGGAGCGGATGAAGTTCTGCTTCGAACTGAACGACTTCCCCGACCCGGTATCGCCGACGGTGAACATCGCGTACCCGTTGTCCCGAGCGAACGGATCGATGACCACCGGGCTCTGGTTGTCCTTGTGAATCCCGAACTCGACGCCGCCCTCCTCGAGAATTGTCGCGTTGTGCGGCGAGGACAGCAACGCGCCGACGGCGCCGCCGAGTGCAATCGACGAACGTCCGAACTCGTTGTCGCCGATGGGCGCGGCGGACTGAAGGGCGAGGTCCTGCCGACAGATCGCCGTCTTTGGCGTGAGGTTCGCGGGGTCGTCACGGAGCGCGCTCTTGACCTTCTGGACAGCGTCCTGGAGGTCATCCTTCTCGTCGGCTCTGACCGTGATGAACATCCCCTGGTCGAATACGTTCGCGCCGTTCTCGACAGCCTTGTACGTCGCTGCGGCCTCGTTGGCACGTTCCTGCAGGTAGGCGCTCCGGACGCTCTGTTCGAGGTCGGCGTCGACCTGGAGGTCGTCAGCGATATCCTGCAGTTCGTTCCGGGCCCGCTCCTGGTTCTTCGGCGTGATGTGGGCCGTCAGGTCGAACTGCACGTCGGTCATCTCGAAGAGCTCGGAGAGATAGCCGTCGTTGGGGTAGTCCGGGTAGTCAGCGATGTACAGCGTCGTCGTCCACTGCTCGCCGACCCGTGCCGCACGCGTCTCCCACTCGATCGCCGCCGGCGCAGTCACCGTCTTGTGTGACTCGGCGATGTCGTCGAGAAGCTGGCGTTCGGCCGCGCCCTGTTCGATGGTCTCCTCCTCGAGGAGATCCGAGAACTCGACCTCTTCCTCGTCGTCTTCGGTGTACCAGTCCCAGAGGAGTTTCCCGCCGATCCCAACCAGTACCGCGAGCAGAATATAGAGGGCCGCCCCTTCAGCTGAGGTCGGATTCGTGAGCCACTCCGTGAGCTGGGCGACGGCTCCGCTGCTCGTCTGGAGGACGAGGTTACGCATCGTGGGCATCCTCCCGGCGCGAATGGCCGATAATCGGTTGTTCGCGAACGACGCGCTCGGCTTCGTCGTAATCGTGTTCGCGGCCGTTCCAGAAGTCCATGTTCAACACGAACAGCTCGACCGTGCTGAGCCGCCGAGCCGACCACCCTGAGGCTTGCTGGATGAACTCCGACCGTACGTCGTTGACCCGGCTATCCAGCTTCTCGAACATCTGTGCGCGGCGCTCGACGTCCGTGAGGTCCTCTCGGCGGGTCACGAACGGGTTGAACAGGAACCCGATGACGGGGAACTGCGTCAGCTTCTCGGCCGGCGTCCCCTCGTCTCGGAAGCGGTCATAGACCTCCAGGGGAGTGACTTGAACGCCGATGTAGTACCGCACCTGCTGGATTCCACGGTCGCGCATCTCTTTCGGCCGCGTCTCTCGATACTCTTCGAGGAGTTCCCGGAAGATCGGATTTTCTTTGACGTCCTCGTCGTTCAGGCGGTCTTCGATGTTCTCCGTGATCTGCTCCACCGGAAATGAGCGGGTTGTCGCGTGGAGTTTGAGCTTGGAGTCGAGTTCCTTGTTGGCGAACTCCTCGCCGGCGTCCTGGAGCTGGGCCCAGTCATCGGACATCGCGAAGTCCATGTTGTCCGGGTCGATCTCGATGAACGCCTCCATCGTCCCGTCGGCGCGCTGGATCGCGCCAGCCCCTGGCCACGCCCGTTCGATGTTCGTGAGGTCCTGCGTTCGCTCGTCAGGCTTGAACGGCGTGTAGTTCGCGAGCCCGCCCTCATTCCGCTCCGTCTCGTTGGTGGTACTGTCGGCCTCTTCGGGGGCGCTGAAGGTTATCTGGGGACGCTTGACGTAACGATAGACGTCCTTCGTCCACGTCCACGCGTTGAGGTGGTCGGGTGAGACGTAGACGATCGCGACGCCGAACCCGAAGCCCCCTGCGACGAACGGGAGGGCGAGTGATTCGATGCCGGTGACCCCGGCAATGAACAGGCCAACGATCGGGAAGGCGATGAGGACGCCGACGTCGCCTTCCTCGATGTTGAGGTAGGGAATGCGGCTCTCCTCACCGAACTGGTCCATGATTCGCCGTGCGGCTGCGTCTTGATCGGTGGACATAGATTGTTAGTAGCTTCCAGGGTCGTTCTCGGTCCGCCGGTAGGACGGCGTCCCGCTATCTTCGTCGCTGTTCGAACCTCGGGCCGCTGCCTTCTGGGCAACGGCGTGTCCGGCGGCGGCTTTCGGGCCCCACCGGGCGGCGGTCGTCGCGACGCCGGCGCCGCCGATGTATGCTCCAGCAGCCACGCCGCCGATGAGAGCCGCTCCCTTGGTTGCACCGCCGAGAACTTTCGCGGTCAGCGGAGTCGCGTATTTGAACGTCTTCCACGTGACATAGAGCGCAACGAGTGGAAGTGAAGACGCGACGAGATACTTGAGGAACGCTGTTCCCGGCGTCAACGCCCCTCCAGAGTAGAGTAAGTCGTATCCCTTGAGGACTATCGCTGCAGGCAGGGGTAGGATGGCCAACGGGACGAACCGTTTGCTGAATCCCATCGCGACATCAGAGAGGACAGGGATATTGCCATACGCAATGGCGAACGCGATGGGCATCCCGTACAGGTAGACGTAGAGGAGAATCTGCCGGATGTAGAACAGCGCCTCCAACGCCCACATCGAAATTCCTCCAATTAGGGCAAACAGGAGACCAAGACCGGGATTGGTAATCGACCCCGTTATGAACTGCAGCATAGCAGAGCCCAGCGAGGACAGCTCCGGCATCAGGGCAATCGTGAACCCATCGACAAGGTAGAGTGCGAGCGCTCCGATCCAGTACCAGGTAATAATCAGGAAAGCACCGACCCAGGCAGTCTTCTTGGTCTTTCGAGCCTCGTACGCACTCCCGATATTGAAGATCCGGATGGTGTGTCGACCCTGAACGCTCATCACGAGCAGCAGCAGAGCGATCAACATGATCTCGCCGCCAATGAGCCCTTCTTGGATTGCTGGCCAAGGGGCGTTACTTGGTTCTCCGAAAATGAACGTCCCGTCAGTCTGGGGAGTTGGAGTGCCAAACATCTCTTCGGTCAGCGTCTGATACCCCGACCGAAGCCCGTCCATGAACAGACCGATGAACCAATTAACGACGTCTTTGAACCCTTCAAGAACGATATCTATCAGATCCACCATCGTTAGGCCTCCGTGATTGAAACCTTGCAGTCACTCATCTCCGTGGATCCGGAGTACTGTACATCGAAGGTTTTCGGTATCTGGTCGCCGCCAACTTGGGTTCGGACTGTGACGGTGAACTGGCCGCTGTTTCCGTCCGGAGAGCATCCCATTCCCTCTTCAGATTCGGAACCAAACGGGAACGAACTACTGAACAGGTCGGTAGTTTCTCCCGGTGAGATCACCACCTGCTCGGTTTCATACATCCCGCCACCTCTGGGATCTTCAACCGGGTTTGGTACATCACCAGAGAAAATCAACTCAATAACCGCTTCTGGTCCGCTTCCGGTGTTCTCGACGGTGACGTACGCTTCCCCGTTCTTTAGCCGATCCGTCTCAGTATTTCCGTAGACTTCATCCCACGACTTCTCCGGGTTATTCCGGTAAAGACCGACATCTTGAATTCCAATTTCCGGCTGAATCAGTGAGGAACTCTCAGCTATCGTTTCTTCACCGCTGAGAGCCACGACAGTATACTCTCCAGGCTTGTAGGACGTTCCGATCTCGAAGGAGACCTGTTGTGACCCAGCAGCGGTTTCTCGTTGACCGCACAGCTCCCCATTCGGCTGGACGAGGTTGATCTGATCGATTCCCTCCTCTGACGTGTATTCAATGACGAGTTCTGTCCCCTCTACGGTGACTTGCTGGATGATTCCCTCTTCATCAGACGGGGTAGAGTTCCCGCTACTCGGGGAATCGCCGTTATTGAGGCATCCGGCCACGCTCACGAGAGCGGCGCCGGCGACTGTTTGGAGGGCGGTCCGTCTACTGAGGTGGGGATTATCCTGAGTCATGGGTTTTGCTGGAAGATGTCTTCTGGGCCGAGCATCCGCAGGAGGCGCTTGCCAGCGTAGAACATCACGAAGAACGGCAGAAGCTGCCAGCCGACCTCAAAGATGAGGGCGAACCAGCCTTCAATCGTTCCGAGTGGATGCCAGCGGGCCGTCGCGGAATCGCTCACGTACGCGGGATTATGGCCGAGCCACGAACCCGGATGGTAGCGGGCCGTGTAGATCCCCGGTTCATCGATCGTCACGATTGCCACGCCCGATTCGTTGGTCTCAACGCGCTGATCTGCGACGGTGATATACCCATTCCGGGTGGTTCCGCCAATCGGGTACTGGCGGCTATCGTCGAGCGTGATGGGAGCGCCGGTCTGATTGTCCCGCAGTTCAATCCGGAGTGTCGCCTGTGACTGGTTCTGCTCGAGTACCTCAACGGTGAGGTTACTGCGACGGAGCTGTCGCTCGGAGCCACCGTCCGGCTCGATGATCGAGGCGTTCACGCCACGGACGATACCCGCAACGTGAAGTGCTTCACGGTCGACGGTCTCCGCTTGAACGGCGACACCGTACGTCGTCGTGTACGATTGGTTGACGATGTCGATGTTGATGTTCTCCCCGATGGTGCCGACCGGCGACGGGCGGTCGGTCCCCCACGTCTCGATGAGTTCAGGGCCATCTCGAACCGGCTCGGCACGCGGCCCGATGCGAGACGGATATGCGTGGACGTACACGGGAATCGCATCCGACTCGATGGTGGCGCTATCTGTCCGGTTCGACCGAACGAGCGTATCCCAGTTGGTGTTCCGAGCAGTGTAGAACCGCCATATGCCACGGACCCGCGTCTCGCCGTCCTCTGTGAGCTTGTACCCCTGCCACGGCCGCGACTGGAAGATGGCCACGCCGGCGTCGCCGTTGGGGTACACGGCGTAGTAGGGATACGCCGAGAGGTCGTAGATCTCGACATCGATCGCGTCCGAGACGTTGCGTGATTCCGTCCGATAAGTGATATCCACGTCCGTCTGATTGCCTTGGTTAGTTCGGGTGGTCTTCTTCAGACGGACGCTGATCTCCGCTTCAAGCGTGAGATTCGCGCTCCAGTCATCTTTGATCTGGTAATCGAGGGCGGGCGTATGGGTCCCGTCCTGCGTCGCGATGGTCTCCCCGTTCTTCTTCAACTGGACTTCTTCGATCTCGTGCTCCGTGAGCGACCACGAGATAGTCGTGTTGCCGGAGGAACTCCCGTTGGGCACGCGAACGTGGTAGTCAACGAACCCGCGCATCGTCCCATCCGGAGCGATGTATAACGGTGTCTCTCCGGATTCCAGATGCCCCCGCGTCGAGGGCTGGACTGCGAAGATTGTGGCGTGTGCGTCTTCGATGAAGACGCCGTCCTCGAGGTCCGCATGCGGCGGATACACGGACGTATCTGGGCCGCCGGCGTCGAGGTCCTCAAAGTCGTTTCGCGTCCACGTCGCCGCGGTCGCGGGCGGCCGTTTGAACGTAACGTCCGTCCCGTTGGCGACCTGATGAACAGCAGAGCGGTTCTCGCCGTAGCGCTGGCGGTACTCCTCTTGAGTGATGTAGCTATCCACATCACGCGACCACAGCGTTGCCGACTCGTTCTCGGTTAGCCCGTTCCCCTCCGTCCCTGGTCTCGGCGGGTCAGCGGCGACGATACCAGTGACTAGGCTCGTCGCAAGCAAGCCGACCATAAGCACAGAGAGCTCTCGATGGTTCATAGGACTCGCAACGGGGATTGTAGGGTACTTACCAGGGGACGAGGTCGACGCACTGCGCCAGCGGGAGGCCCATCATCGACCCGGCAACGGTATACAGCGGCCCGAGCACGACGAGGACGACCGCAGACTTCATCGCGGAGCGCTTGTGTCGCTTGAGGCCCTTCTTCTGCTCGGGATTGAGGGTAAACATCTCAATAAGGGAGTCGGCCTGCCAGACGATGGCGAGGCCGACGATTCCCAGCGCGGTGGTCAGCTGGAAGAACCCCTCAATCATGCTTGGGAGGTTATCTGCGCTACAGACGGCGTTACTCTGGGCGGCGACTGGCTGGACAGCAAACAGGCTCAGGATGACGACGGTGAGTGCTGCCTGCCGAGAGATTTTCCCGGTCAGCAGTGACTTGGTGTCGGTGCTACGCTCAGGGTCGGAGGGAGTCTTGTCCTGTGACATAGCGGGTCAATCATCTGTGGCGTCTCCAGCTGTTGGCTGGTTCTGCTGCTCTTCGACGAGCGACTGGATCATCGAACCGGTTGGTGTCCTCTGCGATCTTGTCGAGCATGTAGCCCTGCTCGCGGGCCCGTTTGAAGAGGTCGCGAAGTTTATCGGGGTCAACACGCGGATTCCATTTCCTCGCGGAGGGCGCGGCGATAGAGGGCTGAGGCGTTGATGTGGTCGTTCCACATCAGGTACAGACCATCGATGTCCTCGATGGTGACTGACCTCGTAATCATACATGCGGGTATGGGTATGCACCGGCTGAGTTTCGGCACATATTTGCTGACTATCTTGAAAATAGATAAATATTTTTTGGTTATTAGTGATTGGGATTAGGTATAGAAATCATCTCGGAATAATCTTCGCAGATCCCCCGATATGACTTAACCAACGAATTGGGTATTATCATCTATGTGTTGGTTAAAATCTCACGCTCTTATGCAAAGCTGCGGAAAGACCGTATAGTTACACTGAGCCGAGGCTAATTTGGCGATATGTCTTCTGCTCAGCCAGCGTTCGGGACGATGTTTCGGCAGCTGATTGAGCTGGGCGTCGTGGAAATCAATACGGAGTCGCTCGATGCGGGCATCGAGCGGCGACTCAAGGAATTTTGGGAGAGTATGTCCTGTCCACAGTGCGGCCACCAGAGCATTGTGACGTGGGAGGAACTCGACCGAATCTGGTGCCGTGACTGCAATTTTAAGCCGGTTTTCACCTACGGAACGCCATTCCACGAGAAGCACCTCACCGCAGGAGAGGTGCTTCTCGCGTTCACGCTCTACGCGGACACGTTGCTCAGTATCAACCAGATCGCGCCGTTCCTCGGTCGGGCCTACAGAACTGTTCATACGGCCATTCGAGAGGTGGAAGCCGCGGTTCAGCGCGGCTTCCCCGTCGTCTGGAGTCTGCTTGACCAGACCATAGACGGACCGACACAAGTAGACGAATCAGGCAAGGTCTGTTCGGGCTACAAAGGAGAGCCGCCGCGGAACAGCCGTTCTCGCGGCGGCTTGTCCCAGTCTGGCCGATCACGCTGGCGAAGGCATCACGGTGATCAGTTGACGCTCGTCGCGGCGTGCCGCGACTCGCTTCGCGTGATTCGTGGCCAACTCGGCATCGACTACAGCGGCGATCTTGAACCAGTAATTCAGGAGGCTGAAGAACTTTCCCAGCCACTGAGAGAGGTCTGGACCGACGACCACCAAGCCTACCGAGAGATGGAGCGTGACCACCGAACGGTCGTACACAAAGAAACGTACGTATCGCCCGAAGGCATCCACATTAACCAAGCGGAGTGCCTGTTTTCGTTCGTCCAGCCGTGGCTGCGGAAGTTCCGTGGCCTGTCCAAGCAGGGCTTGGAACAGGCCGCTCACACCTTCGGCATCGTTCGCTCACTCTAGCCGGCGAATCCACCGAGTCAATCATTGATTGTCTCGTTATCGGAGCTTTCCACAGTTCTACATAAGAATGAAATTTCAAAATAAAACCGTGCTACTCTATTTGAACAACGTCTCCACTTCCATCATCAAGAAGAGAGCGAACTTCATCGAGGAGCTGCTGGCCTTCCTCGTAGAGCGCCGTCCATTCATCCAGATCATACTTGTCCACATCGAGTTGTCCAACGATTTCCTCGACGCGATTCAGCCGGTCGTGGATTCCTGGGTCGTTTGCCACGCTTAGATCACCCCCAGCCAAAGCCTGTGATGACCAACAACAGTAGGACAACGATTGTGACCTTGTAGTAGACGGGCGAGAGGTCCTCTGGTGCGGCTGCCTCGTCGACTGCCTCGGCGAGCTCCCGTTCGTGTTCCTGCTGGAACGTTTCATACGTGGCCTCAAGTTGTTGCTTCAACGGCTTGACCTCGCTCGCGAGGAACTCCTCGCGGGAATCCACGATATACTCGCCAGCGGCGGTCGGCGTAATCGTCGCGACATCCGCCACCTGATCAGCGATTAGTCAGTCTTTCAATCATATCAAACTATCAACCGCAGAATCGTGACTCTATAGTAACCGTTAGAATTTTCCGCCCATCGTTTGTCACTGTTTGTAATGGACCATCTCGACGAGATCTCCGTCGAAGAACTTCACGGCGCACTCGACAACGTCGAGGGAAAAAAGCCAACACAACGGCTATTAGCGGCAATTGCGTACAAAAACGGCGTCACGCAGACCGAACTTGCCGAGTGGCACAACACCGGCCGACGAACAATCTACAGTTGGATCAAGCGACTCGACACTGACGAGTCGCTTGAGCAGGCCGTTACTGATGCTCACCGATCTGGGAGAAAGCGAAAGCTTTCAGAAAAAGAGCAACAAGAGTTCGAAGAAACAGTCCACGAATCTCCCGAAGAAGTTGGGGTAGACGCGCCGGCGTGGACGCCGGCGCTCGTCCAGCAGTATCTCGACGAGACCTACGATGTCGAGTACTCAATCCCGAGCTGCCGACGGTTGCTCAAAGAAGCGGGATTGAGCTACCAAAAACCACGTCCTACAGCCGCCGAATCAGATGCTGAGGAGCAAGAAACGTTCCGTGAGGAACTCAAAAAAAGCGGCGGGAGATGGACGACACAGTAGTCTGTATCGATCAAACCAAGAAATTCGTGCAAGTTGAGCCGCGTGCCGCGTGGTTTCCACGCGGCACGCGGCCGTCCGTCGAACTGTCTGGGCAACGCGACTGGACGTGTCTGTTGGGCGCGATCACCGAGGACGGTGATCGCTTTTTCTCTCGATTCGAAGAGTACGTTACCGCCGCCCACGCAAAACATTTCATTCTTGCGTTATGCAAAGAGTTCGAAGATGATCTGATCATCGTGCTGGATGGAGCGCCGTATTTTCAGGCGTCGGCCGTCACGGACCTAGCGGCCCGTGACGACCTCGCCCTCGTGAGGTTACCGGCGTATTCACTGAACTAAATCCGGTCGGGGAGTGCTGGAGACAACTTCAATCAGCACTTAGCAACCGGTTCTTTGACTCACTTCCTGAACTCACAACAGCGATTGATACCGCTCTTGATCAACTCTCTCTTCCAAAAGTGAGCAATTACTTCTAATGGCTACTATAGGCCTTCGCCGTCCGGCGGAATGCTACAAACTAAACACAATCCGGCTTACGCCCCCAATATTCATCAAATTCCGCCGTATATCCCTTTCTGAGCGGGTCTGAGAGCATCATTCCAAACCAACTCTACGACCTGCTCATTTCTCAAACCGCGCTAACTAGACGGTGTCCTGATTAGGAAGAAATCTGCTGGTCTGAAGTAATTCTGCAGAGTCCGAAATGGAAGGCTGGGATCAGTACACCGGTCAGAACGAGTCCAAGGATTATCGGTGTAGTTCCCGTCGGATCTAGACTGACGGTAAATGAGATTGAAAACCCGAGAAACAACGCAAGCACGACCGAAATCACCCCTCTCACGATGGTATTCATAGTCAACAATCCCGTTGAGAGTTCAATAAGCGTGGTGATTCCTATGCCAGAAGTACAATTCACTTGGCAAACTAATTCGTAGAGCTATTACCAAGTGGAATGTGTTGTTGCTCCGCGTCTAAACCTGACAATGCCCAACATCGTTTTCGTAACGTCCCAATAGTGATGCACCTTCTCAGTCAACTCCTTCTCAACGACCGCTCTCAAAGCCGACTTTCATTTCCTCGCTGATCCGTGTCGACTGCCTGACCACTTCTGCGACAGAGTACGTCTTCCTAGTTTTCTACTGATTATCTGACTCGAGATGACTGTAGGCAGCTGCAGTCTCGTTTAGTTCATTGATCGAGTCCGTGAGCGTCAGCGGGTCTGGGAGTTGCTCTTCGAGCTGTTGAAGATTATCTCTGGTTTCAAGGAGTACCTCGTGGAGGTCGTCGATAGGTGGGTGGTCACCATCGGTAGCTTCCTGTTTTGGGCGGTATCCTTGATTGCCGTATTCGACGCCAAGAACTTGATCATCGAGACCAATCACCCTGTCAAATCCAAGAGCGTCAGAGGGATCCGGTTCGTGCTTGTTTGGGCTCACTATTCTAGCACCTCCACGTTAGGATCGTTCCCTGTTGTTTCGGCGACTGATTTCGCACGCTCAAGTTCCCGAAGATTTCGTTGCGCCTGCTGATCAACTGCCGCTGCTTGCCGACAGCGCTCACAGTCTTCTGTGTTGAGGTAGCCATACAATTGACGCTTATCCCAGGCCAGCCCACATCCGCTTCGAGCGTCTCGATGATTGCGACTAAGAAGTCAGGTGATACTCCAGGCCCAGCCGTTGATGAGGTCATTGAACACTTAGGTATTGATATTTCCGACGTTTAAACTATTTGAAGTTAATTATAGTTGCTTAGAGCTTTATCAGTTGACTTAGCGCGTCTGGCATACCGTTGGCGCAATCAGAGGCGAGTATGCGCTTTGACGCCGACTGGATGTCGCGCGCCGACGACCGAATTCTGGAGCATCTTGCCGAGAGGGCCCAGACACTCCCAAAGAGATGGCTGACAGCGATCGTGTGCGGTTCTCACGACAACACATTAACGCCCGCTGCAAGACACTCGTTACATACAGACTCCTCATCCACCTCGGCAACGGCGTCTACGACATCACCCGTGAGGGAAAGCAGTATCTTACCGGTGAACTCGATGCTCGCAACCTCGGAGCCGAATGAATTTATCTGGCGAGAAACCTCGGCCGACGAATAACCGGTTGCCAGTCACGAACCGCCACACATGGTTCCGAAAAAGCAGGTGTTCCCACTCGTTCTCGAACGTTGCGTAGATCTCTGTGTGGCGACGTCCGTCGAGCGCTCCCATTTCGAGAGCGATCTCGTGATATTTGGCGTCGCTCTCGGCCGCCTGCTACTGCTTCGCTGTCAGCCAACCGATGATCCCAGTTCTAAACCACTCCGTGAAAGCGTTCAATACCCAATTCAGCGAGAGTCATTGTTGGCTCCCGAAGTGAACAACCGGTCTGATGGAAGCGGACGTCGACGCCCGTCAGAGAGTTCGCCGTCTGCTCATTTTCCCACGATTCATCAAAACCCGCCGCATAGCACGCTGAGAAGGTCTGCAAGTATCTTGTCCAAACTGTTCACCGACCTGCTCGCTTCTCAAACTGGTTCAACTAGACAGTGGCAGAATTTTTATTTTATAATATTATAGGATAAGGGTCAGTTATAACACTCGTCGCTCGAGAGCTGCCTGAACGATTTCGTCCTTCTCTTCGTGGGGACAACTATCATTTTCGGTCGTTGCAACGATGAGTTCGTCCATCTCTTCGAGGGCACCGATCGGTAGCTCGCGGTCATCGATGTCGAGACCAATTGCATCGCAGAGCGTCCGAACAACGAAAGACTCCGCGTCTGATTCGTCGTTGTTCGCAGCCGTAGTTGCAATGAGTTGTTCGAGTGCTGGATCGGCATCGATCGTAAGTTTTCGCTCGGTGACTCTTGTTGTTTCAGACCATGGTTCGTTGCCGCGCAGCGCTTCTGCGAGGTATGTTCTGATTGCAGACTCGACGAACGCTTCGGTCGATTCACCCTCGTTACTGGCCTGACGTTCGGTGAGTGTTCGAATTACAGGGTCGATGTGAACGGTTACTGTTTCATCGGTCACCGCTCCTGTTGCCATCTCAGCTGTGGTTTCACTCATTGTTGAATCCGAAGCTGACGTATTCTCGTCCTCGCCCCTGTTCTCAGTTTGCTCTGTATACTCTCTCTTCGTTGTCTCATCGGCGGTTTCCGTCTCAGTAGCGGCGTCATCCTCCTCACTGCTATCGGCGTCTTTTCCACTGATTTCCTTCTTATTGGCTTTCGATGTCCGCTCAGCAGTAGTACCGTCCGAGGAGATATCGCTCTCCGCCGACGCCGAATCGCACAACACGTTAACGACGGTCGGATTAGCGATTTTATCAGCTACTTCTTCCGGACTTGGTATAATGTATTCATGGTCACTCGATGGCTGGCCGGCGGTTCGATACACTCCTTCATCAGTCACATGAGCTGAAGTGACGCATGCGTTCTGCGTGGGATCTGTCTCCGCTTTGGGCTCTACGGTGTTAGTCGCCACCTCCTCTTCGCTGTGACCGATATGGAGTTCGTCACGGAGACGAGTGACGTCAACACCTTCTCGTTCGAGGGAAGCCGTTTCTCGACGTTCAAGTTCCGGAATACTCGCTGCTGCTTGCAGGACCCCGTCCCCGACATCAATCACACTTCGTTGCTCGTCACGGTTTCGCACGCGCTGCTTTGCGGCATCACCGATCCAATTCGGGGGACAGAAACGCCCATTCTGATACAACTGTTCCGAACCGGAATCCCCAGTTGCCCACGTATATGCGTCCCATTTGTCCTTATACCGTGTCAGGGACCGACCACTCTGGTGGGTGATGACTACGTGAGTCGGAGCAATCGTTTCGACGACCTCATCAAGGACCGCTTCAGTTGGATGATTCGAGAACTCAAATGAAAAAACGGTTCCAGCGAAATCGCCAGCGTCTTTCGCAGTCGTATTTCCACCCTGCACCTGCACTAGCGTTGCGTTCCCATCATCACGAATCGCCTCGAAGAGTCGTTCACTACTTCCTTCGACTGGAACCTCTGGCCCGGCGATAGTCACAGACCCTGCCTCGAGGCAGTCATGAGGAACCGAAAACTCAGGGATAGTCTCTACGTGCGGATAGTCGTATTCCAGCGCATCGTAGAGCTTTGCGACTTGTCCCACGAGGATAATTGGGATCGAATAGTCGAGTTCGTGTTCGATCCTTCCGAGAAGCGTCGTTAAGTGAACACCCGTTAGCCCGCTTGCCGTACAGAGGGTCTTCGACCCAGCATTCGCACGAGCAGCGAGCGTTTCGAGGATGTCGGTAACCGTCTCGTCAACGGCATCGTTTGTTGCGGCCGTAAGAAATAGTGCATCGACCTCAAGAAACTGTTCCGAATCGAATCCGACGTATCCGCCAGCGTCGCGTCGTGTGAAGTCCCCGGTAGCGAGCGCACGGAAACTCTCCTGTCCGTCGTGGGCTCGAATCAGGAATCCGCACGCCCCTGGCGTATGCCCCGCTGGCACGGGGGCTACACTGATGTCATCACCGACGACATCGGCCCAGTCGTTGATCGATTCGACTCGTTCGAGTATCGCATCTGGATCTGACATCGAATGGTGCCGTACACCTTCTGCTAAGATGTCCTCAAGAATCGCTTCTGTCCCGGGGGACGTGAGAATCGGTGCGCCATCACGATGGGCCTCGTCCAGCGATTTATAGTGATCGAGGTGCGCGTGCGTGAGAAGTACCGCCGCCAAGTATTCATTGTCAGCGAGTAGTGTCGATGTATCGACACCGTCTCCCGCATCGACAAGAATGCAGGGCGTCTGCTGCTCATACTCCTTTTGAACCCGAAGAAGAAAAGATTCGTTTCCTGCCATTGGATTGGCATGTTCGTAAGATATCTCCATACCACCAAGTCGATTCTGCACGTTCATAAACACCCTTCAGAGCCTGTCTAAGAATTCAATACCGATTAAAGCGGTCTCGAGTTTCGATCCATGGGTGAGTAGACGGTCTGATAGTGCCGATCTCTAACGCTTTGTAAATGACGTGCATTTAGTGCACGCTATTCTAACGCAGTTGCACTGTCTAGAGGAAGGTGCCACTTCGACTCTCGACGGTACACTCGAGACGACTTTGCGGCACGGCCAAAGAACAGGTAGAACTCATCGAGTAACACGGTCAGACTAGAAACCGCTTCTCAAGACAGAGTACCGCCGAAGACCAAACACACCCCAAGTTTGTACTGTTTCTCCCAGACAGCTCGTGTAGAGATGAGTGTTCGATATGGTCCGTGTGCCTAAGATGTGCCCCTGACTGAACGTGAGGACTAGTTCTCCACTGACTCCTCACGTCCAAGTTACCGTATAGATTGAAGTCATATTAGTCTTCCTTACTTTCTACAATATTACCCAGTGACTCATTGCGGCCTCTTGATTAGGGACTCGTCATACCGATTAGGCGACGGCCAACGTCGACGAAGTCAGCGACACACCCAACTTCTACATCACGAGCGAGCACGAGTCCGGCGGAGCGATCACGTTCGTGGTCCAAGATGAGGACCTGTCGGTGGAATACAACGAAGGCGAGTCAACAGATCCGGGCGACTGGGTAGAGGGCGCGGATGGCGTTCCACGGCTCCGGCTGCCCTCGCAGTCGGTTTCTGCCGCCACGGCTGGCTCGCCCCTCGCGGGCTAAGGACGCCGCTTGTCACCTCTGTCCGACGCATTCTTTTCCGTGTGAACAGAACCTCTAAGAAGGGTCGGATTGACCGACTCATATGGGTGACATCGAGGTGCGACCGTTCATCGTCGACCGGTTTGAGTTTGTCCAGACGTGGCTGGAGTGTGTGATGTACGACCCGGGCGATGATCGGTATCCAGACGTCATCCTGCACACCTGCGGACACCCGTATCTCCCACTCGATGCCTGGTATCAATGGGCACACGTGAGGTTTGATGTCTCGTTTTCCCGTTCCCCAACCGGTATAGGAGTATAGACGTCGGTCCGGCTCGGTCGGTGGCCGAATTCGAGGCGACGTTCGGAAAAATATCCGACGAAGCATACAACGCAGTGTGTATGGGTGCCGAGGGGTACGAGTACGATTTCACAGTTGAAAGCGACTGTCTTCCGGGCTAGATCATCGAGAGCGATGACGTGACCAGCTACGCAACCGTCGAACTCACCTACGACGAGGAACTAACGAAAGCCGAAGAGGAATTCAGTGACGAGGAGATCGAACGCAGGCGCGAAGAGTTCCGGGCGCATTTCGACGACTGGGACTTGAAGTACGGCCCGGACGCGACGCCGCGTCCGTGACGGATCCTTGATCGTCAAACTCCCCTAGGCCGGTCCGTGGTGAGCGTCGACTTCTGATCAGCGTCCGGTGGCGTGGTGCCGCCGTTGTACTGACCGAGCTCAGCGTCTGATTCCTCGATAAACGGGAAATCAGTCACTTATCCAAGTTCGTCTCGTCTCCTCGTTCACTTACGGTTCAGAGAGTCGACTTCGTTGAGTGCTTCTGTCGCCACATCACCGAGTTCGCCGGCCTCGATGTGAGAGTACCGCTCTCGAACCATCTCTTCGGAGTTATCGAGATACCGGGCNGCTTCTGTCGCCACATCACCGAGTTCGCCGGCCTCGATGTGAGAGTACCGCTCTCGAACCATCTCTTCGGAGTTATCGAGATACCGGGCCGCTACCGTGTACCCGAACGCGCGGACAAGTACCTCTCCCATCCCACGTCGGCCGCCGTGTGGCGCAAGATAGTCGTGTTTCGGATGCTCGATATCGATCTCCGCGGCCTCCGAGAGGCGCTGGAGAATCGACCGTGCGCCGTCCGTCGTGATCGACGGCGGCCGAATATCCTCCTCGAGCGCCAGCAGTAGGTCGCGAACGTACTCCTCACGGCACTCAGCAACTGCCTCTGAGCGTTCCCCTCGGTCAGCGAGTTCATCCTGGACGAGCCCCGCAAGCGTTCGTTGGTCGAACGTCGGAAACACTGGCCAGCGATCCATCGGCGGGTCCATCAGTTTGCGGTAGCTCCGCAGCGGCGAAATAACCGGATCAGGGAGGCTCGCGGCATCCCACTGCTGTTTCTTCCGGTAAACGTCCATACTCCCGTCGTCAAGCGAGAGGTCCTCCCAGCGGACGCCGCGTCGACGCGGATCGTTCGGGTCCCGGAGGAGTTCCCCGACGCGAACGGCGGTGTACGCGAGGACGAACACCAGGGCGCGGTCACGAGCGGCTTTCAGCGCCGCGTAGCGCGCTCGCTGCNGTTCCCCGACGCGAACGGCGGTGTACGCGAGGACGAACACCAGGGCGCGGTCACGAGCGGCTTTCAGCGCCGCGTAGCGCGCTCGCTGCTTGTCGAGGGGGGCAGTCTCCTCCGGAAGTGTCGTGTACGCTTCGATGGCATCGCGGGCCCGTTCGTCGACGTGGCGGGTGAGTGCGTGGCGCTGCTCGGACGTCCAGGCCTGCTGATCGCCGGGCTTGCGGCCGTCGTCCTCCGGCAGCGGCGCCATCGCACTCGCCCGTTGGGCATAGTGCGCCTCGAGGTAGCCCTCGTTGACGCACCAGCCACACCACGCAGAGATATAGCGGTAATAGGTTTGTACAGTGTTCTGTTTGAGTCCACGGTCACCAGCGAGATGCCGGGCGTATTCGCGGAAGACACGTTCGTCGAGGTCCTCGAAGGTGGGATCGCGGTCGACATCGTCGAGGACGATCCCGGTCCAGTCGTCGCCACCGCGGTCGCCGGCGGTCCACTCGGCGAACCGCTCGAGTTCACGTGCTGCGTTTCGTCTGTAGTTCCCGCCGTCGCCACCGCGGCCTTTCCCCTTGTCCTGGAGATACCGTTCGAACGAACTTGCGAGTGACCGCCCAGTGCGTTCTCCAGATGCCTTCTCGGCAGTCATGGTTCCTCGTTCGCGTATTGGTAGGTCGAACGGACCTCCTCAAGGAGGTCTTCGACGATTTCCCAGAGAATCAGGGAGGGAGTCCCGTGTTCGAGCATAATTCCCCATCGATCTTCTTCCTCGGCGGCTGCGTACTGGAAATGTGCTCGGCCGAGATCAGGGTGATCCTCGTCCTGATGCCACCCAGCATGAAAGCCTGTGTTCGGGTCGGTGTAATTGACACGGAACCAATCGTGGGGGTCCTGCCGGTACCATTTGATAGTTAGTTCCGGCGAGTCAGGGCCTGTGGGAGGGTCAAGACGGGTCGGATCGAAAATCGCCCGCAATTGCTTGGCCTCGATATCGTCTGGAATGTACTCGACTGTTGTAATCTGTGGGACACGATCGAGGACGTCTCGCTTTAGTTGGGCATAGAAATTCGCGTTTGGGTCACTACCGGGATGAGGGACCGACATCCGTTAACTACTGGCCTCAGCGGGCTCTGTCGTCGGAGCGAGGAAGTCCCACTCGCGGATGGCGAACCCGGCGATTTTGATGCGACGCTGGAGATGCTCCCACTCACGAGCGATCTCACGCCGACGGTCTTCTTCGTCAGCGTTGAGGGTCTCGTCGGTGAGCGTCCCGCGAAGCTGGTTCGGTGACTCGACATCGAACTTGTCCTCCCAGTCACGGATTTGTGCCTTCATATTGGCGAGCCGATCCGTGAGTTCCTCAACAGTGTGACCGCTATCTCGAAGGCGCATTGCCTCCTGCATCGCCTGACGGCGGTAATCGGGGTAGTACGTGGTGTGGGTGCCGCTCTCATCACGGTGAAGGATCCCGTCATCGACGAGACGCTCGAGGACGCGCTTGGTGGGCTCGTGTGACCAGTCCGCTTCGGACGCGATCCAGTTTACCGTCCGCGGCTCCGACAGCTGCCGTGCGACCATCCGTACACGATCTTCGCCCGTGGTCTGACGGTCCATCAGGCTCTCAGAGTTCGATTCGTCTTCGGTCATAGACTACAGTTCGTGCCCTACCTTAATATAGGTTGACGTTGCTCGTGCTATATCGAACAGTGGTTTCCAATCATGCCACCAACACGCGCTAACTAAACCTAGACCAAGTGCCATCCTAATCTTGGCGGTTCTACCAGGGTGAAGCGCCGTTCTGAGCCGATTGCAGCATTCGTGTTTACTTGACGGCGGCGGGGTACTTCAAAGTGGCCGTGATTATTCGTGTAATCAGGTCCACTTTCTGTATTCGGTCCATCGGAAGAATTCGAGGATTTGGAGTCTCTTAGCGCCGGAATTCCGCACTACAGGAATGTGTATATCACATATCGCTATACAAAATCCTTGACCGTTGGGAGTTGAGACTACAGCGGGTTTAACGGGTCTGTGATGCGTGTTTTCGGCTTTTTCAGTGATCGGGAACTGGCTCAGATTACTCTACAAACGGCTATTCCTATTGAAATTCCAACCACACACGCGAATTTCGGAGACTTCCGACAGCGTTGCCACTCAGACACCGCGCTAACACGAGTAAAACATCTCTCTATCCGATTCCCGTTTCCTTCTTCAACAGCGTCAGCGTGTTATCGGCCGTCACAATCGGCGAGTGCTCGTACTCATCGGTCAACTCAACCTGTACGAGCAGGTCCACCGCTCGCCAAATCGAGTACAGGAGACACGCGAACGCGAAGTAGAAGAACCGCAGCCCGAAATTCTTCGAGGTTGTCGCCGCCATGAACCGCTTGATCGATCTGTAGCCACTTTCGAGTTCCCACCGATAGCCGTACTCTGTGAGATGTCCACTCTCTCGATTCGTAATGAACACCGAGTACTGTCGGTGATCGTCGTGCTTGGAGTCCACTTTCCGACGGTAGATCAGTGTCGTCTCGTGCCACTCGTTCTTGCCCAGATGGAGCTTCCGCTCGGTTTCATACCGGTCTTGGTCTCGCTGGAGCAACCGCTTGGCCTGCGCTTTCTCACTCGTCTGCATCCGCTTCGGAACGACATATGAAAGCCCGCGCTGACCGATCATCTCCAGAACGTGCTGACTGTCGAATTCACGGTCCATCAACAGGTTATCGACGTGAACGAGGTCCTCCGCCGAGTCAAGTAAGTCCTCAACGATCTCTTTGCGCGACTCGCCTTTCCGTACCGGCCGCGCATCAAGCACAATTGGAACCGCGTTGCCGACCAGTTGGACTGTTGCCCACTGGTATGCATAGTCGTCGGTGTTCTCTTTCGTCCCGATGATTTCGTCCTCGTGGCCTGTTCGATTTCCAGTGAACGGATCGGCTTCGGTGATGTCGATCGCGACGATACCCGCTCGGAAGAATTCCTCTGTCTCCGCGACCTCGTCAAGCAGTTGACTGACAGCCTGTCGGTACATCTTTCGGATCTGGTCGATAGAGAGGTGGCGCAGCTGCTGCCGATGAGCGTGACCCAAGGGTGTCCGCTCCCGGGTCGACTCAACGACGAAACTGCGAGCCCCCTCATTTGCAGCGAGGGTTTCACGAAGTCCGAGATATGTCTGCAATCCCCAGTAGGCGTTCTCGTGAATCTCACAGCCGTCCCCACAAATCCAGCGAGAATGCCGGGAAGACGACGTGACTGACGTGGTCCGTGATCTTCTCTGCCTGCTCCAGCACGGTTTGATCGTCCGGTTCTGACTCACCAGACTCGTCATCGCGGTGCCGAAGCTTTCGTTCCGGTTCACTCGGGACCGAGACACCCGCATTCTGGGCTTTGATGAGGATTGTTCGAGCCGCTGTCTCGACTGTCTCCCTGGAGTCAACGGAGAACCGCTCGTGCCAGCTTCGCCACAGTGTTGACTGATCCGGAATCGTCTCGAAACCCAGTTGCTCACAGATTTCAGGACGGTTCTCTAGGTAGTCGACGAGAGCTGTTTCGTGCTCCCAGCCGTGGAGTTTTTTCAGAACGAACACGCGAAACAGGGTGTCCATCTCGTAGTGTGTCGGACCCTCGTAGCAGTCGTAGGCCTCGAATCGGAAGTAGGCCAGCGAAGTTCGGAGACGAACTGCTCAACAGAGATGTGCTCATGGTGCGTGAACCAAGCTCCTGAGACGATCCGGACGTCCGACTCTAATCCGGCAAGTGAGGTGCGGTCGTACAACGGTGTCGAATCGTACGCTGGCCACTCAACGTACGACCGTCGTGCAATTTGTCGAAAGACGGTTCTCCGAGATTCAGTAGTAATGGGCACTACCGGACAATCGTTATGGCCCCAAGAACACGTCTACATCTAACGAAAAGGTCATGCTTGACGTCGATACCGCTAGTGAGTACCCGTCGTTCGAGTTTGCCCGACTCAGCCCCGGATACGAGTCACAGACCGGAATTACGACCGAGGAAGTTCGCGGTAAGACGCCACGAGACGTGTTCGGCGATCAGGAGGGTGCTGAACTCGAGGGCATTACACTCGCTGCGTCGATCAGGATGCCCCGCTCTCGTACCGCGAAGAGCTCGACATCGGTGACGGTGCTCAGTTCTGGGAGACCAGCCTCGCACCGGTCGTCGTCGATGGCGAGACTGTTCGAGTTGTGGGTATCGCTCGAAACGTTACCAAGCAAGTCGAACGAGAGCGTGAACTCGAGGCGACGAACCAGCGACTGGAATCGCTCATCGAGGCCACGCCACTCACAGTTATGGAGATCGACACGGATGGGACCGTCATCCGCTGGAACGACGAGGCTGAAACCATGTTCGGCTGGTCGCAGGACGAAGTGCTTGGCGAGTTCAATCCGATGGTCCCGGACGAGCAGCAGGAAGAGTTTGCCTCACACCGGCAGCGCGTCCTGAACGGCGAGCGAATCCGAGCAAAGGAGATACGGCGAGAGACGAAAGACGGAGACGAACTGGACCTGCTCTTGTCGGTCGCGCCGGTTACAGGCCCCGACAGAGAGACTACGAGCATCCTCGCCGTCTTGGAGGACATAACCGAACAGAAACGGTTGGAAGCTCGCCTCCGCTCGCTTCAGGACACCGCACAATCGCTCAGCGGCGCTGAATCAAGCGACGAGATCGGAGCGATCGCCGTCGATGCCGCGGCCGAGATACTCGACCTCGATATCACCGGAATTTGGGAGTACGACGACCGAGAGAACGTGCTCGTCCCAATTACGGAAACGTACGAAGCACGAGACCTGTTTGGCGAGTCTCCCCGGTTCACTCCTAGAGACAGTCTCGCTTGGGACGTGTTTGAGTCCGGAGAACCCCAAGTATATGATGATGTCCAAGCTGAGGGTCAACCCCACAACCCGAACACAGAGATACGGAGTGAGGTTCTCGTCCCACTAGGTGAGTATGGGCTCATGTCGACGGGGTCAGTTTCCACGCAGGTCTTTTCTGAGACGGATGTCGACCTGTTCCGGATTCTCGGTGCGACTGTCGAGGCAGCACTCGCACGAGCGAACAGGGAGGAAGAACTACACCGACAGAACGAGCGACTCGACCAGTTCGCGAGCGTCGTCGCCCACGACCTGCGAAACCCGCTCTCCGTCGCAATGGGTTTCCTCGAGATCGCGGAGGAGACCGGGAACGCGGAGCACTTTGAAAAAGTAGAATCCGCACACGACCGAATTGAACGACTCATCGAGGACCTCCTCACGCTGGCACGTGGGGAGACGACGATCGAAAGTGCAGAAGGGATCGACCTCGAGAGTATTACGACGGAGGCGTGGGGGTACGTCGACACGGAGGAGGCAACGCTTACAGTCGAAGATAGAATTCCGACAGTCACCGGCGATGCAGGACGGCTGACCCAACTCTTCGAGAATCTCTTCCGGAATGCAATCGAGCACGGTGGTGCCGACGTCACGGTGACCGTGGGTGGACTAGACGGAGATGATGGATTCTACGTTGAGGATACCGGCAGCGGGATTCCCCAAGAGAAGCAAGACGACGTGTTCAAACACGGCGTCACGTCCAGCGAGGGGGGAACCGGGTTCGGGCTCTCGATCGTGGCCGACATCGCGAAGGCGCACGGTTGGACGGTTTCGGTGACAGACGGAAGCAATGGCGGGGCACGGTTCGAGTTCAAGCGGTCGAAATAGTACCCGTTGTCAGTGAGCAAACCGTGCCTGCGGCCTATGCATTGAGAGAGCCAGTCTCAACTTCCATCAAACAGGTCCGGGGGACAGCGTCCGGTCGCATATCGTCAGAAACAGCGGCCTCGGGAACTAACGGCACGGATCGGGCTTAGTCGTCGTTCTCGAGAACGAGATCCGTAATATCCCGCTCCTCGATAATTCGGTCCTCGAGTCGCTTTGTCGCTAACTTCGCAAGTATAATCGTTCCAAAGGCGAGCGTTACCCAAACGTTTGAGCCGAGCCGGTTGTGAGTCATATAGATGATCCACACCGCTGGCCCAAATACAGCGAGATTCAACACAACAAACGCGATATACGTCCAGTGGTCGTATTTTGGAACTTCCTTTTTCATACGAGAGTTAAAGATACTGAACGTAACAAGGATTCTACAACCGAAGTGAAAGTGAACGCTGTTACGCCGACTCGCTGTCAGCGAACGCTCCGAGCCCCGCCTGATACTCGAGTTCGTCAGCTCGGCGGCGTTCGTAGGCGTCTCGTGCCGCCGCTTCCACGTCGATCGCCAGCACGTCGGCGGCGTCCCCGTACTCCCGCTCGACGGCGATCACCGCCAGCACGGTCTAGCACACGCCTATCTCGTCAGATAGCTCACGAAGGCGAAGAGGACACCTACTCGAATATAGCCGGTAACGCCCAGAAGAACGCCGTGGCCGGCCGGTTATCGAAGATTGCATTCGTAGTAAGGAGGATCCACCCTAATACCATCACAAAGAACAGTGTCCCGAGAGTTGTCTGAAGGAGAAGGGCTGGATATAGAACATCAGTGTCGACCTCCGTACCCTCGTCGTGGCTGGCCACATCTGACTGTGAGGGAGGCATACATTCCCAAACAGACGAAATACGGTTAAGATTTGGCATCAGTGGTCTGGCTGGGTCGTCAGGTTCCTATATCTCATCTCGCTGCCGAAGTGCGTCCTCGATCTCGAGGCCATGCGTCGCGGCGATCTCCTTTGCGATCACCCACGCTCAGCACGCCCGTTCTGGTTGGACGTTCTTCCGGTCAGCGTGGTACTCGACGAGCGCCTCAACGATCAAGAGGTCCTCCTGCGGAGTGCGATCATACATCGCCGGCGTTGGCCGCGGTTTCACTGATTAACGTTCGGCGGCGTTCACTCTCGCCGCGGTGCGGGAACCCTTATTTGTGACAGCTACCTGTATTGATACGCAGCGCATGACAGTCTACCAAATCAGCTACGACCTGCAAAGTCCAGGTCAAGACTACGATGAACTGTTTGACGCCATTCGGGACTATGGAGACTACGCGCATATCCTCGAGTCCGTTTGGTTGATCGATACGTCGAGCACGTCACCAAGCTCAATTCGGGATGGTTTACAGGATCACATCGACTCGAACGATAGACTACTCGTCACAGAGAAGGCGACGTCCGGCGAAACGTGGGCTACTACGTTTTCTGACGATTATACTGACTGGCTCCACAATCACTAATCGTCGTCCTCGAGCCAGTCGTCCAGTTCGTTGAGCGCGCCGTCGGCAATGATCAACTCGTCGTACTCGTAGTCGCGCAACAGCCCCAGTGCGGGCTTGCGAAGTTTTACCAGATAGTGCGGTGTCCAGCGAGACGTTCGCGCCGGTGGCAGCACAAACCGCTGACCCGGACTGATTGGTCCCACGGCGGGCGACAGTCGAGACCTCCCACTCGTCGTCGCGATCGGGCGGCGAGCGACCACGAAAGCGAGCGGTTCGAGACTCGATATCGGACATAGGAGACGGTCGGGACTCGAGGGGCGTAGTTCCACCGAGAGCAAAGAGGAACGCGAGACGGGTGGGCGGTACCCGTTTGCTGGGTTAGTCGGTCACCTCCATATCGGACGTGCCGTTCTACGCTGGCTCATCACGCTCGCGAACCATGAATTCAATACTGTATGGCACTGTACCACTATTTTCGCCGCTCTGATACCCAACAGAAGACTCGATTCGATAGTCACCTGGCGTCAGTGACTCTTGTGTGTGCCTGAAGGTTTGGCTTGCTGAGTCAGCGCCGTCGATCGTCGTCGTCAATGCGATCCTGTTGACGGCCGTGACATCTCGTCCATCTGTGTGTACGTGTTCGGACTCTGTATATGCCGGTGACCAGAGTACCTCTCGAGAGTCAGTCCCCTGCTTTTGATATCGAAGTACACCAACCGGTGTCGGTGCCCCACTCGTGATATCGACGGCTGTGTCCGTTGTATTCACAAGTGTGACTGTGAGTACTGTTTCCGACTGGTCTGGGTGTGGCTCAGTTGTTGCTCGAACCTCTATGGGGGGTATCCCCGCCTGTTCGACGTACGCCGTATAGAATTCGCCGTCGAAATACACATACTCATATTCACGGAGCATGCTGATTACCTGTCCTGGCGGATCGGAAAAAGGATATAGCCCCGTTGTTGCAGCGGCGTCCCGAATGAGCCCCTGAACTGACGGTGAGGCGTCCGACACCTTCCAGACGGACCCATCTGCGAGGTTGGTATGTGACACCGATGTCGCTGAGACGGTGTACGGGGCGCCTGGATCGTTCGTCGTGACTGTCAGTGACAGCAATGTTCCTCGGTACTCAACGGCCTCATAGTTATCCAGAAACGATTGCAGTGCCGGCCAGACGTGTACGACCTCTACGCCACCGTCACGTGCATCCTGGAGCAAGCCTGTTCTGACGTAGTCATCATGTGTCACTGCCGTCTCGTAGGCATCAGAAGAGGCGATCTCTCCCGAGACAGCGTCTCGGTCAGTTTCCGTCGCTGTAATCGTTGTTGCCGGGAGAGAGTGCTTAAGCAGATAGTATTCAGTATCCACCTGAATATAGGATGTCTCAGCAAGAAACGCTGTCAACCACTCGGGCAGCGTGTCTGTAGTATAGCTCCCGTCCAGCGCTGCCTGAATCACTGTCTGTTCGCGGCCGTCCAACGAGTCAAGAGTGGGGATCGGCCCAATCGGCGAGGAGAGGTTGTTCAACCGGATCGCATGTGAGTATGTCCGCGTCACCAACTGCGTAATTCCGGCACCGTCAGTCATTGATGACGGGGACTCAGTCTGTGGTGTGTCCGACGCATTTGTTGACTCCGTTGATTGTAGAGGCTCCCCACTGAGACAGCCACTTACCCCAAGGCTCCCAGTTGCGAGCGCGCCAATGAGTGTCCGGCGGTGCATAGCGATACTCGGACAGTAACGCAAAAAATGTCTTTGATAATTCAAATAGCTCTTTGAGCTACAGCGCTGGAAACTCATCCACCCCAGCGTCCACCCTGCTCTTTGTGTGCCAATCGTTCTATGGAACTCCCGTGACTCAGCAGCTATTCACCACGGCGGAAAGGAGGCTGCTTGGAAGGATGGCACAGGTCCGGACCAGCCAGCAGGAGGATGAGAGATAATCAGCCTTCAGACATGTCCGTTACAGCCATTCCGGTCCCGTATGCCAGTGAGACTAACGCGACACCGAATATGAGAAGCCACAGAATAAGGATAAAGTTAAGCGAAATTGTTATTACTTCCTCGGAGAGGACACGCTGTACTACGATCTCATCTGGAACAGTCGGGCGATAGACCAATTGTATAACCATCAGAACGAGTCCGGTGGTGGCACCGAAGGCAATCGTCCACCAACTCCCGCCATCGTAGGGAGCCTGTCGGAGGATACTGAGATAGTCGATCATGAGCGTAACAGCGATAGAGTACAGGAGACAGATGGTAATAGAGACTATAGAATGATCCAGCAATAGAAAATGGGAAATTAGACCGAGACATATCCCTACAACCCCGCCAACGAGTGTTGCTCGCTTCGTTGGCTAATTTCGAGTTACCTTTTTGGATGCTGAAGATGCTCTGTTGAGACCCTGTTGGTTCGACACTTTTCGGCTGAAACAGCCGCTATTTAAAACCACTTATCTAATGGTCGATTATTTCCTTGAGTAGTTTCCCTTTTCCACAGTCTTTACCTTGGAACAGTGAGTCGATAGGGAAAGTGCGAAATCTTGACCGCGACGAAATCAACGAAATGCTCACTCGGCGAGGAATTGGCGTCCTTGCAATGGTTGATGAAGGGCAACCGTATGCGATTCCGATGTCTTTCGGCTACGATGCTGAGGAGATGATGTTCCCGATGCAATGGGGTGGCGGCTATCAGAGCCGGAAAAATCAGGCTATCGACACCAATACAAACGTGTGCCTTACCGTATATGAACAGGACAATGACGAAGAACTCGTCTGGCGAAGTGCCATCATCACAGGAGAATTATACGAGATACCAGATGACGAGATGGAACGTGCATATGCGAGCATAGCCGCGAATGCAGAGTTTCCATCTGACACCGGCGTCTGGGGAATTCCGTTCGAGGATGTCGAATTCCGTATGTTCGGACTAAGCACGAAAAACTGTACAGGACGAGAGTTTGCGGCGAAATACGAAGGGTGGGACTAATCAGGGTGTCGCCACGTCCTGGTTTGTTGGAAGCAACCGCATGCCATTGCTAAATCTTCTGTATCGAATTATTCGTGAGTTCGTTCACCCGTCTGTCGAAACTGTACTCATGCCTATCATATTCGTAGTATTGATATAGGATTCCGACGGCTGGCATACGCGAGCCCGCGGGAATCGGGAGACCGATGCAATGAGTACCGACCAACAGGCGACACAGCCGATCAGAGGCGTACAGCTTCACAGCTACGACCCGTTGGCAGACGTCGGCGACGATCAGGTCCTTCGGTGTCGGGACCCCGAAACTGACTGGCTGTGGTTCTACGACATCCGCGGCAGCGAGGTGCGGAAACACCACGAGTACCACGACTACACGCCGAGGCCGGTCAGTCGGACCGACGCGGCAGAGACGACGACCCGCGAGAGCGTCGAGGCGGACTCAATCTCGCGAGCACATCTGGACGTTCGCACGGGTGATCTCGATGGGTGCTGAGATCTGCGATGCGTGCGGCCTCGAGAAGATCGGCGGCCGGTGTCTCACCCGCTGGTGTCCGGATCGGCACTCGAGCGTCGATGACGTCCTCGGGAGCGACACGACGGGATCGGAATCGAAGCCCGACGCACTGGGCCCACGAGCACCCCACTGGTTCGACTTCAACCGAGTCAGCGAGACGGCCAGCGAGTGGGCGTTCGAAATTCTCGAATGGGACAACAATCCGGACGCCGACGATATTGACGATCGCGGCGAGGCTGAAGTCGTCCGCGGCGACCATCGGTTCGTCGTCACGACGTGGCTCCAGCCGCGTGAGCGAACACACGACCGCTACTGGGGCGTCGCCCACGAGACCGTGAACCAAGACAGCGAAGCCGAACCGCTAGCGTTCCAGATCAGCACGTCACAATCGATCGCCCAGAACAACCTCGGTCACGCCAAGGATGTCCTTGACAGCGGCGAGCCAGAGCCACACGTCCTTGTTCGAGACCACGTCGACAGTCGGCGTGAGACCTTCGAATACCCCGCGGGACACATGGCCGAGAAAGCGGCCGATCTACAAATCGAATTGGAGATCGGAAACGACGATCGGGAGTATATCGTCACGGTCCGCTCGAAAGCCGACTGGGAGGAGCGACTCAAGCGCGAGCGGGCCCTAGAGTCGGCAGGTGACGCGTAGATGTCCTCGAGCAAGCAACCACTCGCGAACGACAACTGAGTGACGACCCGCTTTGATCCGGACCTGCTCGAGACACTCGGCGAGATCGCCGACGACTACCCAAATCGGAGTGAAGCGATTCGGGACCTGCTCGATCGGGCGGCCGTCGCCCGGGACCCTGAATGGCTTGAGTGCGACATATGCGATCGAACGCGC
Organism: Natrinema gari JCM 14663; assembly: GCF_000337175.1. GTDB lineage: Archaea > Halobacteriota > Halobacteria > Halobacteriales > Natrialbaceae > Natrinema > Natrinema gari. Next base: position 94,080 of record NZ_AOIJ01000063.1, on the reverse strand, counting down.
CCGATCCCGCGGTCGCTCGCGGAGATCCTGACGATCGCCGCCGATGGGCGCGGCCGCGCCACCCTTTCCCGCTACGAATTCTAGCTACTGGTATCACTTGGCCAATAATACTCCACCGATGAGCGTCCCTGTATATATCCACAGTCACCGCTGGCTTACAACACAAATCGAAGCACAACTACTGAAGCGTGAGGGCGTATAGAATAGCTCCGAGCCCCACGGCGGTAACGAGACCGCGGATGAACAGAACGATCCCGGTTCCAGCTCCCAGTTGACTCACGGCAACAACGGCGGAAAAGACCCCGGTGGTCAACAGGAAGATGCCGACCGCGAGCGAACGCATTTTCGGTACATCGTTACGTCGGTACCCGCGGTAGGCCAGGATAGCGACGAAGAGGCCGACGAGTGCTGTCAACGCCCGCGCCCCCCAAGCGACCTCATCTGCCGACACCAGCGCCGGGACCAGGAGTTCGAGAGGCGTCATGTTTCACCTCCAAAGATAGCCCAGAGGATAACGCCCAGCCCGAGCAGTTCACAGCCAGTCACAAAGAACGAGCGCTCTATTGTCCCGACACGCGTTAGCGTGGGCAGGGCAATCCGAAGCAGTTCTGGGACTGTCGTGAGCAAGATGAGGCCGACAGCAAGTTGTAACTGTCCGGTGTGACCCGGATCGTGTCGATATCCACGCAGGAGTACCAGAGCGATCGCCACCGACATAGCGATAATAAGTGCCGAGATACAGATAATTGCCAGTGCGACCACTGAATTCGGGCCAGTCGTACGAAGCTGTGCAAGCACTACCTGCATATCAGGACAACCCCTCAAACAGATCGGTGAAGCGGTCGGACGGATCCGTGGACGAGCGAGTGACGCTCACATCGTAGGTTCCGTTGGCGAACGTGACGGTTACGTCTTCGATAGTCGCGACGTACCGCTTGAAATGGTTGCCGTCGACGTTGACAACCTGCTGGCCAGTCACGAGATCAGCCGTCTCCAATCGCTCGAGGCGGCGATACGCTGTCGGCTCGGACATGTCACAGGCCGTGCAGAGTTCGGAAACCGACATGGGTTCATCAGTGAGTTCGGCGAGGATGGTACGTGCGTACTCGTCTTCGAGTAACGCAAGTACTTCGTCATCATCCTCGTCCATGTCTCAACTTGTGTTTAGCTGGTAGTAAAAAGAACATCATAGCTTCTGGGTGAGAAGCCGTCCCTGCAGTGATACGGTACGGCCACCTCTTGGCTGAGGTGTGTCTCCAGAGATAGCTTGTGAACCGGCAGAGAAGAGCGTTCTTGAACAGGCTTGGCAGTGTCTTACGTGGCCAGTCTGGAATCGCAATCAGGATCGTCTGCGCGCACCGCTGCGCGCGGTGCTCCCTCCCATCACGACGTTCCTCGCACTTGCCATCGTTCAGACGGTCGTACGATCTCAATTCGAACACCCACTCAGAGAAACTGTCGAAATGGTCGGACTGGCAGTGATCCTTATGGGTGCTGTACTCCTCAGCAGTAGACTGTTTGACTGTCGACCGATTCCTGAGTTTGGCCTGTCGCTGGACCGGGAGTGGTGGCAATCGTTCGCTGTCGGCGGTCTCGTCGCCACACTGGTCAACGCCGGCGCAGTCGTCGTTGCGCTCAGTGCTGGCTGGGTTACTGTTGCTGGTTTCAAAGGAGGGGCAGGGGAACTTGCGTTTCTCCCGGCGATGCTCCTTGTTTTGGGCTACACCGGGGCCGCGGCGACCTGGGAAGAGTTCATCTTCCGCGGTGTACTGTTGAAAAATGTTGCCGAAGGAGTGAGCAGCTATGCGTCCGAACGCGTCGCTATCGGGCTAGCACTCGTCTTCAACTGCATCGTGTTTGCATTCTTGCACGGCGGAAAGATTACACAGCTTAGCCACTATGGATACTACCTTCTGGCTGGTCTTGTTCTCGGTGGTGTCTACGTGTTGACTGGTGAACTCGCATTGTCAATTAGTTTCCATATTTTCTATAACTACACTCAGAGCGCAGTGTTTGGGCTTGGCGTGTCACAGCAGACACCCGAACTCTTCGTTTTAAACATCGTTGGATCGGCACAATACGTTGGTGAGGAGGGATTAGTTCACGTCGGGACAGCCGCCGTCGGCGGCTTCCTGATGCTGGGGTACATATACTGGCGCGACGGTGATCTCTGTCTGGCCGACCGCATCACACGATGGACAAGTACCGCCTGAATCGTCTCAGTAAACTTGTACAGATTCAGTGTATGATTACAGCGTTTCTCGTTGATGCTGACGGGTATCTGACTGCCTTCGTTTGTCACGAATTGAGCAGTCAGCTCAACTACCAGACTCGGAACTACCCCAAAAATTAGGTCCAGACCGTCACTATTTGGATTGGTTGCTTCCACTTGTTCTGGCGGGGCAGTCAGCGGAGCACGAAACAGTAGATACAACGCTTCAAACACTACTATACTCACGAACGATCGAATCAATGCGCGACCATTCCGCGAACCATATCCGGAACTGAAAATGCATCGATATTGCGTATCGCATCGGCGAACACGATAGTAACTGCCAGCGTCAAGAGTGATGGAATCACCATCCCGAATGCCATCAACGTGAACCGGGCTTTATCCTGCCACAGCGCGCGTACTGACCGTCGGAACTCAAACACGCCGATGCTTAGAGCATGTCGCGGCCAAGGTGGCTCAGCCATCGGTTACCTCCACATCTGCGGCGGGATCGGAGACTTGTCAGTCGAAGAACACGTCCTAGAGAGTTTGTCTATCGCCTTTTTCTGCGCGCTGTGTAAGTGTCTCTGGAGCGCCTTCAGCAACAAGCTGCCATCATAGAGGATGCCGACTCTGTCTGCGACTTCTTCAACAACGGGAAGGATGTGCGTCGAAAGGGGGACAGTGGAACCTGAATTAGCGAGATCCAGAATTATCTCTCGGATCGTGCGGGACGCACGTCGATCAAGGCCGGACGTGGGTTCATCCAGAAACACAACGTCCGGCTCGTGAAGTACGGCCTAGATATACGCCGTTTTCTGACGCATTCCTTTCAAATAGTCCGCAATTCGCGTCGTGGCGTCGGCTGTGAGGGCGAGTGCGTCAAGCAACGTATCAATACGCTCTCGCGTAGCCCTTTCGGGTAAATCACGGAGTCCAGCAACGTACTCGAGTTGTTCGTATAGCGGGGGTTCCTCGGGAAGATACCCGAGATGAGGGCGCAGTCCGCCCCGATCCGTGATAGGAACGCCAGCGACAGAATCGGTTCCACTCGTAGGTCGAGCGAGAAGTAAGCAGCCGCATTGCTGTCGTCTTTCCTTCACTATTCGTTCCCAGGAATCCGTATACACCCCCTTCTGAAATTGATAAGTCTAATCGATCAACAGCGAGCGTCTCGCCATACCGTTTCGTCAGTTCACTCGTTTCGATCCTTGCCATAAATTGGTAACTGGTGTTTGGAGGAATGATATGCTCGTTAGATTTGACCGCCGCCGGAGCCACCAAGGCGGCCTCCGAAGCGACCCGTGGACGACGACTTGTCACCGCCAAACTCACTGAAGTCCATATCGTGGAAGTACTCTGGCGCGGTACTCTCTGTCGCGTAGACGAACAGTGCTGTCTTTGCGACACCACTGAGCGCCTTTCCAAAGAGGAGGCCAAAAATGAACGTAGAGCCACCAATTAGTACCGTTGCCAGCAATTGGACTGTTCCCATGCCGGCGGTCACGATGAACGTGAGGGCACCGAGCCCGACGCCAATGAGCGCCAGCAGAGTGGTGACGATGTCGATCGTGCCCATTGCACCGATTGACTCGCCCCACGTGTCTCTGAACGCACTCGCACTCTCTTTGAGCATCTCCGTGACCGATGGGTCACGGAGGACGACCACCGGAACGACGAAGTAGGTCATCACGCTCCACGCCACCGCAAAAACGCCCGCAACGATCTGTGCCACGATGTTATCCTCTGATTCGATTATTCGGATGACGACGCCGACAATCGCAGCGATAAGCGACTAGGCCAACAACGGTAGTTTCCGCTTCCAAGCGGCAGCCAGCGCTCCCCGGATCGAAGGTTCTTCGCCGTGGAAAACAGTTCGAGTCGCAGCGACCAGCGCCGCCGTAAAAAACGACGCGATGAATGTTTCGACGAGGTAGGCGACAAACAATGCGATGTACACTGCCAGCCCAGGCTCTTGGAGGAACGAGTTCGTGACGTACAGACTCCCGAACAGCGTGACGATGAACGCGACGCCGGAGAGTCCGCCGATGAGTGGGAACACGAACAGTTTCGGATGAGCTCTGAGCACGCGACGGCTCCGGCGTGCCATGCCGAATCCGATTTTGAGACGCCTAATCACTCTCATAATATGTCGGGTCCACCTGAAAATAAATTGAAAGATGTGCCCAGATTCTGGTCTAGTGACCGAGCCTGTGGTTTTTTGTCAACCTCAGCCACGGTCAAAACAGTCACCAAGGTGAACCGCCTTTGGGTCACGCCCCGATGCACTCGCCTTACTCATCTGTAGATTCCAGAGTGCGACTTGTCCTCCGATTCCTCCCTGCCCAAGGGAGAAACCTCGCTGACTGAAGATGACGCCCTGGAACGACCCAACGGTTACGTTGTCGATGGTAGCATCGACAGTTACTCCAAAGAACGTTCTGTAGTCCGTCAGTTGGTTGGATTCACTCTGACTGCGAATCCACAGTTCGTTTGAAAATCTTAAGGCCAAGATAGACCGTTGCGCCAACGAAAAGGCCGTCCAGAGCGGCGTGTGCCACATTCGATTCTATAAAAGTAGGTTGTATTAAAATGGTGACTGCTCTCCCAAGGGCCGCAAAAATGCCCGCAGCAACGGCAAATTTGAGTTTAGTCATATTGTATTTTTAATATTAAAGCGCATAACCGTTTCGAATGGGAGATAATTTTCATTAGTGGATAATATGCCTTTCATAAGTATGAGCAACCGCTAGAAGTGAACACTCCTTATCGATACAGCCAAACAGTTATTTTCTCCGAGATGGTTCAACATTCCCAACTGCTATGATAGATAAGTAATAAGATCAATGTATGGTGCGTGCCCTCCGCAAACACTTCCTTGGTAACCAATTTGAGCGAAACCTCACTTTTCTCGCCGTTCCTGTCATCTTCCTCGGGACGTTCACTGCGTATGCAATCGGCTTGTTCACTGTGGAAGGTGGGGTTATCCTCCTCGCAAGTAATGCAACATCCATCGGGATCATCATAGCTGCCAGCGTTGGATACCGACGTGGTGGATTGATCGCTGCTTGGGTCTCGCTGTTCGCCGCCTATCAAGGATTTTACGCTGAGTGGGCGTTCCTCGGACTCTCGAGTCACTCGCTCACCGGGCAACTCGCATTCCTCTTCGATCAAGTCAGACTTGCATTCGCTGCAGGCGCCTCAATTGCCTTCGGTACGATCGCATACATCGGTGGTGTCCTTGTCCATCGTGGATACAATTTCGTACGACACAGAGACAAGTCCACGCAAACCTGAGAAGTAACTATCTGATCAGATAGGTCTACAGATGAGCAAAGCGAGTGCCTCGAGACAGTTATGACTCGTCTGAGAGGAGTGGACCAGATTCTCGGTCTTCTCGAGTCGCAACAAAGACTTCAGCAATATCTTCGGGAGTCAACTGTTGCGCTGCAGATTTAAGCAATGCATTGTACAGTTCACGTTTCTGCACAGCTTCATAGCCATCGCGACGGAGCATAATTTCGGCTTCGAAGAGAAGGCCAGATGCACCATCAATTGTGTCCCACGTCTCAGGAAGGCAGTAGATCGAATGCTGTGTCTGTGTCTTCGCAGTCGGGAATGCTGGCTCTGTCTGAGCATTATATGCTGAGACGGTATCACGATCCTCAGACGTAGTGTCATTTCCTGACGGTTCTTCCCCTGCTGTGGAATCATCTGCAAGGGTACCAGCAAGTTCATCCAGCGCTTCGTCACCAGGATCAGATTCCTCCGACTCGTCAGCAAGGTCGTCGAAGGGCATTACCGCATCACCCCGCCGTTTTCGACGATTTGGGCAAGTTCCTCATAACACTTGAGCTGGTCACACTCTGGATCATAATCGCGTAGCGGTTTGCGAGCACGATGTGCTTTATCAATACTAGCACGGTGACGGATACCCGGAAGATCACCATTATAATTGCCAGCGTCGATTGCTTCCCAATCAGCCGCAGAGAGATGTGCGAAGTTTGGGACGCACGATGCAAGCTCATCACGGCTGTTAATCGCGTACAGCAGGTTTCGGTCTCGAGTGTCCTGATCAAGGCGTTCGCTAAGATCAGTTGGAACAAGTGCAAGCAATTGGAGATCGAAGTACTGGCGCGCTTCTTGGATCAAGCGTTTATTCGTCTGTGTGATCCCAGATTCCCATCCACTCTCTGGACGGAGCGGGACAATGAGATTCTTTGTTGCAAACAAGGCATTGTCGTTGAGCTTTCCTCGATTGGCCGGCGTATCGACAACGATGTAAGAATATGTATCCCCAAGTAGAGGATCAACGACGTTACGGTTAAGTCGTTGACTCGAGGCCATTGCCGATTTCAGATTCGTCTCTACTTCTTCGAGAGCCTCATGAGACGGCAGAAGATCAAGGTCATCGGTAACTGGAACAACATGGTCTAACGGATCAGCGCCGTCAAGTAGGACTTCTTGAACGTGGTTATCAGATTCGTACTGATCACGGTAGCCAAGATTGAATGTGGTGTGGCCGTTATCGTCGAGGTCAACAAGGAGAACACGGCCATTTCGCTCTGCAAGTTCTCGTGCGAGATTGATCGCGGTAGTTGATTTTCCAAAACCACCTTTGAGGACGTTAACTGCAACAGCTCGAGGTTTTTTCGTGAGTTCGGAATCGCTAGCCATAGAGAATAGTTCACGTAGCCACAGTATAAAGTGTGATGGAAAGAGATCATGTAGAGACATGGGGTGAGGTTCACCACGTTATCGGAATTCAGACCCGTGAGTGAATTCTGAACAATATAGAAATGATCTACAGGATGGAGTGTAACTCATGTAGCTACATTCTCGAATGTATAGATAGAAGTACTAGCATGGACGGTCGGCGAATTAGCTGAAAGAGAGGGCGCTAAGCTCCCGTCCTCAAGGAGCGAACGGCATCAGACGTGAGCGAGTGGCGGGGTAGTCCATCGTCTGATACCGTTCGTATAGCCCTCAGATGATGACGAATACTGTCCAAGACAGCGCGAAGCTGGCAGCCTCTCCGGTCATTGCGTATCACCAGTACTCTCTTCTTTCTTTGTCTCATGGGTTGCTGCGGTGTACTCTCTTCGAGCCCCTGCACCTCTTTCAGGGGATACAAACCGTCTCGAGTGACGAGATCACTCGACAGTCAGCGGCTGAACGCGTGGCTCGTCGATCGAGTAGTCACCTGCCTCGAGTGCAGTCGCCGGCTTGGGGTTATCACAGGAGGTGGTGAACTCGTCGCGATGGTTGCGCTCTTGGCCGCACTTCCTGCAACGCCAGTAGCGTGTCCGATATTCGTAGCTATCTGTGAGATTGAGTTCGTACGGTGTTGGCTCTGTGCCCGGCAGCCACTCGTCGATCGCGACGAGTTCGTGTCCGTTCAGTCGAGCAATATCTCCTAGATAGCTTCGGTCGCGGTCGCTCGTGTACTCGTTTGTCGATCGATCTCGATGCGAGTCGCTCTGGGGTAGTCGGTTTGTACTCATTCGTGGCCTCGAGGCATACGAGTGTGCGCCTCACCCCCTCAGGCGCAGAAAAACTAATTGGCCACGCTTGATCTATCCTAGTCCTAGCAATCGGCTTTACGGACTGCACCAATGCTGCAATCGTGATTGACGGGCATTCGAATTGAGAGTCGAGGCCCCCTATTCACTTCTTATCCGGGACCATCACTGCAGCATTGACCAGCTCAGGGGCTTTCGGAAGAACGGATTCCTCTTCTCGCAGCTGTTCGAATTCGTGCTTGCGTTCGTCCCGAAGCTCCTCGAGCTTTGACTTTGCATTCCGAATGGGGAGTTTCATGTCCTTCCCATTCTGATGATCCTGCTGATATTCCTCAAGCCGACTTTCCCAAGTGTTGATGGCGTTTTCGAAATATCTCTCCGCGTGCTGGCGCTTGATGTCGACGTTCTCTTCCTTCTCTTTCTCCGCTTCTTCAGCCATCGCCTCAACCTGTAGCTGTGCTTCTCTCTTCGCTACATCGACAAGGTCTCTGGCGTTTTCCGTCACACGGCTGACCTGTTGATGGTTCTCCGCCCGATCCGGCGAGATAGAGCCATCACTGTCGGGGATTTCGGACCAGACGTCTCCGTCAGCAGTTACGTACATGGACACGAATTCTTCTGTCTCGTCTCTCCCATCCGCTGTTTCATAGCCGAGCCGGAAATTGCACCTGAGACCCGGCTCAGTGGATGGATCAGCGGCACGCTTCACCACCGTTCGACCATCAATCCAGTTACCGTCGAGGCAATATTCAACAATAGCCTGTACGACTGGATGATTCACCGAAAGGAATTCCAGATTGCTATCCTCCTTTGCGAGTTCCTGATCGAACGTTGCCTGACTATACGAACCCCGCACATCTGCTCTCCCGAGTTCGATCACCCCCGGAACATCAATCGAGAACACTTTCCCGTCGAGCCGATGATCACTGCGCTCTTTGATTTCTCCATCAAATTCGGCAAAGAACAGCTCAAGAAGTTCGCGCACTTCGCTTTGACCAATGTGATCTTCTCTGCTATCTTCAATTAAATCCTGGATCTCTTTGAGGTCAGACTCATCGAACTGGTCGCTGATCAGGAAATTTTCCTGAACCGTCTTTACTGCCTCCTTTCGTTCTTCGATGATTCTGTCGAGGTCGTCGACGACCTTCTTGCTCGATTTATCATTTGTCACCGCGTCCATAATCCGTTCTTCGAGGTCGAAGTCGCTGTCATCAAGAACCATCCCCAGTACGTCTGAACGCATTCCGAGATCATTCTCAATTCGATCGATTTTTTTGACCAGCTGTTCGAGAATTTCGCTCTCTCGAGTATCATCGACGAAGAGGTTGTGAATATGGACATCCCGGACCTGGCCGTAGCGGTGAAGGCGTCCCATCCGCTGGTCGATACGGATCGGGTTCCAAGGCAGATCGTAATTCACCATAATATGTGCGAACTGGAGATTGATACCCTCCCTAGCTGCATCTGTTGCGAGCATAATGTTCGCGTCTCCACGGAATTTTTCAACCTGCTCTCGACGGGTCTGCTGTCCCATCGACCCATGGATCTGTGCAGTATCATATTCCTCAAGGACCTCATCTCTGAGGTACTCGAGGGTATCCGTGTACTCGGTGAAGACGAGGACCTTCTCGTCAGGATCCTCGTTGAGGAGACTCTCGGTAAATTCTCGGAGTTCTTGAGCTTTTGAGTCTACTTCGATCGATTGCGTTCTTTCAATCAGGCCTTCAAGAACTTCCAGCTCTTGGTTTAGCTGCTCGGGATCCTGTCCGGTGGACACCTTCTGTAATTCGTCTTCGATACGTTCACGCTGCTTATCGGTGAGCGTTTCTGGCCGTTCTCGATACTGTGGCAGGAGTTTCTTTACCACCTGCGAGAGCTCTCCCTGTTGGCCACCATTTCGAAGAACCCGTGCTCGTTTCTCGAGTGAGCGCTGTATCGCCCGGATGCTTGATACCAGCCGCTTCTGATAGATGACCATCGAGAAGCCAGCGGCATGGGATTCTTGTTCCTCGCCGAGTCGATAGTCGTTCTGGAGGTAGTCTGTGATGTCTTCATATAGTGCGTGTTCCTGCTGCGAGAAGTCAACTGGACGTGTATGGATTTTCTTCTCTGGGAACATCGGCGACCCATCAGAGTGAACCATATTAGGATTGCTCTTGAGACGCCGGATCATCACGTCGTTCAGTTTGTCCGGGGAAATATCGTGTTCGTCCTCGAAACGATATGGCTCGAGGAGATCGATCATGAGATAGAACTGATCATGTTTTCCCTTGTGTGGTGTCCCCGTGAGGAACAGTAGCGAATCAGTGTTCGGTGAAACGGCCTCTCCGACGTTGTATCGGTCCGTTTTGCTGAGCGTCCCGTCGTTCTCCTTTCGTGCAGTCAGGTGGTGAGCCTCGTCGAAAACCGCAATATCCCATTCGGTGTTTTCGAGCGCCTCGAGCATATCATCCTGCTTGGCAAAATCGATCGAGGTGATGACCAGATCGTCCTGTTGCCAGACCTCGTCTTTCGAAGTCGTCTGACAGACGCTCCTTACGTAATTGCGGTCATAGATGACGTAGTCCTGGTCGAACTTCGCCTTCATCTCTTCTTGCCACTGTGTCTTTAGCGAGGCAGGAGTGACGATCAGAACCCGTTCGGCTCGATCACGGGCGAGCAGTTCTTCGATAACGATGCCAGCTTCGATAGTTTTCCCGAGCCCGACCTCGTCACCGATGAGGTATCGCTGATCGTGGGAATTCAGGATTTCGTGAGCTGCCTCAACCTGATGGGGAGTGACATCGATTCGATTTCCTTCTAGCGAAAGGAACCGATCAAATCGATAGGCAAGGTTCAGGCGAACCGCTTTTTCAAGCAGATCGAATCTCGATAAGGTGTCAAACTGCTTCATAGAAAGTTGGTCGGTAACCCCTGCCAGCGGTTCGATCCCTTTCTTGTCAGCGGGAACCGTCTTGAGGTCGCCATCTGTGGTGTGGACGTAAAGTAAATCAGCGTGATCAGGTCGCTCTTCTATTTTTATAATTGCACCTTCTCCGCCAGGGAACTGTACCTTTTCACCGCTTTCGAAGTCAACCATCTTTGATACGAGAGGTAAGTCTGGTTTCTGTTTGACGATACGCCCATCATCCGTATGAATGAGCAGACAATCATCCTTAACACGTACAACGATCCCCTCCCCACCGTAATATGACACCTTGTCCCCGGGTTTGAATGGATTCTCGTCTGACACTCTCCGATTATCGTTATCCAAGTGTTATTAACCCTTTGGCAGCTAATATGAGTGTGGATTTCTAGCCGTGGTAGAGCAGAAACAGGCTTGATCACCTTCTATTCTCTTTCCAGTACAGACACGAAGTCGCTAGAGGACAGGACGGACAGGAGGGGTCAGAGGGAGTACAGATGGCATCAGCCAGATCCAGTAGTGCAAGGTTTAGCGCCCGGCATAATCCCGGGTTGTCGGGCATGAGCGAATCAAAGAACTGGTAAACCTCTTCACTCTTGTGCGGCTGGGAGGGCATATTATAGCCGAACACCCGTTCGCCAACGCGTGCGAAGTTAGTGTCGACAAGTGCCATTGGTTCGTGAAATGCGAATATCATCGTTGCTCGAGCAGAATAGGGGCCAATTCTCCACGGACGTTGTAATTCCTTCAGTGACGCTGGTACGCTGTCGCCGTGATCTTCACCAAGTATCTGAGCAACATCCTCGAGTGTACGCGTTCGGTGATTCACAAATCCGAGCGACAAGACGGAATCTCTGATCTCTTCCTCCGAAGCTTTACGGATAGCTGCTGGTTCAGGGAATCGATTGAAAAATCATCGTAGACTTCGCTGACTGTGCCTGCTCGTGTTCGCTGAAGAAGTATTTCAGAAACGTACACCCGCCAAGGATCGGTTGTATTTCGCCAAGGGAAGTTTCGGCCCTCGTTCCTGAGCCATGCCAGAAGAGATGGGACAGCTTCAAGAAATTCTTAAATTCTCTTTTCAGCGGAGGTGACTCCGTTCTCTTCAAGCAGTGCTGCCGCTTTATCGACCTCAATCAGTGTATGGAGTTCATCAACTGTAATTGATGTGCAACCGAATGGCAGTGGAATATCTTGGCCGGAGTCAGTGCTGTCCATTCAATGTCAGTATTAAGGGGGATCAAACTGCAAGGATTTTTCTACTGTCGCTTCAACCCTTGACGGTCGTGTTTAGTTTGTAGCATTGTGCCAGACAGCGAAGGCCTGAAGCCAGGATTCTGCTGTTGACGGTTGTGCATGACTAAAGCAGTTTGAGAACGAAGAGGTTCGACGTTTTATCTCTCGAAAGACATGTTCAACAGCGTTCCGATTTCCATGCTTTTCGTATCGAAATCGGAGCCCGGATCGACGGAGTGCAGTTTGGAGGTGTTTTGCTCCATCAACGAGAAACACGGCATCATCGAGATCATGTTTCTCGGAAAGTTCCTGCAGGAATCGTTCCGTCAATACGGTCGTAGTCGTCGAGTACAGCCGAGTATGGAGGATTTTGTTCGTCTCTGGATCAACGGCAGTGTACAGCCAATATCGATGTTCATCAAGTTGAATCACCGTCTCATCGAGCGCGATGTGATTCGGATTCTCGTCACTAGCTGGCTGTAGATCGCACTTGTGAACCCAATCATGAACGGCCTTTCGACTACGTGTGACACCGAACTTCTCCAATTCTCGAACGGTATNAGCTGGCTGTAGATCGCACTTGTGAACCCAATCATGAACGGCCTTTCGACTACGTGTGACACCGAACTTCTCCAATTCTCGAACGGTATTCGAAAGCGATAGTCCCGCAAGGTGGAGTCGAATACCAAGTTCCATCAACTGGCGCGGTGTCCGCTCTCGCTCCACAAAACTCAAATCGATCCAGTCGCTACACCCGCTGAGGCGGTCGATTTTTGGCATAGGCACCACAAAATCGTGCCGCCTCACTTTTCACGCTTAACGAAACAGCGCCNGTCGCTACACCCGCTGAGGCGGTCGATTTTTGGCATAGGCACCACAAAATCGTGCCGCCTCACTTTTCACGCTTAACGAAACAGCGCCGTCGCCGACCGCCGAAGTCTCGTTCGGTGACGACACCTAGGTCATGGAGCGTTCGACCGACGACTACGACTCGCTTGGCGTCGGCGATTACGTTCGATTCAGTAAGCCGATCGCGGACACCGATGTGACCGCGTTCGCACAGGTCTCCGTCGACACCAACCGTCTCCACCTCGAGCCGGACTTCGCCGCGGACACCCAGTTCGGCGACCGGATCGCCCACGGCATGCTCGTAGCCGGGACGATCAGCGCCGCGCTGGCCCGACTCCTCGGCGTGACGGTCTCCCTCTCCCAGACTCTCGAGTTCACGGGTCCGGTCCGGATCAGCGGGAGAGTCACGGCGGAGTGCGAGATCGTCGAAGCCCTCGGTGGCGACCGCTATCGGTTGCACACGAGGGTCGTCGATGAGACCGACGAGACGGTCATCGACGGCGAGGCAGTCGTTATCATCAACGAACTGCTCGAGATGTAAGGGAGGCGTCGGGTCGGCGTCCCCGTGAGGATAGCGGCTGCGACACGCATTCTGCCGGGTCTCTCGTGACGGTCGTGTGTAGTTTGTAGCAGTGTGCGAGACGGCGAAGACCTGAAGCCACGAGTCTGCTGTTGGCAGTTTTGAGTGACTAAAACAGTTTGAGAACGAAGAGATATGCTATTCTATATATGGGATGACAATTTCAGCAGCGTTTCGAGTTCCATTGTCAGCATTGACACCGGAAAATCGAATCGTCTCACTGTTTACGCTTAACGAAGGAGGGCGCTGTTCAGATTAGGATGAGGCGGTGTGATTTGGTGGTTCATGCCAGAGATCGTCCACTTCAACGGATCTAACGCCGCGATCCGATCGGATTTTGTGGTGCGAGTGTTCAGATCTCCTTAGCGCAATTAGGTACCGCACCGATCATAAAGTAAAACAGTGAAAAATGTTTACACGACAACATTAAATAGGACTGTCGGTCTATCTCTCAGCGAAGACGAAACGCTCGTTGGACGGCTCTCAGCAGCCGAGTCGAACGAACTCACGACACACCCACAATGATATCCGATGGATTACTGCGACAAATAGAATGCCGCGACGGCGAAAGCGGATCAAATCCGGTGAGTTCCAGCCATGAGCCTCGTTGAGGTTCTCCCGTTGGCCATCGTAATGATCGCGGGTCCACAGATACTCTCGCCCATCTTCCTCGCCACGAGCGACCAGTGGCGGAAGAACTCTGCGGCGTACGTCTTCGGCGCGTCTCTCTCGATCAGTCTTATCATCGTCGTCGCATACCTCCTCGGAAGCAATCTCGGCGGCGGTGGTGGCGGCCTGTTAGGGACGACCGGGCAGCAACTGCTCTTCCTCGTCGTCCTCGTCCTCCTCCTCTACGCGGCGGTGGCAACCTACCGAAAGCGGAACGTGTCCGAACCGCCGAAATGGATGGGCAGGTTGACCAGCGCATCACCGCGGTTCTCGTTTCGACTGGGGTTCCTCCTGTTGGGAGTCTTCCCGACCGACATCGTCACCTCAATTAGCGTCGGAACCTACCTTGCGGCGAACGGCGACCCGGTCACGGACGCAGCCGGGTTCGTCCTGCTCACACTCTTCATCTTGGCGCTTCCGTCACTCAGCGTGCTCGTCCTGGGCAAGCGAGCAGAGACCGCACTCCCGAAGATTCGCGACTGGATGAACGACAACTCGTGGATCATCTCCGAGGTGGTGATCGCACTGTTCGTCGTCCTGACGCTCCAGAACCTCCTCGGATAAGACGTGTCTCTACAGACGAGACGAAACTGATGCGACCACTCTTGAGGCACAGTTACGTGAAGAACGTGTCTCTCTGCATCAGTACACTTGGTCAAGGTGTACCGTAATGCGAAATCCGCCTGGGTTGACCCATCGAACGCATCCAGGAGGCTCGATTTCTTGCTTCACCACTGGTATTCGGCCGCTCAATCGGCGTTGCAGCCGTCGAACCGATGCTAGCCGTTCTCACCTAGATTCTCCTGTTGCCGATAAACGCCGTCTTGCAGTCACGGCTCATCGGTGTGCTGAAGATGTTCTCGGAAACCTCCGGAAGTACGAGTACGCATCACGGCCTCACGTCGCCCTGTCTCTCCTCTGGCATACGATGATGCGTATCGGAGCAGTCTGCGCGCTCGATCTCTCCGATTATAATGCGAACGAGCAGTATCTCGAGGTCGTCCACCGAGCTGAAACGGGGACCCCAATCAAAAATGCAGAAGAGGCTCATCGGCTCATCGCACTCTTGACCGACATCTGTGAACTGTTAGATGACTGGATTAGTGATCAACGCCCCTCAGTAGTTGATGAGCATGGCCGCAAGCCTCTCCTCCCCACTTCGAACGGGCGTCCACACTACCCTTGACCAACTCTCGCTTCCAAAAGTGAGTAATTACATCTAATGGACACCATATAGCAGGCGATATTGTGTTTGCTCGCCGAACAGACGATTAGGGGTGAGCGGATAGCACGAGTGGGCCAGAGGTCAGTTAGAAAGGCTGTCCAAGATCGCACTTCAGTATTACTCAGTTGCGGATAGTGTACGTATGTTTTCTATCTCTCGTTACGAGAGAGATTTCCGGTAGACGGACACCATTCGATCGCCGATCGATCCCCAGTCAACGCGCTCAGCGAACGCCCGTCCTTCATCGCCCAGTGCCAATAAATCTTCATCGGTGGCTTTCCGTAGTCCTTCAAGTACGCTTTCGCCGACTGGATCGTAAGTTATCGTTCCTTGAGGCAATTCACCAACATTCCCGATCCGAGGGACAACTGCTGGGCAGCCAAACGAAAGTGCAAGTAGAACACTCCCCGAAGTTAGGACAGACCGAAATGGGAAGACTGCAACATCGGCGGCATTAAAGTACAGTTGTAGCTCTTCCCCAGGGACGAACTCTGGCCGATAGTCAATCCGATCGTCGCCAGCAACGAGTTGTGTGAGCTGTTCGTTGTACTCTTTCGACTCGGGCTTGCCTGCGATAATCAGCCGTGAGTTGCTCTCTTCGAGCGTGTTGAATGATTTGATGAGTTCTGTCACACCTTTATACGGCCGGATAAGCCCAAGAAATAGATACACGGTCTCGTCACTGCCAACCTCTAATTGAGATCGCGCTTCGCCTTGCCCTACGTCATTTGGATAGTTCTCGATGTAGTTTCCGTGCGGGATAACCTCACACTTCTGACGAACCGAGGTTGGAAGTCGGTACGAGCTGATAATCTCAGCGACTGTCGACTCATCGTGGACGTGGATCGTTGTAGCCACTCTGGAAAAGAGGTGCCCTAATACCCCATACAATCGGGGGTAGGTGGTATCATGCGGTTTGATATTGTGGACTGTCCAGACGATCGGGATGCCAAGTAATTGTGCGAGTAACAGGTCAATCGGCAAGAGTAGAGATTTGATAAGTGTCTCGTACTTGCTCGATCCTTTATACAATCCTTCAAGCCAGTGGATATGGACGATATCTGCATTTCGTGACGCCCGGAATAGACTAAAGATATACGTGTAATCGTCTCCGACCACCGTTGCGTTGACTCCGTTCGATTTGATACCACTTGTGAGATTCTGCAAATATGGATTCCCGTGAGAGTAGTTTGGAAGATGGGTTACGGACGGTTCAGTTTTCGACATACTCTCTCAAATGTACACACACACTTCAAATTCCTTTTGGGAACTCTAAGGTCTACAGGTCGTGTTTAGTTTGTAGCATTGTGCCAGACGGTGAAGGCCTGAAGCCACGATTCTGCTGCTGACGGTTTTGCGTGACTAAAGCAGTTTGAAAACGAAGAGGTACGACGTTTTTGTCACTCAGCACACTCGTTCAGCAGCGTTTCGATTTCCATGTTTTTCGTATCGAAATCAGAGTCCGGATCGGCGGAGTGCAGTTTGGAGATGCTTTGCTCCATCGACGAGAAACACGGCGTCGTCGAGAGTATGTTTCTCGGAGAGTTCCTGCAAGAACCGTTCCGTCAACACGGTCGTAGTCGTCGAATACAGCCGGATATGGAGAATCTTGTTCGCCTCTGGATCAACAGCAGTGTACAGCCAATAGCGATGTTCGTCAAGTTGAATCACCGTCTCGTCGAGCACGATGTGATTCGGCTTCTCGTCAGCAGCTGGCTGTAGACCGCACTTGTGAGCCCAATCGTGAACAGCCTTTCGACTGCGTTCGACACCGGACTGCTCCAATTCCCGAACGGTATTCGAAAGCGATAGTCCCGCAAGGTGGAGTCGAATACCAAGTTCCATCAACTGGCGCGATGTCCGCTCTCACTCCACAAAACTCAAATCAACCCAGTCGCGACACCCGCTGAGCCGGTCGATTTTTAGCATGGACACCATAAAATCGCACCGCCTCACTTTTCACGCTTAACGAAACAGCGCCCCAACGCGGCACCGGACGTACTCGTAGCCGAGCTCGGTCTGGTGAACGGAGACCGTCACGCCGAGCCACCCCCGTTCTCGAGGGCTCGACGAACGTCGGACTCAGTCGCTTGATAGGTTGGATGGGCGATGGGGGTCCGAGTCTCGACATCGTACAGCCGACTCGCGCGAACGAACTCGGCCGTCATCGCTCCACCTCCCCGCCGTCAGTGAGCGCCGGAGCGACCCGCTCTGCGCCGGTTCGCTGCATTCGACGCGAGCAGCCGCGCTTGTGTCCGGCTTCCGAGTGACCGTCAGTGAGGTGAGTACAGCGGCTCAGACACTCCGGACATTCGAACTCGCGAGGTGTCTGTGGCTGAGGGTGTTGCTTAAGTCGACGCTGTAGTTCATCTGCGTCAATCTCGCTCAGAAGGTCCTCGAGCGTCACGGCGACCACCCCGCGTTTGCGAAAGAAAACGCCCGACGTAACGGGTCCGCAAGTGGTTTCCGCCTTGTATCCGATTTAGACCCCCGATTTAGAACAGGCTGAAGCGCCGAATACAGGAACCTCAGACACTCTATTAGCCAAGTAAGATTAGTCCCGAAACGGGCAGGAACAGGATGGGCGCTACAGGATTTGAACCCGTGACAGCTTGGTCCGAAGCCAAGTACTCTGTCCAGACTGAGCTAAGCGCCCGCATCGTGTTATTCCGGTCGGTTCCGTATAAGTCACACGATTCGAACCGATTTCGACAGGGAACGACACACTCACCGTCCGGTTGTTCTCAGCCGATGATAATTGGCGTCGGGGGTCTTTGTTATGTAGTTCCAATTGCTACCCGTGTCATGACGGACACCGACGCCACCGTTTCAGACGAGGCGCAGGCCCGTGCGACGCCGCTCGAGCTCCTCTCGGACGACGAGGGGAGTTGGACGGCCGTGCCCGCGGACGCCAGCGGGGACGAGCGGGTGAGCAAGTGGCTCGAGGTCGAGGGCGACGTGCTCTGTGATCTCGAGGAGTGGCGCTGAAACGCCGGCATGTGATGTCGGTCGAGGCAGGCGGTCCAGGCGAGCCGTGTTCTCGTCGCCGTTCGATCGGTCTCGAGCGTCATGTCGACTGTGACTGTCCAGAATCAACGACGGCGGACCGGACCGTTTAACCACCACGCATGATCAGTCCCGCGTATGACTGTCGGCGAGACGGGTCGCGGGATGCTCGAGTTGACGCGGCCGGTGAACGTGATCGCGGCGAGCGTGTTGACGTTTATCGGGGCCTTCGTTGCGGGTGGGGTGGGCGAGGAACCGGTGGCGGTCGTCGCGGCGGTCGCCGCCACGGGGTTGGCGGTCGGTGCGGGAAACGCGATCAACGACTACTTCGATCGGGAGATCGATCGGATCAACCAGCCCGAGCGGGCGATTCCTCGTGGTGCGGTAAGTCCGCGCGGTGCGCTCGTCTTTAGCGTCGTCCTCTTTGCCGGAGCGGTCGCGCTTGCGCTCACGCTGCCGATGCTGGCGATCGCCATCGCGGCCGTCAATCTCCTCGCGCTGATCGCGTACACCGAGGTCTTCAAGGGGCTGCCCGGTCTCGGAAACGCGCTCGTGGCCTATCTGGTCGGAAGCACGTTTCTCTTCGGGGCTGCGGCGGTCGGCGAGATCGGCCCGGCGGTCGTCCTGTTCGTACTCGCGGGGACCGCGACGCTGACTCGAGAGATCATCAAAGACGTCGAGGACATCGAGGGGGACCGCGAGGAAGGGTTGAACACGCTCCCGATCGCGATCGGGGAACGCCGCGCGCTCGTCGTGGCCGCTGTTCTCCTCGTCCTCGCGGTCGTCGCGAGCCCGGTCCCGTTCCTCCGCGGGGAGTTCGGCGTCGCCTACCTGCTGGTCGTCGTGCCGGCCGATGCCGTCATGCTCGCCGCGGCCTACGAGAGTTTCGCGGATCCGACCGCCGGGCAATCGCGTCTCAAGTACGGGATGTTCCTCGCCTCGCTGGCGTTTATCGTCGGCCGTGCCGCCCTCGAGGTTTCGCTGCCGGTATGACATGGACAAAGACAGTGCCGACGAAAGACGGGTTCGTCCCGCCTGTATACGTGACCAGTGTGTTTTATAATCAAAAGTACTATAAGCCGCTTTGCGTATTTCCATACAACGCGCCGGCTTTCGGAGTGGGCTGTGGTACCAGCTCGTCGCCACGGCGATGTGAGTATCCCGTATGTATGACCTCGCAGATGTCCTTCCGGACGCCGAACTCGAGCCGGGGACAAACGTACTCGTTGCGGGCCCGCCACTGACGGGGAAGCGACGGATCGCGTTCGAGATCCTCGGGAGCGGCGCAAACCGCGGTGACGGGTCGATCGTCGTCACCACGAAGGACAGCGCCGACAAGGTCCTCAAGAGTTTCGACGACCACCTCGCCGAGGGCGTCGAACCGGATGTTGGGGTCGTCGACTGCGTCACGAAACAGCGCGGCATCGGAACGACGGACGACGATCCGCGGATCAAGTACGCCTCCTCGCCCGTCGACATGACCGGAATCGGGATCAAGCTCTCGGAATTCCTCCAGGAGTTCTACGAGACCCGCGGCCACACCGAAAATCGCGTCCTCCTCCACTCCGTCTCGACGCTGCTGATGTACTCCGATCTCCAGACTGTCTTCCGGTTCCTCCACGTGTTTACCGGCCGGATTCAGAGCGCCGATGCGCTTGGCATCTACGTCATCGACTCGACGTCTCACGACGATCAGACGATGAACACGCTCAAACAGCTTTTCGATGCCGTCATCGAACTCGAGGAGACGGCCGACGGCGAAGAGCCCGCGATCCGGACGGCCGGGTTGTCGACGTAAGGATCGAGACGGCGGTCCGCGGCCACGCCGCCCCATCTCGGACCCCGAGACGTTTAGCGCTTGACCCCGTACGCTCGCGTATGCCAGTCGAATCCACGGCGGAGATAGCGGAGATCCTCGAGTACGAAACGATCGCCGTCGTCGGCTGCTCGAGTACGCCCGGGAAAGCGGCCCACGACGTGCCGAAGTACCTGCTCGAGCACGGCTACGACGTGATCCCGGTCAACCCCTACGCGGACGAGATTTTCGGCCGCGAGGTGGTCGACTCGCTGGCCGATGTCGACGCGGCGATCGACGTGGTCTGTATCTTCCGGCCCAGCGAGGAGGTCAGCGAGATCGTCGATGCGGCCCTCGAGCGCGATGACGTGGCGGTCATCTGGACCCAGCAGGGGATTCGCGACGACGAGGCGGCGGCCCGCGCAGAGGCCGAGGGTCGGGGTGTCGTCCAGGACCGATGTATGAAAGTCCAACACCGACGGCTCGTCGCCTAGACGGGTGTTCGACGCTCGGCCGACGGGCGACGCTACGACGACCACTCCTCGAACGAGCGATAGATGCCCTTCGAGAGGTAGCGTTCGCTCGAGTCCGGGAACAGCGTGACGACCGTCTCGTGGGGGACATCGAGGTCGCCATCGTCGATTCGGCGAGCGACTCGTTTCGCGGCCACGCTCGCAGCCCCCGCGCTCGAGGCGACGAGATGGCCCTCCTCGCGAGCGAGGCGTTTGAGTTCGGCGTGGGCGTCCCGATCCGGGATGGCGTCGATGTCGTCGACCAGTTCCGGATCGAACAGTTCGTTGGTATCGGTATCGTGCGTGCCGATCCCTTCGGTCTTGTACTCGCCCTCGTCGCGGTCCTCACCGATGAGGTCGCCGTAGACGGACCCTTCGGGCTCGACGGCGACGACGTGGGTTTCGGGGTCCTGTTCGAGGGCGTAACGGGCGATCCCCATGAGGGTACCAGCGGTCCCACAGCCGGCGACGACCGCACCAACCGCTCCGTCCAGTGCGTCGAAGATTTCGGGAGCCGTCAGTTCGTAGTGTGCCTCGGTGTTCAGCGGATTCGAGAACTGCTGGGGAACGGCCGCGTTGTCGAGTTCCGACGCGAGTTCGTGTGCGCGCTCGATCGCGCGATCCATCCCGTCTTCGGTGGGGGTGTTGATGACCTCGCCGCCGAGTGCCGACATCAACTGCTGTTTCTCCTGACTGAACCGCTCGGGGACGACGAAGATCGCGTCCAATCCCAGTTGTCCGGCCGCGACCGCCAGCCCGATACCCGTGTTGCCGGCCGTCGGCTCAATAATCGTCCCGCCCGGCGAGACATCGCCGCGCTCGAGCATCCGTTCGAGCATGTACTGTCCGATCCGGTCTTTGATGCTCGCTCCGGGGTTGAACGACTCGAGTTTCGCGTAGATCGGTACGTCCGTGGGTCCGTCTTGGAGCCGCACGAGCGGGGTTCGGCCGATCGTCTCGAGCACCGAGTCCACCGGCTCGTCGTGGGTCGTCATCGCTTCGGCAAAAGTTGCCCGCGTTGTTAGGCTTTTCGCAGCGGGAAATCAGGAGACACGACCGGGGTCAAACGGCGCTTGACGCGGTGTGGACGCTATTCGGCCGTCGTGTCGGTCGCCCCGTCTTCCGCGGCCGCCGATCCGTCGTCGGCCTCGGTCGAACCGTCGCGTTCGGCTTCGTCGATCGCTGCGTCGGCCAAAATCTGCTCTCCGTCGAGCCCCTGCTCGTCGGCGATTGCGAGCAAGAGCGCGCGTTGTTCGGTGAGCTGGTGGTCCAGACGCGTGACCGTGGTGTGGGTTTCGTCCATCTCCTCTTCCAGTCCGGTGATCCGCTGCTGGAGCTTCTTTACCTGCTTGTACATCGCTTCGGCCCGATCCGAAAGGGTCTGAATCTTCTTCGCAGTGCTGCCGAGTCCCATGGGTAGACGATGTGTCGACGTACTAATGGGCCTTTTCCTCCACCGCCCTCGAGAACGTCGCCGAGCCGTGGCCGTCACTTCGTGCTGAACGAGACTATGTTAGTCAACCCCATAGTACGACAGATTTATTACGAACCATGGACAAGCAACAACTGTACGCGAGGTGATCAGCAATGGTGCGAGCGAGCACACCCAGCACCTGGCTGCAAGGTCTCGACATCCCGTCCCAGCTATTCGGGACTACCGGCGGGAGCGACTACGAACTGTACGAGGAGGACGACGAGTTCGTCCTCACGATCGACATGCCGGGCTTCGAGACCGATGAGATCGCGTTGGCGTGGGACGACGGCATGCTGAACGTCGCCGCGGACCATACCGACGAGAACCGCGGGCGCAAGAAGACCTACCACCGTCGGTTCCGGTTCCCCAAGACGGTCGACGACGAGGGGATCGCCGCCGAGTACACGAACGGCGTGCTCGAAGTCCGGCTGCCGACGGCCGACTCGACCGCGCAGGGCACGGAGATTCCACTCGAGGGGTGACGGATCGCCGGTACCTCGCGGTCGTCGGGTTCGAGGAGCGCCGTCGGTGGTGGGCCCACGACCCGTCATCGGCGGCATTGCTGCGCGAAACGCGTTGCTGTCCCGTGCGGGGGATCACCTCCCACGGAGTGGCGCAGGCGATTACGACGGGTCGAACCGCGAGCGCCGATGCGGCTGCGGCCGTTCTCGCGTGAATCCTGCACCGCTAAGTGGCCGCGTCCCAGAGGACGTGGTAATGAACGGCAACCGCTTTGGTCGCCTCTTTCAGGTGACCACGTTCGGCGAGAGCCACGGGGAGGCGATGGGCTGTACGGTCTCGGGCTGTCCCGCCGGCCTCGAACTCTCCGCGGAGGACATTCAGGCAGACCTGGACCGCCGAAAGCCGGGCCAGTCGATGATCACGACCAGCCGCGGCGAACCCGACGCGGTCTCGATCAAGTCGGGGACGCAGGACGGTTACACGACGGGGACGCCGATCGGGCTGGTCATCCAGAACAAGGACGCCCGCTCGGGCAAGTACGAACCCTTCATCACCGCGCCCCGTCCAAGCCACGGCGACTTCACGTACTCGGCGAAGTTCGGGACGCGAAACTGGGGTGGTGGCGGTCGCTCCTCGGCCCGCGAGACGGTCAACTGGGTCGCCGCGGGCGCGATCGCGAAGAAACTCCTCGAGCGGGAGGGGATCGAACTCAAGGCCCACGTCAATCAGATCGACGACATCGAAGCGCCCGAGGTGAGCTTCGCGGACATTCTCGAGCACTCGGAGGAGAACGACGTCCGCTGTGCACACCCCGAGACCGCCGAGCGGATGCAAGAGCGGATCGCGGAGTACCAGGAGGAGGGCGACTCCATCGGCGGCAGCATCTACTTCGAGGCCCAAGGCGTGCCGGTCGGCCTCGGCGCGCCGCGCTTTGACTCGCTGTCGGCGCGGCTCGGGCAGGCGATGATGGCGGTGCCGGCGGCGACGGCCTTCGAGTTCGGCCTCGGCCGCGAGGCCCGCGAGTGGACCGGCAAGGAACGAAACGACGATTGGGAGTTCGACGACGAGGGCAACCCGACGCCCGTCGAGAACGATCACGGCGGCATTCAAGGCGGCATCAGCTCCGGCGAACCGATCTACGGCGAAGTCACGCTCCACGCGCCAACCTCGATCCCCAAGTCCCAGCAGACCGCCGACTGGGAAACCGGCGAACGCAAAGAGGAGCAGGTCATCGGCCGCCACGATCCGGTCTTGCCGCCCCGCGGCGTTCCCGTGGTCGAGGCGATGCTCGCGCTCACGCTGGTCGACTTCATGCTCCTGTCGGGCCGGATCAACCCCGATCGCGTCGACGATCAGCCCGGCGAGTACGATACTGACTACCATCCGAGCAATCCGCGCAACGAGTAACGCGTCTCGACCCGTCCCCGTCGGAATCGTTCCAGCCGCTCGCCACTAGATATAAGTCCTTCTGGGTGATAGTTTCCGCTGGAAGCCGTCGTCTCCAGAACAGTCGCAGGGGACATGCGCTGAAATGTCCCGGGTGCGGACACACCCGAGACGTGGCTTCCAACCCGGATAGGTCGAAGCCATGATTGCGTATCCGCTCCCGAGACATAAACGTCTCGCCCGACAGTCCGTTCGCTCGAAACGGAGAGCAACGCGTCCGAGGTGCGTTCTCGAGTCGAACCCGACTGGGAGGGCGCTCCGTGTCGGGTTGCTCGAGGACGGCGGCGGGATCGGCGAGGGATTCCCCCCAGGGCGCATCTCGCCGTACTTGCTCGAGCGGCCGCGTCGTGGGGTCGACCGATCCGGACCGATGCGTTGGACCGCAAGCCACGGCCGAGGCCGACCGAGCGGCCGCCGGCATCGAGTCCGGCCGTGACGATAGCGGAGGCTTCCACCCCTCCCCGCTGCCGTTTCGACTGTTGACATGTCACGGCGCGGAGACGACCCCTGTGATCGCCTCGAGTCCGTGGGTGGCGTCGGGATGGGTCTCGGAGTCGAGTCTCGAACGGTCGGTGTCCGGTGTGCGATGCGGAACACAGTATACTGCGAGGAAGCGGACGAACGGAAATGAGCCGTTGCTGCTGCGACGGACACGGGAGGTCCGAGACGGCAGGCGGCGAGGGGACAGAATGGCACGACGCAGAAGCCGACCGGAACCGACGGCGTCGTCCTGCGAGCGAATATGGTCAATCATGAACGCGTCTGGCAGCTATAGTAATGGCCGTTCATACATATCCTTCAAAGGATGTCCATTCTTCACGAAAGATCCTTGGTAATCTATAGCAAAGTCTTTAGGTTATGTGGAGCAAATTCCGAGTACGGTTGGCCATTGGCCACTGATTCACCTATGAGCAGCGACGAACTTATCTGGCGAATCGCGGGCGGTTCCGGCGACGGGATCGACTCGACGAGCCAGAATTTTGCCAAGGCGCTGATGCGCTCAGGGCTCGACGTATTCACACACCGCCACTATCCGTCTCGAATCCGTGGCGGCCACACCTACGTCGAAATCCGAGCCGCAGACCACGAGGTACAGTCACGTGGTGACGGCTACAACTTCCTGCTCTCGCTGGGCGACTCGTTCGCCCGCAATCCGCAGGAAGAAGCCTACTACGGAAACGAAGAGATCAAACCCCTCTCGGAGAACCTCGACGATCTCCGCGAGGGCGGGATCATCGTCTACGACGAGGGCCTCATCAGCGACGAGGACATCGAGGCAATCGACCTCGAGGCCCGCGCCGAGGAGAACGACTGGCACGTCTTCCCGATGGATCTGCGCGGACTCGCGCGGGAACACGGCCGGGAAGTCATGCGCAACACCGCCGGTGTCGGCGTGACCGCGGCGCTGCTCGATATGGATCTCGAGCACATCGAGGACCTGATGTCCGACGCCATGGGCGGGGACGTTCTCGAGTCCAACCTCGAGATCCTCCACGAGGCCTACGAGACGACTCGGGAGGAGTACGAGTTCGAACACGACCTGCGTGTCCCAGAGGGCAGCCACGAGACCGAGCAAGCCCTGCTGTCGGGCTCGAACGCGATCGCCTACGGTGCGATCGACGCCGGCTGTCGCTTCATCTCCGGCTACCCGATGACGCCGTGGACCGACGTGTTCACCATCCTCAGCCAGAACTTCCCCGACATGGGCGGCATCTCCGAACAGGTCGAAGACGAGATCGCTGCAGCCGCGCTCGCGGTCGGCGCGAGCCACGCCGGCGTCAAGGCCATGTCCGGGTCCTCCGGCGGCGGCTTCGCGCTGATGAGCGAGCCGCTTGGCCTCGCCGAGATGACCGAGACGCCGGTCGTCCTGATCGAGGCGATGCGGGCCGGCCCCTCGACGGGGATGCCGACGAAGCCCGAACAGGCCGACTTAGAGCACGTGCTCTACACGAGTCAGGGTGACTCCCAGCGGGTCGTCTTCGCACCCGGCAACATCGAAGAGGCCTACGAACAGACGCGACTGGCCTTCGACATCGCCTGGGACTACCAGATTCCCGCGATCATCGTCTACGACCAGAAGCTCTCCGGCGAGAACACCAACGTCGACGTCGAGTTCTTCGACCGCGACGTCTCGCCGGATCTGGGGTCGACGCTGACCGAGGCCGAGCTCCGCGAGGCCGCCCACGACAACTCCGGGAAGTTCAAGCGATTCAACTACGAGGACGCCGAGAACGGCGTCGCGTCGCGCTCGATTCCCGGACAGAAAGGCGGACGCTACCTCGCGACGGGCAACGAACACAGCCCCGTCGGCCACATCAGCGAGGACCCCGACAACCGCGTCGCCCAGATGGACCGCCGCCTCGAGAAACTCGAGTCGATCCGCGAGGAACTCGACGAGGAGCGCGAGTCCACCCAGACCTACTTCGGCGACGAGACGGCCGAGTACGGGATCATCACCTGGGGCTCGAGTCAGGGTGCCGTCGAGGAAGCCGTGTCCCGGCTCAACGAGAACGGCCACTCGGTGAAGGGTCTCAGCGTCTCCGACATGATGCCGTTCCCCGAGGCGGAGGTGACCGACTTCCTCGAGAGCGTCGACGAGGCGCTGGTCGTCGAGATGAACGCCACGGCGCAGTTCCGCGGCCTCCTGCAGAAGGAACTGGGTCGCTTCGGCGAGAAGCTCACCAGCCTGCTCAAGTACAACGGCAACCCCTTCGAGCCCGCCGAAATCGTCGAGGGCTACGAGGTCAACCTCGCCGACGAGGACCGCGAACCGACCGCACAGGTACGAATCGAACCCGCAGCAGGTGACTAAGCTATGAGCGCATTCAACGCCATCGGAGAGGACCGCGAGATCGACCGGGACGAGTTTACCCCCGGCGTCGAACCGCAGCCAACGTGGTGTCCCGGCTGTGGCGACTTCGGCGTCCTGAAGTCCCTGAAACAGGCCCTGCCGGAAGTCGGCAAGACCCCCGAAGAGGTACTGACCGTCACCGGTATCGGCTGTTCGGGCAAACTGAACAGCTATCTGGACACCTACGGGTTCCACACGATCCACGGGCGGTCGCTGCCCGTCGCCCGCGCCGCCAAACTCGCCAACACCGACCTCGAAGTCATCGCCGCGGGCGGTGACGGCGACGGGTACGGCATCGGCGGCAACCACTTCGTTCACACGGCTCGGGAGAACCACGATATGACCTACATCGTGTTCAACAACGAGATCTTCGGCCTGACGAAGGGCCAGACCTCGCCGACGAGCCCAAAGGGGCACAAGTCCAAGACCCAGCCCTCCGGCAGCGCGAAGACGCCGATCCGGCCGCTGTCGCAGTCGCTGACCTCCGGTGCGAGCTACATCGCCCGCACCGCCGCGGTCAACCCGAACCAGGCCAAGGAGATCATCGCGGAGGCCATCGAACACGACGGCTTCGCGCACGTCGACTTCCTGACCCAGTGTCCGACCTGGAACAAGGACGCGCGTCAGTACGTCCCGTACATCGACGTTCAGGAGTCCGACGACTACGACTTCGACGTCACCGACCGACAGGAGGCCGCCGAGATGATGCACGAGACCGAGGACGTCCTCAACGAGGGGACCGTCCTGACCGGTCGCTACTACGTCGACGAGGACCGGCCGTCCTACCAGGAAGAGAAAGCCGCCGTCGGCGAACTGCCGGAGCAGCCACTGGCCGAGCGCTACTTCGACGAGGACGCCGAGTGGGAACGCAGCTACGACCTGCTCGAGCGTCATAAGTAACCAGCCCCCGACTGTCCCGCGGTTCGTCTTTTGCAAGCGTCACAGTTCCGGAGACGGGCGCGACCGGCTCAGGTCGAGAGCGAGCCACAGTCGATCGATGCCGCAAGCGACAGCACCGGCCCCGTTCGTAGCAACCCACGGACAGCAGCCGCGAACGGACGGATTGGAACGGCTCAACAGTCGGTCGGAAGCGCCTTGCCGATTCGAAGCGCGGTCCCATCCTCGAAGGCGTTGCTCACTATCACCGAGTAGTACAGATCACCACAGGCCCACTGCAGTTCGGTTGCTTCGTCAGTTTCGGCAATCGTCCCCGTCACGGTTCCGAGCGTGACCGCATCACCGCCGGTCGCCATCAGCCGCGGTCCGTCGCTCGTCGTCACCGAGACCGACTCGTCGTTCGGCATCCGATACCGGACGGTGACCTGCGTGCGGTTCTCGTCGGGGAACTCGTATCTGATTATCTCATCGCGTTCGATCGGCTCGGTTACCGCGTCGGTCGGCAGCTTGGCAACCGCAAACGGGACGGTCCGATTGGCCGCCTCGAGACTGTCATACGAGTCGATCGTCGGCAGTACAACGTCCCGAACTGCAGTTCCGTTTCCGTCGGTCGCCGGGTCGAACACGAAGCGGTCGTCGTCGATCCCGGGATCGACCGAGAGGTTTCGATAGGTCCGCTCGAGTGTCACCCCGTCACCCTCGACGGCGTGTTTGACGGGAAACATTGTCTCCTGATCGTACCAGACCTCGACGTGATCAGCGGCGCGTTCGGCGGGGGCTCGCTCGCTGGTCGCCAACGGCACGACGTACTCGGTGTCGTCGATCAGGACGTTGATCGACCGCTCGATCGTCTCGTTTGCGGGGGGATCGAACGTGACGTGATAGGCGTCCCGGCCGTTGAGCGACGTTTCCTCGACCGCCGTGATCTCGTAGCGCTCGAGGTACCGCACTTGCTGTGCATACAGCCCCTCGAGATACGACATGGCCGTGGGATCGGTCTCGAGACGCGTCGCCCAGTCGTGGGTGGCGTCGTAGTGCCAGCGGCGGTCGCCATCGTCGACGATGACCGTTTCGGTCCCGCCGGCAGTGGTTTCGATCCGGCTCGCACCGTCGGCACGAAGCCAGATGTCCTCCGTGTACTGCGATGTCTCGCCGTCGACGGTTCGGCGAACGTCGACCGTCGCGGTGATCGCGTCCGGGGGCTCGGCCGCGGTGATCTCACGCTCGAAATCCGATGGCGTGGGGTTGTCACTCGGGAGTGCAAGGCACCCTCCGAGTACGAAAACGAGTACCAGCGCCACGGCGGGGAGGACAGTGGCGAAGTCACTATCGCTGCCGAACATGTAATCTAAGTCATCTGTCCACCGTCATTAACCCGTCGGTCCGTTCCGTGGCGACAGCAGAGCGGAACATCGACCAGCCGGACGATCGGAAGCGGTAACTCCGTCGCTCGGGCAGCCGTGTCGTGCTCGGCGGGTCACGCCTGCCGCCGCCTCCGCGAGGAGGACACGCCGCGCAGTTACTCACCAGCACCGAACCCGCCGGCGAACAGTTTCGAGAGGTAGCTGAGGACGAGCAAGGCGACGACCAGCCCGGCGAGCAGGCGGGGCTGAAAACCGTACCTGATCTCGCGGACGCCGTAGGCCACCACGAGCACCCCCATGAGCAGGGCCGTCCCGCCGGCCCACCGGGACACGTGTGCCGGGTCGACCGAGTCGTCGTAGTTCGCGTGCAGGTCGACCCGGCCGCGAAAGGCGATCAGCGAGCCGAGACCCAGAATTGCGAGCCCACAGAGGACCCAGACCACGCCACTGACGAGATTCGGATCGACCATTCCGTATCGGTCCTGGGCCCACCGGGCGAATAAGTCCGCCGATTACCGGTCCGAACGACCGACATCACGTCCGTTCTCGCACCGCCTTCGGTTCGGATATCCGTCGTTTTCGTATTCAAAAGATATTTTTCCGCCGGAGCAAAACGTATACGCATGAGTACCCAGGCGACGGAAGATCGCATCCTCGAAGTTCTCGAGGAGGACGCCCAAGCGTCCTACGCCGAGATCGCCGAGCGGGCGAACGTCTCGAAACCGACCGTGCGCAAATACATCAACCAACTCGAGGAGGAGGGCGTCATCGTCGGCTATTCGGCCGACATCGACCCGAAGAAACTCTCGAGCAAAACCATCGCACTGGTCGGGCTCGACGTCGCGAGCGAACGCTACGTCGAGGCAACACAGGCGATCAAGGACCTCGAGGAGGTCGAAGCGCTGTACAGTTCCAGCGGCGACCACATGCTGATGGCGGAAGTGCGCGCCGAAGACGGCGACTCGCTCGGCGAAACCATCTCCGAGGAGTTGCTCGAGATCGACGGCGTCACCGCGGCCCATCCGTCTTTCCTGCAGGAGCGATTGAAGTAACCCGCTCGGCCGTCGCCCCACCGTCGCCCGTCGTTGGGACGCACGTTTTCACGCTGGCCGTCGTAGGCTCGGACGGTTCATGCAGACGTACGATCGCGAAACGACCGTCGACGCGCCGCTCGAGGAGGTCTGGGCGTTCAACTCGCGGATTGCCGGCCTCGAAGCGGTGACTCCGGACTGGATGCACCTGCGCGTCGAGCGTGTGATCGGCCCGGACGGGGACCCGGACCCGACCGTGCTCGAGTCGGGCTCGGAGGTCGCGCTGTCGATGCGGCCGTTCGGAGTGGGACCGCGCCAGCACTGGACCTCGGTGATCACGGCCCGGGAGCGCGAGGACGGCTCGGCGTACTTTCGCGACGAGATGGTCCACGGGCCGTTCGACCACTGGGAACACACGCATTCCTTTTTCGCCGACGGTGACCGGACGAGACTCCGGGATCACGTGGCGTACGAACTCCCGGTGGGCGGACTCGGCGACGCGATCGCGCCGCTCTCGTGGCTCGGGTTCGAGGCCATGTTCCGGGCGCGCCATCGGTTGGCGAAAGCACGCTTAGAGTAGGCGAGCGGGGTTGGGTCGGGGCCCGTGCCGCGCCGATCGGATTCGAGAGGTGTACCACGCTCGTTTTGACGATTCGGTTGATAGAGTTGGGCATGGCTGAATACGAGGGGCTTGACCGCCGGGGGCTGCTGGGCCTGCTCGGCGCGAGCGCGACAGCGGGGATCGCAGGCTGTCTCGGCGGTAACCGACCCGGGAGCGGCGGAGACGACACCGATGGCTCACCGGCACAGGCGGATGAGACCGATGAGCCGCCGGCGCAGGTGTACGAACCAACGCTCGAGGGTGTGGCCGAGGGTCCCGTCGAAATCACGGACGAGCACACCTGTGCGGTCTGTGGCATGGGACTGACACAGTATTTCGGGAACGGGCAACTCGTCCACGAGAACGGGCTGGCGGCGACCGTCGAATCGCCTGGCTGTCTGTTCGCCTATCTCGTCTCGTCGACGCCGGACTCCCCGATCGCCGGGGCTTGGACGACCGATTACGAGACCGGCGACCTGATCGATGCGACTGACGCCCATTTCGTCCTCATCACCGACAAGCAGGCCGCCGATGACCCGATGGGGATCGATCCGCGTCCCTACGCCGATCGCGAGGACGCCGTCGCGTTCCTCGAGGGATGGGAGGCCGAGGACCTCGATCCGGAGACGGACATCATCGTCGGACTGGACGCGGTCGACCTCGAACTCGCATCGATCTACCGCGGCACCCGGCTGCCGGACGCGTAGCGATCCCGCGGCCCGTTTCGGAACCCGTTTGATCCCTCGGGCGAGTCGAAACGGACGTGACCCGAGACCTCGAGGCGACACCGGCGGTCGCGCTCGCCGTCGCAGTGTTCGCCGCGAGTACGAGCGCGATTCTGGTGCGCTGGAGCGCGGCCCCGAGTTCCGTCGTAGCCTTCTACCGGGTGCTCTTTACCACGGTACTGGTCGCCCCGATCGCGGTCACCCGTCACCGCGCGGCCTTCGCACGGCTCTCGCGACGCGACCTCGTGGGGGCCGTCGCGGCCGGCATCGCGCTGGCGATCCACTTCGCGTCCTGGTTCGAGAGCCTCAATCACACGAGCGTCGCCGCGAGCGTCACGATCGTGCAGGTCCAGCCGGTCTTCGTCGCGCTCGGTGCCGCCCTCCTTTTGGACGAACGGATCAGCCGTGCGACTGGAGTCGGGATCGTCGTCGCGATCGCCGGGGCCGCTGCAATGTCGCTGGGCGACGCCGGCAGCGGTGCCCTCACCGGCGCGACGACGTACGGCAACGCCCTCGCCCTGCTTGGCGCGGTGACCGTCGCCGGCTACACGCTCGCCGGTCGCTCGATCCGGCAGCGAGTTCCGGTGTTTCCCTACGTGACCGTCGTCTACGGTGCCTGCGTGATCGCCCTGTTCCTCTTGGTCGGCGCGCAGGGCCACCCCTACGTCGGCTACCCCACTCGCGAGTGGCTGCTCTTTCTCGGTCTGGCCGTCGGCCCCGGCATCCTCGGCCACACGGTGAGCAACTGGGTTCTCGCCCACCTCGAGTCGGTCGTCGTCAGCGTGGCCTGGCTCGGCGAGCCGGTCGGCGCAACCCTGCTCGCGTTCGTTTTGCTCGCGGAGGTCCCCGACGCGATCACGGTCGGTGGCGGCATCGTCGTGCTCGCGGGCGTCGCCGTGACGACGCTCGAGCGAGAGCAGTCCCTCGGGAACGACTGACGGGGCCGCTGGCGAGCGCGACCGCACCCTTTTGCCACCGGTGGACGAACGGTCGACCATGTCCCGCGAAACCGGCCGCGACGAGCGTACGGGCGTCGTCCTCGCCGGCGGTCACTCGACCCGCTTCGGCGAGGCCGATAAGGCGGTCGCCGAGCTCGCCGGCACGCCGATGGTTCGGCGGGTCGTCGACCGACTCGAGCCGGTCGTCGACGGAATCGTCGTCAACTGCCGCGAGGAGCAGGTCCCGGCGATCGAGGACGCGCTCGCGGGTGGGCCCGACGCGACGGTCGCGGTCGATCCGGTGCCGGACCGCGGACCGATGGCGGGCACCATGACCGGCCTCCGGGCGGCGACCGGAGAGTACGCCGCCGTCGTCGCCTGCGACATGCCCTTCGTCGAGCCGGCGCTCGTCGCGTCTCTCTTCGAGCGGGCCGCCGGCCACGAGGCCGCAGTACCGCGGCTCGACGACCGATGGTTCCAGACCACCCAGGCCGTCTATCGTGTCGTGCCGATGATCGACGCCTGCGAGCGCGCCCTCGAGCGCGGGGAGCGCAAACTCGCCGAGCCCCTGCTGACCCTCGACTACGTCGTCCTCGACGAGGACGAACTCCGCGAGGACGCACCGCTCGCGTCCTTCGAAAACATAAATACCCGTGCGGAGTTCGAAGCGGCGAGCGACCGACTGGCGTGAGCGACCGCCGCCGTCTCGAGCACGGCCGCTGGCGTCACCGCCGCACCCGCGTCCGGGCCAGTCGACGAGGAAATCAGCGGCGGCGTTTCGGACCCGGGTGTGGTGTCCGCGACCGCGGTCTACGAGCCGGACCCGGTCGCGACCACGCCCGACTCGGTGCGCGCGGGATCGGCGATGAACGGCTCCGGGATCGCGCCGCTACGCGTCGTCGGCGTACGACGGTCGCTCGGCGTACTCGATCGGATCGCGAACCCCGATGTTCTGGAACGCCTGCAGCCGATAGGCACAGGCGTCGCAGGTGCCACAAGCCGGTTCGTTCTCGCGGTAGCAACTCCAGGTGTGTTCGTAGGGCACGTCGAGTTCCATCCCCCGGTCGGCGATATCGGTCTTCGACCACTCCACGAACGGGGCTTCGATCGAGACGTCGGACTCGGGTTTCGTTCCGACATCGACGACCTCCTCGAAGGCCTCGAAGAACGCGGGCCGGCAGTCGGGGTAGCCGGAGAAATCCTCGCTGTGTGCGCCGATGAACACCGCGTCACAGTCGTTTGCTTCGGCATAGGAGACGGCCATCGCGAGCAGGTTCGCGTTCCGGAAGGGGACGTACGACGAGGGAATTTCGTCGCTCTCCATATCGGCGTCGGCCACGGGCATCTCGTCGTCCGTGAGACTCGAGGCACCGATCGCCGAGAGATGCCCCGTCTCGATCCGCAGGAAGTCCGCCGCGTCGAAGTGGTCGGCGAGGTGGCGGGCACACTCGAGTTCGCGGTCTTCGGTGCGCTGGCCGTAGGAGGTATGCAGGCAATAGAGGTCGTAGCCACGGTCGCGGGCCTCGGCGGCGGCGGTGGCGCTGTCCATCCCGCCAGACAGGAGGACGACGGCGCGGTTGGCGGTCGATGCGTCGGTCGGCGCGTCGGTGGTTGCGTCGGTCATCGTGATCTCGAGTTGTGGTGACGGCGGTGTCGTGATTACGTCTCGGGGGCGTCGTTCCAGAGGTCGACGTGCAGTCGCGGCGTGTAGCGGAAGCCGTACTCCATCGCGAGCTCCGCGACGCGAGTACGGGTCTCAGCGAGACGGTCCCGGGTCGCCCCTTCGGGCATCAGGAGCACGTCGTCGTCACTGACCGGAACGTCGGCGGCGGCCCGGAGATCCGCGAGCAACTCACGGATCTCCGGCATGTCGCCATCGTCGGTCACGACGAACTTCAACTGGACATCGTAGCTCTCGACGAGTCGGGCGAGGGCGTCCATATCGATCCGGTCGGTTTCGTGACGCGCTTCCCACTCGCCGTCGCCGGTGGGGTCGCGGTCGGGCGTCGGCGTACTGCTCGCGAGTTTCGGGCTCACGGACGCGAGATCGATCGGCGCGTCCCGGTAGATCGTCCCGTTGGTCTCGACGGTCGTGTGATAGCCGCGCTCGTCGAGGGCCTCGAGCAGCGTCGTGCTTCCCTCGTGGAGCAGCGGTTCGCCGCCGGTGAGGACCACGTGGTCGGCGTCGTGGGACTCGATCTCCGCGAGGATCTCCGCGAGGCTCATCCGGGCGTGGGTCGGCTCCCAGGAGGTGTGATAGGAATCACAGAACCAACAGCGGAGGTTGCACCCGCTCGTGCGGACGAACACCGACGGAACGCCGGCCAGGGTGCCTTCCCCCTGCAGGGAGTAGAACAGTTCGTTGATCGGCAGGCCCGCAGCCGTTTCCTCGGCGCTTTCGGCGGCGTCCGTCTCGATGTCGGACGCTCGGTCGGCGGAATCGGAAACCGGCATCTCAGACCTCGCTGCCGCCGCAGAGTTCGCTCGTCTCGTTTACCCGGACGGCGACCTCGGTGACCGTCTCGGGCAGGGCCGCCTCGAGTTTCCGTTCCAGCAACACGCTCATCACTTCGGCCGTCGGCGGCTGCTCGAGGACGACGACGCCGTCGGCGTCACCAGCCGCTTCGAAGGCCTCGACGAGGGGGTCGCCGGCCTCGAGCAGGAACATATGGTCCCACTCCGATATCACGTCGGTAATATCCCCCTTGTCCGCTACCCAGCCCTCGTCGGACAGGTGACCCGCAACGGTGACGGCGATCTCGTAGTTATGGCCGTGGGGCCGCGAACACTTGCCATCGTGGTGTCGGATTCGGTGCCCGGCGCTGATCCGGATCGGCCGGTCGTGACCGACGTGGAGGACGCGAGGGGTCCCAACGACTGCATCGTCCGTCGCCGCGTCGCGATCCGTAGCTGATTCGGTCATACCTTTGTATTCTCTCGAGAATACTTAAGGATGGCCGAACGCCGATGGCGACGGAGCGGCCCCGGTGGTACGGGCACAGTCGAAAACCGACAGGAGGGGACCGGGACGACCGTCGCACGGCGGACTGCGACGTGCCGTAACGGCACGCCGGTGACGCACCGAAGCCGAGTCGTGGAAAAAACGGAACGCCGATCGACCAGTGCTTCCCCTCGGTTGTGCACAGGCCGGGCGAACACGGTTGGAAAGAGGTCCGTTCAGTCCTCGAGTTGATCCTGTAGCCTGTTTTTGGCCTCGGTGCGGTGTTTCCGTGAGAACGCGGGAAGGTCGCCGGAGAAGTCGATTTCGATCTCGTCCAACGTTCGTCGATAAATGTTGGTTCGTCGACCCTCTTCCGAGAGCTGTCGTCCTTCGCAGGTCAACAGTCCGGCGTCGACGAGTTCTTCGATCCGGCGATAGCAGGTCGCGATCGGGATCTCGATGTCTTCGCTCAGTGCCTGCGCGGATTTCGGTGTTCCCGCTGCACAGAGTATCTCTGCGCTATATTTACTCCCTAATGCAGAGAGAACGACGGTCGAATCCACCTCGTCGTATTCCGTCCGACTCCGAGACATACTCTCCCCCTTACCAATTATCAGGATTGAATCTTATGGTTGCTGTGAGTACTCGGGAATATGATAGTCAATGTGAACTATATGTCTCTGTAATTAAAACATCTTCGACCGAGGGCACGATCGCGACGCCGGCGGCGTCGAGGCCGAGGGCGAGACCCATTTGAGGAGCGGGCTCGAACGGGGCGATATGAACGTCGCGGTCGTAACGGTCGGGGACGAACTGCTCGCCGGACGAACGACGAACACGAACGCCACGTGGCTCTGTGAACGGCTCGACGATCGCGGCGTCGCCGTCGAGCGAGTGACCACGGTCCCGGATCGGGTCAGCGACATCGCCCGCGTCGTCAACGAGTACCGCGCCGAGTACGACGCCGTCATCGTCACCGGTGGGCTCGGACCGACCCACGACGACGTGACCATGGCCGGCGTCGCGGCCGCGCTCGGGCGCTCGGTCGAGGAACACGCGGTCGCCCTCGCCTGGCTCGAGGAGGACGGGTACACCCGCGACGACCTCGCGGCGGGAACGGCGGACCTCCCGGCGGGGGCGCGAGCGCTGCACAACGAGGCGGGCGTCGCTCCCGGCGCGGCTCTCGAGGGCATCTACGTCCTTCCCGGCGTTCCGTCGGAGATGCAGGCGATGTTCGAATCGATCGTCGAGGAGTTCACCGGAACGCAGACGTACCGAGACGCGGTCGTCGCGGACGAGCCCGAAAGCGCACTGCTCGATCGGATCGCCGACCTCCGCGAGCGGTTCGACGTCTCCGTCGGGAGTTATCCGGGCGAATCGGTCCGGATCGAGCTCGAGGGAACCGACGAGGCGACCGTCGCGGAGGCGGCCGCGTGGCTCCGCGAGCGGGTCGACTCGCCGGAACGCCGCGATCGGGGTTAGCGGTAGAAGGAGAGCAGCCAGGCGACCGTCACGAGCAGGCCCAGGGCGAGCGCGCCCCAGCCGACGAGTTGCATCGGCAGTACCGGTTCCGTTTCCGTCGTGAGAACGGCAGCGTCGATCAGTGCGGACATGGTCTGCGATCGGTTCGCATCCCTCTTAACCTTTCAGAAACCGCGCCGATCCCTCGGCCCGGGTCATGCTGCGGGCGGGGCCGATTCCCGAGAGACGGACCCGATGACCGGTCTGCGATACGGCTTTCCCATTGGCGACCCCACGTCCTTCCATGGAGTCCATCGGCGTCGTCGTCAACCCGATCGCGGGGATGGGGGGACGGGTCGGACTGAAGGGAACCGACGGAAACGTCGCGGAGGCGCGTCGCCGCGGTGCCGAGCCACGAGCGCCGGCCCGTGCGCGCGAGGCGCTGCGATCGGTACACCGGCGTGCGCCCTCGCTCACCGTCTACACCGCCGCGGGCGTGATGGGCGAACGCGCGGTGAGGGACGCCGGCTACGAACCCACCGTCGTCTACGATCCGTCCGAAAGCGACCGCGAAACCGTGTCGGACGGGGCCGCGATCGCCAGCGATCCTGCAACCGCGGAGACGACGGCGGCCGATACCCGCGCGGCCGTTCGAGCGCTCCTCGAGCACGACATCGACCTCGTCTTCTTCGTCGGCGGCGACGGCACCGCCGTCGACGTCGCCGAGGTGCTCGACGCGGAGGGCGACGCGGCCGGGGAGACGCCGATGCTCGGCGTGCCGGCCGGCGTCAAGATCTATTCGTCCGTCTTCGGCGTGACGCCGGCCGACGCCGGCCGGATCGCCGCCGAGTTCGACCGCGTCGAGCCCCGCGAAGTCAACGACATCGACGAGGACGCGTACCGCGAGGGAACGGTTCGAACGGAACTGAAAGCAGTCGTCCCCGTCCCCGTCGCCCCGGCCGTCCAGTCGGGCAAGCAGGTCTCGAGCGGGAGCGTCGACTCGCTGGCCGCGGGGTTCGCTCGAGAGGTCGAACCGGGACGAACCTACGTCTTCGGCCCCGGCAGTACCGTCGGCGCGATCGAGACGGAGTTGGGGATCAACCCCACCCCGCTGGGCGTCGATGTCTGGCGTGCAGCGAACACGGTGGGAGGCGACGGGACGACCGCGTCGGCAGCCGACGGGGAACTACTCGCTCGCGACGCCGCGGAAGCGGACATTCTCGACGTTCTCGCGGACCCGGTCACG
This sequence comes from Natrinema gari JCM 14663, assembly GCF_000337175.1. GTDB lineage: Archaea > Halobacteriota > Halobacteria > Halobacteriales > Natrialbaceae > Natrinema > Natrinema gari. The sequence continues at coordinate 56,132 of NZ_AOIJ01000063.1, read as the reverse complement.
ATCGTCGTTTCGCCGATCGGGGGACAGGGGTTCGTGTTCGGTCGCGGCAATCACCAGATCTCCCCGGCAGTGATCCGGCGAGCCGACGACATCGCGGTCGTCGCCGCCGGCGAGAAACTCGACGACATCGAGTCACTGCGCGTCGACACCGACGACGCAGCGGTCGACGACGAACTCCGTGGCTGGCTGCGAGTGCGGACCGGCCGGTTTACGACCCGACTCGTCACGGTCGTCTAATGCAACCCCGCCGCGACGACGGCGCAGACCCCTTACTCGGAATGATATAAGGAGGTGTGTGAATCGGGCAATATACCTAACCGTATAACCATTTGTCCCTCGATAATGAGAGTATAGTCAGGACTAAGGTCGAGTCGGTCCTACGGTCTGCCATGGAAACGCGGAAAGTGCAACGACTCGGTCCGTCGACGCTCGCGATGACGCTCCCGGCGGAGTGGGCGTCCGAACACGGCGTCGAGAAAGGGGACGAAGTCTCGCTTCGAACCAGCGGCAAAGGGACGCTGACCGTGATGCCCGAATCCGCCAACTCGGAAGAGACGGAAGCGATCATTCACACCGACGAACTCGACGCCGACGCCGTCGAGCGTGCGATCGTCGCCCAGTACGTCCTCGGCCGGCGCATCATCCGCATCGAACGCGAGGACGGAGCCCTCGAGTCCGACCACATCAACGCGGTCTATCAGGCCGAAACCCAACTGATGGGGCTTGGCGTCATCGAGGAAACCCCCGAGAGCATCTCGATTCGCTGCTCGGTCGACCCCGAGGACTTCACGCTCGATAACCTCCTCGAGCGCCTCGAGCGAACCGGCCAGACGATGCGCGGCGAGGGGATCAAGGCCTTAGCCCACGGCAACCCCGATCTCGCACAGCGCGCCTTGAACCGGGAGCGACAGGCGAACAAGATCTTCGTCCTGTTGCTGCGCCTGATCTTCACTGCGTACCAGAACCCCAACCTCGCACGAGCGGTCGGCCTGAACACCGGGTTCCCGCTGATCGGCTACCGGTCGATCGCGAAGAACCTCGAGCTCACCGCGGACAACGGCGAGGACATCGCCGACATCGTCATCGAGACCGAGGGGCACACCCTGAACGTCGACAGTACGGTCATGCGGGAGATCCGAGAGTTGAACGAACTGGTCGACGAAATCACGTCCCGCGCCGTCGAGGCGGCCGTCGAACGCGACTACGACAAGTCCAACGAGGTCCGGGCGCTGTTCCACGATATCTCCGACCTCGAGCAGGAGATCCTCACGGGGCTGCCGGAGATGGACAACGAGGATCTGCTGCGGATCCGAGAGGTGCTGGTCAGCCTCCAGCAGACCGCTCAGTACGCGATGCGAAACGCCGAAATCGCGGCCAACCTCGCGCTCAACGAGGAGTCCGTCCACACCACGATCAAATAATCGACGCGACGAGGTGGGCCGAGTCCCCGTCTGCGACCGATCGACCGCGCCGGTCGGCCGGGCGATCGGTCAGCAATGAGTGAAGTTAAGAGACCCCATACACAACGCTCGAGCATGGCTACGGAAACCGAGGCGACGGACAAGGGCGTTGGACTGGCGCTTGCACTGGGGGCACTCGCAGTGATCGGCGCACTGTTGATGTATGCCGGTGCACCGGACGTGACGGCGGCGTGGGGCTTCGCCGCGGCCGTCCTCTTTAGCTCGCTGGCGGTCGTCGGCATCCACCTCTACTGGCACTGAACTCACAGCGGCGACGATCGATCCACTGATCGGGTGATGAGCCACGTTCGATCGGGGCCGTATCGGGCCGTTAAGAGTTAAGACCGGCGACGCCCTACAGTAGCATACGGACGATGACCGATTACTCCGACGAAGAGCAGCGAATCATCTCGTACCTCCGCGAGAGTGCCGCCCGTGGCGAGCAGTACTTCCGGGCGAAGAACATCGCGAACGCAATCGGACTCTCGTCGAAACAGGTCGGCGTCCGCCTTCCCCACCTCGCGGAGAAGGCAGACGAAGTCGACATCGAGAAATGGGGTCGGGCGCGGTCGACGACCTGGAAAGTAACGATCAGTTGACTGGTCTGTGGCCGACGACCGGTCCGGCTTCGTTCCAACCGGGACCCGACAGTGCCGTTCGAATCGGATGGCACTCGCACGCGGTCCACGGTCTTTTTATCCGACAATCGCACACGTAGGAGCATGACTGTACGGGTCGACCGGTCGTTCGACGTGGCGGCGTCGCCCGAGCGGGTCTGGGAGTTCATCGCCGATCCGGCGAACCGCGCGCGGGCGATCAGTGTCGTCCAAGAGTACACCGTCGACGATTCCGACGGCCGACGAGTGACCTGGCACGTGGAACTGCCCATCCCGCTCGTGCGGAAAACCGTGACCGTCAGCACGAAAGACGTCACACGCAGACCGCCCGAATACGTAAAATTCGTCGGGAAATCCAAAGTGCTGGACGTGACCGGGGAACACGACATCGTCGAGACCGCGGACGGCGCGTGCCTCGAGAATCACTTCGTCGTCGACGGCAAACTACCGGGCGTCGAGAAGTTCTTCAAGCGAAACCTCGACGCCGAGCTTCGGAACCTACAGCGCGCGCTCGAGCGGGACCTGCAGACGACACAGTAACGGTGGTGGAGCGGCGACTGTGAGACCATGCCGTTCGATACGGACGCCGACGCCGCTGGTGCCGATCGCGGGGACGCGCTGACGCTGGCGCTCGCACAGATACACATCGAGGCCGGCGAGGTCGAGACGAACGTCGACCGGGCGCTCGCGGCGGTGTCGCGAGCCGCCGATCGCGGTGCGGACCTGGTCGCCCTGCCGGAACTGTTCACCGTGGGCTATTTCGCGTTCGATCTCTACGGGCGCACTGCGGAGCCGTTCGAGGGCGACACGTTCGGCCGGCTCCGGGAGGCGGCGGCCGATCACGGGATCGCCGTTCTCGCGGGCAGTATCGTCGAGGATCTGTCGGCGACCGAGCGCATCGATACCCCCGCCGACGAGGGGCTCGCGAACACCTCCGCGCTGTTCGATGCCAGCGGCGATCTGCAACTGATCTATCGGAAACACCACCTCTTCGGCTACGAATCCGCGGAATCGGAGCTGCTCGTCCCCGGCGAACGGATCGACACGGCGACGATCGGCGACGTCACCGTCGGCGTGACGACCTGTTACGACCTGCGGTTCCCCGAACTCTATCGGCGGCTGGTCGACGACGGCGTCGACCTGGTGCTCGTCCCCAGCGCGTGGCCCTATCCACGAGTGGAACACTGGCGGACCCTCTCGCGAGCCCGCGCGATCGAGAACCAGGCCTACGTGGCGACGATCAACGGGGCCGGGACGTTCGACGATGCCACGCTGTTGGGTCGCTCGAACGTCTACGACCCCTGGGGCGTGTCACTGGCCTCGAGCGGCGACGAGCCGGCGTTGGTCATGACCGAAATCGAGCCGGAGACGGTCGCGACGGTCCGCGAGGAGTTCCCCGCGCTTCGAGACCGACGGCTGTAATCGACGCCGGTCCGACACCCTCGCCGACCGCTGACTTTTTATTTCGGCACGCCGTTGGTACGATCGCCGGCATAGACGCTTTTCACGTCTCCCCGGCATTGCGCGTCGCTCCGGCCCGTCGCGCGCTCGGTTTCCCGCGGGAACCGAGCGACCACGCCCACATCCGTCTCCTCGTCCCACCTTTCGCCTCGTCTCCTCCGTTCGACCGTCCTCACTCGAGGGACCCGTCTCGGACCGACCGCCGTCTACGAGTTCGGGGACCGGTCCGACCCGGTCGGGTCGGGATCGGCCGAACGTGTCTCCCTGTACAGCCCGTTCGCCGGGCAGCGCGAACTCGAAGTGCTGGGCCGAGCGGCGCGTGACGATACGGAGCGTGACGGTGACCGACGATTACCGATCCCGCTCGACGGTTTCGCCGGGCATCGTGGTCGCGCCGGCCTCGAGTCGCAGCCCGGGCGTCAGACTCGTGTTGATACCGGTCTTGACCCTATCGCCGGCGACGACGCCGAACTTCCGCCGTCCCGTCGAGACGCGGTCGCCTTTGACGGTGAACTCAATGTCTGCGTCATCGTGGCGGAGGTTCGCCACGTTCGTCCCCGCGCCGACATTGACGTCCCGACCCAGGACGCTGTCGCCGATGTACGAGAGGTGACTGACCGACGTCCCGCGCGAGACGACGCTGTTTTTGATTTCGACCGCGTGACCGATCTCCGCATCCCGGTCGATCAGCGTCGCGCCGCGGACGTAGGCGTTGGGCCCGACCTCCGCACCCTCGCGGATCAGGGCCGGCCCTTCGATCACGACGCCGGGTTCGACCGTCGCACCCGCCTCGACGACGACCTCGCCCTCGAGGTGGGCGTCGTCGCTCACGTCGCCGTCGATCCGGCCGTCGAGTTCGGCGAGATGCCACTCGTTGGCCGCGAGTAACTCCCAGGGGCGGCCGACGTCCAGCCACCGCTCTAAGGTCACCGGCGTCACGTCGTATTCGTCGATCACCCGCGCGACGACATCGGTGATCTCGTGTTCACCGCGCTCGCTCGCGGGCACCGCGAGCCACTCCCGGGCCGCGGCCGGGAACGCGTAGGCCCCGGCGTTGGCGAGGTTCGTCGGCGGTTCGTCGGGTTTCTCGACGATCCCGGTGACGCTGCCGTCGGCGGTGCTGAGGACGCCGTAGTTGCGCGGCTCGTCGACCTCGATCGCGCAGACGGCCGGACAGGCGTCGAACAGCCGGTCGATCGCCGCCGGATCGTAGAGATTGTCGCCGTTGAGGACGGCGAAGGGCCCCTCGAGATGGGGACTGGCAGCGTCGACGGCGTCGGCGGTCCCGGCCTGTTCTTCCTGGACCGCATAGGAGACCGGGACGCCCCGGTACTCGGGGCCGAAGTAGTCACGGACCGTCTCGCCCTCGTAACCGATCACGAGGACGATTTCGGCGGCTCCAGCGTCGATCGCCGCGTCGACGGTGTGGGCCGCGAGCGGTCGGTCGGCGACCGGCAGCATTGGCTTCGGCACCGATTCCGACAGCGGTCGCATCCGCGTTCCCTGACCCGCCGCGAGAACGACTGCCTTCATGTACTCACCCCTTCCACGAAACGGCTGATAAGCGGTTCGTTCGCGAGTAGAAACTGAGAGGGCCGCGGTTCGCCGGTCCTGACGGGGCAACTGGGCCTCATGGCCCTCGCCCACGGGGTCGTGGGAGTCAGTGCTGTGTCTCGAGAAGCCGGTCGCGTGCCTCGTCGAGGTATGTTTGACCGCTCGCAGTACGCCCGCCGTCGGCGGGCGTCCATTCGCCGCCGCTGTAGTGACTGTGTCCCTGGTCGGCGAGTTGCTGGCTCGGACGGGATGGTACGACGGGCGCAGTGAACTCCTTGCTGGTGACTTACACGCATGGGTCGTGGCGGTATTCGACCCGCTCCCGTCGGGCGATCGACAGCCGGTTCGGAGGCCGATCGCCCGACGGGAACGCCACCGAACGTCCGTGTCAGGCACTCTCGGCTCCGTTCCGAATCGTGTTCGTTATCCGCTGGCGTCTCCGAAGACGCGTGTGACCTCCCCTGAATCCCGCACCGACGAGAGCCAACCGCTGACGAGTCACGGGTACCGCATCACCGTCGACGACGGCCGGGACTCGTTTTTCGCGATCTGTCTCGAGGAACCAGACAGCGAAACGGCCTGGATCATGTCGGATACGGTCCGGACGCTGGACGGCATGCGATAAACCACACGCCGATGTCGAAGCAACCCCACACCGAATACTGATGCCAGCGGCGGCCGGATGGGCTACCCCGCGGCCGGTCACCGGTCTTCCTCCTCGCCGCGATCTTCGGTGACGGGTCGTTCTCCCTCCGGCGGAGCGTCCGCCATATCGGGATGGCGCTCGTCGCCGGCGTCCGTCAGCTACCGCCCAGATCGGCCGCCTTCTCGAGTTCGCTGCGCAAGGTCGTCGAGTCGAACTCGTGGTCGGGGCGGAGCCGGACGAAGTCGAGGAACTCCCGCGCGGCGAGCAGCTGCGAGGGCTCGTAGGCGGTCGTGGCCGCGTCGACGGCTTCCCGCGGTCCGATCCGTGGCTCGAGAATGGCCAGCGCACAGGCCAGATCGTAGGCCGTCGTCTCGTCGACGCGGTCGTCGTGGACGCTGGTCGCGTCGATGAAGTAGAACTCGTCGTCACAGAGCAGGACGTTCTCCGCCCGCAGGTCGCCGTGGGCGAGCCCGTGTTCGTGGAGCGTGGCGAGCATAGCGAACAGTTCGGGCGCTCGCCGGGCGACCACGTCGTCGGAGACGTCGTCGAGCGACCGGAAATCCGGGAGATACTCGAGGACGAGGACGCCCAGCCCGTTGACCTCGAAGGCGTCGATGGGGCGGGGCGCGTTGAGACCGATCTCCTGCATCCGTTCGGTCGCCGCGTACTCGTGTTCGACCATCTCGCGAGGCGTGTCGAACCGGTCGAAAAACCCCTCGGTGCCCGAGGAGAAGGCACCCACGTTCCGGCCGGTCGTCAACACCGCGTGGACCAGAGCGTTCTGTCTGGAGACGATTTTGACGAACCATTCGTCGTCGATAACACACGGCGTCGACAGCCAGTTGTCGGCCTCGAGGAATTCGACACGGACCTCCTCGCGGTCGTAGCGATCCGCCAGCGTGCGGACGACACGCTCGATGCGGCTCCACTCGATCGATCCACGTGCGAGCCGGCGGATGTCCATACGGAATCTGTCGACGGTCGGCGTTAAATGCCCCTCGAAGTGTTACCGGGGGAACGTATTCGATCTCAGGCGGGCGGGGCCGCACTCGTTTCGTGCCGGATGGGGCCGTCAGAACAGTAGTATTATCGCTGTGTCGATGCTAGCGTGGGGTACTATGGACGCCATCGACGATCTCGGGGACGCTATCGACGTGACCCGGACCCGGCTAACGCCGTTTCGAACGGGGACGTGGCTCAGGCTCGCGCTGATCGTCTTCTTCGTGAGTTCGCTCGGCCTGGGCGGGCCGACGATCCCGGGCGGGGACACCGGGACGGTCACCGACGATCCGATGGTCGAAGAGCAGTCGCAGGAATTCGGCGGCATAGCCGGCGAGGAACTGCTCTTCTGGGCGCTCGTGATCGTCGCGATCGTCGTGGTACTCTGGTTGCTCTATGAGTTCATCAGCGCTGTCATGGAGTTCGTCTTCCTCGAGTCGCTTCGGTCGTCCGAGGTCCACGTGCGGCGCTATTTCTCCGCAAACCTCGGTAAGGGACTGTGGTTGTTCCTGTTCCGATTCGGTCTCCGGGTGCTGTTGGCGGTTGTCGCCATCGCTCCGGCCGCGGTCTTCCTGCTCTCGATGGAAGCGGACCTCGACGGTCTTTCGATGGGGGTGCTCTTACTCTATCTCGTCTACGCGATCGTCCTGGGCTTGCTCTACGCTATCACGATGCGGTTTACCACCGAGTTCGTCGCGCCGATCATGCTACTGACGGATCGCGGCGTCCGCGACGGCTGGGGGCAATTCTGGTCGACGATGACGGCGAACTGGAGCGACTACGTCGTCTACCTCCTGCTGGTTTGGATTCTCCAGTTCGTCATCGGCACCGCCGCCACGATTATTATCGGCCTCAGTGGACTGGTGTTGGCGATCCCGTTCGTGATCGTCGGCGTCCTGTTGGTGATCGCGTTCGATACCGCGGGACTCGTCCTGGCCATCCTGCTCGGCGTCGTCGGACTCGTCCTCCTTTTGCTCCTGGCGTCGCTGCTCTACGTCCCGGTCGAGACCTACTTCCGCTACTACGCGCTGTTGCTCCTCGGCGATACCGACGCCGATCTCGATCTCATCCCTGACCGACGCGGGGCGGTCCGCGGCGGCGGGCCGGTCGATGGCGGCGATCGCGGCGGAAACGGTCCCGCCGGGTTTGGGGGCACCGATCCGGGTTCGGACCGCTTGAGCGACCGGGACGACACGGCCGGCTGGGACGATCCGAGCGGCCGGAACGACGACCGAGACGACACGAGTGGGTGGGACAGTCCGAGCGGTTGGGACGACGACACCGACGAGACAGATGGCTGGAACGACGACCCCGACGACACCGAGTCTCGAGAGGGGTGGTCGGACGACAGCGACGAAGACGACGAGGACGGCTGGTAAGCGGGCGGCTCCGGGCCCGGGGACGGTCAAACCGAGCCTCTCGACGTACCTCGAGTACGGTCGCGATCCGCACGCGCTCGGTCGAGATCAGCTAAGCAGGTCGTCGTCGCTGACGTTGCCGTCGAGTTCGATGTCGCCGCGTCCGTCGGTAGTGTCGGTGTCGTTACTGCCGCCGTCGTCGTCGGTGGTATTGGGTCCGTCCGTCCCTCCGGATTCGTCGAGGACCCCGACATCACCGGCGTCGGAGCCGCCGTCGTCGCTCGAGGCCCCCTCGTCCACGTCGGTAGTCACTGCCTTGGCGAGTTGCGTGGCGTTCGGGTTCTCCTGGCGCTCGACGTACTCGGGATAGACGGCGATCGTCACGAGCAGATCCTCGTCGGCCTCGACGGCCTCGGTGATGGCAATGATGACGGGGATGTCCGCGCCGTCGAACTCCGCGTCGGCGGTGAACTGCGACCGGGTCGTCGACTGTCCGAGGATCGTGATATCGGAGTCCGAGTCGTGGGTAATGTTGTCAATTCCGTCGTAGTTGCTCCTGACGAGATCCATCAGTTCCTGCGTGGACATCTCCTCGATGGGATTGAGTTCTTTGCCGAAGATGCTGACCTGCGGCGTCGTCAGGACGTTGAACACGGCACCGCGCTGACTCCCGAGCGGCCCCATGTCGACGGCCTTCTCGTGTTTGGTCATATGATTGGTGACCGTGACGGTCTCGTTCGTCGGCCCGACATCCCGATCGATGGAGAGCGCGTCGATAGCGGATTGCTCGTAGCCCGTCTCAGCGCGGGCGTCGGCCTCGACCCCGGCGGGTGACGATTCGTGTTCGGCCATCCCGAGCAGCCCGAGACAGCCCGACAGGCCGGCGAGGCCGGCAGCCCCGAGCCCCGCGATGACGGTTCGTCGATTCATTTCCCTACAGATGTCGAGTCGGGTACTAAGTGTCTGTTGCATCCGTGATCGTTTGTCAGTCGAAGGAAGTATCAGTGCCCGATTGTCGAGTTTCGGCCGGTCTCACCGACAGCGACGGGTCCCGAATCAGGGCCAGCTACCGGCTTCCTCGAAGGCGTCGGCGACGCGCTGGATCGCAACGACGTACGCCGCGGTTCGCGGGTTCTCGAGATCGTGGCGCTCGTAGGTCTCGACCAGCGCGTCGAACGCGTCGACGATGATCCCCTCGAGTTCCTCGTTGACCCGCTCCTCGGCCCAGTAGAAGCGCTGGCGGTTCTGGACCCACTCGAAGTACGACACCGTGACGCCGCCCGCGTTCGCGAGGATATCCGGAATGACGAAGACGTCTTTCCCCTCGAGCACCTCGTCAGCGGCGGGTGTCAGCGGCCCGTTGGCGGCCTCCGAGATGACATCGGCCTCGACCGCTTCGGCGAGGTCGGCGTCGATCGCGTTCTCGAGCGCCGCGGGGATCAGGAGGTCGACGTCGAGGGTGAGGACGTCGTCGTTGGTGACAGCCTCCTCGCTGCCCTCGAAGCCAACGACGCTCCCGGTCTCGTTTTTGTGCTCCTTTGCCGCGACCGGATCGAAGCCGTCGGGGTTGTAGATGCCGCCGCTCGAGTCGCTGGCAGCGACGACGGTTGCGCCCATCTCGTCGATCAGTTTGGCGGCGATCCAGCCGGCGTTGCCATAGCCCTGCACCGCGACGGTCGCACCCTCGAGATCCTTGTCGAGGTAGTCGAACGCTTCGCGGGCGGCGATAACGGTCGAGCGACCGGTCGCCTCCACGCGACCCTCGCTACCGCCGGAGTCGAGCGCCTTGCCGGTGATGACGCCCGGCTCGGTCGTGTTCTCCAGGTTCTCGTAGGTGTCTTTGATCCAGTTCATCTCCCGCTGACCCGTGTTCACGTCGGGCGCGGGAACGTCCCGGTCCTCGCCGATCAGCGGGCGGAGCTCTTTGCCGAACGATCGGGTGAGCCGCTCGAGTTCCGCTTCGGAGTAGTCGTCGGGATCGATGACGATGCCACCCTTGCCGCCGCCGAGGGGAATGTCGACGATCGCGGTCTTGTACGTCATCCAACCGGATAGCGCCTTGACTTCGTCGCGAGAGACCTGCGGGTGATACCGAATCCCGCCCTTGTAGGGGCCGCGATCACCGTTGAACTGCGACCGGAAGGCTTTGAATCGCTCAAGGTCGCCGTCGTCGCGTTCGATCGTGAGGTTCGTTTCGAGGACTCGTTCGGGGTGTTTGAGCCGCTCGATCACGTCGTCGCCGATATCGAGGTACGCGGCGGCGTCGTCGATCTGCGATTGCAGACTTTCGAACGGGTTGGCTTCGTCGGACATTGGGAATAGGTTCCGAGGAAACCAAAATAAACGTGGCGGATGCCCCTCATAGGTCATAAGTTTCAATATAAGGTCTCAGGAGTTGATTATATAGTGACTGACTGACGTAGTATAGTGACTGACTGTCGTAGCGGCTGCCGGCCTTCGGACGATAGGATTGCCACGACGACGGAAACGACCGCCCTCGATCGGAACGTGCCAGCACGGTGACGGACACCCCTCGTTCAGACTGAAACCCAGTTGGCACACCGGGGGTGGGTTCGACACCTCGATCGGCTCCGGGACGTGAAATCGTCCCACCCCTCGTTCAGACTGAAACAAGTCGCCGAAATCGGACTCGTTTTCAGTCTGAACCGGGGGTGCCCGACAGCTATCGGCGTCCCGGAGTGGACGACGGGACCCCCACCCCCTGTTCAGAGTGAAAAGCAACTGAACGGAGGTGGGGGGAGTGGACTGGCATGCAGGGGGATCGGTTCGACGGGTTCTTCCGTCAATTCTACGCTACCGTCGGTTCTACGGATTATTCCGCCGGTTCGATGGCGATCTCGTTCGTAAACTGTGTGAAGAATTCCTTCATGAAACGCCAGCGAGACGTTCCGAGGCGTCGTCCGGGTGGCGTATACAACTGCTCTAGCCGCTCTGCTGCCCACTCTCGAAGGAGAGTGATGTCCGGAAGCTCCGACGAAACCTCCCCGTCAACTGCCGGAGTATCGATCACTGCGTACGTCTCGCCTGCACGGCCCGATCTCTCGCCGACGATACAAGCCATCCGGACGAGACCGACCGCACCGGTCGCTTCCAGTTTATCCGCGTCGAAGAGTATCTTCGCCTCGAGCGTCTCCGGCTCCGGCGAACAAGACCGAATGCTGTGCGTTCGGAGACAGTGCTGGATCGCATCGAGCCGATCAGTCGCCACCGCCTCAGCCTCGAGCAGGTCTTTCGCTTCCGCTGCAGCCCATTCGCCGTGATTTTCGATCACTCCCCGTCGCTCCAGCGGGCGGCCGATGTCGTGCAACCACGCCGCTGCAGTCAGCACGCCTCTATCGACGGTTCGCTCGTGCTCGTCGGCCACTCGTTCGGAAAGGGCACGAACCCGACTGGCATGGAACTGATCGTGTGCCGGAAGCGCATCGTCGTAGTACGGCAGCGATAGCGCTCGAGCGAGGGCCCCTAATTCCTGTTTCATAGGTGATCCGACCCGCCCTACTACATAAACGCTATGTAAACGCTGTGAACCATTCAGGCGACAGGACAAAACTCGGCGGCCGCTGATACTGACCGGTTTCAGTCTGCATGAGGGGCGGAGCCGTCGTCGGACGAGATTTCAGTCTGCATCCGGCAGCGTCCTCGAGAACCGTGAACCCGTCCGGGAACGGCTGTGGACGGTCGCTACTCGGCCTTTATCAGTCTGAACCACCTTCCATAGTTTTATAACGAGTGTCTTCCAGAACAGAACTATGGCTGAGCAGACGGGTGGGGACCCGCTCTTCGAGTCTCACGACCCCATCTTCGATCGAAAGGAACTCCTCCACGTCGGTCACGTGCCCGACGAGGACCGGATCGTCGGGCGCGACGACGAGATCCAGTCCGTCGCCGCCGAAGTCGGTGCGATCACGCGAGGTGATCCCCCGAACAACGTGATGATCTACGGGAAGACCGGAACCGGAAAGAGTCTCATCTCCCGGCACGTCGCGACGCGGGCTCAGGACGCCGCGCAGGGCAACGACATCGACTGTGGCGTTCTCTACGTCGACTGTTCCGAAGCGAACACGGAGACCCGGACGACGAGACAGTTGGCGCTGAGTCTGAAAGAACAAACCGAGTATCAACAGAACATCCCGCTTCGGGGGGTCGGGACTATGGAGTACTACCAGCACATCTGGAGTATTCTCGGGGACTGTTTCGACGCAGTCATCGTCATCTTGGACGAGATCGACAAACTCGACAACAGCAACGTTCTGATGCAACTCTCCCGCGCTCGCGAGGCGCGAAAGACCGACGCTTACATCGGCGTCATCGGGATCAGCAACAAGGTCCAGTATCGGGAGACGCTCGACGAACGCATCGATAGCAGCTTCGGCCATCGGGAGCTGTTCTTTCACCCGTACGACGCCTCACAGCTCCGCGAGATCATGCGCAATCGCGAGGACGCCTTTCAGCCCGCCGTTCTCGAGGACGGAACGATCGAACTCTGTGCCGCTCTCGCGGCCAAGAAACACGGCGACGCGCGGAAGGCGATCGAGATCCTCAAGGAAGCGGGCGAACTCGCCCGACGCATCGGTAGCGAGACGGTGTCGGAGGACCACATCCAGCAGGCCCAGGAGGTCGCCGAAATCAATCGCATCGAGGAACTCACCAGCGGGGCGACCGTCCACGCGAAACTCGCCCTGTACGCGCTCGCGAGTTGCATCATCACCGGCGAACGGGAGACGTACAAGACGCGAGAGGTGTACGAGCGCTACGTCGGCATCTGCGAACTGGTCGCCACCGATCCGATCACTGAGAACGGTCTCTATCGACAGTTAAAGGAACAGGCGTTTCTGGGCGTCATCGAATCCGAGAAGACCGGCGGCGGACGATCACAGGGAAGTTACCTCCTGCACCGTCTCGTTACCGATCCGAAACACATCGTCAAGGCGGTTCGTCGGGACGCCTCGCTCGAGGAGCTCCCGACGTACGATCGGCTCCGCGAGACCAGTCCGTCGACTGGAAACCGTGATATCGATCTCACCAGCTTCTCGTGAGGAACCCGGTCTCGGAACCGGAGTCGGTCCTGAGAGCGGAGTCAGGACCCAAACCGAGCCGGCCCCGGTACCGGAATCGCCACCGGAACCGAAGCAGCGAACGGTGGGGCCCCCTCGCACCCACGATTTCACTCTGAATCAGGGGTGGGGGTCCCGTGTATCGAACCGAACCGACCGGCCTGCCTCGAGTCGGACGCCGCGATAGAAGGCTGCGGGGTTCCGGTTACGCTGGTTCGGCGAGTTCGGACCGGTCCCGGGACCGGCGGTCGACGACGGAACCGCAGTCGGTACAGACGAGCAGTCGCTCGTCGCCGACGGTCGTGGTCTCCCAGTCGCCGGTGAGCGGACTCTCGTGGTCACATTCCGGACAGAAGAGGACGGCCTTTCGCTGTGCTGGCGGCGGGTACGAATCGTCGTGACACGTGTAGGTTGCCATTATCGTCATTAGGGGTTCGACGTGAATAGGAGTTGCGTGAGATGACTGCCCGTGCCGAACTGTCGTCGTCCTCTCACGTCCTCCCGCGTCCTCTCGTGGGGCCCACGGACTATGCGATGCAGGCAGCTCGTCGCGGCGGTCCTCCGTCGGGGACACTGGTCCCGCGGAAAACGGCTAGTGGTTTACTACATCGCAGGCAGTGGCGCGCACTGGACCGCGGTGAGCGAACGGCGAACCGCGGTCCGACCATGTGCGAGGGATGAGTGAGCAACCGAAGGGAGCGAACGAATCGGTTGGGGAGGCCGTGGCAGTCCCCTGTTGAGGCCGTCGCAATACCCTGTTGAGGCCGTGGCCCTTGTTGAGACCGTCGCGATGCCCTGTTACGCCATGGCGCTGCCCTGATTTGACTGCCCCGTGCGTGCGTCGATCCCCTTCCAAACCCCTCGATCCGGACTTCTCGAGAGTGAGATACGCTTTTGTATATACTGTGTGACTGCGACCGTATGCTCGGACTGTACGACGAGGCGTTCCGGGTCGGCGAGACGATCGAACACGAGCGCCGGCGGCCGCCCTCCAAAAGCGACGGTCGGAACGGTCGTGTGCTGACGACGACCACGCGGCTCCCCCTCACCGGCTCCGAGTCGGTCGTCGACACCGGGATCGGCCGGGTCGTCCACCCGCTGACACGCGAGCAGGCTGCCGCGGACGGAGACGGGGCTGGCTCGTAATGGCCGCCGAAACCGCGGCCGGAGACGCCAACGGAGACCTCGCATGGCTCTCGCTGGACGACGACGAGACCGTGGTCTGGGCCGGCGGCCCGGACCGGCGAACGCTCATCCCGGCGTTCGTGGTCGGGCTCCCGCTTTCGATCGTCTTGATCGGGCTCGTCATCATCGCCAGCGAGTACCTCCGCGTGACGAACACCCACTACGTCGTGACGAACCGCGCGCTGTACCAGAAAACCGGCGTCCTCTCGCGGGACGTCAAGCGGATCGAACACGGCAAGGTGCAAGACATCTCCTACAGCCAGAGCGCCCTCGGGACTCACTTCGGCTACGGAACCGTCGAAGTCAGTACCGCCGGCGGCTCCGGCGTCGAGCTGGCGTTCAAATCGGTTCCCGATCCGAAAGCCGTCCAACAGCGCATCAGCGACCGGATCAAACGCGAGCGCGTCGACTCCGGGGCCGACCGGACGAAAGACGACGTGCTCGAGGAGATCCTCACCGAACTCCGAGCGATTCGGGCGGCCGTCGACGACGACAGCGACGAGGGCGGGCGGTCCACTGTCGGGAGCGGCGCGACCGGCCGGCCGACCGACGACCATCACTCCGAGTATGACGAGGACCAGTCCGTCTGAGCCCGACGCGGGATCGGAGGCGAGTGCCGAGAGCACGCCACACTGCGGCGGTTCCGCCGGACCTGTCCCGCAGTGGCTTCCGCTCGAGGAGGGCGACCGTGTCCGTTGGCAGGCGGGCCCGCGAATCCAGACCGTCCTCCCGTGGGCCGTCGTGGCCCTCGTCGGAACGGGGCTCCTGCTAGCCGCCGTCGCCGTCGAGTGGCTGCCGCTCCTCGCGGTCGGCGGCGTCCCGGTCGTCCTCGCACCGGCGCTGTGGCAGTACGCCCGCGTCTCGCGAACGGCGTTCGTCGTCACGAACGGGGTCGCCGCCACGCGGCGCGGCGTCCTCGGGCGAACGGTCCGGGTCGTCTCCCTCGAGCGGGTCCAGAACACGACCGTCGAACAGGACCCGATCGGTCGCTACGTCGGGTATGGGACCGTCACGATCGAGACCGCGGGCGGTTCGCCGCTCCAGTTCCGGAACATCGAGCGGCCGGGCGACGTTCGCGACCGACTCGAGGCGGAACGCGACCGAGTGACCGGCAGCGAGATGCCGGGCGGACGCGACCAGTGGGAGGCGGTCCTCGCCGAGGTCCGGGCGTGGCGACGCGCCCTCGAGCACGACGCGTAGCCGGCGCGCCGGTCGATGGAGGACCGCAGTCAGACCACGCTCGAGATCGTATACACGTTGAGAACGGCGGCGGCCAGCCACGGTACTGCGAGTCCGGCCGGCACGATCGGGCGGTACTCGCGCTCGAGGAGGCGGCGACAGACCAGTCCGACGCCGACCGCGAAGGCTTTCAGGGCGAGCATGCCGGCCAGGCCGTGGCCCTCGATCGCGCCGCGAGCCGCCGGGTTCGATTCGGAAAGCCCGACGTGGAGACCGACAAACGTCGTGACGATGTCGGCGGCCAACGCCAGGACGACGACCATCCAAAGCAGTCGCTCGAGATCGACCGGCGTCACGTCGCCCGGGAGACGATGGCGCAGGAACGCACCCTCGGAACTCATAGGCTCCCCGCCGGAGTCGAACCGGACTGTCGCGCCCCTGAGAGCACGCGTCGGTTCACTCACGCGGGGTATTGTTATGCCAGGCGTAGGATGACCCCGGTCTCGAGTAAGGGCTCGTCACTTCCGAGCCGGTCGCTCGACGCGAGCGGGACACTGCGACAGACAGCGGCGGCCGCCGATACGGGCAGCGACCGTGGCGAGTGTCGACCCGTAATCGGGGCATAACTCGAGCGAAGGGCCGTCGTCGACCCCGTCGGTGGACGGCCCGGACTCGGCGGCGAGCGGAGAGGAGGAACGAGCGGTCGGTTCGCGCACGCAACTCGCCGTAGATCACGGCGGTCGCCGCGAGAGGAGGATCGCGGTTGCGGCACGGACCGACCGTGTTCGTCTCCGTGATCACCGGCACGGAGACGACGCGTACTGGGGCGGGGACTGATACGAACGCTCGGGTACAGTCGGACAGCCATTATACCGTGGTCCCGGGACGGAAGCGTACTCGGAGAGCCGTCGTCGGTCCGCTCGAGCGGGGTGCTACCGGCGTCGGTCCGCGGGGACGATATCCCCGCGGCACCTGCAGGCAGAATCGCTTTGCTCCGATTTGTCGTTCCGTTCAATGGTTATCGATCCCGTGTCCGTGCACAGACACGTTAGCGGAACGGGGCGCAACGCGACCGAACACCTGCAACGCGGCATGTCGGAAGTCTGCACCGAGCGTCTCGCCCGGCGACTCGGGACGCTTCGCGACCGCGTCGAGACGGGAATGGACCGGCGGGAGTTCCTGCGAACCGTCGTCAGCGGCGGGGTCGCCGTCGGGATGGCCCAGTGGCTCGGCGTCGACGATTTCCTCGCCGTCGACGACGGCGAGGTCCCCGTCGTCACCGCCCTCGTCAGGGACGACCCCAACGATCCGTGGTCCGTTCGGGAACGGACGCGCTCCGTCCCCGCCGAGTGGTACGCCGCCGTCGAAAAGGCCTTCGAGCTAAACGACCTGCTCGCCCGAACCGCGTTCACCGGCTATCTCGGCAGTGCGGTCGTTCCGGGGGACTACGAGAGCGGCACTGCGACCGTCTCAGTCGGCCTCTCGAGCGATGGCCACTCCCTGACCGAAATGCTCGGGGAGGTTGCAGCGGGGATCGACATCGACGCCGAGACGATCATCGACATCGAGGAGATTCAGGACGGCCCCGAGTCCCGGGAGCCAACCTTCGTCGACGCCGCGATCGACGGCGGCGTTCCGAGCGGCGTCGCCTGCGAAACCCCCTCGAGCATGGCCACGCTCGGGCCGGCACTGTATGATCCCGACGTCCGGCAGCGATTCTTCGTGACGGCCGACCACGCCTTCGGCGAGGAGCACGACGCGGCCGACGATGTCCTCCTGTTGCCCCGGGCGGGTGACGAGCCCGTCGAACTGGGTACTGCCGTCCGCTACCACCCGGTCGAAGACGTCGCCGCGGTCGAACCCAACGGCTGGCTCGAGCCCACGAACAGGATCGCAGCACCGTCACAACCCCGTGTACGCGGCCAGTTCACCAAGTTCGGACTGGCCGATCTCGTCGCCCGCGACGAGGAACTCGAGAAGGTCGGTGCCCTGAGCGGTCACACGACGGGGAAGATCCAGGGTATCGACGCGGTCACCTGCTTCACCGACGATTTCTGTCGCCGCGGACAGATCCGGTGGGGCGGCGAGATGGATTTGACCGACGGCGACAGCGGCTCCGTGAGCTATCACCGTGACCCCGACGGCGAGGACGGCGACGTGCTCGTTGCCGGGTTCAACAACGCCCGCACCTGGTGGCCCGGACAGAGCTACGTCTGGGGCGTCGGTGCCTATCGACTGACCGAGAAACATGGCTATCACTTCTGACCGCCGTCGGCTGCCTCGGTTGCGGACGAACGACCGATCGCGACTCCCAATTACAAATGAGTAACGACACCCGACGATCCGCCCGTTCCGTCCGCGGTCTCGTCCGGACCGTCGTGAGCGGCATCCTCAGGCTTCTCGCCGACCTGCTTGCCATCTCGCTATGGGTGCTGTTCCTGACGCTGCTCTTCCTCGAGACCGCCTGGCCCCGCTGGGCGTTCTACGTGCTGCTCGTGGTCGGCGTCGGAGGGTACGTGACCGTGACGGCGGCCTAGACGCGAGACGGCAGCCAGTGACGGATCGGAACTACCCGACGGCCCGCCGGCCGCAGCGACTATGCGAGTGCCGCCTCAAGTCGGTCGATCAACTCGTCGTTTCCGACGTGGAGCGGCGTCCGGTCGTGGAGGGTTTCGGGCTCGACGGTGAGCAGCGACTGCGTCCCGTTCGAGGAGCGCCCGCCGGCCCGCTCGACGACGTAGCCGATCGGGTTCCCCTCGAACTGGAGTCGGAGTTTGCCCTCCGGTCGGGACTCGAGGGCGGGGTAGCCGAAGGTACCGCCGTAGGTGAGCACCTGATTGACGTCGCCGATCAGCGCGCCGCCGTAGCGGAGTTTGAGTTCCGATTCGATCTCGCGAGCGTACGCCCGGAAGTCGTCGGGCCAGTCGGGAACGCGACCGCCGAAGCCGTAGACGACCGGCTCCGCGGGGATGGTGAGATCGCGCTCGACGACCGTTCGCTCGCCGCCGGAGAGTTCGTACTCGGTGACGATCTCGTCGGTCGCGAGCACCATCGTCGTGATCGGGCCGTAGAGGACGAACCCAGCCGCGACGAGCGCGTCGCCGCGGGCCGGAAGCGCGGCGTCGTAGATGCCGAAGATCGTCCCCATCGTGTTGTTGGACGTGAGGTTCGAGGAGCCGTCGAGCGGGTCGACCGCGACGGCGTACGCGTCGGTCGTCGCGGGATCGTCGCCGCAGTCGACGACCGCGGCGCGTTCCTCGCTGGCGTACTGACCGACGCCGCCGATCCCGGTGAGACGATCGCCGAGCAGTTCGTCGGCCCAGACATCGGCCTCAGCCTGGGTCTCGCCGCTGGGGTTCTCCTCGTCGACCGTCCCGCGGCGTCCGATCAGTCCCTGCCGGATCTCGGTCGCCGACCGGCCGATCGTCGCCACGACGTCCTCGACGACTGGGTCGGACACCGTCATCCTATTCGGTCGCCTCGAGCGCGGCGTCGGCGGTCGCCTCCTCGTAGATGACGTCCTCGAGCGCGTCGAGGATTCGGGTCGGGTCCTCGCGCTGCCAGATGTTGCGACCGACCGCGAGCCCGCTCGCGCCGGCGGTGATGGCGGCCTCGACGGTCGAGCAGAAGTCGTAGTCGGACGTCTTCGAGCCGCCGCTCATGACGACTTTCATGTCGCCCGCGGCCTTGCAGGCGTGTTCCATCGCGTCGGCGCTGCCGGGGTACTTGACCTTCGCGATGTCGGCCCCGACCTCGAGAGCGATACGGGTCGCATAGGAAATCGTCCCGGGCTTGGTGTCGTTTTTGAGCCCCTGGCCGCGTGGGTAAGACCACATGACGACCGGGAGGTCGTACTCGCGGGCTTTCTCCTGTACCCGACGGAACTCCTCGTACATCTCGACCTCGTGGTTCGAGCCGCTGTAGACGGTAAAGCCGATCGCGTCAGCGCCGAGTTCGGCCGCGTAGTCGACCGAGCAGTTGATCGCGGAATCGGGCTCACCCATCCACATGTTCGACGTTCCGTTGAGCTTCAGGAGGAGGTTGACGTCGTCCTCGTAGCTGGGGTAGTACCCCTCCGCGATCCCCTTCTGGACGGCCATGGTGGTGACGGCGTCGTGAGTTGCCGTCTCGAAGACCGTCGCCGGATCGAGTTTCTCCGGTACTTCCTCGAAGTCGACCGGGCCGTGCTCTAACCCGTGGTCCATCGCCAGAATCAGTGACTTGCCGTCGCGAACGATCGGAGAGTCGTCGATCGGAATCATCTGTTAGACGGTCCAACGGGTCGCTATAAATCTTTGATGGTCCGAGTTATCGAAATTGAGTACATCAGTAGTAATTAGTGCGAGTTCGACCGACGGTCGTGACGTGTGGTTGACTGATTTGGGCGGTTTCAGTCCCGGAAAGCGACGGATTTTTCCCGTCGAATCGACTCCAGTGTCGAGTCCCGCCCGTCGATGCGTTGAGTCGCGGCGCGAGCCGCTCGGGAGCCGGTACGATCCACGCTGCGGTCGCGTCGGGTCGCTCAGTTTCCGAGCAGTTCCCGCGCGTTGTGTCGCCACGTCCGGACGTGAAGGACGTTCAGCTCGAGGACGGTGGCGACCGCCATCGCGTCGATCGTCGCGAGTCGCTCCGCCGAGCGGATGCCGGCCTCGGCCAGCGCGGCGGCGTCGTCGGGACCGACGCCCGTAACCGCCGTGACCGGCGTCGGCCTGGGATACGGCCGCTCCGACGGGCGCTCGCGCTCGACCACGACGGGTGCCGAGTGATCGTACTCGAAGGCTTGCCAGTCCTCGCCGTCGCTGACGGCGATCCACTCGCGTTCGGCATCGCCCAACCCTCGCACTTCGCTCGAGCGCCGGTCGAGGTCGCCCTCGCTCTCGAACGACCACGGCAGCGAGTAGCGCCGGCGGAGGGTGTCCGCGATCGGTTCGTCGACACCTGCGTCGAGTAACATCCGGTAGGAGTATTCCTTGTCGGCGATCGTCGCCGGATCGATATCGACCGTCTCGAGAACCTCGCGCTCGTCCGGTTCGATCGCCGCGTCGGTCGTCGGGTCGGCGTCCGCGTCCGTCGCGGCGTCGGCCGCTTCGAACAGGGCCGCCTCGTCGAACTCGAGTTCGACGGGAGTGTCGGCAGCCGCGGCCGAGTCACCGTCGTCGCTGACGTCGACGGTGATTCCGATATCGACGACACGGCCCCCTTCGTCGCTCTCAGTCGTTCCCGCCTCCGTGTCGCTGACGGCGTTTTGCTCGCTCACGCGGGTCACCGGTTGTCCGTAGCTCACACTGTCTCGTCTTGAAACTTATCCTCGACCGCCGTGTCCGGAGCGACCGGCGGCGGAATCGATAGTAGCAACTGACCGTCAGTGCACACCTGATCGCACGACAGCGTTGCGATCAGTGTGTAAATCGTTTCAATTGCTACGATAGCAGCGACGGACATCGACGCGGGGAATCGAACTGGGCGATCGCCACACCCCTCTCGCGACGAGCCCCTTCGCCGGGAAAATCTATTTAGTATTGATACGCGAGTTCCGAAACGATGCGACCCGCTCGATTCGCGTTCGGCCTCTGCTGTTGGTTCGTCGTCGGCACCCTCTGTGTCACCGCCGTTGCTGGCGCACCCCCGCCGGAACAGCTCTGTGGGGTCTGTGGCCCGAGCACCGCGAATGAGGCCACGATCACGGGTGCGACCGGTCACGGTACGCTCGACATATATATCGACGACGCCGGAGACTCTCGGTGGGAGGCCCGCGTCCCGGTTACCGAGACCGCCGCCGAGCGCTACCGGACGAACGCGACCGCGCTCGAGGCCGCGGTCGACGACGGCTGGGCGCGGTACCACGTGGCCGACGGCGACGTCCGAACCGTCGAGTCGCGTCTCGTGGGCGAAACGGTCGTCGTGAACTACACCGTCGACGATGTCGCGAGCCGCGGCGTCGGCGACGCGTGGCTCGTCGATTACTTCGCCGTCGGCACGTCGAACACCCGGTACGTGAACGTGGCCGAGCGGATGACTGTCCACACCCCCGAGGGGACCGCGATCACGAACCACGTCCCCGCCGCTGAGATCGACGGGAACGCCGCGACCTGGACGGACGATACCGCGTTCGACGAGCAGACGTATCTCACCTACGGCAGCGGCGGCGTCCGCGGGACGGTGGCCGGCTACGCCACGATCGGGCTCGAGACAGGTCCGACAGCGATCGATCACGGCGTGAGCGGCGGTCTCTTCCCAGCCGTCTTGATTGGACTTGTTGGCGTCGTGATCAGTCGGGTCGACACGGGGATCGATGCCTTCGACGCCGCGACGCTCGAGCGGCTGATCGTCGCCGTCGGTGCCGTCGGCGCGGGTGGCTTCCTCGTCGTCGGCGTCGCCGCGACCGGTGCCGACCCCGCGCCGGGTGCCGTCGCACTGGCCGCGCTCGGGGTCGGCTACGCTCTCCTCGGGAGTACGGCCCGTCGGTTCGGGGGCGGACTCGAGACTCGCGGGCTGGTCGGGCTATCACTCCTCGCGACGGTCGCCGCCGCAGGGGTCTCCCTCCTGCTTGCCGGCCCGCCGGTGTACGCGTTCCCGCTCTGTTTCGGCGCAGCCACCGCGCTCTGTCTCCCGATCGGGTACGCCGCCGAGCGTGGGCGATTCCCGATCGGGCTCGTCGCGGTCGCCGCACTCACACCGATCGTCGCGATTGCGAACGTTGCCCCCGTCACCCTGTTCGGATACGGGCCGGCCGTCTACGGCCTCCTACTGTTGCCATGGGTCGGAAGTGTCGCGGTCTTTGGCTACCCGCTCGCACTGCTCGGCCGACAGCTAGCTCTCGGCGACGACTGAGCACTCTCGGGGTCAGTGCCGACGCGAGACCGAGCGTCCCGACACCGGCGCTACTCGAGGAATCGTGCACTAACGTCGACGTCCGCCGGCGGCATGGCACACTGATCCTTTTTGCCGAACCAGCGATAGCGGCGCGCGGCGACGAAGTCGTAGGCCCGGTCACGGAGCCGCCGCGGGAGGAAGCGGAACGGACCTAGCAGGGCGTAGGGGCCGCCGAGGAGCCGCGCGATGCGAATGACTGCGTCGGATTTGACGTAACTGTCCTCGCCCTCGATCAGGACGATCGACTCGAGGTTGTCCGTCGGGAGGTCGTGTTCAGCGAGCAACGCCGTCCCGATGTCGGACTGGAGGGAGGCAAAGCGGAACTGACCGTCCGTATCCCGGGGGAGAACGAACTGGACGAACCCGTTACAGAGGTTACAGACCCCGTCGAAGAGGATAATCGGGCCGTCCGGAACAGCCGAACTCATTGGACACGTGTCAGTACGTCCCGACGCGAGTTCAACGTACCGGTCGGCGAGGGTTCGCCCGCTACTGGTGGAGGGGCTGTTCCGCCATCTTGCTGCGGAGTTCCTCGAGCCGAGAGCGGGAGACGCCGTCCTCGAACTGCTGGAGGAGGGCGAACACCTCCGCTCGAGAGACCTTGACATCGCCCTCGCGGATGACGTCCTCGGGGCGCTCGCGCAGTTCTCGGAGCGTCCCGACGGCGAGCAGGTAGGGGATCGCCCACGCCGAGAGCCGGTTGCCGTTGTGTTCGGGGACGACTTCGAGATAGCGCTGGGCGTCGTCGAGGTAGCTCTCGGCGCGGCCTGTCACCCGCTTGATGACGTTTGTGACGCCACCGTGGTGGGCCTCGTCGGTGACTGCCTCGATGTCGACGTCCTCCGCCGCGAGCCACTCGGCTGGGAGGTAGACGTTGTTCTCCTCGTGATAGTCGTCATCGACGTCCTTGGCGATGTTGACCAGTTGCAAGAGGAGGGCGAACGACCGGGCGTTTTCCCGCATCTCCGTCGCCCGCTCCTGCGAGGTGCCGCGGGCGACCAGACCCGTAATCAGGGTGCCGACGGTCCCGGCCGCGTACCAGCAGTACTCCTCGAGTTCCTCGATCGTCTGGAGCCGCAATCCGCCCTCGGTGGCGTACCGGTCGGTAAACATCGCCATGCCGTCGACGAGTTCGCGGACCGGTTCGCGCATGATTTCGCGGGGCTCCTCGTCGAGCGACTCGAAGGTTCGCAGTACCCGCGGCGTCTCGGCGACCACGTCCCAGTCGTCGGTTCGATCCTCAGGGATCCACGGCTCGACATCGTTCATGAAGGCCGGGATCGATTCCGCGGCGTCCGGATCGAGCAGTCGGTCGTACTCGGCGAGGAGTTCGGTCTGTGCGTCCGGCGGGATATGCCCCGCATCCTCGATCGTGTCTGCAATCCGACAAAGGAGGTACCCGATACAGATGTGTCTCGCCATCGGCTCCTCGAGCCGATCGATCGTGATCGAAAAAGTCCGCGAAACGCCGTGAACCGCGTCGTAACACCACTCGAGATCGGCGTCGGTGGGAGGTTCGGGCTGGCCCGTGGTCATCTACTCGAGTTCATTTCGTGACCCCCGGGGAAAAACGCCGCGGTCGCGGCGTGCTCTTCCGGCCGGTGGCAATCGGGACGGCACGGCGACTCGGAGCACCCGCTCTCCGGCGGCGGACGACACAACCGGTATGTAGCCGAGCGACGAACCGATGGCCGTGAGCCAGACCATACTCATCGCCGGAGCGCACGGTCAAGTCGGACAACACGTCACGGAACTGCTCGGCGAGAGCGAGCGGACCGCGCGAGCGATGATCCGAACGGAATCGCAGGCCGACGAGATGACCGCCCTCGGCGGGGAACCGGTCGTCGCGGACCTGACCGGGGCTGTCGAGCACGCGGTCGAGGGCTGTGACGCCGTCGTCTTCGCGGCCGGTTCCGGCGGAGAAGACGTCTACGGCGTCGACCGCGACGGCGCGATCACCCTGATCGACGCGGCCAGCGAAGCGGGCGTCGATCGGTTCGTCATGCTCAGTTCGATGGGTGCCGACGAGCCGGCAGCGGGACCCGAGCCGCTCCGGGACTACCTGCTCGCCAAAGCCGAAGCCGACGAGTACCTCCGCGCGAGCGATCTGACGGAGACGATCGTTCGCCCGGGCGAACTGACCACCGCATCCGGGACCGGCGAGATCCGAGCGGGCAACGGGCTCGATCCGGATGCCGGTTCCATTCCCCGCGAAGACGTCGCACGGACGCTCGTGACCGCGCTCGACGTCGAGTCGGTGTACGGGGAGACGTTCGAAATCCTGTCGGGAGAAACGCCGATCGAGGACGCGCTCGAGACAGTCACCTCGAGTTGAGGCGGGACTCGAGCGACGGGACAGCGTCGGCGAACTGGTATCGAACGACGACCGCACGGGCCGCCCGGAGCTGTGACCGTTGTCGTGGGTTTCTCGTCTTTCGTGAATCTCGAACCCAGGGTACTATATACCACACTATTGTCCTCGTTGGCTCGCATATCTGAACCGGATTAGTTATTTTTCTTTAGATGACTGTTCATCCTATATGGGGCGGAACGATCGGAAATACGGTCATAGCAGTGTGTGTATGAAAAGAATAATACAGTCATTGTGCTACAGTACAACACGAAGATGCCAGGCGGAACAGATCAAACACTCCGGCCGTTCTTGTGGCGTGCGTCAAACCTCTATTCCGACACGGAAATCGTCTCCCGGAACCACGACGGGCTGCAACGATACACCTACAGCGAGTACGAGGAGCGAACGAGCCAACTCGCGAACGCCCTCGGCGAGTACGGGATCGAGAGCGGCGACCGGGTCGGGACGTTCTGCTGGAATCACTCGCGTCACTTCGAGACGTACTTCGCCGTCCCCTCAATCGGCGCACAACTCCACACGATTAATCCCCTGCTTCCCGACGCCCACATCCAGTATATCGTCGACAACGCCGACGACGAACTGATCTTCGTCGACCAGTCGCTCGCGCCGAAACTCGCCGGTGCCGTCGCCGACGCCGACGACGAGTTCGATGACGTCGACTTCGTCGTCATGGGACACGAGACGGTCGACGACCTGGACGCGACGCCGTACGAGTCGTTCATCGAGGGCCACGCGACCGAGTACGACTGGCCCGATGTCGACGAGGACCAGCCCGCGGGGATGTGTTACACCTCGGGGACGACCGGGAACCCGAAAGGCGTCGAATACACCCAGCAGATGCTCTGGAGTCACACGATGGCGTCCCAGACGCCACAGGGGATTCCGATGGCCGACGACGACGTTGTCATGCCCGTGGTCCCGATGTTCCACGTCAACGCCTGGGGCA
Source organism: Natrinema gari JCM 14663 (assembly GCF_000337175.1). Lineage (GTDB taxonomy): Archaea > Halobacteriota > Halobacteria > Halobacteriales > Natrialbaceae > Natrinema > Natrinema gari. Next base: position 30,405 of record NZ_AOIJ01000063.1, on the reverse strand, counting down.
TGCCGTTTACGGCGACCGCGGGCGGAGCCAAGCAGGTGTTCCCCGGCCCCTCTCCGGAGCCAGCAGACCTCGCGACCCTCATCGAAAACGAGGGCGTGACCATCAGCGCGGGCGTCCCGACCGTCTGGCTGGGACTGATGGAGTACTGCACGGAGAACGATGTCGATCTCTCGACGCTCGAGACCGTCATCGTCGGCGGTTCGGCGGCACCGAAATCGATGGTCGAGTGGTTCGACACCCAGGGCGTCGAGGTGCTTCACGCCTGGGGCATGACCGAGATGGCCCCGATCGGCTCGGTCTCCCATCTCAAATCCGATCTGGCGAACGCGGACTACGACACCCAGATCGAAAAGCGCAGCAAACAGGGCCTTGTGGTTCCCGGCCTCGAGTTCACGGTCATCGACGACGACGGCGAGGAGATCGCCTGGAACGGCCAGGAGTTCGGCGAACTGTGGATTCGCGGGCCATGGGTGACGACGGAGTACTTCGAGCGTCCCGAGGCCAACGAGGCGGACTTCGAGGACGGCTGGCTCAAGACCGGCGACGTCGTTACCGTCGACGAGGACGGCTACATCAAGATCGTCGACCGGGAGAAGGACGTGATCAAATCCGGCGGCGAGTGGATTTCATCGGTCGAACTCGAGAACGCGATCATGGCCCACGACGGCGTCGCCGAGGCGGCCGTCGTCGGTGTGCCCCACGAACGGTGGCAAGAGCGGCCGGTCGCGTTCGTCGTGCCCGCGGCGGATGCCGATCGCGAGACGCTCGTCGACGAGATCAACGAACTGCTCGCCGGCGAGTATCCGAAGTGGTGGCTGCCGGACGAGATCGAGTTCATCAAGGAAGTCCCGAAGACGGCGACCGGGAAGTTCTCGAAGAAGGACATCCGCGAGGAGTACGCCGATCAATCCCTCGTCGAGGGACAGGTTCCGGACGAGGCCGCCCCCGACCGGGACTGACTGCAGTCACGACTCGTGTTCGCCGGGAGCCACGACAGCCGTCGCAAGCGTCGGGACGCCGCCTATCTCGGGATACAGGCGGGGAGCCGAGTTCGTCGCTGCCGAGCCGTAGCCCACGAGCGTCCGGTTTCGATCCCGCGACTGACACGGGACGGACGGAAGAACGAACAATAAAGAGTAATGATTCCTAATGCGGCGATATGGACTTTGGACTCTCGGCCGAGCAGCAACAGATTCGAGACATGGTGTCGGAATTCGTCGACGAGGAGGTCGTCCCAGTCGCCGAGGAAATCGACCACGAGGACGAGTTCCCCGCCGATCTCGTCAGTGAGATGGCCGACCTGGGGCTGATGGGAATGCCCTTCCCCGAGGAGTACGGCGGTGCCGGGCTGGACTATCACTCGTATGCGATCGGACTCGAGGAAATCTCGCGCGGTTCGGGCGGTCTCGGAACCATCGTCGCCGCTCACACCTCACTGGCTGGGAACATGCTCTACGAGTTCGGCGACGAGTCCCAGAAGGAGGAGTACCTGACCCCCGTCGCGGCGGGCGAGGATATCGGCGCGTTCGCGCTCTCGGAGGCCGGCGCGGGCAGCGACGTGCCGGCGATGGAGACCACTGCGGCGAAAGACGGCGACGAGTACGTCATCAACGGCGGGAAGCTCTGGATCTCGAACGGCTCCGTGGCGGATACGGTCACGCTCTTCGCGAAGACCGACCCCGATGCGGGCAACAAGGGCATCTCGTCCTTTATCATCCGCCCCGAGGAGGACGACGGCTTCATCGTCGAGGGCACCGAGGACAAACTCGGCGACAAGGGCTGTCCGACCGCCGAACTCCGGTTCGACGACCTTCGGATTCCCGAAACCCGCCGACTCGGCGAGGAGGGCGATGGCTTCGTCCACGCGCTGAAAACCCTGAACGGCGGCCGCATCACGATCGCCGCCCGCGGCGTCGGTATCGCCCGCGCCGCCTTCGATGAGGCCCGCGAGTACGCCACCGAGCGCGAGCAGTTCGGCCAGCCGATCGGCGAGTTCCAGTCGATCAAGCACAAGCTCGCCGACATGGATACGAAGATCCAGGCCGCCAAGATGCTCATGCACAAGGCCGCCGACAAGAAGATCCGCGGCGAGAACTACATCAAGGACGCCTCCCAGGCCAAGCTCTACGCCTCCGAAGTGAGCCGGGAGGTCGCCAACGAGGGCATCCAGATCCACGGCGGCTACGGCTACACCAAGGACTTCGCCGCCCAGCGGTTCTACCGCGACGCCAAACTCAACGAGATCTACGAGGGCACCAGCGAAGTACTCCGGAACACGATCGGCGATCAACTGCTCGAGGAGTAGCCCCTCGACTCCCCGTGTGAGGCGTCTGCGGCTTGCGGATCGACTACTCTACCGCTTTGCCGACCGCCTTTGTTCCGAACCCATTCGGCATATTTATAACAGAGCTTAGTACAGTGAACCTATGGACCGAACGGAGCTGTTCCTCGCGATCATCGCGTATACGCTGATCGTGCAAACGTTCGGCGGGAAAGCCGAGGGCGCGATGCTCCCGCTGTTCGTCTTGCTGTTCGCGCTCCCGATCTACGTCGTCGTCCATCTCTACAGGAATCCCTCGCTCGAGTGACGAGACGGCGTGCTGGCCGGAGCCGCCACACCGGTATCGTCAGTCCCCGTCCTCGAGACAGTCCCTGACCCAGTCGTAGTGGTCTCGCACTCTCCGTTCCCCGCCGTCGGTCAGCGTGTAGACATCGTGCAGACCCTCGGTCCGCTTCTCGACGATTCCCGCGTCGACCAGCGCCGACAACGAGCCGTAGAACGACTTCGGCTCGAGCCGATCGTCGTAGTGGGACTCGAGACGCGATTTCAGCTGTTGTCCCCGCAGTTCGCCGTCGGCGGCGAGCAGGAAACAGATGTCTCGGCGACGGCCGCTTCGGAGCCACTTGGTCATACGGGCCATCGGTGCGACGGGCGCTCGAACGTTACGGTTGCCGCGGTCACTCGGACTCGAGACGCTGCCGAAGGGTCGCGACGCCCGTCCACGCGAGGCCGCCGAGGGCAGCCGTGCCGAGCAGCGGACCATCGCCGAGCTCGAGGACGGCGGTGCCGCCGGGCAGGTGGTCATGACGGACGAGCAGCCAGCCCCGCTCGGGGGCTCCGAGGACGACGTCGCCGGAGCCGAAGGCGAGCGAGAGCAACACCGCGAGGAGGGCGTAGGCTGCGATCGCCGCGAAGGTGCCGACGCTGCCGGTCAGGAACCGCGAGAGCAGCGTCGTCCCGGGGAGGCGGGTCACCTGTTCGTCGGTGCCGTAAATCCCGAAGCCTCGAACGCCGTCCGGTGGGTCGCCGACGCGAACGTCGGCGGGGTACTGACAGAGGACGGCGGCCATCCAGAGGTCGCCGATCGAGCCGGCCGCGTTCGCCGCCAGCGGGACGATCAGCAGCGGCGTGGGGACGACGACCATCGCGGCGAGGCCGACGGCCGTGATCACGACGAACGGCGCGAGCAGGGCGGCGAGCAGTTGGTTCCGCGTATAGGTCGTGTCGCTGGTCTCCGCGTAGGCGTAGGGCAACACGAAATAGGAAACACCGATCCCGTATCGCGGAGTGTCACCGTAGCGGGCCATGAACACGCCGTGAAGCAGTTCATGCGGGACGACGACGCAGACGAGGAGTCCGACGGAGACGGCGAGCCAACTCACTACCGTCGGCGGCGAGGACGGCGCGATCACGATCGGCTCGAGCGCGGTCCCGCGGAGCCACGCGAGGACGTGGCCGAGCGCGTAGGCGAACCCGAAGAAGCCGACCGCGGAAACGACGAGCCACTGGAGGGCGACAGATCGCGTGAGTCGAAACGTCGCGAGCGGGCGACGGATCGGGAGGGAATCCGAACGGCTCACTGGTCGGTCCCTCGGAGGCAACCGAAAAATCGGTGTCGATGTTCGGCCTCCGGACGGTCCGACCGGAACCGACAGGTTCCCGGTGGGCGCGTCCCGAGTGACGCGTATGACCGACGATCGAACGGCAACGGCCAACGGGATCAGGGCGACCTACGAGGAGACCGAGACCGAACGAATCCTCGCGTTCGAGCGCGATGCCGGCGACTACGGGACGGGCGGGACCGCCGCGGTCGCACAGAACCGCGAGGGGTACGCGATGTTGAAGGTGCGACCCGCCGCCGACGGTGACGAACTCGAGCGCTACTACGGGTTCGAGATGGCGCTCGACCACGTCGGGGAGTTACTGGGCGTTTCGCCCCACGACCTGCCGATTCCCGCGGCCGCCGAAGACATGGGGATGTAGCCGAACACGGCCGCCGAGACGTGGCCGATGCGTTCAGACCACGACGGCGGCGACGATGAGGAGACCGAAGTACAGCACTACGAGAACGCCGAGCGCGTACAGTCGGAAGTGCCGCAGCGCCGCGCGCTCGTCGCGAGCGGCCCGCTCGGCGGCCGCTCGTTCCCGATCGGAGAGCCGCTCGTGATGCTCGAGTCCGCGGTGGAGCGACTCGAATGCCGGTCGCCGAAACGGTCGCTTGCAGTACGGACACCGAACTGACGGTGTCTCATCCCGAACGTCGACCTCGGGCGCACTGGATGCAGGAGGTGTCGACGTATCGGTGGCTGGCTCAGGGACACGACGGCGCGAGTCGCCGGACACGAAGAGCGCTACGTGGTCGAGCACAATCCCTTTTCGGCACTCTCTCGAGGACTGCAGCGCCGGCCGATCCCGTCCGCGACGGGTGGGAAAAAGCGAGAGCCCTAAATACACGGAGTCGAACGGTGTAGACGAGAATAGCCGTGGCAACAGAGTCGTTTCCCCGCCCGATCGGCACGCGACGCCGCTTTTCCGCACTGCTCACAGCGACCGCGCTGGGCGTCTATCTGCTGTTGATCGTCGGCGCGACGACTTCGCTGACGAACGCGGCCGCGTCGTGTTCGACGTGGCCGACCTGTCACGCCCCGGTCGACCCGTTGAATCAGACCGAACTCGCGATCGCATGGGGCCATCGGCTCACTGCTGTCGTCGTCGGCCTGCTCGTCGCCGCCACGGCGTACGCCGCCGCCTTCGGTGACGCCTCGCGGCGCGTCCGGACGACGCTCGTCGCCGCCGCCGCGCTCTACGTCGTCCAGGTCGGCGTCGGTGCCGCCACCGCGACGATCGGTCCCGAGGCGATCCTCCCCGGTCTCCACCTCGCGCTCGGGCTCGTGATTTTCTCGGGAGTCGTCCTCGCGCTTGCCTGGGACCTCGAACTCGCGACCGGCAGCGCGGACGAGGACGGCATCGACTCGCCGACCCCGCTCGAGGAGTCGACGCCGACCGCCCCCGAACGCACGCTGCCCACGAGTCGGGTGGCCCGCGCCCGACTGACCGTCTTCGCCTACTTCAAGATGATGAAGCCGCGTCTGATGTGGCTGCTCTGTCTTGTCGCCGCCGCCGGAATGGCGCTGGCCGCCGGCCACGACCTCGAGACCGCGACGATCATCGCGACGCTCGGCGGTGGCGTCCTCGCAATCGGCGCGAGCGGGACGTTCAATCACGTCCTCGAGCGCGACGTGGATCAGAAGATGTCCCGCACCGCCGACCGGCCGCTGGCGGTGGACCTGATTCCGGTCCGCAACGCGCTGGCGTTCGGACTCGCGCTGACCGCGGCGTCGCTGGCCGCGTTCCTGACGATCAACCGACTCGCGGCGGCGCTCGGGCTCGCGGCAATCGTGTTCTACAGCGTCGTCTACACGCTCTTGCTCAAGCCGAACACGGTCCAGAACACGGTCATCGGGGGGGCTGCCGGCGCGTTGCCCGCACTCATCGGCTGGGCGGCCGTCACGAACGAGATCGGCTGGCCGGGACTCGCGCTCGCGGGCGTGATCTTCCTGTGGACGCCGGCGCACTTCTACAACCTCGCGCTGGCCTACAAGGACGACTACGCTCGCGGCGGGTTCCCGATGATGCCCGTCGTCCGCGGGGAGACCGAGACGCGAAAGCAGATCGTCTACTACATCGCCGCGACGCTCGTGAGTTCGATCGCGCTGGCCTGGATCACCGACCTCGGCGCGCTGTACGCCGGCACGGTCGTCGTCTTCGGCGGCGTCTTCCTCTGGGCCGCCGTGCGGCTCCACTTCGAGCAGACCGAGGCCGCCGCGTTCCGGTCGTTCCACGCCTCGAACGCCTTCCTCGGGGCGGTGCTGGTCGCGATCCTCGTGGACGCGCTCGCGTTCTGACGGGCTATCCTCGAGAACGGATCGAAACGCCTGTTTTGAATCAGCCGATCACACCTGTGTGAACACGTTTCGACGCCAAGCGGTGGCTCGAGTCCACGGCGGGCGGTCGAACGACCCGCGCAAAAGTCGGCTGGGACGCCACCGAGTACCGACGGCGTCGCAGGCCCGTGCTCACCAGAGCAGGTGCGGCCAGACGAAGGTAAACAGGACCCAGATGATGGCCGTCAGCACGACCGTCATGATCGCGTTCAGGACCAGTCCCGCCCGGAGCATGTGACGTTGTTTGACGTACCCGCTGCCGAACACGATGGCGTTGGGCGGCGTCGCGACGGGGAGCGCGAAGGCGAAGCTCGCGGCGATCGCGCCGGCGACCGAGAGGAAGAGCGCGGTCGAGAAGTCTGTCAGCCCGAGCGTCGCCGAGAAGACACTCCCGAGGCTGATCAGAATGGGGACGATGATGCTGGTCGTCGCGGAGTTCGACGTCATTTCAGTGAGGAAGATGACGACCAGCACGACCGCGCCGATGACGAGGATGATGGGCGCGCCGACGAGTCCGCCGAACACGGTGTCGGCGATCCACTCCGTCGCGCCCGTGTCAGCCAGCGCGTTCGCGAGGGAGATCCCGCCGCCGAACAGCAACAACGTCCCCCAATCGATGTCGACCAATTCCTCCCACTCCATCGTGTCGGCCAGCACGAGCGCGGGAATCGCCGCGACGCCGACCATGACGTAGTAGAGCAGTCCCTCGTGACCCTCGACGCCGAAGACCGTCATCCCCTCGCCGCCGAACACGGTCGTCATCCAGACGGCCGGGAGATACGGCTTGAAGAGGTCGCCGAGTCCGCCGAGCATCCAGAGCCCCGCCGTCACAGCGAAGATCGCCGCCACCCGTTTCCCGCGGGGATCGAGTTCGCCTTCGGCCTCGAGTTGCTCTCGAGCGGTGGCTCGCGCCCGCTCGACGTCCGGTACCTCGGGCGGGTACAGCACGTACGTCAGGATGACCCAGACGATCGGGAGCGTCACGACGACGACGGGGAAGCCGACGAGGAACCAGTCGGCGAACCCGATCTCGTAGTCCAGAATGGCGTTGAGTTGGCTCACGAGGATCGCATTCGGTGGCGTCCCGATGATCGTCCCGACGCCGCCGACGCTCGCGGCGTAGGCGGTCCCGAGCAGCATCGAGATCTGGAGGTTCGTAAACGCGGCCGTGGATTCGCTGTGTCCACCGTCGGCAGCCGTTTCGGTGGCGTCACTCGCCCCGGCTTGCTCGTCCGAGGACGCGAGATCATCCCGGTCGAGGACCTGGCTGAGGACGCCGACCGCGATCGGCATCATCATCGCGGCCGTCGCGGTGTTTGATACCCACATCGACAACACGGCGGTCACGACCATGATCACGAAGATCAGCCGCCGCGGCGAACTTCCCATCTTGGCGATAGAATACAGCGCGATCCGCCGGTCGATATTGTACTTCTGGATCCCGTTGGCCAGCATGAACCCGGCCAAAAACAGGAAGATGATGTGATCGGCGAACCCGACGAGGGCTGCGTCCATCGAGTCGTAGACGCCGGTCCCCGTGAGCAAGACGGGGATCGTCAGCGCGGTGACCGCGAGCGGGAGCGCGCCGGTGACCCAGAGGAACCCGGCGAAGAACATCGTTGCGAGCGCGTACTGGCCCGTCACCGAGAGGCCGGTCGGTGAGGGTGCGGCCCCGATCGCAACCGTCCCGGTTGCTGCCAGAAGGAACTGTACTGATCGCCTGTTTGAACCAGCTAACAGTCGATGTATCATTGATACACGCGAGAATGATCACTATTGTTATTAAGAGTTTACATCCATTGTCGTGCGATGACACCCCAGACCGTCCCGATCAGGGGGTAGCGAGACGGACGCTGATCCCGCGATCTCGCTTTACGGTGGACTCAGCAGCGTCGGCGGAACCGGCTAAAAATGGTCGACGATAGCACGCAACTGCTCGTCGGTGAGGGCCGCACTGTAGAGGTTCAACAGCGTCTCCCGGCGCGCTCGAGAGAGCGATCGATTCCCGCTCTCGAGCATCGAGACGTGGGCCTGCATGAGTTCGTCGACTTCCCGCTCGACCGCCCGTTGGTCGTACCCGGCGGCTACCCGGAGAAGTCGCCAAGCGCGCGGCGAGATGTCGTCGAGAGCGGGACCGTCGGAGCCGTTCATAAGGGACAGTACACGTCAAATGAGAGGCGTCGTTGAAATGTGCTTCGTCAGGGGGTCCCGTTTTTCGCCGTGCTTGCCAGGCAAACCGGGGATCGCCACGCTTGCCGGCCCGTCAGAGCGCTCGCTCGTCGCTGGGCCGCTCGCATCGGTCCGAACAGCCGCGACATCGGGTCGCCCGTTAAAGCGTGTACTCGTACTCGCCGCTTTCGGTTTCGAGGAACGCCTCGAGCAGGTCGATCGTCGCCGCGATGTCGTCGACGTGGGCGGTCTCGGTTACGGTGTGGAGATACCGGGTCGGGATCGAAAGCGCGCCGACGGGTTTCGCGCCCGCGGTGTACTGGAACCCCGCGGTGTCGGTACTGCCGGCGGGTAGGATCTCGAACTGGTGGTCGATCCCGGCCTCCTCGGCGAGCGACTGGAGGCGGTCATGAAGTTTCGGGTTCGTGATGACACTCGAGTCTTTGAGTTTGATCGCGGTTCCCGCGCCGAGTTCGGTGACGTGCTCGCCGGCGTCGAAGCCGGGGATATCGTTGGCGACCGTCACGTCGAGTGCGATCGCCAGGTCGGGGTCGATGTCGATGCCCAGCGCACGAGCGCCCCGCAGACCGAGCTCCTCCTGAACGGTCGCACAGAAGTGGATCGTTACCTGCGGGTCCGTCAATCGGCGGGCCGCCTCGAGCATGGCACACAGACAGACGCGATCGTCGAGGGCCTTGCCGGTGACCGTCTCGCCGACGCGCTCGGTCGTCTGGGACATCGTGACGAGGTCGCCGGGTGAGACGCGCTCCGCGAGGTCCTCGTAGGGAAGGCCGGGGTCGAGGACGATGTCCTCGACGGTGGGGGGCTGCTCGCGCTCGTCGTCGTCTAACGTGTGCGGGGGCGGCGACCCGATAACCGCCGGAATGTCCCCGTCGTCGGCGTGGATCGTTACGCGCTGGGCCTTCAACACCCGCGCGTCCCAGCCGCCGAGCGCGTCGAGTTCGACGAATCCGTAGCCGTCCTCGGATTCCGTGATGTGGCGAACCATAAAGCCGATCTCGTCCATGTGGGCCGCGACGGCCACCGAATAGTCGCGTTCGCCCTCGAGGGTGCCGACGACGTTGCCCATCGCATCGGTTCGCACGCAGTCGACGCTGTCCTCGAGTTCCCGGACGACGAGTTCGCGAACGCGGTCCTCGTACCCGGGGACGCCACTCGTCTCCGTCAGCTCCGTCAGCAGATCGAAATCGAACGGAACGGTTGTCATACTCCCGCGTGGGTCGCGATCACTTATAAGTACGCGGAAAGAAACTCGGTACGACCGGACTGAAGTTTATGGAACCGCCAGCAAATAGCGGTAAGAACCCCGCAACGTGTCGCCAATACTATATTTCTCGCAGCCGTAACCGCGGAGTATTAACGGGTTCGCACACTATACGTGTGTACATGAGTGACGTACGTGTCGCAGGCACAGGGCTGACGTCGTTCGGTAACAGCCCCGAACGGACCAGTCGAGATCTCTTTGCCGAAGCGACCATCACGGCGTTCGAAGAGAGCGGCGTTCCCCGAGACGACGTAGAGGCCGTCCTCTATGGCAACTTCATGGGCGAACTCTCCGAGCACCAGGGCCACCAGGGCCCGTTGATGGCCGAAGCGGCGGGAGTCCAGGCCCCCGCAACCCGATACGAGTCCGCGTGCGCCTCAAGCGGCACCGCAGTCCGCGAGGCGGTTAAACGGATTCGGACCGGCGAGAACGACGTGGTTCTCGTGGGCGGGGCAGAGCGGATGACCAACCTCGGCACCGCGGGCGCGACCGAAGCGCTCGCGATCGCCGCGGACGACCTCTGGGAAGTCCGCGCCGGCGTGACGTTCCCCGGTGCGTACGCGCTGATGGCCCAGGCCTATTTCGACGCGTTCGGCGGCGAGCACGAGGACCTGGCCCACATCGCTGTCAAGAACCACGAGAACGCGCTCTCCAACGAAAACGCCCAGTACCAGCGCGCGATCGAGGTCAGCGACGTTCTCGAGGCTCCGCCGGTCTCGGAGCCGCTCGGCCTCTACGACGCCTGTCCGATCTCGGACGGCGCGTCGGCGCTCGTGCTGACGAGCGAGGCCTACGCCGAAGAACACGATCTCGAGGCCCCGGTCGCGATCACGGGCACCGGTCAGGGCGGCGACCGGATGGCGCTGCACGACCGCGAGCACCTGGCGCGCTCGCCCGCCGCACGTGAGGCCGGCGCGGAGGCGTACGCCGACGCCGGCGTCGACGCCGGTGACGTGGACTTCGCGGAGGTCCACGACTGCTTTACCATCGCCGAAGTGCTCGCGCTCGAGGCGCTCGATCTCGAGCCACTCGGCGAGGGGATCTCGGCGGCCCGCGACGGCCGGACGACCGCGGACGGCGAGACGCCGATCAACCTCTCGGGGGGCTTGAAAGCGAAGGGGCACCCGGTCGGCGCGACCGGCGCATCCCAGATCGTCGAGGTGACCGAGCTGCTGGCCGGCCACCATCCCAACAGCGACCACGTCGCGGACGCGACGACCGCCGTCGCCCACAACGCGGGTGGCACCGTCGCGAGCGCGACCGTTCACGTTCTGGAGGTGGACCGATGAGCGAGTCCGATGTCGCCGACGCCGGCTTCGACGAGTGGCTCGCGGCCGCCGCGGAGGGCGACGCCTACTACCTCGAGTGCGCGAACGGCCACGGTTCCCTGCCGCCGCGCCGCGTCTGTCCCGACTGCGGCTCGACCGACATCGCCGAGGTCGAACTCCCCGAAACGGGCGAGATCCGGACGGTTACGGTCACGCACGTTCCGACGCCGGCCTTCGAGGAAGACGCTCCCTACGCGACGGCCGTCGTCGACTTCGGCCCCGTTCGCCTGACCGGACAGGTCGTCGGCATCGACGTCGGGGACGTCGAGACCGGACTCACCGTCGCCCTCGAGATCACGACCTCGGAGACGACGGGCGAGCGCGTGATCGGCCTCCGGCCGGTCTAACGGTTCGGGAGCGACGATCGCGAATCCCTTTCCGACTCGATCGCAGGCAGTTCCGACTCGATTATTCGCTCGAGCCCGCGTCGGCACGCGGGAGCTCCGCGCTCAGATACTCGACGAACGTGTCGGGATGTTCGGCGTGGGGCAACTGCGTCGCGTAGTCGATGACGACCAGATCGAGGTCGGCCGCCTCGGCGAGGTTCCGGCCCTCGCGCAGCGGGACGAGTTCGGCGTCGCGGCCCCAGACCAGCGTCGCCGGTGTCTCAAGGGCGGCCAGTTCCGTCGCGAGGTCGAAGTCGGGGTCGAGGGTGCCCGCGGCGAAGGAGGCCGGGGCGTAGCGCGCGCCGGGCTGGTGGGCGTTGTCCCAGGCGTAGCCGACTTCCGCGGCGCTGACCCGGTCGGCGTCGTAGTAGCCGTCCCGGTCGTAGAAGTACCGGATCGAGGGTTTGCTCGCGAGCAGGTTGTACAGCGTCGTGCCCACGATCGGCGTTCGCAGGAGGGTCCGGACCCACGGCCGCTCGTCGGTCGTCTCGTCGGCCGGACAGATCAGGACGAGCCGCTCGAACGCGGTCTCGTCGGCGGCGTCAACGGCGAACGTCCCGGACAGCGACGAGGCGACGACGATCGGCTCGTCGGTGATCTCGGCCGCGAAGTCGCGCACGAATTCGCCGTAGAGGGCTCCGGAGTAGACCAGGGGCGGCCGCTCCGAGCGACCGAATCCGGGAAGATCGACCGCGTAAACGTGGTAGTCCTCGGCCAGTTGTTCGACGATCGGCTCGAACTCGTGGCTGCTCGCGCCCGCATAGACCCCGTGGAGCAGAAGCATGTCGGGATCGTTCGGATCGCCGGCGACGGTGTAGGTCGTCTCGATCCCGCGCCAGCGATACGTCCGTTCGATACCGACCAGCGGGTTCTCGAGGTCGCTCGCACGTCGCTTGAGGAGGCGGTTCCCGAGGACGACACCACCGACGGCTCCGAGGGCTGCACCGAGGACTGTTCGGGCTTTCATAACGGGGCGTTGGACGGCAACGGCCTTAGACTTCAGGTCTCGGTTCGGTGCGCCGGGCGATGCTCCGCTCTCAGACGGCGTGACCGCGACTCCACCGGCCCCAACGGGCCTCGATGGCGTGCAGGACGAGGTACAGGAGCAGAAACACGCCCAGAAGTATCGGTCCGAGGGCGTAGCCGACGGCTAGCGTTGCGATCGCCCACCCGATCGGAGAATCGGTTTCTCGCTCGGTCGCATCGACGTAGACGGCATACGCTCCCGCGATCAGCAGGACGCTGTACAGAGGACCAAACATACGAAAAAAATTATATTTCTCCCCCATTAGTGTTTTGATTGCTGAACAGTATTGTTTGGTATCATTTCGGACAAGCGGCGTAATGCTCGAGCGGCGAGCGAGGCTGAGCCGGATAGGCGAATGCACTCATTCCGAACCGCCGCTCTCCCTGTTTGGTACCGCTACTCCTGGCTCGAGCCGTCCCCGCGCGTTTCGGTCTCGAGGTTCTCGATGCAGGTCTCGACGGGGGCGAGCATGTCGCTGGCGATCGAGTACGGGTCCGTCTCGCCCAGCCGAACGGCCTCCGCGAGCCCGTCGATCCCGCCGCTGTCGGCGAGTTCGTCCTCGAGCAGCGAATGGACGTCCTCGCGTAACAGGGTGCGGATCTCCTCGGCGTGGCGCTGGCGGACCTTCTCGGCGTGAGTGCCGGAGTCGACGAGATGCGTGCGATGGTTCGTGAGTTCGTCGATGAAGGTCTCGACGCCGGTCCCTTTCGTCGCGACCGTTTCGACGATGGGCGGGGTCCAGCCCTCGTCTTCGTCAGCCGTCGCCTCGACGGCGGCGTCACTGCCGCTCATCACGTCGGCACCGTGGTGCCCGCCGCTGCCGCCGGCGAGGCCGCTCTCCTCGCCGAGATGGACCATCTCCCGGAGTTCCTGCACGGTGCGGTCCGCGCCGTCGCGGTCGGCCTTGTTGACGACGAAGACGTCGGCGATCTCGAGGATGCCGGCTTTCAGCGTCTGGATGTCGTCGCCCGAACCCGGCGGGACGAGCACGGCGACGGTGTCGGCGGTCCGAACGATGTCGATCTCGTTTTGTCCGGCACCGACGGTTTCGATGATGATCTTGTCCTTCCCGAAGGCGTCCATCGCCTTCACCGCGTCCGCGGTCGCCGTCGAGAGGCCGCCGAGCGTGCCGCGAGCACTCATCGACCGGACGAAAACGTCCATATCGCCCACGGCAGAGGCCATCCGAATCCGGTCCCCGAGAACGGCACCGCCGCTGAACGGCGAGGAGGGATCGATCGCGATGATCCCGACCGTCTCGCCGCGGTCGCGATACTCTTCGGCGAGCTTGTCGACCAGCGTCGACTTGCCCGCGCCCGGCGAGCCGGTGATCCCGATCACGTCGGCGTCGCCGGTATGTGCGTAGAGCTCCGACACGAGCTCTCGATAGCCCGGCGACCGATTCTCGATCTTCGAGATGACCCGGGCGAGCGCGCGGTGTTCCCCCGCCAGTAGCGCCTCGAGCAGCGACTCGTCGTCGGCGTCCATGGTCATCGCTGCGGCGCGTTCTCGCGGACGAACTCGATGGTCTCCTCGATCGAGGTCCCAGGGCCGAAGATCGCGGCGACGCCGGCCTCTTTGAGTCCTTCGCGGTCCTCGTCCGGAATGACGCCGCCGGCGAGAACGAGCGTGTCGTCTTTGGCACCGTACTCCTCAAGCCCGTCCATGATCTTCGGGACGAGCGTGTCGTGGGCCCCCGAGAGGATGGAGATGCCGAGCACGTCGACGTCCTCTTGGACCGCGGCCTGGACGATCTCCTCGGGCGCTTTGTGCAGGCCGGAATAGATAACCTCGAAGCCGGCGTCCCGGAACGCGCGGGCAATGACGTGAGCGCCGCGATCGTGACCGTCGAGACCGACTTTGGCGACGAGACACCGAATCGACTCCGCTTCCTGTTCGCTACTCATACCCACCCATACCCGAGCCGACTGTTTGACTTTAACGGAAGTTGGTGGGGGTTGAAGCGTCAGTGACGAAACTCGCTTTCCGATCCGACTCGAGCACGACTGTGGCCGGTCCGATAAAATACCATGACTGTCGTTTCTCACCGAAACCGGTCCGAACCAAAGGCTAAAGAACGAAACGACCGAACATTCCGGCAATGACTATCATTCGTCTATTGCGGAGGGATCTATCGTGGGCGTTGAAATAAAGGAAACGCGAGTGACCGACGCGGAGTTCGAGGAAATGAAGGGGTTCGTCTTCGAGTATCTCGCCGCCAGCGTCGAGAAGGAAGAGGAAGGCGGCCGCATGCGCTGGTACCCCTGGCACTCCGCCGAGTACCGGCACAACCACATCCTCAACGTCGTCGATCTCGCGACCGACATCGCCGAGGCGGAGGGCGCGGACGTCGACGTCACCCGCGTCGCCGCCCTCTTTCACGACGTCGCCAAACTCGAGACTGACCAGGAACTCCACGCCGAGGCCGGCGCTCACGTCGCCCGCGAGTACCTCGAGTCGCGCGCCGAGTACCCCGAGTCGTTCATCCAGCAGGTGTGTCGCGCCATCGAACACCACTCCTATCAGGGCGACCTGACGGATCTCGCCCTCGAGACCCAGTGTCTCATCGAGGCTGACCTCCTCGACAAGGTCGGCGCGAACGGTATCGCCCTGATGCTGTTGCGGATGGGCTACGAGGCCCGCACCCACATGGACTCCGACGAGATGGTCGAGCGCGTCCTCGAGCGAGGGTACGACGCCGCCTCGCGCGTCCAGAGTGAGACCGCCGAGGGCATCGCCCACCAGCGTCTGAAACGCGTCAAGTGGTTCAGAGAGTGGCTCGAGGACGAAATCGCCGCGCTGGGCGAGTAAATCGACGCGTCCGCACACGGCGAATCCCGGTCGCTCAGACGATTCGAGCGGCCCCCAGCAGCAGGAACAGCACTCCGAACCCGACGAGGACGACCGCGCTCAGCGCTGCGATCATGGGTGCGAAGGCGTCGACGCGCTTTCCCGCCGCGACCAGCGCCGCTGGATAGGCGACGACCCAGAGCGCGATCCCGGCGAAGAACCCGATTAGCAGTACCGGCGAGCCAGTTTGGACGACCAACGTTCCCTCGAGCGTCCCGCCGACGGCCGGCGCGTACGATAACACGTCGAGCGTTCCCGACTCGAGCAGGCCGACGCCGACGGTGAGCCAGAAGCCGATCTGATAGGGGTTGGTCAAAGAGAGGACGAACGTTTTCCGAAATCCCGTGGCAGCGGCCCGACCGGCGTCGGTAAACGACGTAGTGGTCCGCGCGTCGTCGACCGCGCCGATGGCGAAGTATAACATCAGACAGCCGCCGGCCAGATAGAGCGCCGGGCGGACAGCTGGAACGCCGTCGAGGACGGCGACGAGCCCGGCAAGCGTGAACACGAGGAACACCGCGTCCGCCAGCATCGCGCCGAGCCCGGCCCGGAACCCGGCCGCCCAGCCGCGGACGACGCTCTCCTCGGCGATGATCGCGTTCATCGGCCCCGGTGGAGCCGCCAGCGCGAGTCCGAAGACGACGCCGGCCAGTGTAGTGGTAACGGGCGAAGCCACGAGTCTCGGTCTCGACTGGGCGCGCTGCCGTGAAAAGCTCAGTGATCGACTCGAGCCGGCGTTGCGCGGTGCCGACCGCCGTCACCGATTCGACGGCCCGTCCGAATCACTCCGACTCCGTCGTCGGGCTCGTCGGCCCCTCGAGCGCACCGGGCGCGATCGAACACCCACAGGGCGTCGCGATCCGTTCGAACGGACCGCGCATCGTCACCTGTGAAACCGGCGTGCCACAGCGGGGACAGTCGGGAAGCGGCGGCCCGTCGTCGGCCGAGTCGGTCATCGATGCCACCCCGAACCGATGAGACGGAGCGGGCGTTCGTGGACATGGGTGCTCGAACACGGCCGTCGAATCGATCGATCTGTCAATATGACGTTACCGTTCTGTTGCCGAAACTTATATCTATTGAATACTAGCTTAGAAAATAATGCTCGCCGTTCGGTCTCCGTCAGGGTTCCGTATCGATAGCTACCGAGCGCGTCGGGCCCGACTGCATTCCGTCGCTCGAGTGGCTGGAGTCGGTCGTTCGGCGCGCGAACCAGTGTTTTCTTTTCGGTTCGGATCGTGGGCTGACACGTGATGGGGCGTCGGACTCGATTCGAAACGACCGACTGGAGTCCCCGCGACCGACCCACGGAGGTGTGCCAGAATGAGACGACGCGAACTACTCGCCGGTATCGGTAGCGTCGGCGTTCTCACCGGTGGAGTCGGCGTCGTCCTCGGAGGGGTGCCGTCGTTCGGGGACGAACCGGCCGCCGAGTCGGAACCCGACGAGGGAGCGGAATGGCCGATGGAACTAGCGACACTCGACGCTCGAGGGAGCGAGGCCGGGACGCTGTTGATCCCCAACGACGGGATCACGGTCGCCGAGTTCTTCGTCACGGGCTGTGGCCACTGCCAGGCGCAGATGCCGCGCCTCGCCGAGGCTCGGTCGCGACTCGTCGACGACTACGGCGAGGATCTCACAGTGGTGTCCGTCACCTATCAGTCGTCGGACTCGCTCCCGGACGACGAACTCCGGACGTGGTGGCGAACCCACGACGGCAACTGGGCCGTCGGGCGCGATCCGGAATCGTCGCTGGCGGCACACTACGGCATCATCGGCTATCCGGTGACGACCGTCATCGACGAAACGGGCGAGAAACGCTGGGAAAAACTCGGCGTCAAATCGAGCGACGCCATCGTACAGGCGGTCGAGACAGCATTCGAGTCGTTCGAACGGGATCACGGGACCTCCGGAACCGAGTCGAACGACTCGACGACGGCCTGATCGGTCGTTTCGGCGCGACTCCGTGCCCGAACGACGGGTACCGGGAGCCAGATCGGGGACGCTACGCCTTCGCCTGCCAACTCCGGATGCGATCGGCGCTGACGCCCTCGACATCGTCCGCAACCGCGTCGGGGTCGGCATCGATCAGGTCTTCGAGGTCCTCGATCCCCGCGTCGGCGAGTTTCTCGACGGTCTTCGCACCGACGCCGTCGAGCGCCTCGAGATCGGACCCCGAGTCGCTTTCGCGGGCCTGGAACTCCTGGTAGTTACAGATCGGACAGCCCAGTTCCCAGGGCTCGTCGCCGCTGTGGACGACGAGTTCGGGCAGGTCGTGTTCCTCACAGCGCTCGTCGGTGACCTCGATCTCGCCGCGGCGGGGCAGGGGCAGCGAGTACTCGCAGTCGGGATAGCGCGTACAGCCCACGAGGCGGGAGCCGCTCTGGAGGGTTTTGACCGCCAACTCGCCGCCGTGGTCCTCACCACAGTCCGGACAATCGCCCAGTACTGGCCCCTCGCCGGCGTTTTCTGCCTTACAGAGCGGGCAGCCGTGGACGAACGTCTGCCGGCCCGCGAGCATCTTGACCTCGTTGAGCCCGTGTTCCGCACACTCCTCGTCGAGGATGAGCGGCTTGCCGGTCGACGGGAGCGGTAGCGTGTTCTCGCAGTCGGGGTAGCCGTCACAGCCGATGAAATAGGAGCCGTGACGGCTCCGGCGGACGAGCAGGTCCTCGCCACACTCCGGACAGGGGCCGAGTCGCTTGTCGTCTTTCAGCGACTTCCGGAGGTGGTCGCCGATTTCCTCGCGCGAGTCCGCGAGGTTCGCGAAGATCTCCTCGAGCATCTCGCGGGAGTCGTCAGTGACGTCGTCGAGCGTGGCCTCGCCGCTGGCGATGGCGTCCATGTCGGCCTCGAGTTGGGCGGTCATCTCCTCGCTGACGATCCGGTCGGCGTAGTTCTCGGCCGCGTCGACGACGGCCATCGCGAGCTTCGTCGGTCGCGGCGGATCGCTCTCGATGTAGCCCCGATCGTAGAGCTTCTCCAAGGTATTGTGGCGGGTCGACTTCGTTCCGATCCCCATTCCCTCCATGGTCTCGATGAGCCGCGACTGGCCGTATCGACGCGGCGGCTGGGTCTGTTTGTCCTCGAGTTCGACATCGGAAAGCGCCAACTCCTCGCCCTCGTCGACGTCGGGGACGTAGTTCTCCGTCGTACTGAAGTACGGGTAGATGTCGTGATAGCCGGGTTCGATGAGGCGTTTGCCATTCGCCTTGAGCCGGTGATCGTTGGCTTCGGCAACGACCTTGAGGTGTTCCCAGACCGCGGCGTCGGCGACGGTCGCGTAGAACCGCCGGACGACGAGTTCGTAGACCTCCCACTCGTCGTCCGAGACGTCTCCGCGGCTTGGGATCTCGCCGGTCGGATGAATCGGCGGGTGGTCGGTCGTCTCCTCGTCGCCCTCCGTCGGCGTGATCTCGTCGGCCTCGAGCAGCGACTCGGCGCTGTCGCCGAGCGACGGATGGCTGACGAACTCGTCTAAGAGGTCCTCGGGATCGAGGTCGTCGGGGTAGACGGTGTTATCGGTCCGCGGATAGGTGATGTAGCCGGCGGTGTAGAGATCCTCGGCGATCGACATCGCCCGTTTGGCAGAGTAGCCGATGGCGCTCGCCGCGCGGATGAACTGGGTCGTGTTGAACGGCTCCGGCGGCGTGTCGGTACGGGTCCGCCGGGTGACGTCGACGACGGTCGCCACATCGCCGTCGGCGAGCGTCTCGTAGACCTCGTTGGCGACGGGTTCCTCCCAGATGCGTTCGGCCTCGTTGTCGTCCTCGTCGCGGTAGAAGTACTGGGCCTCGAAGCTCGTCTCGTCCTTTCGCAGATCCGCAAACAGCTCCCAGTACTCCTCGGGCTCGAAGGCCTGAATCTCGCGCTCGCGGTCGACGATCAGTTTGAGGGTCGGCGACTGTACCCGGCCGACGGAAATGAAGTCGTCGCCGAGTTGGCCCGCGGACAGGGAGAGATAGCGGGTGAGCGCGGCCCCCCAGATGAGGTCGATAATCTGGCGGGCCTCGCCGGCGGCCGCGAGGTCGAAGTCGAGGTCGTCGGGTTCGTCGAACGCGTTCTGCACTTCGTTTTCCGTGATCGAGGAGAACCGAACCCGGCGGATCGGCACGTCGTCATCGACGTTCCGGACGATGTCGTAGGCCTCCTTGCCGATCAGTTCCCCCTCACGGTCGTAGTCCGTCGCGATCGTCACGCGCTGTGCCCGACGGGCCAGGAGTCGCAGCGTCGCAACGATGTTCTCCTTCGTCGCCGTCTTCTCGACGTCGGCGTCGATCAACTCGACCGGTTCGACGTCCCGCCAGTCGGAGTACTCCGAGGGGAAGTCGACCCCGACGACGTGGCCCGACAGCCCAACACAGCGCTTGCCGCCCCACTCGTAGACGTTGACGCCGTTCTCGCGGCTCGAGTCGTAGGTCCCGCCGGAAAGGATGTCGGCGATCCGGCGAGCCGCGTTGTCCTTCTCCGTGATTATTAGCTCCACCGGGGGTCACCTCCCGCTTCGCGAGCGTCCGGCTGCCGTCGTCGCGGACGAGTGTCGGTCATTGTCGGTCGGTACGATTGAGCCTCTGATAACGCTTTCGCCAAAACCGACCGACAGCGCGGGTGTACGTGTGGTCGCGGGCTCGCGTGAGCGTGTGCGCGAGGACCCTGCGCCAGCGAGCCGAGGCTGGTTCGACGCGTGCGAACGAAAAGACACGAGAGGAAATCAGCCGGAATCCGATGGAACGGGATTGCGAGGCCGGACCCCTCCCGAACGCGCGTTTACGTGAGTCCCTCACGAACGTTGCATGAGTTCCGATCGCGGCTGCGATAGGCTTTTCACTACCAAGTCATACCACCTAGTTGTATGAGCGAATTCGAGCAGTTCAGTCAGGTCGGCGAAGCCGATGTCACCCGCGCGATCGGACAGGAGTGGACCGAGGAGTTCATGGATTTCTCGGACTCGGACGTCATCATCGTCGGCGGCGGCCCCTCGGGGCTGACCGCGGCGAAGGAACTCTCCGAGCGCGGCGTCCAGGTAATGGTCGTCGAGAAGAACAACTACCTCGGGGGCGGCTTCTGGCTCGGCGGCTTCCTGATGAACAAGGTCACGGTGCGTGACCCCGCACAGCAGATCCTCGAGGATCTCGACGTGGACTTCAAGCAGTCCCAGGACAGCGAGGGGCTGTACGTCGCGAACGGTCCGGAGGCCTGTTCCGGGCTGATCAAAGCCGCCTGCGACGCCGGTGCGAAGATGCAGAACATGACCGAGTTCACGGACATCGTCATCCGCGAGGACCACCGCGTCGGTGGCATCGTCATGAACTGGACGCCGGTCCATGCCCTGCCGCGCGAAATCACCTGTGTCGACCCGATCGCGGTCGAGGCCGATCTGGTCATCGACGCGACCGGCCACGACGCGATGGCGGTCAAGAAACTCGACGAACGCGGCGTCCTCGACGCACCGGGTATCGGCGACGCCGAGGAATCGGCGACGGGCATGGACAGCACCGACGACGACACCTATGGCGCGCCCGGCCACGACTCGCCCGGTCACGACTCGATGTGGGTCGGCAAGTCCGAGGACGCCGTCGTCGAACACACCGGGCTCGTCCACGACGGCCTCATCGCCACGGGGATGGCCACCGCGACGACCTACGGCCTGCCGCGCATGGGGCCGACGTTCGGCGCGATGCTCGTCTCCGGGAAACGGGCCGCCCAGGAGGCGCTGGACGAACTCGAGATCGATGCCGACCCCGTCGAACTGACATCGCGTGCGGCCCCCGCCGACGACTGAGCGGACACGAGGGGGCGACGGGAAGCGGAACCGTGCCGGTAGGTTCGCGGCCGGGCGACTGGGTGAGGTATGAGTGGATCGACGTGTTTTCCCTCGAGAACGCGTGTCTGAGTTCGCTCGTCCCGACTGAAACGAGTACCACGCTGCTCGCAAACTGTCGTACACTCAGGTGGACAATGTCGTGTGAGAAGGAAACGCTGTAGCTGTTGTTAGACTTCCGTATCAGACCTAGATGTCCAACTACTCGGTTTCACATACTATATGTAGATTCGATATATTTGGCGATGATCAGTTCAGCAGACGATCCGTCTCCGGATTCGTAACGTGCCGGTGCGACCGGACGCGAGCCAGCGCGCGGCTCACATCGCGATCACCGAGACCGTGGTTCGACGGTGATCGGGAGTGTTTCTGCGCTGTCGCCGACCACGATCCGACAAGCGACGATCCGCGACACTCGAGCCGACGCCGGCCGTAATGGTTTTTCACGGACTGTAACGGGACGCACCATGTCTCCGACGCCGTGTTGTCCAGCGTCTCGGTGGGATAAATCACCAACCGACGCCAGTCAACGCGTGACTCCGATTTTGGAGACGAACAACGTGGAAACCAGATCAGCTAGCAACACATGTACAAACTGGTACTTAGAGAGAAATAGTTTCTCTCGAACTGCTTCAGAGATCCACAAAGAACAACTTCACATTAGTTTCTTGAGCAATTTTGGTCACAGTCTCGACCGCGATGCGAGTGTCGTTCCGCCTCGATTCACCGAACGGGATGACGCCGGACGATCACGGTGTGGACTGCGAGCCGACTCGAGCGCTCGAGGGGTCAGCCGAAGAGTTGGCGCATCATCGGATGCATTTCCATGAGTTGCTCCTCGGCGATCTCCTCGTAGAGTTTGTACGTGATACTGACCGTAAGCAGCAGTGACGTCCCCGAAATCCCGCCGATGGTGCCGAGCATATTCGCGAGCACAGCCAGGATACCGACGAGCAAGCCGCCGAGGACGGCGACCTGCGGAATGTACCGCTCCATGACTCGCTCGATGACGCCGACGTTCTGCCGGAAGCCGGGGATCTGCATGCCGGAGTTATCGATCTGTTGGGCCGTCGATTCGGGCCCCATATCGGCGGTTTCGACCCAGAAGACGGAAAACACGATCCCGCCGCCGAGCATGAACACGAGGTCGATCGCCACGCGGAGGACGACCTGCCAGGGATGCTGTGTCACGCTGCCGGTCCACCACATCCACTGCCGCGGGGTGTGGATCGGGTTCAAATAATAAAACAGCCCACCGACGGGGCTCCCGTTCGCGTACACACCGAGCCACGCGGGGAGGGTGTCTCCGAACTGCCGATACAGAATGCGGCCGAGAAACTGGATGTTCCCCTGCAGCGCGCGGACGAAAATCAGCGGGAGGACGCTCGCATAGATGAGTTTGACCGGAAACCGTCCGCGAGCGCCCTTGACTCGAGCATGCGAGAGCGGAATCTCGACACGAACGCTCTCGGCATAGACGACGATGCCGAAGATCAGCAGGGTCGTCAGGAGTGGAACGATATTGCCGACGCCGAACAGCAGCGACTGGAGCCCCGCTTCGGTAAGCGGGGAGCCGACTTGAATGTCTCCGAGCAGGATTTCGACCCAGGCGATCAAGACGCCGGGTCGCTGGCCGGTGAGTCCGGGAATCGAGAGCAACCCGCCGATGAGTTTCTGACTCACGCCGGCGACGATAAAGAGTCCGACACCGCTCCCGACGCCCCACTTGCTGATGACTTCGTCCATGAGCAGGATCAGGACGCCGCCGATGAATATCTGGGCGAATATGAGCCACTTGACGACGCTCTGTGGGACACTCAGCGCGTGAGCGATGCTCGGGTCGACCGGCAAGAACCCGCCCGCGAACACCAACGGAAGGCCGGTCAGGCAGATCATGACGACGACGAGAAGTTTCTGTAGCCCTTGATAGAGCGTCTGATCACGCGGATCATCGGTGTCTAGCCCCAACAGGTTCGCGCCGCCCAACAGCTGTAAGACGATACTCGCGGTCACTATCGGGCCGATGCCGAGCTGGAGGATCGTCCCCTGGCCACCCGCCAGAATCGATCGGAACTGGCCGAAAATATCGCTTCCCTGATCAGCGCCGAAGAGGTAGACGTTGGACAGGAAGAAATACAAGACGAGCGTGCCGGCCGTCCAGGCGAGTTTCCGACGGAACGGGACGTGTCCCTCGGGTCGGCGGACGGTCGGCATGCGAACGAGGATCGGTTCGGCTGCATTTTTCCAACTCATCGGTACCACGTCGGCGTCGAATGTGGTCGACAACGATACCGGCGGCCGATAAGAACTGGAGTGTCAGTATGGTATCTCATACGCTTCTCTGGAGTTGATACTCATGCCGCAACCGGACGAATCCGTGCCGAGGCAGCGTCTCGACTCGACGTGGACCGCTGGCTGTCGACTGAGTGCTCGTGTTCGAGTTGATCGAGAGGCGATAAAAATACTAGTGGTTCTCACCCGGCAGCGGCTCGTCCGGCGGCACCGCATCGATCACCCGCATCGGACATCGGCGTCCGAACCGATCGAAGGCCGCGATCGAGTCGTCGTCCCACGGGGGCACGGCAACGAAGACGATCCCCTGGAGATCGTCGCGTTTCGTAAGCCGAAGCTCCGAGAGCGGATGGGTAACGAATCGACCGTGCGTTCGTGTCGGCGGGATCTGCAGCTCCATTCCGAAGACGGTACTGACGGAATTACGGCCTTTGGGCAGATAGAAATGCGTGAATACGGGCATCGATTCGGGAATGTCCGCGCGACTCGAGATCCGACTGGCGGGCGTCACGGCCAGTCCGATCGAAAGCGACTCCGGCTCGGCGCGGCGAGCCGTCTCGAGCAGCGTCTCGAGCAGCGGCCGCGTGATGTACACCGGCTGCCGTTCATCCGTCGGCGAGACCGGCTCCGATGAGAGTGCTGCCGAAACGCCGGTCCGATCACAGGCAACCGCGCCGAGCCCGGCAACGACGCCGAGGAACTCGAGGTCCAGATCGATCGCGATCCCCGGACCGGACAGCGGCACGCTCGAGACGAGATCCATCGTGCTCCCGACGAGGCCGACCGCACACAGACAGACACCGATCGAGAACGCTGCACTCGAGAGCCGGGAGTCGAAGTCGGTGCTCACACGCGACATGGGTGAGCGAAGCCGTCAGTCGAAGGGAGTGCGTCCCGGTCGGCGTGTCGTTGGAACCGTCTCGGTGAATGCAGTGCACGACGGGAGTCCGACCGGCGTTGTAACAATGACTTAGCCATTGTTAGGAGGACGGGGATGCCGGCTGGATGGCGAGCGTTTTCCGAATGAGTTGCCGGGACGCCATCGAGCACAGGAAGTACCAGACGATCCACGTCGCCATCGGACCGACGAGTGGGTCTTGCCACGAGACAGCGCCGGCGAGCGGCACGACGAGCCCGGTCTCGCCGGACCCGAGGTGTCCGCCACGGACTTTCCACCGGAGCCAGAGGAATACCGGAATCGTCAGGAGCATGATCCAGACCATCGGTCGGAACTGCAGTTTGAACATGCCCAGTTGATCGCCGGCGGCCGCCATCTGTTCTTCCCGAATCCGTTCGAGCGCTTCGTCGTCGCCTCGTTCTTTGGCCGCTTTTTGCCGCTCTTGCAGGTCGTTCATTCGCTTCTGATACGCCTGCAACTTCTCGGTGTTCGTGAGACGCGCCTGTAGAACGGTCGAATAGAGGCCAGTCACGATCGCGAGGAGGATGATGACCGCGTAAAACGGGAGGACGTCGGTGATCGGTGCGAGAACGAGATCATCGAACGACGCGACCGTATTCCGAATCCCCGTGTTCCAGTACCCCATAAAGAAGGCGAGCGCCGTCAGCCCGACCGCCTTGTCGTACCAGGCCCACGGTTCGGCTTCGATCTCGTCCCCGTTTTCGTCCGGTTCCGAACCCTGGTCGCGTTCCTCGAGTGCTCGCTGGATGCGGTCCGGATCGGCGATCGCGAACCCGCTGCTCCCCTCCACGAGCGTCCCGGTTCGGATCAACCGTCCCCATTGGTCACTCGACAGCGCGTTTCTTACGTCAGCCCACTGCAACTCCTCGCGTCCACCGTCGCTCCGTTCGAACACGACTGCGATGGCGTCACGCATCGCTGGCTCCTCGAGAAGCGACGCTAACTGCGGTTCTGACATGGCCGTACGTAGTCGTTATCTCAGAGAGTTATCAACGCTTCCCATCGCCGGCGATCGAGAACGGACGTGACTGCGGGTCGGAATCCGTCAGCGAAACATGCGCGACCGCATACAGGAGCCAGCAACGACACCGTGCGTTCGCTGGGACCGAACGCGCGAGCAGGACTGCGGGCTCCGAAGACCGTCGGCCGGCGACGGCCCGCCTTCGGCACTGCCGGGAACCGTGTCCCGAACCGACGGAGTGAGATGGTTCGGTAACAATCACTAAGTCATTGTCAAGCTGGAGTCGGGCTGGACCTGCACCGGGGTCTCGCTTCGATCGGAGCGCGTCGGTCCGCAGGCCGCGGCACGACGTGTCGGGCCGACTCAGTTCAGCCGAGAACGAGGGGACGCGGCCCGTCGTGCGCCCGGCGAGTATCATCGGGTCTTCGAGGGTTAAATATCGATCTCGACGGTTTCGGTTTCGTTACAGTCCGGACACGTTAACCGATAGAGGATGTGGCCCGACCTGGGTTCCGTCTCGACGTGTGTCTGCCACTCGCTGCCGAGGACGGTATCTTCGAAGCCACAGCCGTGACACGTCTGTCGCTTGTGTTCCAAACTCTCGGTAAACGCCTCGACTCCCTTCTGGTGGTGCTCGGTAAAGTCGCTCATCACGTGATTCTATCAGCCCGACTTACTTAATCATGTCCAAAATTATAAGGGAAGCTACTAGATAATCCGTCCCGACTCTCCCGTCCGCACCCGTCCATGGGGAGCGCATTCGCGGCGGATCCGGCAGCTTGCCCGCGGGAGCGGCGGGCTCGACTCAGGACGCTGTCTCGGCGTCGCTGTCGTGGGAGACCACCTGCCAGTCGGCCGGCGACAGTTCGTGACCGTCGAACCCCTCGTGTTCGGGATACGCCGTGAGAACGAGATACGCGGCTCGATCCCGCAGATAGTCGACCAACGTTCGGAGGTTGTCGCTTGCCAACCCACCGAGTCCGTCGAGGAGCAACACCGGAACGCGCTCGTCGACGTCAAACGCCTCGTGGCCAGCGACCGCTGCGACAAGCCCCAGTACCTCCCGTTCGCCCTCGCTGAGCGCGTCCAGTCGCGCCTCGCGGCCGTCCCGGGCGACGACGAGATCGAACCCGCTCGTGAGACGGGCTGTCTCGAATCCCGTGTCGAATCGCTCCAGGAGGTCGTCGAGCGCGGTCGAAAACGCCTCGCGAGTGCGCCGTTTGATCTCCGCCTTGCGGCCCCTGAGTTCGGAAATCTCCGCCGTCAGCGATGCGTACTCGTCGTCGAGCGTCGACAACTGGTCCGCTTGTGCCTCGGCGTCCTCGAGGTCCGCACGAACGTCCGCGACCTCCGTTTCGGTGTATTTGATCTCGCTTTCCAGTTCCAGGACTCGCTCTTCGGTCGCGTCCACCGCTTCGGCGAGTGTCTCGATACGCGATGCCAGTTCCGCCCGCCGTTCCCGAGCGGTTTCCAGACTCTCTTCGGTCTCTGCCAGTCGCGATTCGAGAGCGCCGATACGATCGGTGAGTTCCGTCTCACGCCGGCGAGCCTGCCGGCTTTCGTCGCGTTTTGCTTCGAGCGTCGCGGCTCGCTCTCGGTACTCGTCGGCTTGCGAATCGAGTTCCCTGATCCGCTCGTCGAGCGCCGCTAACTGCGCCTCGATCCCGTCGCGTGTGGCATCCTCGCCGCAGAGCCAGCACTGTACTGTATCCGCGAGCACGTCGTGGGAAACGTCGGTCAACAGTTCGGTGCGACCCTCATCGAGGACGCGCTTGTTCGCCTCGTAAACCGACTGTAGCAGTTCGACGTCTCGCTCTACGTCGCGGCGCTCCTCGTGGAGCGTCTCGAGTTCGCGTTCGACGTCCTCGCCCGACGGAACCGAGAGCGACTCGAGTTCGGTTCGCTTCTCCGACAGCGTCTCGCGGACGCGCTTGGCCGTCGTCTCGAGACGGTCGATGCGGGAGTCGACGCGATCGCGCTCCGCGCGCAGTTCGCTCAACTGGTCTCGAGAGTCCGTGCCACCGCCGGTCTCGTCGTCGAGCTCGGCTCGTTGGGCGTGCAGTTCGTCGAGGGTCGACTCGAGGTCCGTTACTCGGGTCCGAAGCTGTGGCAGTCGGTCGGCGGCCTCCGCCGCGCGATCGCGTTCCGTCTCGACCCGTTTTCGCTCCGCTTTCAGGTCGGCGATCCGTTCGTCGATGTTTTCGAAATCCAGCGGCCGCGTGAGGAGGTGTTCGATGGTCTCGCCGTTTCGAACGGCCCGTCGGATCTCGTTGGTTTCGTCGAGCGATGCGAACAGTGTCGCACACACTCGATCGTATTCGTCGTGGAGATACGGGGTTCCCGTCCGGGAGACCGACCCCTCCGCCCGCTCGAGAGTGACGGCGAACTCCTCGTCGGCCGTGGTGACGGTGACCTGACCGGTCGCCTGTCCCTCGGTAAGCGGCGTCGCCGTGCCAAGCGCCGTTTCGATGCTCGCGAGAAAGCTCGATTTGCCCTGCCAGTTGGACGCCCGGACGACGTTTACGCCCGGTTCGATGCGCGCCTCTCCCTGCCGAATACCGGCGATGTTCTCGATGGAGAACTGCCACGTCATACCGGGATGGCAGCGGTCGCGACCGCCTCGACGAGGTACGGGTCTTCGAGAACGGCCGTTTGAATCCCCTCGAGGAGTCCGTACGGAACCGCGAGAAGGGACAAGGCGTTCCGCCCCTTCTCTCGGACCGACTCGTCCGACTCGGCGTCGAAGTGCGTCTCACAGACGTATCCGCGTTCGACCGCGTCCGCGAACGGGACCCGGACCGAACACTCCGGACAACTCAGTTTGACCTGCACGTCGACGTCCGCTTGCTCTCCGTTCCGGAGCCGGCCCTTCGAGGCGAGCGACGACAGTACCGACTGGGCCTTTTCCGTGGCCTGTTCGCGAGCCATCCGGACGGTGTCCGTCTCCCAGTCCGTGTCCGCCGGCTGCGTGTCCTTTTCGGCCTCGAGACAGTCCTTGAGGTGGTGACGCATCGTGCTCCAGGAGGGCAGTTCGCTATCGATCTCGTCGATATCGAGTCCATCCGTTGCGAGATCGGCCGCGAGTTCGTCGCGATGGAGCGTCTCATCGCCGGTGATGAGTTCGTATTCGCGGTCCAGATGGACGGTGACGGTATCTCGGTCGTGCTCCTCGTAGAGCCGTTTCAGGAGCCGTTTGTTGAACCACTCCGTGAGGGCTTTGTATCCGTCGGCGGACCGGCCGTCCGAACCGGTCCAGCGCGCCACCAGATACTCGTTGACGGAATCGTACTCCGGGGCGGGGACGGTCAGAGAGTGGCGTTCGATAAGGGTATCGACCTTACATCCCATCGTTGTGGTCTGTTCGAAAGGAGGGCCCGACTGCTAATAAACGTGATCACTATACGCCCGAGCCGTCCCGAACCGCTGCAATCGTGCTGACGGCATAGCCTCCGGGAAGTTTCGCTGACCAGTCCCGCACAGCCACGGCGCTTTGCTCGTGAACCGCGTCCGATAGTCAATAAACTGATATAATGTCCATAGAAGTATTCTTGTGAAATTATGATTGTGGGGAAGGAGATCGGAGCCGGGACACCAGCGACCGAGACAGCGGCCATGATTGTCCCCAATAGATCGCCTTTGTCCACCTCCGACTGGTCGCTTCGATCGACGCAAACCGCTCCCATTGTCCCCTCACACATCGCATTCCGCTGGACTGGCCGCGTGTAGTTGGTTTTCCATGAGGTCGGTCTTATCCGAACTCAGCTCGTCTCGGTGCACTGATCTCCGACCGCAACTGATACTCTGATGGCTTACCATACGAGAGAATAATACAATCAGTTATGTATTAGCCCGCTGAGTGAGTGGCCGGCATCGGTTGCGATACACCCATCTCGACCCAGCCGTCGGTACACGGATCAGTCCGCGATTCGCGCCGCTTGAGGCGACGGCCTCGTCCCGCTGTCGACCGTTCGAGCGATTCAACCGCAACTGTTTCACCAGGTGGTACCACTAGTTAGTACATGGTCGAACGTCTCATCTGCTATCGGTCACCCTCGACGACGGCCGCGGTCGACGACATCACCGCCTGGCTGCGGACGCGACTCGAGGCGACCGTGGCCGTCCGCGATCGGTTCCTCGACGTCCACCGCACGGACGACCTCGCCGAGCGGTTCGCCGAGGCGCGCGTTCCATCCCCCTACGAGCGCGAGACGGGCAACACGATGCTCGGGACGATCCGGTACGAGAAGCGGGCGCTCGAGACCCCCGAGCGCGAGGGCGGGGTTCTCTACGACGGCACCCAGGTACAGCGCGCGCTCAACGCCGCCCTCCCCGCCGACGAGCGCGGACTCGAGACGCTGCACGTCGCGATTCTCGACCGCGCCATCGGGACGTGGGGCGACCACGACGGGCGCTGGCACAAGCGCGTGATCGTCCCCGGCCAACCGGCGCTGGTGTCGGTTCCGGGGCTCTATGAGGCTCCCGCCAAGCCCGAGGCCTACTATAAGGAAAAACAGCGCCATGCCCTCCTCTCCGGGGACGCGCCGCCGCGGGAAGTCCTCGAGAATCAGGTCGAC
This sequence comes from Natrinema gari JCM 14663, assembly GCF_000337175.1. Taxonomy (GTDB): domain Archaea; phylum Halobacteriota; class Halobacteria; order Halobacteriales; family Natrialbaceae; genus Natrinema; species Natrinema gari. The sequence continues at coordinate 568 of NZ_AOIJ01000063.1, read as the reverse complement.
GGCGACTTTCTGGTCGCCGACGACCCGCGGACCACCGAGGCCCTGAAGGGGTACGTGCTGCAGGCGTTTCACTACCTCGAGACCGGCGAGGCGTTCTGCGACCGGGAGGGGTGTCGGCTCTTTAACGCCCACCGGCAACCGGAACTGATCGATGCACAACTTCGCGACCCCGCGTTCTGTGCCGCCCACGCCGACCTGTACGATCGAGCCTGAGTTGGTGCCGGGAGGACGAACCGGTGCGTACTTTTGTGCGAATCCGCGAGCGACAACACACAATGAGTACAGAGTTCACTCACGAGGTCCCCGTTCGCTTTCGGGACCTCGACCCGCTGAATCACGTCAACCATGCCGTCTACGCGAGCTATCTCGAGGCGGCCCGGACCGCTTACATCGAGGAGGTGCTGGGCGTACCCGAGGAGGAGATCGCCTTCGTAGTCGCGACTCTCGAAATCGCCTACGAGCGACCGATCACGTACGACGACGAGCCGGTCGTGGCCCTTTCCGTCGCCGACCTCGGCGACTCGAGTTGTACCATGGAGTACGAGCTGTCTCTTATACACATCTCTGA
>NZ_AOIJ01000062.1 GCF_000337175.1 Natrinema gari JCM 14663 | reverse complement strand
GCCCGCTCAGAGATGTGTATAAGAGCCAGCCACACGCTCGCGGAGACGGGCGTGTGCGTGACTGATCTTCTTGTCGAGCCGGCGATGTGGATCGCTCTCGTAGCGGAGTTTCGTCGTCGGCGGCGTCGAGAGGACGACGATCGCCCGGAACACGGCGTTGACCGGCGGGGCGTACCACGTCCCGCTTCTGGCGGCGTTGGCGAGGACGACCGTCCCGTCGGGCCCGGCGAGGTCACACCAGTCGTCGACCGCGTCCGCCGGCTCCGCGAGCATGCCGACGACGAACGTCGCGAGGACAGCGTCGATATCGCCGGCGACCGTGTCCAGCACGCCGGCTCCGTCACGCCCGCCACCGACCGGTGGCTGCGTCGCGTCCTCCTGCAGGACGTGGACGTTGTCGTACGCCGCCGTCGCCGCACGCGCCCGCTCGAGGACGGGTCGCGTCACGTCGAGTCCGATCACGGTCCCCTCGGGTCCGACCCGCTCGCGGAGGACGGGGAGGTTCGCGCCCGTGCCACAGCCCATCTCGACGACCGTGTCGCCGGGCTCGAGGCGACAGGCGGCGGCCGCCCGATCCCGGAGGCGGGCGATACCCGGCGTTCGTCGCGCGATCAGATCGTAGAGGCGTGCCCAGCGACCGTAGAACTCCTGTGTTGACTCCGTCATTGGCTGTTGTCGCGTGCGCCGTTCAGACGAGCGACCGGAGCGTGTCCGCGACCGACTCCGCATCCGGGCCGAGGACGTAAATCAGCGGTTCGATTCCCATGCCGCCGGTCTGGTAGAGCACCGTCGCCTCGGGTTCGTTCTCGATCGCCGCGCCGACGCTCGAGGCGACGTCGCCGGATTCGTCGAACTCGGCGGCGACGTGGCCCTGCTCGGTCAGGGCATCGATCAGGCCCGGCTCGTACGTGACGTTGATCGCCGCCGAGACGTCCGCACCGTGGCGGCGAGCGGCCAACAGCACCCGCGCGACGTGCTCCGAGACGCCGAACTCGGGGTCCGCGGGGACCGTTGCGCGCCCCTTTACGTCGAAGATGCGGCCGGGCACGCCCGCGACGTCGTCGACGTCGTCCGCGTCGGGCGTACAGGCGACCAGGTTCGAGCCGACTGCAGGGATCAGGCTCGTAAACCCGCTTGCGGTCTCGAGGATGCCCAGCCCTCGCCGGAGCGACGAGAGCACCCGCTCGCTGGTCCGCAAGTCGCTTTCGGGGTCGTGGACGCGGAAACTCGCGCCGTGATCGGCGAGTTCCGGCACGGCCTCCTCGTGGAGTTGGGCGAGCAGGTCCCCGCCGGACTCGAGGTCGCGGATCAGGACCTCGATCTCGATGAGGGCTTGTACCGGCGAGATTTCGCCGGCGGCCAGTCCGGTGCCGAGCTCGTCGACGAGATCCAACACCCGATCGTCCGTAGCGATGCGGTCGTTGACCGTCACGTCGCCGTGGGCGTACTTCGAGACGGCGCTCTGGCTGATGCCGAGCACGTCGGCGACCTCGCTTTGCGTGAACCCTCGCTCTCGGAGATCGCCGGCGAGCAGCGAGCGGACGGTCGGAAGGAACTCGTCTACGACGATTTCTTCGACGAATTGCATTCGTTGCTCGACGGTACGGCGGGCGACGGGATAACTTGTGGGTCCCGCCCTCGAGCGGGGACCACCGGCGGGACGGCTCGTGCTCGCGGGCGATCGTAACGAAACGGGTGCGATGCGTTAGCGTCGGTATGCGACGCGTTAGACGGCGACGGGGAGGATCATCGACGCGAACTCGTAGGCGAAGACGTGGTTGAGCAGGACGTAGGTGACGACGCCGAGGAAGAGGCTCAGAATCCACGCGCCGGCGGCGATACGGCCCACTTTGGCGTGTGGCGTCTCCCGGAGTTCCGCGGGCGTGTGACTCAGCCCGAGGACTAGGGCATAGAGGACGACCGGGACCGAGACGATCGAGAGGATGATATGGATCGCCAGCATGACGAGATACGGGTAGTAGGCTATATCGGGGCCGACGAACTCCTTGGTTCCGCCACCGCCGACCTTGAGCAGGTAGACGACCAGAAAGCCGAGGATCAACACGAACCCGCTGACCATCGCCAGCCGGTGTTTCTCGACGTCGCCGGCGCGGATCCAGTACCAGCCGAGCAGCAAGACGGCCGTCGCGGTCGTGTTGATGACTGCGATCACGTGAGACAGCAGATTGACCTGTGCGTTCGTCAGGTCGGGATAGATCGGAACGTCCAGCAGAAACGTTCCGAGCACCAGCGCATACCCGACGATCGTCAGGAGGATCGTTGCGCCCACCGGTTGCTGCCGGAGTCGCCGTTTGGCGTCAGCGGTTGCCATTATCGGACGTTAGGAACACCGCCGTATCATGCTTGCTGTTCCGGGTGCGATCCGAGAGCGATCGCTCCGGCGCGTGATCGCGCCTGGTCGATCCCCGCCGAAGCGTTCGCCGCGGGAGAAACGGATCGCGAGCAGCCACGACCATCCGTCGAGGGGACCATCAGTCGTCCGAGTCAGTCGGCTCGCCGAGCGTTACCTGTCCGTCCTGATCGACGGTTACATCGTAGTTACAGAATGAAAACGAAACTGTTCCTCCGGGCCTGCTCGCGCCGTTAGAGCGGTCCGCGAAGAGTGCGTCCAGTGCCGCCGGATCGACGACGGCGTGGAGGGATTGGTAGTCCGGTGGCGAGATCGCCGCCGGCGAAACGCCTTCCGCCTCGGCGACCGCCTCGATCACTGCTTGGCTCGGTGCTCGTTGGGACGACGAGCCGACGCTACCGCCACCCTCCACCATCGTATTTGGGTCTACCGAAGCCGGTTGAATAAAACTGTCCTTCCCGAGTTCCCGGAGCCGCTCGAGCGGACCGCGCCCGCGCCGCCGATAGCGACCCATCGCCCCGGTCGGTGACCCCTAACTGATTCGAATCGCGGGTTTGCCGGGTCGGGCTTTGGCGGCCTGCGCGTCGTCGCCGGTGGCCCGTCGAACGGTGACGGCCGCATCGAACTCGTCGGTGATGAGCCAGGACGCGCGGTCGAGAATCGCCAGCTCGCGGTCCGCGCTTCGTCCCTCCTCGCCGTCCCCGCCGTCGCGTCCGACGAGTTCGCCCGCGAACGCCGCGACGCGAGCGGGGTCGGGGGCGGCGACCGAGTCGTCCGCCAGAACCGCGTCGACGACCGAGTCGACGGGGTCTGCCCCATCGTCACCGCTGGCGGTTCGACTCGCCAACTCGGCGGCCCGGTACTTCCAGTCGGGGGCGACGACCAGTTCGATCCGTTCGGGGTCGTCGATGTCGGCGACGCCGACGATGTCTCGAACGTCCTCGAGCGTCCGATCGACCAGGCGGCGCTCGAGCCGATACCGCGAGGCGTCGCGGTCGGGTTCGGGCCAGTCGGCCTCGACGGCGAGCCCGTCCCCGCGGAGTTTGTTCCAGAGTTCCTCGCCGAGGTGGGGTGCCATCGGGGCGATCAGCGCGGCCAGAGTCAGCAGGCCGCGCCGGTAGACGTCGCCGTGCGGGCGGTCGTACTCGCGGTAGCGCCGGAGCAGCCGCGCCAGTTCCCGAATCTCGGTTGCGGCGCGGTGGAACCGGTACCGGTCGTACTCCGCCGTGACCGCGGCGATGGTTCGGTCGATCTCCCGGGCGACGTACTCGTCGTGGTCCCGTCGCTCGACGCGGGCATCGCCTTCCTCGACGAAGGCGGTCGCCATCCGGTAGAGGGTCTGCTGGAGTTCGTAGGCTCCGCGGACGTTGTTGGCGGTCCACTCGAAGTCCTGTTCGGGATGCGCCGCCGAGAGCACGAACAGGCGCGTCGTCTCCGCGCCGTACTCCTCGGGGGTGACGACGTTGCCCTTCGAACTGGACATCTTCTCGCCGTCGTACAGCACCGTCCCCTGGCTCATGAGCTCGCGGATCGGCTCCCGGCGCTCGAGGAGGTCGAGATCGGCAAGCGCCTTCGTGAAGAAGCGGGTGTACAGCAGATGCAGGATGGCGTGCTCGTCGCCACCGACGTAGAGATCGATCGGGAGCCAGTCGTTCGCGACATCGGTATCGAACGGCGCGTCCGCGAGAGCCGGCGAGAGAAAACGCAGGTAGTACCACGAGGAATCGACGAACGTGTCCATCGTGTCCGTTTCGCGCCGGGCGGGTCCGCCACAGTCCGGACAGGTCGTCTCGGTCCATTCCTCGGCCGCGTCCAGCGGGTTCCCCGTCGTCCGGACGAACGCCGGGAGCTCGACCGGGAGGTGCTCGTCCGACACCGGAACGCGTCCGCACTCGTCACAGTGGACCATCGGGATCGGCGTCCCCCAATAGCGCTGGCGGGAGATCAGCCAGTCCCGGAGCCGATAGGTGACATCGTTCGCGAGCGCGTCGTGGTCCGCGACGATCCGCTCGCCGGCCACCCCGCTCTCGAGGCCGTCGTACTCGCCGCTGTGCTCGAGGACGCCATCACCGGTGTACGGGCCGCCTTCGTCGGTTTCGGTCCCGCTACCGCCGTTGTCGTCCGCGTCGGGAACGATCACGCGCTCGATCGGCAGGTCGTGCTCGCGCGCAAACGAGTGGTCGCGCTCGTTGTGGCCGGGAACGCCCATCACGGCACCGGTACCGACGTCCTCGAGGACGTAGCCGGCGACGTAGACCGGGAGTTCCGCACCGGTCAGCGGGTGGACCGCGGTGGCGTCAGTCTCGATACCGGAAAACCCGACTCGGCCAGGGTCCTGCTCGCGAACGGTCGCGATGTACTCGGCGACGGCGTCGTCGTCCTCGGCCAGGGTGCGAGCGAGGTCGTGCCCCGGCGAGACGGCGAGATAGGTCGCGCCGTAGATCGTCTCTGGACGGGTGCTGAACACGTCGACGGTTCGGTCGTCGTCACCGTCGCCGTTCCCGTCAGCGCCGCTGTAACCGGCCACGTCGAACGTGATCCGTGTCCCTTCCTGCCGGCCGATCCAGTTGCGCTGGATCTCACGGACGCCCTCGGGCCAGCCCTCGAGATCGGCGAGTCCCGCGTGGAGTTCCTCGGCGTAGTCGGTGATCGTGAAGAACCACTGATCGAGTTCCCGTCGCCCGACCGGGGTCTCACACCGCCAGCAGACGCGATCGCCGTGGCCGCTCGCGGCGTCGCCGGGTCCCTGCTCCGCGGCCTCACCGTGTTCGGCCTCGCGCTCGACGACTTGCGCGTCGGCCAGTACCGTCTCGCAGTCGGGACACCAGTTGACCGTCGCCGCCTCGTATTCGACGAGTCCCGCCTCGTAGAGGCGCTTGAACAGCCACTGATTCCACCGGTAGTACTCGGGCTCGCAGGTCGTAATCTCCCGTGACCAGTCGTAGCCAAAGCCCATTGTCTCGAGTTCCTCGCGCATGCGCCGGATACACGCCTGGGTCCAGGACTCGGGGTCAGTCCCGCGGTCGAACGCCGCGTTTTCGGCGGGGAGGCCGAACGCGTCCCATCCCATCGGATGAAGAACGTCGTCGCCACGCATGCGACGATAGCGCGAGTAAGCGTCGGTGATCGCGTAGTTGCGGACGTGCCCCATGTGGAGCGTGCCCGACGTGTAGGGAAACATGCCGAGGACGTAGGTCGGGTCCGTGGCGTCGGCATCGAGCGCGTAGACGTCGTCGCGCTCCCAGACGTATTGCCAAAACTCCTGTACCTGCGCGTGATCGTAATGACTCGTCATTGTCGGCGGTGTCCGTTGTTCCCACTGGACGGGCCGACTATATCATTGTTCGGCCGCCCACGGCCTTCGTCCTGTGCCGCGACCGACGCCGTTTCTCGAGTCCGAAGCGAGCCGATACGAACGGAAATGATCGCGTATCAGCCGACACCCGTCGGTTCGCTCCGCTGTGGGCCGAGAGTAACAAAGCGGGCGGACCGTCTACAGTCGAGGCGTCGAATGTCACGCCTTCGAGACGATCTCCCATCGGCGTTCGCGTTGCTGGTTCCCATCGTGGCCGTCCTGCTCACGTTCGGCGTCCTGACGGTAGTCGTCGCCCCGGATCTGCGGGCGGACGAGACGAATTCGTCTGCCACTGCAGTGGAGCACGACGACGCGTCGGCCGCCGAGTCAACCGCGCCGACCGACGACCGTGACGACGCGGTCGTCCCCGAACCCGAGCCCGACTCGAGTCCGGACGGGGACGACGGCAGTGCGACGGAACCGCCAGGCGACCCGGTGCCGCCGACCGATTCCGACCCGTCGGTCGCCGACCCCGACGGAGACGACGACCCGGCGGACGATGCCGCCCGACCGTCACCGGGCGGTCCCGCCGAGCCGGCCGACCCCGCGACTCCCGATGAACCACCCAAACCGGACGACGTGGACGAAGCAACTGATCCGGATACCCCCTCTGAACCGGACGAACCCACTGATTCGGACGAACCAATCGAACCGGACGAGTCCGACGACGCGGACGACGACTTCGATGGCGGTTTCGAGCGGACGCTCGAGGACGCCGGGCTGATCGACGATGCGGACGACTCGGCGGCGAACGACCGTGATCCGTCGGCAGATGACGAGCGGGAGCCGTCGACCGGCATCGAACGGGGGCTGCCGGAAGACGACGAACTGGGGCTCCCGGACGTGCCGCGGGGACCGCCGGACGGTCTCGAACGGGGATCACCGGCGGATCCACGAAGTCCGTCGGACCCCGTTGCTCCGTTCGAGGACTGACGGTTCCGTTCCCCCCTTCGGGGATCGACGACCGCTCTCGGAGCCGTCGATAGCCATGACAGTCCTCGAGTCCGGGATCTGGGGACTGCCTTCTACGATGCCATCGTAGAACGGCGCATGGCGACGACCGCACTCGTGACCGGCTGTTCGTCGGGCATCGGCTACGAAACGGCGCGCGCACTGCTCGCGGCGGGATGGCGGGTCTATGCGACCGCTCGTGATCGCGATCGGGACGGCCTCGAGCGACTGGCCGACCGCGGGGCCGACATCGCGGCACTGGATCTGACCGCCCCCGACGATATCGACCGCGTCGTCAAGCGCGTCCGCGACGAAGCCGGCGGCGTCGAGTGCCTCGTCAACAACGCCGGCTACGGGCAGTTCGGCCCGGTCGAAGACGTGCCCACGAGGCTGCTCGAGCGCCAGTTTGCCGTCCACTGTTTCGGGCCGCACCGACTGATTCGGGCGGTGCTTCCGGGGATGCGCGACCGCGGCGGTGGCCGCATTATCACCGTCACCAGCGCTGCGGATCGGCTCGCGCTCGCCGGGATCGGTGCCTATACCGCCTCCAAGTGGGCGATGGCGAGTCTGAGCGACGCGCTGCGACAGGAGCTGACCGGCTCCGGGATCGATGTCGTCGTCGTGCAACCGGGTATCGTGCGGACGCCGTTCTACGACCGCGCCGTGACGGCGGTCGATGACGCGGCCGCGGCCGCTCGACCGGTCGACGGCGCGGCGGCGATGGAGACGGACCGGCAAGAGTCGAGCAGGAACGTAACCGTCGTCAGCCCCGCGGGGTACGCCGATCTCTACCGCATCCTCCGGCGACTCCGCGCCGTCGAAGGTGGCGGTCCGTTGATCAACGATCCCGACCGGGTCGCCGCGACGATTCGGGAGGCCGCGACCGTTCCGAACCCCGACACGCACTATCGCGTCGGCCCGGTCCCCGTCCTCGGATCGCTATACGGTACGCTCGTTCCGGGCGCAATACGGGATCGGCTCACCACGCTCGGGATTCGACTGGCTGCGAGCGAGCCCGTGCTCGACCTGCTCGAGCGGCACGCGGCGGACGCACCGCCCGATCGATACCCCTGATCGCGGCGAACGGCGACGAAAAAAGCCGCGTCCCGGTCGTTATCGCGTCCCGGCGGCCGTTCCGCGCGGGACGCCGCGACCGGCAGCGTAGGCGATGTACGCCGACAGCGCCGCGGCGACGAGTCCCGAGACGATGTTGCTCCAGGCCAGGCCCGCACTGGCGACCTCGAGGCCGCCGATCGCGAACTGCCCACCGATCGCGAAGTGGGAGACGACCATCCACAGCGCGAGCAGGGCGACGAGCGACATCACGCCGGTACTGGTCGGGTGGGCGGTGATGATCCGGTAGTAGTTGTACCCCGCCAGGAGGAAGATCGCACCCCCGACCAGCAGGTTGTTCCACAGCATGGACTGGGCCGGGCCGTAGACGAACGGTGACGCGGCCAGCCACAGGCCGATCAGCGAGACGAAGCCGCTCAGCCACTTCTGGCTGTCCGGCTCACCTTGGTCGCGGGTGTGCGATTCGCCGGCCGCCGGGTCGTTTGTCGTGGATTCGCTCATGGGCTCTCAACCGGGACTCCGACAGGAACACTGAAAAAGCGCGCCGACCGTTCACGCTCCACGCTCGAAATCCGTCCGGAGATTCCGTGTTCGGCGATCGGTCAACGAGCCGTGAGAGCGGCCAAAACCGCCGTTACGACTCGCCAATCGGCGACTTGTGCTCCCCCGCCGGACTGGGTAATACGGGATTACTGGCCGCTCGATCGCACAGCCGAGTGCTAGTGACGGTATCGCCACCACAGTCCGCCGTCGAAGACGGTTTGCGGTAGTGAAACGGTTTTATCGTCCGTATAGTGAACCCTCGAACCGGGGAAGCGTCGCGTAATGAATTCACTCGGACGTGACCGATCGAACTCCCGGGCGACTGGCCGCCGTCGGCAGGTGAGCCGCCAGCACTCCGGGGCACGGGACCCGACTCGAGGCGCGTCGGACGACGCGGCGGCTACACCAGTAACGTCCGAGACGGAAAGCGTTCCGACCGGCACCCGCGCGAGCGCTGGCCGACCGAAAGCGGACGTGTCCGATGGAGAGTGGAACGCGTCGGTCGCGGACGGAGACGGGACGGTGCGCGCGTAACAACTGATCACGACTCACAAGTGTCACGTATGCGTCGCAATGTCCAACGACAGCGAACGGAGACCAGATCGATTCGGAGCAGCGTCCAGATTCTGCTCACCGTCAGTGGCATCGTGTTCCTGCTGGCCGGGTTAGTACTCGCTGCGAGCGGTGCGTCCGTCAGTAGCGCCGTCGGATCGGTCACTGACCGATTCGACGACTCGCAGCAGCCGGCCGACGACGACATCGAGTCGTCGGATGACAGCGCTGCGGACGCCGGCAGCGGGAACGAAACCGACGAAACCAGCGGCGAGAACGACGAGAGCGAGGACGGGACCGCTGCTGACGGCGGAGGCGACAACGGTGGCAGCGACGGGAGCACCGACAGCGGCGACGGCGAGACGGACGGGGATCGCAGCGACGGCAATACCGATGACAGCGGGACGGACGGCGGTAGCGACGGCACCAGCGGTGACGGCGATGACGGACCGCACACGGTGACCGTGACCGTGGAAGATCGGGCCGGGAACGCGATTGCCGGAGCCAACGTCAGTCACAATGGGACCGTCGGCGCTGGACGAACGACCGACGAAAACGGCGAGGTCGCCTGGAAGGTCGAGAACGGCACCTACACCGTGTCCGCGAACGCGGACGGGTACCTGTCCGCGGAAGACAGCGTCGACATCGACGGCGGCAACGCGTCGCTCACGCTGACGCTCGAGGCGGAACGCGACGGGTCGGGAACTGACGACTCGAGCGACGACGGGAGCACGGTGACGTTCGCCGTGGAAGACGGGAGCGGCGAACCGCTCGACAACGCGACCGTTGCGCTCGAGCGGGAACCGCTGAGTCTGCAAGGCAAAGAGCGCAAGCCCGTCGATCGGAACGGCGAGGTCGACTTCGAGCGCGAGGACGGCGAGTACACGTTTACCGTGATCGGAGACGGGACCGAGTCGGACGAGCGGACCGTCGATGTCGATGGCGACACGAGACGGCGCGTGACAGTGGCGACGACCGACGGCTAGGGACTGGTCGGTCGCCGGTATGCTGTCGCGGTGTGTCGCTCGTTGGTATCAGTGCGGACTTCTGGCCCTTCCGTCGGCGTCACCGACCGCCTCGAGCACCGCGTGATGTCGGCTCGTTGCCGTGCCGACGGCACCGCCGCCTCGAGCCCTGTTCGGCAGCCGCTTACTGTCCTCTTGGTGAGTGCGTTCGCTGCACGGCGACCGCAGGACCAACGTGCGGGCGTCGCCACCGAGCGCGCGGCTCCGTCCCGTGGAATCGTCCATCGTCGACTGTCCGGCCGCGGTCACGACAACCGACACTCCCGATTCCTCGAAGCGAGAGCCCTCCGATCGCTCGAGCGGTGTGGCATCGTGTCCGCGCGGCGTGGGCTGCGGCCTCGGTTCGACAGAGCAACGGCAGCGCTCGGGGGTCGGCCGTCATGATCGCTCACGGGATCGGCTCGAGAATCGACGGTCCGCTTTCGAACTGACGCATCAAAAAGGCGTTATTCGGCGAACGGGACGGTCATTCGACCGTGACGCTCTTCGCGAGGTTGCGCGGTTTATCGATCGGGCGCTCGAGTTGCGTCGCGGCGTGGTAGGAGAGCAACTGGAGCTGGACGTTCGCGAGCAACCCCACCCAGACGGGATGGGTGTTGGGGACCGGCAGGTGCGCATCGGCGATGTCGACGAGGGGCTGCTCGTCCGGACCGACAGCGACGATCGGCGCACCGCGAGACTGGGCCTCGATCGCGTTCGTCTTCGTCTTCTCGTCGTCGTCGCCGCCGGTCACGACCGCGAACACGGGCGTGTCCTCGGTCACGAGCGCGAGCGGTCCGTGTTTCAGTTCTCCGGCGGCGAATCCTTCGGCGTGCTCGTAGGTGATCTCCTTGAACTTCAACGCGCCCTCGAGCGCCACCGAGTGCCCGAGTCCGTGCCCGATGAAGAAGTACGAGTCACTGTCGAACAGGTCCCGTGCGAGGGGTTCCGCCCGTTCCCTTTCGAGGACGGTCTCGACGTGCGCTGGAAGGGCTTCGAGCGCCTCGAGCATGGCCGCTCGGTCCGCGACGGGTGTCGCGTCCGGAACGTCGCCGGCGATGCGCTGGCTGAGCAGGGCGAGCGTGACCGCCTGCGAGGAGTAGGTCTTCGTCGCCGCGACGCCGACTTCCGGGCCGGCGCGGATGTAAACGGCGTCGTCGGCTTCGCGTGCGGCGGTCGAGCCGACCACGTTAGTGACGGCGAGTGTCCGCGCGCCACGGGCGGCTCCGTTCCGGACCGCGTCGAGGGTATCGGCGGTTTCGCCGCTCTGCGTGACCGCGACGACGAGCGTGGTCTCGTCGACCGGTCCGGCCGTCGATTCGTACTCGCTCGCGCGGAGGACATCGGCCCGTACGCCCGCCTCCCGCACTAACTGCCCGCCGTACATCGCCGCGTGATACGACGTCCCGCAGGCGACGAACTGGACGGACTCGATCCCGTCGAACGAGCCGGGCGGGAGGTCCTCGAAGGCGACGTCCCCACCATCGATCCGCCCCTCGATCGTGTTCGAGAGGGCCGTCGGCTGCGTCTCGATCTCCTTGCGCATGTAGTGGTCGTACTCGCCTTTCCCTGCATCGTCCGGGTCCCAGTCGACGGTGTCGACGGCTCGCTCGATCCGTGTGCCGTCGAGATCGGTGATTCGGTAGGCGTCCGGCTCGAGAACGACGAGGTCGCCGTCCTCGAGATAGATCACGTCGTCAGTGTGATCGAGGAACGCCGGCACGTCGCTGGCGAGATACCACTCCTCGTCGTCGAGACCGAGGACGAGCGGGGAGCCCTTTCGCGCCGCGTAGACGCGCTCCTCGCCGTCGACGATCGCAGCGATCGCGTAACTCCCCTCGAGCGTGTCGACGGCCTTGCGGACCGCCCGCTCGGTGTCGTCGGTCGACTGCAGGTACTCGTCGATAAGGTGCGGGATGACCTCCGTATCGGTCTCGCTCTCGAACTCGTGGCCCGTCGCGGCGAGATCCGCCCTGAGTTCGTCGTAGTTGTCGATGACGCCGTTGTGGACGACCGCCACGTCACCCGCCGTGTCCGTATGCGGATGGGCGTTCTCGTCGGTCGGTGGGCCATGGGTGCTCCAGCGGGTGTGACCGATCCCCATGTTCCCGTGGGGACGGCCGTCGAGCGACGACTTGAGGTCGGACACTTCGCCGGACGTCTTGTGAACCGTGACGCCGGACCCGTTCTGGACCGCGATCCCCGCCGAGTCGTAGCCGCGGTACTCGAGGTTCTCGAGGCCCGAGAGAAGCGTCTCCGCCGCGCTGCCGCGGCCGATGCGCGCGATAATACCGCACATCAGCGCAGCACCTCCCGAGCAGCGGCCGTCGACCGCGATGGCCCACCGACCGTGGGGCAGCCGAGGTCGCTGCCGATGGTCGTCTCGGTCGTTTCGAGCCGGTTCGAGACCGCTGCCTGAACTGCAGTACTGGTTCGTGTCATTGGTAGCTCGACCTCGGCCGACGGTCCTGTCGACGGCCGAGGCTTCACTCCAAGGACGTGTGACAGGGGCCATTACTATAGCACGAATAAGGCGGTACTGCGAATACGACGGTCGCTACCGGCCGTATAATCCTCCGTTCGACCCTCGAAACCCCCTTTCCGATGCGACGGGGCGGGACGACTGGCGGCGATCGATTGCCCCGCGTCGGGACGATACCGGTGCCCGCCGTGGCCGTCCCCTGTTTCTTTCCCGTCGCCCGACGGTCGGCTCGAGACGGGCCATCGTCGGGGGTACTCCTCGCCGACGAGAACTGCGATGGACGCGAGCGATGTGGCGGTGGGAAAAAAAGCGATGTGACTGGTGGGTGAACGGCAGTCGGATCGTGCCTACTGAGCGGGGGTCTCGACTTCGTCCGTCGCCTGCTCTCGAGTCGCCGGTCGATCGGCCAGCGTGATGACGTTCTCCCGCCCGACCGAGCGTTTCTCGATCGTGCCGTCGGCGTGCATTCGCGAGCAGATCCGGCTCACTTTCGACTTCGACCAGCCGGTCCGCTCGGTAATTCGATGCTGGCGAATCCGACCGTGATTCGCGATGAGGAGTCGAACCACCTCACCCTCGTCGCTCAGGAGCCGCGATGGCGTTTCCGGCGAGAGATACGACTCGTACCCGCGGTGGGTGTCGTTCGGTGGCTGCTCGGAGTCGTCTCGGTCGCCGACCGCGTCCGCCATCAGCGGCAGCGACGACGCGTCGATATCGCGATCCGAGAGCGCGGCGGCCAGCCGGAGCCCGACGAGTCCGCTGATCAGCAGGAACAGCGCCGCGATCAGGGCGGACTCCCAGAACGACGTCACGCGAAACAGTTGTATCCAGGACAACGTTCCGCCGGACCGATCGCCGAGCCGCGGAACGACCGTTCTCGATGCCATCACGTGCACGTCGTGCTGCTGTGTCGGAGCCGGGCCCGGATCGGCCGAGACGGTGCTCCGCATCGATGCGAGCCGGGCGCTGACTCCGAGCTGGGGCGTGGACACCATGATTCCCGTCTGCTGCAGTCGGTACGCGATCGAGTCACGAGCGTCGCGATGTCGCCGACCGCATCGGGGATGCGATCCACGCCACCTTCATTATAGAGCAGTACAGGTGGGGTTAACAACGTTCTAAGCGCTCGGTCGGCCGTCCACCCTTGGACCGCCGACGCCGCCAGCGGCGCGTCCGCCGGCCACGAGCCGCTCGGTGACGCTCCCGTACTCGTTTATTCGCGGTATAGTAAACCACCGCCACCGACTCGTCGGTTCCACGGGACGCCCCGCCGATCGCGGGTGCACCGATCCCGAAGTGATCGTTGCACGCGGTTGTGTGACGGGGCAGCGACACCGCATCACCCATGACCACGATACTCAGCGACACGGAGACGCGAACCGACGATCGGGAGAGCGACCAGGACACACGACAATCGAGCCCCGACGGCGGCGGCACTGCCCTCGAGCACTCGAGAACACAGTCGACGAATGCAGCGACGATCTGCGTCGTCGGATTGGGATACGTCGGGCTCCCGCTCGCAGTCGGGTTCGCCCGGTCGAACTACCGCGTCATCGGCTACGACGTCGACGACGTGACGGTGAGTCGACTGCAGGAGGGGATCGACACGACCGGTGACCTCTCCGACGACGCGATCCAGGACGGCGACATCTCGTATACGACCGACGCGACCGATATCGGCGCGGCGGACTACGTCATCATCGCCGTTCCCACGCCGATCGACGACGACGATCGGCCGGACCTCGGCTACGTCGAGAGCGCGGCAACCACCGTCGGATCGAAGATGGGCCCGGGTACGACGGTCGTCCTCGAGTCGACGGTCTACCCGGGCACGACGCGCGAAACACTCGTCCCGGCGCTCGAGGACGCGTCCGGACTGACCGCGGGCACGGACTTCTTCGTCGGGTACTCCCCGGAACGCGCCACGCCGGGCGACGCCGACCACGGCCTCGAAGACGTCGTCAAAGTCGTCAGCGCGCAGACAGAGACGGTGCTCGAAGACGTGGCGACGTTGTACGAGTCGATCGTCGACGCGGGCGTCCATCGCGCGCCGTCGATCGAGGTCGCCGAGGCCTGCAAGGTCGTCGAGAACGCCCAGCGGGACCTCAACATCGCGTTCGTCAACGAACTCACGATGGCGCTCGACACCATGGACATCGACGGCCGAGCCGTCCTCGAGGCCGCGGGCACGAAGTGGAACTTCCACGAGTACCGTCCGGGGCTGGTCGGCGGCCACTGCATTCCGGTCGATCCGTACTTCTTCGCGTACCGGTCGGCCCAGGAGGGGTTCGACCCGGAACTCATGCAAACGGGCCGGCAGGTCAACGAGTCGGTCCCCGACCACGTCGCCGAGTTGACGATCAAGGCGCTCAACCAGTGTCACAAGACGCTCCGCGAGAGTCGCGTCCTGGTGCTGGGGCTGGCGTACAAACCGGACGTCGGCGACATTCGAAGTTCGAAGATCGGCACCGTCATCGACGAACTGCAGGAGTACGACATCGACGTTGCGGGGTTCGACCCGTTCGCGGACGACGAGGCGGCCCGAGAGTCGTTCGGCATCGAGATCCAGGATCGACTCTCGTTCGAGGGCTTCGACGCCGTCGTGCTCGCGACGCCCCACGAGGAGTTCGACCATCTCGATCTCGGGACGGTCGCGGACGACCTCGCCGACGAGCCCGCCCTGATCGATGTGACCGGCGCGGTCGACGAAGATGTCGCCGCCGACGCGGGACTCGCCTACCGGAGGTTGTGACGCGATGCGAGCCCAGCGACGCGTCTTCGACGGATCAGTGGCCCGGGCGGCACGTCGACCGCCGTCGACGGCGACTGCCGTCTCGAGCCGCCGGCCTGTCGCGGAGGTGGGTCGCCGATGCGGGTGATGATAACGATCCAGCACCCCGGCCACGTCCACTTCTTCCGACACCCGATCGCGGAACTGAACGCGCGAGGCCACGACGTTCACGTCTTCGCTCGCGAGAGCGGCGTCGCCGTTCGGCTCCTCGAGGCGTACGACATCGACCACGAGGTCGTGGCCGGCGACGCCGACTCGCTGGCCTCCCTGGCGGCGGTGCAGGCGACGTACGAGTTCCGACTGCTACGGCGAGCGCAGCGGCTCGATCCCGACGTGATTACCGCGATCGGCGGCGTCGCCGCCGCTCACGTCGCGTCGCTTACGGGGGCGACGAGTCTCGTCTTCTACGACACCGAGCACGCGACCCTCATCACGACCCTCGGCTACCCGTTCGCGGACGTGATCGCTACGCCGGCGTGTTATCGGGACGAGATCGGCTCGAAACAGGTGACGTACCCGGGCTATCACGAACTCGCCTATCTCCATCCCGAGCGGTTCACCCCCGATCCAACGGTGCTCGAGGAGGTCGGGCTCGCCCCAGACGCACGGGTCGCCGTCGTCCGACTCAGCAGTTGGGACGCCTCCCACGACGTCGGCCACGGCGGCTTCGACGACCCTCAGGAGATCGTCGACCGGCTCGAGGATGCGGGTCTGCAGGTCCTGCTCACGGCGGAGGGAGAACTCCCGCCCCCCCTCGAATCGTACCGGTTCGAGACCTCGCCGACCCGGCTGCACGACCTGCTCGCGGCCGCCGATGTCGTCCTGAGCGAGGGGGCGACGACCGCAGCGGAAGCCGCCGTGCTCGGCACGCCCGCGGTCTACGTGAACCCGCTTTCGCTCGGCTACACGACGGAACTCGAGGCGGAATACGGCCTGTTGTTCGAATACGACGGCGATGCGAGACACGCGCGCGGGCTCGAGAAAGCCGTCTCGGTCGTCGAGGAACCCGCCGAGACGTGGACGCGGCGTCGCGAGCGCCTGCTCGCCGAGCGGATCGATGTCACGGACTACGTCGTCCGGCAACTCGAGACGCTCGCGCAGCCGCGTCCCGCGGGCCGATCGACGCCGACAGCCGATCGAGGGCACTGATGAAGGTACTCCAACTGGTCACGTCGCCGCGGCCCTTTTTCGACCAGCAGGTGGCCGCTCTCGAGGCTCGCGGCGTCGACTGTACGGTCCTCGAAGTCCCCGGCGAACACAGCGGCGCGTCGGGCCGGTCGGCGGTGGAGTACGCCCGCTTGTATTCGACCCTCCTCTCGGAGGTCCGCTCGACGGCGTACGACCTGGTGCACGCGAACTACGGGCTCGTCGCCCCGTTCGCGTTTGCCCAGCCGACGCGACCGGTCGTCGTGACGCTGTGGGGAACCGATCTCATGGGCGAGCGGTCGTGGCTCCGATCGATCAGTCGCCACAGCGCCCGCCGGTCGGACGCCGCGATCGTCCCGAGCCGAACCATGGCACGCGAACTCGCGACCGACCACCGACTGATCCCGTTCGGCGTCGACACCGATCTGTTCCGACCGATGGCTCGAGCACGCGCGCGCGAGTACATCGGCTGGGAAACCGACCGCCCGGTCGCACTCTTCCCGTACGACCGGACCCGATCGGTCAAGGACTTTTCACGCGCTCGCCGGCTCGTCGAACGTGCGGACGTCGATGTCGACCTCCGAACCGTCTCCGGCGTCGCTCACGAGACGATGCCCTACTTCATGAACGCGAGCGACGTCCTGCTGGTCACGTCGACACGCGAGAGCGGCCCGATGGTCGTCAAGGAAGCCGCCGCGTGTAACCTGCCGGTCGTCTCGACGGATGTCGGCTTCGTCCGCGAGACGGTCCACGGCGTGACCAACTGCGTCGTCAGCGACCACGACGGGGCGCTCCTCGGCGGCCTCGAGCGGGCCGTCGAAAACGGGGGTCGCTCCGACGGCCGCGATTCGGTCGACGGACTCGCCGTCGAGTCCCTCGGGGAACGCCTCCACGGACTGTACTGCGAGCTAGTGGGCCGAGAGGAAGCGTTCGGGAATCCGACGGGGGTCAGCAATGACGTATAGCTCGCTGTCGGAGCTGCGACCGCTGCGTCTCGACACCGTCGCGGCGATCGGCGGCGTCCTGCTCGCGGCGGTGCTATTTCCGTTGCGGTTTCTCACGTCACAGATTTACCTCGATACCGTTCCAGTACTCCTCGGCACCGCGTGTACGTTGTATCTCCTCTCCCTGTATCAGCGGGACGACTCCGGGGCGTTCCCGACCCTGCCGTCGGCGGTATCGATGGCACTCCCGAGTGCCGTCCTGGTCGGGCTCGCGGGGCTCATACTGCTGCCCGTCGTTCAGGGGGCGCGAACGCACCTCTTCTTCGGACTGGCGAGCGTCGTCGGGACGCTAATCATCGGCCAGATCGTCTTCGCGAGCGATCGCGACCTCAATCCCGGCCTGTTGCTCCTCCAGATCGTCTGCTTCGCGTTCATCTTCCGGTTTACCGCGCTGTACGCGACGCCGGGATATATCGGGATCGACATCTGGACCCACCACGAGTTCATCGACGCGATTCTCGCGGACCAGTCCCTCGGCGCGATCTCCCACGACAAACACTACGGGTCGCCGTTTTACCACCTGTTGGTCGCCGCGTCGTCGCTGCTGTACGACGTTCCGATTCGCGCCGCGCTGTACCTCTCCGTGGGCCTCGTGATGCCGCTCTCGGTCCTGCTCGTCTACGCGACCACGAACCTGCTCGTCTCGCCGCGATGGGCGGTGCTGGCAACGGCGCTGTACGCCTTCGCGAGCCACGTCGCGAGATGGGGGATGCACCTCATCCCCACGAGTCTGGGGCTCGTCTTCTTCCTCGCGATGTTGTACGCGTTACTCCGAGTGATGCGGATCGAGTACACGATCCGGGACTTCTCGCTGCTCCTGCTGTCGAGCGTCGCGGTTATTCTCACCCATCAGGTGTCGACGTTCATCATGCTCGTCCTGTTGCTCGCGGCGTTTCTCGCACAGCTCGTGTTCGTGGTCGGCCCGCTCGGGCTCACACGCCTCGACGCGAGCGTCTTCCGGACGAAAAAGCCGGTCAACCTCGTCGGGCTCGTCGTGTTCAACCTCGGCCTGACGATCTTCGTCTGGTCGCTGACGCCGTATCGACAGGACTCGTTCCTGGCGACGGTCCTGAGTTACTTCACGCAGACGCTCGAGGAGAGCGCCGGCTTCCTCAATACCGCGGGCGACTCGTCCGACGGGGCCAAAGCGGCGGCGGAGGCCGCGCCAACGCTGATGGAACGGCTCGTCCCCTACGTGGACAACCTCGGGTTCCTGCTCCTGCTCGGTGCCACGTTCGTGGGCTGTCTGTACGTCGTCCACAGGCGACGCGCCGAACAGTCGGTGTTCACCCTCCTGCTGGCGGCGGCGTTCATGCTGGTGTTCATCCTCGGGCTGCCGATGTTCGGCATTCGGAGCTTCATTCCGACGCGCTGGTTCGCGTTCCTCTACGCCCCGATGGCCGTCCTCGGGGCGATCGGCGTGCGGACGCTGCGGGGGAACATGACGCCGGCGCTGGTCGCCGCCGTGTTGCTCGTCATCGTACTCGTCTATCCGGGCGCGATGGTCCTCGCCGCCGAGAGCAACGCGGAAAACCCGGTCTTCTCGAGCCAGCACGAGCGCCTCGCATACGATGAATCGGAGCTCGCCGCCGCCGAGTCGATCGGCGAGCTGACCGGGTCGCCCCAGGGTGCGGAAATCCGCCCCGATCAGCAACTCCACACCGATCATCCGTATCAAACCCTGTTCAGTCGGACCGGCGCGTATCCGTCGACGACGACGGCCACGGTTCCAGAGGACGGCGTCGCGGACCACGATTACACGGTCTATCGATCGGCTCAGTCGACCGAGGCGACGTACGTTACGGACGGCGACGGGAACACGCGGATCGCACAGCTCTCTCGAGGCCAACTCTGTCGCCCGGACCAGGCCACGGTCTACACGAACGGGGATGTGACGATGTGTACGCCCTCGCCCGCGAGTAATTGATCGGCCGTCGACATCGATGTCCGCCCGTCGTTTTTCGGGCTGCCGTACCCACCTCCGATCGCGGGCGGACCGACGGACCTGTCCCGATCGGCGGACGGGTCGCCGGCGAACGGCCGTCTATCGGCCGTCTCCCGCCGTCCGGATGTGACGGGTTTCTCGATGCTGAGACGCCACCCATGCGATCCCGAACTCGAGAGGATGATCGCCACTGCTCCCCTGTACGATTCTCGACGCACGCCCGGTCGGAGCCGCGTCAGGGCTCGGCTGAGACCGTCACCCCGACTGTATAA
The DNA here is from genome assembly GCF_000337175.1 of Natrinema gari JCM 14663. GTDB lineage: Archaea > Halobacteriota > Halobacteria > Halobacteriales > Natrialbaceae > Natrinema > Natrinema gari. Next base: position 25,221 of record NZ_AOIJ01000062.1, on the reverse strand, counting down.
ATCCCGATTCGACGGCAGTTAGTCGCCGATCAGCGGTGCCGGCGGGCGCGCAGCAGCTGCCAGGCGTCGGCGAGGACGGGCGCGCCGTCGAACAGCCACAGCGTCAGAACGGCGAGCCCCAACAGGAACTGGAAGGCGAGCTGCACCGTCAGCCCACCGGTGAGGAGGTGGTGCACGTATCGGACGAAGTATCGAACGAAGTGATCGAGGAAGCCACCGTGAGACGTCGCTGGCGGCGATGCGATCGGCCAGAGGACGGTCCGAAGGTCGACGCCCCGTCCCCTGAGCAACTGGCTGAGCATGTCCGCAATCGGGTGTGTGAGGTACGCGAGCGCGAAGGCACCGACGCCAGCGGGGACCCGTTCCCACCGCCGGGCGGCCACCGCGTATACCACGAGGCAAACGAACGGAGCGACGAACAGCGAGTGCCCGACCGAGTAGCCGCTTTCCGTGAGACCGACCGTCCAGGCGAGCGGTTTATCGACGAGATCCGGGAACTGTGACCCGACGGCGACGGCGATCGCTTCGCGGGCCGAGGGCGACGTTCGAACGACGACGTTCGCCGTCAGCGAGTACAGGACGTACGCGAACGCGAGATGTTCCCACGGCCACATCTATTCCACCTCGATCGGAAGCCGGACGGCACGATAGGCGTTGTCGACCGTCGGCTCCGCCGGCGGCTCACCGTCGTACAGGAGCAGCGTCAGCCGAAGGTCGTCCCCCCGCATCGTCGGCGTGATCTCGAGGGACTGTCGGTGTGCGTCGCCATCGGGAACCATCGCCGTTTGTCTGTCCATCTCGGTCGATTCGCGGACGGTCACGCCGGTTCCGTCGTCGCTCACCCGCTGGAGTAGTACCACGGTCGTGTAGGTCCGTGTGTCGTGTTCCCGGTTCGTGATCGTCGCCTGCAGTTCCTGTCGTTCTCCCGCAGTATACGTCGAGTCATACATCGTGTCCGTGTCTCCGGTGACGTTCTGTGAGCCGACCGACAGTTCCGTGAACCCCTCGTGCTGTGGCGGGTTCGCGAGGGCGAAGCCACCGCTTGCGAGCAGGAGCACCAGCCCGATTCCGATCGCGACGTTGTACGGTCGGTAGTTGGATCGCTCGTACGGACTCGGACGTCCTCGAGTGAAGAACGGAGTGACCGACGGGAGCGAGGGCGTGAACCGCCGGTCCGGCGGACAGCGGGACCGAACGCCGATCGCGAGGAGAGCGAGAAGAACGGTTACCACCGCCAACCCGGAAAGGATCGGTTCGAGGGTCACACCCCCTGGAGTAACGGTTGCAAAAAGGGTGATCGCGGGAACGATCGCGACACTCAAGACGACTGAAAGGATCGTGCGTTCGATCGCCTCGAGTCCACCGCTGACCAGCACCGGGCTGCCCAGGCCGGTCTTCTCCTCGTCAAAGGTCCGATAGTCGTCGTTCGGTTCGTCCGGAAAGAGCGCCGAGACGAGTGCATACCCGGGCAGAAAGAGAACGAGCGGAATCGTCACCGCGATTCTCACCAGCCCGTTTCCACCTGCAAGAATGCCGAACGTGAGGACGCCAGTGACCGCGATGGCGACTGCCAGGTCGAAGAACCACCAGTGGGTATCGCTCATTTCGTCGTCTCTAGGGGACAGTGGTGGTTTATTATCGCCGAGATAAGCCCTGATTCCACGGGTCGATCCGACGGCCTTCTAACCCCGAACCATAACGATCCCGACACTGATTCCGCTTAAGTCTCTTTCGCTCGTTCTTGAACGTCATCGAATCCGGAATGATCGTAAACTCGGAATGAACGTCGGAAAGACACACCGGTCTCTTTCTCGAAATAAACGTCCAGTATTCTTTCCCTGAATCGCACCCTGATGCGCCATATAGTCCGAAATACGGGAATAAAAATAACCCAAAAGAAAATCAGACATCGTGAATATATCTAAATCGTATCGTTCCAGAATACACGATATCTATCCTTTATTACCCACTTCTGAATAGGGAGGATTGGCGCAATGAAAGCGAAACATATCAGCTCCGAAGAGAAGGACGAGGCGGATGTGATCGACGACGATCAGGGCGCGGATGAGGACGCCGATTGCCGCTCCGAGGAGCCTGCGTTTTCGAAGGACGAACTCTTTCATCTCCTGCAGAACGAACGCCGTCGGATGGTTCTCCGGTATCTCAGGGGCACCGAAGGGCCCGTACGCATGCGCGATGTCGCAGAACAGGTCGCGGCGTGGGAGCACGAAACCACCGTCGAAGACCTCACCTCGACACAGCGCCAGCGCGTCTATATCCCCCTCTATCAGTCACATCTCTCCAAGCTCGACGATGCGGGCCTGATCGAGTACCAGCAAAACCGCGGGATCGTCGAGCGAAAACCCCCCGCCGATCGCGTCGACAAGTACCTCGAGGGGGAGTCGACCGCGGAGTCGGCGGACGAGGAGCAGGCCGAGAACCCGCAGTGGGACGATTACTATATCGGCGCGACGGTCGTCTCCTACGCCATCCTTCTCGGTGCAGTAATGGAATTGCCGTTTACCTCGTTGCTCTCGGGGATCGGTCTGAGCGCGCTCATCCTCGCGCTCTTTACCGTGCTGACGATCAGACGACTCGTCGAGTGACGGCCGCCGCGGCTGTCCACCGACGCGGAGACATCGGCACGCGAAGCCGTCCGTTACGAAATCAAGACGGATACCGAGACGAGCGTGAGAAAGACGAGCAACAATCCGATCGAAATCGTTGCGAGCACGGCCGGCGAGAAGCGTCGCTCCTTGCCCGTTCGAGCGGCGGGCCACTCGATCAGGCCCTGCGTTTCGTCGAACTCGATGGCCCCCGACGCGTCGAGTGCCGGCAGACGGTCCCGATGCAGTCGCTCGTGGACGAGTGCCCACGTCTCGATCGGCGGATGGGCCGGGTCGATCAGCGCGTCGGTGACTTCGTCGACGGTCGCGGGCGTCTGCATCTCGTCGAGGAGAGCCACGAGGGCATCATCGGAGTCCGGAACGAACGCCGCGGCTCGAGACTCGGCGTCCGGTTCCACCGCACTGTCCTGCCCCGGGTCGTAGACCATCGTCAGTCCGGAGCTCGTATCGGATCCCCCAGGAGACGCTTCGTCGGAATCGGACGAAGAGCGCAACCACGGCGGCGTCAGACGCATATTCCGCGCTTAAACACCATGGTATATAAGGCTTCTCACGGTTTACGCCTGTGAACGGAATAAATGCCACGGAGAGCGGCTTTCGCGGACGACACCCGCATCATCGCTCGTCCGAGTCGCCGACTACCCGAACGTGTTAGCGACCGTCCGTTCCGGCGGTCGCAGCCACGGCTGGAGTCGGGCCTGTGAGTCCCAGCACTCGAGCCACCCGCGCAGGTCGGTGAGCCTGAGTTTGTACCTGGCTGGCAGGCGATGGACGTGCTCGAGGTCGCCCAACAGCCGCCGATCGAGGTCGTCGCGCTCGAAGAGCGCCTCGCGGTCCGGCCACGGCGGTTCGAACGACGAGAGAAACGGCGTCTTCCGGCGAACGAAGCCTTCGACCTCGTTGAGCAGCGTCGAATCGTGCGGGCGGTCGGGCGGGCGGTGTCGCAGGATGTCGTCGTCGATCCGGGTACACGCACGGAGGAACGTGTCCGTCGTTCGGTCTGCCGGCGGCGTCATGAGGTGCCAGTCGATCAGGTCGCGGTCCGCGGCCAGAAACGAGGTCACGAAGTGATCGGACAGGTGCGTATGGAACGGCATCGACGGCTGATTCGCGATGCCACAGCAGGTGAGTGCGTTCTGAACCGTCCCCGCGCGATCCCGTCTCGCCGCGAACTCGTCGGCGAGAGCGTCCCTGACGAACGCGTCCGGATCCGCGTCGAACGACGTGCGCTCGGCGAGCGCACGGCTGGCGTCGCGGCTGTAACCGACCTTCTCGAGGAGCGTCTCGACGGGAGCCGGGTCCGGATCGAGCCGCCCGGTTGGAACGCGTTTGTCGAGGACGTCGACGGTCTCCGAGGCCGTGAAATGGCCACGGAAGAACGTATCACAGAGGAGGCCGTGATACATCGTGTCGACAGCGATGTCGTCCGTGTAGCCGGCGTGGTGGATGTGCAGGGACTCTTTGATCCCCTGTGAGTAGCGCACCTTCGACTCGTCGGGCCGGAGATAGCGCTCGTCCGGCGGGAACGCAGTGTGGCTCGTACCGTACTGGGCGGCGACCGATCGCGCGCCGCGGACCTCCTGTGCCTCGAGCGAGCCCACCGTGTAACTGCGGGCGATCGCGTCGACTCGCGAGAGGATGATTCGCGAGTCATAGCCCGCCGAGAGGAGCACACCTGCTCGGCCTGGGAGCCCCGACCGCCGTCGGAGCGCCCGCTCGAGTCGCTCGGCGAGTTCGTCGACCGGGTCGAACGCCTCAGGAGGCTGCGGATCGTAGACGAATCGATCGAACGGCTCGACCGACGCGGGCATGAGCCGGCTGTCGATCGGGAGCCGACGGAGTTCCGTGACGGCCGTCTGCTCGCCGAGGATCACCCCGAGATGGAGGAACTCCAGGACGCCATCCCGGGAGAGCGTCGGCTCCGCGATCGTGCGGCCGATCGCGGCAGCGTCGGTGCCGAAGACGCGGGTTCCCGGATCGTCGGTATAGAAACACTCCCGGGACCGAACGGGATCAGTAGCGACGAACGCATCGCCGCTCGACTCGGCGTCGACCACGGCCAGATACGATCCGTTGAGGGCCGTCAGCGCCTCCTGTCCGTCCGCCGCGTAGCGCTCGAGGAGCCACCGCGCGGCGTTGGAGTCGTCGCCGGGGACGTACGCCTCGCCCCAGACGAGACAGCACCCCTCGTCGCCGGTGTACGCGGCGCTCCACCCGGGTGTGCCGAGGTCGGAATCCCTGATGCCGACCGTCAGCGTCGGCCCGGCAAGTACCTCATCGAAGTCGTCGCTGGACCTGAGTCGCTCGAACGCGTCGATACCGCCGAATACACCGAAAAGTTCCCTGTTCATCGTCGAAGACAGCCTCACGGACGGCGACCCGTGGTGAGCGCCGACCGCTCGTCGGTGCCGGACGCCGCCGTGGATTTCCTCCGATCGAGCACTCAATTACTATGCGACGGTTAAGCCCCGAGCCGACGGATTCGGCACCGCTCGGACGATCGTCGCGACGGCCTATCGGATCCATAATAATGGGATCGCTGTCGGTAGCTTCGGAGCGTCAATGTCACGGAAACGCGCGACGCGACGTCGGTTCCTCGCACTGTCGGGTGCGACCGGGATCGCCGGTATGGCCGGCTGTGCGGATCGGATCAAGTCGGCGTCCGACGAGGTCGGCGGCGATTCAGCGGCCGATACCCCGAGCGGTTCGGACGGCCCCACGCCGGGGCTCACGGACGGGGTGCCGCCGCTCGAAACCGCATTCGACAGCCGAGACCGGTACCGTAAGCCGGGCGAGTCGCTCGATGACTTCGCCGATCTCGACCGCTGGACCGTCAGCCAGGGATCGGGCGACGCGGACACGGACGTGGTGTTCGACGGCGAACAAAGTTTCAAGCTCCAGTCCAACGGCAGCGAGAACATCGTCGCGGAGCGGAGTCTCGAGGGTGAGGACCTGACGGAGACGGATCTCTCCGTCGCGATCCGGACGACGACGCCACAAAGCATCGCGGTCAACCTGCGTCTCGTCGATCAGTTCGGCAGCGAGAAGGTGTACTCGCTCCGGGAGATCAGGTATCGTGCGCCCGATGTCGGCTGGTTTCGGACGAGCCCCGGCGTCTTCCAGCAGGACGACGTCGAGCCGTCGCTGGACTATCTTGATCGGCTCGAGATTCGGGTGCTCCACTCCATGCCGGAAGCCGAACTCTGGGTCGACGATCTGCGGGCTCACGGGACGCCCGAGCAGGGGTACGTCATGCTGAGCTGGGACGACGGGATGCGTGACTACTACGAGACGGCCGCGCCGCTCCACGACGAGTACGGGTTTCCGGCGGTCCAAGCGCCGGTCCCGCGGTGGGTCGAACAGAGCCGGGACGGGGTCATGTCGCTCTCGGAACTTCAGGAGCGCCAGGACGCCGGCGACCAGATCGTCGTCCACGGGACGCACGATCCGATTCACGAACTCGACGACGAAGGCGCGCTCGACGAACGGCTCAGGAACGACAAACGGTGGTATATCGACAACGGCTTCGAGGGAGCGAACTACATCGTCCATCCGCACAACAGTTTCGACAAGACGAGCCTCGAGCGGACGAGCGATTACCACTACTGCGGCGGCTTCAACCAGGCCGGGAACGTCAATACGACGAGCGTCTACGGCTTCGACCCGTTGGTGTTGCCGCGGACGATCGGCCACGACCTCGGGATTTCGAAACGGTGTGTCGATCTCGCCGCCCGGCACAACCAGTGTACGATCCTGAACTTCCACACGTTCGAGGCCGACAATACGATGCCCACGGACGACTACGAGGCGTTGCTCGAGCACATCGACAGTGCCGACGTCGAGGTCATCACCTTCGACGACCTCTGGCGGCTGCGAACGAACGACCGCTGATTTTCGGCCACAGCCCCCGTCACGATCCGCACCGGTGGACTCGACCCTCCGATCGTTCCGGATCAGCGTCCAACCGGTGTCTTCACCGGGATCGGACACGCCGACAGAGCGGGGTCACGACGAGGAGGACGGCCAGCGCCGCGGCGATCGGCCTCGAGCGCCGCCGAACGCCCATCCCGGCGGCCCAACAGACGCCGGGATACGCCCGCGGCGAGACGGTGGCCGCGCGGACGTGCCACGCGCCGCGGAGGAACCGTCCCTCCGCGAAGTACCGCTTCGCGAGGACGAGTTCGTGACTCGAGCGGATATCGTACCCCGCGTCCTCGAAGCGATCGATCTCGGCTTCGTACGCCGAGCGGTACTGCTCGCTCGCGTTCGCGACGACGGCCGCCGACGGGTGACCGGTCTCCTCGCGGCGGACGAGCACCGCGTCGACGTAGGCGAGTTTCCCGTGTTCGAGTACGCGCAGACAGAACTCCGGGTCCTGAAACCGGTCGAGGTCCGGGTCGAAGCCGCCGGCGGCCCTGGCGACCGCGGTCCGGACGAGCAGCGTCGAGCCGGCTCCCGGTTGGACATTGTCCGCGAGTATTTCGCCGATCAGATCCTCGTTCCCCTCCCGCGTCGGCTCGTCGGCCCCGCGAGCGAGGACGGCCGCGGCGGCCGACCGGAGCCGGCCGCTCGCGCCGGACAGGTCGTACGCCGAGTCACAGTAGGCACCGACCCAGTCGCTCGAGCGCTCCTCGAGAACCGCGAGTTGGCGCTCGAGCTTCTCGGGGAGCCACTCGTCGTCGGAGTCCAGGAAGGCCACGTACTCCCCGCGTGCGTACTCGAGGCCCGTGTTCCGGGCGACGTTTGCACCCTGATTGGTCGCGTGGACCACCGGCCGAACCCGCGGGTCCTCGTACGCGGCCAGCACCGCCTCGGTGTCGTCGGTCGAGCCGTCGTCGACGACGACCACCTCGAGGTCGTCGACCGTTTGCTCGAGCGCGCTGTCGATCGCGCGCGGAAGCGTCGCCGCTCTGTTGTACGTCGGGATGATGACGCTGACGCGAGTCATGGCGGCACTTCCGGCCCGGCCGGGTTTATTATCGCCCGGCTAAGCGTCGGAGGCCGCAGCACCCGATCGCGTCATCGACCGGTGACATCGCCGCAGTCGCGAGTTCGGTGGCCAGCTCGGCGATGACCGCGCTAACGGCCGTATAAGCAAGAGCGAACGGCGCGTCGACGCGGTCGATGACGAATCGAAACCGACGACCGGTCGTAGTCGCGGTCGCATCGGCCGACGCGTTCGAACCGAGCGATCGCGTCGAGACCCGCGACGGCTGGACGGCGACGATCGACGCCAGCGACCACGATGGCGGAGGGGACCACTGATGTACCGAGGCGCGAGCGTCGGCGTCGTGATACCCGCCTACAACGAGGAAGGGTTCGTCGGCGACGTGATCCGTGAGATGCCCGCGTACGTCGACCGGATGTACGTGATCGACGATCGGTCGACGGACGGGACCGGCGCGGAGATCCGCGAGGCCGCCCGGGAGGACGCGCTCGAGAACGCGGGACGTGTCGACGAGGCCGGCGAACGGCTCGCGGCCGACGGCGGCGCGTCCGCACTGGCAAACCGGGCGACGGTCGGCGACGCCATCGGTCGGGTCGTCCCGATCGAGCACCGCGAGAATCGTGGTGCTGGCGGCGCGATCAAGACCGGCTATCTCGCCGCGCTCGCGGACGGCGTGGACGCGACGGTCACCGTCGACGCGGACGGCCAGATGGACCTCTCGCAGATGCAGCGGCTCCTCGATCCGATCGTCGCGGGCGACGCCGAGTACGCGAAGGGCAACCGACTCCTGTCACGAGAGTACCGGGCGGCCATGCCGCGGTTTCGGCTCGTCGGCAACGCGACCCTGACCGTCCTGACGAAGATCGCGTCCGGCTACTGGAAGACGATGGACCCCCAAAACGGGTATACGGCGATCTCACACGACGCGCTCGCGGCGATCGACGTGCCGGCCCTCTACGAGTATTACGGCTACTGTAACGATCTGCTGGTCAAGCTGAACGTCCACGGGATGCGCGTCGCCGACGTGGCGATGCCGGCCGTCTACGGCGACGAAGAGTCGAGCATCACCTACTCCCGATACGTCCCGAAGGTGTCACTGCTGTTGCTGCGCGACTTCCTGTGGCGGTTGCGAACCAAGTACCTCGTCCTCGACTTCCACCCGCTCGCGTTGCTCTACCTGTTCGGGGCCGCGACGGCCGCGACCGCCGTTCTCGGTGCCGGGACATCGCTGGGCGCTGTGCTCTCGAGCAGCGGGGTTCCGGCCCTCCGGGTCGCGACGAGCCTGCTGTTGTTCGTCGCGGGAATCGGGGTCCTCCTGCTCGCGATGGTCTTCGACATGGCGGAGAGCGAACCGCTCGAGACCCAGGTTCGATAAGCGACGGGGATTCCGGTCCGTCCGGGTCGGCCGCGTCGATCTGTCTCTTCGCCCTGGGTCCCGATGGTGGCACGAGCGTGAGCGCGACTCGCTCGAGGACCGCCACTCACACGCCGGGATCGAGTATGCCCAGTGCGAGCCCCGAGACGAGCAGGGACAGGCCGACGACGAACAGGAGGAGTTGCAACCAGTTACGCGTCGCGTCGTCGCTCCCGCCGCCCGCGATCCGATCGTGAATCGCGTCCGCCGTCGATCCGATCGGGTCCGGAAACACCGACAGGATCTCGAACGGTTCGGCCGGGTCCAGCGCACCGACCAGGAGCGCGAACGTGACGAAGATTGCGAATCCGATGGGCGGGACGACAGCGAGCGCGAGCCACGGGTTCGCGATCGCCATCGAGAGGGCGATGATGGGAACGGCCGCGAGAACGGTCGTCAGAACTGCGCGACCGATCCGGGCGTCCGCGAGCGGATCGAACCCGACGCGTCGAGCGCTCCAGCAGTGGCAGACGAACATCGACCCGTATCCGACGCTGGTCGCGACGGCTGCACCTTGCATCCCGTAGCGCGGAATGAGGGCGAGGTTGAGTCCCAGATTGAGCAGCGCCGCGCCGCCGGTGGCCGCGACCGGGTACCGGAGCGTCCCTTCCCCCTGCGAAATCGCGAGAATCGGTCGCGCGAGGGCGAAGCCGAGCGCGCCGGGGAGCAACAGCAACAGGGGCGTGATCGCCGGCTCGGCCTCGGCACCGAAGTAGATCGGGACGGCGACATCCGCCAGCGCCGCGAGCCCGACCGCCATCACGCCCGTCAGCAGAAACGTATAGCGCGTCGTCCGCGAGGCGAGCGCGGAGATCTTCCCGTAGCGGTTCTGCGACCACAGCTCCGACGTCGAGTGGACGAAGACCGTCTGAATCGCCATCGGGACGAACCAGAGGAACTCGGCGAGCGTCAGCGCCGCCCGATAGTTACCGACCGCCGCGTCCGTCCGGAACCGGTGGAGCATCACGACATCGATGTGGTAGAGCGACATCAGCAGGAAGATCAACGCGATACTCATCGAGTTGAACGCGAACATCTCCTTCCGGGGAAACCGCGCCGACGTCCTGGTGAACACGCACGACAGCGAGACGCGTCGATGGACGAGGACGAGTCCGACCGCGGCGACGAGACCGCTCGCGAACACGTGGCCCGCAAGCGCCCCCATCACGCCGACGCCGACGTAGGTCAGCGGGATCGCGACCGCGACGAAGCCGAGTTTGTCGAGGACCTTGAGCGGTTCCGAGTACCGCTCGAGGCCGAATCCCATGAGCGTCTTCCGCGCGTAATCGCGAAACTGCGCCGAAATCACGAGCGCCGCGAGGACGTAGAAGTACGTCGTGAGCTCGGCTCCGAACGCGAGGGCGACGATTCCGGCCCGGGTCGCGAGGACCAGCAGGAGGGCCCCGATAGCCGAGAGGGAGACCGCCAGCCGGAAGTAGAAGCCGACGACGTGTTCGCTCCAGTTCGCCGCGGCGCGGTCCTCCGCGAGGAACTTTCGGACGCCGTCGGTGACCCCGGAGCTGACGAAGATCATGTAGATCGCGAAGACGGACAGCAGAAACGCGTACTCGCCGAACGCCGACGCCCCGAGGAACCGGTAGAGCAGCGGCGTTGAAAGCGCGGTGACGACGAGGACGACGATTTTCGCACTGACGACGGAGACGACGCCGCTCGCAATACTTCTGTTCACGGGTTCGCCCCCACACGTTCGAGTCGACGATCGACAGCCCCGTTCGCCGCCGACCGGTCGCGATCCGACGGACTCACTGTAGCAGTACCGGGGCGACAGCGAAGCCTTATTATACGGGAGGTAAACGACCCTGAACGCGACATCGAGTCGGGCGCGGGCGCGAATCGCGACTACTCGTACGTGTTCTCCCAGGTCGTCACGCCGCTCGCGCCGAGGTCGCGAATACCGCCGACCAGCCGGTTTTTCTTGAAGGTCGGATTCGTCGACGACGAGTAGAGGCAGACGGCCTCATGGTCGGCCGACGACTCGAGCGTCGAGTCGCGAACGAGCGCGCCGGACCCGAGATCGATGTATGGATACTGATTGGCCCGCAGTTCGCTCCGGTAGACGGTCAGATCAGCGCCCGTGTTGACGATGGCGTTTCGATCCACGCCGTCGCGTCCGTGCTGTGTGACATCGACATGACTGAACCGGCAGTCGTCCCGTTCACAGCGAATGCCGTCCCGGAACCCGCCGCCATCGCCCGCACGTCCCGAAATCGTGAGGTGCTCCGCGAGCACCTGTCCGGCACTGTCGCTGTCCCGAATCCAGAGCGGGTAGCCGCCCCCGGTTGCGTGGGTGATCTCCGTGTCGATGATCGTCGCCTCGCCACACTCCGGCGAGATGACGATCCCGTGGTTTACCTCCGGCCCCTGCAACTGGATGCGAGTCGTATCGATTCGTGCGCTGTCGCAGGTGTTCATCACCGAAATTGCGTGGCTGGTCGGTTTGGGAGCGGTGATCTCGACGGCGGCACCGTAGATTTCGATGTTACGGCCGTTCTCGATCCGAATGCCGCGCTGGGATACGTCCTCCAGTCGCGTCGTGTCGACTTCGACCGTCGGCCAGCGAATCTCGCTGTCTCGGCCGCCGACGCGAACGTTTGCACCGTTGCTGTTCCGGTAGATCCCCCCGTGGACGATGATCGTCCCGTCGCCGCCCGCGGCATAGAGACCGTTGTTCGGAAAGCCACCGAGCGCGCAGTGTCTGAACTCGAGTCGCCCTCGGTTCTCGTTCGCTTCGATGCCGATCGGGCCGCGCCAGCGGTTGCCCGCGTTCGGCGTGTTGTTTACCCACGCGCCGCCGTCGGGCGCGCGGAACCGTTCGACGATGCCTCGCCCGTCTGGGTCGGTGACGTTGAACAGTCCCGGCCCCCACGTCCCGCTGTCGTGATAGCCGGTGATCGTCACGTCGCGCACCTCGAGCCGGTCGGCGGCGTAGGCCTCGATCGCCCTGATCCCCGTCTCGGGGGCCGTCTGATCGATGTCGAACCCCTCGAAGCGGAGATGCCCCCCGGGACTGTACGCGACGCCGAGCCGGAACAGTCGATACTGTGGGCCGTCGAACTCGTGGTAGTTCGCCGGGATCAGCGTCGCGTTCTCGCCGACGACGCCGAAGTTATCGAAGCCCGTGAACCGGAACTGTTCGTCCATGTAATACTCCCCTTCAGGGAACACGAGCAGCGTCTCGTCACGGCGGAGGTCTTCGAGTACGGGCGTGATCGATTCGGTACCGGTGTCGTCCGCGCCCGCCTCGGTGACGTCGACGACGGTTTCGTAGTCGTCGTAGTAGTACCCGTACGGGTCCGTGGCTGCGCTGGCGGTCGTGGTCAGCCCGATCCCGGCGAGACACGCTGTCACGGCCCCTCCCAGAAACGACCGTCGTGACCGCCTCTGCGATATCGAGTCGTCGAGAGATGGCCGCCGATCCCCCTCCCTATCCGGCCGAGACCGGCCAGCACTGTCCCCATCCGGGCGCTGCAGACTACGTCGTTCCGACATTGAGAATCACTTCGTTGTGAGTGAGTCTAGGGCCCAGTATCTACGGATTCGGATAGCAAGCCTTTAAGATCGACCGACGGAACGACGGTTTCGAGATGCCCGTCACGATTTCGCGTCTCGGAACAGTTGCATGAATCTCAAATGGCGAGTTCGGTCGCGATCGTGCCGAGTTTTCACCGTTTCCGGTTCGGTGTTTAAACCCTGGTTAAACGCCTGCGACTCGGGCGCAGCTGCCCGAGAAGCGCCAGTCCCGGCGAGGGCTCGAGCAACCCACGAGCGACCGCGGGCCGGCCGTGCTCATCCGTACCCGTCGGGCGTGCGATCGTTCTCCAAGGTCGTCGCGATCAGTTCGGAGACGGCGCGCCGAATTCGCTGGGAAACCGCCGAATCCGAGATCCCGAGCCGGGCCGCAAGATCGTCCTGGGTAGCTCGCCGCGGCACCTCGAAGTAGCCGGCGTAGTACGCCATCGTGAGAATTTCGTGCTGTCGTTCGGTCAGGGAGTAGGTCCGGTCGTCGGTCGCCGACGAGTCGTACAATTGAGTCACGCGAAACGAGATGCCGCGGTCGCGACAGTGCGTCCGGAATGCGGCCAGCGCGCCCCGATCGGGAAGGTGGACCCGTGCGAGCCATCCCCCGTCGTCGCTCGTGACCGTAAAGACGAACAGCCCGTCCTCGATGCACCGGTCGGGAACGATCTCGAGGTCGCTGTCGACGGCGACGCGGTAGACCGCTCGGTTCTCGAACGTCGCGACGCGAGTCGGGTTCGAGACGGTCGGATCGGCGGCCATCGCGCTCTCGAGGGCCGCACGCTCGTCGCCGAAGGCCGACACGACCCGGAAACAGTGCTTCCCGGTCGTCGCCCCGTACTCGTATCTAAGCGTCGCGTCCGCACAGCGCGCGATCGTCGGAACCAACGGCAGTTCGTCGTGAGCGAGGTGGACTGCTGCGATAAATCCCATTGCGAGATCGATGTCGTACTCGGTCGTCGGGTCCGGTGGCCTATACTTATACCGCGGGTAAGCGGATTGCAACGGCGCGAACGCAGCCGCGACCTGCGATTCGGCGAGTCAGTTCATGTACCCGAGATCGGCCAGCCGATCGGTGACGGCCTCGTCGGTCGCCGGTCGACGCTCGCCGTTTCCCGCCTCGTATGCGGGGTAGGCCATCGGGTCGATCGGATCGACGACGGGCACGACGCTGCCGTCCATCCGGTCGCTGTAGGGGACCCCCATCGTGGCCATGATCGTCGGCGCGACATCGAAGAGGTGTGCCCGCTCGAGCGTGGTGTCCTCGTCGATCCCCTCGCCTGCCGCGACGAAGACGCCCTGGAGCTTGTGGTTCCAGGGTTCGGCCGGGCCGAAGTAGTCGCCGTCACCCACCTGTTCGGAGAGCATGTGGTCGAAGTCGGTCGGGATCGTGACGATATCGACCGTCTCCTCGACGTGCTCGCCGTGGAAGTACTGCTCGCGGGGCGCGACCGTCTCGAAGAACGGCTCGCCGTCGGGCGTTTCGACCGCCTGTAGCGCCCGCATGAGTTCCTCGCGGCGTTCCTCGTACTCGTCGGGGGGAACGACGCCCATTGGCTCTCGCCCCTCGAGATTGAGCCGAACGCCGAGTTCGGTTCGCGCACGGACGTACGCTTCGGACTCGGCGAAGTCGACCTGTTCGTTCGCCGTCCGGGAGACGCCGCTCGGCGCGTACTCGACCGCGAGGTCGGCCAGCCCGACCCGCTCGAGGACGGCCCGTATTCGTCGCGCGGTGACGCCGAACCGCGCGGCGACCGACGCCGCGCGTGCGATCGGACCGGGCTCCCACGTGTCGTATGCCTCGCCCTCGCGGAGGCGTCTCCGCATCGGCGTCCACGACGGCATACCCTTGCCGCCGGTCGTCGTCTCGAGAAAGCCCATGTCCCGGAGGTACTCGTTGACCCGGAACTCGTAGCCCTCGTACTCGCCCATGCCGTGGTCGCTCACCAGGAAGACGCGGTCCGGATCGCAGGCCGCGAGGATCTCTCCGATCTGTTCGTCAGTCGCCTCGTAGACGCGATCGACGTGTCGTTGCTCGCCGCTGAACTCGTGGAAGACCGTGTCCGTCTTCTGGAACTGGACGAAGCCGAAGTCCGGCTCGAACTCGGCGGCGAGATACCGAAACGCCTCGCCGCGCAGCCGGACGAGTTCCCGGTACTCCGCGATCTTCTCGCGGTCGGAGAGGGAATCGTCGTCGCGCGTATAGTTCGGATAGATGCGGTACTCCCCGATCGCGTCGCGGACGTCGTCGAGAAGCCCTTCGGGGTGACACGGCGGTTGCTCAGGGCCGAGAAAGCCGGGTATCACTGCCCCGTCGAACTCGTCGGGCGGATGGGTGACCGGGGCGTTGACGACGACGCTCGAGCGGTCGTGGCGGTCCAACAGCGTCCACAGTGGCTTTGCGCGGACATCGTCGTTGCTCGTCACGTGCCAGTCGTAGCCATCGTACCCGACGAAACCGACCGCGCCGTGCTTGCCGGGATTGACGCCGGTGTAGAGCGACGGCCAGGCGCTCGGCGTCCACGGCGGCATCTGTGACTCGAGCGGGGCGGTTACGCCTGTCGAACAGAGCCGCTCGATAGTCGGAATCCGATCCGCCTCGAAGAGCCGCTCGAAGACCGGCAGACACCCCGCATCGATGCCGATGAGGAGCGTGTCCAGCCCGTCCGATTCGCTCTCGGTACCCCCGGTCGATGTCGCGTCGTCACGGACAAACTTCCGAGTCATCGTTGTAGTTGTCGTTTCGTAACCCGCGTTCCCGTTCGACCGCTGTCGACGTGCCACGACAGCGGTGTCGTTCGTTGCACCACGTCTCTAGACCCGGCGAGGATGACGGACCACTTCATTATCGCTCCGTTAAGGCCACCAGCGGGTCCCGAGCGTCGCGTTCCGTCGGGTACTGGGGGCGCCGGCCTCGCGGCCTCGAGCCAGCGGGTGTCCGGTTCGACTGCGCGGGCTCGTGGCGGGTCAAACGAGAGACGAATGGTCGTCGGGCCACCGCTCACGGTCGAAGTCCCGACACCGTCGCGATCGCCGTTTCGAGGAGTCCGATCGCGTCGGCTTCCAGTCGCTCGGCTCGAAACTCGTCTCGTGCCTCGACCGTGAGATGGATCGCCGACTCGGTATCGCTCGCACGCAGGAACAGCCAGCCGGGACCGGTATCGACGTAGACACCACCGAGCGTGTCGACATCGTCGTACCACTCGTGGGCACACTCTCGAACCTGGTTCATCACGGCGGTTTGCTCCTCGACCGCGACCGACGCGCGGCGGCTGGGGTACGTTTCGATGGCCGCGGCGAGCGACGAGAGCGGCCCGCGATCGGCGACGAGTTCGACGAGTTTGCACGCGGCAAGTGGCCCGTCGGGAGACGGCGTCTCGTCCGGCCAGATCCACGCCCCGCTCGGGTCGCCGCCGAAGGCGACGTCCGGCCACGTCGTGCAGTCGGCGACGAACGTGTCGCCGACCCGCGTTCGACGCACCGTCGCGCCGACGGTCGCGAGCGCGTCGTCGACGGCCATGCTCGTCCCGACCGGCGCAACGACGATGTCACCGTTGGTCGCAGTCACCCGCGCGAACAGCGCCAGCAGCGCGTTCCGCGGGACGACGGCCCCCGTCTCGTCGACGGCCAGCATCCGATCGGCGTCGCCGTCGTGGGCGATCCCGAGCCGCGCGTCCGTCGCTTCCACGAGCGACGACAGCGCTCCGAGCGTCTCTCCGGCCGGCTCGCCCGGCCACCCGGGAACGGCCTCCTTCCGCCGTCCGTGCAGCGTCCCGACGTCACAACCGAGCGCCGAGAGCACGCGCGCCGTGATCTCGCCGGCCCCGTCCCCGACATCGACAACGACGCTCGGTGGGTCAGTCACCGAGACGGCCTCGACCAGTTCCGTCGCGTGCCGTTCGCTCGCGTCCGCCACCGTCTCCGTCGACCCCCTGCCGTCCTGGGGGTGGAGATCGTACTTGCCGCGTTCGACTCGAGCGGCGATCGCAGCCCGCTGCTCGGGGCCGACCGCCTTTCCGGATGCCGTCCGGAGCATGAGCTCATCGTCCGGTGTCGGGTCGTGAGCCGCCGTGACGACGATCCCCGCCTCCGCGTCCGTTCGCGAGACGGTTCGCGCGATCGTCGGCGTCGGTGCGACGCCGACCGCGAGAACGTCCGCACCACACTCTCGAAGACCGGCAGTCACCGCATCGGCCAGTACCGCTCCGGTCGCTCGAGCGTTGCGGCCGACGACGACGCGATCGGAGCCGTCGGACGCGACGGCGCGACCGACGGAGAGCGCGCGTGCGGCCGTGATCTCTTCACCGCCCGGTCCTCCGATACCGCGTGGGCCAACCATAGCGACAAAATCTGATAGCGAACTGATTATTATGGAGTTGTTAGAACGGGCACAGTGGTGGTTTCGTCCCGTTTCGCGCAGTGGCCGCGCGGCCCTCGAGACGCCCGCTCTCGGGACGGCGGTCGGTGTCGTCACCCGGTTGCGGCTCCCGCCACGTCAGCGTAGTCGCCGGCGAAGCACGGCCGACCCGTCTCGCGCGATCAGCCAGCCGTCGACCGAGCCCCGATTCCTCACCGTCCCTCGATCGGTTCGGGACCGATACCGATGTCGACCACTCGTTGGTGGTGGACAGGGGACTCGAGGCGGAGTAGCCGAGTGCACGGACGCTCGGGCCGCCAGTGGACTGTGGCCGGGGGCGCGACGATCGAATGGGGTCCGTCTCGCCGAGAACAAAATAGCACTTCTAGTGACTGCAGTCCCGGGTAGATTCGAACCGCGGGGATATTTGCAGCTCACGGGTTGGTCGCTGCAATGTTCTCTGCTGAATACTTGCCCTGGATCGGTCACACCAATACTGACAGACACTGAGTTGATCGAAGAGGAACTGTTAGATTGGGAAAAGTCTGAGCTCAAAACGGCAATCAATGGGCCTATCTGGCCTGCTTGCGAAAAGACTGTACTGATTACGGAGTTGCTACAGTAAGACGGTCTCAAAGTTGCCTCGTCACTGGGCTTACGGGGCTTGAGACACGAACACGATAATATGGTTCTTGACTCCAGAGTCAAGACCCCCGATTCGCTGCATACTAGTCTTAGAACAGCAATCAAACAGGCACTCACACTGGAATCATGGGTTTCCGAGTCCCGTGAGCGGGTCGCCTCGGAGACGTTCATTCGCCGCCACACACAGTTCAACTCAGTGGCCGAGTTCTGTACGGCCTGCCCGTGTGACGACGATACGATCGGGGGTGTTCAACGGCTCTCAACAGACAAACGGGATGCGTTCGTAGCGCGGACGACCGATTTTGAGGCGTGGACAGAAATGAAGCAGACCGCAGCGACCGAAGATCTCGTCACACTCCAGAACGTCTGATCATTCCAGTCCCGGGAGGGCAGCAAGCACGTGGTAGAGTGCGAAACTGATCGCGCCACCGCCGACCATTGAGACGATCCACGCCCCGACCGTGTATCCCGTCTTCGTGGCGGACACCCCGTCCGAACTTGACGACCCGCCGACCAGCCCGGCTCCGATGATGCTCGAGATCATCACCTTGTTGAACGAGATGGGATAGCCGAGAACGATCGCGGCCTGCGCGATGAGAAACGCGGGGATGAACGCGGCGATCGATCGTTTGGGCCCGAGCGAGGCGTACTCACGGGCCACTGCCTGAATGAGACGCGGCGACCGGAACCAGCCACCGAAGAGAATGCCGAGTCCGCCGAGCGCGAGCAAGTATAGTGAGGGCAGACCGAGCGACGATTCGAAGACGGATTCCAGTGGCCCGGTGGCGAGTCCGACTTGCGAACCCCCGCTGGTGAATACGACGACGAGGGCGAGTGCGACCAGCATCCGGTTGATCCCGGTCGTCACGTCACGCCGGAGTTGCCAGTAGACTATGCCAGCGGTGAGAAGTCCGATTACACCCCCGATGAGGACGATTCCAGCCCCGCCACCCCCTATTGATGCGACGTTGAATTGACGCGTGACGACGCCCGCGATCGACCCTTGGTTGCTCTGTGGGGCCGGGAGAAACGATAGCTGGATGTTGGCGAGTGCATAGCCGACACCGCCGGCGAGGAGTGGAATACTCAGCGTGTCCGAGACCGTCTCGTCCAGCAACAGCCACGCGAGACCGTACGCGAGGACGCCCTCAACGACGGGGATAGCGAACCAGAACCCCAGAATCTTGGCGTACGTCACGACCGCAAAGCCGCCGCCGAGAGCGACACCGGCACCGATCGCGGCACCGGTGACGGTGAATGCTGAGGGGATTGGGTAGCCACGGGAATTCCCGATGGTGATGAGTGTCGCTGCCGTGAGCAGCGTCGCAGTAGCGGCCAGCGGGGTAATCGTCACGCCGGTCACCAGTCCATGGCCGATGGTCTCAGAGATGCTGCCACCTTGTGCGATAGCCCCGAGGGCGGCAACGATCCCGACCAGTAACGCCCCTCGTAAGGTGGAGAGCGCGTTCGCCCCAACGGCGGGCGCGATCGGGGCGGAGTTACTGTTCGCCCCGACAGTGAATGACATAAAAAGCGATGCAACGAGCGCAACACTGACGATGCCAATTACTGAGGACATAGATGGATTCAGGCGATGTTGAGACTCGGGAATAAGGCTCTGACACCCTACACTCCCGAACAGACATGTATGACTCTGTTGGTAGCGTGCGTTTGTGTTACCGAAATGAGTAGTAAGCACGCGGATCAAACTGACTCTTCTCGTCTTCCGGACCGAATCCGATGTCCCACTCCCTTCACTCGCTCGCTGTTTCAGTTCATGGCCTCCCCGACTGCTCATCGCTTACGTCCGAGGAACTGCCTCACTCGTTTTATTCCTTCGTCGAATCTGGCTTTCTCAACAGGTTCGGTGCAGCTGCTTCAGTAGTTCGATGAGAACAAATACGCCCTCTATTTCTGCAGCCAACTGTCGGCATATTTCGGATAGATCGCTAGCTGCTTGCCCTGTACTGGGCGTTCGATCTTCCACGGTGATCACTCATCAGCCCGTGCCACATTCGCGCTCTGTCTTCAGCACGACTCCGTCAACATCACCGGTAGATGGGAGAGTATCAGCGTTAAGTTCGCATCTGTAGTTAACACCTGTTTCGAGGAGAACCGGTCGTAGTATAGATTTCAATAGAGGTGATTCTCCTAACCCTTTTATCAACCACTGCTGTTGATTCTTTCACGAGGGGCGGAGATCAGACACAACGCGTTGCCGAAGTGTGTATTTTCGACATGAACGACAAGCGTAAGTGATATTCACAATTTCAACAACCAGTTCGAGTACCAACTGCAGAAACTCGAGGAGGCAGACATCGACGACTGCGATCGAAAGGTGAGCAAGGAACTCATTCCCTACCGGGACACCCAGCGGAATCTCGCCGCCAGTACGACCGTCAACAACTGCTCCGATCTCCGACTCAGTGCCGAGCGTGCAGATACGCCGCTGGTCGACATGGAGCGCAAAGACATCGAGGCGCTGCTGTTCGAATACAAGCACGAGCGCGAAATAGCGAAGGACCCCCCTCCGGAACTACCGGAAGGCGTTCCGGAAGTTCTTCCCATACCACGGCCGTGACTGGGCGGAAGACATCGAGATCGGCGCGAACCCCGGACCGCGAGTTCGGCCTGGACTTCGTCGATGACCGCGTCGAGATCCACGCGCTCCGTGGGTCGACCGATCACCCGCGGAACAAGGTCTTGCTCGAGATGCCGAAAATCGCTTCATGTAGAAACAGAAGTCCTCTAGGTTCGAACCGCCGAGGAGACCTGCTGCTCACGAATTTGTTCGCAGCAGAAGTAGTCCCGGGCGGGGCTGCCAGTCCGAGCTTTGCATCTTGCAGCGCCGTAACTCCGTTGAGTCGGGAAATCGTCTCGATGACCATTTAGCGCCTGCCAACCCGACGTCGGGACCAGACCGGCTGCCGATTCGACGCTTGGACGACAATCCTTTTTCTTTCCCAATACCACTGCCGAGTCGTACCGAATGGCAGTGCTCGTCCCGGAATTCGTCACGATGGTCATTGCACTGACGCTCGCCCAGCAACTCGAGCAGAGTATCAGCCTCGGGATTTTTCTCCTTGGCGCGGTGCTCGCACTGCTCAGCGCGCTGGCATGGCGACGGGAACGCGACCGTCGCATGGCTGTTGTCGCCGTCGGCTATCTCATGTTCGCGATCTACGGGTTCGTCGTCTTCCTCGAGTACTACCTCTTCTCGTATTTCTCCGTGCGGACCGTCGAGTTGCTCGAGCACAGCGCGGCGGCACTCATCCTCGTGGGACTGCTCGCGTTCTTCCTCGCGTTGACTTGGGACTGACCATGACGGACCCCGACCCCGACGCGGACCCGGCGCTGGAACTGCGGTCGCGGCGGACGATCTATCAGCACGTCCGCGACAATCCCGGGATCCACTTTCGGGCTCTCTTCGAGGCTCTCGAGTATGCGCAGGGAACACTGCAGTACCCCCTCCGCCAGCTGGAAACCCAAGGGTTGCTCGAGAAGTCGGACGACGGGAAGTACACTCGGTACTATCCGGCAACGGAGTTCGACGAGGCTGATCAGGCCGTGATGAACGCGCTGCGACGCGAGTACGCCCGCCGGATCATCGCCCACCTCGCCGTCGAAGGAGCGCTGTCGACCGCCGACCTGAGCGATCGCCTCGATCGGTCGCCGTCGACGGTGTCGTGGCACCTCTCGAAACTCGAGGACGCGGATCTCGTGACCAAGGAGCGGAACGGGCGCAGCGTCGAATACGAACTGCACGATCCAGAGCGCGTGCAGTATCTCTACACGATCCACCGGCGAACATTTACGGATCGAGTTGTCGACCGGCTGTTCGACCTGTGGGACAGCTACTAGCTATGCTTCGTCGTCGCGGGCGTCGACAGCTGCCCGCTGGCCACCAGCAGGCGCAACAGCAGGACGTAGCCGAGGAACGCGATCGCCGGGCCGAAGACTGGACGGATCAGCCCCGCGACATCGGTCCCGATGACGACTGCGTGGATCGTCGCGAACACGAAGCCACCGTAGGCGAATGCATGGACGACCCGCGGTCCCCAGGGCCGGTCGAACCGCTGTGCGTCGAGAAAGCCACGGACCGCGACGACGAGCACCTGCAGCGCCCCGACGCCGACCACGACACCAGCGAGCAGGTACGTTGTCGAGTATGCGGGCTGGGGGGCCGACCCGGAGACGATGAACCAGGTATCGAGGACACCGAGGACGCCGTGGAGGAGCGTCATGAGCATCGCAAACACCGACACTTCGATGTGGACCCGGCGAGAGAGCCGGTAGAGCGGGCCGAACGACCGCGCGGTGTAGAGAATCCCCGTCAAGACCGCCAGATACAGCGCGGGGTAAGCGACCAGCGCCGCACCACGGTCGAGATACCAAATGACCTCCATTACGAGGCCCCCGTTGTCTCGACGACGTCCGGACAGCCGTCGC
Organism: Natrinema gari JCM 14663; assembly: GCF_000337175.1. Taxonomy (GTDB): domain Archaea; phylum Halobacteriota; class Halobacteria; order Halobacteriales; family Natrialbaceae; genus Natrinema; species Natrinema gari. The sequence continues at coordinate 3,244 of NZ_AOIJ01000062.1, read as the reverse complement.
CGTCCTGAAAGCCGTTCGTCGTCTCCGATCGCGTCGGGCACTGGTCCGTGTCGTCACGAATCCCGTCGCCGTCGTAATCGTTCGGTGCCTGTCTCGTCGGCACCGTCGAGTCGACGAGGTCCGCCTGCTCGCGGTCGACCGCCTGCGTCTTGCGAACGTCAGCGATCCCCCACAACACCGGAATCGTGGCGACAAGTAGCACGACCGCGATGACCGTGATCTTCCCGCTATGCGACGTGCGCATCGAATCCCTCCGTCGTCCGAAAGACGCCGTCATGAATCACGAACGCCTCGAGGTCCGGCCACGCTGCTGCGCGCTCGAGCGCGTCCGAGAGCGGCAGTGCGGCGAGCGTCGTCGCGAGCGCGTCGGCCTCCATGCAGTCGCGCTGTGCGACGACGGTGACCGACTCATGTCGCGCACCGAGTCGCTCCGTCGTCGGATCGTAGACGTGGTCGACACCGTCGCGCTCCCGGCGATAGCCCCCGGAGGTGGCGACGTTCCAGTCGGTGTCGAGAATTTTGAGCGGACGCGAATCCCCGTAGGGGTTCTCGACGGCGATCGGGCCGGTCGGCGGCGACATATCGCCACCGCCGCTGACGAAGCCACGTCGGCCCGACCCCGCTGCTGCGGCGGTCGCACGGTCGACGATGTACCCCTTCGCAAGACCGTTTAAGTCGAGTTCCGTCTCAGTGACAACGAGGTCGCCGTCGATGCGTACCGACCCGGTTTCAAACGCTGGCGAAACGGATTCTCGGTCGCCGCGGAGGTATGCCTTCAGGTCGTGTTCAACCGCCCCCTGCCGGATGTCGAAGACGCCGTCGGTGCGCTCGCCGTACTCGAGACCGCGCCGGACCAAGCGAGCGACGTGTTCGTTCTCGATGCGTCCGGTCCGATTGAGATGCGCAACTGCGCTTTCCGGATCGAACGCGTTGAGTTCGGCCTCGAGTGACAGCGCGGTATCGCGGGCGCGCTCGGCTGCGGCGTTGGCATGGTAGCCCGTCGTCCGAACCACGAAGTCGGTATCGCAGCACCGAAACTCCAGTCTGGCATCACCGAGTCGCGTGCGGGCGGCAGTAAGGGAGTCCGCCAAGCTCATCGCTAGTCGTCCTCCTCTTCGTGTTCCCCGTATTCGTCCTCTTCATATTCCTCGTATTCGTCCTCGTACTCCTCGTGTTCTTCGTACTCGTCGTCCTCGTGTTCACCGCCGCCTTGCGTCCCGACCGCCGGTGTGAAGTCCTCGTTCGGCGTCGGTGCATCGCTCGCGACCGTCGGGTTCTCGTCGTCGGTCAGCGAATCGACGCCGAGCCCGAGTCCGGGGGCTGCCAGCGCGAGCGCGACGAACGCAGTTACCACCGCGCCGGCGAGCGTCAGCGAAACGAGTCTGTTCGTCGGAAGTGGGGATCTCATGGACAAGTGTAGGTAGATTACGGTCTTATCTATCGTTTCGCGTGCATCAATCGAATGTTCGTCCAACCGTCGAATCGTCTGGGCCGGTCACCGATCGCCCACGATTCTTTGCTCCTGCCTCGAGTAACCTGCCCGATGCTCACAGGGCTCTCCTGGTTGGTGCACAAGGCCAAATCTCTCGAGCCAGCGTGGGCGTTCTATGAGGAAATGCTGGAACTTCCCGTCAGTGAGCGCGGGGACAACGAATTCGTCGCCGCGGCCGGCGAAACAGATCTCGTGCTCCTGCGGACGAGCGGGCTCACGGCCGTGACCGGGCGGAAGATATCGAGACCGGCGCGGTCACGGACCGCGAGGTTGACGCGGACAAGACGCTGACCGAGGACGAGATCAACGCGCTCCGTGGGTCGGCAGATCACCCGCGGAATAAGGCCTTGCTCGAGATGCCGAAAATCACTTCATGTAGAAACAGAAGTCCTCTGGGTGTCGAATCCGGTGGACTATTCGCTCCTCACGTTCGTTCGTCGCAGAATAGTCCCGGGCGGATTCGAACCGCCGTCATGGGCTCCAAAGGCCCATATGATTGGCCACTACACCACGGGACTGCTCGGTTCACCTACCGGATAGGTCGCCACCGCACAATAGTGTTACTTTTCGTCGTGAGGTGGTGGTGTGTTTCCGATCACCGATGTCAGCTTCGATCCGAGCCGAGAACGCTACTCGTCGCGAGGGTCGTCTCGCAGTTCGAAGAGGCGCGTTCCGTCGTGGACACACGATATGTGTCCGGCAGCCTCGAGCACTTCGAGTCGGTTGTAGACGCTGTTTCTCGAGTAGCCGGTCCAATCGACGAGTGCATTTGGTGGCTCGGCCGCCCCGAAGCTCGTCGAGAATCGCGGTGTCCACGTCCGTCAGATCATCCCGTTCCATCGGCACCTCGTTCGGTCCGTCATGTTCGCCCGTGGATCGCCTCGGTGCTGTCCTTACAGGTAGCCTTCCGCGGCCAGCCGCTCGATCCCCTCCTCGAGTCGCTCCTCGCTCGCGGCGTAGGAGATCCGCGCGTAGCCGGGGGTGCCGAACGCGCTGCCGGGGACCGTCGCGACGTGGGCGTCCTCGATCGCGCCCTCGCACCAGGCCTGGTCGTCCTCGGCCACTGGGAGCATCATGTAGAACGCGCCATCAGGGACAGCCACGTCGACATCGTGTTCGGCGAGCAGGTCGACGACGAGGTCCCGGCGTTCTTCGAAGGCCGCGACCATTTCGGTGACGGCGTCTTCGGTCTCGAGGGCCTCGAGACCGGCGTGTTGGACGAAGTTCACGGCCGAGGAGACGGAGTGGCTGTGGAGTTTGCCGGCCTGGTCGACCAAGTCCTCGGGGCCGGCGAAGTAGCCGAGCCGCCAGCCGGTCATCGAATAGGCCTTCGAGAAGCCGTTGACGGTGACGGTACGGTCGGCCATCCCCTCGAGCGTGCCGAGACTCGTCGGCTCGACGCCGTAGGTGATCTCCTTGTAGATCTCGTCGGAGATGACGGTGATGTCGTGTTCGACGGCGAGATCGCGAACGCCCTCGAGTGCGGCGTCGGAGTAAACCGCGCCGGTGGGGTTCGACGGCGAGTTGACGACCAGCAGTTCGGTCTCGTCGGAGACGGCGGCCGCGAGGGCATCGAGCGCAGGCTCGAGTTGGAAGTCGGTCTCGGAGAGGTCGACGCGGGTGAGGTCGCCGCCGGCCATCTTGACCATCGCCTCGTAGGAGACCCACGCGGGGTCCAGCAGGACGACTTCGTCGCCGTCCTCGACGAGCGCCTGGACGACCTCGTAGAGGGCCTGTCTCTTATACACATCT
>NZ_AOIJ01000061.1 GCF_000337175.1 Natrinema gari JCM 14663 | reverse complement strand
AGAGATGTGTATAAGAGACAGTCGCAAGCGTTGCGGACGGTTCGACTCGGCTGACGCGGTCTGTGAATTCCATCGTCATTGGTGGGAATCTACGGCGGAACTGGGGTCGGGTAGTTCGTCGACGAGATCGAGCGCACCGTCGACGGCGGTCGCGGCGTTCTCGACGCGCTCGCGCGCTTCGGCGGCGGACATGCCGGGGCCGGTCACGCCGAGGGTGACGGGCGTGTCGCGCTCGAGACTCACGTCGGAGAGTCGCTGTGCGGTGGCGTCGGTGATCACCTGATCGTGATCCGTGTCACCGGTAATGACGGTGCCGATGACGACGACGGCATCGATGTCGTCGAGGCGGGCGAGCCGGTCGGCGGCCAGCGGCGCGTCGTACGCCCCCGGCACGTGGACCGTCTCGTGCACCTCGGCACCCGCGGCGGTAGCCGCCTCGAGCGCCTCCTGCTCCATCTGCTCGGTGATCGGTCGGTTGAATTCCGCGACCACCAGTCCGAGCGTGGTCATAGGCATGCGGTAGGGAGGACAGGTAAAAGAGGTACCGTTCTCGGGTGACCAACACACCCCGTAGCGACACACCGCGGTGCCCGACACGACGCTCGGGTGGCGGAGCCGGACGCTCCGCGATCGGACAGGCAGGCCACCGAACGGGGCACTCGGGGACGGTCGAGGACCGAGTTCCGGGGCGACGGCGGCCGGGCGAACGACGGATGGAGCCGGTTCGAGCCAGCCTCGAGCGGCGGGCCGTTTGGGAATTCTTAAGCGCGGGTATCGACAACCATCACGCGATGACGACGCTACGGACGCCGGGACCGACGATCGGCGTAGTCGGAGGGGGACAGCTCGGGCGGATGCTCGCCGAGGCGGCCGCGCCGTTGGGCGTCGAGGTTGTCGTCCTCGACCCGACGCCGGACTGCCCGGCCGCGCCCGTGGCCCGCGACCAGGTCGTCGCCGGGTTCGACGACGAAGCAGGGATCCGCGAACTCGCCGCGCGCGCCGACGTGCTCACGTTCGAAATCGAACTCGCCGACCAGGACGTGATGGACCGGGTGAGCGAGGACACCGACACGCCGGTACACCCGAAGCCGTCGACCCTCGAGACCATCCATGACAAACTCGTCCAGAAACGCGAACTCGAGGCCGCCGGGGTTCCAGTGCCGCCGTTCCGCGCGGTCGAGGACGCTGACGACATCCGTACTGCGATCGACGACTACGGCGCGCCGGTGATGCTCAAGGCCCGAACCGGCGGCTACGACGGCCGCGGGAACGTCCCCGTCGAGTCGAAAGCCGACGCGGAGGCTGCCCTCGAGTCGGTCGCCGGCCCCGCGATGGTCGAGTCGTTCGTCGACTTCGAGCGCGAGGTCTCGGTCATCGCGGTCAAGGGAGACGACGAGATCACGACCTTCCCGATCGGGGAAAACGTCCACGAAGAGGAGATCCTCCGGGAGACGATCGTCCCCGCCCGCTCGAGCGAGGCCGTCACCGAGCGCGCTCACGCGGTCGCGCGCGACGTGCTCGAGGTGATGGACGGCCGCGGCGTGTACGGGATCGAACTCTTCGAAACGACGGCTGGTGAGGTGCTCCTCAACGAAATCGCGCCGCGTCCGCACAACTCCGGGCACTGGACGATCGAGGGCGCACAAACGTCCCAGTTCGAGCAACACGTTCGTGCTGTCCTCGGCTGGCCACTCGGCTCGACCGTGCTCCGCTCGCCGACAGTGCTGACGAACCTGCTCGGCGATGTAAGTGCAGAGCAGCCCGCACAGTTAGACGGACTCGACGAAATCCTCGAGACGCCCGGCGCGAGCCTCCACTGGTACGGCAAGCGGCAGGTCAGACCCCTCCGAAAGATGGGACACGTGACGCTCTCGGCGGGCAATGCCGACGCGTCGGTCGAGGAATTGCTCGAGAACGCGCGCGATCTCGAGGCCGCCGTCACGTTCCGTTCGTAACGTCCGATCCCGGTCGTCACGCGTTTTCGCCTCGGATACCACCGTTTCAAGTCGCTTCCCCGATGACCACCACCTATGAGCGACAGCGTTACTGACCTGATCGACCGACTCCACGACGAAGCCGAGCAGGACCGTCCGACCGAGGACACGCCGGACGTCGGGATCGTCATGGGAAGCGACTCCGACCTCGAGACGATGCTGACCGGCGGGACGCGCCGCGGCGCGTACGACGCCTTCGTGGACGAACTCGGCTTCGCCGAGCAAACCGAGTACGAGAACCCGCCTGCGAACCGGTTCACGTTCGAGACCTACGTCACGTCAGCCCACCGGACGCCGGACTTAATGACGGCTTACGCCGAAACCGCAGCGGAGCGCGGTCTCGAGGTGATCATCGCCGGGGCCGGCGGGAAGTCCGCGGACCTGCCGAACATGACCGCGTCGATCGCGTACCCGCTGCCGGTGATCGGCGTCCCGGTCCAGGAGAAATCGGTCGACAGCGTCATCGGAATGCCGACCGGCGCGCCGTTAGTCGCCGTCGACGCTGGGAAATCGTTTAACGCGGCGCTGTCGGCCGCACAGATCCTCGCCCGGCAGCACGAGGCCGTTCGTGAGCGGCTGGTCGCCTATCACGAGCGCCTGCGCGAGGGCGTGGGAGACGTCTCTCGAGAACTCCACGACGGCGGAACGGCGGCGTTCGGGGAGCGGGACCGCTAACTGTAGTGCGGTCGCCGGAGATCGACGATCGAGCGCCGACCGGGCAGTCGTCTCGACCGGTTCGTGTCGACGGCAACACCGCCTCGAGCGAGGTGTCTCGGCCGATCTCGACCTCGAATAATGGACTGTTACCGATCCGTTCGTCGCCTGGGCGACGACGGCTAGTATACGGTGATTATTCACGAGAGTCTGCGTTCGCTGAAGTCGCGTCTCGGCCCGTGTTTCCCCGAAAAACAAAGAATCAACCCTTATGTGCGTGCGGTTTGAAGCCTCAGACGTTACGGAGATGAATGATTGGATCGCCATCGGGGCGCTGGCGCTCGTCGGGGTACTGATACCGTTCGGGATGATGACGGTATCGTATCTCCTGCGGCCCACCGTGCCCGAAACGAGCAAACGCGCCACTTACGAGAGCGGCGAGATTCCGACCGGCGGAACGCGCATCCGATTTAATATCCAGTATTACATGGTTGCGCTGCTGTTCGTCGTCTTCGATATCGAGACCGTCCTCCTCTTCCCGTGGGCGGTCGCCTATCAGGATGCGCTCGCGGCGGATATTCCGCTCGTCCGCGCGCTCGGGCCGATGCTGTTGTTCGTCGCCATCCTGCTCGTCGGTCTCGCGTGGGCGTGGCGTACGGGCGCAGTACAGTGGGCACGGACACCTCGCCAGCTGGAAACTGACAGACCATGAGTAGCGAACAACCACGCCAACAGATCTACGACAGCACCGCACCGTCGACGGACACCCGCGACTCGCGGATCGGTGAGGGTGCCGACGACCGCTTCAACTCCAAGCTTCGGGAGGCGTTCGGCTCCACGCCGTTCATTCTCACGAAGTTCGACAAGTTCATGAACTGGGTGCGGGGCAACTCCATGTTCATGCTCCAGTTCGGGATCGCGTGTTGCAGCATCGAGATGATGCACACGTACGCGATCAAACACGACCTGGACCGGTTCGGGGCCGGGGTCCCCCGTGCCTCCCCCCGACAGGCCGACGTGATGATCGTCCCCGGGACGATCGTCTCGAAGTTCGGCCCCCGCATGAAGCGGGTCTACGACCAGATGCCCGAACCCAAGTTCGTCGTCGGCATGGGCTCGTGTACGATCTCCGGCGGCCCCTTCCAGGAGGGGTACAACGTCGTCAAGGGTGCCGAAGAGATCATCCCCATCGACATCCACGTCCCCGGCTGCCCGCCGCGACCGGAGGCGCTCGTCTACGGTATCGCCAAACTCCAAGAGCGTATCCGCAACGGCGAATCGACGCCGGTCGTGGTCAAACCCTACGAACTCGAGGAGTTCGGCGACCTGCCGAAGGACGAACTCGTCCAGAAACTCGCAGACGACATCGACGAGGAGGACCTCGTTATGCGCTACAACTGGGCTGATTCACCATGAGTACGGGACTCGAGCGCGAGCCATCGGTCGAGGTGACGGAGGGCGACCTCGAGGCGTTGATCGGTGATCGCGCGCTCGCGCGTGACGACCATCTGAACGCGCCGGGGTTCGTCATTCGGCCGGATGACGTCCAGGACGTGCTGACGGACCTGCGCGACGAGGCCGGCTTCGACCACCTCGCGAACCTCACCGCACAGCAGTACCCCGACCGCTACGAGTCGATCTACCACCTCCGGAAGTACGCGGACCCGACCCAGGAGGTGTCGATCGTCGTTCCGACGACGACCGACGAGCCGGTCAGCCAGACCGCCGAGCCGGTCTTCCGGACCGCCGACTGGCACGAACGGGAGGCGTTCGACCTCGTCGGCATCGATTACGAGGGCCACCCAGACCCGCGTCGCATCCTCCTGCCCGAGACCTGGCAAGGCCATCCGCTCTCCGAGGGGTACGACCAGGAGAAGCCCCAGCTCGTGACCCTGACCGAACACGCCAACCCGGTCCAGCCGGACCACCACGACGACGAGTCGGATACGATGTTTCTGAACATCGGTCCCCACCACCCGGCGACCCACGGCGTGCTCCACATCGAGACGGTGTTAGACGGCGAGACGGTCGTCGACGTCGACCCCGATATCGGCTATCTGCACCGCTGTGAGGAACAGATGTGCCAGAACGGCACCTATCGCCACCAGATCATGCCCTACCCGGACCGCTGGGACTACGTCTCGGCCGGCCTCCTCAACGAATGGGCCTACGCGCGCACGGCCGAGGACCTCGCGGACATCGACGTGCCGGAGTACGCACAGGTCATCCGGACGATGGGCGCGGAGCTGTGTCGGATCGCCTCCCATATGCTCGCGCTTGCGACCTTCGCGCTGGACGTCTACGGCGACTTCACCGCCATCTTCCAGTACGGCATGCGCGACCGCGAGGTCGTCCAGGACATCCTCGAGGACCTCACCGGCCAGCGGCTCATGTTCAACTACTTCCGGCTGGGCGGGGTCGCCTGGGATCTGCCCGAACCCCGCGAGGAGTTCATCGAAAAGACCCGTGACTTCCTCGACGGCCTCCCCGCCAAGGTCGACGAGTACCACGACCTGCTGACCGCCAACGAGATCTTCCAGATTCGAACCCACGACACGGGAATCCTCGAGCCCGAGGTGGCCAAACAGTACGGCTGTACCGGCCCCGTCGCCCGCGGCTCCGGGATCGACTACGACATCCGACGGGACGACCCCTACGGCTACTACGACAACCTCGAGTGGGACGTCGTGACCGAGGACGGCTGTGACAACTACAGCCGCGTCCTCGTGCGCATGCAGGAAGTCGAGGAATCCGCGAAGATCATCGAGCAGTGTCTCGACCTGCTCGAGGACTGGCCCGAGGACGAGCGCACCGTCCAGAGCAACGTCCCGCGGACGCTCAAACCGGACGCCGACACGGAGATCTACCGCAGCGTCGAGGGCGCGAAGGGCGAACTCGGCATCTACATCCGCGCGGACGGCACCGACAAGCCGGGCCGGTTCAAGATCCGGAGTCCGTGCTTCCACAACCTCTCGGCGCTGCCCGAACTGTCCGAAGGGGAGTACGTGCCGGACCTGATCGCGTCGCTGGGGAGCCTCGATATCGTACTCGGGGAGGTGGACCGGTAGTATGACCGGTGGCCAGATCGCAGGCACGGCCACGTCGCCGTCCGCACTGCCGGCGGTGCCGCTCCAGGAGACCGTCTTGCTCCCCGAACGGCTCGGCGGGCTGACCGGCCTCGACGGGTTCGGCCTCGGCGGCGAACTGCTCGCGACCTTCCTCGCGGCCTTCATCGTCGGCAGCCTGATGCTCGCGATGACCGGCGTCGCGGGGCCGTGGGCCAAACGGAAGATCACCGCCGCGTTCACCGACCGGATCGCCGTGAACCGACTCGGACCGGCAGGGCTCTTCATTATCCTCGCCGACTCGGTGCGGCTCCTCTCGAAAGAGCTCGTCATTCCGGAGAACGCGGATCGGCCGGCGTACGACCTCGCGCCGATCGTCGTCGCGTCGTCGGCGCTGCTCGGGTTCGCCGTCATTCCGATGGGCAGCGGGATTCACCTCGCTGACCCGGAAGTCGGGCTGGCGTACGTCTTCGCCGTCTCGGGGATCGCCAGCCTCGGGTTGGTGATGGCCGGCTACGCGTCGTCGAACAAGTACTCGCTGCTCGGCGGCCTCCGCGCGGTGGCACAGAACATTGCCTACGAGATCCCGCTGGTCATCACCGGGATGTCGATCGTGATCTTCGCCGGCACGCTGCAGATGGGCGAAATCGTCTCGGCACAGGCGAAACCGCTGCTTACGGTCGCAGGGGTTTCGGTTCCGTCGTGGTACGCGCTGGTCAACCCCTTCGCGTTCGTCCTCTTTCTGGTGGCGAACTTCGCGGAGGTCGGCCGCAACCCGTTCGATACGCCCGAGGCACCGACCGAGATCGTCGCGGGCTATCAGACCGAGTACTCCTCGGTCTACTTCGTCCTGATCTACCTCGGGGAGTTCCTCCACATCTTCCTCGGCGGGGCGATCATCGCGACGATCTTCCTCGGCGGCCCGGCCGGGCCCGGACCGGCGGCCCTCGGCATCGTCTGGTTCATCATCAAGATCTGGGCGGTGTTCTTCGCGACGCAGTGGCTGCGTTCGGCGGTTCCCCGCGTCCGGATCGACCAACTGATCGAGATCGGCTGGAAGGGTCTCCTCGTCCTCTCTTTCGCCAATCTCGTCTTGACCGCGGCAATCGTGGGGCTGATAGCATGATCGGGATACTCAAATCGATGGCAACGACGATGAAACACGCACTGGACGGCTCTACCTTCACGGTGGAGTATCCGGAGACCGCACCCGACGTCTCGCCGCGATTCCGCGGCGTCCACAAGTTCAGTCAGGAACGGTGCATCTGGTGTCGCCAGTGCGAGAACGTCTGTCCGAACGACACGATCCAGATCGTGACGAACGATCAGCGACAGGGCGAACAGTACAACCTCCACATCGGACAGTGTATCTACTGTCGACTCTGCGAGGAGGTCTGTCCCGTCGACGCCATCCTGCTCACGGAGAACTTCGAGTTCACCGCGGACACGAAACACGACTTCGTCTACAACAAAGAGCAGCTGAAAGCGGTACCGTGGTACAAGGACATCGACCCGCTCGCCTCCCGCGAACCCGACCGGGACGCGTGGGTCGGAGAGGGCGACGGAGAGGTCGACTATCAGTAACGGGTCCGCCCGTCCCGCAAACGGGCACTACCAACAACCATGAACTACGAGCTGATCGCGTTCGCGCTGTTCGCCGTCGTAACGCTGGCCAGCGCGGTGGGTGTCGTGCTCATGCAGGACCCGTGGCATTCGGCGCTCCTGCTGGGCGTGGCGCTGCTTAGCGTGGCGGTCCACTACGTGATGCTGGCGGCGGAGTTCGTCGCCATGATGCAGGTCCTCGTCTACGTGGGCGGGGTCCTCGTCCTCATCACGTTCGCCGTCATGCTGACCCAGCGCGACGACACCGACACAGACGAGGTGGTACAGGCATGACAACCGGTCCGAAACTCCGACTCGGCAAGACGCTGGTTCCGGGAGTACTCGCTGTCGGACTGTTCGCCGTGATGGCGTTGATCACGCTGAACACAGCGTTCGAGCCGATGACGACCGCCGCGGGGGCTGGCTTCCCCAGCGACGTCTCGATCACGGCCGAACTCGGCTACGCTCTGTTCGGCTTCGACGAACTGCAGACGGTCGGCGGCACGGAACCGTTCCTCGCCGCCGTCTTCCTCGTCGCCGTCGCGCTCGACGCCGCGCTCGACGCCTCGCTCGTCCTCGCGAAACGCGAGGAGGGCGGCGAACCCGTGTCCGCGCTCTCGAGCACCGGTGAGGCCTCGAGCAGCGAGGGGCGGGAGCCGGCCGTCGCCGACGGCGGGAACCGCTCCGATGACAGCTTCCGGACTGAGACGGGAGGTGAGAACCGATGACTGTCGACGTGCAGTACTACGTGCTGCTGTCGATGGCAGTGTTCTGTATCGGGCTGTTCGGGGTACTGACGCGTCGCAACGCACTGTTGTTCCTGATGTCCGTCGAACTCATGCTGAACGCGGCCAACATCAATCTGATCGCGTTCGCGTTCTATCACGGCAACCTCACGGGGCAGTTGTTCGCGCTGTTTACGATGGCGCTCGCTGCCGCAGAGGTGGCCGTCGGACTGGGGATCATCTTGGTGCTGTACCGCAACTTCCGTGACGTCGATGTCACGGTTCCGACGACGATGAGGTGGTAAGATGGCAGCAACAGCAACAGGACTCGGATTCGCACCGGCGATCGCAGTGTTCCCGCTCGTGGCGTTCGTGATCACGCTCGTCTTCGGGAGGCATCTGCCGAAGAAGGGAGCGCTCCCGGGCATCCTCGCCACGGCTGGCTCGCTCGTGATCTCGTTGGTGATGTTCGCGGCCGTCGCGGGCGGTGCCACGTATCACACGATGCTGTACGAGTGGACGTCAGGCGCTGCCACCAGCGAAACCATGGCCGAGGGGATCGAATTCACGTTCGGCATCCTGATCGATCCGCTCTCGGCGCTCATGCTCGTGATCGTTTCGCTGGTCGCCCTGCTCGTTCACGTCTTCAGTCTCGGTTACATGAACGCCGAAGGGGAGACCGGGCTTCGGCGGTACTACGCCGAACTCGGCCTCTTTACCTTCAGCATGCTCGCCTTTGTCTTCGCGGACAACCTGCTGATGGCGTTCATGTTCTTCGAGCTCGTCGGCCTCTGTTCGTACCTGCTGATCGGGTTCTGGTTCCGCACGGAATCGGCCCCCTCGGCCGCCAAGAAGGCGTTCCTGGTCACCCGCTTCGGTGATTACTTCTTCCTGATCGGCGTCGTCGCCATCGCGGCGACGTTCGGGACGGTCGGCTTCGCCGGCGAGGAGTCGTTCGTCACCGCCGCCGAGACGGCGATTGACGACGGGGCGACCCTGTTCGGCTTCGACGCCCAGACCTGGGTGACGATCACCGGACTGCTCGTTCTCGGCGGCGTCCTCGGCAAGTCCGCACAGTTCCCCTTCCACACCTGGCTGCCCGACGCCATGGAGGGCCCGACCACCGTCTCCGCGCTCATTCACGCGGCGACGATGGTCGCGGCCGGGGTCTATCTGGTCGCCCGGATGTTCGGGTACTACGCGCTTTCGCCGACCGCGCTGACGATCATCGCCTTCGTCGGCGGCTTCACCGCCTTGTTCGCCGCGACGATGGCCGTCGTCAAAGACGACATCAAACAGGTGCTGGCGTACTCGACGATCAGCCAGTACGGATACATGATGCTTGGACTCGGCGTCGGCGGCTACGTCGCCGGGGTCTTCCACCTCATGAACCACGCCTTCTTCAAGGCGCTCCTGTTCCTCGGTGCCGGTGCCGTCATCATTCTGATGCACCACGAACAGGACATGTGGGAGATGGGCGGCCTCAAAGACAAAGCGCCCGTCACCTACTACACCTTCCTCGCCGGCGCGCTCGCGCTCGCGGGAATCGTCCCCTTCTCGGGCTTCTGGTCGAAAGACGAGGTGCTGTTCGACGCCCTCGCAGTCGGGTTAGAGCAGCCGGTCATCCTCGCGGCCTACGCGATGGGGCTGCTCGCCGTGTTCTTCACCGGGTTCTACACGTTCCGGATGGTCTTCCTGACCTTCCACGGCGACCCCCGGTCGGAGGCGGCCGAGGACCCACACTCGGTCGGCTGGGCCGTCAAGGTCCCGCTGCTCGCGCTCGGGACGCTCGCGGCCGTCGCCGGCTTCGTGAACCTCGCGCCCGTCGCCGAACTGCTCCACGCCGACATCACCTTCCTCGAGTTCTGGCTGGACGGCGAGTACGGTGCCGTCGACGGGCTGACCTACCACGCGTACCACGAAACGGTTGCCTTCGAGGAGGGCGGTATCGGGTCCGAGACGACGACGATGCTGCTGAGCGCGGGGCTCTCGCTCGGACTCGCACTGGCCGGCGCGTTCACGGCCCACACGCTGTACAACGTGCCCGAACCGTCCCGCCACACGACGAAACTCGGCGGCGCGTACCGCGTCCTGAAGAGTAACTACTACCAGGACGAGTACCAAGTCTGGCTCGCAGAGGGCCTGATGCTGCCGCTGGCTCGAGCGGCCGATCGGTTCGACCAGACGGTCATCGACGGGGTCGTCAACGGGATCTCGACGATCAGCCTGTTCGGCAGCGATCGATTGAAGCGGATACAGACGGGTATCGTGACTAACTACGCGGCGCTGTTGGTGGGCGGGTTCATCGGCTTACTACTCGTCCTCGGCTATCTCGGAGGGTGGTTCGCATGATGATAGAAGCGCTTATCGCTGTCGCACTGATCGGCGCGCTGGTGACGTTCATCGCGCCGAATCGCATCGCGGGCAAGCTCGCGTTCGCCATCAGCCTCGTCCCGGTGGCGCTCAGCCTGTGGCTGTTCGCCGCCTTCGACGGCAGCGGAAACGCCTTACTCGACGGTGAGTTGGCGTTCGAATCGCAGGCAGCGTGGCTCGAGATCGGCGACCACTCGGTCTCGTGGTTCGTCGGCCTCGACGGCATCAGCCTGCCGCTGGTCGTCCTGACGACGATCCTCTGTACGGTCGCGATCGTCAGTTCCTGGACCCCGATCGACGACCGGGAATCCCAGTTCTACGGGCTCATCCTCTTCATCGAGGCGAACCTGATCGGCGTCTTCTCGGCGCTCGATTTCTTCCTCTGGTTCGTCTTCTGGGAGGCGGTCCTGATCCCGATGTACCTGCTGATCGGGATCTGGGGCGGTCCGCGCCGGAAGTACGCCGCGATCAAGTTCTTCGTCTACACGAACGTGGCGTCGCTGGTGATGTTCGGGTCGTTCATCGCGCTCGTCTTCGGGCTCGGCGATTCGGTCACGTCCTTTGCCCTCCCCGAAATCGCGACGGCGATGCGAAACGGGGGGCTCGATGGGCTCTTCGGGCTCAGTGGACCCACCTTGGCATCGGTCGTCTTCATCGGGATGTTCCTCGGGTTCGCGGTGAAGGTCCCGATCGTCCCCTTCCATACGTGGCTGCCGGACGCTCACGTGGAAGCGCCGACGCCGGCCTCCGTGCTGCTGGCGGGCGTCCTGCTGAAGATGGGGACCTATGCGCTGTTGCGGTTCAACTTCACGATGTTCCCCGAGCAGGTCGAGGTCTACGCGATTCCGATCGCCGCGATCGCCGTCATCAGCGTTATCTACGGCGCGATGCTGGCGCTCGCCCAGACCGATCTCAAGCGGATCGTCGCCTACTCGTCGGTCTCGTCGATGGGCTACGTCATCCTCGGACTGGTCGCGTACACCACGTTCGGCGTCGGCGGGGCGACCTTCCAGATGGTCTCCCACGGCCTGATCTCGGGACTGATGTTCATGGCTGTTGGCGTCATCTACAACGCGACGCACACGCGGATGGTCACCGATATGTCGGGGATGGCAGACCGGATGCCGATCGCGGTCGGGATCCTCATCGCCGGTGCGTTCGGCTACATGGGTTTGCCCCTGATGAGTGGGTTCTACGGCGAGTTCACGATCTTCTTCGGGACCTTCGGCTCCGAGTTGCTCAGCTACTCGCCGCTGTTTACCTCGCTGGCGATGTTCGGCATCGTCATCGTCGCGGGCTACCTGCTCTTTGCGCTCCAGCGGACGGTGTTCGGGCCGTATCGACTCGAAACTGACTACGAGGTGGGCCGCGCACCCGTCCACGACGTCGCGTCGATGGGCGTCCTGCTTGGACTCATCATCCTGCTCGGTGTGGCCCCCGACCTGATCTTCGACATGATAACCGACGCAATCGATCCGATCATCGGAGGTGGTCTCTGATGGCGGTTCTCGAACTTCCCGACTGGATGGCACTCGCCCCGGCGCTGATCCTGGCGGGGACGGCGCTCGTCCTGTTCCTGATAGACAGCATCGAGCCCCACTCGACGAACCGCACGCTGCTGTCCGGTACCGCCGTCGCCGGCTCGCTGTCGTCGCTGGCCGTCGCCGTCTGGTTCACCGTCGCCGGTGTCGGCGCGAAGGGAATCGAAAACTACGGCGTGATCGACATCATGAACGGCCAGTTCGTCGTCGACCAACTGGCGCTGTACTTCATGATCATCATCGCGGTCGTCACGGCCCTCGTCACGGTCGCGAGCTACGACTACCTGCAGGACCACACCTACCAGGCCGAGTACTACTCGCTGGTCGTCCTCGCAGCGACCGGGATGTCGATGATAGCCGCCTCGAACAGCCTCGTGACGATCTTCATCGCCCTCGAGCTAACGAGCCTGCCGTCGTACGCGCTGGTCGCGATCCTGAAGGATAACCGCGGCAGCGTCGAGGCAGGACTGAAGTACTTCCTGATCGGGGCGCTGTCGTCGGCGATCTTCGTCTACGGCGTCTCACTGGTCTACGGTGCAACTGGCTCGCTGCAACTCACGCGTATCGCCGCGGTTCTCGAGAGCGGCGACGCTGCCGTCGGCGACATGGGCGGGCTCCTCGGACTCGGGATTCTCATGTTGATCGGGGGGATCGCGTTCAAGACCGCGAGCGTTCCCTTCCACTTCTGGGCCCCCGAGGCCTACGAGGGCGCGCCCGCACCGATCTCGGCGTTTCTCTCCTCGGCCTCGAAGGCCGCCGGCTTCGTGCTCGCGTTCCGTGTGTTCACGACCGCGTTCCCGCTCGAGGCGACGACCGGCATCATCGGCGTCGACTGGACGCTGGTGTTTGCCATCCTCGCGATCGTCACGATGACGCTCGGGAACTTCGCGGCAGCGACCCAGGAGAACGTCAAGCGGATGCTCGCCTACTCCTCAATCGGCCACGCCGGCTACGTGTTGATCGGGCTCGCGGCCCTCTCGGCCGACGGCGGGGACCTCGTCATGGGCGCGGCCATGATGCACCTGCTGGTCTACGGCTTCATGAACACGGGCGCGTTCCTGTTCGTCGGGCTGGCCGAACACTGGGGTGTCGGGCGGACCTTCGAGGACTACAACGGCCTCGCCGAACGAGCGCCCTTCGCCTGTGGGGCGATGGCGGTCTTCATGTTCAGCCTCGCGGGCGTGCCACCGTTCAGTGGCTTCTGGAGCAAGTACCTCCTCTATACCGAACTCATCAACGCGGCGGCGGACAACACGGTCTTGCTCGTCCTCGCGGCCGCGCTGGTGATCAACAGCGCGCTCTCGCTGTACTACTACTCACGGCTGGTCAAGTCGCTCTGGATCGAGGAGCCGCTTCTCGATCGCGACCGCCTCGCCCAGCCAACCGGCCTCTACGCGGCGATCATCGCCGCGGCCGTCATGACCGTCGTCCTCCTACCGGCGTTCGGTCCCGTCGCCGACGCCGCGCTCGAGGCGGCCGCCGCGGTCGTCGCCTGACGACGACCCGGTAGCTTTTACCCGTCGCGGTCGCAAGCGGCGATACATGGTTTTTCGGCTCGTGCTCGGCTTCGGGACCGTCTGTCGACAGGTCACCGAACGACTGTCCGGGCGCGACGGTGACCGACTCCTCGTCATTACTGCCGACGAGAGCGTCGTCGAGACACTGCGTGACGAAAGCGTGCCGGCCCGCAGTGCCGATCCGGCCGACCCCGCCGCCATCGCGAACGTCGAACCGCCGGACGTGATCTTCGTCGGCAGCGACCGCACCGACGTCAACCGGGCCGCACTTCGGGGTGCGCGGGATCGCTTCCCCGACGCGTCGATCGTGGCGTATCTGGGCGGGAACGCGACGGCAGCGGACCGCGACCGGTTCGACGAACTGGCGGACGGCGTCGTCGATCCAACGACCGCACTCGCGGATCGCGTCCTCGACGAGACGGCCAGTCCGTCGGCCGAAGCCGCCATCGAACTCCGGGAGCAACTCGCGAGTATCGACGGCCGGCTGGCGGTCATCGCCCACGACAACCCCGATCCGGACGCGCTCGCGAGCGCCGTCGCACTCGTCGCGCTCGCGGAGTCGGTCGGCGTCGACGCCGACGCCTGTTACTTCGGCGAGATTTCCCATCAGGAAAACCGGGCGATGGTCAACCTTCTCGAGTTGAACCTGCGGAACATGGCCGCCGACGACTCGATCGCGGAGTATTCGGCGTTCGCGCTGGTCGATCACTCTCGGCCCGGCGTCAACGACCAGCTTCCGGGCGACCTCCACACTGACATCGTCATCGATCACCACCCGCCTCGCGGCCCCGTTCCCGGCGAGTTCGTCGACCTCCGACAGGGTGCGGGCGCGACCAGCACCATCCTGACCGAGTACCTCGAGCGGTTCGATATCGAGATCGATGCCGCGACGGCGACGGCGCTGCTGTACGGGATTCGAGTCGATACGAACGACTTCACTCGGGAGGTGTCTCCGGCCGACTTCCGGGCCGCATCGGTGCTGTGGCCCCGGGTCGATACGTCGCTCCTGCGTCGAATCGAACAACCCTCCCTGGAAGGCGAGACCCTCGAGACGATCGCCCGAGCGATCAAGAACCGCATCCAGCGCGATTCGGTCGCCGTCGCCAGCGTGGGACGGATCGGCGACCGGGACGCGTTGCCCCAGGCCGCCGATCAGTTACTCGCGATGGACGGCGTCGACACGACGCTCGTCTTCGGCTTCGCCGATGAGATGGCCTTCCTGTCGGCTCGATCGCGGGCGGCGGACGTCGACTTGGGCGAGACGCTTCGGGACGCGTTCGACCGGATCGGCAGCGCCGGCGGCCACGCCGACATGGCCGGCGCACAACTCGAGATCGGCATTCTGGGCAGCGCCGACGACGAGGCGGAGATCGAGTCCATCGTCAGCGTCGTCGAGGAAGTGATCACGAACCGATTTCTCGAGGCGATCGAGACGCAGCCGGGGGTTCCGGTCGGGGCCTACACGCAGACCAGCGAGTGGCTGTTCACTCAACGCGGCGAGTCGGAAGACGGCGAGTCGGTCTGACGCGATAGTCGCGAGCCGATCGCCAGCGTGTCTCGCGACGAACGCGGACGCGTTCGCGCCGGCAGCGGGTGGTCCGGACTCGCTCGGGCACCGTTGCGATGCGTCAGGGTGCCGGTGGACTTACGATTCCGAAGCGAAAACGTGTCAATGGAGCCATGTCCACAGCGGTCGATCCCGAGCGGAGAACGTGGCTAGGCGCGGGCGTACACGGTATTGGGCTGTTTTTCTCAGTCCTCGGAGTGGGACTCGTATACCTCGTCTCGAGTACCGATTTCGATAGACGGAACGCGAAAAACGCCTTGAATTGGCACATTCCGTTCTTCATCGCGTGGAACGCGAGCGCGGTCGTTGTCTTCATCGGCGTCGGTCTCGAGTCCGTCGGAACGGTCGGGGCGGTGGTTTCTCGACTCGTGATACTGCTCGGATTGTTCGGACTACTGCTGCTCGGTATCGCCAATCTCGTCGTCTGCCTCGTGGCGACGGGGAAAGCGTTCAACGGAGAATCGTGGGAGTATCCCATCGTCCCCGAACTCGTGTGAGATGCTGTGTTGAATAGCGATCTCCTCAGTCGATATCACCGCGTTAGAAGCGTGAAGCCGAGTCTTGTCCGGATGTCGCCCTCCTCGAGTTCGTCAAGCAGTATTGTCACTTAGCGAAACAACCACCTCATTCGACTCAGCTAACCACGGGCCGCGATCGCAGCACGTGCTATCGAATCCCGTGCCCACGACCGTGGTTCATCACCGAAAGTAGCCGTGAACAACGCGCTCATCCGCGCAAAAGGCCACCTCCAGCCGCTGAGGCCGAGACTTCGGATTCGACAACGAAGCACTCTCTCGGCCGGTAGCGGGGGTCCGTGAACGTGTCCTGACGTTCGCCTCCCCTTCGTTTCGGACCGCCGTCAGCGTGAAACGAGACGAACTGCACAGCGACACTGCAGTCGTCATCGACCGCGGCCGTGACGGCGAGCCAGCGGCACCCTTTTAGGACGCAGTCGCATCGATGGCGACGTGGGACGCTATCAGCCGGGGACACACGACTCGTTCATCAAGTGTGAGACGCCCCGATGCGGGGCGAACAACGCGCCGGAAGGGACAGCGGAGTACGACACCGAGTGCTGGCGATGCGGTGACTCCCTCGGTGGGAAACCCGCTGTCGGCGACGAGGTCACCGTCGACATCGTCGACCGACAGTCCGACGGCACGCTCGTCTGTAAGACCGAAAGCGGCTTCGTCCTCTTTCTCGAGGCGGATATCGCAGCGATCGAGGCCACGGTTCGCGTGACCGCCGTCGAGGGGACCCATGGGGAAGCGGATCTCGTCGAAACCGGAGCGTAAGCTCACCCGTGGAGAACCGGTCGCTCATCGGCCGACTCGAGTCTGTCGACTGACGGCCGGGAGTTAGAACAGGCCTCTGAGGAGTACCAGGGCGACCCCGGAGAGGATGATGAAGCTGAGGAAGCCGACGAAGATCAGTCCCGCCTGCCGTCCGGTGAGCGATTCGCCGTCGAGGAATTCGTCGTCCATAGGCGGTGATCGTAACTCGGTCGCTTAAACGTGATGGTCCGTTTAGGGAGACGGTCGTAACGAGCCGACGCTCGCGGGAGACGGCGGCACCCGCGTCTCGAGGTCGGTGTCGCCGGCGGCTTCGAGCGTGCGGACGGGTCCCCCGTCACCGCGATCTGGTCGTCATCGGGCGTGAGCCCATCGGAGTCGGGAGCGGCGGTGTCCCAGTCGGCAGTCGCTCGAGTGCGACCCGGAGAGCGGGCACGAGAAATCGGTCCCGATCGTCGGACACGGAGCAGTGAGTTATTCGTTGAGATGGCCGCGATAGCCCTTGGGTTCGAACCCGCGCCGGCAGATCACGCGCTTGCGGCCGACGGTGATCGCGCTGATCTGGTCGTCGGCTTCCATGCGGTCGATGACGTCCTCGAGGCGCTCCGATGACCAGCCGGTTTCCTCGCGGACGGTCGATTGGTCGACGCGGCCGCCGCGTTTGACGAGCAGTCTGAGAACCTTGTCCTCGTCTGGGAGGTCGCGTTCGTCGACGCCGTACTCGATTTCTTCGGCGTAGCTTAACGTTTCGTCCTCGGATTCCTCGCTCGATTCCTCCGTGGGCGTCGCGGACTCGTCCGATTGTGAATCGTCGCTCGACCCGCTCCAGAGAGACGACAGACGAGCCCAGAGTGTCTTGAATACCATCTATGGATCACGCTCCGTTGGGACGGCCACAACTTGAACGCCCACCTACCTTGATGTTATGTTTTGTACGGGTCATGAGTGATTTCCGTCGAGTACGGTGTGACTATCGTGACGGCCCCGTCGTCGAATAGCGACCCCCTTGCGACCCGCAAGTCAGTTATCACTTTCGGCGACCGACAGGCTCGCCGACGAACCCGACTCGAGCGACCGATGGCACTCTCGGACGGGCGAGACTCCGGTAATCACGGGAGTGGACGCCTCACGACGCGAACGGTGCAACGGCCCGTGAGCCGTCGACAGCGGGAGCGATCTCCCCTAGAGCCACTGCTCCCCGTCATCGGTCGGTCCGACGGCGTCGTGGTAGGCGTCAGCGAGCGCGTCGAGGGCCTCGTGGTGGTTCGTCGTGTGAGGGGCGGTCAGCGGCGAGACGCTGATGCGACCCTCAACGACGGCGCGGCGATCCGTGCCGTCGGGATCGGGGAGCGAGTCGGGGTCCATGTCGTCCCAGACGCGGTCGTGAAGCTGGACGTGGGCTCCGTCGCGTTCGGCGTCCATCTCGTAGCGCTTCGAGGGGCGCGTGATCTCGATCGGCGCGGGATCGCCGTCGGGCAGCGGCACGTTGATGTTGAGATAGGCCGCGTGATCGAAGACACCCGCCTCGAGTGCGTTTTCGGCGAAATACGAGGTGACGCGCGCGGCTTCGGCGTACTCCTCGGCGGTTACGTCGACCTCCCTGAAGGGAGTGTCGTCGACGGGGACGTACAGCGACGTGGCGATCGCGGGCACGTCGAAGAACGCAGCCTCGACGGCTGCGCTGATGGTACCCGACCGGCCGAGAACGTACTCTCCGAGGTTCGCGCCCTTGTTACAGCCCGCGACGACTAGATCGGGGTACGGCCCGAGTTCGGCGAGGCCGGCGACGACGCAGTCGGCGGGCGTTCCATGGACTGCATACCCCAGCCCGCGCTCGTCGACCTCGACTTCGTGGGAGAGCGACCGACCGCAGGCGCTCCGGTCGTCGGCCGGAGCGACGACGGTCACGTTGGCGTGCTCGGAAAGGGCGTCGTACAGGGCCCTGATACCGGTGCTATCGATCCCGTCGTCGTTGGTCAACAGGATCTCGCAGTCGTCGCTCATGTCACCCCGGTTGGCCGGCGGCGCGAAAAGCCCACCGCTTCCGGGCGCGACTCAGGCGATCCGGTCGACGATGGTCTCCTCGTCGACGACCAGGTTGTACGCACCTTCGTCGTCGTTCCAGAGCGCGAGGACGCCCTCGAACGAGCAGACATCGCCGTAGTCGGCCTCGAGCAGCGGCCGGTTGAGCGCCGTCTCCGTCGTGACGACGGCGTAGTGGTCGGTGTCCTCGCTGCCGTCGCTGATCTTGAATAGGGGGTTCGACCGCCCGCTCCCGCGACCGCCGTTCCCGTTGCCGTCGCTCAGCGATCGACTGAGTTTCGCCGCGACGAGATCGATCCGCTCAGTGACGTGGCGTTCCATCTCGGCCATCTGCGCCCACTCGCTGGTCTCGAGGCGCATGTCGATCCGCCGCCGGCCGTCGAGTCGTAGGTGCGCGTAGGAAAACTGCACGTCGACGTTGACGAACTCGCCGGGCGCGTGATCGTCGCCGTCCGGCGTCGCCTCGTCGAGGCGGCGCTGGAACGCCGGGACCTCGAGTTCGGGGCGGACATCGAACGACCACCCGCGATCCGAGGGCCGTTCGCCGGGCCAGAGCCGTACCGTGGGCCCGTAGACGGTGACTTCGCCGCGGCGGTACGTCTCCGCGTTCCCGCCGCTCTCGGCGTCGAACGCCATGGCCGTCCGCTCCCAGAGCCGTTCGTCCTCGAGGTCGCGTGTCACCTCGCGCAGGCCCACGCTGGTGTTCTTGTCCGCGGGTGCCATCGCGAGGAACGTCCCCGTCGGCGTGAGCGTTTCGAGGGCCGACCGCGCGACGGCGACGGGGTCCTCGAGTTCGCTTAAGACGTTACAGGCGAGGATCAGATCGAAGCCGTCGTCGGGCGCGGTGGGATCGAACCCGTCGCCGCTGCCGGCCTCGCTCGGATCGAACGCCTCCGCGGTCGTCCGGTGGATCGTCGGGTGGACGTTCCGTCCCGTTTCGGCGAGCAACTCCTCGAGGACATCCGCGGCGGCGCTGGGCTCGACTGCGTGGTACTCGAGCAGGGCGTCGGCGGGCAGATAGTCACAGAGCCCGAGTGCGGGGCCGCCGACGCCCGCACCGAGATCGAGGACGCGGAGGGTTCGATCGAGCAGGCCGCGGTCCGCGAGGTCGTCGAGCGCGTACTGGATCGCCGCGTAGTAGCCCGGCAGGTGGTAGATCGCGTAGCCGGCCGCGACGTCGTCGTCGTAGTCGACCGACCGGCCGTCGAGGTAGTCGGCCTTGAAACGGCGGATCGTCGACCGGAGCAGGTCCCCGGACGCGCCGGTTTCCCAGTCGGGACCGTACCGCTCGACGAGCAGGTCCTCGAGTCGGCGCTCGTACTCGGCGGGGAGGCGTTCGACCGGTCCCCGACGTGGCCGCACCGGCTCGTCGCCGACGGGGACGAACGTGCCGTCGTCCCGTTCGATCAGCCCGAGGGCGGCGGCCTCCTCGCGGAGGTGTTGTCGGACGACCGCGGGATGCGGGTTCCCCGTCACGTACTCGCAGATCTCGTCGGGGTCGATCGGCCGGACGTTACGCAGGTACTTCGCGTTCGATCGAATGGATTCGCGTTGGTCGCTCACTCGGTGTCACCCCCGGTATCGTGTCGCCCATCGTCGCGTCGCTCTTGCCAGCCCGCCGTCGCCTCTCGGTACAGCGACTCGAGGTCGTCTGTGTCGGCGGCCGCGATCGCCGCGGCCGCGTCGGCGACCGCGTCCGCACCGTCGAACGTCGCCTGAATGTCGGCGTAGACCCGTGGCGTGCCACCGGTCACCCGTTCGACGAGTCGTCGCAACCCCTCGTAGATCGGGGTTTCGAACCCCGGCGGAACCGACTCCGCGGCCAGCGCAAAGGAGAGAACCGCGGCGTGGGCCGCCGCCTGAACCGACTCCATGGCCGCGTCGTGTTCCGCGGCAGTCGTCTCGAACACTGCGTTCCCACGCGACTCGAGGGCCGCGTGGAGGGCGTCGGTCACGGGGCCCGATCGATCGCGAACGACGGCGATCGACCCGGGTGCCCGCTCGGGCGCGAAAAGCGGATGCAGGCTCATGCGTTCCAGATCGGGTGCGTGACGTGCCATCGCCTCGACTGCGGGTTCCATGACGCCCGACACGTCGATGATCGCCCGCTCGGCCCGCCCGGCCTGCTCCCCGATCGCGTCGGCAACGTGGGTCAGCGGCACCGCGAGGCAGACGACATCGTACGTCGTTTCGCTCTCGAGAGCGGCGACGTCACCGCCGACCGCATCGGCCGCGGCCGCCGCCGCGTCCGGATCGAGATCGGCGAACGAGATCGGAGCGTCGACGGCCTCCCCGAACCATGTCCCCATCGACCCCGCGCCGACGATCAATACGTCCATCGACCGCTCCTACCTGCCGACGTTGCAAAAGCCGTTCGATCGACCGACTCGAGTGAGTCGCCGATCGCGGGCCGGCGGTCGAGCGGCGGCGACTGTCTGCCAGAATATACAAGTCAATGCCACTGAGAAAGGGTGTATGAACGTCGCCCAGTTGGTACCAGTGCTGCTCGCAACTGGGGCTGTACTCGTCGTCCTGACGACGTATCCGTACCTGGCGACCGCGATTGCCTATCGGGACCGCGATAACGGCCTCTCGTATATCGTCTTCCTGATGGGCGTCGCGGTCTGGAATGGCCTGTTCGCCGCACAGGTGATCGACCCGCGCCCGATCGTGAAAGGGTTCTTCTTCAGCATCGCGACGCTGGGTGCGATACTGGCCGGGGTCGGCTGGTTGCTGTTCGCCAGTACGGCGAGTAGCACGCCGCTGTTGCCCTATCGAGGGGTGGTCTATCGGCTCGTGGCACTGCTGGCCGGTCTCGAGATTACGCTCGCGATCACCAACCCGGCACACGCGCTGTACTGGGAGATCGCAGGCGGCTCGGCCGATATCCTGGGATTTACCGTCATCGAACCCAACGTCGGCTACTGGCTGCATACGGCGTTCCTCGTCGCCCTGTTTGGAACAGGGACGATTCTCTTCGGCCGCGCGTGGCGACGCGGGACCGACATCCGGTACACGCGCAGTTACGCCATGGTCGGGGCCGCGACGACCGTGGCGATCGTCGGTAGCAACGTCTTCGTCGCCGGGACGGCCTCGGTCGCACCGCTGGTCGCCGGCTCCCTCACGACGATCGGCTGGGTGCAAGCCCAACAGAAACGGTATCTCCGACTGCCGCGCCCGTACCGATGGATCGGGGACCTGCTCCAGTGACCGCACGCACCGATCGGCCGCCAAAATTCGTGGGCTCGCCCCACGACGTTTCATAGCTCGAGCCCCAACCATCCCCTATGGTACGAGTCGGCATCGTTGGTGCGGGGGCGGCCGCCGCGGCCGCGACCGCGGCCCTCGATGACGCCGCGACCGAGACGGAGATAACGGTACTCGAGAAATCCCGCGGCCTCTGCGGCCGAGCCGCGACGAGACGGCGGGATGGCATCGTCTACGACTACGGCGCGAATTACGTGAAAAACGGCGACGAGCGGGTCGTCGACCTACTGACCGAGACCCTGGATACCGAGGGGCTGGTCGACATCGCGGCACCGGTCTGGACCTTCGATAGCGACGGGACCGTCTCCGAGGGGGACGACCGCGGCGGACGGAAGTGGACCTACCGGCAGGGGCTGACCCAGATCGCAAAGCGGCTGTTCGCACGGACCGACGCGACCGTCGAACGGGAGACGCGCGTCGAGACGCTGATCAGAGCCGACGAGGGCGATGGCGGGAACGATGCCGGCGACTGGTACCTAGCGGACGCCGACGGCGGTCGCTGGGGACCCTTCGATGTCGTCCTCCTGAACCCGCCGGCACCCCAGACCGTCGACCTGCTTCGCTCGGCCGAGTGGGACGCCGACGTGCGCGACCGCCTCGCGGCGGCCATCGACGACGTTCCCTTCCGGACGATCTGGACCGGCGTCTTCCACTACCCGTTCGAACTCGACCGGCCCTACTACGCGCTCGTCAATACGGACAAAGAACACGACATCGGCTGGATCGGCCGCGAGGAGTGCAAACCCGGCCACGTCCCCGACGGCGAGTCGCTGCTGATCGTCCAGGCGAACCACGAGTGGTCGGTCGACCACTACGACGAGCCCCACGAACGGAACCGCAAGCGGCTCGCGGCGCTGGCCGCCGACCTGCTCGGCGACGAACGGGTGCAGGAACCGGACTGGACCGATCACCAGGGGTGGCGGTACGCCTTACCCGAGGACGGCGTCGACCGCGATTCCCTCCAACTGGCCGAGGCCGAGGGGCTGTACTGTCTCGGCGACTGGGTTGCCGGCGACGCCAGACTCCACGCGGCGCTCCGAAACGGCCTCGAGGTGGCCGATCGGATCGTGGACCGCACTGCGGCCGGCGCTACACCGCCGACGTGACGGCGTCGATCACCGCGGTCTCGACGAAGACGACCACGTGGTCGCCGTCCTCGACGACCGTCTCGCCGCGAGGCGTGATCAGCCTCCCCGCACGGCCGATCGCCCCAACGACGACCCCGTCCGGAAGGTCGGCCATCGCGTCCTGAATCCGCCGCTCGAAGAGCACGCTCCCGTCGTCGACCTCGATCTCGAGGACTTCGGCGCGATCGGACTCGAGCATCGCGACGTTTTCCGTCCGCTGCTCGCGGGTGAACCGGGTGATCTCCTCGGAGGTGACGAGTCGGGGATTGACGCCGACATCCATCCCGACCGTCTCGAAGAGGTCGACGTACTCGCCGGACTCGACGAGTCCAATAGTTCGTTCGACCCCGATCCGCTTTGCCAACAGGGAGACGAGTAGGTTCTTCTCGTCGTTCTCGAGGGCGGCAACGACGATGTCGGACTCGTCGACGTGTTCCCGGACGAGGAAATCGATGTCGGTCGCGTCGCTCCGGAGGACCATCGTTCCCGGGAGTTGCTCGGCCAGTTCCCGCGCCCGCCCGGGGTCCCGTTCGACCAGTCGCGGCTCGAGCCCGTCGGCTTCGAAGAGTCGGGCCGTCTGATAGCCGATCGCGGTCCCGCCGACGATGACGATCTCGTTTGCGTCCTCGAGTGTCGGCTCGGGCGTCAGCGAGCCCGCGAAGGCGCGGACGCTCTCCCGTGACCCGATGACGACGACGGCATCCCCCGCCTTGATGACCGTGTCTCCCCGTGGAATGACGATATCGTCGTCGCGCAGCAACCCGGCGAAGGTCAACGACTCGAACCGATCGGCTTCGGACACCGTCTCGCCGGCGATGGGGCTGGCCGATTCGATTTCGAACTCGGCCATCTGGACGAGATCGCCGGCGAAGGTTTCGACGTCGTGTGCGCCGGGTAAGCCGGCGATTCGGACGATCGTCTCAGCGGTTTGCAAGTCCGAACAGACCATGAAATCGATGCCGAACGCACCCTGTGATTGCTCCCAGGTACGCAGCAGGTTCGTCTTCTTGACGCGGGCGATCGTGAACGGCTCACCGACGGCCTTTACCGCCCCGCAGATGACGATGTTGGTCTCGTCGACGTCGGTGCTCGCGATCACCAGATCCGCGTCCGCGATGCCAGCCTCCCGCAACGTCTCGATCGAGGTGCCATCGCCCCGAATCGCCAACACGTCGTAGGCGTACGTGATCGCGCCGACACG
The DNA here is from genome assembly GCF_000337175.1 of Natrinema gari JCM 14663. Classification (GTDB taxonomy): domain Archaea; phylum Halobacteriota; class Halobacteria; order Halobacteriales; family Natrialbaceae; genus Natrinema; species Natrinema gari. Next base: position 214,438 of record NZ_AOIJ01000061.1, on the reverse strand, counting down.
ATCGGGGTCCGTATCGATGACGACCACGTTGTGGTCGTCGTCGAGGCTCGCGGCGATGTTCGATCCGACTTCCCCCGCACCGACGACGATCACGCGCATCGGTCCCTCACCTGCGGTGCGCGCTGTCTCGAGTCGGACCGGAGTCCGCTCATATCCGCAGTCTCGGTCGCGAGCAGTAAGTGAGTTCGGCCTGATTCGGGACGCAGATCGTGATCGCGATCTCCGGAGCGCTCAACACGGGGACGGGACGTCCCCCGCCGGACAGCCGTGAGCGAAACGCCCGTGAGCAGAAAAGCGGTGAGCGATCCGTGAGCGAACGTGAGGCGGCAAAGGGTCGGTCACGGCATCTCGTGGACCGTCAATTCCACGTCTCGCTGGCGGCCCTCGATGTCGGCAACCAGCCGCTTGACGACCGTGCGAGCCTCGCCGAGCAGTTTGGGCTGGACTTTCTCGACGACCCAGTCCAGCGAGACGAACCGCGGGAGCGAGATGGCGTTCGTGTCGGCCGAATGCGGGTCGTACATCGCCTCGAAGTAGATCCGGCTCGCCGTCTCCGCGTCCGGCGGCGCGGACTCCGGCTCCGGGTCGACGCGCCACTCGCCGCGGGCGTCGATGTCCTTGATCAACCGCCACGTGAGCGATCTGGGGGCGGACACGTCGGTCACCCGCGACCGGGCGGTGTAGCTGAGCTTCCACCACGCCAACTCGAGGTCGTAGACGGAGCCGGCGTCGCCGTTGCCCTCGACTCGAACCTCCTTCAGGTGGTCCGTGTACCGCGGGTAGTCAGTAAAGGACCGGACGTACGGGAAGACCTCCTCGGGCGACCGGTGGGCGAGCGTACTGAGGAGAATTCTATCCACACCGGCCGTACGACGGGTTCGAAAGTAAGGATTGCCATACTTTCGCTCGGAGTCGACCGGCGTCGCTCCGTCACCGACCGCGCTCGATCGCGAGCGACGACTGCCCCGCCGGTCACGACCGCGACACTGCATCGGAGGGGACTCGCTACAGGTAGTCGCCGGCCAGGAGGTCGACGCGCTCCCTGGTCGCCTCGGGGATCGATTCCGGCGGCGTGTTGATCGTCCCCTCGAGCGCGTTCCAGGCTTCGCTCTCGAAGTCGTCGGGCATCGTTCGGATGGCGCGCTCGACGACCGCGTTGATCGCGTCCCGGTTGGCCGCCGCGTTTTCGAGGACCTCGTCCAGCGTGACTTCGCTGTCCGCCTTCCAGACATCGTAGTCGGTGACGCCGGCGACGGTGGCGTAGCTCAGTTCGGCCTCGCGGGCGAGTTTCGCCTCGGGAACCGCGGTCATACCGACGATGTCCCAGCCCTGCTCGCGGTAGAACTCGCTTTCGGCTCGCGTGGAGTACTGCGGGCCTTCGATGCAGACGTAGGTACCGTCCTCCTGGACGGGCGTGTCGTCGGTTGCCTCGCGGGCCGATTCAGCGAGGTGGGCCGCCATCTCGGGACAGTAGGGATCGGCAAAGCCCATGTGGACAACCATGCCGTCGCCGAAGAAGGTGGGCGTGCGGTGTTTGGTTCGGTCGAAGATCTGGTCGGGAACGACCAGCGACCGCGGCGGCAGGTCCTCACGCAGGCTCCCGACAGCGTTCGTGGCGATGACGCGGTCGACGCCGACCGATTTGAGCGCGTAGATGTTCGCCCGGTAGGAGGCGTCGGTCGGGGGATGCTGGTGGTCCTCGCCATGGCGTGGGAGGAAGGCGACGTCCCGCCCGCCGAGTTCGCCGAGGGTGACCGCCTCGCTCGGCTCACCGTACGGCGTCGAAACCGCCGTTTTCCGGGTGTTCTCGAGTGGCAGTGCCTCGTAGATACCGCTCCCGCCGATAACGCCGATCGTCATGTACTGGTCTCGTCGGACCAGCGTCCTAAACGGTCTGGTTCCGCTCTCCGGACCGCTGTGACCGCTCGCGTTCAGCGGGCGGCGAAGAGCGACGAGGACACCGAGACCGCGTGCGAACCGCCGAGGTTAGCAATTGCGTTCGATCGCCACTCGCAACCGCTCCGCGAGATCGGCTTCGGTACCGGCTCGCAGCGAGAGGCGCTCGTGGCGCTCGTCGGCATCGAACTGTTCCGCAAGCAGGCCGCCGCGGCGGTCGACCTCGAGCAGTAGCTCGAAGCCGTCGTCCGCCGGGAGGGGGACGATCTCCAGTTCGTCGAGGTCGCCCGCGAAGGGGCCCGATCGGGGGACGAACTCGAACTCCTGGACGAAGCGGTGATCGGCGAACAGCGATTCCGTCGCCTCGCACTGTGCCGTCCGGAGCACGAAGCCGAGCGAGTCGACGGCATCGAACAACGCCCGGCGGAGCGGATCGGGCTCGATCTCGAGGGCGTCGCGGTCGTCCGGGTCGACCGCCCAGTCGATGTCGAGGCCGGTATCGAGCCAGACGCTCGTCGTCCCCATCGTGACGGGCGTGTGGACCGGAACGTCGATCGACACGGTTCGGGTCCGCTCCTCGTCGGGGTCGATGGTAAACGAGTCGCCCACGCGGATCGTCTCGATCTTCGCCGTTCTCGTGCTCTCGTCTGTCTCGTACCGCGTCGCGAGCGCGAAGTAGATGTCGTCGATCTCCTGTGTGTCGTTGCCGCCGGTGATGTCGACGCGCGCGTCGACCGATTCGCCCGCCGTGAGCGTCGTCGGCAAGACCGTATCGACCGTCGCGGCACCGATACCGAGGCTGGATAGCACGCCTTTCATACGACGGGGTGTCACAACCGTCGCATATATATTTATCTCGTTGACACCACCGGACGGATGCCGGCACGACGACTCCTGTCGGTCGGGCAGCACGACGGGCGTCTCGCTCGACGGGATTGCGAACGTAAACTCGGTGCGTTAGTCGGCCGTGAGCGCCCACTCGTCGGTGCCGACCGACTCGAGGACTTCGCGCCGTTCCATCTCGGCGAGGACTTCGGACAGCCGATCCGGCTGGGCGATCTCCATCTCGATGCGCTCGATGCCATGGTGTTCGTTGAGGAAGTGACGAAGCTCTTCGATCGTGAAGGTCTCCTGGTCCGCTTTCTCCATCGCACTGGTGATCAGATCGACCATGTCCTCGATGAAGTTCCAGGGATAGACGACCCAGGTCCACTCCTCGAGTCGTTCGCCAACGTAGTCGGGCCGGAACTCGCTGGTACCCAACAGTTGGAGGGTCGCGGTCCGAACCTCGCCGGCGTTGCGGTCGTCGACGTACTCGTAGGCCCGTTGGATCGAGCCGCCGGTGTCGGCGATGTCGTCGATGATGAGCACGTCCTTGCCGTCGACGCTGCCCTCGGGCATGGGGTAGCGGACGGTCGGCTCGCCGGCCTTCTCGGCGGTGCCGACGTAGTGTTCCATCTTCAGGCTCGTCAGGTCGTCCAGCCCGAGGAAGTCACAGAGACAGCGGCCGGCGAACCAGCCACCTCGAGCGAGCGCGACGACGACATCGGGCTCGAACTCGTCGTCGCGAATGTCGTCACTGACGTCCCGACACAGGCCGTAAATGTACTCCCAGTTGGTTATGGTACAGTCGAAATCGTCCGGTAGATCGGACATCTGATGGCCACCTACCCGGTGACTCGAGCGCGGCCCCCTTAAGTTGGCTGAAACCGGCCGCGCCGCCAACGGGTCCCGCCGCCTCGGACGGAGCCGATAGTAATTTATAATTCAGTAATACAACCTAGTTATCGATGCCGCAGACTCAGATCCAGGCCGCCCGCGAGGGAACGGTGACGCCCGAAATGGAACGCATCGCCGAGCGAGAGAATCGCGAACCGGAGTTCGTCCGCGAGCAGGTCGCGGCAGGACAGGCGGTCATTCCGGCAAACAAGCACCACGACGCGCTCGACGCGATGATTATCGGCCGGGAGTTCGCGACGAAAGTCAACGCCAACATCGGCAACAGCGAGACGACCAGCGACCTCGAGACGGAACTCGAGAAACTCCACACCGCGGTCCACTACGGCGCGGACACGGTGATGGACCTCGGCACCGGCAGCGACCTCGACGAGATTCGGGAGGCCCACATCGAACACTCGCCGGTGCCGCTGGGGACGGTGCCGCTGTACGAGGCCGTCAAGCAGGCGGGCAGTCCCGAAGATATCACGACAGACCTGCTGCTCGAGATCGTCGAGAAGCAGGCCAAACAGGGGGTCGACTACATGACGATCCACGCCGGTATCCTCGTCGAACACCTGCCGTTGACCGACGGACGGAAGACCGGGATCGTCTCGCGGGGCGGCTCGATCATGGCCAAGTGGATGGAGGAACACGGCGAACAGAACCCGTTCTATCAGGTCTTCGACGAACTCTGTGACATCTTCGCCGAGCACGACGTCACCTTCAGCCTCGGGGACAGTCTCCGGCCCGGCTGTCTGGCCGACGCCTGCGACGAGGCCCAGTACGCCGAACTCGACACGTTGGGCGAACTGACCCGCATCGGCTGGGACCACGGCGTCCAGGTGATGGTCGAGGGACCGGGCCACGTCCCGATGCACAAGGTCGCCGAGAACGTCCAGCGCCAGCAGGAGGTCTGTGACGGTGCGCCCTTCTACGTGCTCGGGCCGCTGGTGACCGATATCGCGCCGGGCTACGACCACATCACCAGCGCCATCGGTGCCGCGATGGCGGCCCAGGCCGGCGCGGCGATGCTGTGTTACGTCACGCCGAAGGAACACCTCGGCCTTCCCGAGGAGGAAGACGTTCGCGACGGCCTCGCAGCATATCGGATCGCCGCCCACGCCGCTGACGTGGGCACCGAACGCCCCGGCGCGCGCGACTGGGACGACGCCCTTTCCGAAGCGCGCTACGAGTTCGACTGGCGCGAACAGTTCGACCTCGCGCTCGACCCCGACCGCGCACGCTCGTTCCACGACCAGACCCTGCCCGGAGACAACTACAAGGAAGCCCGCTTTTGCTCGATGTGCGGGGCCGAATTCTGCTCGATGCGGATCGATCAGGACGCCCGCGAGGACGGCGAGATGCAAGTGATCGACGGCGAGGCGCGGACCGACCTCGAGGCCTCGCCGGCCGCGGAGGTCAACCGGCCGCCCGTGGGAACCCACGAGTCGGGCGCGTTGCCGCCGATGGCCGACCACGAGGGCGGTGACCCGCTCGAGGAACCGGCCGACGAATAACTCGCTCAGTCCCCGCCGATCGTCCGGCATGTCTCGTCACCGTTACGTGGGTGGCAAGTCAGTGGGACGGTAGATATTCGAGAAGTTCCTGCCAAAACGGGATGTCGTGCGATCAGGTATGCAATGACGTTCAGTTGCTACTATAGCCGTTCCCGACGACGAGTTCACGTGTGTCACCGACGCGGCCGACGGACCGCACGGTCGGTGAGTAAACTGCCATAGCATCTGCTATCTGAAAACCGTGTATTATTACACCAGTGTCCGGTGAGACGACACTGGCATCCACTCGCCCCAGCAGATAACAGAAAATCAGTAAAAGAATGGGTCGTTTCCTCGACAGGGCTTACATACCAACCCGTTTTGCTACTTTTCGGGCAACGACATCCACGCCGGTCGTAACTGAAACGATGATGATGGCGATTGGAAACACAGCGTACGGATACCCAACCAGAATATCCGACTCACCACCAGTGCCCAGTAGTCCCCAAAACGTGAGGACAGTTACAGCGAACAATCCAACCAACGCGCCCGCGTTTCCACGGGTTGCAAAAATGTACACTGGAAGTCCAGCCTGAAGCGCCACTAGTGGGACGACAGTCACGAAAACCCAGAGGAGGTACTGAAACGTGAAGACACCAGATGCAAACGCGTCATGGACATATCGCGGACCAAGATAGACCAGAGCACACATCAGGACGTACCAACCACTACTGGCTGCAGCGCCCCCTTTCGGAGTATCGGTTCGCTTCTGGAGGGCATACAGTCCGAGGAGGGTAAACGATGCAAGCGCGATAGAGACGGCCGCATCAACAGGACTACTCCCGAATGTCGGGTCAATATTACCCTGCATACTCGTTTGGCACTGTTGGCGTGTAGATAGTTGCTACGCGGTCACCTGTCTTCACTCGAGGTTACTGGACAGACAGGAGGATAGCCTGTATGCTTGTCAGTGTCCTTTTACACTTCCTCGAATGTAGTCGTAATTGCCCGATGCAGAGTCAATGTTTGCGTTCCCCGCCCATTTTGTCAACACGTCCGTCCAGTCATCCGACACTTCTTCGCGCGTCTCTGACACTCTCCAGTTGACATCACAGCCGATTCCGACCCATTCGCAGCCTTGATTGTGATCCACCGGGTCTCTATGACCCGCCCCGATAACCGCTAGATTATCAACGCCGGACAGATCATACGCTCGGACGTGATACTGATTTGGCACCACATCAGGAGAGATATTCTTTTTTACATGTTCGTCTTGCGCCTTGACGGTAGATTCGTCCTCGAAGATGTATTTATCACCGGACGGCCATGGCGATTCCCAGCCCACATTCTGCATCTCTGCCTGTATGTCCGATGCATCGTTTCCAGTATCCCACGCGACATTGATCGGTGCTGTTCGCTCGGCGAGGTCATCCGGATCGGACGGGTCGTCTCCATTGTACGTGTACTTCGAACACTCCGCAGCAAGCAGCGGGTTCGATTCCGCCTGCGGGGAGACGGAATCGTCGGCTAACACTGCACCCCGTGTCCGCATCTCCTGAGCGTAGTGTTGCTCGACAGTTCCCAAAATTGTTGTATCTTTGTATTTGATTACGTCCGGATCATCCTGCCGGGCTATCTCTAATCCGGTCCCCTCGAGAACACTATCGACATCAGTCTGCCCTGAAAGTTGAACTTCGATCGCTTGTTCATCGATGGTCATCTCGTCGCTCCCGAGGTCAACCGTACTACCTGGCTTGACAGCAGGGTTGTAACTTCCGGACTCGGTGTTCGTTGTAACTTCTCCGTCTCGCACTTCGACTGAGATGGGATTCGTCTCTTCGACCTCGAATTTCACTTTCCGGAGAAATCCATCGTCCATGGGGATCCGACGAATGATGCGCCGTCCGCTGGCCAGAACAGGGCGACTACCATCGTTCGTTCCTTGGACTGGCGTTGCTCCGAGAGACATGGTACCGCCGAACGCAACAGCGCCGAATATTTGCAGCGTCTTGCGACGAGTTGGGTTTTCATCCAACATGTCAGTTAGATATTTCACCAGCAGTATAAATCTAATCTATATCCACTATATATAAACATATATTAATGATGAGAAAATAACTATATCACTGGTTGTTCTGCATCTCCTTGATCGGCGTCTTTCCATCGAGGACTTGACGCAGTCTCCGTCGGTTGTAGTAATGCACCCACTGTACAAGGACGGCCTGCGTTCTGCGCCGATCGATCGTCTTGCCTCCCTCTCCGACGAGAGTCTCGAGTCGGGAATCACTCCCCCCGGGAGTGACGATGACGGCACTGTCTGAACGACCAAGGACAACCCCCGCCTTCGCGAGGTCGATGTCGGTTATGAGGCGCGTCGGTGACGTGCTAGACACCGGTCAGGCCGCGCTCGATGAGTCCGGCGACGACTGAATCGGGCCGGAAAGGTGGTCTCGCTGATGAGAATTCGGTGAAAAGCGTCTACCATCTATCAACACCCGAAACAGTAATCGAGAACGGACAGTACGCTTATCTGAGGCAATGTTGACGGATCCGTTATCGATGCCCCCCGTTCGACGCCGCACCGTGGTGACGTCAGTATCGACAGCAGCATTATCGGCCGTGGCGGGCTGTACCGATTTCCTCTCCCAGGAGTCGGACGGCGAGCAGGGTACCGATGCCAACCGGTCAGAACCGGTCACGGACGTGGCGATGTCGTTCGTCAATGACCTCGCGGACGCGCGATTCGAGAGCGCCCTCAAGCGGTTCGCGCCGTCCGTCCGGGAAGAGATAGGTGTCGGCCAACTCGAGCAGATTTGGCTTGGATACACGGCAGTCGGCGGCGCGTTCGACGGGATCGCTGCCACCGAGGAGACAGTGATGAGCGGCCACGATACCATCGATGTCACGATGGCGTTCGATCACGGCGAGCACGGGCTTCGTCTGGTCTTCGACGCCGAGTCCCGTATCTTCGAGTTCGCGTTCAACGACGCCTACGAGCGACCGACCTACGTCGACCCCAGCGCGGTCGACGAGCGAGATATCGACCTCGAAACCGACGAGTGCTCGCTTGGCGGGACCGTCACGACACCGTCCAACGGTGACAACGTCCCGGGAGTCGTTCTCGTCCACGGCTCCGGGAAGGCAAATAGGGATGTCCAACAGGTCGCGACGCGGATGTTCAAGGATCTCGCCGACGGGCTCGCGACGCAGGGGATCGCGACCCTGCGGTACGATAAGCGGACCCACACGTGTGAGGTGGCGCCGGCGGACCATACGCTCGATCGCGTCACCGTCGACGACGCGCTGGTCGCGATTGAGCGTCTCCGAACGGTCGACGGCGTCGACGGCGACCGGATCGTCGTTGCTGGTCACAGTATGGGCGGCATGGCTGCCCCACGAATCGCCGACCGAGACGGGAATCTGGCCGGCGTCGCCGGGTTGGCCGCCCCGGCGCGCCCGTTCCACGAGATGGTCCTCGACCAGCTGGAGCATCAGGCGACGGTCGGCGATCGAACGTGGGAGGGAATGAGCGAACGATACGAGGAGTGGTCCGACGATGTCGCTCGGATCCGGGACGGCGACTACGATCCGGACGAAATTATCGTCGGGCTACCCGGTGCCCTTTGGGCGAGCCTCGAGTCCTACGATCACATCGAAGTCGCCGGCAAGCTCGACGCGCCGCTGCTGTTCCTGCAGGGCGACCGCGACTACCAAGTCACTGTCGAGGACGACCTCGAGCTGTGGCGATCGGAACTCGGCGACCGGTCAGTGCCCGAATTCAAGACCTACGACGGCCTCAATCACCTGCTCATGCCGGGCGAGGGACCGGCCGTCGTCTTCGAGTCCTTCGTTCGGAACAACGTCGCCGAACGCGTCGTCGATGATTTCGTCGGCTGGATCGACGACGTGTAATTGCATCAAAGTCGCCCCGGTTTGAACTGACAGGCGACTCCTGAAGACGAACTGGGGCTTTGAGGACCGAGGATTCATACGACAGTCGTCCAACCTATGTCGTATGGAGACAACTCGTATCTTGCAGGTCGACGCGTTTACCGACGACCCACACACGGGGAACCCAGCCGGTGTCGTCCCGGACGCGGACGGCCTCTCGAGCGACCAGATGCAGGCGATCGCTGCGGAGATGGCAGTCAGCGAAACTGCCTTCCTCCGCTCGAGCGAGACCGCAGACCGCCGGATCAGATACTTCACGCCGACCCAGGAGGTCGATCTCTGTGGGCACGCGACGATCGGCACCTTCGCCCACCTCCGCGACGAGGGCCTCGAGCCCGGGACGACGGCCCTCGAGACGAACGTCGGCCGACTCGAGATCGACGTAGACGAGGACGGGACGATCTGGATGACACAGGACGAGCCGTCGATTCGCGAGGTCGATATCGGATACGGCCGCGTGGCCGACGCGCTCGGGGTCGATCGGGCCGCGCTCGAGGGCGCGAGCGACGACATTCCGCTCGCGGTGGCCTCGACCGGCCTCCCGTTCCTGATCGTCCCGATCACGTACCTCTCAGATGTCGGCGACGCCAACCCGGACCTGGCGGCGGTCGAGGCGCTGACGAACGCCGTCGACGCGACGGGCGTCTATCTGTTCACGTTCGACGCCCTCGAGGCCGAGTCAACGGTCCACGGGCGGATGTTCGCGCCGGGAGCCGGCGTCCCGGAGGACCCCGTCACCGGCACCGCAAGCGGGGCCGTCAGCGCGTACCTCGATCGCTTCGGCGCGTTCGACGGCGACCTGCCAGCGGAACTCCGACTCGAGCAGGGCCACTACGTCGACCGGCCGGGAATCGTTCGCGTTCGCCTCGGGGACGCCGTCCGTGTCGGCGGCCGCGGCGTGACCGTGCTCGACGGTTCGATGGCCGTTCCCGAGACCGACGAGGACGAAATCCTCGAAGCCTGACCGCGCGGTCGGAGTCGGGCGCGGGAGTCCCCGTCGGTCGCCTGCACCGGCGCGTGATTTACTCAGATCCGAGTTTCGGCTGGGAGCGCCCGTTCGCAACCTTCTTTATTCGTTCCACTGAGGGACTCTCTAGAGATGGCTGTACTCTGGCTGGACGAGATCAGTGCCGGCGACCTCGAGCAGGTCGGCGGTAAAGGTGCCTCCCTCGGTGAGTTGACGGGCGCGGGGCTGCCCGTTCCACCGGGATTCGTCGTAACCGCCGGGACCTACCGATCGTTTATCGAAGAAGCCGAAATCGACGAGGAACTGTTCGCGGCCGTCGACGTTGATGTCGACGACTCGACCGCGCTGGCCGACGCCGCCGACCGCGCACAGGAACTCATCCTCGAGACCCCGTTCCCCGACGAGTTACGCGACGAGATCCTCGAGAGCTACGGCGAGGTCGGCGACGGTGAGGCGTTCGTCGCGGTTCGGTCGTCGGCGACGGCTGAGGACCTGCCCGACGCCTCCTTCGCGGGCCAGCAAGAAACGTTCCTCAACGTCACCGAGGAGGACTTGCTCGACCGCGTTCGGGAGTGTTGGGCCTCGCTGTTCACCCAGCGGGCGATCTACTACCGCCAGGAACAGGGCTTCGATCACTCCGCGGTGAACATCGCGGTCGTCGTCCAGCAGATGGTCGACGCCGAGAAATCGGGCGTGATGTTCACGAGCCACCCCTCGACGGGCGATCCGACGATGATCATTGAGGCCGCGTGGGGACTGGGCGAGGCCGTCGTCTCCGGCGCGGTCTCGCCGGACAACTACGTCATCGACCGCAAGGATCGCTCGATGGACGTGACCGTCGCCGAGAAGAAGGTCAAACACGAGAAAGACGAGGCGACCGGCCAAACCGTCGAGCGCGAGGTGCCTGAGGACAAGCGCACCCAGCGGGTCATCTCCGACGACGAGATCAGCTCCCTCATGGATCTCGGTGAGCGCGTCGAGGACCACTACGGCGAGCCCCAGGACGTCGAATGGGCCATCGTCGAGGACGACGTCTACATGCTCCAGTCCCGACCGATCACGACGATCGACGAGGAGGGCAGCGACGCCGCGAGCGCGACCGGCAGCGTCGACCCCACAAAGGGCCTGACCGACGGCAGCGGGAGCGTCCAGGCCGCCGAGAACACCAGCAGCGCCGGCACCGCCGACGCGGGCGGCTCCGGCGAGGTCATCGTCGACGGCCTCGGCTCGAGTCCGGGGACGGTCAGCGGCCCCGCGAAAATCGTCACCAAACTCGACGATCTGGCCAAGGTCGGCGAGGGCGACATCATCGTCACCGAGATGACGATGCCCGATATGGTGCCCGCGATGAAACGGGCTTCGGGGATCATCACTGACGAGGGCGGCATGACCAGCCACGCCGCCATCGTCTCCCGCGAACTCGGCGTTCCAGCCATTGTCGGGACGACCAACGCGACGACGATCCTGGAGGACGGCCAGGTCGTCACCCTCGACGGCGACAAAGGCTCCGTGCTCGAGGGGAGCGAAGTCGAACCGGAAGAGGAGACCGAACCCGTCGAGGAGGTCCGTCCGCAGTCGCCGGTCAAGCCGATGACCGCCACCGAGGTCAAGGTCAACGTCTCGATCCCGGAGGCGGCCGAACGTGCGGCCGCGACGGGCGCGGACGGCGTCGGTCTGCTTCGGACCGAGCACATGATCCTCTCGCTGAACCAGACGCCCGAGAAGTTCATCGCCGAAAACGGCGTCGACGACTACATCTCGGAACTCGTCGACGGCATCCGCGGCGTCGCAGACGAGTTCTACCCGCGCCCCGTCCGTGTCCGCACTCTCGACGCCCCGAGCGACGAGTTCCGACAGCTCGAGGGCGGCGAGGACGAACCCGAAGAGCACAACCCGATGCTCGGCTATCGCGGCATTCGGCGCTCGCTCGACCGGACCGACGTCTTCGCCCACGAGCTCGAGGCGTTCCACCGGCTCTACGAGATGGGCTATGACAACGTCGAGATCATGTTCCCGCTGGTCAACGACGCCGAGGACATCTATCGGGCCAAAAGCTGCATGAAAGAAGCGGGCATCGACCCCGAGAAACGGAAGTGGGGAGCGATGATCGAGACGCCTGCAGCCGCGCTGTCGGTCGAGGAGATGGCCGAGGCGGGCATCGACTTCGCCTCCTTCGGGACCAACGACCTGACCCAGTACACGCTCGCGGTCGACCGCAACAACGAACACGTCGCCGACCGTTTCGACGAACTCCATCCGTCTGTCTTGCGACTGATCGGTGACGTCATCGAGACCTGCCGCGAACACGACGTCGAAACGAGCATCTGCGGACAAGCCGGCTCCAAACCAGAGATGGTTCAGTTCCTCGTCAACGAGGGCATTAGCTCCATTTCGGCGAACATCGACGCCGTCCGCGACGTCCAACACGAGGTCAAACGCGTCGAACAGAAACTCCTGCTCGATTCCGTCAGATAACTACTAGCTGGTTGCGTTTTCCACGCCGTCTTTCGACCGTCTCGAGCGACGGCTGCTGTCCCGCTTCAACCGGTCCCGCCGTCGCCTCGCGTTGGAGCCCCCATGGAGCAGTGACCGCCGGCTCATCCCAGGGCCGCGTTGGGAAAGGCCCATGGTGTGGGCACGCGTCGATTGACGTATGAGCGACCGCTCGGACGAGGTCACCGAGAGCCGAGACCCTCCCGCTACCGACGACCTCGTAGAGGAAACGGACCGCTTGCTCTCGGACACGGGCACTGACGCCGGCGACGCACCGCCCGAGTCCGCCGGCGCGTCGGCTCCGTCCGTCGACGCCGATCCCTTGGATTCCCAAGCCGGTCTCGAGCGCGGATCGACCGGCACGCCCGCCGACGACGGCCCGGCCGAGGGGTCCGAAAGCGGCACCTTGCGGTCGTGGTTCGCCCCGCTTACCGCCCGGCTCTCGCTCGGGCGGTACTTCTCGCCGAAGGGGTACGTCGCGCTCGTGGGCGTGCTCAGCGCCGGCTTACTGGCCGGCGCAACCGCACTGCCGGTCGCCGGCCGTCCAGTCGGGATGTTTACCGCCGCCTTCGCGGTCGGACTCCTCGCGTCGAAGCGGCGCTACCTCGAGGTGGGTGTCGCCGGCGTCTCGGTCGGCGGCATCGCGGCGATCCTCAGCAACGCCGTCATCGCCGCCATCGGCTCCGGACAGACGCTGGTCGCCGTCGGCGCGACCGTCGGGCTCCTCGCGTCCGTCCTCGGCTACTACTTCGGTCGCGATCTCCGCGCCGGACTCTCGCAGGATCTCGATTGAACCGTTCTCAGCCGTTCGTCGTCAGTTCCCAGCCCCGTTCGGTTCGCCGCACGACCCCGTTATCGGCCATCACCTCGAGCAATTCGGCGACGACTTCGCGGGGAGCGTCGATATCGTCGCTGAGCTCGTCGACCGATTTCGGCTTGGCACGGATGCTCGCGAGCAGGTCGGCGTAGATCCGGCTTTCCGGCCCGGCACCAATGGATTCGGAGATCTCATCGAGGACGTCACAGAGCCGCCCCTGGACCCATCGCTGGGCCAAGGAGAGTTCGTTCTCGAGTCGCTCGAGGTCCTGTAGGGCGACGAGCAGGTCGTCGAGGTCGTCAGCGTCGTCCCAGGCGACATCGAGCGAGAGGTGCCGGCAGGTGGTGATATCGAAGCTGTTGTTCGCCGGATAGGCGCTCTTGCTCGCGAAGCCATAGGGTGAGACGGACACCTCGAGACGGACGTTCCGAGCGATATGGAAGTACTTTCGCCGCTGGTCGTCGACGCGACTTTCGATCAGTCCCGCTTCCTCGAGTTTTCGGAGGTGCTCGATAACCGCCTTGGGACTCACGCCGAGGTATTCCGAAATTTCGGTCACGTAACACGGTTTGCGGGCGAGCAACCGAAGGATTCGTCTTCGGTTTTCGTTCCCGAGTAAATCCAACAACGCGGCGGAGTCCATCGAGAGGGGGTTAGTGATCGCCGCTGAAAAGCGTGTCTGCTCACCGTACTGTCGGGAGACCCGGGTCGACGGGGCGTTACCGCGACCCACGGCCGGTATCGGTCCCGCCGCCAGCGCCGCCTCCCATTCCGCCGCCGGGATCGGCCGTCCGATCGCCGCCTTGTGAGTCGGACCCGGCGGACGATGGTCCTGTCGATCCCCCGTCGTCGTTTCCACCGGCGTGGCCGTTCCCGGACTCGGTATCGGTTCCGACTGGGTCACTGGCTTGGGACCCAGCGCCGTCCCCATTCGTCCCGTCGTTTCCGTTGTCGTCCCCGTTCGACCCCAGCGCAGCGTTTCCGTCGTCGTCCCCGTTTGATCCCGGTGCAGCGTTTCCGGGGCCGGACCCGTTATCCTCTGCTGCGCGGTTTGGGGTTCCGTCCCCGTTCGATTCGCCGTTCTCGGAACCGCCCCCTGTATTCCCGCTCTTTCCGGGGACATCGTCACCGTGTGGGGAGCCGGTCTCCGTCCCCTCACCGGTTCCGGCTTCGGTAGGGGGGCCTGCTCCATTCCTGTTTCCGGGTGTCCGATCGCCGCTCGAGCCGCCCGTGTCGGCGGATGGGCCACGGTCGTCCGGCGGTCCCGCTCCGACACCGGGGGGCCCGTCGGAGTCGGACAGTCCGCGAGCGACCGCCGCGATGTCCGGCCCGGCTTCCGCCGAGGCGTTTTCTCGGAGTCGCGTCGCGTTCTCCCGCAGCGTCGCGAGATCGCTGTCATCGATACTGCCGTCGTCTATGGTCTCGGTTGTTCGCTCGATCGAGCGCTCGAGGGTGGCGATTTCGACGGTCAACTTCGCCATTCTGGATCGATACGCGCCGCGTGAAAGCCCCGCGCGCTGCTCCCGGAGCTCGGCGCGTTCGGCCTCGAGCGACCGCAGTTGCGATTCGAGTTCGGCCGTCCGGTCGCCGACGATGGCCGCCTGACTCTCGTCGTCCGCGGTTTCGTACGCCGCTTCGAACATCCCGGTCTCGACCGTTTCCTTCGTCTCAGCCGCGGTCGCCTGCAGCAGCGTTCCGACGGACGCGTTCGTCGGTGCCGTCTCGGAGCGGGCGGAGTGGAGAGCGTGGTCCTCCGTCAACGAATCCACGGCTGCGGCGCTTGCAAGCGGCGCGACCGTGAGTCCGACGACGACGGCCGCGAGGAGGGCGACCGACCGAGTGGTTGTCATCGGCTCTATCGTTGGCCGGAACATAGTAAAAAGACGGACCTTCGTTCGGACCGTTTACTTGGACCGGTACGTCGCCGAGAGGGGATTTGAGCGTTCAAGGCGGCAGGAACTCGCGTCGTTGTCGCTCGGCGAAGGACACCACTGTCGGTCGCGCCTGCCCGGCCGGTTCTCACCGTTCGGACCGTTTCATTCGCTCGAGGACGAATCAATAGCGAGCGACGACCCGTGGGGAACGAAACGCCGGCCAGTCCCGGGATGACCGCCCGATCGCTCGACGCTGCGGATCGATCATCCCGGCCCGTCTCGAGAACCGAGAGAACGGTCTGATAGCGCGACTGTTTAAACGTATTCGCAAACAGTTATGTCCATCGAACCCATGGTATTAGTTATCATGTTCGAGGTGTTTTCCCGAAGCTATTATCTCGGACGTCTCTACGTGACCCCCACCGACGGGGAGCACGCACTCATGCACAGCGAGCAACACGAGCGGCTCAACGAGGAAGTGTACGCGACCGGCGACGGTCTCGAGCGCCTCGATACGCCGCTCGTGATGAAGTTCGAGTCCCGGCACTTCCCGGTCCACGGGGCGGCCGATGTCCCGACGAACACGCTCGCGGTGCCCGAATCGATGCTCAAGGGAACCGACGTTCGAAACCCCCCGTCGCTTCGGGAGGTGTTTCTCGCCCGCCGCGACCGGGCCCGGCAGTTGCTCGACCTCGCCGGCGGCTGGCAGGCATCGGGAGACGACGGCTCGGCCGACGACCTGCGAAACGCCGGAACCTAGAAGTACGCTCGCTTCCCGTGTTCGGCCGGATGCTCGACGAGTTGCTTGGCCGTGCATCGCTCAGGGACCGCATCGACGAACTCGAGGACGAAAACGAGCGGTTACGGAACCGCTACGAGGCCGAGTCCGACCGCCGGGCCGAGGCCGCCACCGCGAGGCAGGACGCCGAGGAGCGGATCAATCGACTCGAAGACCGGATCGCCCAACTCGAGGGCGAACTCGAACGGGTCGACGAGGCAGAGAGCGGGCCGTCAGTCAGGCACCGCGACCACCTTCGCGGTGCCCGTCTCGAGGCGGTGTTCGACCGCCTCACGTCGTTTCGAACGGGACCGGAAGGTGCGCTGACCGTAGGCGTGGACGACGATGGGGTCGCGGAGCCCGTCCGCACGGAACTCGAGTCCGTCCTCGGCGAGCGGCTCGCGCTCGTCGACGACAGCGGCCCCTGCCTGTGCTGTGTCGACGACGCCGGCCTGCTCGCCGTAACCCTCGAGCCGCCGGTCGTCCCCGATCTCGATGCGACCTGGCAGGATCGGTTCGCCCTCAAGCGCGAGTGGTTCTTGCCGACCGGCCGCCACGCGGTCGCACTCGTCCGGGCCGATCTGTTCGCCCTCGGCGTCTACGAGGGCAACGAGCGCGTCGACTACCGCGGCTTCGAGAGCGATGTCAAGGGGGCCCACTCCAAGGGTGGGTTCTCCCAGGCCCGCTTCGAACGGATTCGGGACGGGCAGATCGACGCTCACCTCGAGCGGTGTGCGGGGGCCCTCGCCGCGTACGAACCCGGCGGCGAGGCCGCCGACACGCCGCTTTATCTGGTCGGCCAGCGCGGCATCGTCGACGCGCTCGCCGCGGAGGCGGGGCTCGAACCGACCGCGACGGCCGCCGTCGACGCGACCGGCGATCCGGAGCCGGCGCTCGAGGACGCCGTGCACTCGTTCTGGACGACGGAGCTGCGGGTGTTGTGAGCCGCTCCCGATCGATCGTCAGTAACTGTCGCCGTCGGCAAAACAGCGGCCACACCGGTTCACGTCGCCGCCGGTAGCGGTCTGCTCGACGGGAACCAGCCGGAGATGGTCGTGTGCTACGTGCGAGGTCGCGCCACAGGTCGTCTGAAAATCCGACTGGCCGGATTCGTACTTGTGAAGCTTATCCGTCGCCTCGTTCAGAACACCATCCATGACATTCTACACCACGGCACTGCCTATAATAGCATCGTCCGTTGCATAGCAAGGGTCGGATCGAGACCGGATCGGACTCGCGTTCGAGAACGGCTGAAACCGGCCCGAAATCGAACGCGACGATTATCAGCGCCGATGAACGGACGGATGATCGTCGTCACCGACTCGCCACCGATACGTTTTCGGTTTCGAACGCCGAATCTCCGATCGAGTATGTCCGACTTCGAAACCGTCACGTGCGAGCAGTGTGGTGACGATTTCAAGGCATATCCGGACTCCAAGGCCGCGCAACGAGGATTCTGTAGTCCTGCGTGTTCCCTCGCGGCGAACTGACCGGGGACCGGCCGCGACTCCAGTCCGTTCGCTCCGCCGGGCGGGTGCCTCGAGTAGCTTCGAATCCCACCAGGTTCGTGACCGGTGACCCGCCGCAGTGAACCGGGTCGATACCCCGCCGATCGTCGCGGACGCGACCGCTCGAGCGGAGCGCAGGTGTGGGTCGCGCGATCAGTCCCGGTCGACGCTCGGATGCATCGTCGGTTCCTCGTCGAGCGGGTCGTCGAACGCCTCACGGATCGTCTCTCGGGCTCGCTCGTCGCGCCGCCGTCGTTCCTCGTCGTCGATCTCCTCGCATCCGGGCGGGACCTCGCGATCGCGGCCGGTGAAATATCCCTCCGGGACGACCCAGTCCTGATAGAAGGGAACGTCGGCGTCGTAGAGGAGCGCGAGGGCGGCTTTCGCCCCGTGGCCGGCCGCAACGACCGCCTGGTGGGGTTCGTCCGCGATCCGACCCGCAGCGTAGACGCCGTCGACGGCCGTCCGGCCGCCCTCGTCGACGCTCACGAAGTGCTTGCTACCCCGCTGCATCCGGCCCACGTCCAGTGGTTCGAGGTAGTCGCTGGTCGGCCACGAGGCGGCGATGACGCGACGCGCTTCGAGGGGGTCGCCACCCTCCGTCTCGAGGACGAACCCCTCCTCGAGCGCCCCGTCGGTGATCGGCTCGGCGCGAGTCACGCGTCCGAGTTCGAATTCGGCACCCGCGGTTCGGGCCT
Source organism: Natrinema gari JCM 14663 (assembly GCF_000337175.1). Classification (GTDB taxonomy): domain Archaea; phylum Halobacteriota; class Halobacteria; order Halobacteriales; family Natrialbaceae; genus Natrinema; species Natrinema gari. The sequence goes on along the minus strand of NZ_AOIJ01000061.1, from coordinate 196,241 downwards.
GCTCACGGGTCATTCGGAGGTGCTGGCGGGCGTCGACCCCATCCGGGAAGCCGGGGAAGTTCTCGAGGCTGGCGTTGCGCGCGAGGATAGACTCGCCGCCGTCGACGACGAGGGTATCCAGTCCCCCACGTGCGGTGAAAATCGATGCGGTGAGGCCGGCGACGCCACCGCCGACGATGCAGACGTCTCGCATGGCTCCGGGTTGACGGCCTCGAGTATAGAAAGTTGCCGTTCGCTGCGGTCGCTCGCGGAAGGGCTCGGCTCGAACCACACCCGAATCGATCGCGCGTCGAGGCATGCGCGCCTCGGCGGGTCAACGACAATCACGAACCGGCGGCCCGTCTCGGCGACCGAACCGACCGACGACGATCGAAACAGCCCCTCAGCCGGCGGCTGATTCGCTCGTATCCGATGCCACCGCGTCGTCTCTGACCCAGAGGTCGCCGAACAGTTCGTCCTGCTCGAGGGTGACTCGACCTCGATGGGCCAGAAAGAGCAACGCGAGGTAGGTCATCACGCGGGAGCCGCCGACCGCGTCGATCTCGGCGTACAGCACCTCATCGCGTCCGTTCTCGTAGTGGGCCTCGAGTTCGGTTTCGACGTCGTCGATGACCGCTTCGATGTCCTCCTCGTGGGTCGTGTGCGTGACGTCGTCGCTGGTCGGTTCGTCGTCGACACGGACGTCGTCGCCGGCGTGGTAGTTCAGTTCCTGTACGCCCCGGTCGTACCCCGTCGGCGAGTCGCTCGTGTCGTAGCTCCGGGACTCCTTCCACCACGTGTCGCGTTCGGCGCTGCGGAGTTCGCGGACCAGTTCGTCCAGGGTTTCGGGCTTCCCGCGGGCGTGCTTGCGCTCGAGGCGGCGCTCCATTTCGTTCTCGAGGGTCTCGACGGGATCGAACCCGGGCGGGTGCGCCCGGTCGTCACCCGCCGCGTCCACCGGCCCGTCGTCGGCGAAGGGGGCTTCCCAGGGCGGGAGGTCGTCCTCGTCCGGGTCGTCGGTCGCGAACAACTCGTCGCTTTTCATCCGCAGAAGGACGCTCGCGTAGAACAGCGCGCGCCCGGACGTGCGGAGGTCGGCGTCCTCGATCGCCTCGAGAAACGTGTCCGTAACGTCGACGATGTCGATGTCCCACGGATCGATCTCGCCGTCTTTCGCGAGTTGGACGAGCAGCTCGACGGGTTCGACTGCGTCCTCGTTCTCGGCCCCGTCGTCGCCCTCGGCCGGTTCTCCCTCCGTGAACTCGAGCACCGAGTCGGCGGACCCGCCTGCCCGCTCCTCGTCGCCGCCCGCGCTCGCATCCGCCGGCGACTCGAGGACGGACCCCGGCGACTCGCTCGGCCGCTCGCGCTCGTCGTGACCGGTGATATCGAGGGGGATGTCGTCGCCGCCGTCGGGTCGTAGTTCGCTCTCACCGGCCCGTGGCTCGCTCCCTCGGGGATCGCGTTGGTCCCCGCTCGGCTTGTCCGAGTCGGTATCCGACTCACTAGTCATCAGCCGGTACCTCTCCACTACTCAGATCGATCCCGGTCACCGCGCTCACGTTGTCCTGTTGCATCGTCACGCCGATCGCCCGCTCAGAGCGGTCGAGCATCGCCGAGCGGTGGGAGACGACGACGAACTGGGCGTCCCCGGCGAGTTCCTCGACCATCTCGCCGACCCGCTCGGCGTTGACGGCGTCGAGGAAGGCATCGATCTCGTCTAACGCGTAAAACGGGGCCGGATTGTGCCGCTGGATCGCGAAGATAAACGCCAGCGCGGTCAGCGACTTCTCCCCGCCGGACATCGCGTCCAGGCGCTGGATCGGCTTGTCACCCGGCTGTGCTTTCATCGTTAGCCCGCCGTCGAACGGGTCGGCCTCGTTCTCCAAGTGCAGCGAGCCGGTCCCCTCCGAGAGCTTCTCGAAAATCTCGGTGAAGTGGGCGGCGATCGCGTCGTAGGCGTCCATGAACGTCTGCTTCTTTTGGGTCTCGTACTGCTCGATCCGGTCGCGGATCCCGTCGGCCTCCTCGACCAACGTTTCCCGCCCCGCCTCGAGATCGTCGAGTTCGCTGCGGACCTCGTCGTACTCGTCGATCGCGAGCATGTTGACCGGCTCCATCGCCGCCATGTCCGTCTGCAGGTAGTCGATCATGTCGAGGACGGTCTCGTGGTCAGGGACGTCGTCGGGGTCGTAGTCGCCGACCTCCGATTCGAGGGCTTCGATCTCCCACTCGAGGTTGCCTGCCCGTTCGCGTGCATCCTCGAGTTTGCTCTCGACGGTGTTGACGCGGTCCTGTTGCTGGTCGCGTTTCGTCCGAGCCTCGGAGAGTTCTTCTTTGAGATCGCGACGATCGGCTTTCAGCTCCGTGAGTTCTTCTTCCAGCTCCGCGACGGCCTCGCGTTTCTCCTCGAGCCCCGCCTGTTTCGTCTCGATCTCCGCCTCGTACTCCGCGATGCGCTCCTCGTGTTCGGCCGTGCGGTTCTGGGCGGCCTCGATGTCGTCGTGGAGTTCCTCGATTGCGTCCTCCGCGTACTCCGCCTCGAGGCGCAACTCGTTGAGGTCGGCGTCGAGTTCCTGAATCCGATCCTCGCGCTCGTCGATCTCGGCCGTGAGTTCCTCGATCTGATCGGTGAGTTCGGGGATCTTCGAGTCCGCGAGTTCCGTCTCGAGGTCGTCGATTTCGGCCTCGAGTTCTTCCACCGTCGCCGTCTTGGCGTCGATCTCAGCTGAAATCTCGTTCATCCGCTCGTCGACGGATTCGCGTTCCTCGCGGAGCGATTCGAGGTCGGCCTCCAAGCCCTCGATCTCCGCTTCGACGCGCTCGCGCTCGTCGTCGAGCCCCTCGAGTTCGGCCTCGATCGAGCGGACCTCGTCGGCCGCGTCACTCTTGCGATCGCGAGCGTCGTCGAGGCGCTCCTCGACGCCGCGTAACTCCTCGCGACGGGACTCGCGCTCCTCCTGGAGCTCCGTAATCCGTTTGGCGACGCGCTCGAGTTGGCCCTCGCCGCCGCCGGTAAAGGAGTACCGCGAGCCGCCGCCGGAACCGCCGGTCATCGCGCCGCTTTTCTCCACGAGGTCGCCATCGAGGGTGACCATCCGGTAGTCACCCATGTACGACCGGGCGGTCTCGATATCTTCGACGACCAGCGTGTCCCCGAGAACGTAGGAGAAGACCCCGGCGTACTCGCCGTCGAAGTCGACGAGGTTGTACGCGAAGCCGACCACGCCCGGATCGCTCGGCGCGTTCGGTAGCCGGCGCTGGCTCATGTCCGTCAGCGGGAGGAACGTCGCCCGGCCCGCGTTTCTGGACTTGAGGTGATCGATACACTGCTGGCCGATGATGTCGTCGTCGACGACGACGTTCGCCAGCCGGCCGCCCGCGGCGGTCTCACAGGCGGTCGCGTACTCGCCGGGGACGGTCCCCAGTTGCGCGACCGCACCGTGAACGCCGTCGATTCCCGCATTGAGGATCGTCGTCACCGCGCGACCGAACGAGGAGTCGCCGCTCTCGCCGGCGTTGGCCTCGAGTTCGGCGTACTCCTGTTGTTTCGCCTGAATCTCGTCGTCGAGGTCGTCGATGTCAGACTGCAGCCGGCGCTTCTCGGTTTTCAGGTCGTCGACGACGTCGGCGATGTTCTCGCGGTTCCGTTCGGCTTTCTCGAGTTCCCGCTCGAGGTCGCCTCGCTGGCTCTCGATTTCGGGAATGGTCTCGCGCCTGTCCTCGATCGTCGCCTCTTTCTCGCTGATCGCGTTCGAGCGGCGGCGTGCCTCGTCAAGGAGGCGATCCTGTTCGCGCTGGAGGTCGTTCCGCTCGGTCTTGGCCGCCTCTAATTCGTCTTTGCGCTCCGCGAGATCGGCTTTGAGCTCGTCGAACTCCGTGTCGACGGCCTCGATTTCGGCCTTGAGGTCGGCGCGCTCTTGCTCCCGGTCTTGGATCTCGCTTTTGATCGAGGCTTTCTCGAGTTTGTGCTCGCGCATCTCGTCTTCGAGGTCATCGATCGTCTCCTGCTTGCGGTCGATCTGGACGAACGCCTCGCGGCGCTCGGCCTCGGCGTCCTCGATCTGCTCCTCGCTGGTCTCGATCCTGTCCTCGAGCCGGGAAATGTCGCCTTTGAGCTCCTCGATGTCGCTTTTGATTCGGAGCTGTTCGTCCTCGCCCTTGCGCTCGATCTCGGCGTTCAAATCCTCGAGATCCTCCTGCAGGCGCACGACTTTCCCCTCGCGCTCGTCGAGCTCGCGCTGGAGGTCCGCGAGTTCGTCGTCGAGGTCGTCGACCTCGTCTTCGACGGCCGCGAGTTCGACGCGTTTCTCCTCGAGTTCGCTGGCCTTCTTGTAGCTCTCGTACTCCTCTTTCTCGCGTCGCAGCCGACGGTAGCGCATTGCTTCCCGGCGTTCGTCCGCGAGCTGCTCGAGCCGGTCGCGTTTCTCCTCGATGCGGAGTTCGGCCTCGTCGATCCGTTCCTGAACCGTCTCGAGTTCCTCGAAGGCGTCTTCCTTTTTGGCGTCGAACTCCGCGACGCCCGCGATTTCGTCGATGATCTCCCGCCGGGCGTGGGGTGTCATGTTGATGATCTCGGTCACGTCGCCCTGCATGACGACGTTGTACCCTTCCGGCGTGATTCCCGCCTGTGCCAACAGGTCCTGAATGTCCGAGAGGTTGACCGACCGATCGTTCAGATAGTAGTAGGAGTAGTAGTTGTCCTCGGTCTCCTTGACCCGGCGACGGATGCGAATCTCGTCGACAGCGCCGACATCATCGCTCCCCGCGGCGTTGACGACCTGCGAGCGCTCGAGTGTCCCCTCCGAGTTGTCGAGGATCACTTCGACGGTCGCCTCGCGGGGCCCGCTCGAGGTGTCGTCACCCTCGTGGCCGGGGTTGTAGATGAGATCGGTCAGTTTCTCGGCACGAATCCCACGGGTTCGAGCCAACCCGAGCGCGAAGAGGACGGCGTCGATAATGTTGGACTTCCCGGAGCCGTTCGGACCCGTTACGACGGTGAAATCCTCGTAGAACGGAATCTTCGTCTTTCGGCCGAAGCTCTTGAAATCGTCGAGAACGATCGCCTTTATATACATCTTGTTGCGAGACCTCCGTATAGCCACCAGCCGTCGGTCGACGGTGGGACCCACGCCGCGGTTCCCGCACACGGCGTCGGCAGCAGTTACGCAACGATGATGTCGTCGCTACCTGAGTCTTCCGCTTCATCGCCGACGGTGTCGTCCTCGTCCTCGGCGTCGGCCGCCGCCTCGGCGACTTCGTCGGGTTCGGCCTCCGGAGTGTCGTCCTCATCGACCGTCGTCGTTCCCGTCTCCTCGGCCCGACGGTCGGGGACGCGCGTCGGCGTCTCGGCATCGAGTTCCGACTCGAGCACGCGGATTCGCTCCTTCGCCTCGATGAGTTCGTCCGTCAGGCCCTCTACCGTCGACTCGAGTTCCGCAACCGTCGATTCGAGCTGCTCGACGCGATTGTTCGACATATCCCCTAGGGGTCGGTCTGGGCACATAAACGTACGTCAGACTAGTGTTGGATATCTTATCGTAGTGGGCCGGCGCGGCGCGCAGTTCGCTCGAGACGGCCACGGGGCCGGCAGTTCTGAGCGGGTGCACATGGCCGGGCCGTCGGATGCCTCACCGCGAGTCGGACTCGACCGCCGGCAGCGTCAGCGAAAACGTCGACCCCACTCCCGGCTCGGAGTCGACCCGGATTTCGCCGCCGTGACGCTCGATGATCCGCTGGGAGAGCGCGAGGCCGATTCCGGTCCCCGAATAGTTCTCCCGGCTGTGGAGGCGCTGAAAGACCTCGAACACGCGGTCCTGATCGCCGGGCGCGATCCCGATGCCCTCGTCGCGGACCGAAATCAGCCACTCCGATCCCCGGCGGTCGGCGTCGACGGCGATCCGCGGCGGCTCGCCGTCGGTGTACTCGATCGCGTTCGAAAGCAGGTTCTGAAACACCTGTCGTAACTGTCTCGCGTCGCCCTCGACGCGGGGGAGGTCCGCGATTTCGATGTCGGCGTTTGTCTCCTCGATTCGGAGCTGGAGATCAGCCAGCACGCTCTCGAGAATCGACTCGAGGTCGACGGGTTCGAGCGGGGTCCCCTGTGTCTCGACTCGCGAGTACGCCAGCAGTCCCTCGATCATGTCTCGCATCCGCTCGGCCCCATCGACGGCGTAGTCGATGAATTCCTCGCCGTCCGCGTCGAGATCGGCGGCGTATCGGCTCTCGATGAGTTGGAGGTAACTCGAAATCATCCGCAGGGGTTCCTGCAGGTCGTGGGAGGCGGCGTAGGCGAACTGCTCGAGTCGCTTGTTCGACGCCTCGAGTCGCTCGATCGTCTCCTCGAGTTGCCGCTGGTACTGCTTCCGTTCGGTGATGTCGTGTGCCATCGTCACCCCGGCGAAGACATCACCGCGGCTGTCGGTGATCGGCACCGTGTAGACGATCCACTCGCGGCCGGCGTACTCGAGTTCGACCGATCGCTCCTCGCCCTCGAGTGCGGCCTGAAGCGCCGGCTTGAGCGACCTGTTCGCCTCCGTCGGCCAGACGTCGTCGAAGTGTTCCCCCTCGGCTTCCGCCGGGTCAACCGGGATCTTGTCGAAGCCCTGTCCCGCAACCAGCGTGTACTCGAGGTCGTGGTCGAACAGGGTCACGACTCCGTTCGGGAAGTGTTCCGCAAGCGTTCGGTACCGCTGCTCGGACTCCTCGAGTTCACGTTCGCGCTTCTTTCGCGCCGTGATATCGCGGGCCGAGACGACGATCGAGACGACATCGCCCGCTTCGTTCGTCACGGGCCTGAAGACGCCGTCGAGCGTGTATCCCACCCCGGTCGGCCGGGCGAGGTCGATCTCGAAATTGACGTACTCGCCGGCCGCCGCCCGGTCGGTCCACTCCCTGACGACGGCCCGACCGCTCTCGTCCCACCAGGGCGTTTCACAGAAGTGGTCACCGATCACGTCCTCGAGAGCGGCGTCAACGTACCCCATCGCCGTCCCGTTGATATCGATCACCGTTCCGTCGGGCTCGAGCAGCCCCACGAAGATGTTCGGGTCCTCGAAGATCGCCTCGAAGCGCCGTTCGGTCCGCTCGAGTTCGCGTTCGCGCTCTCGGCGCTCGGTGACATCGCGGAAGTACACCGAAATACCGGTTTCGGAGGGGTAGAGGTTCGACTCGACCCAGAAATCGAGCGTGTCGTAGTAGAGTTCGTAGCTGGTCGGCTCCTGGGTTTCCAGGGCTGTATGGAAGGCGTCCCAGACCGGGTCTATCTCGGGGAGGTCGGGAAATACCTCCCAGAGCTGCTTTCCGAGCAGTTCCGACTCCGAGCGCTGGAGGAGTTCCGCGGCGCGGTCGTTGACGTGCGTAAATCGGAACTCGTCGTCGACCGCGTAGAACGCGTCCGAGATCCGCCCGAGAATGCGCTGGAGTTCGCCCTCGAGTTCCTGTTCTCGTTCCCGCCGATCGGTCATATCACGAGTCACCTTGAGATAGCCCTGATGGGACCCGTCGTCGTCCCGAATCGGCGTGATCGTGACCGTCGCCCAGAACCGCGTCCCGTCCTTGCGGACGCGCCACCCCTCGTCCTCGGCAGAGCCGTCGTTGAGCGCCCGCTCGAGGTTCCGCTCGGGTACGGCCGCCGCCCGGTCGGCCTCCGTGTAAAACGTCGAGAAGTGGTCCCCGAGTATCTCCTCGCGATCGTAGCCTTTGATCTTGCATGCTCCCTTGTTCCAACTGATGACGTTGCCTGCCGCATCGAGCCGGAAGATCGCGTACTCCTCGACGGCGTCGACCAGCGACCGAAACGCGTCTTCGCTCTCCCGCAAGTCCGCTGCCGACTCCTTCTGGTCGGAGATGTCGTGGTCCTGCTGCCGGTTTCGCTCCGCACAGCCACGCACGATGCCGATACTCCCGCGGAACTCGCCGTCCGTCAGCAACGGAGTGACGCGCAGTTCGCAGGGGAGCGTCTCGCCGTCGGCGGTTCGAACGTCGAGGTCGACGGTTACGACCGCGTCGTCGATCGCCTCGATCCCCTCGAGTTCGCGTTCCATCCGGCGGACATCGGCATCGGCGAGCACGAGCGAGACGTGTTCGCCGAGGAGGTCGTCGCGTGTATACCCGGTCGTCTCGACGAGAACGTCGTTGACGGCGACGAAGTGCCCATCGGCATCGAGCTGGTAGAGCCCGTCGTCGATCGCGTTGACGAGCGTCCGATACCGGTGGAGCGCGACGTCGTCGTCGGCATCCCCCCAGAATGCCTCGTCGTCCGCGTCCGCTCGAGTACTCATAAGCTACCAATAGCCGTCGAACGAGAAAAAGCCCTCCGGCGCTCACAGGTCGTGTCTCGGTCGTTCGAACCGGTCAGCAGCGGTGTCGAACGGCGATCGCTCCTCGCGTTCGACGGGCGACCTGTTGTTTGATGATGGTCTGTCTCGTACCTCCGGGTATCAATGCCCGGAAATACGAGTCCCAGTCTCGCTGACATCGACGAGATCGCCCACGAGCCCAGCCAGGAGTTCGTCGAATCGACGAACGTCTGGCAGTTCATGCAGGAGTACGGGATCGACGACTACGAGGAACTCATCGAGCGAACGACGACCGACCTCGAGGACGAACCCGACAGCGGCGTGGACTGGTTCTGGGACGAACTCGTCGACTACCTCGGAATCGAGTTCTATGAGGCGTACGACGAGGTCAGGGACGACAGCGCGGGGCCGCAGTTTACCGAGTGGTACCCCGGCGGGGAACTCAACATCGCCCACAACGTCGTGGACCGCCACGCGGCCGTCGACGAGGAGCGCCGAAACACGGTCGCCACGATCTGGGAGGGTGAACACGGCGACGTTCGGGAAATAACGTACCACGAACTCCACCGCCAGTCGAATCGGGTCGCGAACGCGCTCGAGGAGCGCGGCGTCGGCACGGGCGACACCGTCGGCCTCTACATGCCGATGGTCCCGGAGGTCGTCTCGATCCTCTATGGCTGTTTCAAGGTCGGCGCGATCGCGGTCCCGATCTTCTCCGGGTTCGGCGTCGACGCAACCGCCACCCGGATCGCGGACGCGGAGCCGACCGTGCTCTTTACCGGCGATGGCTTCTACCGCCGCGGCGATCCGGTCTTCCTCAAGTCCGCGGCCGACGAGGCCATCGCGACGGCCGGCCACGTCGAACACACGATCGTTTTCGACCGCCTCGGCTCGAGCAGCGGAGCGCGAAGCGCCGCGGAGGGGCGGGCGGGACACGGTGGGTCCCGCGAGCGGACGAACGAACACGAGATTCCGTGGACCGACGACCGCGACGAATGGTGGGCCGATGCCGTCGGGGCGGCCGACGACGAGTACGAGACGAAATCCCTGGCCTCGGACCACGAGTCGATGCTGCTGTACTCGTCGGGCACCACCGGCAAGCCGAAGGGAATCGTCCACACCCACGCGGGGGTACAGGTCCAGTGCCCCAAGGAGGTCCACTTCGGGATGGATCTCAAGCCGTCGGATCGGTTCTTCTGGGTGTCGGACATCGGCTGGATGATGGGACCCTGGAGCCTGATCGGGACGCACACGTTCGGCGGCACCGTCTTCATGTACGAGGGCGCGCCGGACTATCCCGATCCCGACCGGTTCTGGGAGATGATCGACCGTCACAGGATCACTCAGTTCGGCATCTCGCCAACGGCAATTCGGGCGCTGCGAAAACACGGGGACGAGTGGCTCGAGGGCCACGACCTCTCTTCGCTGCGAATCCTCGGCTCGACGGGCGAGCCGTGGGACCCCGAATCCTGGCACTGGTTCCACGAGAACGTCGGCGGGGGCGAGGCCCCGATCATCAACATCTCCGGCGGCACCGAGATCTGTGGCTGTTTCCTGATGCCGATGCCGACCGAACCGCTCAAGCCCTGTACGCTCGGCGGCCCCGGCCTCGGGATGGACATCGACGTCGTCGACCGCGAGGGCAACTCGGTCAAAGAAGACACCGAACGGGGCTACCTCGTCGCGCGGGACTCCTGTCCGTCGATGACCAAATCCCTGTGGGCCGGCGACGAGCGCTATCTCGAGGAGTACTGGTCGACGTTCGAGGATATGTGGGATCACGGCGACTGGGCACAGAAGGACGCGGACGGCTTCTGGTTCCTCCACGGCCGGGCCGACGACGCGCTCAACGTCGCCGGCCGCAAGGTCGGCCCCGCCGAGGTCGAGGGCGCGCTCATCGACCACGAGGCCGTCACACAGGCCGCCGCTATCGGCGCGCCCGACGACACCACCGGTACCGCCGTCGTCACCTACGTCGTCCTCGAGGACGGGGTCGACGAAACGGACGACCTCCGCGAGGACCTGCGCACACAGGTCGGCGACGAGTTGGGCAAACCGTTCCGCCCGCGCGAAATCCTGTTCGTTGACGAGTTCCCCAAAACCCAGTCGGGCAAGATCATCCGCCGGGCCATCCAAGCGACCTACACCGGCGAGGATCTCGGCGACATGAGCAGCATCGAGAACCCCGACGCGCTCGAGGCACTCGAGGACGCGCGGTAATCAGTGCGGATCGGACGGGTTCGTCGCGGTCTCGAGCCGAGTGATGTCGTCGATGCGATCGAAATCGTCGTCGAACGCGTACAGGTAGTCGATATCGGTGTCGTGCATGGACGCGACGATACACGCGTCGACGAACGAAAGGCCGTGATGCTGACGGAACAGCGATTTCGCTGTCGCCAACGAATCCGCTGCTAGCGAGACGATATGGAACCGCTCGTTTTCTTCGATGCGATCGAGAAAATCGACGGACGGATCGTGGCCGGCGTGTGTCGTCAGACCGTTGAGCGTCTCCGTGAGAACGGAATCGAGTACAATGGCTTCGGGCAGGGACTGATCTCCATCCCGCGAAGAATCGGAAGCGCGTCCTCGTGTGCCCCGTCTCGGCGGTAACTCGCAGCGAACAGCACCGACGTATCGACGACCGCACGCGGCATCTATTCGACTCCCCAGGCGCCGTGGCCCGTCGTTGCGTCAGTCTCCTCGTCACCGTCGTATCCGGTGAAATCAGCGAACGAGCCGCCGCGGCGGTGGACGACCTCCACTCGGACCGCTCCGTCGTCTTCGACGTTCCACCGAAGTCGATCGCCGTCGTCGATGCCGAGCCGCCGTCGGATTCGCGCGGGAATGTTGGCCTGATTTCCGGAGACCTTGCTTTCGGCGTCGACCCGATCGGTACTCATACTCGACGGTAGTGACCGACGAGACAAATCTAGTGTGGTGGCACACTACCCGATCGGAACCGACTGAGCGCGTCCCGTTACGTTTTACCCCTGTGGGGCCGAATCGGTCTTCAATGACTGCCCAGACCGCCCAGCAGGGCGACCTCGTGACCGTCATCGGCCTCGAGGTCCACGTCCAGCTGGAGACCGACACGAAGATCTTCTGTGGCTGTTCGACCGAGCCGAGCGACGAACCGAACGACAACGTCTGTCCGGTCTGTCTCGGCCTGCCGGGGGCGCTGCCGGTACTGAACGAGGGGGCCGTCGAGGCTGCCGTCAAGATCGGGAAGGCGATCGACGCCGACATCCCCGAAGAGACCCGCTTCCACCGGAAGAACTACTACTACCCCGACCTGCCCAAGAACTTCCAGATCACCCAGTACGACGAGCCGATCTGTCAGGACGGCGAACTCGAGATCGCCGTCGAGGGCGAGCGACGCACCGTCGCGATCGAGCGCGCCCATCTCGAGGAGGACCCGGGTAGCCTCCAGCACGTCGGTGGCGGCGGCGGTATCGATTCGGCAGAGTACACCCTCGTCGACTACAATCGCGCCGGCACGCCCCTGATGGAGATCGTCACGGCACCCGACTTCCGCAGTCCGAGCGAAGTGCGGGCGTTCCTCGCCGAACTCGAGGAGGTCTTGGAGTACTTGGGCGTCTTCGACGCCGAGCGCGACGGCAGCCTGCGGATCGATGCCAACCTCTCGATCATTCCCGACGCGGAGATCGACGGCGACGACACCGACGAGATCGGGATGGACGCCCTCGAGGCCGCGAACCGAACGGAGGTCAAGAACATCTCGAGTCACAAGGGCGCGGAGAAAGCCCTGGCTTACGAGGAAACCCGTCAGAAAAACGCGATTCAACGCGGGCGCGCGGTCGAGCAGGAAACCCGCCATTGGGACGAATCCCGCGGGATCACGGTCTCGATGCGGTCGAAAGAGGAGGAGAAGGATTACCGGTACTTCGAGGAGGCCGACCTGCCGCCGCTGCGCGTCTCGGGCTGGAAAGACGAAATCGCGATTCCGGAACTCCCCACGGCCCGCCGCGAGCGGTTCCAGACGGAATACGGCCTCAGCGAGGAGGCCGCCTCGAAGCTCACCTCGACGAAACAGGTCGCGGACTTCTACGAGGACGTCGCCGGCGAGTTCGATCCCGACCTCGCCGCCACGTGGGTCGCGGACAACCTGCTGGGCGAACTCAACTATCGCGATATCGAGATCACCGAGATCGAGGGGCGACTCGAGGAGATCAAACGGCTCGTCGAACTCGTCGCCGACGACGAGATTACGGCGAAGAACGCCCGCGAGACGGTCCTGCGATCGATGCTCGACGACGGTCGGCTGCCAGACGAGGTCGTCAAAGAGGACGGGCTGGGGAAGACCGGCGAGGACGAGGTCAAGCAAGCCGTCGTCGAGGCGATCGACGAGAATCCCGACGCAGTCGGCGACTACGAGAGCGGCGACGACGGTGCGATCAACTTCCTCGTCGGACAGGTCATGCAAAAGACCGGCGGCAGCGCCGACCCCGGCGACGTCAATCAGCTTCTGCGGCGCGAACTCGAGGGCTAAGCCGCGAGCCGAGTCCATCGACTGCGACGCCGGCTCACCGGTGACCGCGAGCGGTCGAGTTCGCTCGCGACACCCATCGGAACGCCCGACGAGAATCGAAGCGGTGGACCCACTCGACGCTCTATGCGACTCGAGACGGACGACCTTATAAGTGTTTCGCGAACGTGGGTCCCTATCCCACACCCTCAGCACGCCTATGAAAACGCGGGTCCTCCGTTCGGTATGGCCATCGAAACCGGTCGTCGTGTCCGAACGATTTCACACAGAAGCAACTGGAAGGCGGGCATCGGCGGTGGCGTAGCGGGCGGCATCGTCATGGGGGCGCTGATGCTCGTGATGAACGAGGCGGTGATCGCCGTGGCGATTCCGTCGTTGTACTTCCTGGCACCCCCGGCGACCGTCCCCGTGGGGATGGCGGTTCATGTCTTTCACGGCGCAGTGTTGGGGCTCGCCTTCGCCGGACTCGCCGGCGTGCTTGGGGTCGACTCGATAGGGAACGTCGTCGGCCTCGGTCTCGTCTGGGGCGTCGTGATCTGGGTCGTGCTGGCCGGACTTCTCATGCCCGTCTGGCTCAGCGCGGTCGGCTCTCCCGCGTCGCCGCCGGTCCCCAACTTCGCGCCGCCGTCGCTGCTCTGGCACGCCGTGTACGGTCTCGTGCTCGGCGGCGTCTACGGCGTGCTCGGAGACGGGCCCTACAGTAGCCATTGAACGTCACTGCACACCTGACTGCATGACGGCGGTGCGGTCAGCGTGTCGACCGTTTCAGTAGTGACCATATCTCCGATCCGGCGAGAACGACGCACGGCGGTGCTACTCCTGATAGATTCGCCACTGCGCGTCCTCCGTTTCGCGGTCGACCATCGCTTCGGTCTTTTCGCGACTCAGCGAATCGATGAGCGAGAGGGCCTCTCGAGCCCACGTCACGAACGCGCCCGCGAGGGTGTGTCTCACAGCGTCCGGGTCATTGGGCGCGTAAATGTAGACCTGACCGCCCTCCTTGAGGAGTCGGCGGTGTTTATCAACCACACCGAGCTCGGCGAGGTGATTGAGATGGCGGGAGACGACGCTCCGATCGTACTCGACCTGTTCGGCCAGTTCCGAAACGGTCTGTTCACCACCCTCCATGACACAGAGACAGATGTCCAGTTCGGTTTCCGACATCCCGAAGACCGACCGCATCACGTCGTCGAGTTCCGGCTGGGTGACACCGACATCCGTGTCAGCCACCCGCTCCATCGGCCGATCACAACAGACGATCTCGCCCCGACCGAAGCCGAGGTTGCCACAGGAGGGACACTCGAACGTCTCGGCTGTGGACGGCGGAGTTCCCATACGAACTGTCTTCGAGACGCGGTCTCATAAGTCTCGGCGGGGACAACTCGAGAGATATGTCCCGGTCCCGGGAGCGCGCTGACTGAGATCGGTGAGACTCGAGTGACCGAGTGAGCGGTGCCCGCACGGTGGCGGGCCGACCGATCGGCTTCCCCGTCGTTGGAAACCGCGTTCCGCGACCGCGTGAGTTATTAGCAGGAAGCATGTCGATAGCCGACATGGACCGCATTTCGCTCGGCAACGAGGAGTTCGAGGGGCGAAACAACGCCTACGTGCTCGCCGACGACGACGCTGACGCACTCGCACTCGTGGATACCGGACTCGCAACCGACCCCGTTCGTCGGGACCTCCGTGACGGCCTCGCCGAGCGCGGCTACGACATCGCGGACGTCGACGACATCGTCCTGACGCACTTCCACGCAGACCACGCCGGACTGGCCGGCGAGATCCAGGCCGAAAGCGACGCGACGGTTTACGTCCACGAAGCCGACGCCCCGCTGGTCGCCCAGCAACCCGCCGCGACCGCGGCCGTCGAGGACCGCCGCCGGAGCCGACTCGAGGAGTGGGGCGTGCCCGAGGACGCACGGGCGGAACTGCTTGCTTTTCTCGAGGCGGCGGAAGTAGAGGGGCGGCCGGTCGATCCGACGCCGATCGCGGACGGCGACGTGCTCACGGTTGGCGGACGAACCCTCGAGACGATCCACACACCGGGCCACGCGGCTGGTCTCTGCTGTTTCGAACTCGACGGCGGTGACGAGGCGTTCGTCGGCGACGCCGTCCTCCCGGTGTACACGCCGAACGTCGGTGGAGCGGACGTCCGGGTCGACCGCCCCCTCGAGAAGTATACGGCCGCCGTGACGCGGCTCGCCGACCGCGACTACGAGCGGGTCTGGCCCGGGCACCGTGACTCGATTTCAGAGCCGACCGCCCGCGCACTGGCGATCCTCGAGCACCACCGCGAGCGGACCGAAACCGTCCTCGAGTTCCTGTCGGCGAACGGACCGGCCGACGCCTGGACGGTCAGTGCCCACCTGTTTGGCGACCTCGAGGGCATCCACATCGTTCACGGCCCCGGAGAGGCGTTCGCACATCTCGACCACCTCCGCCACGAGGGGTATCTCGCGTGCGAAAACGGCGACTACCGGCTCCGAGACGGGACGATCGATCTCGAGGATGTCGTCCCGTCGGTCCGGCGTCATCGCGGCGGGAGCGGCGGGAGCGGCGGACGATAATCGGGGTTACCACAACGGTACAGTCGTCCGAAACGGCGATCGGCTCCACGGTCTCGCGGGGTGACCGGCCGGACCGCCGTCGACGCGCCTGCATTGTTGGGTCGACCATTTTATTCGCCGCCGGCCGGATGGGCACCCATGCGCTCGACTCCGCAGGTCGTCGTCGCCGGTGGCGGACTCGCCGGACTGGTCGCCGCGCGGCACCTCGCCGGCGGCGGCGTGGACGTGGCGCTGGTAGAACGCCGAGAGACGGTCGGGGGGCGCGTCCGAACCCTCGAGCGCGACGGCTACCGATTCGACCGCGGCTTTCAGGTCCTCTTTACCGCTTATCCGGCGGTCCGAACGGAACTCGATCTCGAGGCGCTGGACCTCCGGCGGTTCGCCCCGGGTGCCACCGTCGTCGGCCCGACCGGGCGATCGATACTGGCGGACCCGCTTCGGGAGCCCGAAACGATCCCGTCGACGCTGTCCAGTCCGTACGTCTCCGCCGGCGACGCGCTCCGGATCGCCCGGCTCTGGTGGGACCTTCGGCGGACCGAGCCGGACGCCCTGTTCGCCGGCGACGACGAGCGAATCGACGCGTTCCTCCGCGACCGCGGCTTCTCCGAGGCGTTCATCGAGGGGTTCATCGCTCCGTTCTACGGGGGGATCACGCTCGACCGATCGCTCGCGACCTCGAGACGCGTCTTCGAGTACACCTTCCGGACGCTCGCGGCGGGCGAGACAGTGGTCCCAGCGACCGGTATGGAAGCGATCCCCACCCAACTCGCCGCCCGCGTTCGCGAGGCCGGCGGCACGATCAGAACGGGTGTCGACGTTGAGTCGGTCACAGCGAACGACGCCGCCTTGAGCGGTACCGAGCGCGCGGACGGCCGCGTCACGCTCGAGACCGACGGCGGACCGATCGACGCCGACGCGGTCGTCGTCGCGACGGACCCGCCGACCGCTCGCGACCTCACCGGCGTTCCGTCGATCCCGACCGCCGGGCGAGGGTGTGTCACCCAATACTACGCGCTGCCGGCCGAGATCGACCTCGAGACCGGCCGGCGACTCCTGTTGAACGCGACCGATCGGGGGCCGAACCACGTCGTCCCACATAGTGCGGTCGCACCCGAGTACGCCCCCGACGGGACGACGCTGCTCAGCGCGACCTACCTCGACGAGCAGTTCGCGGACTCCAGGTCTGCGACCGAAAGCGACGCCGACCGCGGCCCGGACGCGTCGGACGCCGCCCTCGTCGAGCGGACGCAACGCGCCCTCGAGTCGTGGTATCCCGACCGGCAGTTCGCCGCGCTCGAGGCGCTCCACACCGAGCGCGTCCCGTTCGCGCAGTTCGACCAGCCGCCGGGGATTTACGACCGGCTGCCCGACGTTCGCGCGCCCGCCGGTCCCGTCTACCTCGCCGGCGACTACACGCAGTGGTCGTCGATTCAGGGCGCGATGGAGAGCGGTCGGCAGGCGGCCAAAGCCGTGATCGACGACCTGTCACGGTGACTGCACTCGCATCCGAGTCGGTCGGCGACCGGTACTCGCGGCGTCCTGGTGTCGCCGCCGCGCCGAGACGTGCGTCGACCGACGACAGTCATCGACGAGCGGGAAAATACTAACTTCGGCTCGTCTCGTCCCCTCGGGATACGGACGGAACCGCCATGGCCATGGACGACTTCCTCGAAGGGACGGCATTGACCGGGCGACAAGCGGCGATCATCTTCTTCGCGTTCCTTATCTTGATCATCACCGCCGCGATCGTACTGATCACGTTTAGCGATTTCTTCAAAAACTTGGTGGCGACCGCCGATGCGGCCGGCGTTCGAGTCGGCACACTGTTGCTCGTGACCGTGCCGTCGACCAGTGCACTCGAGCGTCGCTGGGTCGTGCGTCGTCGACCTGAGCGGGAAGGAGTCCCCCAAACGGTCACAGCACCCGTCGTAGCTCCCCTAACGGTGGGAACCACAGGACCTCGCCGCTCGAGTCGTCCCTGACCGCGGGGTGGAACGCGTCGGCGGACTGGACCAGCGGCGTCTGGAAGTCCCGGCCGGACAGTCCGTTGACCGTCGTCCCGGCGGCGAGGCGCGTAAACGCCGGCAGGACAAGGACGGCCGCCTCCTCGTGGCACGCCGGCCCGTAGAGGAAACACGGCAGTTTGCGGCCCTCGATCGACAGCGCCGGGTGGTCATGGCCGACGACGTAGCGGTCAGCCGTCGCGGCGGGGCGCTCGTGGCCGTGACAGACGACCGTGTCGCCGTCGGTCAGCCGGTACTCCTCGACGGTCGTGCCCGAAAACACGTCCTCGAGCAGCGTGTCGTGGTTGCCGGGCGTAACGATCAGTTCGGCACCGGCCGCCTCGACGGTCTCGACCAGTCGCTCGAGATCGCGCTCGACGCCCCGCGGAAGCCGCGAAAACGAGTGTAACAGATCGCCGGCGACCACGACGGTAGCGGGCTCGGTCTCCGCGAGGAGTCCCCGAAGCCGCTCGACGGCATCGCGTCCGTCGTCGATCGGTGCCTCGACGCGCGAGGCGGCCGCCTTGCCGAGGTGGATGTCGGCGACGACGAGCGTCTCGGCCGCGGGAACGAACACGGCGCGGTCGTGGATCGAAAACGGAACATCGACGGCGGTGTCGTCAGTCATCGTCGGGCCCGGACCCGGACGCGGTGTCGGAGTCGGGCGGCGACCGCTGGTCGGACTGGGACGTATCCGCCCCGCCGTCGGCGCGTCCCTCCTCGCCGAGCGCGGCCGCGAGGTCGTACTCGGAGCCGGTCAGCACGAAGAGGACGTCCTCGAGGGGCTCGAGGACTTCGGGGAGGATGCGAACGACGAGGTAGGTAATGCCCAGCAGGGCGACGATCGACAGCGTTTGGGCGATGAAGTTGTGGGCGACGAGATAGGACGTCCGACTCGCGGGGGACCCCATCAGGTCGCTCGCGATGTAGATGAACACGTCCTGCTGGAACCAGCCCCACGGCGAGGCCAGCCCGATAAAGACGTTCCGGGAGAGATTGAGGATCCAGATGACGCCGATCGCGCTCGCGAAGGCCATCGCTTTCCGCTTGAGCGGTGCGTTGACCGCGGCGATGAGGCCGCCGAAGATGGCCATGCTACCGATTCCGGTACAGGCCATGATGATGTAGGTCGTCCGCCCGGTGACCGTCTTGTCCGGGTCAAAGTCGAACTTGCTCATGTACCCGTCCGCGCCTTCGGTCAGTCCGGGGCTGTGCCCCAGCAACTCCATCCCGAAGTGGGTCTGTGCCGCGGTCGTCTCGATCAGCCATGTGCGAACGACGGGGATCGTCTCGGCGGGCAGGTAGATCAGCCCCATGAACGCGACGGCCTTCGAGAGCAAGAGCAGCGACTCCCGGCCCGTGACGAGGAGGTAGCCGGTATAGAGACACAGCGGCAGCGCGGCGAGTGCCAACAGCGTCTCGAGTGGGCTCTGCAGGTGGCCGTAGTAGTACGGAACCAACATGAGCCAGTAGACGCCGAAGACGGACCAGGCCGCTGCGGCGACGTATCGCGCGGGATCGACGGCACCGGACCACTGCAGCACCATCGCCGCGACGAAGGTTCCGATCGCGATCCAGGCGACCCAGTCGGAGAGTCCGAGTTGGCCGACGACTGCCGGAATGAATGACATGGTCGCTACGAAATCGACGGCCGGCGCGGTTGCGGCGGTCGTCGCTGAGAGGGCCGACATACTCACGTACATCCGATGGACTCTCCCGCTATCAACTTGACGCCTCGGAACGCTCGGGCGGGCGGAGCGTCCGGGCGGCCGACCCGCCGACCGCGTACCTTTTTCCGTCGCTCGAGAAAACGCTAGCTACATGGTCGACGTCCTCGATAACAAGCGGGCCGCGACGCGGTTCCGGATCCTCGTTCAGATCGCCGAGCGCCAGCCCGCAGTCAGCCAGGGGGAGATCGCCGGGGAAGTCGGCGTGACGAGCCAGGCCGTCAGCGAGTACATCCGCGAGCTCGTCGACGACGGCCTAGTCGAGAAGGAAGGCCGATCGCGCTATCGCGTCACTCGTGAAGGTGTCGACTGGCTCTTCCGGGCAGCCGACGACGTCCGCCGGTTCGCCGACCACGTCACCGGAGACGTACTCGGCGCGATGAGTGAAGACGCCTACATCGCGACCACGGACATCGAAGAAGGCGAAACCGTCTCGCTGACCGTCGAAGACGGACTGCTCCACGCCACGCCGGGCAGCGACGGACCCGCGACCGGCATCGCGACGACCGACGCCGCGGCCGGAACCGACGTCGGCGTCACTAGCTTCGAAGGCGTCATGGACCTCGTTCCCGGCTCCGTCACCGTTCTGCAGGTCCCCTCGATCCGCACCGGTGGCAGCCGCGCGATCGACGACGAAACGGTCACCGACGCCTGCGACGATGCCGATATCGTGGTCGCCGCGGGCGTCGAAGCCATCGTCGCTTGCCGACAGACGGCTGCCGATCCCGACGTCACGTTCGCCGTCGGCGAGGTTGCGGCCGACGCCGCGAACCATGGACTCGAGGTCACCGCCGTGGCCACGACCGACGCCGTCGGCCGCGTCACCGACGCGCTCCGGGACGCCGACGTCTCCTACGAAGTGCTCGAAGGCTGAGTCGATCGGCCGTTCGCTCCGGCGGATACGCGAGCCACGCGACGGCGAGCGCTCCCCGTTCAGAAAAAGACTCGCGACGCGTCGTCCGGCGCTGCTGTCAGCCGATGTAACGCAGATCGTCGTCCGTCGGCACGTCCATCTGCTGTTGTTGCTCCATCTCTTGGATCTTGCCGATGACTTCCTCCATCTCGTCGGCCCGTTCGTCGAGGGACTCGTACTCGAGTTCGACGCCGAGTACGTCCTCGAGCACTTCCAGCACCGCGCGGGCGCTCTTGGGATCGACGAGATAGCCGCTGGTCTCGCCCATCAGGCACGCCGCCTCGAAGCCGCGGCGATCGCCGAGTCCAAGCAGGAGCCCCGAGACGCCGACGATGCCGCCGGCGGGTTCGTCCTCGCGGAACTCGACGCCCGCGTCCTCGAGCGCCTCGAGCAGCGACTCGTCGTTGACGGCCCCGACAACGGCGTATTCGTCGATGAGTTCGCCGGTCGGGACGCCGCCGAGCGCGTACGCCTCGGTCGCACCGAACGCCTCGGCGATGTCGAGGAACGCGTCGGTCAGCGTGTAGTGACCCGCGTTGCTCTGTGCCTGATGATCGCCGGTCAGCAAGAGGAGATCACGGCCCTCGGGAACCTCGACGGCGTGGATCTCCGCACAGGTCAACTCCGAGATACCGTCTTCGATGCTGACCTGCGGCGGGAACTCCCGAGAGTAGAGCCGCCGGACGAGCGTGCTCTCGCCCTCGAGTTCCTCGAGTAAGTGCTCGACCGCGAGGGTGCCGACGTGTCCGACACCCGGCAACCCTTCGACGAGGACGGGGTCGTCCAGTTCGACCTCGGCGACTGCGTCGATCTCGAGTTCGTCCATACCGTATCAGCGGCGGCGACGTTTAAGAGCGCGTCGGTACTTTCCGTGTGGGTCGTTCGGATCGAACGGCGCTGGAGCGCTGTTTTCCGTGTCCGCACCGCAGTCGGGACAGCTATCGGCAAGGGTATAGATCGGGCTGTCGTGGGCCTCGCGCCACGCCGAGCACACCCGAATGTCGGATTTCATTACTCGTCGTCGGTCCGGCGCTCGCGGTGGTATTCGCCCGCCCCACCGTGGCCTTCGATCGCCGCGACCGCTCGCTGTGCGCTGTCCTCGAGTTGGGATTCGGCGGTCTTGTAGTTGGGCGCTCGAACCGTGATGCGGTACTCGGGTGCGCCGACGTAGCTCACTTCGAGATCGACTTCCTCGGGTACCTCACCGTTGCCTTCGGCCGCTTCGAGGGCCTCGCGAATGCCGTCGACGCCGGTCTCGGTCGGGTTCTCGAGATCGACGTAGCCGGTGACGTTGACGTACGGCACCGAGACGTTCTCGCGGGCCGTTTCGACGATCGATGCGATTTCGTCGTCGTCGAGATCGGTGTCGTCGAGAGCCTCAGTGCCGTGGATCGCGGCCTGCTTGAACCCTTCGTAGAGCCCGCCGTGGATGGCGATCAGGTCGTTGGCGATCGCGGTGTAGTCCTCGTCGGCGATCTCCTCGCCGAAGGCCAGTTCCATCCAGTTGTCCGCTTTCTGCTCGTTTTTCCACTCCTGGATCTTGTCGGAGCGCTGGTGATCGTTGACGTCTTTCAGGGAGAGGTCGATCTGCTGGGACCCCTCGTCGACGTCCAGGACCTTGCAGACGACGATCTGGCCCTCGCGGACGTGATCGCGGACGTTCTTGATCCAGCCGCTCGCGACTTCGGAGATGTGGATCAGGCCGCGCTTGTCCTCGTACTCCTCGAGATCGACGAAGACACCGAAGTCCTCGATTTCGTCGATCTTACCGACGACGAGTTCGCCGGGATCGGGCCAGCCGCTGTACTTCATCGTGACTCGACTGTCTCAACGATCTCGTGTTCGATCTCGGCTTTCCCGCCGGCCGGCCGCACGAGCGTCGTGCCACAGACGGCACAGGCGACCTCCGAGGAGGCCTTGCCGAAGACGGTCTGTTCGTTCTCGCAGTCATCGCATCGAACGCTGTAGAAATTTCCTGCCATTGGAATCACTCCTGGAACTCGAGTCGGCCGGTACGCCATCCCTCGCGGAGGTGGGCCTTGCCGCATTCGCCACAGCGGTACTTGAGGTCTGTCTTCTTGGTGGGCTTCTCGCCGACTGGCACCTTCGAGAAGCGACCGGAGTTACCGATGCTCGAGGTGCTCCGCCGAGTGCGGCGAGCGTCCCATTTCAGACCCGAGGAGCGGCCGGTTCGGGCCTTTTCGACTTCGTGTTCGTGGTGTTCGTTGCAGTGCGGGCAGTACGTATTGAATCGACGTGGCATCTGCATAGTTATCTCACTTGCCGTGGCCTAAGATAGCGCTGTTTAAAACCCGTTTGGTTCGTCGTCGCTCGTTACTGCCGGCTGTCGTTTCGATGCGGACGGCGACTCCCGGGTCCGAAGCGTTTAATCCGCTCTCCTGTGAACGACCGTCCATGAAGCAGCTCATCATTCACGGCGATCCCGGAATCCGCAACGGGGCCATCGTTCGGTACGAGGGGGACGAGGGTGACTCCGAGGTGGTCTGTTTCGGGATCAATCGGAACGGGGAGTATCACGGTCCCGATCGGGTCCAACTCTGGTGTACCGTCGGCAGCGAAGACGAGTACGAGGACTACGAGAAGCGAAACTTCACGCCCCACTTCCTCGATGTCGACCGCGTCGACGCCGACGATGTCGAAGTCGTCCGAGCGAAAAGCGATCTCGCAGTCTGAGCGCCGTCGCGGCTCGGTCGGCGGCCCGTTCCTCGAGTCGTCTCAGAACGTTTTTCTTTCCGCGGCTAACATGCGGACGACTAGGTCCCGCGAGTGGCTGTCCGTCTCCCGACCGCGACCCGGGAGACGACGACCGGCCCGCTCGAGATCGAACACGACGATGAGTGATTCACTCTCTGAGGCCATCCGGACGCGGGTTCGTGCGCTGCTTTCGACGACGCGGTTTACCCAGTTCGTCGGGGTGGGGACCGTCGGTGCGACCGTCGATATGGTGGTCTTCGTGGTGCTCGTCGAGGCGACGTTTCTCGGACCGGTCGTGGCGAAGATCCTCTCCTGGGAGCCCGGGATCGCGATTATCTTCGCGATCAACGAACGGTGGACGTTCGCGGACTACGGGCAGGTCGGATTGAGGCCGTTGGCGAGGCGGTTTCTCCGCTCGAACGGCGTCCGGTTCGGCGGGTTTCTGGTGACGCTGGCCGTCCTGCGCGTTCTGGTCCGGCAGTTCGATGTCTGGTACGTGGCCGCGAACGTGGTTGGGATCGGCGTCGGCTTCTTCGTCAACTACACCTGTGAGAGCCTCTACACCTGGCAGGTTCACCAGGAGTAGCGGTACAAACCCGCATACGGCACCCGAATCACAACCCTTAACTAGTGCACTCGGGTATGATGTGATAGCGGGATGGGATAGCCAGGAGATTCCGGCGGGCTCATAACCCGCAGACCGGTAGTTCAAATCTACCTCCCGCTATGTTTTGGCGCGAACGAACCCGTGAACGTCATCCATAGCACCGTAGCTGTCTGAACCGAGAAGCGACATCGCCGCGACCGTGGTTCAACCCCCTCTTGCATACTTTTCGGAGTCACCGACGAGCACGGCCAGGGGTGAGACCCCCCGACACCGATGCTCGAGCGAGCCGGCGCGTCAATCCGTGATCTCGATGGTCGTGCTGTCGACGAGTCCGCGATCGGCCGCGTCGGCCCGCGCGATCCGGACCGCGATCGTGTAGGTGCCGGGATCGACGGGCTCCCACTCGTCGTCGGCGACCCGGATGCGCTGGGGCCACTGCCGTCGGAACGTCTTGCGTTCGCCGCGGGTAAAGGAGAACGCGGCGGGTCGATCCGGAACCGCACGCGGCAGTTTCGACGCCGCTCGAAGGCCGTCGACGGTCCAGTGCCAGCGGTTCGGCGACTCCGTGCGGAGCCGAATCGGGAATGGGAGTCGGTTGCGGAACGTGACCGTGATTGCGACCGGGTCGCCGGACTCGTATCGCTGTGCGTCCGTCGACACGCTGACCTCGAGCGCCCGATGGCGCAGCGCTGTTGGCGTGAACGCGTGGCTGAACGCAGCCCAGTCGATCGTTCGCGGTCCGTCCCGGGACTCGTCTTCGTCGGGGGCGAACGGGTCGTCGGTCGTCCGCTCGAGCGCGCGAGACTCGTAGATCCGTCTCATCGCGGGCTCTCTCGTCGGGCAGCCATTCTCACGGGCCGCGCTCTGCAGCCGGTTTGTACGTCGGTGATCGGGCTAGTCATCGGCGAGACCTTGGTGGGCGTCGTCCGAATTCGTGTCGCTCTCGTCCGACCCGGCGTCGCCCGCGATTCGGTCGTCGAACCGATGACAGGCGATCGGGTGGTCGGCCGTCCCCGGTTCCAACACCGGCGCGGTCGTCTCGCAGGGTGTCTCGAACGCCGACGCGAGACGGCGTCGTGCTTCGTCGAGGTCGCCGGCTGCGGCGGTCTCGAGCGCGGCCGTCAGCACGGCGTCCGCGTCTGGATCGGAAAGTCGGTCGGGAAGCCCGTAGGCGTCCCGGAGCGCCGCCACGACGTCCGCGCGGTCATCGGGGCGGGAGAGCAATGCCTCGCGTCCGGCGTCGGCGTCCGCTTGTGCAAGGCGGGTCCGTAACGCCATCACGGCGCGGAACGCGTCGGCCTCGAACTCGTAGGCCGCGGGCGGGACGACCCTCGGACAGCGGGGATGGAACCGGCAGCCGGCGGGCGGGTCCGTCGGCGACGGCACCGCTCCCTCGAGCACGGTCCGATCGCTTTCCCAGCAGGGATCGGGTTCGGGAATCGCCGACAACAGCGCCGCCGTGTACGGGTGGGACGGGTCGTCGAAGACATCCGCCGTCGGCCCGGTTTCGACGATCTCGCCGAGGTACATGACGGCCACGCGGTCGGCAATGTGCTCGACGACCGAGAGATCGTGGGCGATGAACAGATACGAGAGGCCGAACTCGGCCTGGAGATCGGACAGCAGGTTGAGGATGCGGGCCTGGATCGAGACGTCGAGCGCGGAGACCGGCTCGTCGCAAACGACGAGTTCGGGTTCAACCGCGAGCGCGCGGGCGATCCCGATCCGCTGGCGCTGCCCGTCCGAGAACTCGTCGGGATACCGACTCGCGTGGCCGGCCCGCAGCCCGACCGTCTCGAGCAGTTCCCGAACGCGCTCGTCGCGGCGGTCTGGGGGAACGATATCGTGGGCCGCGAGGGCTTCGCCGACGCTCTCGCCGATCGTCAGCCGCGGATCGAGGCTGGCCGTGGGGTTCTGGAAGACGTACTGAATCTCCGTCCGGAGCTCCCGCAGGGCCGATCGCGAGCGGCCCGTCAGTTCGGTGCCGCGGTACGTGACCGAGCCGCCGGTCGGCTCCTGCAGTCCGAGGAGCGTTCGACCGAGGGTCGTCTTCCCACAACCGCTCTCGCCGACCAGTCCGAGCGTCTCGCCCGCACGGAGTTCGAGGTCGACGCCGTCGACCGCTCGGACCGTCTCGCCACGGCCGAGCAACCGATCGAGGAAACCGTCGTCGGTCGAGTAGTACGTCTCGAGTCCCTCAGCCCGGAGGAGCGGGGCGTCTTCGGCCGTCGTCACCGCGTGTCACCCCGCCGACTCTCCGGCTTCCGTTCGCGACACGGATCGTCCGCCACGTCCTCGCTCTCGTCTCGGACCCGGACCTCGTAGTCCAGCCCGCCCACGAGGTCGCCGGTGTACTCGAGGCAGGCGGCGAGGTGTGTGTCGGGGCCAGCGTCGACGGCTGGGGACCCCGATTCGGCCTCAACGAGCGACGGATTCCGGCGGGCACACGCGTCCTCGGCGAAGGGACAGCGCGGATGGAACCGACAGCCTGTCGGCGGATCGACCAGGCTCGGCATCGTCCCGGGGACCGTCGCGAGGCGGGGCCGATCGTCGCCGAGTCGGGGAATCGACGCCAGCAGTCCGGCGGTGTAGGGGTGTTTCGGGTCGTAGAACAGATCCTCGACCGGCGCGCGTTCGACGATCTCGCCCGCGTACTGGACCAGCACCCGATCACAGAGTTCCGCGACGACGCCGAGATCGTGTGTGACGAGTTGAATCGCCGTCTCCGACTCCCGGGCGAGGTCCGCGAGCAGTTCGAGGATGCCGGCCTGCACGGTGACGTCGAGTCCCGTTGTCGGTTCGTCACAGATCAGGAGGGCGGGGTCACAGGACAGCGCCATCGCGATGACGGCCCGCTGTTGCATGCCGCCGGAGAACTCGTGGGGGTAGTCGGAATATCTCGCTGTCGCATCCGCGATCCCGACCCGCTCGAGGAGATCGATCGCCCGCTCGCGGGCCTCGCGATCAGTGACGGGCTCGTGGGCGCGAATCGCCTCGGCGATCTGTTCGCCGACGGTGTAGACCGGATTGAGCGCGGCGTCGGCGTCCTGAAACACCATGGCAATGTCGTTGCCGCGGAGCTCCCGGAGCTCGGCGGCCGAGCACTCGCGGAGGTCGCGGCCGTCGAATCGGATCTCCCCGCGGACGATCTCGCCGGGGGAACGGAGCAGGCGGAGGAGTGCCAGGCTGGCGACGCTCTTGCCGGCCCCACTCTCGCCGACCAGCCCCACCGTCTCGCCCGCGCGGATCTCGTAGCTGATGCCGTCGACAGCCCGGACGACGCCGTCGTCGGTGTAGAACTGGACGACGAGATCGTCGACCTCGAGCAGCGCCATCAGCGCATCCGCCTCCGGTCGTCGCTTGCGTCCCGGTGGGGGTCGAGCGCGTCGTTGACGCCGTCGCCGACGAGGTTGATCGCCAGCACGAACAGGAAGATCGCGATTCCGGGGAAGACAGTGACGTGCCAGTGGCCCTGGAGCAGCGAGTCCCGTCCTCGAGAGAGCATCGCACCCCACTCGGCGGTGTCGGCTTCCAGGCCGAGCCCGAGAAAGCCAAGCGCCGCCGCCGTGAGAACGACCGTGCCGACGTTGAGCGTCGCCTGCACGACGACGGGCGTGATCGCGTTCGGGACGACGTGACGACGGATGATCGTTCGGTCGGGGATGCCGAGCGCTCTGGCCGCCGTTACGTACTCCCGTTCGCGGACGGAGAGGACTTCGCCGCGCAACAGCCTTGCGTAGCCGATCCAGCCGGTGACGACCAGCGCCACGACCAGTTTCCAGAAGCCCCGTCCGAGGATCGCGACGGTCCCGATCGCGAGAATCAGGAACGGAAAGGCGTACAAGACGTCGACGAGACGCATGATGATTTCGTCGATTCGGCCACCGAAATAGCCGGCGATCGCGCCGAGGGGAATCCCGACGCCCAACGCCAGCGAGACGGCGACGAGGCCGACGGTCAGGGTGTAGCGGCCGCCGACGAGCACTCGAGAGAATTGATCGCGGCCCGCCCAGTCGGTGCCGAATGGGTGGGCCCACGACGGCGGAGCGTTCGCCGGGCCGACGAACGGCTGTGCGGGATCGTACGGGGCCAGCGACACGGGCTGGAGCGTAATCGTGTACTCCGCGGTCGAGACCTCGATCGGGCGGGCGAAGACCGCAAGCACCGCCATGACGACGATGATCGTCAGCCCGGCCATCGCAGTCCGATTCCGGCGGAACCGCTGCCACGCTCCGGCGGACCGGGAGCGTCCGGATCCCTCGAGTGCGGTCCCTGACGGACGACTCGCCGCCGCTGTCGGGTCCGTCCGCGACTGCGTGTCGGCGGTCGGACGAGCGGTGCGCTCGGCCGGTGACTCGGCAGTCGCAGCCGGTGACTCATCGCCGTCGCCGCTCGAGGTCGCGTCGCCGGGCCGGCCCGAGTCCGCGTCGTCGAAGCCGACGATGCGAATCCGGCCGCGGTCGGTGGTGGGTGGTCGGTCGCTCATGGTTAGTATCGGATGCGTGGATCGAGTACCGCGTAGACGATGTCGACGAGCAGGTTCGCGAGGACGATCGAGACGCCGATGAGCAGGACGCCGGCCTGAATGACCGGATAGTCCCGCTGCAGGATCGACCGGACGAGGAGTCGTCCCATGCCCGGCCAGGAGAAGATCCGTTCGACCACGACGGCACCGTCGATCAGAAACGCGAGTTGGAGCCCGGTAATCGTCACGACCGGGAGGAACGCGTTTCGCAGGACGTGTTTCAGGATCACCGTTCGTTCGCGCAGCCCCTTCGCACGCGCCGTCCGAACGTAGGTCGCGTCGAGTTCCGCTAGCATCGACGATCGCAGCAGCCGCGTGACGAACGCGGCCGAGGCCGTTCCGAGCGTGATCGTCGGCAGGAGCATGAACTTCGCCATCGCGAGGCTCGCCAGCGGCGCGTCCGGCGGGATCACTCGAACCCAGCCGAGTCGGACGCCGAAGAGCAACAGGAGGACGAGGCCGAGCCAGAAGTTCGGCGTCGCGATCCCGGCGAGCGCGGCGATCCGACTGAGTTCGTCCGCCGGCCCGCCGTGCCGGACCGCGGCGACGATGCCGGTGGGAACGCCGATCGCGAGCGCGAGCAGCCACGCCGCCCCACCGAGGGCGAGCGTCGCGGGCAGCCGGCGGCCGACCGTCGCCATGACGTTCCGACCGGTGATCGGCGACTCGCCGAACTCGAGGACCAGCACGTCCCGCAGCCATAGCAGGTACTGTTCCCATATCGGCCGGTCGAGGTGATACTCGGCCCGAATCGAGGCCTCAGTGGCGGGGCTGACGCTCCGGAACCCGACGAGCGCATCGATCGGGTCGCCCGGGAGCGCGTGGATGAACGAGAACGTCAACACGGTGACGCCAAGCAGGACTGGAACCGCGACCGCAATCCGCGTGAGGACGTAGCGTCCGAGCGACATTGATGGTGTGGTCAGGGCGACCGCACGTATTCGTCGGCGATCCGCTCTTGAAACTCCTCGTCGGCGTACGCCTCGAGCAGGGGCGAGATCGGGGTGTACGCCGGATGGCCGACGCCGTTGTACACCTCCTCGACGATCCGCTCGCGCGGCAGCAACATGTTACAGCCCCGGCGGACGGCGGTACTGGAAAACGGCTCGCGGTAGAGCGGGTAGATCAGCATATCGAACCCGCCGCCGACGTGGCGGTCGACGCCGTACGCGTCGTCGGCGGCCAGGTCCGCGAGACTCGCCGACGGGACGCCGTAGCTGACATCGATATTCCCGGCCTCGAGTGCGCCCTGGCGCGACGCCGGTTCAGGGATTACCTCGAGACGCACGGTTTCGACCGGTGCCGTCGCCGGAACCGTCTCCGAGCCCTCGAACCAGTACTCGTCGAACCGTTCCAATCGACAGTCGTCGCCCGCCTGATAGTCGACGAACCGATAGGGACCGGTTCCGATCGGGGTCGACTCGAGGTCGAGATCGCCATCGATCGCCGCCATCGGGACGATCGGAACGTCGAACAGTCGCCGCTCGAACGGGCCGTACTCCCGTCGGCAGTCGATATCGATCGTGTAGTCGTCGACGATCTCGCTGTCACCGTACCAATCGAAGACATCGGCCTCGCGCGGTTCGCCCTCGTAGCGTTCGAACGAGCACTTGACGTGGGCGGCGGTGAGTTCCTCGCCGTTGTGAAACTGGACGCCCTCCCGGAGGGAAAACCGATACCGCGTGGTGTCGAGTCGCTTCCACTCGTCGGCCAAAACAGGCTGTACCGTCCCGTCGAAGTCGATCCCGGTCAGCCCCTCGTACACGAGTTGCGTCGCCTGGCTCGAGGCGGTGTCGTTCATCGACACGGGATCGGTCGTCGAGATATCGCTGCCGAGATCGGCGACCAGTTCCGTGCTCCCCTCGAGTTTCGTGACGGTGTCGGCCCAGGGGGCGTACACCGCGTTGTACGTTCCCGTCTCGAGCGGATACGCCTGCCAGCCGCTGACGGCGTCGGCATCCCAGACGTGTGTCACCTCGCCGAATCGAACGAACGATACCGGAGCGTCGGCGACCAGCCGCTCCTGTAACTGCCGGTAGATCTCGACCCGGTCGTCGAAGACCGTCTCCTCGAGTCCGGTCTCGATGTACTCGTCGACGGTCTCGTCGGCGTACTGATTGATATTGAGTCCGTTGGGCGGGTGGCTGTCCGAGTGAAACAGCATGTTGACGTAGTCGTCGGGGTCCCAGCCGCCGGTCCAACTGACCATAAAAAGGGCGTTTTTGTTCTCGTCGGCCGCCGTGGTCAACAGATCGAGATGCGTCGTCCACTTGTATTCCGCGATCGAAATCTCGAAGAAGCCGGTGTCCTCGAGTGCGGATTTGAGGAGCGTCGCAACGCGGCTTCGTTCGGTGCCCTCGGTGACGACGATCGTCGTTTCGAACGGCGGAGCGGTATCGGTCGCCGCGAACCCCTGTTGAATCAACTCCTCGGCCGGACCGTCGGCTTCGACGCTGTTACTGCGAATACAGCCGGCGAACCCGGAGATCCCCACCAGACCCACGCTCGTCAAGAGCGAACGCCGCCGGATCGGACGCCGTTCGCGCGACCCAGCGCTATTTCCTGGCATCGGTATGCAATTCAAATCGTGGCGACATATTCCTTGTGATAGGTATACACGACTCAGTGCGAAGGCTGGAGATACTGGTCGAAAACCGACGCGTTACCGACGCTGCTTACTGATCGCCTTCTTCGTCGATGATGACGACTTCGCCGTCGACGACATCGACGTTGATCAACGTCTTGACGTTGTAGTCGGTGTCAGCGACTTCGTTCTCCCCGCCGACCTTTTTGATGACCGCGACGGTGTCGACGACCTCCGCGCCGATCTCGTCGAGTGCGGTGAGCACCGAGGCGAGCGTGCCGCCCGTCGAGAGGACGTCGTCGAGGACGAGCACGCGCTCGCCCTCGCGTACGTCGTTGATGTACATCTCGTTCTCCGAGTAGCCCGTTTTCTGGGAGATCGCGACCTCGTCGTCGAGTCCGTACTGGCGCTTGCGGATGACCGTCAGCGGAATGTCGGTCATCAGCGAGACGGCGGTCGAAATGTGAATCCCCATCGCCGCAGGGGTAACGATCCGGTCGACCTCGTCGAGTTCCGCCTTCCGGATGATCCGAATGACGATCTCCCGCAGAAGGGTGGGGTCGAGTTTCGGGACGCCGTCGCTGATCGGATGGACGAAGTAATGATACCCGTTTTTCTCGATGATCGGCGCTTCCAGGAGCGACTGCTTCAACTGATCCATGTCGTGGGTGGGACGGTAGCGGAGTAAAAGTTGACGATACGAGCGAGCGGCCCGACAGATGCGAACGCCTCACATTCAGCATGTCGGATCAGCCGACCGTTCGGTCGGTCGAGACACCTCTCTCGTCGCCTCGAGCGCGCCAGTCGGCCGTTCCCGCACACCGACCGCTACTCGTCGGTACTGTAGCTGAGTTCCGGCGGCTGGTCGCCGTGACCGAGGCGCATGTTCCGCTCGTGGTAAATGTGTGCGACCGCGGTCAGTGTGAACGTGGCCGCGATCATGGTCGTCCACGTCAGGTTCGACAGACGGACCAGCGGATAGATCTCGAGCCAGAGCGCGGCGACGAGCGCGCAACTGATCGCACCCAAGGAGAGGTACAGTTCCCGCCACGCGAACTCCCGACCGGGAACGATCTCGAGGTAGACGCTGATGTCGTGCGTGCGCTGGGTCGCCTCGATGACGCCCCGGTCGGAGTCGAACCGGAGGATGCCGGAGTCGTCCATCTTCGGGAGGTGCGTCTGCTGAAGCGTGGTGTAGACCCGTTTTCGCTGTTCGGGCGTGACCCCCTCTAACGTCGTCTCGTACTCCCAGGCGGCGACCTGCTGGGCCAGATCGCCGAGTTCGACCGGTCGATCGTCCTGCTTGAGATACTGCAGGACGTAGCGCCGCCGCTGGTTCCGCAGGACTTCGAATATTTCACCTTTCGAGAGCGGGTCGGCAGTCTCGGCATCCCCGGTAGCGTCGTCGATCCCACCATCTCCGGTACCACTCGTATCAGTTCGCTGTCGTTGTGCCACCTCGATCACCTCGAAGCGCCGGCCAACGCCGGTAACCCCTTCCCTTCCAGTGCCGGACGTCTATCCATTATGCCGGTGGGATGAACCCCACCCATATAATTGTCCTGACGCACTCGAGCTACAATTAACTATCTGTCACGTTCGGGGACAGTACCGCCGCGATCGAGTCGGCGATTTCGCCACCCAGTCCGGCTTTCGTCCCCTCGTACCGAGCCGCGTCGCGGGCGTGGACTAGCAGGGCCTTGGTCCGCTCGGCACCCATCACGCTCGCGTCGTTCGCGACGACGAACGCGAGGTCGACCCGCTCGAGCGTGTTCCTGGCCCGTTCGATCATCGCGTCCTCGTCGCCGGAGGTCTCGGTCTTGAAGCCGACGATCGGGAGGTCGGGATGGGTCGAGCGGATCTCGTCGATCAGCTTCGGCGTCGGCTCGAGGTCGAGCGTGAGTTCCCGGCCCGAACGGATCTTCTCCGCGTTCGTGTCGACGGTGTAGTCGCTGATCGCCGCGGCGGAGACGAGCGCGTCGGCGTCCTCACAGGCCTCGCGCGTGGCGGCGAGCATGTCCTGGGCGCTCTCGACCGCGCGGACATCGGCAAAGGACACCTCGGGACCGTCGTGGACGAGCGTCACGTCCGCCCCGCGGACGTAGCAGGCCGTCGCGACGGCCCGGCCCATCTTCCCCGACGAGCGGTTCGTGATGACCCGAACGGGGTCGATCGACTCGCTGGTCGCCCCGCTCGTGACCACGACGTGTGTGCCCTCGAGCGGCCGATCACCCGCCGCGCGGGCCGTATCGCGGACGATCGCGTCCTCGCTGGCGATCTTGGCCTTCCCCTCCTCGATGCGGGGATCGACGAAGTCGACGCCCCACTCCGAGACGGTGTCGATGGCCTCGAGCACGCCGGGGTGGTCGTACATCGGTTCGTGCATGGCGGGTGCGATCACGATCGGCGTGTCGGCACCCAGTGCGGTCGTCGCGCACGTGGTCACGGGCGTATCGTCGACGGCACCGGCGATCTTGCCGACGGTGTTGGCCGTCGCGGGCGCGATCAGGAGCACGTCCGCCCAGCCGTCGTAGCCACAGAGGTCGACGTGTTCGACGCCGCCCGTGATCTCCGTGACGACCGCGTTCTCGGTCGCGAACTCGACGGCCCAGGGGTGGACGATCCCCTGTGCGCTGTCGGACATCACCCCGCGAACCGCGGCACCTTGCCGTCGCAGTTCGTGGGCCAGTTCGACCGTCTTGACGGCGGCGATCGAGCCGGTCACACCGAGTGCGACATTGACTCCCTCAAGCATTCACCGCTGACTTGACGCGTGGTCGGTTTATCAGTACCGGCGTCGGCAGCCGTCCCCGTCGGTCGGCCGCGTCGCGGGCGCTCGGCGAGTGCGTCAGAACACCGTCACGAGGCCCCCGAAGAGACCGAGCGTCACGAGGAATCGGCCGAGGCTTCCGACGAACGTCGCCAGCGCGAATTTCGGGTAATCCGTCTCGAGGACGGCGAAGGCGTAGATCGAGATCGTATCGGGAAAGAACGGAACCGAGAGGGCGAGCGCGAGTCCCCCGTAGCCGTACCGTTGAGCCAATTGGACGGTGCGGTTCTCCGACCACGCCAGGATGTCCCACCGGGACCGGCGTAGCCACCGCGTTATCGGTCCCGAGTGTTTGACCTCCTGTCCGAGGTGGAACGCGAACACGCTGCCGGCCATCTTTCCGGCCGCGCTGACGAGCATGATACTCGAGAGCCGCAGCCAGGGGGGCAGGCCGATCTCGAGCGGCGCGACGAGAACGACCTCGCTGGGGCCCGGCAGGACGAACGCGATCAAAAACGAGTAGACGAAGACGATTCCCATCCCACCCCACCCGGTCGCGGACTCGACGATCGCCTCGCCGCTGCCGACGAGGAACCCGTCCAGCACTTCGAGCACGAGCAGCGATGGGATCGAGAGTATGCCGTTCATGAGTGATCAGCTGAGTGAACGTTCAACGCGCCGTCGGACGATCGAGCAGCCGTTCGTTGCGGCGGGACATGGCCGAGAGGGACTGTGCCGAACATCACGACCCCCACGTCCATCGTGCGTCGAGGACGTACCGATACACGCCACTGAGCGCGATAGCCATCCCGTTGGCGAGCAGGTACGGCAGGTGGACCCACTCGACGAAGCCAAAGAGGACGCCGAGTTGGATCGGAATCGCCGTCCCGCGGACGACGTTCGTCTTGAGCAAGCCGACGAGATACTCGATGGTCCCGGTGTTCTGTGAGGCCTCGAAGGTCCACGCGTTGTTGAGCACGTACGAAAGGACGATCGTGATCTCGATGGCGATCACCGCCCCGAGCAGATAATGGAGTCCGGCGCTGTCGACGAACGCCCAGAGCAACCCCATCTGTACTCCCGCGGCCACGATCCCGACGATCACGAACCGGCGCAGTTGGCGCGCGAACGGGCCGTCGACGAGACTGCGAAGGAACGATCGGATCATGCTAGCGGTAGCCGAGTGCCGACAACCGTGCCTCGAGGTCCTCGTCGACGGCCTCGTCGTCGGCCGTCGCCTCGTCGTCGCGGTCCCGAAGCGTGTTCGCATGTGCCGTCGCGACCGGCGCGAGCGATTCGATCACGTCCCGCTGTTCGGACGTCGGCTCCGTCGCGAGGTTCGTTTGCTGTCGCGGATCGTCGGGTCGATAGTACAGTTCGGGTTCCTCGGTGGCGACGTTTTCGATGTAGGTCCAGTCTCGATTGCGGACGCTGACGAGGAGGTCACCGTCCGTGAGCGAGCGCGGAATCGGTTGGGCGGTCACCGAGTCGTCCCGGACCGTGACCGAGACGACCGGGTCGTCGGCGGGCGACTCGTCCCCGACGACGCTGGGGACGAGCGTGTCGCCGGTCCACGACGCCGGGGCCGCGACATCCAGCAGGTCGGTCACCGTCGGGGGGATCGAATCGAGTCCGACCTGTCCCTCGACTCGGCTCCCCTCGGCACCGGGAACGTCGACGATGAGCGGGACCCGAATCAGTTCGTCGTACAACTTCGGATAGTGGGCGAGATGGCCGTGTTCCTGGAACTCCTCGCCGTGGTCCCCCGCCAGAACGACCGCGGTGTCGTCGGCGAGGTCGTTCGCCGAGAGCGTCTCGAGGAGTCGCCCGATGCTCGCGTCGACCTGTCGAACCGCCGCCTGATAGAGCGTTCGAAGGTCCGAGAGGGTGCGATCGCTGACGCCCAGCCCCAGTCCGGTCCGGGTGTGGGCGAGCAACATTCTGTGGGTCCCGACCCGATCGTCCGAGACCTCGCGGATGTAACGCGGGGCGGGGACGTACGGCGTGTGGGCGTCCATGTAGTGGACCCAGAGGAAGAACGGCGACGATGTCTCCTCGACGAACTCGCTTGCGGCGTGCTCGACATCGAACAGCCGGGACGTGTCCAGGAACGGCCGGTCGTCGGTCTCGCCCCGGAGCCACGAACCCGCGCGGCGGATCGGCGAGGCGGCCAACTGGAGCCAGGCCTCGACGGTCGGATGCGTCGCGAGATAGCGGCTGTAGACGCTCGAGCCGACGTTCGCGACGAACGAGTCGAACTCGTCGAACCCGTCGTCGTACCCCCAGTGGGTCGTGAGAAAGCCGTTCGCGGCGTTGAACCCGCCGGTCGCGACGCCCGCGTCCGAGACGGTTTCCGCGAGCGTGGGGGACTCCTCGACCCCGATCCGTCCGTCGTCGGCGAACACGGGCCGCGAGGAGAGGATCGACGGGAACGAAAAGGGCGTCCAGTTACCGGTCGCGAAGGCCCGGTCGAAGACGGTCCCGCGGTCAGCGAGGGAATCCATGACCGGCGTGTGGCGGCCGCTTTCGTACGGACCGATCGCGTCCGCCCGCAGCGAGTCGACCGTGACGAGCACGACGTTCGAAACCGATGTGTCGGATGTCATCTCTTTCCAGCACTCCCGTCGAGCAATGTCAGTTCGACGTACTGTTACGGTCCCACTGAGCGATGCCGACAGAACCGCCGCGAATCGGCCCCGTACCGACTCGTTCGAACTGGTGGAACACGAAGTTGTGGTCGAATCGGGTGGTAACCGGAATGAGGGTTTCGGTATCTTCGAGATAGTAATATTGTATTGACATTATTCGCTCTCGAATAGCCGTTCTATTTTTGATTTACTGGTCCGTGAACAGCATCGTCCGCTATGCGTCGTTCCCCGCCGATCGCGCCGATCGCTTCTCCCCGTCGGCCGACACTGATCAGTTGTCGAGCCGAGAGATCCCGGTGCTTGACCGGACTAGCCGCCAATAGTATAAGTGATCGCTCCATCTCTCTCCGGGTATGCGTGTCGCAATTCTCGCACACGAGAAGTTCCCCGACCGAGCCAAGACAGCACTCGGCGTCCTCCGGTACGCCGATCACGATGCCGTCGCCGTCCTCGATCGAGCGAACGACGGCCGACACGTCGCGGACCTCGTTCCCGATGTCCAGGACGCGCCGATCGTCTCCGGGATGGCCGACCTCGAGCCCGACGCCGTCGACACCCTGCTGATCGGGATCGCGCCGATCGGCGGCGGCTTCGACGAGAGCTGGCGCGAGGACGTGCGGACGGCCCTCGAGTACGGCTGTGACGTGATTTCGGGATTGCACTATTTCCTTGCGGAAGACGAGGAGTTCGCCCGGCTGGCGGCCGACAACGACTGTGAGATTCGCGACGTTCGGAACCCGCCGGCCGATCTCACGGTTGCCGATGGCATCGCCGACCAGGTCGACGCCGAGGTGATCCTCACCGTCGGCACCGACTGTTCGGTCGGCAAGATGACGACGACGATGGAACTCGCCCGCGACGCCCGCGCGGCCGGCCACGACGCCGCCGTCATCCCGACCGGCCAGACCGGGATCATGATCGAGGGCTGGGGCACGCCGATCGATCGCGTCGTCAGCGACTTCACCGCGGGCGCGGTCGAGGAGATGATTCTCGAAAAGGGCGACGACCACGACTACCTGTTCGTCGAGGGCCAGGGCAGCATCATCCACCCGGCGTACTCGGCGGTCACGCTCGGTATCCTCCACGGGTCGATGGCCGACACACTCGTGCTCTGTCACAACGCCGACCAGGACGCGATCCACGGCTACGAATCGGTCGCACTGCCGTCGCTGCGGACCTATATCGATCTCTACGAGAGCATCGCCGCGCCGGTCGCGGACAGTCGCGTCGTCGCCGGCGCGCTCAACACGTCCGGCCTCGAGAGCGACGAGCGAGCCCGCGAGGCCGTCGACGAGTACGCCGACGCGCTCGGCCGCCCCGCGACCGACGTGATCCGCTTTGGCACCGACGAGTTGCTCGAGGTGCTGTGCTGAGATGGCCCTCGAGACCGCCGTCGAACGGCGCTCGCTCCCCCTCGAGTTCCCGTTCGGGATCGCCCGGGGAACGACGACCGAGACCGAAGTGCTCTTCGTCCGGATCGAAGCCGACGACGGCACAACGGGCCTCGGCGCTGCCGCACCGGCGACCCACTACGGCGAGACCGCCGACACCGTCGCGGCCGTCCTGCCCGACCTCCTCGCGGTCGTCGAGGACGTCGGCGATCCCCACCAACTCGAGCGGATCGAACGGCGCATGCGCGACACGGTCCGGCGGAATCCGGCCGCGCGGACCGCAGTGAGCATCGCCCTCCACGACCTCGTCGCGAAACGGGTCGCGGTCCCGCTGTACCGGTACTGGGGACTCGATCCCGACGACGCCCCCGCAACGTCCTACACCATCGGGCTGGACGACCTCGCAACGATGCGCGAGAAGACCGAGACGGCCGTCGATCGAGGGTACGACACGCTGAAAGTCAAACTCGGCACCGACCGCGATCTCGAGATCGTGCGGACGATCCGGTCGGTCGCGCCCGACGTTCGACTGTTCGTCGACGCGAACGAGGCCTGGACGCCCCGCGAAGCGGTCGCGAAGATCGACCGACTCGCCGAGTTCGACCTCGCGTTCGTCGAACAGCCGGTCCCGGCCGAGGACCCCGAGGGGCTCCGGTTCGTCTTCGAGCGGTCGGCGCTGCCGATCGCCGCCGACGAGTCGTGTATCACGCTCGCGGACATTCCCCGAATCGCCGACCGCTGTGACATCGCGAACCTGAAACTGATGAAATGCGGCGGCCTGCGGGAAGCCAGGCGGATGATCAGTACCGCTCGCGCCCACGGCCTCGAAGTGATGTGTGGCTGTATGACCGAATCCAACGCCTCGATCGCGGCGGCCTGTCACCTCGCGCCGCTGCTCGACTACGCCGATCTCGACGGCTCGCTGCTTCTGGCCGACGATCCCGCCGACGGCGTGCCGATGCCCGATGGCCGGATCGAACTCGCCGACCTCGAGCGTCCGGGAACGGGTGCCGTCCTCGAGTCGGCACGCGACTGACGCGGCGGGACGGCGCGACCGGCCCCTCGAAAACTGTCGGCTGCGGGCGACTCTCAGTCCGAGCGGCAACGGGGTTTCATACCGCCGGTCGATGTGGATCGTGCTGGGATGGACGACAGTAACGGCAAGCGAAACGTGTCTCGACGGGCACTGCTCCGGGCATCGGCCGGGACGGTCGCACTTTCCGGCGTCGGCAGCGTACACGCCACCGGGGACGCCGCAGGCGCGTCGCAGTTCGACGACGACTGTCCGGAAGCCACCCTCGAGCCCAGCATGACCGACTGCGAGGGGACGACTATGGAGGGCTGTGCGGACGATCACCCGGCGACGACCGCCCTTCGATCGTCGGTGACCGACGCCCTCGAGACGCAGTATCCCGACGTGGACGCGCTGCTCGACGCGGGGTACAAACCGTACTTCGACACGCTCGAGACGGGCGACGACAGCTGGTCACACTGGCTCAGCCCCGCGTTCATCGGCGACGACGACCTGCTGGACCCGACCCGGCCGGAGTCGGTCCTCGTCGACAACGAGTCGTGGCGGTCCCTCGGCGTCATGTTCATCGCGACGGACGAGGGGGAGCCGGTCGAGCCGCCGGCGGTGTACGGCGCGGACGACGACGAACAACGGTGTTCGCCGTGGCACGCCCACACCGGCCTTCCCGGCCGGTTCGCGTGGTGGTTCTATCAGCAGACCTACGAGCAGTCGTCCGGGGACGACAGCCTCGAGTTCCCCTGCCGGACGCCCTGTATGCTCCACGTCTGGCGGGTCGACCACCCCGAAAGCGTCTACGCACACGATGCACCCCCTGAGGAGTACCGCGACCTGCCACCCGCGGACGAGCCCGAGTTCGATACCGATGCGGTCCCCGGCGAAGACGACCTCGACTGGACCGCGCTGCCGGACGCGATCGTCCCCGATCGGCTGCCCGCCGATCTCTCCCCGACCGCCCCCGTCGGGCTCGAGTTCGGCCGCTAACGGTCGCCCCGCGACCGCGCACCGAGACACCTCGGGA
The DNA here is from genome assembly GCF_000337175.1 of Natrinema gari JCM 14663. Lineage (GTDB taxonomy): Archaea > Halobacteriota > Halobacteria > Halobacteriales > Natrialbaceae > Natrinema > Natrinema gari. The sequence continues at coordinate 156,954 of NZ_AOIJ01000061.1, read as the reverse complement.
ACGTGGCGCGCCGACGACTGCCCGCTGGTGGGCAGCAGCCGAGACCGCACGAAATCCGCCGCTCGAGCGAGCGAGGCCGCTCGAGTCGCCGAGATTCGCCGCAAAAACTGCGCGCCACCGATTCGACTGCGTCGATCCCTCATCCCCGACCCGAGACCCGCTTTCGGACCGACCGCACGGCAACCGCTGTCGGATGGGTGGTTGTGGTGGGTTCGAACGGCAAGGCCGACCGGTCGGCTGCCCGCCGGGACTCGCGGCCGAGCCCCTAGTCCTCGCGGTGGACGAGCGCGGGCGGCACCGAACAGCCACAGGGACTGACCGACGCCGTCATCGGGCCGGACACGGTGAGGAACGCGATCCGCTGCCCACAGCGCGGACAGTCGGGCGGTGCCGACGACGCGGCGTCGTCACTCGCCGCCCGGTCGCTACCCATCGCAACCACCGCTCGCACGCCGAGCTAACATCACAGCTACTCGCGTCGGGCGATTCTGCTGTCGTGCGGGACGTTTATATCCCGGTAGAATGTACGCAATCATGCTTGCAATCCCCGCGCCGGGGTTTGGAAGCGAAGTCTCGGGTGGTTCCAGCACCCGGGACGTTTCGATACGTCCCCTGCTTCTGGAGACCCGCTTCCGTTCTAATCGTTGTCCTATACTAACTTATATCTACTGTTACTTCCGTGAAAGCGAGTCCCGTCCGTTGGGCGGATCGGTTCCCCCCTCGAGCGGGTGACGTACGCCTCACTCAGCCATCGGCCGAACAGTCCGAAGTGGTGCGAGCGTCCCACCTACCTTCCGCATACCACAACACGAGGAATCCGATAGCCATTGCGAGGAATACCGAGTTCGAGATGCACTCTCGAGCCGTTATTTCAGTGCCACCGAATCGTGTTGGCAGTCGCTCGCAGTCAGCACTCGCCCAACGTTATAACCAGTCATCCGGGAGTTCGTCCTGATGAGCTTCAATCATCTCCAACAGCGGCCTGATGTCGTCGAACTTCGGCCCCTTCGTTACCTCGTGGTTGTCCCTGTCCCAATTGATGAACCCGTAGTCCTCCAACAGCGGCAAGTGCGTATGTTCCATCTCGATGAGCAACCTCGTCGCTTCCGTATCGACCGTCTCGATATCGCCAGTGTAGAGTTTCGATTCGTCCTCCGGATTGTGAGATAGCATGTGGACTAACAACCGACGGCGTCGAACATTCACAACCGATCGGAAAAATTCATCTATATTGGACATATGTCCTTATCATTCCGCAACCACTTAAGCAGCAAACATATTCACGCGGAATAATTGTTTTGATTAACCGGGAAACAGCGGACACATGTCTCCGGACGGCCGCGTCGTCCCCGAATACGTCCCAACCGGAACAGCGTCGTCACCCGCGCCACCGCGGCGCAGGTTGCGGGTTCTCGAACCCACCGAGTCACGCGACCGAGGTAGCACGACCGACAAGGGCGACTGGAGCCACCGCGCTGGACCGGCGTCGACGGGCCCGAACAACCCCACGGCCCAGCCAGAAGTAGATTGAGCTGCGATCAATCACCAGCTACGGTGCTTCCGATGTACTCGAGCCTGCGGCGCACAGCACCGAGTCCGGGTGTCCCATCATGGTACCAGACAATGAGCGCGACGAGGACTAATCCCAATTGGACCCCCTCGTACCACCCCATCGAGTACCGCAGGAAGCCGTCGAGAAGGCTGTCGGGCGAGTGGTACGCTGGCGGCTCGAGAACAGGCCAGAATAGAAACGTCGTTGCCGAGAAATCCTGCGAGAGGAGGACGGACGGCGGAATATCGGAGAGTAAATGTGAAAGCTGTCCGATGGCGAACGCAGGGCCGATAGCAGGCCGATCAACGCGATAGGCGAGCAAGGCGACAGTTGGGAGGAGGAGTGCAGCGACGAACACTGAGTGGGAGAACGTTCTCCCGGCGGGGAGAACTCCGAACGACCACGCGAGCGGTTTATCGATCAGGTCTGGAAACTGCGATCCAATCGTGAGGACGATCAGCGGACCTGTGCGTGGTCTGCGGCCGTCGCGGCGATGCGTATAGATCGTGTACAACAGGTACGCAACGGCGAGGTGTCCCCAGGGCCACATCGACTCGGACTTTCAGGGGAAGTCCCAAAGGCGTATCGTTCACAGGAGCGCAGTCTGTGCAGGTCCACCGGGAATGGATGGCGAACACGGCACAGGCATAGTGTCACAGGCGTCGTCTCCTCCAATTGGTCATGACGGTGCTTGCACCGCTGACGTGTGATCCAGGTCGTATCTTGACACGGTCAGCATGTCAGTGCTATTGAGGCGAACGATAGCCTGTTCTGCTAGTATCGGGTGGCCACCAATGCTACAATAGTACGATTCACAGATGTTCGTGGCGGGAGCTGTCTCTGTCGGATAACTAGTACGTCTCCGCTCCGAGACAATGCTCCCCATCATTTCGAGATCGGGACCCGAAGTCACTAGCCAGACAGGCCCGATCTCGAGCCGTCCTCTGGAACTCACCAGAGGGAACTCAGCGTCGGCCTTCCGGCTGACGGGGCCGACGATACTGCTCATCGCGAAGTCGGTTTGGGCTACCGCTCGAGTCAGCTTCAACACTCATCTAGCTAGCCTTGGATCACCGCGTACGACTGCCAATCGATGAACGAGTTACGCTATTACCAGAGTTGCGCAGCGGGCGTTTCACAGCCCTCGCAAATAACTGCCCGATTCCCCTTGTAGCTGCCCGACATGAGGCTGCCGTCATCGCAGAAAGAACAGGGTCGACCTGTCAGTTCATCAATCAATTTATGACGATCATCCGTCGTCTCAACGTTTTGCATTCCTGATTGAGACATTCAATTTCATCACCATATACTTACCGGCCTCAGATCAATTCAGCTAAAGAGAAAGAGCGATGATCGCTATTGAGTTCTACGTATTGGTATTAACAGGTATGGCCGAATCGGGCCTCTCAGCGCTGGATGACCGAGACTTCGGATTCGGCACCGAAGCGCTCGCTCGACGATGCCGTGCGAGCACTCGGCTGGTATCGGCAGTTCCGTGAAACTGTCTTGATGTTCGCCACCAGCAACAGCGAATCACTTTGTGAGACGCTGTAGCCGCGACGCAGCATCTATTCAACGGAACATAATTTACAATAATAGTGAGCCTCTTCTTGCTGATGTGCAACTCATACCTTCTTTGTTATTGCTTTGTGACGAAATTCCCTCACCCCAGTCATACGCTCCTAAAATATATCTCAACTTGAGAATATGACTATGATAATCTCGAGTGAGAATACTTATATGGTACTACAAGCAGGTATCAGTACGAATCAATTTACATAGCTTACAAATGTCCACTCAGCAGAACTCACAACTCTCGGAGCCCTCCGAAGCAGGGGAAGATGGAACTGTACTCCGACATCAGTCTGCCGATGACTTCCTCCTCGATCAGGATTCCGACCTCGAGCCCGAATTGACCGTCGTTATGCCGACGCTGAACGAAGAAGATGGCATTGGGCAGTGTCTCAACTGGATCAAAGAAGCAATCGAAGAGCTGCAGATACCAACTGAAATCATCATCAGCGACAGTTCGACTGATCGGACGCCGGAGATCGCCCGCGAACACGGGGCGATCGTCGTCGAACCTGACCAGGGAGGGTACGGGTACGCCTATCGGTACGCGTTCGAGCGTGCTCGTGGTGACTACATTGCGATGGGGGACGCTGACACGACGTACGACTTCCGAGAAATTCCTCGGCTGCTCGCCGAACTCGAGGATACCGGCGCAGATATGGTGATGGGAAGTCGCCTCGACGGCGAGATCAAGCCCGGTGCAATGCCGACGCTTCACCAGTACATCGGGAATCCGATGCTGACGAGGTTCCTGAACCTATTCTACGGTGCTGGTGTGAGCGATTCACATAGTGGCTTCCGGATCTTTACGCAGGCGGCCTATGAGACAATGGATCTGGAGACGACGGGGATGGAATTTGCCAGCGAGATGATCATGGAAGCCGGCGCTCAGGGTCTTGAAATCGCGGAGACGCCGATCATCTACCACGAACGCGAGGGTGAAGAGACCCTCGAGAGTTTCAAGGACGGGTGGCGACACGTCCGCTTCATGCTGGTGAACGCGCCCGGCTATCTGTTCTCAGTGCCAGGGCTCCTGCTTGGCCTCGTCGGAATGGCCGTCATGGGGATCGCCGCCACTGGAGTGTCACTCGGTGGTGTAACGCTTGGAATTCACTCGCTGATCGCCGGGAGTCTGTTGACGATCGTCGGCTATCAGATCGGCAGTCTGGGAGTGTTCGCAGCTGTGGCGAGCGATCCGATTCGGCAACCCGCGGATCCGATCACGGACTGGGTGACGAATTCGCTGTCGCTTGAACACGGTGCGACGGCCGGGCTGGCGGTATTCGGCGTCGGTAGTGTGTACGCGGGCACGTTGATCTATCAATGGATCTCGAGTGGGTTTGCGACCCTCTCGTTCACCATGAGTGCACTCATTGCGTTCACAGCAATCGTCATCGGACTTCAGACGGTCTTCTCGTCGTTCTTCCTGAGTGCTGTGAATCGGTGACATCCTCTCCACCCTACTCGCTCACGGCTGGTGCTGCTTGCTCCGTGAGGGTGGTGTTCCTGTGTCGCTGACGTGCTGTGCAGGAGCCGAAGTAGTCCCCATAGTGAGTGAGTCTCCACAGGCGTTGATTCGGGACAGTTCGTCCTTACCTGCCCGTCTTCGCGCGTGAGTTTGAATCCATCCGCGGTATGCACGTTCTCGATAGTGCCGCTGGCGATCGTGTCGAGGATCGCAGCCTCGAGTGCGGAGTGGACGGACTCCGTCTGCTCGTCAGGGCAGGCAACGCTGCGTTTGGCTTGTCGAACGTTCCATGGGTGGCGAGCAGGCGATCAACCCGATCGACAAGCGGTTTCTCGGCATGCACCGGTGGAGCGGACCGGGTGTCTTTCAGGATCAAGCCCCGATACGGGTCACAGAGACGAACTGGTTTCCCGATAGTGACCGTTCCTGTAAGAAACACAGTTGCTAGAGCAGACTGTTCTGCCTACTGGTGAGTCGAAGCTGCTGCGTCGGTATATTGCGAACAGACCCGCTGTATTCCCTCTTCGAAGTCGATCTCAGGTTCCCACCCGGTTGCCTCACGCATCGTCGACGAATCGGCACAGGTGTCGTGGACGTACACCGAGTCGGGAATGGGGTTTTCGATGTATTCGGGTTCAACGTCGGTCCCCAGTTCCTCGTTGAGCATGTCGACGACCATATTGAAACTGTAGGCGTTGCCTGTCCCGAGATTGTAGATGCCAGTGAGCTCGTGGTCGGCCGCGAGCTCGAGCCCGCGGACGATGTCGGAGACGTGGGTGAAGTCTCGCGTCTGCGTGCCGTCGCCATAGAGGACCGGCGCGTCGTCGTTGGCGATGTCGTCGGCGAACTGCGCGATCACGTTGGCGTACTCGCCTTTGTGTTCTTCGGCACCGCCGTAGCCCTGATATACCGAGAAGAAGCGCATGCCAGCGACGGTCATGTCGTAGTGGTTCGCGAAGTACTCGCCGTAGCGTTCGCGGGCGAGTTTGGAGGCCTCGTACCCCGTGTTGACGCTGACGTCCATGTCGACCGGAGACGGCTCCGTTCGACTGCCATAAATTGAGGATGTCGACGCATAGACAACCGTCTCACAGCCGTCTTCGCGGGCCTGCTCGACCACGTTGACGAATCCCTCGACGTTGACTCGAGCGCCTTTGGTGGGGTCTTCTTCGTGCATCGCATAGGAGGAAAGCGCTGCGAGGTGGAAGACGACGTCCACGTCCGTTGGGAGGTCGTCCTCGAGGACGCTGTGCGTCCGATAGTCGACAGCTGCCTCGAGGTTCGTGGGTGTGCCGAGGTACTCATTGTCGATTGCGACGACATCGTTGTCCGCCGCGAGATGATTCGCCAAATTTGAGCCGATAAACCCTGCACCACCCGTGATCAGGATTTGTTTGTTCTGCATGTCAGCATGACGGGGTTCCACCTATGAGAACACTGTGGTTTTTCGAGGCACGGATTTTCGAATCACACGATCGGTCGTTCGCTCCGGAAAACAGAGCGGTCGGTGTTACCAGTAGTGCGCCGGGAGTCTTACACGAATCCCAGATAACGGCTGTGTTACCCTTATATTCCCCTCAAACGAGTTCCCCCTCGCCGCAGAACGTACAGTCCGTTCCCTCGAGTGCGGCGACCGGCAAGTTCTCCGCGGCTTCATGTTACCTCTGTTGCATATCATGTAAGTTGCTCTCTCACAGCATAACAAACCCCCTNAGTGCGGCGACCGGCAAGTTCTCCGCGGCTTCATGTTACCTCTGTTGCATATCATGTAAGTTGCTCTCTCACAGCATAACAAACCCCCTACCGCCGAGGACGAAACCGACAGCCGTAGTGCAGTTCACCTGCTCTGTTACCAGTGAAGTTCGGACGCAGGGGACGGCTGGTGTCAGGCAACAGACCCCCGAGTCCCGCTCGTCAGTACTCGAGCGGTCCGAGGCGCTCCATCTAGTTCGAGAGGCTTGCTTACGTTCCGTTGGGCGCAGTCGGTTCTTCCCGACTGTTCGGAAACGGCGACGGCAGGCACGGGGCTGTGTGAACGACGATGAAGTACGTCTCGACGGACTGGGATCAAATCGGGAAGGTGTTTCGTGAGCGCGGTCCTCAGTAGTCCAAGCGCTGTCTTAGAGGTCGTCAAGATGTTGTTCAACGTATGGATGAAGGTCGTTGAACGGCGGCTGGAAGACATCAAGCGCGCTGTATTGGTCGTCGCCAGAGAGATCTGGGTTGTCGTGTTCAAGATGGCAGCGATACGCGGTCGCCACGTAGTGTTTCGAGTCAACACCCTCAATCTCAGAGATATCATAAAAGTGCTCGTAGGTTCCAAGACACTCGCCAATGACGACAGGTTCTCCGAGTTCTTCTTTGGCAACGCGGTGGGCAGCCTCAGTCCGGGCTTCATTCTTCAATAACGTTCCACCGGGCACGAACCATTCTCCTTTGGCGGGTTCGTTTTCGCGTTTGCCCAAGAGAATACCGCCATCACGTTCGACGACGATGTCAACGGAGACGAGTGGAACGTTCTCTACGATTGCCTGCCACTCGGACGGCGGGATTGGTTTCTCTTCGGCAGGCATCAGTCCAAGTAGTACTCGACGGTTCGTTCGAGACCCTCTTCGAACGTGTATTCCGTTTCCCAGCCGAGGGATTCGATTTTCTCGGTTTCGAGTGCGTAGCGCTGGTCGTGGCCGGCACGATCCTCGACGAACTCGATCAGGGCATCGTCTGCCCCGATGGCATCCAGAATCGCTTCGGTGACTTCAAAGTTCGTCTTCTCCGCGTGGCTCCCGATGTTATAAATCTCTCCTACTTCCCCCTTCCGGAGGACCATGTCGAGTGCTCGGCAGTTATCCTCTACGTAGATCCACTCGCGGACGTTCGACCCATCGCCGTAGATAGGAAGGGTCTCACCGGCGGCCGCGTTCTGGATGAATTTCGGGATGAGCTTCTCGGGGTGCTGACGGGGACCGAAGTTATTGCACGTCCGCGTAATGAGGACAGGAAGGTCGTGAGTCGTCTGGAAGCTCTGTGCGAGGAGGTCTGCACCTGCCTTCGTCGCCGAATAGGGGTTCCGGGGATTGAGTGGGTCGTCCTCGGAGAACTTTCCGTCGAGGATCTGGCCGTACACCTCGTCGGTCGAGATCTGGAGGAAGCACTCGATATTTGCCTCGTTGGCGGCGTCGAGGAGGGTCTGGGTGCCCTGGACGTTCGTCGTGACGAAGGGTTTCGCACCTTCGATTGACCGGTCTACGTGAGATTCCGCCGCGAAGTTGACGATTGCATCGACGTCGGAAACGAGGTCCGTGACGAGATCGCGGTCGCGTATGTCACCTTCGACGAACTCGTGGCGTGGGTCGTCAAGAACGCCATCGAGGTTATCCTTCGAACCCGCATACGTCAACGCGTCCAGTGTGATCACTTCGTCGTTCTCGTGTTCGTCAAGGACGTAGTGGACGAAGTTTGATCCGATGAATCCAGCACCGCCAGTGACGAGAATTCGCATGTTATGACCTTATTCGCAGTACCTATTTACATTACTGTCGGAACACTACGGTATGCAACTCCTCGTCGTCGGTGCGAACGGTCTCCTTGGCAGTAACGTCGTACGTGCAAGTCAACAACGCGGGTGGGACGTTTATGGTACTTATCACTCAACGCAACCGACGTTCCACATTCCACTCAAGCAGTTCGATCTCCGAGAATACGATTCGTTTGGCGACATCCTTACCGAACACGACCCAGACGTGGTCATCAACTGTGCCGCGATGACGGATGTCGATAGCTGCGAAACGAATCCGGAACAAGCCTATGTACTCAACGGCGACGCACCAGGTGGGCTGGCCGCTCACTGTGACGCTAACGGCGTTGAATTCGTTCACATTTCGACGGACTATGTCTTCGATGGGACGGAACGTGAGCCGTATAGTGAGTCGGCAGATACGAATGCAGTACAGGTGTACGGCGAGTCGAAGCTAGCTGGCGAGCAGGCGGTCATCGAAGAAACTACAGACGCGCTCGTGGCTCGGCTCTCGTTTGTTTGGGGTATCCATTGCAGTAGCAACGATCTCACGGGGTTTCCGGCGTGGGTTCGTGATCAACTCCAGTCCGATCAAGACATACCTCTATTCACGGATCAATGGGTGACACCAACGCGTGCTGGCCAGGCCGCCAAAATACTGCTTGATCTGGTTGAACAGGATGCCACTGGTCTCTTCCATATCACGTGTTCGTCGTGCGTCACCCCTTACGAGTTTGGGGAAGTGATTGCTGATCGCATCGACAGCAGCGAGGAATTGCTTAGTGAGGGATCGATAGACGATGTAGAACGAGATGCGACGCGACCGACGCACAGCTGCCTTGACGTTGAAAAGGTGGAATCAGAGCTTGGTCGTCCCCAGCCAACGTTGCGCGAGGATGTCGAAACTGTCTGGGGTGCGTTGCGTTAGGTCTGGTAGCGGTTCCGGTTTTTGAGGAAGTGTTCGCGTGCGTCCTCGGGGAGGTCCTCGAAGCGGAGAACTTCCTGACAGCCGAGTCCCGGGCACTTCATCACGCGGTTATTTTCGAGTTCATTCGCTGCAACGACGGTGCCACAGGCCGGACAGAGGTGAGTGATGATGCGCATCGTTAGAGTTTGAGTTGGGAGTTCTCACCGACGACGAGTCGGCGGCCCTCTGGAAGGAGGTCGTCCGCGCTCTCGACGTTGGCGTTGCGTCCGAGTAAGCTATCGGCAATACGGCCGTTGGCGGTGATTTCAGAGTCGCCGATGACGACGCTATTCTCGATGTGGATATCCTCCAATGTGGAGTTCGCGCCAATTGACGTATACGGACCAACGTACGTCCCGCTCTTGATAGTCGTGTTCGCCGCAATGGAGACGGGTCCCCGTACAACAGCACCCTCTTCGATAACTGCAGAGTCCGCGAGTTCGATGCGGCCGTCGGTCTCCGCGCCGTCCTCAACAACGCCTGCTGTGTTCAGATCCTTATCTTCGAGCACAAGACGGTTTGCTTCCAGAATATCCACGGGTTTTCCGGTGTCCTTCCACCAGCCAGTAACGACGTGAGAGTCGATTTCGTAGTCGTCTTCGAGAAGATCCTGGATAGCATCTGTGATTTCGAGCTCGCCACGCCACGACGGTTCGAGATCGTCGATGGCGTTGAAGACCGCAGGTGAGAAGACATACATCCCGATTAGCGCGAGATTTGTCGGCGGCTCGTCGGGTTTCTCGATGAGCTCCGTGACGTTGCCCTCCTCATCAACATCCGCGATGCCGAAGGCCTGTGGATTATCCACCTCTTGGAGGGCAATTCCTGCCCTGTAGTCACCTGCCTCGAAATTCTCAACGAGATCGGTGACGCCGGATTTCAGGATGTTATCTCCGAGGTACATTACGAAGTCATCGTCACCGACGAAGTCTCGGGCACATCCAGCTGCATGTGCGAGTCCGAGCGGGTTACCTTGGACGATGTAGGTGATATCCACACCGTACTTCGAACCATCCCCAAGAAGTTCTTGGATCTCTTCGCGGCCTTTGTTCCCGAGAATAACGCCGATTTCGGTGATGTCGGCCTCTTTTAGATCCTCGATTGCATATTCGAGGACTGGCTTATTTGCGACCGGGACAAGCTGCTTCGGACCAGTGTGGGTGATGGGACGAAGCCGAGAGCCCGTCCCACCCGAGAGAAGTACGCCTTTCATCTGTCATCCGCTCGGTTCTTCGTCCCAGTCTAAAGGTATTTTGTCTGTGTCGTGCGGGAGTCGCTCTTCATCGGGATCCTCGTATTCGTAGAGGTTCGTTGGGAAGTTGATGAGGAACGCCGGTTCGTCGCCGATAGCCTTGAAGCCATGCCAGCAGTCGCCCGGGATGCGGATGACCTTCTGATCGTGTTCGCCGACAACGAACGTGTCGAGTTCGCCCTGTGTGGGGGAGTCTTCACGGTCGTCGTAGATGCCGACTTTGATTCGTCCCTTTGGGCAAACGAAGTGATCAATCTGACCTCTGTTGTGCTTGTGCCAAGCACGAGTAATACCTGGGTATGTCATCGAATAGTAGGACATCGAAGGTTCTGGGTCGTATTCGTCCCAGTCATCACGGAATACTTCGACGAGATGCCCGCGCTCGTCGGCGTTTACTCGGAGATCGCGGACTTCTACGTCATGAACTTGTGACATCTAAACGAGATTCGGAGTTGGACTCGCTTATATGTTTGGGAGTGGACTGTCACCAATCTTGGTCGGTTTGTGTCGCCAAATATTTTATTCTGATGAAATATTTTGTGCGAATACCACACAGCTAGGGCCCAGAGATTGTGGAAAGCCAAATAGTGGGGAGCGAGACAGTCAACCACGGATATCGGAGACATAACTGAAGATCTCGGAGCGGAAAGGGCGGTACAACATTATCATACCCATATATATGATCGCTCCAAAACCGACTGTGGAGAATAAGTTCAAAAGGGAAGTTACTGGCAGAATCGTCCGACTTATCGCGAACAGGACTAGTATCATCACAACTGAGGAAAGGACGATCCAAGAGAACCGCCGAGTAGGGAATCTGACGTCGATGAACCGGGAGAGATACAACCAATGCAAGAGATCACCAATCGAAGATGAGAGAAAGGTTGCGACCGCAGCACCGACGATACCGAACTGATAGATGAAAATGATATTCATAATTATATTCAATATTATAGACACTATGGAGGCTCGCGCTGATAGACCTGGATGATTAATCGCGGATAGCGAACGACCGATTATCTTCTGTACTGCGCCAACAATCTTGTCTGCTAATAAAATAATCAACGCTATCCAAGCGATTGTGAACTCTTCCCCAAACAGATACAGCAGTATGTCTTCGGACAGCAGGAGTGCACCAAAAAATGCCGGGACAACCAGGAGCAGTGACCAAGCGATACCGTTCGGAATCAGTTCTTCGATCTTCTCGGTATTTCCTTCCGCGTCCCACTTGCTGATCTGGGGAAAGATGGTCGTAGCAATCGAACCACTAACCAGCATCACGACACCAGTTACTCTCCAAGCGGATTCGTAGGCTCCCACGTGCATCTGTGTGAGGATAATGCCAATAATCGCAACATCCATCCAACTGTATATCTGTGACCCGGAAACGGAAACGAAATGGTACTTTGAATAATCGAACAGTGATCGACCGTGAGTTAGGGAAAAACCGCCGAATTGCGTGTTCCGTCTGTTGAACCCGATCACAAAAACTGCTGCATAGCTTATGATAAGTCCGTATACAAGCGAGTTGACTCCTTGACCAAGATGGTATAGCAATATTCCAACAGAGGCCCAAACTACCTGACGCAACGCTAGGAGAGAGGCGGTTTCTCCAACGCGAAGCTCTCCATTGAGAATTCTGATCGTCAACTGAAAGGCTGCCCGGACCACTAGCGCTATAATTAGAAGAAGAGTCAGTTCTGCACCAAGGAAATCATCAACTTCTGCTCTAAATAGAAATAAAATTGATGATATTACCAATAATAATACACTGTTGATAGCTGTGCCGGTGGTCAAATAGTACGATTGGTCCTCACCTTCGCTGATGCGTTTTTCAATTGCACCTTTTACGCCGACATCTGAACAAAGAGAGAGTAAAGCAGTTGATGTCTGGAACAGAAAATACGTCCCCAGCGCAGAGGCACCTAAGTTCTGAGCAAAATACGTAATACTTGCAAATGCGATAATACTGCTCGAGAATCGGGCTATGGACAGCCGCAAACTAGACCGAGAGATATTCATTGTTACTTCAAATTAGAATATACAGATACTAGAAAAGACGCAAATAAATCCTTTATTGAATGCAACGAAGGGGCGTCAGTATACCTTTGGTACCCCTTCTCATTCCAGCAGTCGACAACTGTCTTGATCCGCTGCCGGATCCCCACATCAGGATCATATACCTCTGATCGCTGTCTCTCGAAATCACATTTCATCTCAATTATTTTATTTTTATCTGGGGATGGGCTGTCGATACGATCAATTGCATCGAGAACATTCTTCCATTTACGACTTTCCTTCTCATGGTATGATTGGCGGTTCCTCGCCAGCGAGTTCTGTGTCCATTTTCTCACACGCTCGAGTGAATTCTCCTCGGGCGATCCTATCGCTTGCTGCTCATGCTGACGGTAAAGTAATAATTCATCGTCAATGGCATGGAGTCCCCCCGTCAGGGCAGCTACAACGGCAATGTAATAGTCATATTCCCACTGTGAGGGGATGGATTCAAGATATCTTTTGAGACTTTCATCAAATAATATTGTACATCCCTGTACAAAATTGTATTTGGTGAGGGCAGTAATCAAATGTCGTTGATTCCCGTTTTTCGGTACTCGCTGTTGGACGGTAGACCAAAGATCGCCTTTCTGTTCAAGCGAACTAGTTACGATAGTCGAATTATGAAATACCAAGGAAACTTCTTCTCGAGTTAGTGCCTCTACTTCTCTCTCTATCTTCTCTTCGTGCCAAATATCGTCTTGATCACTAATGGCGATTGCGTCGCCTTTACAGTGTTTTATGCATCTAGCAAAATTCTCTTCGACGCCGACATTTTCATCGTTCGTATGTACCTCAAATAGCTGTGGGTATTTGTTTGCATATTTATTTATTTTACTGATAGTAGAATCAGTAGATGAGTCGTCAAAGACAACTACCTCACTAATATCATATGTTTGGTCTAGAATAGATTCTATTTGTTCTTCAATATATTCCTCTCCGTTATACGTGCATAGGGCAACGGAGACGTTCATTATCTCGTTAGAAATCCCACCTAATAATAATACTTTGCTATATTCCTATCGAGTTAAGTTCGAGGAGGCGCTCAATCTCGAAGTCTTATGATTTCGCACGAGCGTACGAGCGGAGGTGTACCCCGCTCAGTGTCTCCGCCTTGTCGTCGCTATCACCAACTACGAACGTGGAGACAATCCAGGAAGCACGATTATCACGGTATGAGAAGAGTTCTATGATACCCTCTTTTAGTACCTCTATCTGGAACGTACCCTATAGACCCGGCGACACGTAAGATCGCAACAGGACAGGAATACAAACAAGGGATACTTGCGTATTTGCTGTCCTTCTCATACTAGTCTGATTGATGTGTTCCGGCACTCCAATTAAACACCCGAATAGAATTAACCAGCGCTCATTTCGATAAGTCGTAATTCATTCATCTAACTTACGATAGCCGTCAATCCAACTATTTGTGTACACCTTCGAGGTTTTTTGTTGATACGTTGTTTCTAAACTTTTATCTGGGGTTATTAAATACCATTCACCATTCACTAAGGACATAACCAAGTGTTCGTTTCGACCAGACACAATGACAATATAATTGCTGCCGAAGCCTGAATTCAATAATTTGTCAGCCGCCATGGTTCCTTCTTTTTGGGAAGTTGCAACAGTCACCTCCATTGTATTCGCATCTCCCACAAGCATCCCCGTGGCGTGGTCTCTTGCCCAGTATCCAGCCGCGAACGTTTCTGCGTGGAACCGCTGGTCAACTACACCATTGTCGTATTCTGGCTCTTGAGAAGAGACAATATGAGGTTCAACTTGGATTCCTGCAGTTAAAACTAACAGGCAGATTAGTCCTGTTGATGCTATTTGAGTGAGTCGATTTCGAGAGGGTAGAAGCTGATGTGCCCGTGCTATCGGTAGCCAACCAGCCACAACTACAAAAAATGTTGCCGCCCGTGTCCAGGCTAAACCGCCACCAACATACATAATTGCTGTTATGATTCCTATGAAGCCAGAATAAAAGTACAACCCTAGATCAACCGGATTGAGGATACCATTTCTCCATTCCCAGGTCAATACTAAGGTGAATAGGACTGCCAAAAGGACAAGAATTGATTGCGTCAGTAATGGTCCTAACACATCAAGAAAGCTAGATTCTGTATTTGCAATAATATCAGGTCCAGATGACCCCAGACTAAGCAACGATATCCCAAATACCACCGCAAAAACAGCACGGGTTGTGATCCAAGCGAACCACAGTGAAGCTAACACTCCCGCTACGAGTGTGAGTCGCCGTATACGCACAATAGTAGCGCCAAGACAAGCGATTAAGAGAAGTGCAAATGCCATCCCTAAGTGATGAGTTGCAGGGAGGACAAGCAGTAATGGGAGAGCAGCAAACAATACCCGGCCGTCAGTCCTGATACGGAGGATGATGAATAAAAGGAAAGTTACAAAGACGATGCTTAATGCTCCACGCCGAGTACCTGTATAAAACTGAAATAATGGTATCCATAGCAGAGCGGGTAGAATTGCTATTGGGATATCCGTGGTAGATATATGATGTCGAATGAGAAGCCCAATAAGCAGGAGAGTTAAGCAAACAGCTATTATTGGAACAAGCGTTGTAAATAACGGATCTCCATCGACAGAGGGGAAAATTCGGAGACCAGTCACCTTGGACCCAACAGCTATTAAAAAGTGTATGATGGGAGTTGTTGGATCACCCCAGACAAACTCAACTTGTTGCGGTAATCCCCACCCGTTGTGGGAAATATCTCTAGCTATCGCACTTAATCCAACAGAATCGCGACCATATAGATAGCCGGTATTAGCACCAGGATATAGAAGAACCAGTTGCAAGGCTGTTGTTGGCAACCCTGCCCAGGGGCGAACAAATATTATTCCAAACGTGATCAAAATTGTGAGAGCGATCATAGGCGATTGTGAACGAATACAGAGAATCCCGACTGTGAGCCCGGTAAAGGCCAATATATAAGCGGTTTTCGACAGTCGATCCATAACAGTACAGGCACAGAACAGCCAAAAAAGGTTTGCTATCAGCACTCGCGAACGCTATCACCATTTTTGATCTCCTAGGTGACGGTTGTGGGAGGACCGGTTCGCTCGCTGACGAACTGGACAAGAGCACGATCTACATCCGCGACAGGCTAAAGCTGATGCGGCTGAACGGCTGGAGTCCGGTACTACCACGAAATGACCATTCATATCATATTTCTATATTAACTACCCCACCTCCGTTTCCGTCACCACGGCACAGGCCAAAGGCGAACAGACCACTACCTCTGCGACCACCTCATAACCATCGATGCCGACCATTCCCGGCTGTGACTCGGACTCATGGTATACCTGAAACCGCCCATCAGGGAAACTAAACCTCACACCGTCACCGCCGTTTATTCTTAGATTTATGCCAGGATTGTTCCTTTCCTTCCAACACCTATGAAGGAAGTTAAAATTCTTCGGGGTTCCAGTCTGTTGCAGAACCCGCCCACGAATGTTGAGCCCCGCTATATCACTAACGTTGAACACCGTCCATCTACCTATCAGTCCGTCTGCCAAGTTCTGCTCGCTATCACCAACTACGAACGTGGAGATAATCCGGGAAACACGATTATCACGGTGTGAGAAGAGTTCTATGACACCCTCTTTCTATAGGTATCCTAAATCACGTAAAGCTTCTTTAGCTTTTTCCTCTGCTTCCTCCTCGGTATCGCTTTCCCCTTGATCTGTAATCGTTCGTCGCTTATTATACGTGCATTCCAGCCATGGTACGTTCAATAATTCGTCGACATACAGGGAAGGATGGCCATATCCTTTAACTGGGATTGGGAACTCTCGATCACCTAGCAACTGGCCGTGATCCGCGGTTACAACTGTTTTTCCATCCAATACATCAACCAAATCTTCAGTGTGCCTCATAGCGACAGCAAGATTTTCTGCATATGCCCGCCAGATGAGTTCATCATCCACCGGGATCTCGTTGGCGACCATTCCTTTCCAGTTCTCAATTTCGTATGACGTAAGAATCTCCTCAAGTTTATCAGCAGACTCCCCAAAATATGGTTGATGAGGAGGAATCATATGGGCGATGATTCGCTTATTAGGATACTTCTCTAGTGCTTTCTTCGTCCGATCAACGAGGAGACCGGGGTCGAAACGATCCTCGTGTTTCCATACATGGTCGACTGCTGCAAAGTTAGCTTCAATCGGTTGGTATACTCCGTCATTCGTTTTATGAAGGTGGGGGCTTGACGTAACATAGACGGTATCGGTGAGATCACGCTGATGTACGTTTTCCCGTAAAAACTCGTTCGTAAACGGTGCCTTTGAACGAACTTGCTTCAATTCCCCGTCCAAGGTCTTCCGGTTCGCCCATGCTGTTACAAAGGCATCGTATCGGCATGCATCCAGAATAATGAGGTTATCCCAGTCCTCCTCCATCACATCAATTCCTTCTGGCAACTGGCCGAGTCGCTTCTTCAACGAATAATATGAGATATTCATCATCTGGCAGAGGAGGCGTGGGCGCCCTATATTTTGGAAGATTTCCTTGACAACCATTGAAATACCACTTGTTACACCTCGTCGTTCTACTTTGCTGATTAAACTTGTTATTTGAATGTGGATAGAGGCAGGCCTAATGGGAACAAAAATCATGGATACAATTCTAGTAACTGAAAAACCTCGGTAAAGCTAGAACAATTTCAGGCACCAATAGTAGTGAAGCTTTTTATATACGCTGCAGCAAATCTACCATAATCACAGATCTCTATCGATGACGGAGTACGATACGTCAATTGTCATACCCACGTATAATGACGAAGACACGCTCGAAGCCTGCTTAGACTCGTTAGAATCCCTGGATTACGTTGGCACCTACAATACGATTATCGTCGACGGGCATTCCAACGACCGAACAGTCGAAATCGCCGAGACGTACGGGTGCGACGTGATCTTCGAAGACAAGGGAACAATCAGTTACGCACGCGAACTCGGCGTGAAAGCGTCTAACAGCGAATTCATCGCGTTCACCGACGCCGACTGTGTTGTCCCTGATGACTGGCTTTCGACGCTCATCAGTCACTTCGACGACCATGGGGAGGTGGCAGCTGTTGGTGGTCCAAACATTACTCCCCCCGATGATACCTCGTTCGCAAAATCGGTCGGCGACGTCCTCTCCCTGCTAAGCGGTGCTGGCGCTAGATACGGATTCGAGGGCGAAGAGACCCGGGAGATCTACCATAATCCGACTTGTAATGTCGTCTATCGACGAGAAGTCATCGAAGAAGTTGGCGGATTCAACCACGACCTCATCACGGTTGACGACGAGGAGATGGACTACCGGATTCGAGAGAAGGGCTACACGATTCTGTACACCCCCGAGGCAGAGGTCCTTCATTATCGGCGACCCAGCTGGAAATCGTACACAAAGATGGGGTACCGCTACGGCATTGGACGGGCCCAAGCGACGAAACTCCATCCAGAGATGGGTGAGTGGTTCCATTTCGCCCCGTCTTCTATAATCCTTCTCTTAGCCTCTTTTCTCGCCGGGAGTGTTAAGTCTCGATCTTGGCTCAAGGTACTAGCCGGAACACTATCTTTAGGCAGCCTAGGCATCATTTCTATGAGTGTATATTTATCAGAGAAGCGGAATCGCTGGACTCAGCTGCCAGTCTACGCAATATTAATTTCTATATGGTTTTGGGCGTGGGGGATTGGCTTTATTAAGGGACTGCTCCGGCACTAATTAGTTGACCGTTCTTGGTTCTCAAACGATCTGCTCTATGAGTGCGTCGTATTCTTTGAAGAGATTACTCCAATCATACTGTTTCCCGAGTTCTTGTGCATTCTCTCCGAGATGAGTTCGAAGTTCTTCTGAGGCAGCAAGCTGCTCAATTGCCTCAACAATCTCCGTAGTAGATTTTCTAACGAGAGCTGTTTCTCCATCCTCGATTTCAAGACCCTGACTGCCGACCGGAGTAGTAACGATCGGTAGCCCCGCAGCCATGTAGTCCAACATCTTTAGCTTCGTTCCGGATCCCATTGTAAGTGGACAGAGTGCAATATCAGCATATGCGAGCCATGATCCAAGGTCGTCTACAAATCCTGGTGTAAGTATGTTAGACTGGTCTACCGACGGCGGATTCCGTCCGACCAGCAAAAATTGGACGTTGGGACAGGCAGGCGCGAACTCCTGCGCGATTCGTTCGGCCGCATCACGATTCGGATCGTAATCGTACGCACCAACGAAGATACACGATTGCTTCGAGGCATCTAAGCCAGGTACATCGAGTGATTCCCGGACATCGTCCGACGCTTCCAAGGCCGAGAAGTCGGTCCCGTTCGGGATGATTCGATACTCCGTGTCGCTCAAATCGAAGGGGTCACAGTCCTCGTCAGACATAAAGACGACGGCGTCAGCCTGATCGATCATCCGCTGCTCGAATGCACGGTGATTGTCGACAATTCGGTCGCAGAGAAACTCTGGAATCGGTTTCCCTTCGAGGAACTGGTCGACGACGCGAAACTCCGCGTTGTGTTTGTTGATCAAAAAGGCCGCGCCCGACTTCCGAGCGATGGTGGCACCGGCAGGCGAGAGTTGTGGACACTCACTGATCACCAGATCCGGATCGATATCGGCCCTCTCGACCGCGCTGCGGCTCTTGCGGACGAGGACCTCATTGAGGGTCCCAATTTCAGCAGTGGTCACGATGGTCCACAGGTAGATCCGGCAAATCTTCGAAGTGAGTAGCGTCGTTCCGATATCAACGGGCGTAACCGTTTCTTCCGGGGGGAAATCACCTTCCCACGGTGCTGCCACCCACGTATCGCCGAATTCCGAGAATTTCTTCCCGGTCTCCCACACCCTTCGGTCCGCACCACTCCCCGGTGGATACGGTTTCTTCCGGTGTAGCTGTAGCGTCGTGACCATCCTTCAGATGTACCCGAGGTCCTCGAGGCGGTCCTCCACGTCTTCTTCGAGGTCTTCCTCTAGCAGTTCCGTTTCGATGTCGAGTTCCGAGAGCCGTTTCTCTGCGACGGATTGGACGTAGTCGTCCCCTTGGTTTACCGACCGCTCGTCGATCCCCTTATCCGTGATTTCGAACAGTCGTTTCGTGTCCCGCATCTCGTCGAGTTCGAACAGCCATTTTTCCGATCGAACGCCGATCACGGTCTCCCCCTCGGCGTGATGCTCGCCGACGATGTGATCCCGCTGTTCGTGACCGGGGCGAATTCCTTCGTACGAATCTGGCAGGTCGATCCCCACAGCATCGAAGATAATCCCCATCGTGTCCATCAAGCTCAGCAGCTCGTCCTTGGACGATTCTAGGTATTCGGGCCCATTGGTAACAATGTATGGTACCTGTAGGAGTTCGTCGTACATCCGTTCGGGCTTTCCATAGAGGCCATAGTCACCGAAGAGTTCACCGTGGTCAGACGTGTAGATAATAAGGGTATCTTCGAACTCTCCTTCCTCTTTCAGTTTCCGGAGAATCCGTTCGATCTGATGGTCCGTGTATTTAATTGCAGCACAGTAGAGGCTCTCGAGGTCGTTTATCTCCTCGGAATTGAGGGTGTCCGGTGAGCGAATCAAGGCCGAATACCACTCCGAAACTTCCTCTTGCGTGACGTCCGCGGCGTCGAACTCCTTTCGATATTCCACGGGTGGGAAACAGGGATGATGGACGTCCATATAGTGTGCCCAGGCGAAAAAGTTCGAGTCGGCGTCGTCAATCCAGTCGATACAATCGTCCGTAATTACATCTGCACCGACGTACGGACGGGGTTTGCCACGGAAAAGCTGATAGACATCCTTGATCCGCTTCGTAAGGTTGATTTTCTCGTCTATTCGCCGGAGTTTCGGGTGATTTACTTCGATACCCCGAGGGAATATCTTCGTCGCGATTCCCATCAACGGATTCTGGTAGTCCTCGAAGGTATCGAAGCCGACATCGTAGTTGAAATGATGGGAGAGAAATGGATTCGACTGGAAACCACCGGTTTGGAACCCGGCTTTCTGCATCTCACTCGCCAAGCGAGGACGTGATTCCTCGAGTGGTCCGAGACCTCCACAGGAGAGCGGTAAGGTTCCCGTCAGTATCCCCGGAAACGACACCGCCGTCGCCGGTCCCGTGGCAAACGCAGATTCGAAGGAGACGCCTTTCTGAAAGAGTTCTTCCGCGGCAGGTGTATGCGACCAGTCGGCATGTAACGGTAGATAGTCCTTTCTCAGAGAATCGATTGTGATGAGTAAGACATTCTTGGTCATTCTACGGAATAAACTACCCCTTAGTCAGTTATAGAATCTTCCCTTTCCGAATTATTAACATATGTCAACATTTTTTCACGGAGTTTTCGGGATATTTCGCGCCAGTCGTACTTTTCCCGCACAAATTCACGAGCAGCATTTCCAATGTCCTCTCGGAGATCGGGATGCCGATGGAGTCGCCGAATCGACTCCGGGAACCCCTCTATCTCAGAGATGATGATGTTGTGATTATCCGTTACGTCGAGCCCACGAGCCCCGAATTCCGTCGAGATGACGGGAAGACCCCAATTGAAGTAGTCGAATAACTTGATGTTCGTTCCGCCGCCCGATACCATCGGGTGAACGGCAAAGTCTGCCGCCTCGAAATACGGTTCGATGTCCTCAACGAACCCCAGCTGTTCGACGTTACTAGATTGTCTATCAACGTCATCACAGGCAGTGCCGACGGCGACAAGATGAGTCCCCTCCGAGTCGACATCCGAAGCTATGTCATGAATCAGACGAAGGGCCTCGATGTTTGGCGTGTGTTTACTGCCGACGAACAGACCAAGAGATTCGTCGTCACCGACATCGAGTTCATCCCGAATCTGCTGGTTCTGGTCTGTATTGACCGTAGGATCCTCATCGACGTATGTTCCATTCGGAGCGACGTAGATATCGACATCTTCGAACTCACGGCGATATATCTCCATATCACGTTCCGATGTACAGACTACCAGATCGGCACTCGACACCGCATCCCGTTCGGCAGCTTCGACTTTTTCGTAGAAATATCGATGGACGCACGTACCGGAGGCAAACGTCGAGAATCGCTCTGGTTCGTAGTTATGACTCGAATATACGAGTAGGCCATCGTCGAGAAGAGAATCCACGGCAGAAACTTGCCAGGGACCTTCCACGAAGACGACATCTGCCCTTTCGAGTTCGTTTAGCAGTGTCTCCGTTGGCACACGTTTTAGCGTTGGTCCAAGGTATACGTAGGGAAAATCGAAGAGAACTGTGACGCTCGCTAGGTCATGGAACAGATGGTTGACTCGTACCTCGCGATACCCCGACTCGATATCGATCCAGGTTTCCAACTCACGCGAGAGATAATCGGAGGGATCCCCGCCTTGACAGTACCGTATGACGTTGTCACCAGCGGTCACGAAGGCGTCCATCAGTCCGTGCTTTCGATGGTCGCCACCAGTATCTGGCGGATGGACCCGGTTTGGAACAACCTGAAGAATATCCATATCAGGAAAGGTAGCCGAGTTCTTTGAGGTGAGCTTCGACATCTTCGTCGTCTATTTCGGCGCCTTCGTGGGCCGACGAGCCAGCAGAGATTTCTTTTCGCTCCCCGTTTTGATACTCAAGCCAGGGGACTTTGACTAATTCCTCAGTGTAGATCCCACGGGGGTGACCCCAGTCACGAACTGGGATCGGAGGCACTTTCTCACCGAGCATGTTCCCATGGTCGGACGTAACAACGGTTTTCCCAGGTAGTTCCGTGAGGAGTGTCTCGACATGCGGTAGCGCCAGTCGCAAATTATTCTGATATGCCTCCCGGACGTCGTCTTCGTCCACATCGACCTTACCCCGTAGCAGTCGCATCCAAAACCCAGGCGTCTCCGGATCAAAGGCGTCGTCGATCTCGATTTCCGAGTCAACGAATGGGTAGTGTGGCTGTATAAAGTGGACGATGAGGCGTTTGTTCGGGTACTGTTCGGCCGCTTCTAGGCCCCGTTCTGCCATTGTTTCGGGTAGAACTGTGTGGTTCTCTTCGTTCCAGAATCTCGAATCAGACCAAACGTTTTCGACCTCGTAGAACGATGCGCTCAGATCCTCGGAGTTGTGGTAGAATTGGCCGTTTCCAGTAATATAGACGGTATCCAGCATCGATTCGTCGGTAATATTACCTTCGAGAAACTCCACCGTCATTGAACCCCGAGAAATTACAGTTGAAAGTTCCCCAGGCAACGTACTCTCTTCTTCAAACGTATCGTATCGACAACCGTCTAGAATGACGAGATTGTCCCAGTCTCTTTCGATAAAGTTCTCACCAGCCGTGTTGTAGTCTCTACTGTTTAATCTCGTATAGTACAGTCTGTTTATCGCCCTCCCGAATAGTTCGGGGTTAGCGAGGCCGATTTTAGCTTTCTCCAACATATTGATAAAGCTCTGTTTTCCGTTCATGGATATCGTCCCTTCCCTGTCTTATTTAATATTCCATCTACCGTCCCATGTGCGAAAGCGGACAAGGACTCAAGTTTAGCCCGTTTAACCATCATCCCACACCTGCTAAGACCCCACTTGAGATACTGCCACAAAAAACGAGAGAAGGACATATCGCCCGAATACTCGTGGAACAAGAGCCATCGGTTTCGGGCCGTATAATATGACAAGGTCTGGTTCAGGTCACCACCTCCACTGCTGCTACTTTTATGATATACCGTACATTCAGGGATAGTCAGTAAGCGATAGTCCTCGTCAAGTTGGTACGAGAACGCTACGTCTTCCCGGTAAATGAAATATTTGCCGGGCAAATAACCATATTCCCCAAATACTCTTGTCGAAAAGAGGGAACAACAAAAAGGAATATAGTCGTTTTCGATGGGTTCACCAAATTCCTCGGGGAGAGATTGATGATGGATAGAGTGGCCAGACTGTCTATCGACCTCCCCCATGGTAAACCAAGCAGAGTCTGTGTCTGGATATTCCAGAATCTGTGGCGTCACTCCCCCAACACTATGACCGTCGAAGTAATGGAGGAGTTTGTCCAGAATACGGTCGTCTTTGACGATGACATCGTTGTTTAAGATCCATACATAATCTGCATCCCGTTCCAGGGCCCAAGAGATTCCAGCGTTCATACCACCGGAGAATCCTCGATTCCGGTCTAAAGGGACGAACTCAGCGTCAGGGAAGTCGTCTTGCAAATTCTCCAGTGAGTCGTCCTCAGAGCCGTTATCTACAACGACGATGTCGTGGTTTCCGTAGGAGATACCTTTGAGAGATTCGATGCAGTCTCTCGAATCCGAATAATTATTCCAATTAAGAACAATCGATACGACACGAGCGTCATTCATCAGTTGACCACAGGTTCGTAGGCCTGAACACTAAACCTTCGGTCATGTACTCTACTTAGGGTTGCATCACAGCAGAATTCGTTCCCGAAATATTTCAGATAACCCTCACCCAGTATCCACAGGGAACGAAATCGCAACTCTTGGCTTAGCTCAAGAAGGATGACGCAGTATCAAACAGTTCCAATTCTTCCTCTGAAGCCGTTACACTGGTCTCTTCTTCGAGTTCTCGGACAGCACCGAAGCCTCGTAATACTCCAGAAACCCTGCAGGGACACTCCACGTACCAACACCGGGGGTTGCGTGCGCTTCACGAGCAACAGATCGCTCTCATCAACGACGACCCTCACGCACGGCTTGGGATTTCGGCAAATCTGGTTTTCACACTACTGACAGTATCGACGTGTCCGCCCTTCGATCTGCTTGTCGGCAAGCACAGCACCGCAAGTAGGACAGTATGTGAGATGTTTGTTTCCATATCTATCGATCCATGTAGCTGTGTCGGGAATGAATCCCGAGATACATAGTCACAAACACGAGTGCCGACAGTATTCCGTAGCCATTCACCAGTGAGTACGCTATTCGGCTCGAATTAGTAGCATCGGTTGAAGATGGGGAAGCGGATTGCGGACGGCGACATTTTGAACAGCGTCACCAAACACGATCTGTGAGGGGTACTCCAATCCGACGCCTGTTTCGATAAGCGGATACAGAAACATACCAGGGCCACCGTCAAGGAAATCCAGTAGAAGATGACTGGCCAGAAAAATGATCACAACATTTGCATATGATCTAGTGCTAGCAAGTCGACGTTCAAGGACGAAAGCGGCCGAACCGATTACGCCGACTGCAAAGACCGAATGAAGCAATCTCGGTATGGCGAGTAACTTATCGAAGTCAGGGAGGACCGCAAACATTGCAAGCGCAAAATACAATCGTGAGGGAAAGATTTCTGGCGGAACTGAATAAGCAACCGTGATTGGAAGAGAGGTGAGTCAATACGTCCATATGCCTCATCCTCCTTGCGAAGACAATAAAACATGCATCATCTAACTCGAAGCTCCTTGGCCAAATTCTATCCTCAGTGGTAAATTTGATAACCTCTCCCCTCCTCCTGTTTTAATATCTGAGAACAGGTGTCAATAATGTGGGTGCTTCTGGCGACGGTTTTACTCGTCACCGCTAGCGGAATCGTTCTTTGGGTCGATCTGGATGCAGTAATGCGCGAGGCCACAGAGATGGAACGAAACCTCCATAATCTCCCGCCCATCGATGTCGCCGGGAATCCGCACCTTCACGAAGACGTGTGCACCGGTCATCGACCGTGAACCTCCGCGTATCCGTCGAGTGACTGAATGATGTCCCACGTCTCTCGGGTCATCATACCGTCCCGTCGTCCCGAACGTCGATCACGTCGTCCAAATCAACGAGCATAAGCGACCCGTCGTCAGGCTGGAAGTCTGCGTGGGGCACCGATCACCATCGGGTACAACGGACGTGGCTCTACGGCTTCGACGTGGTCTGTCGTCCTCCAGTACCACGACGGATCGACGTGGCCGTTCACGGTTCCGTTCAACGCCTCCATCACGTCGCCGAACCGTCCACTGACTCGGTTGTCCCACGAAACCGAATCCCGAACCCACTTCACTTCCCTGCATAGCCGTCGTTGAACGGGGCACGCGGTTGCTTCTGTTCCGGATCCCAGCAGAACCAGTTCCGCGCCGTCTGCCCGATCACCTATACTGCTGCCAGAACTCCGACATCGCTATCTCGAGCGTCACTGCCGACCGCCTCACAGAGATCGGTCCGACGCGAGACGAAATCGAAATCGTCCCGAACGGAATCGACATCGAGTAAATCGAAACGACCCAGCCTGCCGAAGACGGGTTTGACATCCTCTATGCAGGACGACTTATCGAGCACAAGAACGTCGACTTCCTCTTGGGGGGATTCGACCGTATCGCCGAAACCATGCCGAACATCACGTTGGGTATCATCGGTGATGGCCCAGAACGCGACGCTCTCGAGCGACAGGCCCGAAACCTGAACCATGCCGACCGAGTGATGATGCTCGGCTTCCTCGCTGCACCAACGGTCGACGACGTAGCCGACGGTCTCGAGTGCGCACTTACTGGCGAACGACCAAACACGGAGCCGACGAGTCGAGCCCAACGATACGATTGGGACGCCGTTGCTGAACAGGCAGAACAGTGTTACCGTCGAGCAATCACAGGAGACTGGTAGTAACGAGGTCCCCTCTTTCAGTGGTAGCCTGAGCAGTCCACCGTCGGGTGAGACTAAAAGGGGCGACGCGCTCGAGGTGCGAGACGACGCAAGCACTGGAACGAACGGAGTGAGTGAAGCGCACAGCGAATCGCAGCCCTCGAGCATGTCGGGGGCTTTCTGGTTGCTCGCAGAGTCCGATAGTAAGCTAAAGAAACTGTTAGTCGTCCTGCTCGAGATCGTTCAGTACGAGCTCACCATCGTGGTATGTTTCTCCGTTTAAACTCTCCTGATAGTAACCTCTGTCGTCGATTCTTTCGATTAATCCGTCGGTCTCGAGTTCTCCAAACCGTTGGTGAACAGTTGAGTAGCCGATCTCGTGCCCGTGCCGATTCAAGTTCCGATAGAGTGACTTCGTCGGCATCACGAGGCCGTGTTCTGTGAGAAACTCGAGGAACTCTACGCGGGGATTCGGCTTCGAACGGGGACAAGAGTCACACAATAGGAACTCTTACTCGCTTCATTGACGATGTCCCGTACGGACGAGGCAGCACCGGGGTGGCACTGTCGTCAGCAGAGGGTGCCACAGGCCACAGAGACGGTTGGCAACCACGGTTTGTCGGTGTGAATCGTGCCGTGGCGCTCGCAGTTGGGACCGACGTCTGCTCTGTTGGATGTTGTTTGGACACCTGTTGGAAATTAGTCATTTGTACGATGTATATGTGGGTTGCTATGTTGTGAGCAAAGTGCTATATAGGCTTGCTACGGAGCAGGGCTGCTGACACAGCAAGAACCGGCCCACCCATCGGTGGACGCCACCGCTGACATCGTCGCGGAGTACGAGACGAATCCTCAAGTCAGCGTCACAGTCGCGACTTCAAGGCAAGCTGATCTCACAACACACGTGTACCACACCCACATAGTTTTATACTATAACTCGAGAAAATATACCACATGCACACCTCGGCAGTGCCCTGTGTCCCCAAGGTCTGTGCGTATCTCACTCGGAATGACCGCGAGTTGCTCGTGTTCGAGGGACCCGGCCACGATGGACTCCAGGTCCCGAAAGGGACGATCGAGCCTGGCGAATCGCCATGGGATGCACTCGAGCGTGAAGTCCGGGAAGAAAGTGGCCTCACAACACTTCAGAACGTCGAACGCCTGACGAGCGATGTCTGGACACGCCGGCGCACCCCTCCCAAACGCTACCATCGGCATTTCTTCCATGCAGAGGTCGACATCGATCGCGACACGTGGATGCACGTGGTGACTGGTGATGGGGAGGAACAGGGCGCCGAGTTCACCTATTCTTGGCTCGAGTTACCCACGACTCGAGAGTTCGCCCTCGCCCTCGACGACTATGTCCACCTGATCTCGTAGGCGCGGTCGAATCAAGCACTACGAGCACTGTTGATTCCTTTCTCGACGCTTACAAGCTCGGTGGAGCTATGAAAGTGCCCCAAGTGTGACCCAATGATTGACGCGATAGACAAAGCCTCAACGCAGCTCAGACTGCACCCGAACATTGATTCTCGTAGGGTGTCAACGCTGTCAACAAGGATGTCGCATCAGATTCGTCTCGAAGATGACGTAGTACGAACGCATCAAAGCGAATAAGCGTGATGACAAGTCGTTCAGCGACGCCGTGGACCGACTCATCGGTGGGCGGTCACTCCGCGATCTCCGCGATGTGTTCGACGACGACCAGGTGAGCGAGATGCGGGACGCCATCGCGGCCGCTGATCAGGCGGACCGTGATGAGGTCCGTGAGGTCGCAGAGCGCTTCGAATGATCGTTGATACGAGCTTCATCGTGGACGTTATCGATGATGTCGAACCTGCCGCCAAGAAAGTACAGGAACTCGAAACTGAGAGCGTTCCGCTGGTGATTCCCTCGGTGACCGTTCTGGAGTTCTACATCGGTGTCGGGAAGGTTGCAAACACCTTCGAGGAGCGCCAAAAGGTAGAAGCCGTGCTTGACTCCTACCCGGTCGTGGATATGACCCCGAGTATCTCCCGTCGCGCTGGACGGCTACTCGGTGAGCAGATGGCCGATGCGGACGAAGGCGAGGGACCTGATATCGGGAAAGGAGACGCAGCAATCGCAGCGACTGCTTTGGAGCGTAATGAACCTGTCCTTGCTGGCGATAGCCACTTCGGAAATATCCACGGAGTTACCCACGAAAGCTACCGGTGATTCGGTTTGAGTCCCTCCACACCCTGACGGTGTGGAATCCTATCACGTAATTCCTGTTCGGGGCCTTGTAGGAGACGCACTCACGAGTATCGGGAGGTATGGGGGTCGTGGCGAGACGATGAGCAGGTGAAGACCGAGAGTGCCGATTGAGCGTAGAATCCGAACGCGACAGTTCGAAGACGTGTTCCGTCTCTGGGACGAAAGACGGCAATCAGCGCGTCGAACATGGGTTGTACGTCTGTGAGGTGTGCGATACCGTCGCGAAGGCGGACGCGAACAGTGCAGAGAACATTCGACAGAAAGTAACGCCAAGTCCGTCTCACGATAAGAGTAACGGCTTGTTGGCACATTCGGACGAGGCTAAGTCCCGCTTAGATCTCTTCAAAGGCGATGATGAGAGTTATAACGACGTCATCATCCGTCTCACGTCGCATGATAAGTGGGCTGGATTTGGGATCGCATCGAGCATGGATAACGAAGGAATGGATGAGATCCGGGAGCAGATGCGCAGTCGGATGGACGATCACATCGAGGAGTTGGAGCAGTGACGCTGCTCGTCTTCGATATCAATCTGTTGAGTGACTACCTGAGTGGTGAAGATGACGCAAGGGCGTTCCTCGAGGAGTACTAGCAGGACCGGTGGGGAGTCTCCTCTGTCGTCCTCTTTGAGTCTCTCATGGGTAGCCTCTACGGGTATATCGATGCTTCTCCGGACGAAATCACCAGGGCTGTGAACGCTTCAATGGAGATCCTCGAGACGACAGATGAGACTGCGATGGAGGCATACGACTTACAAGAAGAACTCCAGGATCGAGGAGTACCAGTCGATCAACTCGATGCACTGATCGCTGCCTCTGCTCAAGAACATGGGGGATGGTTCGCGACGGCGGAGAAGCAGTTCTGGAGGGATGACGTCCAGGAAGTCATTCCCGTCGCTACGTACGATCCCTACTAGTGACTTTCTCCCCCGCGCGGTCCTGTTCGCTCCTTGATTCCGACAGGGCGTCGATGCACTTGTCACCCACGGGAGGCGGGATTCTCTCGCTGAATCAAGATCAAGACGGATTCCGGACAACAGTAGCGGAGAGACTCAATATCCGGCCGGTTCGAGTTCGTCGAGAAACGCCGGCCGGTTCGAGTGTTTCTCACGGAGATGCTCAACGAACGCTTCCGGCTCCGTGCCGAACCCGAATTCCGCTATCTCTTGCAAATATTCGATACTGGTCTTGTAGTGATCGCGTCCGGTATCGGCCGCCGGATACGCTTCCAGTAAGTCCCGATACGCCTCGAAGTACGCTTCTGAATCGACCTCGGCGACGGGCTCTCGATACCGCCGACGCGTCTCGAGATTATCGCTCTCCATAACCTTCTCGAAGGCGTTCTCGAGGTCGCCATCACGGACGTACAGCTCGAACCTCGATAGCGCTCATCGTCGCGTCCCTGACACAATTCGGCTGCCAGCCGAGGGACGTCGACAGCGTGTGGAAACTCTTCTAGTCGGTCCTCGACGACCTCCCGTGCTCGCTCGTCCTGCCCATCTGCTTGGAGCACGTCGACGGACTGGTGATAGAACGCTCTCCGTTCGTATACACGACCTCGAGGACAGCGGCTAGCTGCTCGCGGTCCTCGAGTTCTGAGAGGAGCCACAGACGGGTCAACAGGAACTGTTGTTCGTCCACAGAAAGAGTCGGCTGTTGTTCTGGCCGACCATCGACGCCGCCTCGAGATCCTGCCACACCCACGTACTCGACCCCTTACAACAGCGGAAAGATTTTATTCATAGTTTCTCAATGTGCATCCATGCGGACAAGTACCCTTCAAGTCGTCAGTGTTTGTCTACTCATCCTTGCTGTTGTCTCGCTTGCCGTTCCAGTAGCATCGGAGTCGGACTACGATCTCGAGGTCGCCGATTCGATTTCGACCCCTGAAGAAACAATCGAGATCGAAGGAACAGAGTATCCGGTTGACGGTGTCGGTGTTATCAAGCCGGGCGAGCCGATCGAGGTCGAAGTGACCTCCCAAGAGCAGTATACGCTCTATCTCTACAATACAGACGAAAAAGCTGAGTATAGTGATGTCTGGACGGCGGACAAAGCCAGTGTTGCGATTGGGACCGAAGACGATGCACTCGATACAAGCACGCTTGAGCCTGGAACGTACATGCTATCCTTGGAGCCTCGAGGCCAAGGTCGGCAAGCAGTGTATCCCGTAGTTGTCGAGGAATTCGACCTCTCAGTCGAGCATCCGTCATCTGCAACAGTCGATGAGGAAATCAGGATTACTGCATCGATCGAGTCGACGGATGCGGCAACGGAGGTAGACGCTGTCAATGTCGCGATCTGGAACGAAGCTAACGACGAAGGAAAGGATATCGAGTTGGATTCTGAGGGCGACGGAACGTATAGTACGACTATCGATCTCAGTGATGTCGGTGAAGGAGAGTACCACGTCTACGGTGCCGTAAAGGGTAACGAGGAAGCACAGGGATACCCGACCATTGTCGCGATCGATAATGGTGAGACGATCTCAGTAACAGCCGATGACACCGACGAAGATGATGGAACCGGTAGCGGCGGCGGTGGCGGTGGTGGAGTTGCTCCGCCAGACGACAGCGCAGCCGAAGAAGAGAACAATACGTCTAACAGCAGCGCTGATCAGTCAAATGAATCCGTGATCGATGATTCGGGAGACGAAGATGACCCTAACGAGAGTGAAACGTCCAGTTCGGATTCGGACACCGTGAGTGAGAACGAGACCAATTCCAACAACGAGAGCGGACAAGAGACTCCTGATCAGGATCAGGTTCTCAATCCAAACAACGAGTCTGAGGCAGCTAATGAGTCGACGAAGACGGATACTGACTCGGTTGGGAACTTAGGCTTCTTCCCCGTGGTAACTGTCTTTGCACTCCTTCTCGTTGGATATCGTCAAAAGGCGCGTTGACAAGGTCTGACAGCACAGATCTGTGTCTTCAGGTCACGGGGAAGGTCAATCGGAGTACCCACGCATACTCAGCTGTGCCGTACCGTACGGTGACACCTGAAGAAGAGAACGTTCTCCTGAAAAGAGTTAAAGCGGTGGAGTTTATCTTCACAAGATATGAAACGTCGGCCAGTCATCACACTATTGTTCAGTGCCGTGATCCTTCTCAGCCCGATCGCAGGGGTTGTGGGAGCCACAAGTGGGACAGCTACACCAGCCCACTCGCTAGCAGCGAGCGACGGGACGGACGACTCATACGTCGATGTCACCGAGAATATGAGTGTCTGGGATCGGTCAGTACTCTCGCTACGGACGGATTCGAGTGCGAGCGGTGCAGTAACCGTCGACAATCTCGTGCTTGATGCACAGACCCCACGTGGTGACGTATCGTCAGGTGATCTAAATCGTCCTACACTTGCTGTCTTCCAGACTGGGAATGAGGTAACACTTTCCTTCGGAGACGGCGTTGATACGAGTAATATCCCGACCGACGATGCGCAACTTCTGACTGCGCATCTCGAGGAAGAAGCGAGTGCGACACCGACGACTGGCCGCGAACTTCTTAGTGAACTCTCGAACGAAAACATCGATAATCTCAACCAGAACGCTTCATTTACCGACAAGCGCATCACTCTGAGCGGAGATCAAGAGCTAACCGTCACGCCGGACAAACCCGGACACTACGTGTACGTGCTTGCAACAGGCGGTAATCTTAGCACGTCTAACGGCGATCTCGAAATCAGTGGTGAGACAACAGTTCTCGGTGTCGAACAACTCGCTGCGCAGGATTCCCCATCGGATGTCACAGTCTCGCCTACGTCGCCAGAACCTAGTGATGAGGTGACCTTTGATGTCAATGCGACCGAGTTAGAGGGCGACACGTCACACGCTGTTGCCGTCTATGACAAGTCCACATTCACCACGAGTCAGATGACCGTCAACATCTCCGAACAGCTAAGTACAGACCTTTCCGGTGAGAACGTGACTATCAAGCACGAAATTAAGGAGTTCAACGGGATACAAAACATCGAAGATAACGTCTCGGTATTCAACCAAAGAATCGGAGAGCAGACCGGGACAGGCTTAACTCAGTTCGGAGATGTTGTGAGTTTCATCGCAAACGAAGGCAACGTCGATGGGATCGAAACAGACGTTACCGGAGAAACAACGCTCAATGCCTCTACCACTGCAGTGAAAGCGAGTCCTGAAACAGCTGTTACCGTAGAAACGTATCAGAATTGGACGGAAGGTGACTACCGCTGGGTCCACATCGCAACCGGGTCCTCGAGTGATGCATTCCAAGTGAACACCGGCACGGTGACGATTGAAGACTATACCAGCGGCGATGACGATGGTGGCGGTGGTGGCGGTGGCGACGGTGGTTTCGTCGATGAACCTGATGGGGATACTTCCGACGGGAACGAGTCCGAGCAGCAGCAGCCAAACGCTGCGATTGCCATTGATCCTAACCCGGCCACAGTCAACGAGACAGTTACTTTCTCGGCTACGAAGTCGACAGATGAAACCCAGGACAGCGTCGATTACGAGTGGAAAATAAATAACGGGACGTTTGAAGGGAAAACCGTTACCAGGACATTCAACGAGCCTGGCGAATACCCAGTCGAACTCACGGTCAGAACTGAAGCCGGTGAGACTGATACTGCAACAGCGACCCTAACTGTTGAAAAAGATACGGAAACTGAACCCGACGGTCCCGATCAGCCTGACGAGCCAGAGGATGACGGCGGCTTCCCCATCCCCGGATTTGGTGTGGGCGTCGCTATTGCTGCCCTCTTATCAGTTGCATTGCTCTTGTCTCGCCGACAAACCTAACTCACAGCGCACGGTTTTCTTTCCGCAAAAGTAAACCGAGAGTCCACTTACTCACGATAACGGAACTGTTAATTTGCTATAGAGATCTCTCACCTGTATGGCCGGGGCCGCTACCGCAAGCGTCGACAGTGATTCTTCTTCACCGATCGTCACAGCGAGGGACGTGACAAAAGTCTACAAGCGAGGGTCGGAACCAGGATTGATTGGTCGAATAGTAGGCCGATCGGAGCCACCGGCAGTCCATGCAGTTGACTCAGTCTCACTCGAGATCGCTCCCGGCGAAATTGTTGGTCTCGCAGGGTCAAGTGGGAGTGGGAAATCGACACTGTTGCATCTCTTATCCGGATTAGAACAGCCGACTGCAGGGACAGTTTCGTTTCGTGAGACCGATCTTGCAGCACTGTCCGCTCGTGAACGAACCCGGCATCGACTCGAGAATATTGGGATCGTGTTCCAGCGGTTCCATCTACTCGATTCGCTCTCTGCTCGTGCAAATGTTGCGCTTCCACTCGTTGAACTCGGGGTTCCCAAACGCGAACGCCGAAAGCGGGCCACGGAATTACTTGAGCGAATCGGACTCGGAGATCGGATCACGCATCGACCCGGTGAACTCAGCGGTGGAGAACAACAACGCGTTGCAATCGCCCGTGCGCTTATCACGGATCCAGCACTCGTGATCGCTGACGAACCAACCGGCGAACTAGACACGGCAACTGGACAAAAGATACTCGAGGAGTTCAAACAGGTTGCTGAGAATCGAACGATCGTTCTTGCATCACACGATCAGGAGACGCTCGAAATCTGTGATCGGGTAATTCGGCTTCGAGACGGCGCGATCACTACTCGCCAAACACAAGAAGTCAATCGATGAAAATTCGGCAATTACTTACCCAGTGGATTGGGCTAATTGCTGTCGGGATTCGTCGTACAGCATCACGTGCAACCGATACAGCGAAGCAACGGAGTCGGTTTAGTGTTCTCGGTGTTGCCGTTGCTATCGCGCTACTGATTATGATCACTGGACTTGGTGTCGGCCTCGCAACGAGTACCACCGTCTATGACGATGATATTGATTATTGGATCGTTCCTGAGACAGACAGTCCAGAATCACCGTTAATCGCAACCGATAATATACAGTTTAGCTCGGTCCATGAGACGAACGATCGTATCCGTCACTACGATGGAGTAGATGCAACGACACCAGTATTAGCTCAAGTTCTCCGAATCGAATCAAGCAACACGGCTGAGTATGTCCTTGTTGTTGGAATTATAAATACGCCCGAACTAGATCGCGTTGTTGGAGTCAACTCTGACCTGCTTACACCACAGGATCCCTACTACGTGACTGGTGAGTACAACGGTAAGTGGACAGGAGAGGTGGTACTTTCAGAGAGTGCAGCAGACATTCTTACCGCCGCATCAGGAGACGCAGTCACAGTTGCGGGAAACAATACGTTCACGGTTACGGCTATCGATAACCAGTCGAGTTCGACAGGCGATATGCCGACAGCACTTGTCCAGCTAAGCGAGTTACAAAGGATAACTGGCGCTGCGGAATATGACCAAGCGGATCAATTCGTTGTCAGTACGAACTCGCCAGCCATGAAAAATAAGCTCGAAGGGGTTTATCCACGGTCATCTGTCCAAACACGTGGTGAACTGACGGCAAATAAAGTGGCTGAATCGGATCTGTCATTGGCACTCGCGTTTACTGCACTTGTGGTATCGCTCTCTATCGGGACGCTGTTTGTTGTCACAACAGCAGGGCTTGAGATCGTTGCAGATCAGCAGCAATTAGCGGTTCTCTCTGCAATGGGGCTCTCGGTCAGAAGTCAGTTACAGCTTGTAGGAACACAGACCGTTGTACTGACGGGACTTGGTGGGATGATCGGAACTATTGGTGGTCTAGCAGGGATCCGATTGATAAATATTGTTGCAGTCCGAACAATAACGACTGAGCCGATAGCGACCTCACATCCCGTCTTCATTATCTATGGAATCGGTGTCGCACTGGTAGTGGGCCTACTCTCACTGCCAGTCCTGTTACTGACAGCTCGCCGTGTTTCAGGAGGTGTGCCGTAGTGTTTAGACGACTTTACAGTTGGGTGAGTCGAGGCGTTATTCGCCTGCGTGCTGCGGGGAGTCTCACTGTTGCTCAATTCCGACAACACAAACTCCGACTTACGTTGGCGATCATCGGTGTCGCATTAGCGGTCCTCTCAATGACGTTACTTGCCAGTGCAGGAATTGGAGTTCTTGAAACCGGCCAGCAAGGATTTGATGCTGCTGATCGTGACCTATGGGTCACGTCAGGTGAAACCCGAATAACGTCTGCAGGCGGCGGTGGGTTCGAAAACACGTTGTACAACTCTCGAAATCTCTCCGCCGAAATGAACGCACATGAGGGCGTCAGACATGCTTTCCCATTAGCGTTCGATACCGTATATGTGAGTACGAATCGTAGTGCCGAATTCCATACGTTCGTCGCAACAGGTGTCCCACAGGGAGGCCCAGTCGTTCAAATGACAGAGGGAAAGGGAATTCAGGGAGACCCCCATTACGCGAATGGGACATATGAGGGAGAGATGACTCGAGAGGTGGTGATTGATAAAGAAACAGCTGAGACGCTAAACGTTTCTATTGGAGAGACAGTCAATATTGGCGGATCACTGGCTGCTGCGAGGGAAAATCAGTTCACAATCGTCGGGATTTCACCAACTTTCGAGCGAATGCTTGGAACGCCAACGGTAACGATGCCACTCAGTGAACTGCACCAAGTCACGGGTACGACTCAAACTGAGCCAGCGACGTTCATCACAATCACTGTCGAGGACGGTGCAAGCGTCAGTACGGTTCAGCAGGACCTGGAACAATCGTACCCTGAATACGAAATTCGAACGAATCAAGAACAGCTATCCGCTGTCTTACAAGAACAAGTGCTGCTACTGGCAGCTGCAGGGGCACTCGTCTTGTTAGCGATCGGGTCTGGCATCGCACTAACGATATCACTGCTTTCGCTTGTCATTCACCAACAACGCCAAACGTTTGCAGCTCTCACGGCTCAAGGGATCTCACGATCACTCCTTGTTTCAACTGTGATCGGACAGGGGCTCATCATCGGGTTCGTTGGAGGAGGAATTGGAATACTACTCACGCTGCCTGCTGTTAGTGTTTTCAACCGACTTGCAGAGGCGGTTGTCGGGTTTGAAGGCCTTCTCCAAACTGCACCGTGGATTTACGGAAGCGGTCTCGGAATCGCCGTGATCGTTGGAACGATTGCTGCAGCTACTGCTGGTTGGCGGATTAGTCGCACACCTCCACTGGAATTATTTAATTAAACTACATTATTCGCCAGCACTCCAGTATATCCCGTATCGACGATTGTGGGGATTGTCTTCACTTGATGTCACTTCCGAAAACATCGTCGATACCGACGCCGTTGTCGCGTCGTCTCGCTCCGTGATCATCCCCTTTTAGAGCGAGTAGTGTTGCCCGAGAAGAAGAGTTCGAAAAAGACAGTTAGCTAGTGAGACCCGCGCGTTCACGAGTCGGACACGCTAACCCAGAGGTGAACAGCGTACTCCGTATCGCCCATCGCGGGCTCGGCTGGTACGTCGCCATCAGGGAAGAGTAGCCAGACGATCCGCTGGCTCTCACCGGTCATCGTCGGCTCGAGCGTGTACTCGTGGGTCCAACTCTCGTTGTGTGCAATCGTGGTGCTAAATCGATCGAGTTCGCGCTGGTCCCGAACGACTGTTTTGTTAACCGTCGTATTAGTGTCACCGTCACTGGTAGCTGTCTCGTTCTCAACTACCTCGACATCCTGCTCGAGGACAACCACCGTGTACTCCGTCGTTTTATGTTCGTGGTTGTCGATCCCGACGATCAACTCTTGGCTCTCCCCCTGGATGAACTCGGTCGGATAATCGTCAGCGACTAATTCACCGTCATCGTCCTCCGTTAACAGATAGATCGCCGAGAATTGCTCGCCATCGGCCGGACCCATCACCGCATACCCCACGCTCCCGACCGCGAGCACGACGGATATTGCCAGCAGAACATTCAGTGCAGCATCTGCACGCGTATCCGGTTCGAGCAACTCTGTGCGTCCAGCAATGTACCACTCTCGGTAGGGGACCTGAAACCGCTCGTCGACCGGCAGTTCCCGTCGGCGTTCTGCTGCCACGACTGTCGAACCGAGCGTGAAGACGCTGACCGACACTACGATCGGGACTAGACGAATTCCCCAAGGTGTGAAATTCAACACGAGGCCGATCAGAGGCACAATTGCAATACTGAGGCCGAACGAGAGTGCTACGCGCTCAATGCCATCGATTCCCGGCCGCGAGGGGATCGAGTCGTCCCATCCATCCGGATCCGAGTCGTCGACTATCGTCCGGCCGTCTGGTGGTGTCGATTCGGTGGCCGACGCAGGCGTCTCGTCGGCCTCGGGAAACAGCGCGGCGATAAACGCATATCCAGGAACAAAGAGAACGAACGCGAGACCGATCGGAACCCGGAGTGGCGTCTCCCGAATTACAGGAACCAGTACAGCAATGTTAGTTGCAATAACGAGCGCCACCACAGCAGCAAGATCAGCAGGTAGTTGTCTGACTCGCCGTGGGAGCAACAGCCACAACGATCGGAACGCGACCATTCAACCCATAGTATTGATAACAGGGGTAAAAACAAACCGAAAGGTATGCGCGAGCGCCGTCAACAGTATCCCATTGAAATATGTCCCATCTCTTATGATCCCACAGTTGGTGTCTCCGTCAACAGTGCTACTCGAGAGGGTCAGTAACTGAACAGAGATGCTGCGAGCAGTTCGTTAGTCGTCGGCAAGCGCGCTATCACTCGTCGACTCGTTGCTGCCACACAACGTCCGTGCTCGCTCGAGAATACCCGACGCCTCGTCTGTCGAAACACTCTCGCGACCGAATGCGGCACGTTCGTATCCTTGCGTGATCTCCTGGAGCAATTCGGCGTCTGTCGACCCTTCGTTGCGATAGGTTCGATAAAATTCCCAATGTGTCATCGCATCCTGTGTATCGATTTGTGCTGCCAGTGCCCGGCGAACGGCTGCATAGCTCGTTCGTGTCGCGTCGTCAGATCGTCCGTTTGTGAGCTGCTCATGTGCTCGTTCGAGCAGTGGTGTGACGGTCTCAGGCGACGGGTCCGCCGGCTTCTCAGCGGCGGTTGTCCCGTCCAATGTCGACTGTCGGTTACCTGCTGGACTGTCCGATGTGGACGCTACCACGGAACGACGGTACCACCAGAAACCAAGACCGGCTGCGATTAGCACGAGAAAGCCGCCAGCGAGCCAGATTGATGTCGGCAACTGCGCTCCCGCCTCGCCGATCATAACGACCGTTTCAGCGGTCGCTGGTGCGAGATTAGTGTTACGTCCCTCGTAGACCGTCGTAACCGTCACATCATTCCCGCTAACTGAATCCGGAATCGAAACCGTCCCTCCGAACGACCCACCGGCCCCAGTCGTGACGGTGCCAACGGCTGTTCCATCGACTCGAAGTCGTACGGTTTGGCCTTCGACACCGTCGCCACCACCAGTGCTGAGCGTCCCGTTGACCGTTATCTCCTGATTGTCAGCCAACTCTCCCTCAACTGAGAGTTCGCTTTGGGTCTCGCGGACAATCACAGTCGTTGTATTAGTCGTCGCGGCGAGAGCCTGATCATCGAACGGCAGTCGGACGTCCAGTTCAGCCTCTCCGTCGGGGATCGACGCTGGAACCGTCGCCGTTCCGTTGAATACACCGTCCGTGACGGTAACCGTTCCAATTTGCTCCTCCTCGAGGACCACAGCAAGGGTAACATCGTCGACGGGAATGCCATCAACCGTCAACTCGCCGGCGACGGCTGCCTCATCGCTGTACGACACCTCACGACTAACCTCGTTCAGGGCGACGGTCGGTTCAGCCTGCTCGATCGAGACACTAACGTTGGTCTCATCACCCAGATACACCGATTGTGTCTTGGGCACGTACTGGACGGTAAATTCGTCGCTCGATAGTTGTTCGTCGGTCGGTCGATACTCGAGCGTGAACGTGCCCGCTGCATCCGTTGTGACCCGCTCGGTGTGGGTTCCGACACCGAGTCTAATCTCTTTGTTCGCGATGGGAGTTCCGTTTGCTGTTCGTAGTTCACCCGCCGCGACCAGTGGGTCATGGAACGAGATCGTCTCACGTTCGGGCGTCAGCGTCAGCTCTGTTTCCACAAACGACTGTTCGCGAACGGCTGTCTGTTCGGTCTGGATCGTTTCAGTAAGGTTCTTGACTGCCGTGTTCGCCTCTGCAAGATCGGCATTCGTCCGATTTTCGATCTTGTCGTAGCTCTCACGAACGGAGCCACCGAGGGACTCGACCTCGTTGGCGAGTGTCTCGAGTTCACGTGCGCGCTCACGTGCTCGCTCTTCATTTCCTGCCTCACGGGCCGCTTCGTACTCGTTTTTCGTCTCCCGATACTCCTGCACGGTCTCGGAGAACCGAGACTGCTTTTCGCCAGCTTCTTCGAATTCGTCTTCGTAACCCTCACCGTCAGTCTCGCCCGCGACATCGACGTATTGCCCCAGCCGCTCGTGATAGTCCTCACCGACGGAGTCTTTCGCGAGTTCGTATTCGCCCTCGCTCAGGTGGATTGCCCCGTCACCGAGCTGGGTCGACAGCCGATCCGCCAGCCACCCTTCGACGCTATTGAGGTCACCGTCTTCGGAGTAGGTGTCGGGATTCCGATGCGGGGTCGTCTCATTTCGCTTTTCATCGGTGTTGTTTTGCTGGACTGTGACGCGATGACCGGTATCGCTGTCCGCCGCACTCGCCGGATTCGCCATGACCATCCCACTGGTAACCACCAGGACGGTGATCAAGAGTGCAACGGCGAACGAACGACTACCGACAGGATTCACATCTGCGGGGTTTTCAGTGCATCCCAATAAGGTATTCTCTCGAGCGACGATACTCGCCACAACCGACTGTCCACGCACCGGGGGACACGTATCTCCGCCTCCACTTCGTTTCCGGATCGTCTCGCCTGTTGGCAATCAGTACATTGAACACGGTCACGGAAATCTGTCCAGACATGTATCCCACGCGCCAGGGATGGACGGCCGCTGCACTCGCTGTTGTGCTCGCCATCCTCGCAGTAGTGTTTGCACGTCCACTCGTGCTTGTCGGGTCGGCTCTCATCGGCGCGTGGCTGCTGGCCTACCAGTATCGCTTCACCCGTGACCTCGAGCGAGCAGTGGAGTCGCTGTCGGTCGTGCAGTCTCCTGCCCGTCTGGCCGTCCAGACTGAAGACGAGATCCCAGTCACGCTCACCGCGACGCGAGAAGCCACGACGGAACTGACACTCGAGATCACTGCTGGGCTACCGGTCACAGCGACCGCAACTAGACCGTTTATGCTTTCACTTGAGTCAGCCATCGAACAGGCAAACCGAACACGGACGGTTACGTGGCCTGTCGCCGGTCGCCATACGTTCGACGCAGTGACCGTGACGGCGACAGATGGGCTGTTCCGAGAGACGATTACGGTTGGTTCGACACCAACAGTGACCGTCGAACCACCCAGTCCCCAGTCGATTCATGTCGGCGAGGGTGGTGACCGGATTGCCGCGTCGTACGGCCCTCACGAATCTGGACGAATCGGAACGGGAATCGAGCCGGTTGAACTCCGCGAATACCTCCCCGGCGATACAGGGAAACGGATCGATTGGAAAGCAACGGCGCGGCACACGACGCCGTACGTCCGCGAGTACGAGGCCGAGAGTGACCGCCGGACCCTGCTGGTCGTCGACCACCGAAGTTCACTTGCGATGGGGCGACAAAGTGAAACAAAACTTGAAGCTCTCCGCGAGGTGGTCCTCGTCATCGCAGGAAACGCCCGTCGACTCACCAATCCGCTCGGGCTTGTGACGGTTGGCGATGGTGGAATTACCAACTATCGTGGACTAGCATCGACGACCGTCAATTACAGGCCAATCCGCCGTCGACTGCTCGCTCTCGAGCCAACAACAGCGGCGGACACGCCCGCCACGATGACCGTCTCTAACCAGCTGGGTACTACGACGATGAACCAACCGAAAACTACCGCAACTGAATCAGTCGCGTCGCGGTCCTCGAACACACAATCGAGAACGGGCAACGCAGGCAACAACAGCGGCTCGATTCTGCGACGGAATACCACCCCAACGGACGCCCAGCGGTCGTTCTCCGACCTCGAAGGAACGGATGAGACGTTTGCACGGACACTGCGTCCGTTCTATTCCGATCGACAAAGATATCAGGAACGGATCGCCGAGGATCCACTGTACGGCGCAGTCCACAAGAGTGTGACGGACGCACAGGGTTCCATTTGGACTGTTATCTGTACTGATGATTCACGGCCAGCAGAGCTCCGCGAGACGGTCTTGCTTGCACGAGAAGGCGGAAACGAGGTCTTGGTTTTGCTCGCACCCTCGGTCCTCTACGAACCGGATGGACTGACGGATATCGAGCAGGCCTATGACCGCTACGTCGAATTTGAGGAATTCCGGCGAGAACTTGCCCGGTTAGATAACGTGACCGTCCTCGAAGTCGGGCCAACCGACCGACTCTCGGCTATCATTGAGGCAGGCCGCTCGAGAGGTGGGCATGCGTGACCGCCCGAATCAATACGGTCCCGGCCGCGACTGGACGCGACTGGGCAACCGTCATCTCTCTCGCTGCGATCGTCGTTGCGTTCGGTGCCGTCGCTGGCCCACTTGGCGCGCTCGCAGGGATCGCGACGGCACTCGTTGGTTACCTGCTTGGGATGCCATACGCGCTTGCAGCCGGTCACGTTGCGCTCGTCGTATCCTTCCCGGACGGGATCGATCCACTCCCGTTCGTCATCGTCGAAGCCACGTTCATTGCCGTCCTCCTCGCGCCAATCGCGTGGACTGAGAGCCCAGGTCGCATCACGCTCGTCGCGATCACGAGCGCACTCACGCTGGCGGGCGCTGCGTGGCTCGTCGTCGACTCACAGCCGATCTATATGGCCGCTGCAACGGTGATCGTTCTCCTCACAAGCGCCTCGTATGGTCTCCACCGACTCGAGCGTGTTCGACTCGGACTGGTTCCAGATCACGAAGACGGAAAGCAGGCACGCCAGATCGACACTGATCAGACCGACGAGTCAACCACCGAGACGAATACCGAGACGACCGCCAACCCGACGACTGAACCCACCACTGACATATGAATACGAGTGATGTTGATCTGAGCGAGACGACGACCGACTCGGATGCTGACCGAGCAGACGAGGTGGACACTAACCGGCTCGAACTCGCGGCGCGGACGGAACTTCTAGAGGCGGAAAACGAGCGGTTACGGGCCGAGTATGCTCGCACCAAGCACTCGCAATACCGTCGCACTGCAGCGGGACTAGCCCTCGTTGGTACCTGTGCGGCCCTCGCCGCAGTCCTCTTGCCTGATGGCCGGGAGGTACTTTTCGCACTCGCTTCCGTGGGTCTGTTTGGTGGGGTACTCACCTACTACTTGACACCAGGGTCGTTTGTCGCTGCGGATGTCGGTGAACGGATCTATGCTGCGATGGCAGCCAACGAGGCCGCAATCGCCGGAGAACTCGGCCTGAGCAACGATTGCGTCTACCTCCCTGACGACGCCGCGGGTGTGCGCTTATATGTCCCCCAGCGGATGACCGATGAACTGCCCACGCTTGACAACCGTGAGGGGCCGATCCTGACGGACTCTGAACACCGTGGACTTGTTCTTGCGCCCACTGGCGCACCGCTGCTCGAAGAATTCGAGCGGACGCTGACCGACGAGTTTGCGACTACGCCGACGCCGCTTGCAACCCAGCTCGCTGACGGCCTCGTCGAGCAGTTCGAACTCGCAGGCGGTGCCGAGCCAGACATCGATGTCGCCTCCAACCGCATCACCGTCGCCATCGACGATAGCGCGTTCGGCAATCTTGACCGCTTTGACCATCCGATCGTCTCATTTCTCGCAGTCGGGCTCGTCACGGGGCTCGAGCGGCCAATCCGACTCGAGGTCACACCCGCCACTGAACGAGCAGACTGGCTAGTCACCTGCCGGTGGCAGGAGAGTACGGAAGAAGTTTCGGACGAGACTGCTCTCACTGAGAAGTGAAACACGGCAGCCGAGAACGACAACGAGAGATGAACTCACGTTGGAGTGAGTCTCGCTCACGGAACTTTCGAGATGGATCCAACGGACTTGATCCGAAGCAGTTTACTCGAGATCCGTCTCGTCGCTGTCGCTTGCTGCGGCTGGTTCGAATGCCTGCTTCGTCTCCGCTCCCGGCGGTTCGACCGTATCGACGATCTCTGCGACGATAGCATCGGGATCGACATCGCTCAGATCGGCACTGGTACTCAACACGAGCCGATGACGCAGTACCGGTTTAGCCATCGTCTTTACGTCATCGGGAATTGCATAGTCGCGGCCACGGATAGCGGCGCGTGCCTTGGCACCGTTGAGAAATGCCAGCGTCGCACGCGGTGAGGCACCGTGTTCGACATCAGCATGCGATCGCGTCGCAGCAACGAGATCAAGCACGTACTCCTTGACAGCCGGTGCGACGTGGACTGCTTGAACGGTCTGGCGTGCATCGACGAGTTTCTGTGGCTCGATGACTTGCTCGACATCGTCAGGACCGAGTTCCGGATTGTCATCGAATCGGTCGAGCAACTCTCGTTCGTCCGTTCGCTCCAGCAGATCGAGTGTCAGCTTAAATTGGAAGCGGTCACGCTGCGCTTCTGGGAGTTGGAACACCCCTTCGGCCTCAATCGGGTTCTGGGTCGCGACAACGATAAACGGATCCGGCAACGAAAGCGTTTCACCCTCGATGGTCACGCGACGCTCTTCCATCGCCTCGAGCAATGCGCTCTGGGTTTTCGGCGTCGCGCGATTGATTTCGTCAGCAACCACGAGGTTTGCGAAGACGGGGCCGCGCTGGAGTTCGAACGTTCCTGCACCCTGTCGATAGATGTGCGTGCCCGTAATATCGGCCGGGAGGGTGTCGGGCGTCATCTGAACCCGGTTGTATTCCAGGCCAGTCGTCCGCGCGAAAAGGTTCGCAAGCGTCGTCTTAGCGATACCTGGGACCCCCTCAAGCAGGAGATGTCCACGGGTCAGTAACGCGACCGCCAAATACTCGACGGCCTCGTCATTGCCGATGAGAACGCGGTCGATCTCCCTGCGAAGCGAGTCATAGATGGCTTCGGGATCGCCGCTCGTCCCGTCGGCCAAATCAGTGGTACCGCTCATTCGTCTGTCTCATCTTCCGAACCGGGATGGTTAAGCGCTGTTATCACGCGCTGGATCTGCTCCCTATCCCAGTCGGGGTGCCGTCTGCGGAGGAGGTCGGCGCGTTCGGCAGTTGAAAGTCCAGGACCGTTCGTTCCACGATTGCGATTCCTGGCGGACTGGAACCGCGCAGGCAACCAGGACTGCACCGTCTCGAGTGGAGACGTGACCCGAATCCGAGAGAGTGCTGCGACAAATCCGATCCCAACAGTACCTACGAGTAGCTGTAACAATGGTGAGCGCCGGATCACCAGCAGCACAGCGGCCAACGGAGGGACTCCGGAACCATGCGAGCGGTCGAAGATCACATGATCGGCATCAGCATACAAACCGCGCACGAACGCGGCATTGTCCGGTTCACCGTACATTGCGTTGATCGTGATGCTTGGGTCACCGACGACGACCACCTTGCCCT
This sequence comes from Natrinema gari JCM 14663, assembly GCF_000337175.1. GTDB lineage: Archaea > Halobacteriota > Halobacteria > Halobacteriales > Natrialbaceae > Natrinema > Natrinema gari. Next base: position 112,277 of record NZ_AOIJ01000061.1, on the reverse strand, counting down.
TGCTGACGTTTTCGACGGTGGCGACCGGATATGATCTGAGTTCGTCCTGATTGTCTAGCTCGTCATCCTCAGGGCCGAGGTATGCGAAGTCGCTGGTCGCTACTATCACTGTTGCGTTTCCTGGTTCGACCGCAGTTCCGTAGTTGAGCGACAGCTGATTAATATCCGTCGTGAGCGTATGGTTCTCAACGCTCGTCGCGACCGGCATCGTTGGCCCCCGGAAGTGGTGACGTTCGTCACGGAGAAGTTGCCCGTCAATCCGTGCCTCGGCACCGATCTCAGCCAGCAGTTCGTTTCCTGGCTCACCGGTGCTCCCGAGGACGACTAGCATGCCACCTTGAGTGACGAAATCCCTGACCCGTTCAGCGTCCTCTCTCTCATAGGGTTCGTCTGGCGCGATAACAAATGTGACCGTCTCGTTGGCCGACAGTTCATCGTACCGGGCGGTGTCACTCGATAGATGACTCTCGACTGTGGGATCATCCGCAGCATCCTGCCGGAAGTCAGACGATCCATCCCAAGATGGATTGTACGGGCCGAATGCAGTCGACGACGTCGCGGCCACGGTGCCTAGTGTGACGAGTACGGTGATGGTAAGTGCGAGCAACAGGATTCGCGGCCAGTCGATTCTGCCGTCGCCAAGCCGGCTCATTGGATCACCTTCGTGGCTCGGGTGAGACGGAGTGCATGAGTGAGACTCATGCCGGAATTACCTCCGGTGGCAGAATGTCGAGAATCCGTCGCACCACGATGACTGCGAAGCCGGCGAGGCCGAGCAGAATAAGCCAACGGAGCCGACGTCGCCATGTCGGTGTGACGTTGAATGGGGCCGTTAGCTCCGTGATAATCAGGAATCCGATGAGTGAGAGGACGAAAACCAACTCGTAGGACAGCGCGTTCAACAGTGTGAGCACAAGGACTGTCGCGATCATCCATGCGATCTGCCCATGCACAAACTGCATCCGACGCTGAATTGGCATCTAGTAGTCGAATACGGCCCCTCAAGGTACCTAAACGTAGCGCACTCTCCCCGTACCTTCCTCTCGACCCTACTCGCTCACGGCTGATGCCGTTTGCTCCGTCGGGGTGGTGTTCCTGTGTCGCTGACGGCTGTGCAGGTCCCGTCGTCCGCCACTTCCGCCGGTAAAACGTCCCGTCGGCCAGCGTGACCGCGGTCGGGCGCGTCGGCGACCCGCTCTGCCAGTCGCTCGTAGATCCGCCTCGAGAAGTCGTCCGAGTGACCCGTCCGGACTCGAACGCCGCGTTCCGCGAGTCGAGCGCGGACGCGGGCCGTAATCGTGGTCTTGCCCGCACCCGGCGGTCCGCAGATGACGACGATCACGGCCGTCGGTAGCCGCCGCAGGCAGACCAATGGCGGGGATCGCCGATCGTCGTCCCGACGGCCGCTCGAGCGAGTCAGAATCGTCGTGTTCGTCGGCCGACTGGACGAGTCCACACTGCCTCGGAAACAGCCACTGCAGGAAGCGACCGGACGCCGGCGACGGCGGCCGACTCAGCCGAGATCCTCGTCGCGTTCGGACTCCCGGAGGATAAAGGGTCCCATGGCGAGGGTCCGCTTGGCGACGGTCGCAATCCGGAGGATAAAAGCCATGAAGACGACGAAAGGCGCGAGGCCGACGACGAACCCCGCGCTCGTCAACCAGACGAGGGTGTCGATACCCAGCACCGTCCCGGAGAACGTGCTGCCGTCGATGTACATCATCAGGACTCCCATCACCGCCAGCGCGGGCACGGAAATATAGAGGAGCGCCCGCGAGAGGTTGATCAGTTCCCACTGGAAGTACAGCGTCTTGAAGTGCTCGCGGGCCGGCCCGAACAACGTCAGTACCTCGATTATGTCGTCGATCTCGTCGTCGGCCTCGTCCGACAGTTCGTCGCTGTAGTCGGCGCGGATCGTCCGCGCGTCGTGGATCTTCCGGGAGTAGTTGAAGTTGAGCGCGTTCCAGACCACGTCGAACGAACCGAACTGTGCGTTCTCGAGGTCGCCCTTGACGACCCGTGCGTTTTCGGTGACGTCCGCCACGTAGTCGGCGACGGTCGCCTGAATCTCGTCGCCGTGATCGGCCGCCACCGTCGACTCGAACTCGTTTGCTTCCCGTTCGATACCGTCGACGAGTTCGTAGAGGAAGGCCGCGGGTTCCGGCGGGGTGATCTCCTCGTCGTCAAGGGCGGTCTCGGTATCGCTGCGAAACGCCATGGCAGCCTGCATGCGTTCTCGCTGGTCGCCGACCGCGCCGAGTTCCTGGGACAGCACCAGTTGGTTGATCGTGACGACGATCGATGTCCCCGTGATGATCGCGCCGATGAACGCCGAGAAGATCCAGAACGTACCGTTGTGTTGCACGACGATGATGCGCAGGGGCGTCAGTCCAAGTCGACTGGCGAGGACCAGCACGGCGAAGACGGCCACCAACACGACCGCCGTGAACAGCCACCGCCCCATCCGGAGCAACACCCACAGCCGCAGCCCGCCGACGCCGGGCCGTTGACTCAACACGCCGCTCGAGTCCGATTCGCTCATTGCGTGTGAAACACGGATGACAACGACGGGTAAAATACCCACGCGGGGTGCGGGCAGACCGAAAGGTGAGACTCGCCGACCGGGAGCGGCTACCGTTCCTCCCCGTAGGTCACGTCGAAGGGGCCTTTGTCGGGGTCCTTTTGCGGAATCATCGGACCGACCGACACGGTGCGGCGCGTGACGGTCGCGGTCCGGAGGATGTAGGAGACGAGCAGCGCCAGCGGCAAGAGGACGACGACGATCAACGCGCTCACGACGTAGGGGAGCGCGGCCGCACTGACGTTCGGGCCGGCGACGTCGGCGTAGAGGAGCCCGACGAGGATCGCCGACAGGATCGACGGCACCCCACAGTAGATCGTGAGCTGTGAGAACCGGGTGAGCTCCCGCTGCAGGTACGTCGTCTTGAACTGCTCCCGGGCCACGCTGAACAGTTTCAGATCGTCGATCAGTTCGTCGAACTGGTCCGTTGCAGCCGGCGACAGCGAATCGTCGTGGGCGTTGCGCAGATGGGTCGCGACGTACAGCTGCCAGGCCTCGTCGTAGTTGATCGCCGCCGACACGGCCGAGAACGTCCCGAACGCCGACTTCTCGAGCGTGTTGTCGACTCGGTCGGCCCGCTCCTGGACGTCGTTGGTGTACCTGACGACCGGGTCGCGGACCTCGGCATCGTGATCGGCGACGATGGCCGCGAGTTCGACGGCGTCGTGCCGGATCGATTCGATGATCAGCTCGAGCACCCTCGTGGGCGCGGTCGGTGTCGCGGGCACGGCCGCCTCGTCCGCCACGGCCTCGCGAAACGCCACGACGCTTTCGAACCGGTCGCCTGCTTTCCCCACCGCACCGAACTCCTGGGAGAGGATGAGTTGGTTGACGGAGACGACCAGCGTCACGAGCGAGAACGTGCCCGCGATCATGCCGCTTGCGACGCGCGTGACGGGGCTCGGATCGACGAACTCGATGACGCCGAGTTCGTGGAGGGCGACGAGCAACGCGAGGATGCCAGTTGAGAGCAGTGCCGTGACGGCCAATCGGTTGCCCCGAACTAGGAACCACTCGTGGAACCGTGCCAATGGCCCTGTCTGCCCGCCCACGTCGGCCCCATAGGACTCGAGCGTGTCGTCGGTCTCGGCGGAACCCATGGCGGTACCGTCCACCGACCCGACAATAAGGGCCTGCGTTGCACACACCGTTCCCAGCGGCACGGAGCGATCGACGCCGCCCCCACCGACGCGACTGACTCGAGCGATCCGTCAGGGACGAACGGTCGTTTCAAGGCCTACACTGAAATGTATCCGCGGTGTCGATCCGGGATATGGTTAGTGAAGGAATCGACGTACGGCCGACCGTCCGCCGGCGATGACCCGATCGGACCCGACGGGCCGACGGCGGGTACTCGCATCGCTCGGGACCGGACTCACGGCCGCGGCTGCCGGCTGTCTCGGCAGCGACGGCCTCGGCGGCCAGCCGACCTACGAGGAGGGACGCGTCACCGTCAGTAACGCCACCAGCAGGAACGCGACCCAGATGTCAACGGCGGCGGCACTCGCACAGCAACAACCCACCAACTCGGTGACGTCGCTCGATCCCCTCGAGCTACGCACCCACGAGTTCGTCGTCGAGGACGGCTATCTGGGCTCGACGATCCAAGGAACGGTTGCGAATACGGGAGCCGATCGACTCCAATTCGTCGAAGTACGAACGCGCGTCTACGACGACGCCGGCACCCTCCTCGGGCGCTACCTCGCCAGCACCGGCGACCTCGACGGGGACTCGGCGTGGGCGTTTCAGGTCATCGTCCTCGAGTCGCCATCGAACATCGCCGGCTACGATATCACCGTGCTGGGAACCCCGTCGTGAGCGGTGCAAGCGCCGGCCGTCCGACTACGGACGGCGTGAGCGCCGGCCGGAGAGGGCGGTCAGTCGGCCGCCTCGTCGCGGAGTTCATCCGCGACCTCGTCGTAGACGGTCTCGACGCTCATGGCGAGCGTGTACGCTGGTCGTCCCTTGCCGGTCGGCGACGTCTCGGCCGGATCGATCTCCTCGACGAAGTCCTCGTCCTCGAGTCGGTAGAGCGACCGAATCACGTCGGCTTCGGTGAGCGTTCCGACGACCTCCGTGTCGACCGCGGGCAGTTGCTGCTGGCAATGCCGGCGGAGGTCGTGGGTCTGGACCGGCGTCTCGCCCTCGCGGGTGAGTTCGGCGACGCCGAGCAGGACGACCTGGGCGGTCAACGAGATGGACGCGACCGGTGACTCGTCACTCATACCGGATACTTCATCATGAACGGTGGTAACCGTTTCTCCTCCATTCGGACCGCTTACCGGCGGGCGTGTCGTTCCCCCCGCGTCAGTACACGGGCCTCCGACTGCGATTGAACTGAGGGACGAATGACAATAGTCCGGCCGCCGTCGCGCTCCCGTCCGTCCTGCAGCCACTGCTAGATCGGGCGTTCGCTCTCCCAGCAGTTCGGCTCCGCTCGAGTTAGTTCTCTTCGTCCTGTAGCTCCGCCAGTTCGGCCTCGACTTCGTCCTGATCGCCGTTCTCGAGGTCGGTAAGTTCGTCCTCGTCGACCTCGGCCGTCGCGTCGGCCTCGGCGTCCCCGCCGGACGCCGCCTCCGTGTCGGCCCCGACATCGGACTTGAGCGTCTCGAGTTCGGCCTCGACGCCGCTGTCGGTCGAGAGCTGCTCGAGTTCGCGATCGATGTTGTCCTTGTCCGAGAGCACGTCGTCGAACGCGCCGGACTCGTGGAGTTCGTCCATGGCGGCGGCGCGAGCCTCCATGTCCTCGGTCTGTTCCTCGGCGCGCTCGATGGCGCGGCCGACGTCCTCGAACTCCTCGCCGGTCGCCGTCATCGCCTCCGAAACGGTGGAACTGGCCTTCGCCGCCTCGTGGCGGGCTTTCATCGTCTCCTTTTTGGTCCGGAACTCCTCGATGCGGCTCTGGAGTTCGTTCTTCTGTTCGATCAGCCGGTCTTGCTGGTTCTGGAGGTCCGAAATCTGGCGCTCGAGGTCGTCGATCTGGTTCATCTTCGTCTTCTTCTTCTCTAAGGCGCGTCGCGCCAGGTCCTCGCGGTCCTGTTGGACGGCAGTTCGTGCCTGATCGTTGTGTTTCTCGACGTTCTCCTCGAGCCGCCGTTTCTGCATCTCGAGACGTTTTTTTTGCGTCGTGAGATCGGCGATACCCCGCTTGACCTGCTGGAGTTGGTCGCGCATCTGCTCGTAGGAGTAGTCCAGCGTTTCGGTCGGATCCTCGGCCCGGTTGAGCACCGAGTTGAGCTTCGATCGGATAACGTAGGAGGCCCGAGAGAGGATGCCCATACTCGCTACGTATCGTTCCCCGGCCTTAAAAACATCACTTCGGCAACAGTCGGGCTCCCCGCGTCGCTCACAGGAGCATGACGACGTTCCCGGTTCCGCGTCGCTTCCGTTCGACGAGCGCCTTGCTCTCGAGGCTATCGAGGGTCCTGCTGACGGTCGCTTTCGAGAGGTCGGTTTCGTCGACGATCTCCCGTTGCGGTCGGACGCCGTCGGCGTCGAGGACCGCCTCGTAGACGACGCGTTCCGTGGTCCCCAACTCGTCGGCTTGCTCCTCCCACTCCTGTCGCCGTGTCTCGAGGAGGTCGTCGCTTCCCCGGCCGTCCGAACTCCCGTCGGTCGCGACCCGCGACCGGTCGGGATCGGCACTCGAGTCGGATCGGCGGTCCAGTAGCAGGGCCGTCCCGCTCGCGCCGAGGAGACACGCGGCCACGGCGATGATGCCAACGTCCCGATACGTGAAGTAGCTGCCGACCGTGGTCACGTCGCCACCGGGGCCGCTCGCAGCGACCACGAGCTGTGGCGGGTTCAGGAGCTGTCCGACGAGGACGACCGTCGCCGCGACGAGGACGGTCGCCGTGATGAATCGCGTATCGCGGAGGGCTCGGGGGAACATGGATCAACGACGAGGTGTCTGCATTTAAGTATCATCGGTTTGTCGTCGCGCGGACCGCCCGGAGACGGTGCGTGGTCGCCTCGGACGCGTCTCGAGGCGTCTCACTCCGCGACGACCTCCAGCCGGAGCATGCGGTCGACGGACTCCGACTCGAGATCGATCACGGTCCGATACGCCGCGTTTGTCCCGACGGGCTCGACGATCACGAGCGCACGATCGGTGCGGATCGCCGACGCGTTCCGAGCGACCATGACCGCGCCGTTCGAGCCGTTCGACCGCGTCTCGAACGCGGGTTCACCGACGCCGCCCGTCCGCGCTCGCCGGTCCCGTTCGGGATCGATCGCGGCCAATGCGGCCCGATCGCGTGGGAGTTCGCCCGCCCGAATCGGCAGTACGGTGAGGGTCGCCCCACCGGTCGTTTCCAAGCGATCGGCGATCGTCTCGTTCGAGAGGACGGTTCGCTTCGCGAGTTGCCGGTGATGCTCGCTCAACGTCGGGGTGTCACGGGGCGTCGTCGTCACGGAGATCCCGCCGTTCCCGTCGGCGATCTCGATGCGCTCGAGGTCGCGGACGTCGGTCACGATCGTCGTCTCCGTCCCGTCGCTCCGCGCAAACGTCAGCGCTCCGTCGTCGACCGCGAACGTCCCGGCAGTGTCGGTCGTCACCGCCGACGTGATGCCGGCGACGTTCGCGAACGCGGCGACGCTGAGTCCGAGGACGAGCAGGGACGAGACCAGGACGACTCGAGCCGGATCGACGGCGACCATCGTCCCGGTGACACGTGTACCGAAGTATGAAGACTCCGGTTCGAGATCGTTTGGAACGACTGAAACGAGACTGAAACACGCGTGAAACGCGTTCGGAACGCGTTTCGCGGCCGTTTCCAACGGGGTTTGAAAGGGGCTTTCTCCTAACGGTCGACCGGAGCGATCCGATGCCCCGGGCCGAGACGGATGTGCGGCCCCGATCGGGGTGCTCGGATCGCCGCCCACGAACGTGGTCCCTATGAAACGAGATTACAAGTACGCGATGTACGTGCTCGCACTCGCGACGACCGTGGCCCTCGCAGCGGGGGTCCTCGTCGTCACGGGTGAGCCGGGCACGGACGACACACGACATGCACAGCTCGACGATACTGACGTCGAACTACTCGGCGACCAAGACGCGCTGACCGCCGACGAACGCGAGCGACTCCCACACCTCATTTGGGAAAACGAGAACGTGCGCAGCTACTTCGACGAGCCCGACGCCCTGACGTTCGGGGTCTCCGAGCGCACGGTCTACGACGAGGACGCCGACGAGTTCGTCCCCGCCGACGATGCGGTTCGAGTCCAGGTCTCGCCCGCCGACGAGCGGCTCCCGTACGCGTTCGTGACGGTCGACCTAGACGCGGAAACGGTCACGCTCGAGAAGGGGTTGCACTCGATCGACGATGTCGATCTCGAGTTCGACGACGAGTCCCATCGGCTGACCGACGACGAACGCGACCGGCTCGGGACGATCCTCCTCGACGACCCCGATCTCGAGTGGGAGATCAAGACGCTGCTCGACGAACCGGCTACCGTCGACGCGTCCGTCGTTGACCGCGAGGGCGACCGCGTTACGGTCGCCCTCACCGGGCCCGACGGCGACTCGCCCGCGGCCCGCGCGACCGTCGATCTCGCGACCGAAACCGTCGCCGACCGGCGCGTTTCCGGCGCACTCACGGTCCACGAGAGCGGCTCCGTCTCCGGCAACGCGGACCCCGACCGGAACGGCACGTACGTGCTCCACGGAAACCAAAGCGAATCGATTTCGGTCGACAACGTGACGATGGCCGACGATTCGACGGACAAAGTCGGGATCGAGACCCAGCCGGTAACCGAGACCGAAACGACCGTTGAACTCGACGATGTGACCGTCTCCCTCCGCGGGGACCGCGATTCGCTCTCGGAACGCGACCTCGAGACGGTCGCCCAACGCGTCTGGGCGACCGACGAAATCAGCACACACTTCGACGGGTTCGACGCGGTCGAGATGCGCGTCAGCCGGGATCGGGAGTTCGACACGGACACCGATACGTTCACACCCGCTGACACCGCGACCGTTCGCGTCACGCCGACCGACGGCCGACTGCCCCACGTGGTCGCGGTGGTCGATCTCGACGCGGAGTCGGTCACGGTCACCCGTCGCCTCCCGGAGATAGACGGCGTCGATGTCACTGTGACCGATGAGACTGACTCGTTGTCCGCCGCCGATCGCGAACTGATCGCGGACCTCGTCGTCAGCGACGACGCGGCGAGTTACACCGTCCAAACCCAGTTCGACGAACCCGACGAACTGGCCGCCACCGTCACGGACGCGACCGGTGACGGCCCGGCGACGGCGACCATCGAGGTGGCCCCGCCGACGGCCGAGACGACCTCGGTGACGCTGACCGTCGATCTCGAGACCGAGACGGTCACGCGCTCGTTCGTCGTGAGCAGGAACGTCACAGTCAGCGACGGTGACGACGGCTTCACGGTCAGCGTCGCCGACTAGACCTGCACTCACCGCTTCGACCGCCCGTCCCACTGCCGTCAACATCCCCGCTGACGCAGCCGCCCTCCGTTTCGCCGCCGAGGTGGGATCGCTGCCGGTTCGAACGGCCCGTCACACGCGGACTTTCATTATCGGCCGTCGGCAACGTCCGCTATGACAGTGCTCCTCCCCGGCGGACGCGACGTTCGCGGGACGCTCTCGGAACCGGACGGTGACCCAGCGGCCGTCGTCGTCGCCTGCCCGCCGCATCCCCAACACGGCGGCTCGAGAAGCGATCCCCGACTCGTTGCCGTCAGCGACGCCCTGGTCGCGGCCGATATCGCCTGCCTGCGCTTCGATTACGGATCGTGGGACGAGGGCCACGGCGAACGGGCGGACGTTCGCAACGCCATCCGGTGGGCTCGCGACGAGTACGACGGAACCGATTCGCTTCCGGTCGGCGTCTTCGGCTACAGTTTCGGCGCGTCCGAGAGCCTGCTCGCGTCGGCAGCGACACCCCCCGACGCCGTCGCCGCCCTCGCTCCGACGGCACGGCTCGAGGGTGACCTCGACGCCGCCGCGGCGCTCGCTGCTCTCGAGGTCCCGGTGTGCGTCCTCTACGGCGAGCGCGATACGACTGCCGACTGGGAACCGGTGGTCGACCGCGCGCGAGACCGCGGCGACGAGACGACCGCACTGGCCGGCGATCACTTCTTCCTCGGGAAACACGACGAGATCGCGGCGACGGTGCGCTCGTTCTTCGAGCGGGCGCTGTGCGAGGCAACCTGACGGATGGAATCGGGGCTCAGTCCCGCCCGTGGCGAGTCAGACACGTCGGCAGACCGATCAGTTCGACCGGCTCGGAGTTGTCGGGCGAGTAGACGACCATCTGTCCTTTCTCCATGTAGGGAACTTTGGACTCGAGGTTGCTGGGGATGTTCACGCTCTTGATGGCGTCCTCGTCGCCGAGGTTGAGGACGACGGTGGTGTTGATTTGTTTGAAGACGGCGTCGTGGATGTCCTGTGGGTCCTGCGTGATGAGAAAGAGGCCGAGCCGTTCCTTGCGGCCCTGCTTGGCGGCCTCGGTGAATTTCGTGATGACCTTCCCGGCCTGAACCGAATCGGCGTCGGTCAGGAAGTTGTGGGCCTCGTCCATCCCCAGCACGAGCGGCGTCTCCTTGATGCGGTCGTAGTCCGGATCGTTCGAGAGTTTCTGATCGATGAGCAGCGAGGAGACCGCGAGGACGATCGTCTCGGTCGCTCTGCTATCGGTGATGTGATAGGTCGGTACCACTGTCAGCCCGCCGGGGCGGACGAAGTCGTGGACGAGGTCGGTGATCGGGCGCGCGTCCTGGTCGAAGACGTGGCCGAAGCCGAGCACGCGCCGCCGAACGGCGTCGAAGGTCGCCTCGTGGACCCGCCCCGACTCGTCGAGTTCCTCGCGCAGGGCCGGATCGTCGAGAAACGTCGTGAACTCCTCGTACGTTCCACCGTTGCCGTACTGCTTTCGGAACCGCGGCAGGAGCACAGTCGTGAGCGCGCCGTACTGGTTGTCGTTCAACCCGCTGCCCGCGACCAGCCACGGGTTGTCGTGGACCATCGAGAAGGGGATCGTGAACTCGACCTGTTCCGCGCGGTGATGGCCCGCAGCGTACGACGCTGACCCCACTTTCGGGATGAAGGCGGTCGTATCGTCGTGGCCGCCGTAGGCGATCCCCTCGCGCTCGAGGCGGCGCGCGAACTCCCCGTCCAGGTCGGGGTTGTCGTCGTGCATCTGGGCGTACTCGTCCTGCGGGTCGAACTGGACGACAGCGGGGCTGACCTCGCGGCCGTCGGCCATCGGATAGGTTCGCTCCGTGGCGAGATACTGACGGAGGATGTTCTTCGCGCCGTGGGTCTTCCCCGACCCCGTCCCGCCGGCGATCAGCGAGTGGCGGAAGACGAGTGGATCGCCCGCGTCGTAGTCGTCTTTTAGCCGGTAATCGATCGTCGGCGGCGACGCGGCGGTCCGGACCTTCTCGCCGCCGACCGAGAGATGGCCCAGAAAGACCCCGTCGTCCGGAATCTTCAGTCCGGTCTTGATCTCCTCGGTGTCGTCGGCCTGCCGGATCACCGTCTGCGGTTTCGGCACGCGGTCGGTCATCCGCCGTTTCAACTCGCCGCCGTCGTCGGACTGCGTCCGGTCGCTCGCGGCGTTTCGCTCCGCGCTGTCCTCGTAGAGAACGGCCACGGGCTCGAGTTCGGCGACGAACTTGTAATCGGCCTCGTCGATCTCGTCGGTTCGCATCGCCCGTCGAGCGTGAATCTCCGTCGCGTCGTCGGCGTGATACTGCTGGGCGTACTCGAGGCCGGTGATGCGACAGAACAGCGTCTCGCCGTCGGGATAGGGCGCGAGCAGGTAGCTCCCGATACGGACCGACGACCGGTTGCCGCGGGTGACGTAGGCCCGGAGGGTGGTCTCGTCCCCGTCCTCGGCGACCCGCAGCCCCTGAGAGACACAGATCGTTCCGATACCGGCGTCCTCGCCGCTGGGCTCGACAGTCGTCGCGTCGAAATCATCCGTTACCCCGTCGGTCGTCGTCCCCTCGGAACCCGAAGACGACGGCGACGAGCCCGCCGCGTCGGCCGCCGAGCCGTCTTCAGTGCCGGCGTCGGCATCGAAATCGCCGAAATCGCCCAGATCGCTCATACCAACTCCATCCGGCCCATCCCACAAACGCGTTTCCCTCCGGTCGGACGGACTGTTTATCGCCCGCGACGGTCAGCAGCGACTGCCAAAAGCGCTGTCCCCAGCGTGACGGCTGCGATCGCGAGCCCGGCCGTAAATCCCGGTACCGGCTCGCTGCCGTCGGTCGCCGCCGATTCGTTCCCGCTCTCGTTCGAAGAGGGTGGCTCCCGCGCCAGTTCGTCGGGATCGGGATGATCGAACGACTCGAGTGGGTCGGTGCCGCCGTCGATCGCGATCGTCGCGGCGTCGTCGACGACGGCGATCGGCCAGTCCCCGGTGGTCTCGACCTCGGTCTCGTCGAACGAGAGCGTCGTCGTCCCGGCTGGCGCGTCCTCGGCGACCCGGACGGTCAGCGTCGCGATCGTCCCCGCGCCGGTCGCACCGTCGCCGGCCGGCTCGCGACGCTGCTCGAGGATCGCGGTGCCCCGCTCGTCCGCGAGCGCCTCGGCGGTGCGAATCGTCGTATCGGACCCGTCGAGCCACGACCCGCGGTCGACGCCCTCGATCTCGAGATAGTCGGGATGGTACTGGGCGACCAGCGTCACCGCGTCGATGCCGCTCCCGCCGTGACCACCCTGGCTCCGGAGGGTCACGTCGATCTCGACCGTCTCGCCGGGTGCGGCCTCGATCTGCGTTCGGTCCGGCGAGACGATCGCGACCTGATCGATCGCAGCGGCCGTCCCTGCGATGAGCGCGATTGAAAGGACGAAACCGAGCAAGACGGCGAGACCGCCGCGAACGACGGTGCGGTAGCTGTCGGACGCTGACTCGGCGCGGAGGCGAGTGTCGTCGTCGGGTCTTGCGGCGGCCATGTCGTGCTGTCTCCCACTGACGGACGGGACGCTCTTACCGTTTGTCGATGTGGCGGACGCTCACCAGCCGCCGGTCGCGCGATGGCCGCCAGTGGGGACAGCCGAACCGGACGGTGGTGCACTGAGCGCGGATCGCATCGGCGGACGGCGGCCGGATGTGGTCGATGGCTACTCGTCGATCGAGACGACCTGATCGTAGCGCGTGACGAGACGGGACTCCTGCTCGTAGCTGATGACGCCGATGTCGGCCATCGCGGGCAGGTGGGAGTGGTGGAGCGCTACCGTCGCGCGCTCGACGTCGGCGAACGGCCCGCTCTCGCAAGCACTGAGTCGCTCGGCGAGGTGCTCGAGCGAGAGCGGTCGATCGCCCGCCTCGAGAACGGAGAGCAGTCGCATCCGAACGGGGTCGACGAGCGTCTCGAGCAGGGTTTGGGCGTTCTCGCTCTCACAGAGGTCGAGCAGCACGGAGAGATCGGCGGGGTGGACCGGCGGTTCGTCGACCAATGCGACGCCGTCGTCGGTCCAGTCGACGATGCCGTAGTCCTCGAGTCGTGGGAGGTGATTGTGAACGAGCGTAGTCCGAACGTCATGTCGTGTCCGGCCGTTCGAGCCCGTCGAGTCCTCGATCAGTGCCGTCGTCAGTTCAGACAGGGCAAGTCGCGTCTGTCGACAACCGAGCACCTCGAGAACGCGAAGGCGACGAGGATGGCGAAGAATCTCGTAACACTCCGTCGGAACGGTTTCGAGTGGGTCGGGCATGCTGCCGCCGAGATGAGCGTCCGAACTCATTACACAGACCAACCTCTGCAATGGGGATAAGATCGGTTCCAAAACGATTTGGGCGGGAAACGAAATCGTGACTCCGATAATCACTTCGTAACGCGCTGACGTGCTTGTAATCGACAAAGAAGGAGGGTTAGTATTGGAAATAGCAACAAGAAATCGCACTTTCCCGCCAGTTGATAATGACCGAGCGAGACCAGCAAGATCGTGTCTGTTGTCGTCTTCCGCAGTGCAGAGTGGTTGAATGTCACGTTCGACGGCGAGATAGTGCACGAGGACAACCCGTTCGTGTGGCTGATCGATAGCCCCGCGGCCGATAGAGAGACGGGGTGGGTAGAGGACACACCCGTCGGCACTGATCGAGTCCGGTATTGCCGTTCGCTGACCGATGCCACGGCATTTTTGCGTCCGCGAGACGTACGATAGCGTATGCTTATGGTACGCGGTCGTGCGGGCGGGACGGAACTCACTGGGACGCTGTACGAACGGGGTGAGCGAGCCCCCACGTTCAGCGGTGCACCCGACGAAGACGCCGCGTACGTCTGGGTCTGCGACGAGTTTTACGAAGTCGACAGCGGCGGGACGACGCAACTCGTCGACGGTCGCGAGGTCAACCTCGCGTTCGAGTCCCCCATGCCACGCGGTTTCGACACCCGCGAACAGGCTCTCGAGGGTGCCAAAGAGCACGTCCGAACGCAGTTCGCGCGGATCGGCATCGATCGCGACGACGTTTCGCTCGAGGTCGAGAAAAGTGACGGCTAGGGGCCTGTCTCTTATACACATCTNAGAGATGTGTATAAGAGACAGGAGCGACGCCTTCTCGGAGTTACTGATCCGGGCGAGTTCGTCGGCTTTCGCGACGATGGTCGGCGGACCGTGGGCGATAGCGACGTCCTGTAACAGTTGCATCGTGAGTCGCTCGCGGCGGTCGGGGTCCCTGGTGAACGCGTACGGGGCCTCGATCCGGTACAGCAGGTCGTCACGGGGGTCGTAGATAACGAAGAAGGTGACCTCGTAGGCCTCGCGCTCGAGGCGACGCTCGACGCCGAGTGCGTCGCCCTCGGCCGACAGCGGTCGATCGACGCCGCCCCGCGAGCGGAACCAGTTCGTATAGGAGAGCGACGACGTGTCCCGCTCCCAGCGTTCGCCGTCGACATCGTCGACGTACTCGCCACGCTCGAGCAGGCGGGTGAACAGCGCCGAGTCGTCGCTCCAGGGCACGCTGATGTCCACGTCCCGTTTCGACTTCAACGTCCGCGTGAGTACGCGCGTCGCGGGGTTTTTGACGAAGCCGACGAGCGGAACGTCGCGGTCGACGAAGTCCTCGACCAACCGGACGTAGTTCTCCAGCACCGTCGTCGGCCGGGGGTCCTCGAGCAGGAAATCGGCGAGGTCGGGATGTTGGTCGGCCCAGCGCAGCAGTCCTCGCGGATAGAGCGGGCCGTCGAGGACGAGCAGGTCCGAGACCGCGTCGGCGTGGTCGCGGGCGTGTTTGCTCTCGGCGAGATAGAGTGCCAGCGCGTGGACGACGCCCTCGGCGAACCGCGGCAGCGGCGGCACCTTGACCGCCCGGCTCTTGCTGTAGCCCGCGTCGAACTGCCCCCACGACTCGTCGACGGTCATCGTCTCGTCGTTCGAGTGGACCGTCATCACGGTCGTCCGCGACCGGTGGAGGTCCAGATCGGTCGGGGTCGCGCTCATGGCCGCCTGTGCGATGTCGACGACCAGCCCGTTTTTGAACGTCGTCGGATTGATCGTCCCCGCGTCCAGGCCGTGTTCGCTCAAGAACTCGCGGTCGCGCAGGGCGACTCCCTCGCAGTCGACGAGCCGTCGTGCCTGCTCGTCGAGCGGCTCGAGGACCGGTCGCCCGTCGTAGAGCAAGGGATCGAGAAACGTCTCCCAGACGGTTTCGGCGAACGCGCGCCGGTCCCGCTCGTCGGTCCCGTGGTCGATCCGTCTCGCGAGCCGCGCAATCCCGTCGAAGTGGACCGGATCGAGGGTCATACCTGGGGCCACCGACCCGACCCGCAAAAAGCCAGTGGTCGCCGGAACGACGCGATTAACTCGAGGGCGGGTAAATTACTATCAGAAAGCGTATGTATAGTCGGGCCGAGAATCGGACTATCTCGATGTCCGAGCGAGAATCGGCCGTATCCGCCCGCGACGACCGTGCGATCAATTGGCGACGGACCAGTTCCGGAGTGACCCTCTACGAGGAGGGCTGTACCGACGCCTGGATCCACGCCGAGTTCGAGGCCGGCACCGCGCCGGAACATCGGCTCTTTATGATCTGTGATGACTGCGGTGCGGTGTTTGCACAGCGAGTCAAACCCGGGAAAGAAACGGTCTGTGGCGACTGCGGGGCGACCTTCGAATACGACGAGGACGCAACCCAGCCGTCGCACTGAGCTATCGAGGGACCGGTGGGAGACGGGGTAAGCCACGGGTTTTGGAGTGATTTTCGTCCGTACACACTGCTACGACCGCACCGGTCGCCGATCGGTCGTTTTCCGGTTTCGGTCCGGACCTGAGGGAGTCGGTAAAATAAACACTTCAGCTTACAACAAGCTTATGGCGTTTGATACGAAACCGGGAGAAGCGCATCAATATAGAGTGTACGATGACTCGAGCCCTCCCCACGAACGGACGGAATCGATTACTGACCGCACTCGATACCGCCTCGGAGTCGTTCATCCGCCGATTCGAAATCGACCTGCGAGCGCTCGCCGCGTTCCGTATCGCGCTCGGAACGCTGGTGATCGTCGATCTCCTGCTCCGGTCACGAAACCTCACGGCGTTCTACACTGACGACGGGGTCCTCCCGCTCGAGGCGCTGTTCTCGGACTATTCGTCGGTCTACTCCCTCCACGCACTCTCCGGCGAGGCGTGGGTACAGGCGCTCCTCTTTTTCGTCGCCGGCTGTTTCGCCGTCGCGATGGTCGTCGGCTATCGAACTCGGCTAGCGACGGTGGTCTCGTGGCTGCTGTTGCTCTCGTTGCATGCCCGGAATCCGATGGTCCTCAACGGGGGCGACGCCCTCTTTCGAATGCTGTTCCTCTGGGCGATCTTCCTCCCTCTCGGAGAACGCTGGGCGATCGATGCCCGCCGAACTGACCGAGACCGTACGACGGTGGCGTCGGTCGGAACGATGGCCGTCCTCTTGCAGGTGTTGCTCATGTACGTGACCAACGCCATCCACAAGACCAGAAGCGACGTGTGGATGAGCGGCGACGCAGTCGTCGAAATCTTTCAGGCCGATCACCTCACGTACTTGCTCGGTAACGTGCTGGCGGAGCAGTTTTTCCTGTTGCGTACCTTTTCGTACGTCTGGATGACGCTCATCCTGCTCTCGCCCCTTCTCATCGTTCTGACCGACTACCGACGGGCGATCATCACGACCCTGTTCGTCGGCATGCACCTCGGCATGTTCGTCACGCTCAAGATCGGGCTCTTTCCGCTTATCACCGTCGCCGGACTGGTGTTGTTCTACCCTCCGGTCGTCTGGGACCGAGTGACGGCGCTAGCGACCCGAATCGGGATCGCGACCCCGCTCCGCCGGGGGCTGGACCGACTGCAACGGGGCGTGCCACGGCGTTCGATCCGGGACCTCTCGGCGACCCACGTAGCCCGTCCCGTCCTGCCTACCGTGAGGGCACGCAGCCGCGTCCTGTTCTCGACCGCCGTCCCGTGGCTCTTGCTCGTCCTGGTCGTGCTCTCGAACGCCAGTGCGGTCGATTACACCGAGGTTCCCGACCCCGGCGAAAACGTCCTCGATACGGCTGATGCCGACCAGGGCTGGCGGATGTTCGCGCCGGACCCGACGTCCGACGCACGCTGGCTCGTGGTGCCAGGCAAACTCGAGAATGGAACGAGAGCCGATGTCTTCCACGGGTCGGCGGTCAGTTGGGACAGACCGCCGTCGGTCGAGGACTCATACGAGACCATGCGGTGGCGAAAGTACGCGTTGAACACGCGGTACGCCGACAACGAGAACCACCTCTCGTACTTCGGCAACTACCTGTGTAACCGCTGGAATAGGACTCACGAGACCGGCGTCGAGCAGGTCACGATCCACGGTCTGACCGACCGGGCGGCCCCGTACGAGGAGGCCAGAATTGCCGTGTACGAACTGCACGAGTACGACTGCTCGGGCGAGTTCATCCAACGCGAGTGACGACAGTCGGGAGCCCCGCCTGGTCTCCGTCCTCGAGCCGAGTGATGTGGCCCGAAAGTGGGGGTCCGGTCTACGAACAACGACAGCTAGTTAGGCCGCGCTGGAAACCGAGTACGTATGGAAGCTGCGCTGATCGTCCTCGACGGCTGGGGACTCGGTGACGGCGGCAGAGATGCGGTTCAGGCAGCCGACACGCCGGTCTTCGACCGACTCGCCGACGCGGGCGCGGACGGTCGACTCGAGGTCGCGGGCCGGCGCGTCGGCCTGCCGGACGGCCAGATGGGCAACAGCGAGGTCGGCCACCTCAACATCGGTGCCGGGCGGGTGGTCTACCAGGAGTATACGCGCATCTCGGATTCGATCGCGGACGGCTCGTTCCGGGACAACGACGCGATCAACGCCGCCTTCGATCGGGCCAACGAGAACGACGGGCGCGTCCACTTCGTCGGCCTCGTCAGCGACGGCGGGGTCCACTCGGATCAGGAACATCTGCACGCGCTGATCGAACTGGCGGCCGATCGCGACGTCGAGGCCGTCACCCATGCGATCACTGACGGTCGCGATACGTCCCCGACCGGCGGCCGGGAGTATCTCTCGACGCTCGCGGACGTCGTCGCGGACCACGGCACCGGCGACGTGGCGACGGTCTCGGGCCGGTACTACGCCATGGACCGCGACCAGAACTGGGAGCGGACGAAGCGGGCCTACGACGCCATCGTGAACCGCGAGGCCGAGTGGACCGCCGACACCGCGGTCGAGGCGGTCGAACAATCATACGACCGCGACACTACCGACGAGTTCGTCGAACCGACCCTGGTCCGGGATGGATCCGCACTCGAGGACGGCGATGCGGTCGTTTGGTTCAACTTCCGCTCCGATCGGGCCCGCCAGCTAACCCGGCTGCTCGCGGATATTCGACCCGAAGACTGGGCCGACGAGTTCGCGACCAGCCCGCCCGACGCCGAGGTCGTGATGATGACGCAGTACAACAAGACGTTCGACCTCCCCGTCGCCTACCCGCCGAACCAGCCCGAACAGGTGCTCGGGGAGGTACTCGCCGACGCCGGTCGAACGCAGCTCCGGATCGCCGAGTCCGAAAAGTACGCCCACGTCACCTACTTCTTGAACGGCGGCCGCGAGGTCGAGTTCGACGGCGAGATCCGAAAGATCGTCGAGAGCCCGGACGTGCCGACCTACGACCTGCAACCCGAGATGAGCGCGCCCGAGGTGACCGACACGGCAATCGAGACGATCGAGTCGGACGACCCCGACGTGCTCGTGCTCAACTACGCCAATCCGGACATGGTCGGCCACACCGGTGACTACGAGGCCGCGATCGAAGCTGTCGAAGCCGTCGACGCCCAACTCGGTCGGCTCGTCGACGCGCTCGAGGCCGCCGGCGCGCACGTCCTCATTACGGCTGATCACGGCAACGCCGACGACATGGGGACCGAGGAGCACCCCCACACGGCGCACACGTACAACGAGGTCCCGCTGGTCTATTCGGACCCGACCGGAACCAGCGGCGACCGGACGGTCCGCGAGGGCGGAACCCTCGCGGACATCGCGCCGACGATCCTCGAGGTGATCGACCTCGAACAGCCCCCCGAAATGACCGGGGAATCGCTGCTCGAGTAGGGCCGGGAGCGATCGAGGCCGGGTGAGCCGGTGTGCCTCGGTACCGGTCCGGTCGGTTCCAGAGCGCTATATACACCACATACGAACGTTCAAGAGACCGATACGAGTGGATTTACGCGACACTTCGTCATGTCCCAATCCACTCCCACCCCCGATACGGATGGCTCGGTCGTCGACGGGTACGTCCTCGGCGTCCGGATCGTCGAGAGCGGCGCGGGCGACGGCAACGAGTCCCGCTACCGATTCGAGGCACCGAACCACACCGAAATCGCGTTCGACGAACTCGAGGACGCTCGCCTCTACGCGGACGTCTACTTCGACGTCAACGGCTTCGTCGAGGAGAACACGGGCAGCCGCGGCGTCCCACCGGAGGTCGTTCAGGCCGGCAAAGACACCCTCGCCGCCTACCTCGTGACCTGCCCGTGGGCGGACGTCAACTGGGTCGCTTCGTTCTACGGGACGACGCCGGAAGACATCGAGCGATACTGTACGTGGGTTCGCGACCGCGCCGCGGAGGTCCGGACCCGAGCCGCAGAACGCAACCTCGAGTAGGCCGCGACGCGTCGGCTCGCTCTTGAACCGCCCTTGCTTTTCTCGACGACCGATCGGCAGGAGACGCGTTTCGACTCAGGCTCGGGGATGTCGTGTCGCCGTCGTCGCGAGCCGTTCGGGAGAACAACAGCTGTGTATATATCGCACATATCGTTCGGTTTCCTATGAGCCTTCGGTACCCCTCTAGCTGACTCTTTCTACTCAGTACGTATATTATAAAATCTAACCATATAACGGTGGGTTGAACCGTCCGCAATGGTCGAATTCACCAGGCGGAAGCTGATGGCATCGTCGGCGGCGGCCGCGATCGGGATGGGAGCGCTCGGGACGGCGAGTGCGGCGGACACCGACACGCCGGGGGCACCGACAGTACGTGGGGACCTCAAACGGCTCGCGACCACGGCTCGCGGGGCCGAGGTCACCGGGCCGTTCGTGTTCGAGAACGGCGAAGTGCTGTTCAGCCTCCAGCATCCGAGTCGGGACAATCCGGCACCCTACGACACGGCCGCGGTCGGCGTTCTCGCCGGCCATCGGTTCGACTTCAACGGCCAAAACGACGAGTTCGACGAACTCGAGGCCCCGCGGTCGAAGGCGGCACAGGGACGCGTCCAGGTCGCCGGCGGCGAGTACGATATTCTCGTCCAGGAGGGCGATCCGATCGACGGTGGCGACGCGAAGTGGGGCCACCCCGAGACGCCCGACGGGACCGACATCGCCGAGTTCGCCGGGAGCCGATACGGCGATGTCGGCACCAACCCGGACATGAATTTCTTCGTCCCGACCGACGACGAGGGACGCGAGGGGTATCTGTTCACGAACAACGAGACGAGCCCCGGAAGCATCACGCGCACGCCCCTCAGCCGCGGTGCGGACGGCTGGACCGCCGACCACGAGGCCGCGATGAACCTCGAGAATCAATCGACGTTTCGCGAACTCGGCGGCACGCGGATCAACTGTTACGGCGATCTGAGTCCCTGGGAGACGCCGATGTCCTCGGAGGAGGACTACAGCCACCCGCGCGTGTCGGGATCGGCGACGGTAAGCGACATGGTCGACGCGGAAAGCGGCGTCGGGCTCCGCGGCGGGGCGGCGTTCTGGAACCGGCCGAATCCGACCGCGATCGAGGGTGCACTCGGCGACCTGTTCGAGGAGAGCTGGTATCCCCAGGGGACGTGGGCCCTGGGCGGCGTCGAGATGCAGGCCTACTACCTCGGCGCGGAGCCGGTCGATCAGGACGGCACCACCAACACGACGGAGCCGCTCGGCGATGGGTATCCCAACCGCTACCGGTACGGCCATATCGTCGAGATCACCGAGCCGACCAGTGCGGAGCCGATCCCGGTCAAACACTACGTCATGGGCCGGGCCGCCTTCGAGTGTCCCGAGTTCATGCCCGACGAGCGGACCGTCTACCTCACCTCGGACGGCTCGAACAAGGGGTTCTACAAGTTCGTCGCCGAGGAGCCGATCCCGAGCTACGACGACCGGATGGACGTCCGCGGGACCCTGTACGTCGCCCGCGTCACGAACGACGAGGCCGCGAAGAACAACCCGCCGGCCGAGGTCGATCTCGAGATCGAGTGGCTGGCACTCGGCAGCGCGAGCAACGCCGAGGTCGCGTCCTGGATCGCCGAGTACGACGACGTGACGCAGGTCGAGTACCTCGAGACCCACGCCGAAACTGACTGGCAGGCGGACCTCGAGACCGCACTGGCGGAGGCCGACGAGGAAGTCGCGATCAACGGCAATCAGGACTACATCACCGACGAGGAGATCCTCGCGTGGGCCGAGCAGTACGAGCAACACGGTCCCGACGGCGTCGACGAGGACCTGCGCCGGGTCCCGTTCCTCGAGACGCGCGCCGCGGCAAAGGAGATCGGTGCCAGCATCGAGTTCCGCAAGGCGGAGGGGACCGACTCGCTCGACGACGCCGAGCCGGGCGATTTCCTCTACATCGGTATTTCGGAACTCAACGACGGGATGGCCGACGACGAGGGCGCTGTGCGAATGGAGCGGGTCGACGGCGGCGTCGTCTACCGCGCCGAACTCGAGGGAGAGTACGACATCTCGACGCTCGAGCCGGTGGTCGTCGGCCCTGACGCGACCGACCGCGAATCGATCGTCGACGCCGCACCGATCAACGTGGACAACGTGCTGGTCCTCAAGGACGGCCGGGTCCTCCTCTGTGAGGACAAGGGCAACTTCGGCCGGTCGTACACCAACGACGCGCTGTGGGTCTACGAACCGCCGACGTCGCTGCACGTGGACTCCGTCGCGGTCAGCCAGGAGGCGACCGGCGAAGCCGAGCTGACGCTCTCGTCGGTTCCGGACGGCCTCGCCGGCGGGCACATCTCCGTCACCCTTGAGCACACCGACGTCGCCGAGATCACGGGCGCGAGCTATCACGACGCGCTCGAACTCACCGCGGACCCGACGATCAGCGACGACGGATCGACGGTCGCGTTCCAGTTCGCCGATATCGAAGACGAGATCGAACCCGGCGCGATGGATGTCACGCTGGCGACCGTCGAGATCGAGGGCGTGGGTAGCGGGACGACCGACATCGTGACCGACGTGCAAGCCTTGGACGACGACGGGGGAACCGCGATCGAAGCCCACCCGCGGCCCGGCGTGGTCGTCACTGGCCCGCCGCCGATCGGCGGCGGCTCCGGCGGCGGGGCACCGACCGACCCCGACGGCGACGGAAACTTCGAGGACCTCAACGGGAACGGTCGGCTGGACTACGACGACGTGACCCTCCTCTTCGAACACATCGAGGACGACTCGGTCACGCTCAACGCCGACGCCTACGACTTCAACGACAACGGTCGCATCGACTACGACGATATCGACGAACTGTACGACGAGCAGTAACCGATGGACCGCTCTGACACCGATCCGGACCCCGTGGCGCGAACGCGGACGAACGAGGTGAATCGGTGGGGGCGACCGTGGCGGCGGGCGATCGTCGCGGTCGTCATCGCCATCGCAATCGGTGCGGCGGCCAGCCCGACGATCGCGGTGGCAACTGCGGGTGGCGGATCGCCCCTCGTAACCGGGGCCACGACCACCTCGGCGGCCGACAGTAGCCTCGTCGTCGCTGACGCGACCGTCGAACCTGGGGGGACCGCGACCCATCGCCTCGCGCTCACCGACGCCCCGAACGGGCTCGCCGGCTTCGAGGTCACCCTCGAGCTATCGACCGACGGCGCGACGATCTCGAACGCCAGCTACCCCGACACGTACGGGAAGACGTCCGAGCCGATCGTGAGCGACGACGGGCAGTCGGTGACCGTCGAAGCCGCCGATCTCACCGACGCGGTGACGCCCGGGGCGACCGACGTCACGCTCGCGACGGTCGCAGTGACTGGGCCGGATACCGGCTCGACGACCCTCGAGATAACCGACCTGCAACTCGACGCCGACGGCGGGTCCCGCATCGAACCGGCGCTTGAAGCGGGGACGCTCACCGTCGACGACGGGACGGCGGGCTCCCAATCAGCGACCGCGGGAGGCGACGGCACCGACGCCGGTGATTCGGACGCCGATTCGAGTTCGGACTCGGTTCCCGGCTTCGCGGGTGGGACCACACTCGTCGCGATCGCCGCCGCTGTGGCCCTGCTCGCACGATCCCGCTGACCGTCCAGCGTGGTTGGATCGCCACGACTTTCGACGTGCCGTTCGTTTCGGTCGCAGTCCATGGCAATGGTAGTCGGTCGCCACCACTCGAGCCGACGACGGGTACGATGTAGTCCTCACGATCACCGATGAAACCGGAGGAACCGCCACGGACCGCACGATAATCGCAGCGTAACGGACCCGCAGGAACCCGGACCGTCGCCGGGACGCGACCGGACTCCTGTCGGGCGTTTTATTCGATCCCCGTGAGAACGGGCGGTCGTGCTCGAGGTCCTCACGCTGCTTCTCATGGCAGCCATCGGAACGGGAGTCGTCTGGAAAGGAAGCACCTGGCTCGAGGACTCGGCGAACGGGCTCGCGATCGCGTACGGATTGCCGGCGGTCGTTCAGGGGGCCGTGATCGCCGCCGTGGGCTCGAGTGCTCCGGAACTGGCGAGCGTGTTGCTTGCGACGCTGTTACACCAGGAGTTCGAACTCGGCGTGGGTTCTATCGTCGGCTCGGCGACGTTCAACCTCCTCGTGATTCCCGGGCTCGCGGTACTCGTCGGCGGCGGGATCGACACGACGCGCGAACTGGTCTACAAGGAGTCGCTGTTCTACATGCTCGCGGTCGCATCGTTGCTGTTGACGTTTTCGCTCGCGGTGATCTACAATCCCGTCGATCCGAGCGGCAGACCCATACGGGGAGACGTCTCGAGACCGCTTGCCCTGTTCCCGCTTGCCCTGTACGGCCTCTACCTGTTTACGCAGTACCTTGACGCCGCCGACGCCGACGAGACGGCCGATACGTCGATCGCGCTCGCCCGGACGTGGATTCGGTTCATCGTCGGGCTGGTACTCATCGTCGTCGGCGTCGAGGCGCTCGTCCGGTCGGCGATCGGTCTCGGCGACGCCTTCGGAACGCCGTCGTTCCTCTGGGGGATGACCGTCGTCGCCGCCGGCTCGAGTCTTCCCGATACGGTCGTCAGTCTGACGGCCGCGCGGGCCGATCGGCCGACGGTGACGCTGGCGAACGTCCTCGGAAGCAACACCTTCGATCTGCTCGTCGCCGTCCCGGTCGGCGTCCTCGTAGCCGGCTCGCTGACGATCAACTTCGCCAACATCGTCCCGATGATGGGCTTTCTCGTCCTGGCGACCGTCTCGTTCTTCGCGATTTCCCGAACCGGAATGACGCTTTCCCGACCGGAAGCGTGGGTGTTACTGGGACTGTACACGGCGTTCGTTTGCTGGCTGTTACTCGAGAGTCTCGGCATCGTCAGCGTACTCTAAGGGCGATAGAACTGGCGTCCGGACTCTTCCGACGAGAGTCGTCGCAGGTTGAACTAACGACCGCGTCGTATATGTTCGCCTAGTAGTTTTACGGTACACCGTTTCATACCCCCTGTATGAGCGACGATCCGGATTCACGCGAGAATCGGTTCGCCACGAACAGCATCCACGCCGGGCACGACCCCGATTCGGCAACGGGGGCTCGCGCGCCGCCCCTGTATCAAACCACCTCCTACGAGTTCGAGGACACCGACCACGCCGCCGCCCTGTTCGGCCTCGAGGAGACGGGGAACATCTACTCGCGGATCATGAACCCGACGAACGCGATGTTAGAGGAGCGCATCGCGACGCTTGAGGGGGGCGTCGGCGCGCTCGCCACCTCGTCAGGAATGGCCGCGTTCGACCTCGCGACGTTCATCCTCGCGGAGGCCGGCGACAACATCGTCTCCTCGTCGTCGCTGTACGGCGGTACCTATACCTACCTCACACACACCGTCGAGAAGCGCGGCATCGAGACCACGTTCGTCGACACGCTGGACTACGAGGCCTACGCCGAGGCCATCGACGACGACACCGCTTTCGTCCACCTCGAGACGATCGGCAACCCCGCGCTCGTCACCCCGGATATCGAGCGCGTCGCCGACATCGCCCACGACCACGACGTGCCGCTGTTCGTCGACAACACCTTCGCGACGCCGTATCTCTGCCGACCGCTCGCACACGGCGCGGATCTGGTCTGGAACTCCACGACCAAGTGGCTCCACGGCGCGGGCTCGACCGTCGGCGGGATCCTCGTCGACGGCGGGTCCTTCCCCTGGGAGGACGGCGACTACCCCGAGATCACCGAACCGAACCCGGCCTACCACGGGATCAACTTCCGCGAGACGTTCGGCAACATGGCGTTTGCCGTCGTCGCGCGCACCCGCGGGCTACGAGATCTGGGCAATCAGCAGGCACCCTTCGACGCCTGGGTCACCCTCCAGAAACTCGAGTCGCTGCCGCTGCGCATGGAGAAACACTGCGAGAACGCCATGGCCGTCGCCGAGTACCTCGCGGACCACCCGAAAGTGGCGTGGGTCAACTACCCCGGCCTCGAGAGCCACGAGACCCACGAGGAGGCCAGCAAGTACCTCGAAGGCGGTTACGGCGGTATGATCACCTTCGGACTCGAGGGTGGCTACGATGCGGCCGAGACGGTCTGTAACGAGGTCTCCCTCGCGAGCCTGCTGGCAAACGTCGGCGACGCGAAGACGCTGATCATCCACCCCGCAAGCACGACCCACCAACAACTCACTGAGGAGGAGAAACTGGCCAGCGGCGTCACCGACGACCTCGTGCGCCTCTCGGTGGGGATCGAGGACGTCGACGACGTGATCGCGGACCTCGATCGCGCGATCGAACAGGCCTGAACGATCGTCACCCGCGGCCGGATTTTCACTGTGCCGTGACTAGCCCCCGCGGTTAAGGGATCGGCGTTCGACCGCTCCGATATGGCAACCGGGATACTCACGGACGAGACGGCAGACCGGATCGTCACCACCTGTCGGACCGCTATCGGCGACAGCCTCCGTTCGGTCACGTACTTTACGCGCGACGACTACGAACAGGTCTACCTCCGTGAGGACTTGGAACGGGACGCCGACCTCTCGACGTTCATCGGACACGAGTGGCGCGGCTTCAAAACCACGCAGGCCGCCTACGAGGGGTCGGAACTCGGCGCGTACGACTACACGATCCGGGTCTTCGAGAACGGGTTTTTGATCCGCGTGACCAACGACAGCGAGGGCGTGTTCGTCACCACCGACGGGTTGACCGTCAAGGACTTCGAAGAAGTCGCGACGGCGCTCGATGCGTTCCTCAGCGATCGGGGCCTGTCGTAACGGGGTCGTCGCTCGAGCCGTCATCGTCGGCCGCGTTTCGATCGGCCTCCTTGTCGGCACCCGCCTCACCGATCGGCAATCCGGAGCCGTGAGCGCCGTCCGTTCCGAGGAGGCGAGCGAAGCGACGACGTTCCGCGGCGTGTCTGTCGAGACTCATGCCACCGATAGAGGACGAGTCCCCTTGTAGTAATGCGGGCCGTGTCCGGTCGAAACGCGTCATTTCCCTCGCGAAACGATCCGACGCGGTCCCGCGAGTCCGGCCGGGAAACGGTATCAGACGCGCCGAGCGACGCGGCGTCGACACAGCGTAACACCCTTTTCCGCCACGCCCGTGGGTGTCTCCAATGACCGACCGCCAGACCCCCATCGCCAGCGAACTCGAGTCCCACGAGGCGTTCGCCCGGACCGACGACGGCTACGACCTCGCGACGACCGTCTTCGAGACGACGATCACGACCGACGACGCCGACGGGAACCGCGACGGCCGCGTTCGCGTGACCGTCACCCTCCCCACTCTCGACGCCGCCGTGGCCGAGGAGGTGGTCGCGAGCCCCGTCGAAGACGGCTGGTTCGAGACCCTGGAGCGACGCCTACAGGACGTCTTTACCGTTGCGCACACGAGTACCCACGACGACCCGGTCGTCGAACGCGACGGCGAGGCAGTCCGGGTTCGCCTCGCGTACACCGCCTGGGACGCCGGCGAGGGCGTCGCCGACGCCAAAGCGTTAATCGAGTTCGTCGAAGGCACCTTCGCCCAGGGGATCATCCCCGGCTACGAGTATCAGGGCAAAGCGGCGACCCTGCTCGAGAACGCCCAGAACAGGGGCCAGCAGGCCGCGGACGGCGACAGCGGCGGAATGCCGATGTAGCGCACCGCCTTCGGAACGGAACCGTGCTGCCATGGCCGGGAGCGTGGCTCGAGCGACGGCGAGAGCCACACGACCCGGGGAAGGGCAGGCCGCTACCCGATACTGACCGCGAGCGAAGCCGTGCGCGGCGCGTAGCGCCGCGAACAGTCGAACGGCCGACGGCCGTGAGACGGGGTGAGCGAGCGGGCCGGCGACTGACCCGGCAGCCGCGCGAGCGTGGCTGCCGGGGAAGGAGGCGTGCTTTGAATCGAATTTGTGCCGAGGCTGCGCCTTCCGGCGCACTCGTGGTTCGAAAGACGCCTTTGGCGTCTTTCGTCATCAAGCGAGACCGTCGTTCTCGCGGACCTCGCGAACCTTCGATTCGCTCAGTCACGAGAGAGCAAAGCTCTCTCGAACGACAGCGCAACACTTCGTTCTTAGTCCATCGCGATGTACGTCTGCGTGTCCTCGATGCCGTCGATCGACTGGACGTGGGTGGCCGCGATCTCCTTGACTTCGGCCGGCGTCTCGACGATCGCTTTCGCGATGAGGTCGACATCGCCGGCCACGATGTGGGCCGACTGAACGCCGCCGATGGATTCGATGCTGTCTCTGAGCCGATCCGCCTCGCCCGTGTTCGCCTTGATCATGACGAACGCTGTGACCATTAGTTGACACCTCCGGTATCAGAGTCCGTCTCGGAGTCGGAATCCGTCTCGGTCTCCGAGAGCAGTTCCGTGGCCGCCGAACTCGAGCCCGAGCCCGCGTTGGCGGCCGCTCGACCCGCGGTTTCGCCGACCAACAGCTGGCGGACATCGCTCAGGACATCGAAATCCGCGAGGACGACGAGCCGGTCGCCGTCCTCGAGCGAGAGGTCCTCAGTGGGGATCTCGAGGGGCGCCTCGCCCTTGCCGAAGGCGAGGACGGTCGCGTCGGCGGGCAGCTGCAACTCACTGATCGTGTAGCCGTTGACGGGAGCCGCGTCGGTGATCGTGAGTTCGACGACCTGCAGATGCGGTGCGATATCGGCGATCGCGCGGATCGTCCCGCCGAGCAGGGCGTTTTTCGCGCCGATCGCCCCGAGCCGTTCGGGATAGATAATTTCGTCGACCTGGTCGGCGTACTTGCGATAGATCCCCTCGCGGTAGGCCTCGTCGATCCGCATGACGGTCCGACACTCGTAGTGGTTCCCGATCATACAGGCGGTAAAGTTGACGTTGAGGTCGCCGGTCAGCGCCCCGAGAGCGTTGGCTGCCGTGATACCGGCCTCCTCGAGGACGGCTTCCCGGGAGCCATCACCGTCGACGACGGCGAACCCCTGGTCGCGGGCGCGCCTGCGCGTCTGCTCGTCGCGTTCGACCATCGTCACCTCGTGGCCCTCGTCACGCAAGACGCGTGCTGTGCGCAGACCGACCCGTCCAGCCCCGATAATCACGAACCGCATGCACGAGGGTACACCGGCCCCGGTGAATAAGTTTGCCCCCGTCTACCATGGTCCGTGTTCGGCCAGACCGAGCGACTCGAGCGAGGGAGTGCGACGGCGAGGCGGGTTCGATACCCGTGCCGACGGCCGTGACGACTCGTTCCGACGGATCGATTGCCGTCCCCTACCCCATCGCGATGTACGTTTTCGTGTCAGTGACGCCGCCAAGGCCCTGAATGTCCGAGGAAACGGTCTGTAATACGTCGTAGACCTCCGGGGCGTCGGCCTCCGCGATGATGTCGTAGTTGCCCGCGACGATGTGGGCATCGGCGACCGACTCGAGGTCGTCGATCTCCGCGAGCAGCCCCTCGGACTTTCCGGCGGCCGTCTTCACCATGATGAACGCGTGGACCATCGGCGGTGTGGTACACCCTATCATGACTAAAGCCTTTGCCCAAATCGAGCACCGGAATTCGGATCGAAAACGCGGGGAGTCGGGATGGAAGCGTCGAGCTAGGCGATTATTCGAACGCTTCCGCTGCCGCCGCGAGTGCGTCCGACACGTCCTCAAGCACCGCGTCCGGCGACTGCGTCGCGTCGACGCGAACGAAGCGGTCAGGGTCGCGCTCGATCAGTCGCTCGTAGTTCTCGCGGACCGACTCGAGGTACGCCGCTCGCTCGAACTTGTTCGTCGTCCCCGCTCGCTCGGCGGCGGTCTCGGAATCGAGGTCAAGGTAAATCGTCAGCTCCGGGTCGATCGAGAACGGCCGGTGGATGTCGACGACGTACTCGAGCGGATCGTCGAGGTCGTGACCGTCGGCCGCTGCGAGCGTCGCGCCCTGATAGGCGAACCGGGAGTCCGAATAGCGATCGGAGAGCACGAGATCACCGCGCTCGAGGGCAGGTTCGATCACCCGCGAGAGGTGAGCGGCGTGGTCGGCGGTGTAGAGGAACAGTTCCGCCAGCGGGTCGGCATCGTCGTCCTCGATCGAGCGGTAGACGGCGTCGCCGTACCAGGAATCGTCCGTGGGCTCGCGCGTGAACACGGCGTCGGGGAACCGGTCCTGCAGGGACTCCCAGACCGTCGTCTTGCCGCTGCCGTCCAGTCCCTCGAGCGTGACCAGCATGGTCCCACCTCGTGGAGAGTGCTATTTAGATGTAGCACAATCGGCCCGGCCCCGCCACACCTTCCTACGTAGCCGCCCACTATTTATCGCTACAGGGTCATATCCCTCGTATGAACGTTCTCGTTGCCGGCGGCAGCGGCTTCATCGGGACGACCCTGTGTGCGGAACTGGTCGAGCGCGGCCACGCGGTGACGGCGCTCTCTCGTTCTCCGGACGATGCGGGACTCCCCGACGGCGTCGCGCCGGCGATCGGCGACGTCAGCGCCTACGAGTCGATCGCCGACACGGTGGCGGGCCACGACGCCGTCGTCAACCTCGTCTCGCTCTCGCCGCTCTACGACCCCCGCGGCGGACCGAGCCACGAGGAGAGCCACCTCGGGGGCACCGAGAACCTCGTTCGTGCCGCCGACGCCGGCGGCGTCTCTCGGTTCCTCCAGATGAGCGCGCTCGGTGCCGACCCGAACGGTGACACGGCGTACATCCGCGCCAAGGGACGGGCCGAGGCAGTGGTCAGGGAGTCCGACCTCGAGTGGACGATCGTCCGCCCGTCGGTCGTCTTCGGCGACGGCGGCGAGTTCGTCGCGTTCACGAAAACCCTGACGACGCCGTACGTAACGGGGTTACCTGGCGGCGGGAAGACGCGCTTCCAGCCGATCTGGGTCGGCGATCTCGTCCCCATGCTGGCCGACGCGCTTGAGGACGACGCGCACGTCGGCGAAACCTACGACCTCGCCGGGCCGCAGATCACCACGCTCGCGGACGTGACAAAACTGGTCTACGCGGCCGAGGGGAAAGACGTCACGATCGTCCCGATCCCGATGGGGCTAGCGAAAATCGGCCTCGCGGCGGTCGATTCGCTGCCGTTCGTTCCGTTCGGCCCCGATCAGGCCCGCTCGCTCGAGTTCGACAACACGGTTGCTGACAACGACGTGACCGCGTTCGGCCGCGATCCGGCTGACCTGCGAACGCTCGGTTCGTATCTCGGCCTCGACGGAACCGATCACCGGCGGACACGGTCGGAGACGGCGTGAGTTCGCGGCTCGCTCTTCCGGTCGGCCGAATCGACTGTTCAGGTGGGAGATAACTGCGACTAATCGGCACTGACCGAGTACGTTTCGTTTACTCGAGGATAAAACCGGCGCGTAACCGCTTCAATCCGGCCAGATCGCCCCAATAGTGCAATAATAGAGACAGTCAGATTTGCACAAGATTTATATCCTCCATTGCACTGTTTCCAATCCAACGGAGCCCCCTGACAAACAATGAAGCTGGCGATGATCGGATTCGGACAGGCCGGTGGCAAAATCGTCGATCGGTTCCTCGATTACGACGATCGGACGGGTAGCGGAATCGTCCGGGCAGCGATCGCTGTCAACTCCGCGAAAGCGGACCTCATGGGTCTGGACAACATTCCACAGGAGAATCGCGTACTCATCGGCCAGGCCCGGGTCAAGGGCCACGGCGTGGGTGCTGACAACGAACTCGGCGCGGAAGTCGCCGAGGAAGACATCGACGAGGTCCAGAACGCGATCGATCAGATCCCGACCCACGAGGTCGACGCCTTCCTGATCGTATCCGGAATGGGCGGCGGTACCGGATCGGGCGGTGCGCCGGTCCTCGCGAAACACCTCAAGCGAATCTACACGATCCCCGTCTACGGGCTCGGCGTCCTGCCGGGGACCGACGAAGGCGGAATCTACACGCTCAACGCGGCGCGGTCCTTCCAGACGTTCGTCCGCGAAGTCGACAACCTGCTCGTCTTCGACAACGACTCCTGGCGACAGACTGGCGAGTCCGTCGAGGGCGGCTACGAACAGATCAACGAGGAAATCGTCCGCCGCTTCGGTATCCTTTTCGGTGCCGGCGAGGTCGGCGACGGTCAGGAAGTCGCCGAGAGCGTCGTCGACTCCTCGGAGATCATCAATACGCTCTCCGGCGGCGGCGTCTCCACCGTCGGCTACGCCTCCGAGGAAGTCGAACTGAGTTCGGGCGGCGGATTGCTTTCGCGGTTCACCGGCGACGACGGCGGGTCGGACGACGACTTAGACGCCGCGAACACGACCAACCGTATCACCAGCCTCGTCCGCAAGGCCGCGCTCGGCCGTCTCACCCTCCCCTGTGAGATCGAAGGCACCGAGCGCGCCCTGCTCGTGCTCTCCGGGCCGCCGGAATACCTGAACCGGAAAGGCATCGAACGCGGCCGCAAGTGGCTCGAGGAGGAAACGGGCAGCATGGAAGTCCGCGGTGGCGACTTCCCCCGAGAGGAGCCCGAAGTGGCCGCGGCGATCCTGCTTTCCGGCGTGACCAACGTCCCCCGGATCAAGCGACTGCAGCAGGTCGCCATCGAGGCACAGGACAACATCGACGACATCCAACAGGAGAGCGAGGAGAACCTCGAGGAACTCGTCGAGGACGACGAGGACGAACTCGAGCCGCTGTTCTAGGCCGCCGTTCTTTTGATATTCGACGGCGCGAGCGACGCACTCGTGTCAGGGGGGCACGACATCGGCCACGGTTCGGCGAGCGGCTCGCTCGCGGACGCCCGGCCCACTCCGACGTGCTTTTGAGCGCGCCCGAATTACCGCAACCAGATTCAGATGCGCGTCGTCGTCCCGTTCGCCGCCGAGACGCCGAAGACTCGCCTCGAGTCCGTCTTCTCCCCGGACGAGCGCTCGCGGTTTGCCAGCGCGATGCTTGCCGACGTGCTCCGTGCGATCGCCGAAACCGGCCACAAGCCGACGGTCGTCTCGACCGCGCCGCTTGCGGTCGCCGACCTCGAGTTGCCGGAGGCGGTCGCCGCGGTCACGTCGGTCGCGGTCGACGAGCGGCCGCTGACCGACGCGGTCAACGCGTGGCTGCCGGGTGGCGACGGAGCAGCCGACGAGAGCGGCGCGACCGGCGATCCCGACCATGATCCTGTGGCCGTCGTGATGGCCGACCTCGCGCTGGCGACCCCCGACGCGCTCGAGGGGCTCCTGACGACGGCGGCCGACGTCGCGATCGCACCGGGGCGTGGCGGCGGGACGAACGCGCTCGTCGTTCGCCACCCCGCGTTCCGCGTGGACTACCACGGCACCTCCTACCTCGACCACTGCGAGATCGCCCGGTCGGTCGGCGCCGACCTCGAGACGGTCGACTCGTTCCGGCTGGGAACCGACATCGACGAGCCGGCAGATCTGGTCGAAGTGCTCGTTCACGGGCGAACGAGCGACCGCGCGCTCGCCCGTCTCCGCGAGTTCGGATTCGCCCTCGACGATCGGGACGGGCGGGTCGGCGTCGCTCGTGAGACCGATCGCGCGTCGGAGTGACGGCCGCTCGGGGCGACGACCACCGCGAAGTGAAGGCCTTATGTGCCGAGCGACGACACTGGGAGGTAATGTTTCCCGGGGCGAGCGAGTACGGCGTCGATATCGCAGTCGACGACGCGGCCGTCGAGGACCTCCTGGCGGTCAGCCCGAGCGATGTCGACGCACCGTCGGCGCTGACGTTTTCGCGTAACGTGTTCATCCCGCTCACCACGGCCTGTCGCTACACCTGTACCTACTGTACCTACTTCGACCCGCCGGGACAGGCCTCCCTACTCTCGCTCAAGGAGGTCCGCGAGATCTGTCGGCGCGGGGCCGACGCGGGCTGTACGGAGGCGCTGTTTACGTTCGGTGACGACCCCGACGAGCGCTACACCGAGATTCACGCCCAGCTCGAAGAGTGGGGCCACGACTCGATTCACACCTACCTGCGCGAGGCCTACGAGGTCGCGCTCGAGGAGGGGTTGCTCCCTCACGCGAACCCGGGCGACCAGACCCGCGAGCAGATGGCCGCCGTCGCGGACGTCAACGCCAGCATGGGCGTGATGCTCGAGACGACCGCGGAGGTCGGGGCCCACGCCGGGCCGCGGCGGAAGGTCCCCGGCCAGCGGCTCCGGACGTTGCAAAACGCGGGCGAACTGGACGTGGCCTTCACGACCGGAATTCTGGTGGGGATCGGCGAGAACTGGCGCGACCGCGCGGAGAGCCTGCTGGCGATCCGCGAACTGCACGAGCGCTACGACCACATTCAGGAAGTGATCGTCCAGCCCGTCGTGGAGAACGACCGCTGGTCGGACGGCTCGCCCGATCTCGCGACACTGCGGCAGGTGACGTCGATGGCCCGCGCCGCCCTGCCGGCAGAGGTCTCGGTGCAGGTGCCGCCGAACCTCACCCCCGCGACAGAGCTGATCGACTGCGGTGTCGACGATCTGGGTGGCGTCTCGCCCGTCACCGACGACCACATCAACCCCGACTACACGTGGCCCGCACTCAGGGAACTCGAGGAGATCGCCGCGTCGGCGGCTCTCCCGCTCGAGGAACGGCTCCCGGTCTACGAACGATTCCTGCCGCCCGCGGTGCGTCCGGACGGCTTCAACGGGCGGGTCGCCGACGGTGCGGGGAGTGGCGGGTCGGACGGGGGTCGTGACTGGATCTCGCCGACGATTCGGGACGCACTCGCGGCCGCCGATTCGGCGGGCGACCGCTATCGGGCAGTGCTTCGGGACGGGACGGTGACGGCCACACACTGAGCAGTCCGCGCCCGGTCGGATACCGAACGGACTGGTCTCGAGAGCCGACGGCCCGCGAGGACCGCCGACCGAACCCGCGTATCGCTGCGGAACTCAGTTGTAGAGGAAGATGAGGATCGGAATGAGCAGCGATGAGAGGATGAAAAGCGCGATGAGACCGAGCGAAATGAACTCCGGCGGTAACATGGATAATACCAGGAGTACGAGGATGCAAATCAGGAGTCCGATGATGGCGTTGAGGCGGCGGATTACTCCATCGTCTGCCATTAACTAATCCTCAGCTCAGAGGTATAAAAACGATCGGATAGCGAGCAATTACTCCACAGGCAGGCTGAACTCGTCTCCGGAGAGATCGGCTGCTGATACTGGCGCCTGCGACACGACCGGCCGACTTGCCTCGAGTTAGCTACCTGCGCTCGAGACTGTCGGGCGGGACGGAAATACCTACTAGAGTGTGCGGTGAACTATTTGCCCCACTCGCCGGTCCGACTGGGCCGTTCGACGCTCTGCCTCGCCGTTACGGCGACCAGTACGCCTCGTGGACCGCCAGTCCCGCATCCTCGAGCACCGGTCCCTCGACCGTCGTCTCGCCGCCGGCCCGGTCGACGACCTCCTCGCAGGGAATTTCGATCACGCCGTCGTCCCGGTGGGCCGCGAGCGAATCGACGGGCACGCTGTAGACGACCCGGCCGAGCCCCGCGTAGACGATCGCGCTCGCGCACATGGGGCACGGCTCAGTGCTGGTGTACAGCGTACACGCCGCGCGCTCGCTCGACTCGAGTTCGCTGGCGGCCCACCGGGCCAGCTTGAACTCCGGATGCGCCGAGACATCGTCGTCGGTGAGCGTGGTGTTCTCGGCCGTCCGGACGATCTCGTCGTCGACGACGAGTAGGGAGCCAAAGGGCGTGTTGCTGGCCTCGACCGCTGATTCGGCGAGGTCGATCGCGCGTCGAACGTAGGCGTCGTCGGTCGCCATACCGACCGCTTCCGTCGCCGGCACCGAAACGCTTCCCCTCGCTCGAGCGCGATCCCGTTTCGTCTCCCGGCGAGCGGCGCGGCGTCTCCCGTATCGATACGCCGGCGAAAATAAATCAACAGGTGTGCCAGGTGGCGTCCGCTCCGCGAGTTCCGGTTGCCTCAGCAGGGCTCGATGCCCGAAATAACCTCACGAACGTCGACGTAGCCGTCCTTGAGAGAGGGGTCCCGCCAGTCGACCAGGACGCGACCCTCGTCGAGACAGAGCGCCTCGATCGTCCCGGCCGTACTCGCGGGGACGATGAACCCCGAGTCACTGGTACAGGACTCATAAACGGTGACTCGACTCGGCAGTCGCAGACAGTCACCGACCGACACGTCCGCGGGCGAGGCCCGTTCGGCCGCCGCAGTCCCGGTCATTGCGACGGTCGCGGCAGCAGCACCGGCGGTTGCTTGCAGGGCTTTGCGACGGGACATAGATGGTTGGCCGTCCGTCATGTATTCGATAATCCAACAATTCGAGTAATAAAATTTCACACTAATTGTGTAGTGATTCAGGCATCGGTGGGACGGCTCTCACACCTGTGGCGCGGGATCACTCGCTCGTTGCCACGGCGATGGGAACCCGCAACCGGCTGGTGGCCGCAGTCGGCCGTCGGCCACACCGACCGGCACAGCAATCGAGCGCGGGCAGCGCCGCGAGAGCACACAGCGTTATCCGCCTCGAGCGACGGATATCGCGTATGCACGTCGACCTCAGCCAGCCGATCGAGACCAGGATGCAAACGTATCCCGACGATCCCGCGGTCACCGTCCGGCGACACGCGACCCACGACGACCACGGCGTCCGCGTCGACGCCCTCGAGTGCGGCAGTCACACCGGCACCCACGTCGATGCACCCGTCCACGTTGACCCGGACGGGGCCTCCCTCGACGCATACCCGCTCGAGCGGTTCGTCTTCGACGCCGTCCGGATCGATTGCCGCGATCTCGCGGCCCGTGAGCCGATCCCCGCCGCTCGAGTACCGGCCGTCGACGCCGACCTCGCGGTGTTCTGGACCGGGTGGGACGCCCACTGGGGGACCGAGCGGTACCTCGAACACCCCTACCTCTCGCCGGCGGCGGCCGCGACCTGCGTCGACCGAGGGTTCGACGTGGCCGTCGACACGCTCAATCCCGATCCGACGCCGACGGACAACGCCGCCGAGGACGAGCCCACGGGGTTCCAAGCACACCACGCGCTGCTCGGCAACGAGCTATTGATCCTCGAGAACCTGACAGGCCTCGCCGCAGCGGGGGACCGGTTCGAACTCCGGGCCTATCCACTGGCCCTCGGAAGCGACGGCGCACCGGTCCGGGCCGTCGCGGTCGAGGAGTCGGAGTAGCGCCGTCGCTCCGGCGCGAGGTCTCGCGGTCCCGGCGAAATAGGCTGTCGTTACCGGACGCTGAACGGCAGGCCTCACCTCGACGCCGTTCACGCCACGAGGTACCGGATCTGTCCTCGTAGTGGAACGAAACGATCGCGGCGCTATATGCCGTCCTCGAGTGAGGGAGTCGATGCAGTCGACCCACTCGAGGTGTACGACGATGACACAACCCGACGAAGAGAAACCGGAGGAATCGATCGACGAACCGATGGACGACTTGCTCGACGCCGAGCGGCGACCACTACTGAAAGCGCTGGGGGCGGGCGTGACGGTCTCCGTTGGCAGCGGCATCGCAGCCGCGCGGAGCGATGCTACAGCCGACTCGAGCGGAGCCGTCGATACCGGGTCGGACGCAGCAGCGCTCGATCCGCAGTATGGCTTTGCGACGCCGGACGCCGACACCGTTCCCGAGGGGCTCGCCCCCGATCATATCGTCGCCCTCCACACCGATATGCCCGCAGACCCGGAAGACCCCGACCGCCCGCCGTTCTTCCACTTCGAACCGAGTGGCATTCACGTCGACCCTGGCGATGTCGTCCAGTTCACGGCCACGGCACCCGACCACACGATTACGGCCTATCACCCCGCTCAAGGATTCCAGCGCCGGGTCCCCGACGGGGTGCCGCCGTTTTCGTCGCCGGTACTCAACGTCGGCGGGGCCTGGCTCTACGCGTTTCCCAAGCCGGGCATTTACGACGTTTA
Source organism: Natrinema gari JCM 14663 (assembly GCF_000337175.1). Lineage (GTDB taxonomy): Archaea > Halobacteriota > Halobacteria > Halobacteriales > Natrialbaceae > Natrinema > Natrinema gari. The sequence continues at coordinate 74,773 of NZ_AOIJ01000061.1, read as the reverse complement.
CTGTGCCTCACACCACGTGTTCGGAATGAGTATGCGCCTCGTCGTCGGCGATCTCCCTGCCGAGAGCGTCCCGGACTACGAGGAGACGTTCGAGGGTAGCGACGACCCGCCCCTCCTCCCCCCGTTCAGTCCGGCGTTCCTCGAGCACGAACTCAACACGATCAGCGCTACCAACGAGGACTGTGACTGGCCCTGGCTAACACCACAGGAGGTCCTCGACGCCCCAGCCCTCGACCCGATGCGGATTCAAAAGCGTGGCACCGTGTCATTCGGGGACGTACTCGCCGATATCGACCGCTTCGCTGAGGTGTGGCCACTCCACGACGACACCGATGACGCGGCATCGGCCGACGAGAGTAGTCACTGACCGTCACCGGACGCCCGATCGCACGACTGCTGTGCGATCGGGACACCCAGAGCGCGGATGACTGCTCTCGGACGGTCGTTCGACCGCCTGCCACGGAACGAGACGCCGACCGACGCTCGAGGCCCCGTCGGTACCGACAGTCGGTGGGCCTCGGACCCGCGGACCATCCGCTCTCCTGCGTCGATCGGCGGCGACGGCTCCCGCGTGCGAGGGGCGACCGGTCAATCGTCAGCCGGGGTGACGCGCGCGTCGCGCTCCTCCAGGGTCAAAAGCGGCGTCCCGTCGGCCTTCGGCCCGAGCCGGGGACCGAACGGCGGCTCGTCGGGATCGATGACGCGGCGCGTCTCGTAGTCGGTCGAGCGCTCGACGGGCACGCGGCCGATCGAAGCAATCATCTCGACGTAGTCCGCGAACGAGCGGAACTCGCCGTAGCCGCCGCCGGCGCGCTTGGTGATCTCCTCGGAGAGGATCGTCCCCATGTAATCGTCGGCCCCACACGAGAGCATCTTCAACCCCTGCTCGTCACCGTACTTGACCCACGAGGCCTGAATGTGGTCGATATTATCGAGGAACAGCCTCGAGACGGCGATCATCAGTTCGTCCTCATGCCTGCTTGCACCGCCCGAGACGACGTCGTGTTCGAACAACGGGGTGTTCTGGTGAATAAAGGAAAGCGGCACGAACTCGGTGATAGTGCCGGTTCGGTCCTGCAACTCCCGAATTCGCTGCAGATGCATCGCGCGGTGAGCCTCGTTCTCGACGTGGCCGTACATGATCGTCGCCGTCATCCCGAGGCCGACGTTCGCGGCGGCCTCCATGGCCTCGAGCCAGCCGTCCGTGCTGATCTTGCCGGGACAGATCACGTCGCGGACCTCCTCGACGAGGATTTCGGCCGCGGTGCCGGGAACGGTGTCGAGTCCCGCATCCTTCAGCCGCCGATAGACCTCCTCGTAGGACCAGTCGGTACCTCGCCGGGCGTGGTAGGCCTCTTCGGGCGTCATCGAGTGGACGTGGGCCCCGTCGACGCTCATCGCCGACACCTGCTCCGTGTAGGTGCCGGGGCTGGTGTCGTAGCGTTCGGGTGGCTTGTAGTTGACCGCCTTCGGGTTCGGGTGCTCGTCGAGGAGCTCCCGATGCTCGTCATCGAGCGCGAACGCGGGGTGCAGGCCCGATACTGAGGTGACCTCGTAGATGCCCCGATCGACGGCGTCGGCGACGATCTCGCGGGATTCGGCGGGCGTCTTCGTGAACCCAGCCGTTTCGATCTCCGTGTCCCTCTCGAAGGTATGGGCGGCGTCCTTGAAGTTACAGAAGAGACAGCCCACGTTACACGCCGTCGTGACGTTGTTGTTCAGGTTCGCGACGAAGGTGACCTCCTCACCGACCTGCTCGGCGCGGCGGTGATCGGCCGCCTGGAGCACGCGGTCCTTGCGTTTCCGGTCGATGCCCTCACTGTCCGTCCCTGTCGTGAATAACTCGATGGCGTCGTCGACGGTGAGTCGATCGCCGTCGCGCGCCTTTGCCAGTGCGTTCTCGAAGGACTGGTCGGTCTCGGGAACGTGATCGAATGTGAGGTCGGCCTCGGTCACCGGTCGCTCCATCGACGTAACGATGCCCGTACAGCGAGAAAAGGGTGATGGATCCGGACCCACCCCCGTCCGAATCGGCCGCGTCGAGACTTGCCGCTACCGATGACGCGATCAAGGGCGGGTCGCCAACTACCGTCGACTCGACCCGACCCGGTCCGATCCAACCGCGTCGATCGTCGCCTCACGTCGGCCGGCGAGGATGGTCGCGGTGTCCGGCCGCCGGCCGGATATTGAAACCTTCTTAGGCTCCGGCCACGGCAACTGCAGTATGAGCGACGGGGGCGAATACGTCCGGAGGTGTCTCGCGTGACTCGACGTACAACGAAGCCGTTCGGCCGTCACGGGCTCCACACGAGGTGGAGTCGATGACCAGCGTCAAGGAGTTCCGCATCGAAACGGAAGCGACCGCCGAGGAACTGGGCCGGGGCGCGTTCGTATTCACCGACGACTACTCGGTGTTCGACTGGGGGAAGATGCCCGACCAGATCCCCCGAAAAGGGGCGAGCCTCTGTACGATGGGCGCGTTCAACTTCGAACTGCTCGAGAGCGAGGGCGTCCCGACACACTACCGCGGCGTCGTGGAAAACGGCGATGTCGTCGCCCTCGCGGACGCCTCCCACCCACCTTGGGAGATGGCCATCGACCTCACGCAGGTGCCCGACCTTCCACACGAGGGCCGCGAGTACGATTACGACAGCTACCACGAGGCGGCCGGCGAGAACTACCTGATCCCCCTCGAGATCGTCTTCCGCAACCGGGTCCCCGTCGGCTCGAGCCTGCGTCGGCGGACCGAACCGGCCGATCACGGCCTCGCGTTCGGGAGTTGGCCCGAGGAGGCCGTCGACCTCGACGAGCCGATCGTCGAGTTCTCCACGAAGTACGAGGAAGGCGACCGCTACCTCACCCGCGAGGAGGCCGATTCGATCGCCGGGAAGGCGGCGATCGAGGACCTCGAATCGCTGGCCCGCGAGGTCAACCGGATCGTGACCGAGCAGGCGGATTCGGCCGGACTGGTCCACCAGGACGGCAAGATCGAGTGTTGTTACTATCGTGGCGAACTCCGCGTCGCCGACGTCGTCGGTACCTTCGACGAGAACCGATTCAGCTACGAGGGAACACAGCTCTCGAAGGAGGTGCTGCGCCAGTACCACAAGCGTACTCAGCCCGACTGGGTCCGGGCCGTCAACGCCGCCAAGGCCGAAGCGAAACAGGCCAACGTCGCCGACTGGAAGTCCCTTTGTGACGAGGAGCCGGAGCCGCTGTCGGAGTCGGTCCTCGAGACCGCCAGCGACCTGTACTGTGCCGGCGCCAACGCCTACACCGGCCGGGAACTGTTCGACGCGCCGCCGCTCTCGAGCGCGATCGGGGCGGTTCAGCGGCTGTAGCGACCGGACCAACCGGGCACGGATGGGCTCGAACCCGGACAGTGATCCGTTGTCTGGTATCGTTTCGCAACCCTGATCGGACAAAGTAACCCTCATATTGGGGGGCTCGTTACGTTCGACCGACCGCAAATGAGCCTCGCTACCAGCGGAGTTGCAGCGGGAATCGTCCTGTTCAACCTCACCTCCGGGATCGCAGCCGTCGCGAGCGTCATGCTGTCGCTGTTCGTGCTCGTGGTCGTCCTGTTTGCCGTCGCACCGCTGTTCTCGTCGACGTGGATCGGCCAGCAGGACGTGACGGCAGCCGCCGCGTCCCGCAGTCAGTCGGACGACGACTGACCCAACCGTCCCCGCCCGCGTCCCCCGTTCATCGCGGTCGGAGACGACGCGACGGACCGTGTTCCACTCGCGCCGCCGAGCGATCGCCGACGCGGCAGTCACGGCGTCCGTGTCTCCGGAGCGCAACCGGTTGGAACCCCATCCCTCGAGCGGTAGCGTCTCGAGCGGCGAGTTCTGACGGGGCTCGCGGAGCCGGTTCCGGCCGCCGTGTCGATGCCGGTAGGGTCGGCTGTGCAGGATCTGCGCGGCCGTTCAACGCGGTTCCGGTGCGTCGATCGGCGGGACGATGGGCGCGCGAGTGAGAGAGGTTCGTTCCATCCCGGAACGGGATGCTCGTAACTGAACGCGACGAGCGTGAGTCGACCGGAGAGCTGTCCGCTGTCTCGAGGACCGTGAGCGTTGCAAGGCGGGAACGATTGTCGGAACGAACGGTCCGAAAACGAGGGCACCGGAGTCGTCACGATCGTGACAACACGGCGTTGCGTTACCACGCCCTCCCCAGCCGATTCGTTCGCGCCTCGCGGCGCTCACTCATCCCTCGCGCAGGTTCGTGGCGCGGTTCGCCGCAGCGGCGAACCGCGCCACGGCGCGCGCCACTGCAGTGACGCCGACATCCACGGGTATCCGAACCGGTTCGGATGGCCGTGGCCGAATCCGCCGCAATGAATTCGTTCAAGTGGGTCTCGGACGACCAGTCATCCGATGACTGATTCGCCGGACGAGGATTCGCCCGAGTGTCGACAGTGCGGGAGCCCCGTGGAACCGTCTTCCGAACAGCGCGTCGTGACGACGGTCGAAGAGGGGACGGCCGTCCACCGCCACTTCTGTAGCGACGACTGCCGCGAGCAGTGGGAGTCGTCGAACGCCGCCTGATCGACACTCACACACCGCCGTCGGTCACATCGTCGCCGACCGTGCCGACGCCGGGCCGTATCGGTGACGGTGACGACTACCGACGGAAACGGGTTCGAACGGCATCGCAAAAAAGGACTCACGCGCCGCGGGGTTCGGTTGCGGACGGGGACGCGTCGTCGATCGGTCGGGCAGCCACGGCGACGGTCAGCATCGAGAGACCGGACACGAGGAGGTTCGCGCCCACCAAGAAGCCGATCGCCCAGGCCGCAGTTGCCGGAAAGCCGACCCAGAGGAGTCCGGCCAGAACGATCGCGATGCCGCCGCTGACGGCAACGGAGGTCCGCCCGGTGGACCGGGGCATCCGCATCGCCGTCGCGAGTTCGGCGACGCCGTGGACGGCCAGATACGCCACGAGAACCAGGGTCAGGGTGACGAGCGCGACGACGGGTGCCGCGAGCACGGCCAGTCCGGCGAGTACCGAGACGAACGCGAGCGCCAACTGCCAACTCGACCGACGCCAGCCCCGCGCGGCGAACGCGTGGACGCCGTGGACGACGCCGCCCGCGACGAGGAGCACGCCGAGCACGAGCGAGACCGAGAGGCCGGTAACCACCGGTGCAGCCATCGCGAACAACCCGATCAGGCTGACGACCCCGCCCGCGATCGCGAGCGTTCGCCAGTCGTTTTCGAGGGAGTAGCCGTCCGATTCGTTGCTGTGATTGGATGTCGTCATTGGAATCTCCGATTCACTGTACGACATGTGAGCACATATAACTAGTATACGGTTTGACAGTCTGTATCGATGCCCGACGGGTCAGCGATCGGCCAGACTACGTCTCGAGCGAGGTACGTGGCTCACTGGAAGGCAGCACAGCCGACCGATAGCATCGGCGTTCGAAACGCTGAGTGAGCTCGAGCGCCGACGGGGAGGCGTGCCCAATTCAGCGAATCCGGGCCGCCGCGATCGGCGCGAGTGTGAACTCTGTGGCCAACGCGTGCCCGCGGCGACGTACCGCGAGCACCTGCTCAAGGAGTGTCCGGGAGAGTAGGCGCTACGTCTCCTCGACGTGGCGGATCTCGCAGGCGATGCCGCGCGTGCTCTCGGCCATTTCGCGTCCGAACATCTCGGCGCGACCGACGGCGACGGCCTTCGGTCCTTCGACGACGACTTCGTCGCCGACACGGATGTCCTCGTCGGCGTCGACGACGCCCGGGGCGAGCACGCTGCCGTGAGGAACGAAGCCGTCGATCTCGACGCGCTTCGTCGGCGCGTCGCTCTCGAGCCAGCGGCGTGCGCCCGCGAGCGTGAACGAGAGCGTCCCGTACTGTGGGACCATCGTCGCGAGTTGCGTCTCATCGGCGTCGCGGACCTGGATCTTGGGATAGCGACTGGTCGTCCGAATGTCCGCGAAGAGGTCGTCGCCGGCCCCGTCGCCGAGCAGGTAGTCCGCGATCGCGCGGACGGTGTTGTGCTCGCGCTCGCGCTTGGAGTATTTCAGTTCGCCGGACAGGGCACTCGAGAGGTTCGCGAGCGATTCGTCGTCGGTCGGGTGGTCGGCAACCGTGTAGGTAACGTCGAGGGCGAGTCGCTCCTCGACGCGCTCGACGATGTCGCGGTAGCCCTCATCGGGGACGTGGGCGATGATTTCCGGATACTCGTTGCGCTCGAGGTACCGCTGGAGGACCTCGCTTACGAACTGCTTTTCGTCCTCGGACCACCGACCCGTGACCACGGTATCGTAGTGTTGAGCGGGATAGGTCGTCTCGAGTTCCTGCGGGACGACGCCGATCGGTGAGGTCATCGAAACGAGGTGGGCACGCCACTGGATGGCGTCGTGGAACTGGCGGTGGCTCTGGGACTCGCTGTACGGCTTGGCGGCCGAACAGGGGACGAGTACGAGCGGGTTGCTGAACCGGTTCCGGTACCGCGTAGTCACCCGATCGGCGAAGCGCTGGATCTCCACCCGTCGGATGGTGTCCGCGGTCGCCGCGTCGATCCGAGCGTCCCGCAGAATCGGCGTCCGTTCCTCGAGATATCCCCACTGGTCGTCGAGTTCGCGCATCGCGGCGGTGAGCCACTGGTCGTGGCGAGCCTGCCCCTCGACGTAATCCCGGAGCCGCCCGTCCCGAATCCGGCGGCGGACGATCGCCAGTTCGGATTCGAGGGCGGAGACGTTGTGCTCGGCACAATCGGCGCGCGTAAACTCCTCACGGGGTTGCTGGCAGGCCGGACACGAACAGGGGAGTTCGTCGAGATCCTCGAGGAAGTACGCCTCGTCGGTCGTGAGATAGCGACCTTCGGTCCCTTTTATCGCGGCCGCGGTGCCGTCGAACAGGTCGACGCCGGCGTAGGCCAACAGGGCGACGTTCCGCGGTGTCGTGACCCCGGAGAACAGCAAGGCGGTGTCGGCCGGAATCGCCTCGCGGACGTCGACGACGGCCTCGACGAGCGCCGCACCGTGACCCATCACGGACTGGACGTTCGAGAGGGCATAGGCGTCCGTCCCCTGGGAGGCGACGGTCTCGCTCGAGACGACCGCGACGCTCGGGTAGTCGACGTCGGGAGCGTCGACGGCAAACGATTCCCGTACCTCCTCGGGTGTGCCGCCGGGGAACGCCCGGTGGGGGAGGACGGTGAGTTGCGAGTCGTCGCCTGCGGGGCGTTCGCGGTCCGCGCTCCAGAGCGAGCCCGCGTCCTCGAGGACATCGTCGACGAGTGCGGGCGTCGTCAGTGGCGAGGAGAGGCGAAGTTCGCCCACGCGCGCGGCCCCGTCGCGCTCGTGTACTTCGAAATAGTCGGTCATACTCGATATGACCGGGGCGAGCGAAAGAGGTTGTCGATAGCGAGTGATCGCAGTCGATCTCAGTACCGTTCCAAGATCGTGACTGTCGAGTGCTGTATTCCCCGATTTCCGAAAGCGGATCCATCGGGGGATGTTTTGGAAAATTAATCTTTATACGGGAGCAGTTGGAAGGACGACTATGGAACCGGACAGAAGACCAGACTCGAGACGGCGATTGAAGAGTGGCGGGCGAGCGTTCCTCGTCGTGCTTCTCGTTGCAGCCGTCGGTATCGCGACGATCGGACTGCCGGCAATCTACGGCGGTTCGACGACGACTGCCGAAGCGACGGAATCACCCGTTAAATCGTACGAAACGGTCTCGCAGGCCGAATCGGACCTCGGTCCGGCCGACGAGGTGTACCTCCGCGACGACGGCAGCGCCGTCCTCCGCTATGACGACAACGAATCGGACATCAACCAGGTCGACCTAGGCATGGACGCCAGTGAAGGGCTGGTCCACATGCTGATCGCGGACGACATGGACGACGAGATGCAAAGCGAAGAGTTCGAGTCGGCGAACTTCTCGGCGATCCTCGACCAGCAGGGATTCGCCGGGAACGGCTCCCTCGTCATGCAACAGCCGGACGAGGTCACGGACCTCTCCGTCGATGTCTCCGGTGAAGTCTCCGACGAACGGAACCAGTTCGACGCGACCGCTACCGGAACGTTCGAAAGCAATTCCACGACCGCCGGCGAGGCCACCACCAGCGGACACATGACTGCCACCGCCGACAGATTCGAAACGGCAGGCACCGTCTCCGCCAAATCCGGGCAGATGGGCGCCGGTGACGATACGTCCATAGACGTGTCCCTCAAGGACACGAGCGACGGGTACACCCTCGACGTGGCTCAAGAGCGGAGTGTCCTCAACTCGACCGCCGAGCGATGGGAGACTCGAGAAGCGGCCAAACAGGCCCTCCAAGAGCAGTACGGTGCGATCGCGACGCAGCTGGGTGGCACGAGTGACATCCAGATCAACGAATACGAGTTCACGGAGGGATCCTCCGGTGACTACCGGCTCACGCTCGACTTTACCGTCGAGTACACCGGCATCGACGCGGGGATCGAGAAACAGCTCGCGACGTCCCTCGCGAACGATGAAACGTCCGATCTGAGCCAATCCGAGGCCGAAGCGATCGCGGCCAACATCACCGAGCTCGATATCGAGACCTTCGAGTTCACGATGAGCCAGAGCGACGGGACGGTCGATGTCGAGTGGGAGATCGCGCTCGCGAACTACGACAAACTCACGATCGCGATGCTCGATCTGGCCGAATCGACGGACATGAACAGTACGCTGCCACAGGAAGACATCGACAACGCCCGCGCAGCGATCGACGCACAGCAGAAGGCCGATCTCACGTGGGAGATGCAGTGGAACGCGTCGGTCGAGCAAACCACCGGTAATGAACTCACGCTCGACGCCGAACTCACGAGCGAAACCGAAAACTGGAAGGACTACATCAGCGAGCTCAAGGCGAACGACATCGAGACGCCGAACGACGTCATGTTCGATCTGACGGCCGAAACCGACGGCGATCAGCTCTCCGTCGACGGACAGTTCGAGGTCGAGAGCAAGGACCTCGCCGGGCAGGCGATCGACGCGATGGCCGAGTCCGCTCAGAGCGGTCCCACCAGCTCGTCGAACGCGCAGAGCGACCAGTTCCTCACGGCGCTCTCCGAATCCGACCTCCAGGTCGCCCGTATCGACGGCAGTATCACCGGTGACTCGGTGCGAGTCGAAGCCGGTGCGAAGTTCGACAACATGAGCAAGGTCACCGAGACGTTCAGCGACACCGTCTCCATTAGCGGCGTCGCAACCGAATCCAACGGGAACACCACGTCCATGTACGTCCATGTCGACGACATGGGTGATGTCGATACCGCCTCGGCGACCAAGTCCGACATCGAACACCTCGGCGTGGTCGATTCCGAGACGACCGTCCATCAGGCAGGCGACTGGGACAAGACGTTCCCCGAAGCCGACACTGACGGCATGCGTAGCTATCTCGGTCTCAACACGGAGGACAGCGAACAGACGGAAGGCGAGGACGAGGACGGCTCCGATAGCGTTCCCGGCTTCGGGCTCGGCGTCGGCCTCGCTGCAGTCGCCGGACTGCTCACGACGCTCGTCCTTCGACGACGCGAGTAACGCCCCGAAATCAGACTGCGCGCGGTCGACGTTGCACTCTCTCGTTTTTTGACTGCTATCGAGACGTAGTCGGGATAGCCTCCCGCTCGCGTTTCGGGTGTCCGCGGTGATCGTGAGTGGGGCTGCCGATGGGGACCGACCGCAACGGGTCAGCTACACGGTCTCGAGGTGGGTCGCCGTCGCCGACGTGTGGCCGCGGTTGTACGAGAGGATCTTGATCCGGATCACGTCGGTCACCTCGCAGGCGTCGGGGACGTCTTCGACGAAGACGACGAACCCTTCGACCTTGCCGACCGCCCGCCGCTCACCGGAGTGGTGGTCGCTGAATTCGCGGATCGCGACTTCCTCGACGTCGCCGATGTCGACCGGCGGGTCGCGTTCCTGAGCAGCTCTGTGACGGGCCCGGGACTGCTGTTCGTCCGCAGAGCCGCCGCGAACGCGTTTGAAGAGCCACGAGACAAGCACGAGCGCGACGAGGACGCCACCGCCGGCGACTGCTGGACCGAGCATATCGCAATCGGACAGCGCCTGGGTCTTCGATGTTCCGATCCGCGCGGGACAGTCGGCGACGGCCCGTGACGACGAGACGGGCGGGAAAAGCGGAACGGACATCTGCAGGTGCACTCGAGGTAGAACGGGCGATAGCCTTTTGCTTATCCGACCGATGGGATACGTCGTGAATCATCCATGCAGCGGGTCATTTGACGGGAGCACCAAGTCGGTGAGCAGTGCCGTCATTGCTGCGGTCGCGACACATCGCGAGACGGACCCAACCCAACTGCCGCCGCTCTACGAGTGGATCGATCCGGACGCGCTGGACGCACTGTTCACGCCCGTGCGGAGCGGTCCTCGCAGCGGTCGACTCGAGTTTACCTATGACGGGCACACGATCGCGGTGGACTGTACCGACGGCGTCTCGGTCTCGGTCGACGGCTCGGCGAGCGGCGAGTCGATACCGGTCCGCTCCGAGAGCGCGACGCGGATCGATACGTAACTGACGGCTCCGCCGTGGCACTCGCTGGGTCGCACGACGAGGACCGATTTTTCGACGGGAACCGATCCCCGATCAGTTCGCGGTGAGGTCCACCAGCGCGACGGCGTCGGGGACGCGCTCGAGGACGGCAGCCGGCCATCCCTCGTGGGCGAGGGTGAACGTCGTCTCCGGATTCGTCGCGACGAGGGTGGCGACGCCGTCGGCCGCGGCTTCGAGGGCGGCTCGATCGGTTCGGGCGGGGACTTCCGCGGTGAGCGGGTAGCTCTTCGACAGCGCACGCGGGAAGGGACCGAACGGCGGTTCGACGCGCCAGGCGTCGTCGAACTCGTCGCTCCGGGGCGCGTTCCCCTCCGTGAGAAGGAGGGTGTCCGGGACGGACAGCCGCTCGAGGCGCTGATGGTGTCGGACGACTTCGGGGCGACGAGCGCTCTCGTGGGAGGTATAGAAGAACGAGCCTTTCGAGACGGGATCGCGTCGCTCGAGTTGGGCGGCGTGATCGAGCAGCGTGCGGTAGCCGTCGAGCATCGTCGGGTGGGCGCGGGCGCGCTGTTCGACGAGTTCGAGCAGATCGCCCGTCCGGATGGCCTGTTTAATCCGGCGAATCTCGGCGAAGGTGACGTGGAGGTTGTGGGCGGCCAGTTCGGATTCGCGCTCGGCGTCGGGCAGGGCGCGAAGTTCGGCCGGCGAGTGGGCAGTACAGACGGCACAGGAACAGGGGAGATACTCGAGGTCGTCGAGCGCACGGGTGCCCCGAACCGTGAGGTAGCGGTCGTCGCGGGCGTACAACGCGTAGGCAGCCGAGTCGAACAGATCACAGCCCATCGCGACGGCGAGGGCGAACATCATGGGGTGGCCAGCACCGAAGAGGTGGACGGGTGCGTCGGCCCCTAGGCCGCGCTTGGCCGCGGCGACGACGTCGACCATATCGTCGTACCGGTAGTCGTTCATCAGCGGGACGACCGCGCCGACCGGGAAGACATCGAGATCGGTGCCGTCGGCGTGGCGGCCGGCCCGCTCTCGAAGGTCCGGGTACGTCGATCCCTGCACGGGTGCGCTGACGAGCATCTCGCCCGTGTCGGCGGTCTCGGCGACCTCGAGTCGCTCCTGTGTGGTCTCGAGATCCGCCGCCGCGCGCTCGCGGGAGACGTCCGGCGGGGTCGGGATGTCGACGGGCGTGGCGATGTCGGAGCCGATCTCGCGCTGGAAGGCGAGGATTTCCGTCGTCGTCACGTCGATCTCGCCGTACTCCGAGAGCTGGAACGAGCCGGAGTCGGTCATGATCGCGCCCGGGAAATCGAGCAGGTCGTGGAGCCCCTCCTCGAGCGCGCGTTCGCGGAGCGTGTCGTCGCCGTGGATGATGTAGGAGTTCGTGATGAGGATTTCCGCGCCGAACTCGTCGGCGAGTCGGCGAGGGCTGATCGTATCCAGGTTCGGATTGATAACGGGTAGCAAGGCCGGGGTTTCGACGGTCGTACCGGCACGCGGAACGGTGAGTTCCCCGATGCGGCCGCCGGCGTCGGTGTCCCGGATTTCGAAAGACTCGCGCATTGCGCCTCCGTTGGATCGTCGGACGTAAGTCGTGACGGTTTTCGGCCGCCCGGTCGCCGATGTCCTGTCGCTCGTTCTATCCGAGGCCCGCCCCGTCGCGGCGCTGGACGAGTCGGAGCCCCTCGAGACGGCGTGGTGACAGTGCGGCCGCAGTTCCGGAACCGCCCACACGGGGGAGACGAAGGCGCTTTACGCTCCGGGCCGCTTTCGTCCCCTAATGAGTAAACCCACGCCCGATGTCTACGAGCAGGGCAAGGGCATGGACGCCCACAATCAGGCGATGCGGGAGATCCGCTCCCGCAAGGAAGCCAGCTACGATCCCCACGAGCCGACCCGCGTCTGGCTCGACGAGGACAACACCCCCGACGGCGTCAAGACGAGTCTGACGATCATCCTCAACACCGGCGGCTGTCGGTGGGCCCGCGCCGGCGGCTGTACGATGTGTGGCTACGTCGCCGAAAGCGTCGACGGCGGCTCCGTCTCCCACGAGGCTTTGATGGACCAGATCGACGTCTGTCTCGCCCACGAAGCCGAGAACGCCGACGACCCCGCCGCGCTCATCAAGATCTACACCTCCGGATCGTTCCTCGACGAGCGCGAGGTCAGCGCCGAGAGTCGCCGAGCGATCGCCGACACTTTCGCCGACCGCGACCGCATGGTCGTCGAGTCGCTCCCCGACTTCGTCGACCGCGAGAAGATCGCCGACTTCACCCAGCACGGACTCGACACCGACGTCGCGATCGGCCTCGAGACGGCGACCGACCGCGTGCGCCACGACTGCGTGAACAAGTACTTCGACTTCGCGGACTTCGAGGCCGCCTGCGCGGAAGCCGCGGCCGCCGACGAAGACGCGGGCACCGACACGGCGGCCGGCATCAAGGCCTACCTGCTACTGAAACCCCCCTTCCTCACGGAGTCCGAAGCCGTCGACGACATGATCTCGTCGATCGAGCGCTGTGCGGCTGTCGAGGGCTGTCACACCGTCTCGATGAACCCCTGTAACGTCCAGCGGTACACGATGGTCGACGATCTCTACTTCGAGGACGGCTACCGGCCGCCGTGGCTCTGGTCAGTCGCCCACGTCTTGGCGGAAACGGCCGACACCGACGCCATCGTCGTCTCGGACCCCGTCGGGCACGGCTCCGACCGCGGTCCGCACAACTGTCAGGAGTGTGATGACCTCGTCCAGAAGGCGATCAAGGACTTCGACCTGCGCCAGGACCCGACGGTCTTCGAGCAGGTCTCCTGTGACTGCGAACTGACCTGGGAGACGGTCATCGAGCGCGAGCGAAGCTTCAACCAACCGCTGACCCGGTAATCCGGTACCCCCGCCGACGATCACGCGGGGATCGAGGCGACGGACGGGACTGCGAACCGGCGCTGATCCTCACGGTACGCCCGTCGATAGCGTGGTGCTGGAACGACCTCGAGCCAACCGTCTCGGTCGTGTCGACTGCCCGGTGGTCGTCGTTCCGGAGCCCGCAACCCCGCGCTGGGTGCGCGCTCGTACCCTTGGGCGGTAGCTGGTCTTCCTCGAGAGGGAGACTGAAAACGGACTAATCGCCGGTCGCCGGTTCGTCCGACGCCGACCGGACCGACTCCGCGTCGGCGCGCGGAATCGAAAGCGTCACCACGGTCCCTCGAGGTTCGTTGTCATGGAACGTGAGCTGACCGCCGGCCTGGGTCACGACCCAGTTGACGAGCCAGAGACCGAGCCCGCTCGCGTGGCGGAGTTGTGTGATCTCCCGGTCGCCCTCGAGTAGTTCTCGCTCTTCGGGAGGGATACCGGGACCGTCGTCGGCGACTGACAACGTTAGTTCCTCCTGGTCCGGCCGGTCACACACCGTCACGTCGACGGTCGGCCGCGCTTGGTCGTTGTGTTCGACGGCGTTCTCGAGCACCTGAAAGACGGCCGTCCGGAGGTATTCGTCGGCGCGAGCGAAGGCTCCGTCCGGCAGCGAGCAGGTGACCTCGACGTCGGGATGGGTGTTCTCGAGGCGGGCGACGGCCCCTTCGACGGCCTCGGTGAGGTCGACGGGGCCGGCCGCGACCGTCTCACGGTCGAGGACGCGTTCGACGGTTCGGGTTTTCTCCGCGAGTCCGATGAGTTCCCGCGTCCGGTTCTGAATGGTCTCGACGTACTCGCTGTCGGCGTCGTCGACCGCGTCCACGAGCATCTCCGCACAGCCGTTGATGATGTTCATGCCGTTGCGCAGGTCATGGCGGAGGACCCGATTGAGTATCTCGAGGCGTTTCTGTCGCTGTTTCTGGGCGGTGATATCGGTATAGAGCCCGAAGCCGCGATCCGACGACCCGTCCATCTCCATCGGGACGACCCGCAGTCGGAAATCGCGCAGGCCGTCCGCAGTTCGGCGTTTGACCTCTGCCTCGCCGATCTCACCGCGGTTGCCCCGGCGATTGAGGGTATCGGATTCGGCCCGTCGATCGGGCGGCACGATGATCTCGTCGAGGGCCGTTCCGACGAGGTCCGCCTCGTCGTAGCCGAAAATTCGTTCGAACGCTGGGTTGACGTCCTCGACGATCGGGCCGTCCTCGAGTCGGCTGACGCTGACGACGGCGTCGGGAACGTTTTCGAACAACGCCGCGAACCGGTCGCGTTCGGCCCGCAGTCGTTCCTCGAACGCGATCCGGTCGAGCGCATCGGTGACGTGTGATAACAACAGTTCCGTCAGTTCCTCGTCGGCCGCGGTAAACGCGTCGGGCTCGGACGAAACGGCCTGAAACACGCCGTGATTACCGATCGAAACGCTCAGCACCGACCGGCAGTTGTCGATACGGGACGTGATCCCATCGTCCGAATCGATCTCGTCGACACGGGAAGGTCGTCGCGACCGATACGTCCGTCCGGCGATGCCCTCGTCGAACGGGCGTTGCTCCCCGCGATCGATCTCGAGACCGGAGGACGCGGCTTCCGTCACGATGGCTCCCCCACAGATCCTGTCGACGAAACAGCGATCGAAGCCGAGGATATCTTCGGCCGCCTCGACGGCCACGTCGTAGATCGCTTCCCGGCTCTCACAGTCTTCGAGCCGAGACGCAACGGTGTGGAGGCCCTCGATTTTCGCCTTCCGGTCGACCAGTTCCCGCTCCATTCGCTTGCGATCACTGATGTCGCGGGCGATGCCGACGGTGCCCTCGATATCGCCGTCGGACCGCAACAGCGCCATACTGACTTCGGCGGGAATCCGTTCGCCGTCGGCCCCGGTCAGCGTGACTTCACACGTCGCGGTACGCTGCTCGTCGTCGGCCGTCAGTTCCCGGACGCGTCGCCGTCCGCGTTCGGCGCTCTCGTCGGAGAGTATCCGCGAGACGTGTTCGCCGAGGAGTTCGTCTCGGTCGTATCCGGTCCTATCCTTCATCCCGTCGTTGACCTCGACGAACCGGCCGTCGCGATCGAGTTGGTAGACACAGTCCCCGACCGTCTCGACGACCGTCTTCGTCCGCTCGAGTTCGCGATCGTGTGCCGCTCGATCGAGCGCGGCCTCGGCGGTCGTCGCGAGAACGTGGATCAGGTGGAACTCGGCATCGCTGAGTTCGTTCGACCCAACCGACGCGACCGACAACATGCCGTGATCGCCGAGTGGCTGGAGAAGCGAGTTTCCCACGTCGGTCTCGATCTCGTACGGAATCCGGTCGGTCGAGACGTTCTCGATGACGGTCGGTTCGCTGTCGGTGTAGGCGTCCCAGAGGATCGAGCCGTCCGGCTCGATCGGCGGGATCTCGTCAGTGTTGGCGTCGAGTAGTGGCGTCACACCGGCGAGTTCGAGGGTCTCGCTGTCGTCGTCGTAGAACCTGATCGCGCCGAGCGGTCGATCGATCACGTCTTCCGCCGCCGTCATCACGATGTCGGCGATTTCGTCGGTCGACTCGGCCCGCAGTAGCTCTCGGGTCGTTTCCTGGAGTGCCTCGAGTGCGTTCGTGCGCTTGCGCTCGGCGGTCACGTCCCGGACGAACGACAGAACGCTGCCGATCTCTCCCTCGTCGTCGACCAGCGGCGTGTTCAACCACTCGCAGGTGATCGCCGTCCCGTCCTTGCGGACGTTCGAGTCGATCCGGCAGAACGACCCGCTATCGGGTTCGTTGTCGGCGATCCGCTCTCGCAACTCTCGGACGGTGTCGCGGTCGGAGTCCGGGACGATCAGGTCGACAGCGGATTCGCCGATCGCCTCCGCGGCCGTGTATCCGAACAGATCGGCCGCGGCCGGATTCCAGTTGCGGACTTCGTACTCGAGGGTCCACTCAATGACCGCGAGCGGCGACTGTTCGATGAGCGACTCGAGTCGGGCCGAGTCGGCGTCCGCCGCCGATGCCGCGTTGATCGTCGGGGCGTCCGCGGGCGTCGAGCGGGCGTCGGGTGTCGATGCCTCGAGGAGCGCGTCCAGCCGATCGACGAGCGTCTCGACCCCCTGCGAACGGGGGACGTAGCCGTCCGCTCCCGCCGCGACGACTGCACCCGCGAGCCGTTCGCTTCCGTCGTGGGGAAAGACGACGATCGGGACCGCGGAGCGGCTGTCTCGAATCACCCGACAGCAATCGACGAGGTCGGCGTCCGACCGTGCTCTCGCTGCGATCACGACGCCGTCGACGTTCGGGAGTCGCTCGAGGCACGCATCGGCCGTCCGAACCGACTCGGTCGACACGTCGCGCTCTTCGAGAGCGCGTGCCACGTCCGCGGCGTCTTCGCCGACGACGACGACTCGAGTGTGTGGTCCGGTTGTCGTGCCCATTCCCCTGTATTCCGATCGGCTTCAACGAACCCATCCCATATGACTGTTCCACTCAGTTCACGAACTGAGTCGCCGTTGTTATCGTTCACGAATTCGGAGAAGAATCGTTTCTGAGCCCTGACGCAACCGAATTACTGTTCAAGGCCGCGCAGGATGCCCTGCCCGTCGGTCGGGCCGACATCGGGCAGCGTCGCGCGCTCGGGGTGGGGCATCAACACCGCGACGGAATCGCGGTCGCCGAGGATACCGGCGACGGCGTGCTTGGACCCGTTCGGGTTCGCCTCGGGGGTCGAGTCGCCGTTCTCGTCGCAGTATCGAAAGAGGATGCGCCCCGCGGCTTCCAGTTCGGCCAATCGGTCGTCGTCGATCTCGTAGCGGCCCTCGCCGTGCGCGATCGGAATCTCGATGACCTCGCCCTCCTCGTAGGCGGCGGTCCAAGGCGTGTCCGCGCGCTCGACGCGCAGGGAGACGTGTTCACACTGGAAGCGCGCGCTCTCGTTGGTCGTGAACGCGCCCTCCGTGAGCCCGGACTCACAGCCGACCTGAGCCCCGTTACAGACGCCGAGGACGGGAACGCCGTTGGCCGCAGCCGTTCGAACCTCGGCCATGATCGGCGAGCGGGCCGCCATCGCGCCCGCACGGAGGTAGTCCCCGTAGGAGAAGCCGCCGGGGAGGACGACGCCGGTCACGTCCTCGGGCAGACCGTCCTCGTGCCAGACGATCTCGGCGTCGATCTCGAGGTGTGCCAGCGCGCGCTCGGCGTCGCGATCGCAGTTCGAACCGCCGAACCGAATGATTGCAACGGTCATCTACCGTTCGGCGACCTCCACATCGTAGTCGTGGATGGTCGGATTTGCCAGCAGCCGTTCTGCCATCTCGTCGGCGCGCTCGCGCGCAGCGGCCACACTGTCGGCGTCGAGGTCGACCTCGAAGCGGTCGGCCGACCGCAGCCCCTCGAGTTCGAAGCCCAATCGCTCGAGGGCTTGCTTCGTGGTCTCGGCCTCGGGGTCTAGCACGCCCTGTTTGAGTCGAACGGTCACCGTCGCGGTATAGGCGGTCATTACCTGTTACCCCGTAACCGTGCTCAAAAACGCTTTCGCCTTGACTCCGTAATACACGTTCGTGGATACTGGTGGCCACGCGGCGGTCGGGTCCGACTCGGGCAGTCCGAACGGACGGTCGTCCGACCTGAACCGACCACTACCTTCATTGCAACCGACGTATACCCGCTCCGACAACCATGGCGGAGGCCGAACCGAATGCGGGGGATTCGCACGCGTCTCTCCGGAAAGTAGGACTTTTAGCCGCCCGTAGACTGCAGTCCGTCGTGATGAATCGCAATTCGCTCGAGCGGAGGTGGCAGCGTTGACGACCGACGTAACCGAAATTACGGTCATCGGGGACGACGACACCGGATTAGTCGCGAACGTGACTAGCCTCCTGTTCGAGCGCGGAGTCAACATCGAGGACCTCGATCAGGCGGTCCGCGACGGCGTTTTCCGGATGTATCTCGCCGTCGACACCTCCGAAATGGTCTGTACCGAGGCCACGCTTCGGGAGGACCTCCGCGACCTCGGCGACGACCTCGGACTCGACGTCCAGGTCCGTTTCCCCGCCGACCGCGAGACCCAGCAGATCGCCGTCCTCGTCACTAAGGAGAGCCACTGTCTCGAGGCCCTGTTCGAGGCCTGGGCCAACGACGAACTCGGCGCGGACATCGGCGTCGTCATCGGCAACCACGACGACCTGCAACCGCTGGCCGAACACTACGACGTTCCCTTCCACGACATCGGCGACGAGGGCGGACAGCAAAACGAGGACGAACTGCTCGAACTCCTCGGGGAGTACGACGTCGATCTGATCGTCCTCGCGCGATACATGCGCATCCTCAGCCCCAACGTCGTCTTCCGCTACGAGGACCGTATCATCAACGTTCATCCCTCCCTGCTCCCGGCGTTCCCCGGTGCGGAGGCCTATCGACAGGCCGTCGAGGAGGGCGTTCGAGTCGCGGGTGTCACGGCCCACTACGTCACGACCGACCTCGATCAGGGACCGATCATCACCCAGCGCGCGTTCGACGTCCCCGACGACGCCGATGTCGCGGAGATGAAACGCCGCGGCCAGCCCCTCGAGGCCAGCGCGTTGCTCGAGGCCGTCCAACTGCACCTGAACGGCGATGTCTCGGTTCACCGCGGTCGGACGTCGGTCCGGGAGAACGGCACCCAGTACCAGCTCGGACTCCCCGACGAAATCGACGAGTTCACGCCGGACCGGCCGATTGACGGGATCGGCAGCGTGGTCGCCGACGACTCGTAATACCGCCGAAGAAGGCCATTGTGAACCGTCCGGCGGCGCGGTCGGCGACTGTCTCGGTGTGACTGTCGGCCGACGCCGCCTCGCCGCCGACTCATGACTCCGCGGTAACGGCTGCTTCGAGTGCCACGCCGATTGGACAGCCCGCGTACGGTTACCTCTCCAGACCGACAACGGTTCCGACGGCTGTGAGACCGTCGCGGAACCGACTAGCCGCAACTACTTTATTGTTTTAGGCAAGCCTAAAACCATGGACGACGATCTGCCAGGGGATCCCAGGCCGACGTGGTCGCCCACCGCTTCGTCGCTCGTCTCCCGTCTCGACGCGTCTCACGAGGACCGCCAGCGATCCGGCCGCGATCACCCCACTCGGCGCGCATGACGGACGCGTCTCAGTACTTGCTCGTCTGTTATCTCGCCGCTCGAGACGGTGGGGAACCGGTCGCACCGGGACACGTCGCGGACGAACTCGATCGGTCGCCGGCGGTCGCGACGGAAACGCTCCAGCGACTCGAGACGCGGGGGTATCTCACCTACGAGCCGTACGAGGGGGCGACGCTCACCGCGCAGGGGCGGGAGACGGCCGCCGACTTGTACGAAACCTACGTCGTCCTCTCGGCGTTCTTCCGCGACGTGCTCGACCTCGCGGAGCCCGACCGGGAGGCGATGGCACTCGCGGGAAGCGTTAGCTCGCTCGTCACCGAACGGGTCGCCGAAACGCTGCTCGAGGACGACGACATCGACGTCTCCGTCTGAGCACCGCCGTCGAAAACTGCAGTAGAGAGACCGCGACCGTTAGTTCGTCGCCGACTCGAGGACGAGCGTATCGTCTTCGAGGTAGTGCTCGATATGGTGGGTGTGTTCCTCGATGGTCTCGAGTTGCTCGCGGAGCATCTGTGCGGTGGCGTGGTCACCCAGTCCCGCCGTGAGCTCGATGTGTTCGCGGTAGCTCTCGATGATATCGCCCATCATCTCGAGGTCGTTCGCGAGCGACGTCCGGATGTCGTAAACGTCCTCGTCCTCGGGCTCGACGGTGGCGTGCTCCGCCAGGGTCGTCATGCTCGCGTGCGGAACGCCGCCGAGCGCCTGGAGGCGTTCGGCGAGGTCGTCGGCCGCCACCTCGACATCCTCGTAGACCTCCTGCAGGAAGACGTGAACGTCGAGGAACTCCGCGCCTTCGACGTTCCAGTGGTGCTTGTGGAGCTGGTGGTAAAGGACGTACGCGTCCGCGAGGTCGCGGTTCAGCGCCTCGACGATCTGCTCTGCCTTCTCGGGCTCGAGTCTAAGCGCGTTCTCCTCGACGGTGCCGGCTTCCTGTTGGACGGTCTTCTGCGTATTCATCACAGCTAGTCCGTGGAGTCTCGGACACATATAACTTTTCAATTCAATAATATTTTTTCGTGCGACCTAAAATCGGTTCGCCACCGGACCCCACCTCGCGCGGGAGATCGAACGGCTATTCGGCGTTCGGTTCGGAGTGATCGGTATGGATCTCTCGATCGTGGACCTCGCGCCCGTCCCGGAAGATGGGACCGCGACTGATGCCTACGAGAACACCATCGAACTCGCGCAACTGGCCGCGGACCTCGGCTACTCGCGGTTCTGGATGGCCGAACACCACGGCATGGCTGACTCGATCGCGAGTACGACCCCGGAAGTCCTGATCGCGCGTCTCGCAGCCGAAACCGACGAGATCCGTGTCGGTTCCGGCACGGTTCTGCTCAACCACTACCAGCCGTTCAAGGTGGCCGAAACGTTCGCGTCCCTCGATGCGCTGGCTCCGGGCCGCATCGACCTCGGACTCGGCCGGGCGACCGGCATCCCGGCCGCTGACCGGGCGCTGGGAACCGACCGCCAGAGCGGGGACCCCGACGCGGACCACGCCGAAAAAATCGAATCGACCGTCACCCACCTCCACGACGGGTTCCCGGACGAACACGCGTACGGCGACTTGACCCTCCCTCGCTCGGCCGACAGCGTCCCCGAACCGTGGGTCCTGGGATCGAGCCCCGCGAGCGCCGAAATCGCCGGGAAGCTCGGTCTCCGCTACTGTTTCGCCGGGTTCATCCGGCCGACCCTCGCCGAACGTGCGTTCGAAACCTACCGGGATCGGTTCGACCCCTCCCCGCTCGGAGCGGGGCCGGACGAACCCGAGGGGATGCTGGCGATGAACGTCGCCTGTGCGGACACCGACGACGAAGCGGCCAGACTGCGTGCGACCGCCGAAGCGTCGTACAAGCGGCTGCGACGCGGCGTCGTCGGCTCACCCCCGTCAGTCGAGGCCGCGATCGACGAACTCGGCGGCGTCCCGGAGCCGACGCCGAACCCGCTTCCCGACGGCGACTGGCCGCGTTCGATCTCGGGAAGCCCGGAAACCGTGGCCGATCTGCTCGAGCAACTGACCGACCGTGTCGGGGTCGAGGACGTGATCGTACAGAATATCATCGCCGACCACGATGACGTGTTGCGCTCGCACGAACTCCTGGCGGACGGCGTCGGGCTCTGAAACGGGACCCCGCTACTCACCGAAGACGGAATTGAAGAACTTCCGTTCTGCCGTCCGGAGGTGCTGGTTGAACGTCGCCGGCGCGATCCCGAGCCGTTCGGCGATCTCCTCACCGGTGCTGCCCCGCGGCCAGTCGAAGTAGCCCGCGAAGTAGGCCGTCTCGAGTGCCGCTCGCTGTTTCTCGGTCAGCTCCTCCTCGAGGACCGACGCCGAGCCGGAGTCGATGCGCTCGCTGCGTTCGGTGGTCCGCTGGGCGAGGTAGGTGATGTCGTCGCGCTGGTTTCTGATGAGTTCGATGATCTGACGGGTGTCCCGACCCCGCGGGAGTTCGACGACGAAGCGAAACTCCCCGTCGGCGATCGTCGCCGAGGCGACGCGACCGCCGTGGGTCGCGATCGTCTCGAACAGCGAGACGGCCGCGGGCGCGACCAGTTCGAACTCGAGGTCGTCGCGCCTGACTGAGAGGAACCGCACGTCGCCGATCCCGTCAGTGTCGTCGATGGCGTCGCTGAACGCCTCCTGGGAGATGCCGTGTGCCGAGCCGTAGGCCAGCAGCGCCTCGTCGCCGCTGACCAACTGCTCGAACGTGATCGTACACGACTCGGTCGCCGAGAGTTCGACCAGCGGTTCGGCCATCGCCTCGACGCGGAACTCGAGTTCGACCACGGCGTCGCTGACCAGTGCGTCCCTGCGTTCGATCGCCGTGATCGCGTGGGCGATGATGTCGCCGATCCGGGCGAACACCCCGGTCTCCAGCCCCTCGAACGCCCGCGGTGACGACGCGTACACGTTCAACACGCCGTAGACGAGGTCTTCGTGGATGAGCGGGACCGCCGCCGCCGACCGGAAGTTACGGGCACGCGCCTGCTCTCGCCACGGTCCGAACTCGGGGTCCGTCCGGGCGTCGTTCATAACCTGTACCCGCTCGGTCCGAATGGCCGTTCCGGCCGGCCCGCGTCCGCTCTCGTCGTCCTCGGCGACGGAGACATCTATTTCATCGAGGTATCCGTCCTCGACGCCGGCCGCCGCCTTCGGGACGACGCGGTCGCTCCCGGGATTGACGCCCCCGATCCAGGCGAACCGATAGGCGTCGGACTCGGCGAGCCGATCGCACACCTCCTGTTCGAGTTCCGCCCGCGTCTCGGTCGTGATCACCGCGTGGGTGATGTCGTGTCCGATCCGGTTGAGCCGGTTGAGCGCCTCGAGATGTTCGCGCTGTTGGCGGCGCTCTCGCTCTTGACGGGCGCGTTCGATCGCGTGGTGGATCGTCCGCACCAGCAGTTCGCTCGTCACCTCGTCTTTGACGAGGAAGTCCTGCGCGCCGCGTTGGATCGCCTCGACGCCGACCTGCTGGTCGCGGACGCCCGTCAGGACGACGATCGGCGTCTCCTCCGTCTCCTCGTGCACCCGTTCGAGGGTCGCCAGCCCCTCGCTGTCGGGCAGGTTCAGATCGAGCAACACGATGTCCGTCGGCTCGGCGTCGACTATCTCGAGGCCGTCCTCGAGACGCGTTTCCCGCGACAGGTCCGGCGTCTGCCCGGTCGATTCGATGGGACTGACTCGCTGGGCGAGTTCTTCGGTATCCCGGAGCATCTCCTCGATCAGCCGAGCGTCGCCCGGATTGTCCTCGATGAGAAGGACACGAAGCGTGTCGGCGGGCTCCCCGTCCCGTTCCGTCTCGGTCCGGGCGTTCGTCTCGCTCATTCCGAATCACCCTCCGGCGGAAGCCGAACGACCGAAAACCAGAACTTCTCGAAGGCTCGGACCGTCTCGATGAACTCGTCTGGATCGACGGGCTTCGTGAGATAGGCGTTCGCGTGGAGTTCGTAGGATTTGACGACGTCTTCTTCCGCGCGCGAACTCGTCAAGACGATTACCGGAATCGATCGCAGCACCGGGTCCGCCTTGAGTTCTTCCAGGACCTCTGCGCCGTCTTTCCCGGGCAGATTGAGGTCCAGGAGGACGAGATCCGGGCGCGGTGCGTCGGTGTACGGCCCCTGTCGTCCGAGGAAGTCCAACGCCTCGGTCCCGTCGGAGACGACGTGCAGGTCGTTCTCGATCCGGCCCTGCTTGAACGCTTCCTTGGTCAGGCGAACGTCGCCGGGGTTGTCCTCGACCAGCAGAATTTGTGCCGGCTCTGCCCGAAAGCTGTCCGAATCACTCATGGGTCTGGTAATCCACGTCGGTCGGGACGGTCGCTCCGAACGGCGTCGTCGCCTCCGGGACCGCGGGCGGTTCAACCGCGACCGTCGCCCCGTCGCTGGGAGCGGAGTCGTAGAAACTCGTGCCGTCGTAGCGCTCGATGCTGTCTGACGGAGCGCGATTCCGATACCGGCGGACGCCACGCGGCCGTGGGGCCGATCGATCACCCGGCGGGCGCGATCGTGACCGACTGGCCCACGCTCGTTCCCTCGACCGCGTACTGAACGCAGCCACGTCTCCCCACCGTTTTCCGCGACGACGAATAGACGTGAGTGTCCGTCGCCTGCGGGGCCACTCGAGGACGGTCTCGCAGTCGACGGCCTCCTGACACCGGCTCCGAGAGCACGATCGGTCTGACGAAGGATCGGCGGCGGCCATAGTACGATTCGAAAGGCGATCAGGCGGTGTAAACCTAGCGCCGAATGCGATCGAAACGAACACTCACGTCGCGATAACGGTCGTGACCGACGACCTATTGCTCGCTCTATCAGCTCGTCGATCGACCCAGTACCCGTCATACACGCCCGCTCGAGTCGAACGGAAGCGCAGCGGTCAGTCAACCGCCCGCAGTCGAATCGCGATCCCTCCGGGTCGGTGACCTCGAGACCGTCGTCGACCGCAGTGACCGATACGCCGTCGCCGACCAGCCGCGTCCGAACCGTAGCGACGGCACCCGCGTCCGGCACGAGGAGTTCGACCCGCTCGAGGCCCAGTCCGCTGTTCGGCGTTGACCGCCGATTCCACGTGTTCTCCGGCGTGCTGGTGAGGGCTGCTCGCCGCGACAAAGCACGCCCCCGATCCGAACGCCATCGAGATGTCGAACTCCAGCGTCTCCGCGGTGAACGCTCACGCGGCCTCGAGCGACGACACCTCGTCGTGGCGGTGGACCCCCTCGCTTGGCATGAAGTCCGCGCGCAGGACGGGCCGTCGACGATCACACCGGACCGGTTCGGTCTCAGTGCTGTTAAACGACGCCGGGGTGGTTCCGATAGCCCCGAAACGGTGCCTCGGATTCGATATCGCGGAATATGATTTATCAACCCCGGACAGGTCCATTTCACCCGGTACGACGGTGCGGTCACCGTTCGGCCGGATAGCGAAGCGGGACGACAGCCGAGCGCTATCAAAACCGAGCCGGAACTTCGACACGCGGGCCGTACCGTGAGACGCCGGACCGGGTTCTGGGGATCGTCCGATTCGACTCGAGTCGCTGCCAGTGTCGCGAGACGGCTCCCGGCGTCGGACACCCCGACCCGCCGTCGTCGAGTCGAACCCGAACCTGATCCGCTCTGCGGCGAAGAGATCACGGCCCGCCGGTGATCGGCGCGCCCCGCGGAACCGTCAATCGGTGAGTCCAAACTGAGGCTACAGTCGGGCGGTTCCTCCGGGGGGTGTGGCGGAAAAGGAAGATGACTGCCACGCCACGGCCCCGGAACTGAATCGGACGGACCGCTATCAGTCAGTGCCGGCGCACCCACGACCCGTCTGTGGGTGCACGGGAGATCGGTACCGCAGACCGTCTCAGTACACGGCGGGAAGGATCGTCGACGACGAGCAACCGAGGGAGGTCGTCGACAACACAGCATCATTGTGTACCCAGTCCGCCTGCCGGCGAGCCGCCGGGCAGCGGACTCTACCTGGCGCACAGTCGAACCAAGCATTCGACCCTCGAGATCGGTCGCATCGCTCGGAGTCAGTGGCTTGATTCGTTGCTGGTCCGACTCGGTCCGGTCCCGATGGGTCGGCGGCGAGTGCGACGGAACGAGGGCGAGCGTTGTCGCCGGACAGTGAATCGGGGCGACTGACCGCGTGTCGTGGACCCGATAGCCGAGGCCACCCCGGTTCGGGATAGGAGTGACCCTCGTCTCCCGCCGCACTCCGTAATAAATCATATAGTGAGATATGATCCTCCATCGAATGGAAGCTCGCTACTTCGGAGGTTGGTACACTAAGCCCCAGAACTGGCGTGAATTGAGGGCGTGTCAGAGACGATCGACAGTCTCCCATGCTCAACGTCTACCCAGGTAGTCTCTACCGCTACATCTTCATCGTGTGCTTCCATGCGTTCGAGGACGGTCGCCTCTGTCTGCATCGTCCGCTTGGGAATCAGGTAGTTCACGTTCAGATTCGACAGCGTCTGGAAGACGCCCTATCCGGACCGAAATAGTTGACCCAGCCGTTCGGTAGAATTGCGAACTGAACGCTGGTATTCCATCCACCAATATATAGAAATTATACGATACCATCAACCATTTAATCAGATAGGTAATATAAATACATTATAATCATACACAACTGCTTAAAATAATAAGGTAGCTCAATTTATAAAGGGACTTGGCCCTGACATGCTGGCGGTATTCAGATAAGATTGAAGGACTGAAGCGTCACGTTTTCAAAGTAATTCATACCCGAAAACGCACTTCTCATCCCTCGTATCGGCCAGTTTGACTTGGATTTTGTGGAGTGAGAAGCAACACCGCGACTGTTGATACAGCTCAGTATTCAGCACCGTCTTTCTTGTCTTTCGCTCTCGAATACTGTTCGACCTCTCGATAGATTTGGTGTTGAGCGTGCTCGCTCTACCGTGCACAACTGGGTCCACAAAGCAGATCTACAGCCCGATTCTGGTCGAAGTCCGGATTACGTCGCGGTCGACGAAACGGTGATCCGACTTGACGATGAATAGTATTGGCTGTACGCTGCAGTCGATCCAGAATCGAACGAACTGCTACACACAAAGCTTGAACCGACCAGAACAAAGGTTATCGCTAGTGCGTTCTTCACGGAATTACGCGAGAAACACGACGTCGATGATGCGGTGTTTTCCCGTCGATGGAGACAAGTCATTGAACTACGCCTGTCAGCGGCATGGTCTCGATTTCAGATACGAATGCCATGGAAACCGGAACAGTGTTGAACGTATCTTTTGAGAAGTAAAACGACGAACCTCTTCATTCTCGAACTGCTTCAGTAACGCAGGCGCAGAAACTGTGGATCAGTGGCGTCGTCGTAATTGATCAGCGGAACACTGTCTTCTCGATGGTCTGGCGTGACTGAAACAGTTTGAGAACGAGAAGGTGCGTCGTTTTATCACTTAAAAGATGGGTTCGATAACGTTCCGATTTCCCTGCTTTTCATGTCGAAATCGGAGGCCATGTCGGCGGAGTGCCATCTGGAGATGTTGTGTGCCATCAACGAGAAACACAGCGTCTTCGACGTCGTGTTTCTCGGTTAGATCTTGCAGAAGGGGCAGTTAATACTGCCGTAGTCGTCAGAAGCAGTCGTATATGGTGGATTTTGTTCGTCGATTCGAATCACGGTTTCGTCGAGCGCAACATGATTCGGAGTTACGTCAGTTGCTAGCTGTAGATCGGCTTTCTGTATTCAATCGTAAACAGCCCTCCGCGATCGCTCGACACCGAACTTCACGAATCCCCGAACGTTATTCGAAAGCGATAATCCGACAAGATTGAGTCAAATACCAAGCACCATCAGCCGACGCGGTGTCCGTTCCCGCTCTACGAAATCCAAATTAGTCCAATCCGTACTACCGCTGAAACGTGTAATATCCGCAATGAACCAGCTACAAATCTAGCATACCTCCCGTTTCACGGCTAACTAAACACGGCCCTTAGACCGCCCTACATCAATAGTGTTCGGCATAGAAATACTTTTAACACATAGGAACATGGTAATCGATATCATGGGCATAGACGACAAAGGGAATGTGCATAGAACAACAGAGCAAGCTATCCGTATTCTTGACGCCATCAGACGAGGAAATGGTGCGACAATCTCCGATTTGCTTTCCGAATTCGATATCTCAAGAAGCACATTATATACACATTTAAATACTCTTGCGGATTCAGGCCTTGTCATCCGTGAAAACGGACGGTACTGGGTAGGGATCCGGTTCAAGGAGTTCAGCGTCGCAGCCGAAACCCGGAAACCTAGCTATCAGATTTTAAAGAGTGAAATAAAGAACTTAGAAGACGAGTTTGAGGCCGAGACGGAGTTTCTCGTCGAAGAAACTGGTAGAATCAATGTCCTCTATCATTCCGAAAACATCAATCACAATCGCGTACGGCTACATGCCCATAACACAGCAGCAGGGAAAGCTATCCTTGCGGATCTCCCCGACGAACGTGTACACGAAATACTCGACGAGCACGGCCTTCCACAGCAAACAGAGAATACCATTACGGATAGGGATGAATTGTTTGAGGAATTGGAGAATATCTCGAAACGCGGTTATGCGTACAACAATAACGAGTGTTTTGACGGATACCATGGTATCGGTGCAACCGTAGACGGAATTGATGGATCCATTCTGGGTGCAGTCACGCTTGGCGGGCCGATATACCGGATCCCTGAAAATCGGCTAAAAAACGAGTTAGTCGACGCTCTCCAAGACATGATCGATGAAATAGAAAGATCGATCGAGGCGAACCGATCGAACATCACATCGGAGTTAGCAAGTGAGGACTAGACGCTATCCTTGCTGATTTCTGCCTTACATCCGTACCAATGTAATATTTTCAGCACTCTCACCGCACCAGCAGAAACGGGATTACAATAGAGGGGATCTATTACAGACATACCACTGTAATTTAGTAGCTCCACCCAGCGTTTGGCAATCCACTCTATACATCTATACAGCATCGATATTACAATCGTATCGGCGTAAAGTATTGTGTTGTTCAGACTTCCGTTTGAGCGATCGATTCGTCAGTCCAGTTGATTACGTTCGAATCCTCCATTCCTACTGCCATGTGGTCTGCTATGTAGCTGTACCCATATCATATAAAGGTGGCAATATACGACACATACTAACCTCCCGGAGATAGACTTGATGCTCATACTAGATACGGGAATAACACTGTGCATAGAAGCTGAACACATCAGCTACACTCAGCCGACACACTCCAAAACAAGACTCTTCAGTAAGATTGTTTCTTCGAATCCGATGCCTGTAGTAATCATTCTGGGTTCGGGAGCCGGTGTACCCTTGGACAATTAATCCTACCCCTCCCTCCCTTTTAAGACGAGGGCTTTACTAAACGCATTCAAAGATTATCAAGCATGGTGGATGTAGCCCAAGCACAGGGTACGGTCAGTCGGGAGACCTTCTGGACCATCAGCAAAGTCGGGAAGGCCTTGTTTTACTTCCTCGCGGCCGTGACATGACTACATCGAGCGCGATGGCTTCGAGCTACCGATGGCGGGCACACGGTTGACAGCCGTGCCGCCGGAGGAGTGAATCGACGATGTAGTAAAACGGTGATTCGGGATCGAGATTACGGCAGAGTTAGAGGTTTGAACTCCCGTCGCCACCATCCACCGGGATCGACGTCCCGTTCACGTAGCTGGAGCGCGGTGAAGAGAGGAAAGCCACGACCTCTCCGAGCTCCTGCGGTTGGCCGATCCGCTCCATCGGGTTGTCCGCACCGCGTGCTTCTAGCCCGGACTCCACCGAATCGTATTCGCCACGTTCGACGCCCTGTTCAACGAGATTCCGGATGCGTGCCGTCTCATGGGGGGCCGGGAGGACCGCATTGGCACGTACGTCCGGTGCGAGTTCCTTGGACAGAGTCTTTTCGAGGCCGATGACGCCCATTCGAACGGAGTTAGACAGTACGAGTGAATCGATGGCCTCCTTCACACTCCTGGAGGTAATGTTGACGATGGTCCCGTAGTCGCTCTCCCGAAGCGGCTCGACCGCTTCGTTGACAAGTCGAACGACACTCATGACGAGAAGGTCAAACGCCTCGTACCAATCCTCCTCCGAGGTTTCGAGAAACGGACCACTCGGAGGGCCGCCGGCGTTCGTCACTAAGTGGTCCAGTTGCCCGAACTCCTCGATCGTCCGGTCAACGAGCGTCTCGATGTCGTCGGGGTCGGTCAGGTCGCCGGGAACGCCGATGACCCGCCCGTCGCCGAGCTCGTCCAGTTCAGCGGCGGTATCCTCCAGCCGGGCGCTGTCCCGTCCGTTGATGACGACGTTCGCGTCTTCCTTGGCGAAAACTTCTGCCGACGCCTTGCCGAGCCCGCTACTTGAAGCCGTAACTAGAGCGACGTTGTCCGCTAGCTGTAGTCCCATTGCACCTGAAGCACTGTCGGCAAGACACATAGTATTAACGTCATTGATAGGCATAGTCGCGACGCGGAAAGATCAGTATGATACTGCAGCACTTCGAAGAAATTGGCCGAGGCAGCTATTGCAGCCCGTTCGGGCTCCGCATCCCCCTGTGTGGGGACGAGGTACTCGGAGTCCGAATCACAGCCAGTGTTCGAGCCGATCGAACGCTTCGTCGATCCGCTCGACCGAATTCGAGTACGCGATCCGCAGGCGGCCCTTGCCGGCGTCGCCGAAGACGCTCCCGGGGACAAGCGCAACGCCGCTCTCACGGAGCAGGGAGAACACGAACTCCCGGTCGTCGGTGTACCCCTCCGGGAGCGTCGGAAACGCGTAAAACGCGCCGGTCGGGTTCGGGCAGGTCATCCCGGGTATCCGTTCGATGCGCTCGGAGACGCGGTTCCGCCGGCGCTCAAACGCCTCGACCATTGGCTCGTGGAGCCCGCTTCCGACAGCCCGAACGCCGGCATGTTGCGAGATCGACGACGCGCATGTCGACGTGTACTGGCGCGCGCGGATGATCGGATCGACGAGTTCCGCCGGGGCTGCGAGGTATCCGAGCCGCCACCCAGTCATCGAGTAGGCCTTCGAGAACCCGTTTATCGTCACTGTTCGGTCCCGCATTGCGTTCAACGCGGCGAGGCTCTGATGTGTTTTGTCGTCGTAGAGAATTTTCTCATAGATCTCGTCGGAGAGCACGAGGAGGTTGTTGTCGACAGCGAAGTCACGGATCTCTGTCGCGTGGGCTTCGTCCAGAACGCCGCCTGTTGGGTTGTTCGGACTGTTCACGATCAGCAGCTTCGTCTCCGGCGACACGGCCTCCCGGAGCGAGTCGATATCCGGCTGGAATCCAGTTTGTGGGTCGAGTTCATACGTTACCGGTTCGGCACCGGCCAGCTGGATTCCGGCGGAATAGGTCCAGCTGGGGTCCGGAACGAGTACCTCGTCGCCTGCTTCGACGATCCCCAGCAGGGTAACGAACACCGCTTCGGTCGCACCACATGTGACCACGATCTCGTCGTCCGGATCGTATCGAATGTCGTTTTCCTCCTCGAGCTTCGTGGCCAGCTCTTCCCGAAGCGGCTGGATCCCGTAGTTCGAGGTGTAGTGGACGTCCCCACGGTCCAACGCGTCGATCGCGCCCTGTTTGATCGGGGATGGCGTATCGAAGTCGGGTCGCCCGATCTCGAGGTGGACGATATCCGTCCCCTGATCCTCGAGGCGGTCGCACTCTTCGAAGATTTCCCTAATGCCTGAGAACGGTACGTTCGCCATTCGGTCAGCTCCTAGCTGGTCGAGCATACGACAGTGATGTCTAATTCGATCCTCATAAGAATTCCCTTGAGGGTGCAGTCGGCCACGCGGCACGATGCTGAACGGCGGCGGGCAACTTTGGGATCAGCCGTCGTCATCCCGAGACCGCTCATATGAGAGCTCTGTATCGAACCCCTCCGAACGGAGGCGTCTATCGGCGTCCTCGAGACTGCAGGTTCCGGAGACGATGGACGCCATGTCTGAGTGATTAGCAACCGTGGCGGTCTCCAGGTAGAACGTCACCGTACTGGCTGGCGTGAGTTCGACAGTTCGCTTCCCGTCCCGGATCGAGTGCGTTCCGACATCGCCGCGGCTGACGCGGAGTGGGAGGCGGCTCGCATCCGTGGGGATCTCCTCGACGATCCGCTCAAGTTCGTCGCCCACCATGGGTGATAACCCCCACGCGCCTAGAAGCCCCCCGTCGGCCGCGACTGAGCCGACGTTCCGGTGCAACTCGGAAAGCGTGAGCTCCCCATCGCTCCCATATCCGAACATTCCAATACAGGTGGGCAAGGAGAGCTGGGCGAGAGCCGCCAGCGAGATCCCGTCAGCAAGAGGGCTGACTATTCCCGGCTCGGACCCCGACGCGAGGACGTCACCGCCTGAGTCAACGCCGATCACGACATCGATGTCCAGCCGGTCGCACGCGGTCTCCAGGCCTTCACCGAACCCCTCCGCGCCGTCCGTCACGTCGAGGAAAGCGACATCACAGCCCAGACAAGACGCGACGGCCGTCTCCGCGAATGCTATTCCGTCATGCGTGCGTGTGTCACCTGACCCGAGAGCCAGCGACTCGCTCACACGGTCGACCTCGTCGAGTTCGTCGATCGATCGCGGCCCAGGCTGTGGGTCGACGATAGACCGCTCCCACGCCAAACCGCCGATGACCGTTTCGATCCCGTGTTGTTCCAGCAACCGAACTGTCGGTAGCGTTCCGACTACATCGCCGCTACCACCGATTCCGAAGACGAGCGCCCGCGAACAGTCGAAGACTTCCTCGAACGAGTCCATATTTCTACGCTTGCAAAGGAGGATGTTAAGTGTCCCGTCACTGGTGCAGGTCAGATCCGCTGGTGAAACGAGGATGCCGACGCCCAGTGACATATTCTACGGAACCCCAATCTATAATACCCCTCCTACACACCGATATAACGTGCAGCCCAGAGAATTTAATAACGAGCTGACGTACCTCACACAGCAACAAGCAGACAATGTCGAGGCCTTCCACCAGGCGTACGAGGAGGCCGTCAAATCGGTCCGGGAGAGCCTAGGTGGGTCACACCCGCTACAGATTAATGGTGAAGCGGTCGAGACAGGTGATACCTTCACCGTGACGAGCCCGGGGAACCAGAACCTCGAGATCGGAGAGTTCGCGGAGGGCAGCGAGCGGGAAGTGGAGGCCGCTGTGAGTGCAGCGAAGGCGGCTGCTCCAGACTGGGAGACCTTCGATGTCGATTCGCGTGTCGAGATCTTCCAGAACGCCGCAGACATCATGCGTGACCGGAAGTACGAACTCGCGGCGACCGTCTCGCTGGAGAACGGGAAGAACCGCACCGAGGCAATGGCAGATGTCGACGAAGCCATCGACTTCCTCGACTTCTACAGTAGCGAATTCGAACGAGCGAACGGGTACGAGTTCGACACAGGCGAGCCGACACCCGGACAACACACGACGAACCTCTTGCGCCCGTATGGAGTGTTCGCGGTCATTTCACCCTTTAATTTCCCGATGGCGCTTTTCGTTGGGATGAGTGCCGGTGCGCTGATCACTGGGAACACCGTCGTCGCCAAGCCGGCGAGTACCACGCCCTTGGTGGCACGGAAGTACGTGGACATCCTTGAGGAGGCGGGCCTTCCGGATGGCGTCCTGAACCTCGTCATGGGTGGCGGTAGCGATGTCGGCCAGCCGCTCGTGGAACACGAGGATGTCAGCGGTGTCGCGTTCACCGGCTCCCGTGGGGTCGGTCTACATATTCAGGAGAGCTTCATGGAGCTCGGTAAACGAGGACCGGTCATCGCCGAACTCGGCGGTAAAAACCCCGTCATCGTTAGCGACACGGCAGATATCGACGAAGCAGTCGAGGGTGTGAAAAACGGCGCGTTCTCCTTTAGCGGACAGAAGTGTTCAGCCACCTCCCGCGTCTATGTTTACGAGAGCGTCATCGATGAGTTCACGGACAAACTCGTTACGGAGGCGGAAGAACTCACTATCGGGCCGGCGACGGATCGCGACACGTTTGTCTCACCGCTGATCAATGACGGTGCGCTCGAGGACTATCAGGAGATCACGGAACAGGCCCGGAACGACGGGACCGTTCACACCGGAGGGAACGTGGTCACGGACGGCGATCTCGATGCGGGCCGGTTTGTGGAGCCGACTGTTGTCACTGATATCCCCCATGAGCACGAACTCGCCCGCGAGGAGCATTTCCTGCCGTTTGTGACGATCCACCCGGTCTCCGGGCTCGAAGAGGGGATCGAAAAGTCGAATGATAGCGAGTACGGTCTCTGTGCGGGCCTGTTCTCCACCGACGAGACGGAGATCGACCACTGGTTCGACGAGATAGAGTCCGGAATGTGCTACGTCAACCGGAACCAGAGCGCGACCACGGGGGCTTTAGTGCAGGCACAGCCGTTCGGTGGCTGGAAATTTTCCGGGACAACTGGGAAATTCGCCGGCGGGTACTGGTACCTGCAGCAGTTCATGCGCGAACAGAGCCGGACTCGCGTGGAGTAACCGACTCCGTCCCCGATATTCACATTCAACGACCCACACAAGGGTTCCTGTGGTCCATCTCTCCGATGGCCGGCTGTGCTCTCAGTTCGCGGAAGAGTGCGAACCATAGTGGGTCGCCTCATCGTTGTGGTGAAATGCGTTACTACTGGCTTTAGAGACAGGCAGCCAGTTCGCTCAAACGTTGAAGTAGTGTTGGTTACAAAACACGAGTGCCTGTTTGGAATTGTGGTATGGATATCTCAGATAGCCAATATGTATAAATACATACAAAGAAAGAACATTATTTACCGTTAATTATAATATTGGCCGCTCAGAATCGGTGGACGTGGTTAACACACATGGCAAGCCTTGACAGTGTAGCCCTCGGTCTAATCGGCTACTTGATCCTGGTTGCAGGTATTGGGTATTGGGGATCGAAACAGGTCGAAAACGAGTCCGACTTCTTCCTTGGCGGGGAGAAGCTTCCAGGGTGGGCGCTTGCCCTTTCGGAACGGAGCTCTGACATGTCCGGGTGGCTCCTGCTGGGCTTACCGGGTCTCGCCTGGGCCGCTGGACTGTCGTCCGTTTGGGTGATCGTCGGCGCAGCTGGTGGTGCGATTTTCCAGTGGGTGGTGTACTCACGGCCGTTCATGGAAGGACGAAAGGAAACGGGTGCGGTCACGCCCGTTGGACTCCTTGCCGAGAAAATCCCGGGAGATTCATTAATCATGAGAGCGCTGCCGGCCTTGGTCACCTTCGTGTTCTTTATGGGATACGTAGGATCGCAGTTCCTGGCTGGCGGAACGATATTCCAGGATGTTTTCGGCGTCAGTAGGACAATCGGATTGCTGACCGTCGCCATCCTGATCATTCTCTATTCGTTCGCCGGCGGCTTCTTGGCAGTTGTCTGGACTGACGCGATGCAAGCCTTACTAATGGTTTTCACCCTCATTTTTCTCCCAGGAATACTCCTGGTTCAGGTTCTGAGTGACCCCTCCCTCTCGATCATGGGCTCTCTAGAAGCTTCCGGCGGTGGACGTGCGTCGTGGTTCGGTGGTGCGACCGGGTCCGCAGCGCTCCTGCTGGTAGGGACCAATCTCAGTTGGTTCTTCGCGACACTGGGCGGCTATCCCCACCTCGACGCGCGACTGATGGCTGTCCGCAGCGAGTCCGACCGCCGGACCGCAATCGTTGTGTCCACCGTATGGGGTGTCCTTACCGCCATCGGCGCTGTGCTACTAGGTCTTCTGGCGCGGACTCTTCACGGCGCACCGAGCACACTGGAGGGTAACCGGGAGATGGTTCTCTCGTTCATGGTCACCAAGCATACCCCCGACTTGGTTAGCGGGATACTGCTTGCGGGCGCGCTCGCTGCGATGATGTCGACGGCGGACTCACAGCTGGTCGTTGCAAGCTCAGCGGCGGCTCACGACATCTACAACAAGGTCCTCAACGAGGGCAAGGAGTTCAGCGAGAAGGTCCAGCTCCGAATTTCCCGTATCGGGACGCTCGTCGTCGGGTCGGTCGGGCTTGCGATTGCATACTTCTCACAGAACTTGGTGTACACGCTGGTCAGCTACTCGGCGACTGGCCTCTTCTCCGCGTTCGGCCCCGCGTTCACCCTGCTATTCTTTTGGGGGGACAACCTGTCCAAGCACGGACTCATCGCCGCGTTCCTCGCGGGACCGATCGTGACGGTTACGTGGGTCACGCTCGGGCTGACGAACATGGTAACCGTCCGTCTGGTTGCCCCGCCCGTCGGCTTCGCTGCGGCGATCATCGTCTCGCTCATCTGGCCGCGGTCAGAGCAGCCGTCGTCACAGCCCGAAGGGGTGGCCACGATGCAGGATTGAACTCCCGATTCCTGGGCCGAGCTATTCGAACCGAAGCATTCGCCTGAACACTGCGAGCTATGGGGCCCCTGTTGCACCCCTTCTCCGGGATCGCTGAATCAAACACATCCAGACAGCCGTACGCGTAGCGACACCCCGGAATCCGGTAGAGCTGCAGCCTGTACCCCCGGTATCTTTTTATAACATGATAGCTTTTTGCTGGGTGTACGATGGAGTTAGATCATCTCGGGGCAATCAGCCCTGACAGCGAGGAACCGCTATTCAACTGTTCGAACTGTGAGACGGAACTTAGCCGGGAGAAGGGGTTCTTGACGTGTCCGAGGTGTGGATTGGTTCCAAAGCACGGGTCGGACTGAAAAGCAAAGGGTAGCGGACCGAACCTTGTCCTACGCGAACCAGCTTATCAAGTTACATCTACGGCCCGTACATCCGATACCGCGGACGGACGCGAGGAATAGAGCGACGTTCACGGAATCAGAGGACCAGCGCAAGCGTTGGGCGACAACCAGTCGGCATGTGCAGGCACCACTGGACCAACGTTCAAACCTGACATTGCGGACTGATTCCTCTACTCGCAGCGAACACAGGCCATAGATCGTCTCAAAGCATGCGGCCGTCGACAGACCTACAGGGGAAAAGAGTTCGCCACCGCTGTCTCAGTCAATAACTGTCCCCTCTTCGAGCCGTATTCCCCGCTCGAACCGGTCGGAAGTTAGCGACGAAATGTCGATGAGTGACGTGGACCCATCGACGATGATCTCGGCGACAAGCTGTCCAGCCGCCGGTGATTGCATGAACCCGTGTCCAGAGAACCCAGCTACGACGACTAACCCAGGGATCGTCTCCTCGATTATCGGATGGTGATCAGGGGTCACCGAATACAGACCGGCCCAGCCCTCTTTCACTGCCGTTTCTGGACCGAAGTACCCCGCGACGTCGGAGAGCTCTTCGATCACCTGTGCGGACCAGTCGAGCGACACCTGCTTTGAGAATCCGTCCGGACTCATATCTGGGTCCGCCTCGTTGAAGTGCCCTCCACAGACGACCGATCCGTTTCGCTCTGGACGGAAATGGACACCACGGTCTTGGTCGATCGTGAACGGCACGGAGCCGTCGACCGCCGTGTCCGGGTCGGCCACCATCAGTTGTCGGCGCTTTGGCGAGATTGGGAGGTTGACACCGGCCAACTCCGCGACTTCGGCGGCCCAAGGGCCTGCGGCATTGACCACGTAATCCGCATCGAGCGTGGTCTCACCGGTCTCGACGGCAGTGACACGACCGCGTGCGTCCCGAACGATGTCTACCGCCTCGGTCTTCGTTCGGATGTCGACTCCCGACTCGTCCGCCGCCATCGAAAACCCTTGAAGAGCGAGGTGCGGGTCAGCAAAGCCGTCTGACGGGGAGTACGAAGCTGCAACGAAGTCCTCTTCATACAGTTCCGGGCAGAGCTCTGTCGCTTCCGCCGGAGCAAGCAACGTGCTGTCGACGCCGACCTCGTTCTGTTTCCTGACGTTTTCCTCGAACCGTTCGGCCGTGTCTTCGTCCCGCGTCAAGAACAGATACCCCGGACGCCGGTACGCGATGTCGGTGTCGAACCTCTCCTCAAACGTCTCCCAGACCTCCATACTTTTCATCGAGAGCCTGGCGCTTACAGGTGAGGAGAACTGCGCACGTATCCCTCCGTTGGCGCGGTCCGTACTCCCGTTACCGAGATTCCCTTTCTCGAGAAGCGTGACCTCAGCCCCGTTTTGGCGGAGGTAGTATGCGGATGCAATACCTATAATGCCGCCACCAATCACTACGACTTGCACAGTCTATGTCTGAACTACAGGATTAAAAATATTTGCTAGATCTTCCCGTGTGTGAGTGTGCCATCGATCGTTCAGTGCCCACCGACCCAGATCAGTTGCTCGTGACGGCCGCCGGTCCGACATCGGTTACCTGTGGTGGGACGACATACTGTGCCGAAAATATTATAACTATTGTACGGTACACTACTACTGTCGGAGATGAAAGCCACTACCATAGAGAACGCGGAAACGTACGAACCTGAGGAGGGCTGGCAGCGCAAATCGTTGGCGGAGAGCGACCGGTTTTCCTTCGAGTGGTTCGAGAAGCCGCCGGGCCACTCGTCGCCAATGCACGACCACGAGAACGAACAGGTTTGCATCGTGCTCAAAGGCGAGTTAACCATCTATACGGAGGATGACGAAGTCACGCTCATGGAACATGACGCCGCACAGCTCGAATCCTGGGAGGAACACCGAGTGGAAAACACCGGCGACGAACTAGCGATTGGACTTGACGTGTTCGCGCCTGGCCGGAGCTTCGACTTCTGGACTGACAGAGAGTAGCTCGTCGGCAACGAGTCGGCGATCCACTTTCACGCTGTAGACTGCCGAGATATTGGGCTCGACGGTCCGTGAGACCGCCGTGGTTTCAAGCAGTACGCTTCGAGAGAAATCGGTCAAACAGCACCCGCCGGGATCCGACCGTCGTTACTCGGATAAGCCGGCGAGGTCCATCGCGTTCGGGACGGTCGTGTCGTCGTGAACGATGGTTGAAACTCCGCGAGCCATCGCCTCCGGATCGTCGTGCTGGAACACCGACCGTCCCATGGAAACGCCCGCCGCGCCCGCGTCCATCGCCCCACGGACATTCCGTAGCATCTGTCGGTCGGTTTGCGGGTCGCCGCCAGCCATAATGACGGGAATGCCGACTGCATCGGAGACAAGTTCGTACGTCTCTGCATCCCCGGAGTAGGCGGTCTTCGCGATGTCCGCGCCCATTTCCTCAGCGATCCGCACTGCATGTGCCAAGTTCTCAGCATCGCGTTCGTCAACGTCGGGGCCCCTCGCATACGTCATAGCAAGTACCGGCATCCCGTACTCGTGGGCCGTTTCCGTGACCGATGCCAAGTCTTCCAGTTGCTGAGGCTCGTGGTTACTCCCGATGTTTAGGTGCATTGAGACCGCGTCCGCGCCAGCGCGGATCGCCTCACGTACTGTGCCGGTCATCCGCTTGTCGTTTGCGTCCGGCCCCATGGTCGTGGACGCGTTCAGGTGGATGACGTAGCCTTTCCCGTTCTTGTTTGAGTGCACCCGGTTGGCGAGACCTTTCTGTGTCAGCACGCTGTCGGCCCCACCGCGCGTCACCGCGTTGATTGTCGATTCAATGTCCTTGAGGCCGTTCGTCGCCCCGATCGTGATCCCGTGATCCATCGGGATGTTAACCATCTTTCCGTCTGTCGAAATGCGTTCCAGTCGTGCGGTCAGACCAAGTGTCATGTATCTATGCCGGTCCAACAGGAACTTAACTCATTTGACTTCGGTAGCCATTGCCAAACCTTTATTCGTGAATGATAGGTTCATTCGTCCCAACTCCAGTGGGGCGTTCACCAGTCAGGGTTGCGCTTCCAGTTGTGACGACCGTACAATTCAAGTTGCTATACGACAGTGTCCTGGATGGAGTCACAAATGAAAGTTCTTGTCACAGTCAAAGAGGTGGCTGTCGTTCAGGACGGCTTCGAGATCGCCGGCACGGAGATTGACGATACCTACCTCAGCTACGACCTCAACGAATGGGACAACTACGCCGTCGAGGAGGCCGTTCAGTTGGCCGAGGCCGGCGACGACGTAGAAGTCGTCGCGGTCACCATCGGTCCAGAACGCAGCGAGGAGACGATCCGGGCCGCACTGGCGAAGGGAGCGGACCGCGCGGTGCGCATCTGGGACGACGCCATTGCGGACGCCGAACTGCTCGACGTGGAGACCAAAGCTCAGTTGCTGGGCACCGTCGTGGAACGGGAAGAACCCGACCTCGTGCTGTCGGGCGTACAGGCTAACGACGACAACTTCGGCGCAACCGGGGTCGCACTCGCTGAGGAAGTCGGCTTCCAGTGGGCGGCAGTGGTGAACGCGCTCGACACCGGGAACGTACTAGAGGAGGGCGTCGCATCGGTCCGCCGGGAGTTGGAGGGCGGCGTCGAGGAGTTGACTGACATTGACCTCCCGGCGGTGCTCACCATCCAGACAGGGATTAACGAGCCGCGGTACGCGAGCTTGCGCGGGATCCGACAAGCACAGTCCAAGGAGATCAGTACATGGACGATCGGGGATCTGGGCCTGACCGAGGACGTTGCCGAGTCCAGCCTCAACATCACCGCGATGTACAAACCCGAGAGCGAAAGCGATGCGGAGTACTTCGACGGCGACGCCGACAAACAGGCCGCACAGCTGGCCGATATCCTCCGTGACAAGGAGGTGGTGGCGGAATGACAGTCTTCGTCGTCGCCGACCACCGGCGTGGCGATCTCCGCGACGTATCGTTCGAACTCCTGACGGCGGGCCGCGAGCTCGCGGACGCCGCCGGCACCGACCTGCATGCGGCCGTCATCTCCGGAGACACAGACGCGTTCGCGGACAAGCTGAACCGTGAGGGCGTCGACGCGATCCATGTTGTCGACTACGGCGAGGAGTTCAACCACGACGTGTACGCGCAGGCGGCGACTTCGCTCGTCGAAAACTTGGGGGTGGACTTCCTCGTCGTGCCAAACAGCGTGAACGGTCTCGATTACGCGCCCGCCGTTGCTTCCCGGGTCGACTGGCCGTACGTCTCTGATGCAGTCGACCTCGGCTACGTGGACGGCACGCTCGAAATCACACGCGAAATGTACGGATCGAAGGTTGAGACGACCGTTGCGATCGATGATGGACCAGTCGTGGTGTCCATCCGCGGCGCAGAGTGGCCGCCCGCCGAGGGGGACGGCGACGCCGTGGTTTCAACATTCGACGCGGATATCGATGAGGACACCGTTGGCTCGACTGTAACGGGCTTCGAGGAGGCCGATGGCGGCGATGTCGACATCAGCGAGGCGGAGTTCTTAGTCTCCATCGGCCGCGGTATCGAGGAGGAGGAGAACCTCGAGCTCGTCGAGGAGCTGGTTGATGTTACCGATGCAATATTATCCTCCTCCCGGCCGGTCGTTGACAACGGCTGGTTGCCGGAAAACCGACAGGTTGGCCAATCGGGTAAGCAGGTGGCACCGGATGTCTACCTCGCGATCGGCATCTCGGGTGCCGTCCAGCACGTCGCCGGCATGAAAAATAGCGACACCATCATCGCTATCAACACCGACCCTAATGCACCGATCTTCGACATCGCCGACTACGGCATTGTCGGCGACCTCTTCGACGTCGTCCCCGAACTCATCGAACAGTTCGGAGGCACTCCACCGGACATCTGACCGTACGATACTGGCTGTGGTGTGGCCAAGGTCCTGTCGTTGGACATTTTGAATCTGGTGGTTTGTGCGCCTGCTATATCTCCACAGCTGGACGTGCTTCTACACGCTGCTCGGTAATTAGAAGAAGACGTTTGAGGAGGTGAGGCAGGCTCCCGACCCTACTTAATTGTGTATCTATGCAGGTGGGTGAAATACGTGCAGGATGGTAGCATGAGTGTCCCCGATGGGATTCAGAGTGGTTCTAAGAGAAACAACGAATCTGGTGCTCTAAAGAGGCAGATCCGAGGCAGCGCGACTTGCCAGTCAAAGGCGGGAACTTCGTCGTGGGACGATGCCGATGAGAATATCGCCTCTGGGAAAAATTATTTATACTATATTGGTCATCCCAATGAACGATGGTTAGAGGTCAAAAGCAGTCGATCCAGAGTCCCTTTTCCACGAGGACCGAATCCACGCTTAGAGACGAAGCTCCCAGTACGAAGTTGGTTGCGTACGTGCTCAAAGAGCAGGACGATCTCACGATAGACGGTCTCAGCCAGTGCACCCTGCTCCCACCCCGGACGGTCCGGTACGCATTACAGCACCTCGAGGAAGCTGAACTCATCGATACCGAACAGTGCCCGACAGACGCCAGACGGAAAAGCTACTGCTGGAGAAGCACGGACGAGTGAGAGTCGAACGTCCGAGTGACACGTGTCGTGTCGGATTTGAAGTCGCCAATTAGAGGTTACACCGCGGTGGGTACGCTTGAAGGGCTTTTGCGCACAGTTGTCTGATCAGTCACATGCAACTCTTCGTCACCCTCTCACATATAAACGTACGTATATTTAGGGCCATGATACCTGGTATCACGGTTTCCGATCCGCAGGAGATTCCCCGTTCGGACGCCGAACTACAGGCCAATAGCCGGCCCGTCGGAACCGGATAATGCCTATCCCGCTCCTACGGGACCTCACGCCGATCGAGGATCCGCGATCAATTACAGTCGTATGATTGTAAATAGTCCTTGCTCGGGGGAACTTATACGTCTCGAATATCACAGAAGGTTAATCACAAGAGTTTCACAGTAGTGCTTCCAGCCCCAGAAACGGTCAGTGTAACTCTAATGGACAGTGATATGAATATACCTATATGTCTCCCGTGTGACTATCAGTTTCTTCTCTGTGCTGCGATCGACAACAGAGGTTGAAGGGTGAAAACGGACCAATAATGATGGGTGAGTCGTCTCATCTGTTTGAACTTGTTCTTCATATTTTTATGATGCGTC
The DNA here is from genome assembly GCF_000337175.1 of Natrinema gari JCM 14663. Classification (GTDB taxonomy): domain Archaea; phylum Halobacteriota; class Halobacteria; order Halobacteriales; family Natrialbaceae; genus Natrinema; species Natrinema gari. The sequence goes on along the minus strand of NZ_AOIJ01000061.1, from coordinate 32,404 downwards.
TCGGCAGTCGTGTTCAGATTAGCTGATTCCATGCGAAGGCGAACGACCTAAGAAACTAATTAGAAGTTTCTTCGAAAGCATTGATAGAGAAGTTTGAGAAAGATGTAGTTCGATATTCTACATTATAGGAGATATGTTCGACACTGTTCCGGTTTCCATGTCGTTCGTATCTGAAATCGAGGCTATGTCGCTGACAGGTATCGTTCAGTGACTGGTCTCCATCGACGAGAAACACCGCATCATCGCCGTCGTGTTTCTCGCGTAATTCCGTGGAGAACCACTAGCGATGGCCTTGTTTCTTGTCGGCTCAAGCTTTGTATGGGGCAATTCATTAGACACTGTATCGACGGCTGCGTACAACCAGTACTGTTCATCGCCGAGTCGGATCACCGTCTCGTCAACTGCAACGTGATCCGGACTCCGGCAGGAAGTGGGCTGGAGATCTGCCTTGTGAACCCAGTGATGAACAGTCGATTGAGCCCGTTCAACACCGAATATATCGAGATTCCCTACAGTATTTGAAGGCGATAGCTTAGCAAGATGGAGCTGAGTACTGAGCTCATCAACAGCTGCGGTGTTTCCTCCGCTCCACAAAACCCAAGTCAATCTAGCCGTGGGATTCCCGGCGAAGGGTAGAAGGCTCAGTACAGGGCACGTAGTTAGCAGACAAGATATATAGTAGAATGGTTAAAACACACACATAATGGACAATAAATCAGTCATCGTACGCCTCAATCTGATCATCGCACTTTTGCTTAGCAACCTTGTGCTGCTGCTTAGCTTTATTCTCCCTCTGGAACTGTTTCTTATGGGAGGGACTTTAATTGTATTCCTCAGTCCTATACTGGCTGTGCTACTAATCCGGCGTCTTCGATAAGTTCGTAGACCTACTGAACAGTTGATTCAACACAAAGAACCTAAAAGAAAGTCGATATGCTACATCTATCCTCTCTATTCGGCACGCGACTGCTACCAGAATCCGGACAGGTGGGGTCCGAGCTTGCTGAATATAGGGCACGTCTCGAGTGAGTCGGGGCTGGTTGATTCGTTTTATGTGACTTGCCTTCGAACCAAACCGGTATGGTCATGTCAACCGAGTCAGCGTGGGGAAAGATTGCTGAGGAGTGCGTCCGGGAGTATCAAGATGCAGTCGTCTACGGCGACCGCCAACAGGAGGTCGTTCTCCACGACGGTGCCCTCCGGTTATTGATGAGCGGGTGGGTCGAACTCCCGTCGGGTCGTCTGCTTTCTCCTGATGCCGTCCACCACGTCGACCCCGCCCAGGAGTAAGAGCCATAGACCGTCATCGCCTGCTAGATACAGCTTCTATATTCAGCACGCCCTCCTCAAACGATCAGTAGTTGAGGGGTTCAACAGAGCTATATTCGCAGGCTGACCGCCCTTGATGACGGGCTGTAAGGCCGAAATATACTGCTGTAGCTCTTCATCGCGACCGACAATCTCCTCTGGTTGATAATCTTCCCGAAGGATTTTTCGCTCCTGAAAGATATCCGTGTCAGGCTGGGACAAGCCCGTAGTGATCTTGCCTTAGCGTATTTGGGAACGAACACAATCTCAGCATTGTCGCGGATCGCTTGGTTGTCCGGGTCCGATTCGTCTACGTCGTCATCTCGAGGCGGGTGGCTTCGTTCTGGTTCACGCAGGACAGCGATATCCGCATTCTCCGCCTTGATGACGATCATCCGTCTAACTGATTAGTATAGAGCATGAACCAGACCGACACGATTCAACGATGTCCTCCACCGTTCAATCGAGACTGGCAGCGTATTTTCCGGATCGCTCGCCGACGTGGATAGACCTCCTGATCGGCATCCTGACTGGTGTTGAGATCGGTCCAGATATACTATCTCCCGCGACGATATCGTGGCCGGCAGCAGTTAGCGGCTTTCTGGTGTTCACTATCGCACTCGGTCCTGGGTCCAACTCGTCGCTCGGCAGATGGGTTAGTCAGTGGTTTCGAAGCATTGGCATTCTCCGTCGGGTTGTCGTGATCGTTCTGTTTGCTCTCACCGTCGGCATTGTATCTCGTTTTGATGCCGTGCCCAATGCACAAATCGCCGACGCCGCGTCTGGGGGTCTTTTAGCTACTTTCCTCTACCTGGTCACGTATATTGTGTGGGCTGGAGGGGTATCGGACTGGGAGAGTAACCGAGAGAACGGCAATTGAGCACCGTTCCAAGTTCTAGAGCAGCGCCGAGGACCAAGTAGGTACACCGTCTCAACCATCCGCCTGAGGCGTACTGAATATGCACACCGAATTGATCGGAGATTACCCGGGCGCAACGGGCACGAATGCGGTTCGAAACGGTTCGAGAGCGGCGAGCAATCGGTCGCTTCGATCTGGCGGGCCACGAGCGGCGCTCGATACGGGTCGCATACTAATACCGGCAGTCGGTGGCGAAGTCGTATGAGCATGTATCCGACGGACTCGTTCGAGACCGACATCCAGCGGCGCGTCTACGAGTACGTCGAGCGTAACGGTGCCGTCACGCCGGCCGAACTGGCCCGCTCGATCGAGATCGACGACGGCCGCGCACACTCGAAGCCCGCCCGGTCGGGGACCTACACCGACACGATCGCACCGGAGCCGGACGAACTCCGATCGTGTCTCGAGGCGCTGGAAGCCGACGGCTATCTGACCGACGTCGACGGGAAATACCGGCTCGCACTCGAAGCGACGACGACCGACGTGGACTGCGAGGACGGCGTCGTCACCATCCGGCCGGCCCGCGAGGAGGACCGGGAGGGCGTCGTCGAGACGATGCGGACGGTCGCCGACGACGGGACGTATGTCGTCGCCGAGAACGTCGCGACGGAACTCGAGCGCGAGTCCGCGCTCGTCCGGGCCAACGAGGAACGCTCGCGGGTTTTCTTCGTCGCGGTCCGCGGGGAGCGGCCGGCAGACGAGGAGACGGCAGCGGGCGAGACGGCGACCGATAAGGCGACTTCGGACGACGGCGACGTGGTCGGGTGGTTGCACGTCGACGCGCCCGAACACCCGTCGCTTCGCCACACCGCGGAGGTGACCGTCGGCGTCGATCCCGCCGTCCGGCGACAGGGGATCGGCTCCGAACTGCTCGAGTACGGCCTCGAATGGGCCGCGGATGCTGGCTACCAGAAACTCTATCAGAACGTCCCCGCGACCAACGAGGCGGCGATCGAGTTCCTCGAGGAGAACGGCTGGGATCGCGAGGGCGAACACGAGGGGCAGTACTGTCTCGACGGCGAGTTCGTCGACGAGATCATGCTAGCGACGTGGCCCTGACTCGAGCGCCGACGGGAAACGGGTATCCCGTCCGCCCGCCCCGCCACGGGTGGGCCACCGCATGCCGTCGTGGGTCCGAGCGGGACACGAAGCTGCCGGGCTGCTGTCTCGACAGTCAGCCAGTTGCTGACACGACTGCGGAGTGGTGTCTCGCCGGCGTCCCGAGCGAATCCGGACCAGCTTCTTGCCGGACTAGCCCATACTGACGCGTATGAAGGAACTTTCCCTCGGCGTTCCGGAACCGATACTCGACCGACTGCCGGCCGACGACGAGACCGTCGCGGCGGACATGCAAAAGGCAGTCGCGGGCTGGGAGACCCAGTGCAATCGAATCCTCGAGGAGGCCGATGACAAACGCGAGGCCGCCGGGAAACTGCTCGAGGCGATCGATCGGTTCGAGGAGCGGTACGAGACCTACGACGCGTTCGTCCCGGAACTGCGGGCGTGGGGACAGTCGCCGATCTACGCCATCGCGTGGCGGACGCTGTACGCCGACGTGATCGCACAACTGCACGCCCACGACGACCTGGGCGAGCACCTCGACCGGGAGCGGAACGCGCGGCTGGTTGAGGACGGAATTCGATTGCAGGACCTGTAAGCGTCCCCGACCGCCGTCCCGGCCGCGCGGTCCGCGAGCCAAGCGTTGAACTACCGTGCCGGACTAGCGGAGGTATGGAATTCGCTGTGTCCCGGACGGGAACGACGCTGGTCACGCTCCACGGCGGCTCGGAGACGACCGCCAGTGACGAGGCGACGGCGATGCTCGCGGACACGTTCGAGACCCTCGCCGCCGAGGGAGCGATCGCCGACTGGGAAATCGGAGACACGGACGTCTACGAACACCCGACGGGCCCGTTCGATCCGTACACGATCGCACTCGAGTTTTCGGTGACGGTAACCGTGGCGGCCGACGACGCCGCCGACGCGGTCGAGAGCGGCGCGAGCGCGATCGACGCAGCGCTCACCGATACCGACGTTGACGTCGTCTCGTACACGTCGTCGCCGACGGCGTCGGCGGTCTGAACCGAGTCGGCCCGGTCGTCGGCTCGACCTCGTAGCCGACTGCGCCCGCGACCTCGCCGGTATCGGTGACCGTCAGCGACACCTCGAAGCCTTCAGACATCGCACTCACCTCCGTCGTGGACGTCCTGCCACCAGTTCCCGCGGCGAGACGGCGGACAGGTGTAGCCCTCGCGGACATACTCGGCATAGAGTTCGAGCATCCGCGCGACGGCCTCGCGGTCGGCTCCCTTGTGTTCGGCCTGCGAGAGTCCCTCTTCGAGGTTCGTACGCAAGACCACGAGGTCAGCGCCGAGAACGTTTTCGTCATCCCCTTCCCCGTCACCGTCGGTGTCGTCTTCGAACTGCTTGCGGTCGCGCTCCTCGATTTCGGCTTTCTGCTCTTCGGTGAGTTCGCCCCACTTCGCGCCCGTATCCCATATGGGTTCCAGCCGAACAGTGTCGTCACCTCATCAAGCCGCTTTTTGACCTGCTCTGTGTAGAACCGGGCTTGCTCGATGTCGCTCATCTCGAGAGCCTCGCCGCGCTCCAACGCGATCTTGATCGCGGCAGTGTGCTCAGCCAGCTGGGCGACATCACTCCGGGTGGACTCGCCGGAGTGTCGGAGCGCTTCCACGAGCCAGTCACGGGCAAGGGATTCGGCCGTCTCGGGATCGACGCCCTTGACGGTCATCGGTAGTCCTCCGAGAACTCCGCATCACCGGAGATGCAGCAGTCGGCACACGGGAAGCCGTCGTCGAACTTCGCACACTCGCCACAGGTGTCTTCATCGGTCGATTCGACCGCCGTGCCGGAACCCTGAAGTCCGGCGAATGTCTGCATTGACATGCTTCGGTGATCTCCAGCGAAGCACGGTCGGGCGTGCTCCAACACGCCCCGGCCACCTTCTGACCAGTGTCCCGCGCTTCTCAGATATATCTATGCAGTGCTTCTGCATTAAGAGTTTGCATATGGGTGAATGTTTGCACATAGGTGATTGTCAAAGGCGGATGGAACGGTAGTTGGAAGTAGATGTGTGCAGATAGGCAAACTAAGATGGCACGGACGCGGGCACTCCTCACAGAGCGCGACCGAGAATTGCTGGCCGAAGAGGATGGAGGTAACCGTCGGTATCAGGCTATCTCAGAGATCAGATCACGAATAACGGAGGAAATGGAAACAGATATAGAGATATTGAGGGAAAACCACCCGCAGCTTCTCAAGGAGTTGCGCGAAATCGTCTGTGAAGATAAATCGGGATGACGGACCGGATTCGACCGAACTCTCTGATATTGGACAAGTATCTGGACTCGTTCTCGGGGGCGATCGGAGCATCTCAGAGAGCGACTGATTATCGGAGTGCAGTGCTGAATAGAATCACCGTGCTTTCAACTACTGTTATGTCGTCCGGACACGAGTAGCGAGTATGGAAATCGATCTCCGGTTCTTCGCGACGTTTCGGGACGCCGTCGGGGAGAAGGAGCGAACGCGCACGGTCACCGACGACGCGACCGTCGGCGATGTCCTCGCTGCCCTCGAACACGAGTACGACGGCCTCGAGGGACAGTTGCTCGAGGACGGGGCGATCCGAGCGCAGTTGAGCGTGTTGAAAAACGGTCGCAACGTGGTCCACATGACGGGCGTCGACACGCCGCTCGAAGCGGGCGACGTCGTGTCGGTGTTTCCACCGGTCGCCGGCGGGTAACGCCGGGGGCGCGGCTCGTGCCGCTTACACCCCGGCTATTTTTAGCAGCACAGGACGAGTCGCAGGTATGCTCGATGTGGTCGTCGAACTGGTGGCCGAGTTGGGGTTCGAATGGCTCCTCGAGCGCAACGACTGCCGTACGCTGACCCAGCAGTTTTGTCTGTTCTTGGGGCTTGTCTTCGGGTTGATGGCGGTCGCTGCCGCCGTCGTCAGCGGGCCGGCGTACGGCATCGCGGTAGGACTCGTCGCGCTCGGACTGTTCTACATCGGTCTGTGACCGACGATCGGTCGGGCTCGGGGTCGGCTCTCTGTGGTGTTCGGCGGCGATTTCGGGAACGCTTTAGGCCTCGTTCAACTCGACACGAACGTGACGGGAACCGACGGGGACGCTGCGGAGTACGACTCCGGCGGAGCCACCGCTCATCCGGACGACGCGCCGGCCGGCGAGGCCTCGACCGAGACGAGCGACGGGGCCGAGACGATCACGTTCGACCGATCGGGGATACGGGCCGGCTTTCTGACCTGTCTCCCGATCGCGCTCGGCGTCGGCGGATACGGAATCGCCTTCGGAATGCTCGCTCGTCGGGCCGGGCTGAGCGTCGCCGAGTCGGCGTTGATGAGCGCCACGGTACTCGCCGGTGCCGCCCAGATCATCGCCGTGGAGCTCTGGACGGATCCGATCCCGGTCGCAGCGATCGTTGTTGCGACGCTCGCGATCAACCTGCGCTACTCGCTGATGGGCGCGGCGCTGGGCCCCTGGCTCGGCCGCCTCTCGCCATTGCGGAGCTACGGCAGCCTCCTGGTGATGGCCGACGAGAACTGGGCGTTGACGATGCGCGAATTCCAGTCCGGCAGCGGCCGAGGCGCGTTCCTGCTGGGAACCGGTATCGCGATGTGGGTCTTCTGGGTCACGTCGACGATTATCGGGGCGGCCGCCGGCGGCGCGATCGGCGATCCGGCCAGCTACGGTATCGACTTCGTCCTCGCTGCAGTCTTCGTCGCGCTCGCCGTCGAACTCTGGGAAGGGCGGTCGACGCTCGTCCCGTGGCTGGTCGCGCTCGCAACTGCCGTCGTCGCCGCAGCACTGGTCCCCGGCCAGTGGTATATCCTGCTCGGCGGCTTCGCGGCCGCCGCCGTCGAGGTGGTCCGCCATGATGGGTGAGCGGGCCCTCGAGCTCGATCCGCTGGTCGTCGGCGTCGTCCTCGCGATGGCGCTCGTGACGGCAGTGACGAAAGTCGGCGGGCTCTGGCTCCTGCGCCGAATCGAGGTGAGCGAACGTTTCGAGGCGGGACTGTCCGTGTTGCCGGGTGCGATCGTGATCGCGATTCTCGGGCCGGAGCTGGCGGCCGGCGGCCCGGCGGAGTGGGGCGCTGCGGGCGTCGTCTTGCTGGTCATGTGGCGGACTGAGAGCATCCTGCTGTCGCTGTGTAGCGGCGTCGGGACCGTGGTCCTGTTCCGTGCGATCGTGTAACGCCACTGCGTGGCGGTCCCGAGGAACGCGAATTTATCCGTTCGGGTTCCCAACGACTGGTATGGGAGCTCGTATCAAGCGTTCCTTTCGCGGCATCTCTGAACGGCTCGTCGGTCGCTATCTCACGAATCTGGGCGGTGAACGTATCGCCGAGGACACCATCGTGGGCGACGATTGGACGGCGACGGTTTCCTCCGAGTCGGTCGCCGTCGGCCCCTCGCTGACGCTGACCGAGGTGACGATCGTCTTCGAGGGCGATGAGGATACCCTCGAGCCACTCGTCGAGCGGTTCGCGCAGAAGGCGATGCGTGCGGGTGGATAGATGGTGGACCAGCCGATCGAGGGGCAGGTGCTCGTGCTCATGGCCGCGAAGGCACCCGGTTGCCCGAGCTGCTCGAGCGCGCACAGACGGTGCTCGCGCCGAAACGCGACCGGTACCGCCGGGAGCACGAACGCCTCCACGCGACCGCCGACCGGGACGTGTTCCTCGTCGACCACGGTCACTGGACGGAAATCGGCGCGGCGGTCGGTGGAAGCGACCGCGAGCTGTCGGCGATTCGTCGCGCACACGAAGAGCAGTGCCTGCGGCTCGGCCGCCGAACGGGCCGGGAAAGCGAGTTCGAGACGGCCCTCGAGATCCGGGACCCGGTCGTAATCGGGACGAGCGGGAGCGAGGCACGCAGCGACCGACACGGGTCCGACTTCGAGTGACCGGAACGGCGACGGCCCGACGCGGGACGCCATGGAACCGCAACGGCGGTCCTCGCGGTCGATGACAACTATAAAGATCGTGTTTCACCTTTTAGGAACCACCCAGACGATGGCTATCGACCAGGAAACCGAGATGACCGACGCGGAGATCGACGACTTCCTCAGTCGTCACGAGACGGGGGTGTTGTCGCTCGCACGCACGGACGAACCCTATGCGATTCCGATCTCGTACGGCTACGACGCCGACGATCGAGCGTTCTACATGCGGATGGTATCGACGCCGGAAAGCGAGAAGCGCCAGTTCCTCGAGTCCGAACCCAAAGCGCGACTCGTCGTGTACGATGAGGCCGACTCGGCCTACCGGAGCATCATTGCGACCGGCTCCCTCCAGAGCATCGAGCCGTCGGCGTTGACGCCCGACGAGATCGCCCAGTACGGTGATGCAAAGCGGCCGCTGTTCGAAATCTGGGCCGATGGAAAAGACGCGCTGGACATCGAACTCTACCGACTCACCCCGGCGACGCTCAACGGACGGCGTACGGAAATCAACCGCGAGGAGTGAACGCGGAGACCGAGACGCAAACGGGAGCGATTGCTAGGGGAACGAGATCAGTTCGTCTGCTGCTCCGCGACGAACGCCGATGACGTGACCGACGCCCCACAGACCGGACAGCCGTGTGACAGCGTGGCCTCACGCATCGATTCGTTGACCTCGATTTCCTGCCCGCACTCCGGGCACGTGAACTCGTATCTACTCATGTCAGGGGTGAGCCGCGTGAAACTTCGCCTGTCTACCGTATAGCTGTGTGTCCAGTATATATAGGGTTGCGGTTCGGTTCCGGTTCCCTATAGGACCCGTTACGTTCATAGGTCTCGAGCCATCGCGCCCCGAGTCCGGGCTCGGCGACTCACCGCTACTCGTGATCGAGAATCGCGTCGAGCAGTTTCGTTTGGGCTGCCGCGAGATGTTCAGTGAACGTCGTCCCGGTGATTCCGAGTTCGTCGGCGACTTCGCCGGCGTTGGCCCGCTTGGGGTGATCGAAGTAGCCCATTCGGTGGGCCGTCTCGAGGACTTCGGTCTGGCGGTCGGTCAGCGTACTCCGGTCGACGAAGACGAGGTTGCGGTCGTCGTGATCCTGTTGGGACTGCAGCAGTCGCTGAACATCGAGGGTCGCGTAGCGCTCGCGCAGGTCGCCGATGACGGCCTGGAGCGCGTGCATGTCCGGTGCGTGAAAGGTCAGGAACAGCGCCGCCCCCTGCGTGCGGATGTCGACTACCGGGCAGTCGTGTGCCTCGATACACTCGCAGGGGCAACCGCACTCGAGGTCGCGCTCGTATCGGTAGACCGCACTCGAGCCGTAGGAGAAGATCGGTGACAGTGCCGCGTCGACGTCGAACTCGTCGGGATAGCTGTCGGCCTCGAGCATGAATTCCTCGGTCATGCGGTCGGGCGCGGACGGGTTGATACTCCGCGAGACGGAGTTGACCCGACCGTCCGTCTCGGCCGAGACCTGCGCGACGACGCACTCGGACGGGTCGTCGATCTTCACTTCCGCACGAATCCCCGAAACCATTACTCACTGCTGGGAAGGCAGGCCCCCTAAACCCTGTGCCCGTGACCGCGAGCGGGTCGAGCACGAGGCCGGGACGCGAGAGGAGTGCCACACCGCGGATCTCACGACCGGCCGTCGGGTCCGATCGTCCCTCGAAAAAACACGCAGGGTCAACTGATCCGGAATACGTGACCCTATATAAAGGCCCCTGTATTTATTGGGAGTCATTACGAGGGGGCTGGGTCGATATTAGAAGATACAACAGATGTCCGCTACGAACCCCGACGCCCGGAAACACGGATGGCAAGCCGACGAATCAACCGATCCGAAGGCAGTCCTCGCCGCACTTGACGACGACGCCTGTCGAGCCATCCTCGAGGCGACGACCGAGGAGTCCCTGACGGCGACGGAGGTTTCCGAGGAGTGTGACATTCCGATGTCGACGGCCTACCGAAAGGTCGAGATGCTGACCGAGGCCGACCTGGTCGACGAGCAGGTCCGGATCAACACCTCCGGCAAGCACGCGACCGAGTATTCGAAGAGTTTCGACGACGTGCTCGTCTCGATCGACGACGGCAGCGTCGCAATCGAACTGACCAAGCCCGACGCCGAGGCCGACATCGGATCGACCTACGCCGTTGCCGACGACTGATTCTCTGTCTCGCCGTGCACTCCCGTCGCCAGCACTGGTCCGTTCGGAGCGTCGCGGACGGGAGACGGACAGCCTACTCGACGCTATTCGAGCACCGTTCCCGCATCAACAGCCGCGGCGAGGCTCGAGCGGCAGCCGGGGCCCTACGCGACGATCCCGAGCAGGTACATAGCCGGCCGTGGGCCGGGCTGTGAGCCCAACTCAAGGACGAATGTGGCGATAACTGCTGCGATAATGACGGTAACCAGAACCATGAACAGCACCGGAAGGAAGAGCGCGGCGATCGCAGCTTTTCCGGTCGAAATGTCGTGAAACGCCGACAGGGCTTTGATCTGCAGGTAGAGGCCGTACAGTCCGAGTGCGATGTTCACCAGGGGAACCCACCACAAACCGTACCGAACGACGGTCGGGAACGCGTACGCTTCGAGCGTTTTCGAGACGCCGCGCGCACCGAAGAGGTACGCACACCCGTGGGCGAGCAACGCTTCGATGAGTCCCTGTATCCAGTACACGACGCCGATTCCGAGAAAGAGCACCAGACCGATCGCCGCATCGGTCGGTGACGTGATGTTCAATACCGCAGCGAGCACCCCGATCGGCAGCATGACGGCGAGATACGAGAGCAGCATGAACGCGATCGGGTAGGCGATCCCGTGGTTTTCGTTGTACGCCGAGAAGAACGTTCCCGGGTCCTTGATCATGTAGCTGTTCACTCCCTTCCATTCTTTCAGTAGGCTCATACGAGCAGATATGAGTCGGATTATAATAATGTACCGGAACACTACATTCAACAAGTATCAGGCCACTAACCAGCATATACGATATAACGTGTATGACTAGTAGAAATAACCAATATTAGATAGGTGGTCGACATGAGAGCGATAGTTTCGTCCCAGACGGTCGTCTCGAGTGGTGTGATCGGCAGTCACCCATCCGTGACACGCAGACCGAGATGGACGCCGAAATCCGAACGGTCCCGGACTCGAGTCAGTCGTCGCTCGATGCAGCCGCACCGCCCTCGATGCTGACGCCCGTCCCCGGCCCGAGTTCGATTCCGAGTTCGTCGAGTTTTTCGTCAGGGACGACGCCGTCGACCCAGCCGCGGTGGTCGTAGTACTCGTCTTTCATCTCGGCGAGTTCGCAGTACTCGCCCTCGCTGGCACCCTGACCGCGGATACCGTCCTCGAGGAAGCGCGCTGGCAGCGAGTCGTCGCTCCCGTCGAAGCCGTTGAGGTTGTTGTAGTACCGCTCCAAGTTGTAGATCCGTTCGCCGGCCTCGAGCAGTTCCTCCTCGGTGACATCGCGGCCGGTCATGCCGTTGTACTGCAGGACGTACTCCTCGATGCCCTCCGCGAAGGCGTTGAACTTGCAGATGTCGAACGAGTCGCTGATGGCGTGGAGGTCCTGGAACTGAGCGGTGAGCTCGCCTTTCCCCTCGTACTCGTAGGGGTCGACCTTCTCGGGGATCCCGAGGATTTCGGCGGCGGGAGTGTACCCGCGCAGGTGGCAGGCCCCGCGGTTCGAGGTGGCGTAGCCGATGCCCATCCCCTTCATACAGCGCGGGTCGTAGGCCGCGATGGTCTGACCCTTGACTGCCAGCGAGTTGTCGTGGGCGTCCTTGCGGTCGGCGACGCGGCGCGGGCCCTCGGCCAACAGGTCCGCGAACTCGTCCTCGCGGCGGGCGATCCGCTCGATCATCTCGATCATGGTCTCGGTGTCGCCCCACTCGAGTTCGCCGACGCCCTCGAGTTTGCCCTCGTCGGTCATTTCCATAGCCATCGCCATCATGTTGCCCCCGTCGATGGTGTCGATGCCCATGTCGTTACAGCGCTCGAGCATGAGCGCGATCTTGTCGCGGTCGGTGTGGCCGGAGTTCGGGCCGAGCGCGTACGCCGACTCGTACTCGTAGGACTCGGTCCGGACGTTCATCTCCTCGCCTTTGTGCATCGCGGTCACCTCGACTTCCTTCTTGCAGGCGACCGGACAGGAGTGACAGGTCGGCTCGTCGACGAGGATGTTCTCACGGACGTTCTCGCCGGAGACGCGTTCGGCGTCGATGTCGACGCCCTCCGTGTCGCGCATGCTTTCGGTCGACGTATACTGACCGTTTTTCGTCGGGAGGCCGTCCATCTCCTCGCCGATGTTCATCAAGACGTTCGTCCCGTACATCGAGAGGCCGCCCTCGTTGGGCGCGGTGACCTCCGACTCCTGGATGGCCTGCATCGCCTGCTGGTGGCCTTCTTTGAACGTCTCCGGATCGGCCGGCTTGGGCATCTCCGTAGTCGATTTGATGACGACCGCTTTGAGGTTCTTCGACCCCATCACGCAGCCGGTGCCGCCCCGTCCCGAGGCTCGGTCGTCCTCGTTGATGATGCAGGCGTACTTGACGCCGTTCTCGCCGGCGGGTCCGATCGCCATCAACGAGAGGTTCTTGCCGTACGACCCCTCGAGTTCCTCCTCGAGTCGGTCCCGTGTCTCGTGGACACCCGCACCCCAGAGATGGGAGGCGTCCCGGAGTTCGACGGACCCGTCCTCGACGTAGGCGTAGACCGGGTCGTCGGCCTCGCCCTCGAAGCACAGTCCGTCGAAGCCGGCCCACTTGAGCCGGGCTCCCGACCAGCCGCCGTGGTGACTGTCGGTGACGGTCCCGGTCAGCGGCGACTTCGTGCAGACGGCGATCCGACCGCTCATCGTCACCTGCGTGCCCGACAGCGGGCCATTCATAAAGGCCAACAGGTTGTCGGGACCGAGCGGATCGACCCCCGGTCCCTGGTCGAAGACGTACTTTACCCCGAGCCCCCGCGCACCGATATACTTCGCTGCGTCCTCGTCGTCGATCGACTCGTACGCGATCTCCCCGTCCGAGAGATCGATGCGGGCGACCCTGTCCTGAAATCCGCCGAGTGCTGTCATAGTAACCGTTCGTTCTTGTATACGGCCGCCATCGTGTTAGTCGTTCTCAGCCGTTCGCAACCGGAACCGGTTACGTGATCGACAGCGACTCGAGGCGGACGGTCGGCCGCGCCGGCACGTACTGCGGAACCGTAACCGGCAATGGTCGCCCGCACGAGCCAGCCGCTGGTCGAACGAGCGGTCCGCCGACCCCGATTTCGCTCGGAGCGGGGTGGTTACAACAACAGCGCGATCACTGCGAGGATGATAAAGACCAGCACGAAGATCCGTTCGATCTCCATCGAGATCCCGGCAACGCCGCGGGCACCGACGGCGGCGACGATCACGAGGAGCAAAAAGATGAGCGCCAAGTACAGGTACTCACCGCCGCCCATCTGCAGCGGAGGTGCGAACGCGAACATAGCACCGCTTCCCACGACGAGCCATATAAACCTCGGCGACCGTCCACGAGCGGTCTCGATGCTACGGCGCGGGGACAGGTCTCGAGCCGTGACAGTCACTGTGACAGCGACTACGCGTCCCCGAAGAAGGCTCGACACAGTTTCGCCTCGGCCGTCCGCAGGTGTTCGTGGAAGGTCGGTCGGGAGACGCCCATCGACTGGGCCAGTTCCTCCCCGGTCGTCGGCCGCGGCCACTCGAAGTAGCCGCCGAGATACGCCCGCTGTAGCGCGCCGAACTGACGATCGGTCAGCGCCTCCTCGAGACGGGCGGCGAACTCCTGGCGGGTCTCGCTGTCGGGCTCGCGCTGCTGGAACGAGAGGACATCGGTCCCGTCGTAGCGGTCTTCGACGGCCTCGACGACCGAACGCACGTTCGCCGAGCGCGGAATCTCGAGCGTGACGCGTGCGCGACCGGCCTCGGCGTCGATGGCCTTCGTGCGGACGCCGCGCTCGGAGAGCCAGCCGACGAGGTCCTCCCCGCCGGTTACCTCCACGAGACACTCCTCGTCGCGCTCGACGACGATGCGACAGTCGGCGTCGGCCAGTTCGTCGGCGGCTGCGGTGATCTCGTCGGCACTCGCGCCGGTAACGGTAAACAACGATGCCGTCTCGTCGTCCGTTCGGTGAACCGACCGGCTGTACTCGAGACGACAGTCGGCCGCCGCCGAGAGGGCGACCGGCGGAAGGGTGCGGTCGGTCAGTTCGAGCTCGACGGCGACGACGGCATCGGTCGCGAGCATGCGGCTCGTCTCGCGGGCGTTGACGCCGCTGGCGACCGCGCGGGCGAGCGCGGAGAGGATCACCGTTTCGCGGTCGTCGATCGCTCGCTCCGTCCGTATCGTCACCACGCCGTACTCGATCCCGTTGTACGACAGCGGAAACGCGGCGCGCGTCAGTCCGTCGGCGGTATCGACGGCCGGATCGGTCGTCGCGAGCGCCTCGGCGGCGGGGTGGCCGGTATCGGTTGCAACGGTCCCCCCGTCGGGTCCGTCGCCGACGCTCGAGCGGATGTCGATCGTCCCGGTCGCGGGGTTGCGCTCGCCGATCCAGACCCCGTCGTAGGCGTCCTCCGCGGCGATCCGCGCACAGACCTCGCGCTCGAGTTCCGAGCGGTCGGTCGAGCCCGCGACGACGGCGGTAACGTCCTGAATGAGCCCCTCGACGCGATCGAGGATGTACTGGAGTTCCTCGGTCTGTCGCTCGAGCGCGAGTTCGGCCTCCTTGCGCGCTGTGATGTCGTTCTGGAAGCCGACGTAGTTGGTCACGCGGCCGTCCTCGTCCCGAACGGGAGCGATCGTGACCTCGTTCCAGAACTCGGTGCCGTCCTTGCGGTAGTTCTTGAGTTCGACGGTGACGGGCCGATCCTCGTCAATGGCCGCCGCCATTTCGGCGATCGCTGCCTCGTCGGAGTCTTCGCCCTGGAGGAACCGACAGTTCCGGCCGACGACTTCGTCGAATTCGTAGCCGGTCATCTCCTCGTAGGCCTCGTTGACGTACACCAGCGGGTTGTCCTCGCGGTCCGGGTCGGAGATGGTGATCCCGACGGGGGCCTCCTCGAGCGCGCGGTCTTTCACCAGTCGATCGCTCGCGCCCGAGCGGGAGTTACCCACGCTCTCGGCGGTGGCGTCGGCGCTCGTCCCCTCGCGCTCGAACGTCAGCGTCGCGCCGCTCGCCCCGCGGTGGATACGGACGCGCTCTCGGTGGTCCGCCAGGTCGACTTGCCGGGCGGTACCGACGGTCGTCTCGTCGATCGCCGTTGCGAGGCGGGTCCAGCGCGTCCCGAGCGCGGTCGCCGCTTCGCGGTCGGCGTCGCCGAGTTCGAAGGCGTCGCGAGCGGCCTCGTTCGCGTACGTGATCGTTCCCTCGGTAACTGCGACGACCGGATCGACCACGTGCTCGAGGGCGCGGGCCGCCGCTGCGGCGTCGTCGACGGGGCGACCGCGCTCCGTGTCGACATCGTCCATATGCCCTCTACGGATGGCTGCCTAAGAACCGTTGTGATCGGTCAACGGTCGAGCCGGGAATCCGGCGGAACAATGTTATATAGTGTCGTGGTGTATACTAACATATGTCGGTGCATCGGTCACCGTTCGAGCGGCTCCGCGAGAAGTTCGACGAGTCGGACCTCCGCTGTCCGGCCTGCGGATACGTCGACACGGAGGGTGGGTGGCGTGTCACCACCTCGGGCGGGCGAGTCCGCTATCAGTTCGTCTGTCCCACCTGCAACGCCGTCGAGACGCGAGAGCTCCGGCTCGGGTAACGGACCCGTCCGCTTGGCCACAGCCTCGAGCGACCGTGCCGGAACCCGGTCGGCAGGACGAGCCGCCGGTCTCGCCCGAACGGGCCTGCAACTCAGCAGTCGGTGCCGTTTCACCACGATAACCGATACTTTGCATCCGGAGGGGACGGTAACCGATCGCTGTGGAATCGGTCGACGTGCGATCCGGTCTCGGACGGCCGTGCAACGGGAGACGGCGCGATACCGGCGTGTCGGTTCCGCTCGACTCCCGGCGGGCGTGGCGATCGAACGAGGGACGACGGGGTCGGCCGTACCCGCTCGATCTCGTGCCCGAAACATCGATTTTCCCGTCGGTAATGCCGTAACAGTCTGCCCGTTTTAGCCCCGCGACGATCCTACCCCGGCGCGCATGGTTTCACGATCGCAACACATCGGCGTCGCGTTCGTCGCGCTGCTGGTTCTGCTCTCGGGGGGTCCCGCCCTCGTCGGTGGAGCGACCACGGACACAGCCGCGAACGACGCCGGAGACATGAGCGACACGAGCGCAACGCTCGAGAACGTACAGGTCAGCACGCTCGAACTCGAAAACATAACCGTCGAAAACGCAACGATCGAGGAGCTCAGTGTCCAACAGCTGGACATCCAGGACAGCGAGCAGCTCGAGGAACTGAACGAGTCGGCGGGCAACCAGTCCGCGGCCGGTAACCAGTCCGAGACCAGCGGCGTCACGATCTCGAACGTCTCCCTCGATTCGCTCGCGCTCGAGAACGTCTCGATCACCGACCTCGAGACGGACGGTGGCATCGACGGGGCCAACGAGAGTGAGGGCGACAACGAGAGCGCCGCCGCGACCGACAACGAATCGGCGGACGGCATCGAACAGGTGCTCAGCGAAGACGCCGATACCGTGGCGGTTCAGAACATGACGATCGAGTCGATGACCGCCGATCGGTTGATGATCGAGGACCTCACCGTCGAGGACGGCGACGGGGGAATCCTCTCGGGCATCTCCGATTTCGTCAGCGGTCTGTTCGGCGGTGACGGCGATGGCGGCGGCGAGACGAACGAAAGCACCGCCGACGAGAACGAAAGTACCGGGGAGACGAACGAAAGCACCGAGATGATCGAGTCGCTGACCGTCGAGGAGTTCGACGTCGATGAGATCACGTTCGAATCGATGACCATCGGCACGCTCGATCGGGTTGACGACGGGGAGACGGCCCAAGAAGCAAACGAGACGGCCGACAACGAGTCAGAAGCGAGCAACCAGATGGGCGGCATATTCAACCAGACCGACGACAACGAGTCCGAAGACGGTAACCAGACGGATAGCATATTCAACCAGACCGACGACAACGAGTCCGAAGACGGTAACCAGACGGATGGCATATTCAACCAGACCGACGACAACGAGTCCGAAGACGGCACCCAGACGGACGACATAGCCAACGAGACGGCCGACAACGAGACGACCGAAACCGCAGTCGACGACGCCGAGATGACCGAGGGTGAGACGATTTCGTCGCTCTCGGCGAGTTCGATGATGGTCGAAAGCAGCAACGTGAGTACGGTTTCGGTCGGTGAAACCGAGGGCGTCCAAGCGGCACTCGAGCAGCAAGGCGACGACAACGCGTCGGTAACCGAAACGGGCAACGAAAGCACGAACGAAACCGATAATGGGGGCAACGAAAGCGACGGAGCCATACTCGGCTGATCGAACCGGATCGATCGCGTGACCCAGTGACGGTCGGCGGTATCGAACGCCGGACACCGTTCGCTACGCCGACCCGTCTCCGTCGTCGAAGAGCCGATAGTACGAGAGGGCAAGCACCGTCCGCCCGTCACGGATCTCGCCGTCGGCCACCGCATCGGTCAGGTCGGCGAGCGACCGCGTCCGCACGCGAATGCTCTCGTTGTGGTCGAGTCGCTGTTCGGCGGTCGGCCGGCAGCCGTGAGCGACGAAGACGTGCAAGACGGCGTCCGCGATCCCGTTGGCCGGTTCGACGGTGACGAGCTGCTCCAGCGTCTCGGCCTCGTGGCCGGTCTCCTCGGCGAGTTCCCGGCGCGCAGCCGTCTCGAGATCGTCGTCATCCGGTTCGGTGCCGCCGACGGGGAGTCCGTGGCTGATCCGTGAGACGGCCTGTCGCCACTCGTCGATGCAGACGACATCGCCGTCGGGGGTAAACGGCAAGATGCAGACGCTGGCCGGCTCCGAGAGGTAGTCGAACTCGCCGTCGGAGCCGTCGGGATACCGAACGGACTCGTTAACGACATCGAACCCCGGACAGGAGTAGGCTACCCGTCGCTCGCGCGTCTCCCAGGCGAGTGGATCGGTTGGCATACCCGCCAGTACGGCGGTGCCCGTCAAAAACGCCGCGTCACGCGGGCGGACTCGAGAGGAGCGACTCCCCCCTCGAGCCGCGGGCCCAGCGGGAGCCTACGCGGTGCGTTCCGACTCGCGAGCGCCACGTACCAGCTCTATAACAAAGCCACGGAGCCGTGACCGTCGTCATTCAGAGGGTGATCCATGGACCAGCTAACTGGCTTCCAGCGTGATTTGTTGTACGTGATCGCAGGGAAAGACCGACCGTCGGGGCAGGAGATTCTCGACGACATCAATAGCTACATCGAGCAGCCGGTCACGCACGGCCGGCTGTATCCGAACCTCGATACGCTCGTCGAGACGGATCTCGTCGAGAAAGGCGAACTCGACCGGCGGACGAACTACTACGCGCTGACGCCGAAAGGCAGACGCGCGTTGCAGCGCCGTCAGGAGTGGGTCGACCAGTACGTCGACGTGTAGCTCCTGACCGTGTTCTTTCGATGGCGAGACCGCAAAGCGCATCGCTTCGCGTCAGGGTCTCCGGCGGACCCAGTCGCCGTCAGCGAGCGTCGTCGAGATCGACGACCGTCTCCAGATCCGCAGTGAGCCAGGCGTTCAGCTTCTCGTCGGTGGAGCCGTTACGGGGAACGAGCGTACAGCGATCGTTTCCGGACTGGTAGCGGACGACGATCGCGTCGAACAGCATCGGCCCCGCGGGATCGGTTTCGTCGGTTTCGGCCGCGTACTCGTGGGCAGTTCCCTCATCGGCGTGGGTCGGGCCATCCATGATAATCCAGGCGACCGTCGTCGCCACCGTCTACTAGGTCCAGACGGTACAAAACGGCTACTAGTTTCGGTATAGAGCGTTCGGGTTCGCTCGGTATCCCTGCGAAACGCGGCCGCGACCGTCGGGGCCGATGCCGACCGAAGTGATGGCGACACAGGCGTCTCTGACAGTCCACCACGCCGTGGCGATTAGACGTCGGCGAAGCTGACGCCCTCGAGATCCGCCTCGAGAGCGGTGACGTGATCGTTGAAGTCGGCGACGAAGGCGGGAACGTCGTCGGCCAGTCGGCGTACCTCCGGAGCCGCCGGCGGGCCGTACTGCGAGAGCAGGTAAACGCCGTCGGAGCCGCCGACCCGCAGATAGGACGCGCGGTCGTCCTCCCACTTCAGTTCCCAGCGGGTGCCCGAGATCGTCGTCGCATAGGTCCCGTACGTGCCGTCGTACCGGTGGAGTTGGCTCGCCATCGCGTCACAGACATCGCGAACCCGGTCGACGATCCGGTCCCGTTCGGCCACCAACTCCGCTGTCGATTCGACGGCGGGAAACTCGTCGTCGACATCCGTCAGTAGGCCGTCAAACGAGCGAACGTACTCGTTGTAGGCTTCGACGAACGCGCCGTAGTCGGCCATCGCCCGCTCGAGGGGCTCGGGTTCGGGCGGGTGTTTGCTCGAGACGACGTAGATATCCGCGCCGGATTGCGGGTCGAAGCGGAGGTACTGGACGTCGCCGGCCTCGTACTTGAGCGTCCAACTGCCGGCGTCGGTGGTGAACGTTTCCTGGCCGTAGTCCCCGCCCTGTAAGACGGCGAGTTCCCGCGCGATCTCGCCGGCGTGTGTCCGAACGCGGGCCGCCAGTTCGTCCCGCCGTTCGGCGATCGCGTCCGTCTCCTCGACAGCCGTCTCGAGTCCCTCGGTCATTACTCGAGGAAGGCAGCGAGGACCGGTAACGGTTACGTCCCGTCTCGACGAGCCGAACTCGAGCGCGGACGCTATTCGCTGTCGTTGCTTTCGTTGAACTCGTTCATCCCGGTCTCGTTGGTTTCGTTCGTCTCGTTCATCTCCGTCTCGTTAGACTCGTTCATTCCGGTCTCATTGGTTTCGTTCATCCCCGTCTCGTTAGACTCGTTCATGCCAGTCTCGTTGGTTTCGTTCATCCCCGTCTCGTTTTCGTCTCCGCCGTCTCCTGGTCCGCCACAGCCGGCGATGAGCGCGGTCGAGGCCGCTGCGCCTAGTTTCAGCACTCGTCGACGGGTCGACGGCTGACGATCAGTCATACGCAGGGAGTCAGCGTCGAGGTGTATAAGCCGTCAGCCGACACTTGCGTGGTCGCTGCCGGCCGGGCCGCACCAACCCTCGTCTGCGGGCGATCGATCCGGTGACCTCGAGACCGGTCAGGGTCGGTGGGTGTCGGCAGCAAACACAAGGCCAGGGGTGGCAAAGGAACACGATGGCTATGGCCTCGATACCCGACGATTTCCACGATCTGTTCGAGAAGAAGACGTTCGCACACGTCGCGACGTTGACGGCAGACGGACTCCCGCACGTCACGCCGGTGTGGATCGACTACGACGAGGCCGACGACCGACTGTTGATCAACACCGAGCGGGGCCGGCAGAAAGAGCGTAACGTCCGGAACAACCCCGGCGTCGGCGTCAGTATGACCGACCCGGACGACCCCTATCGCTTCCTCTCGGTGATTGGCGAAGTCGACGCCGTCACCACCGACGGCGCTCGCGACCACATCGACGAACTCGCCCGTCGCTACCAGGGCGTCGACGAGTATCAGCCGACGATCCAAACCGAGCGCGTGCTTCTGCGAATCCGGCCGGATCGAGTTCTGTAACGCGTCTCGAGTCGGTCTGTGTCAGTCGACAGCGGTCACCCCTGAACGCCCCCGATCGGGAGCGGCCGATCCGCTCGGGGGTCATCATCCCGACATCGCATTATCGATCGGTTCCGCATTGATAAACCAAAATGCGCGATACGAAATCGACGATGAGGACGACGGGTTACGCTCGGAGAAACAGGCGGAACACCCGCGCACACGCTGGAACCGAAACTGACGACACCGACCCTCGTGACGGTCGCCGAGCGCGTCGGAAGCGACGCCTCTCGGCCCGACACGTGAACCGGGGACCGAATCGGCGTTTGCGGAAGCAATGCCGCCCGACGAGTGAGCGCTGCTCGAGTGTCCCCTCGAGCGGGCCGGTCTACGGCTTCGTTCGGAGACGGACGGAAGAATTCTTGAGCGGAGCGACTCATGAGATGGTATGTCAGAGGCAGGTGCAGTTGCGGGCGTCGATTCGGCGACGGATCGTGATGGAGCGTGACCGACGAAACGGGGGGCGACATCGATCGGCGAACGATTCTGGGCGCGCTCGCCAGCGCCGGCGGGGCCGCACTCGCCGGCTGTTCGGCGTTCGAACGGGAAGCCGACGGCCGAACGAGTCCGGTTGACGACGAGACGGCGCGGGCGCTGGCGACGCGGTTCGCACCGACGCTGTACTTCGACAGCCACGAATCGTGGTTTCCGACCGATCCACGGCCGTACACCAGCGAACGGGACGGCGAGACGGTCGTCACCGGATTCGATGCCGTCGACGGCTACCACAAACACGACGGCGACGGGAGCCCGCCGAACCCGACCGTCTTCTATCACGCCGTCGAGTACGAGTCGTCGCCGCTGGCCGTCGTCCAGTTCTGGTGTTACTCGGCGTTCGACCAGTTCACGACCAACTTCCACTGGCACGACTGGGAAGTGTTGCACGTCTTCGTCGACACGGAGACCGACGAGCCCCAGCTGTACGTCGCCAGCTCCCATTCGCGGACAGTGCCGAACAACGAGTACCTGGACCCGGATCCCGACATGGTCCCGCGCATCCTCTCGGAACTCGGCTCGCACTCGAGCGCGCTCTCGGTCAACGAGGCGGCCGATCGCTTCCAGCGAGTCGCCGTCGGCGACCTGCTCGCGGACATCACGAACACGGCCATCGAGGGCATCGAAGACCTCGCCGACGTGCCGCTGGCGTACGGTCTACCCCGCGACGAGGGCTCGCGGCTCCCCTATCTCGTCCCGGAGTACGAGGGCGAGCCGATATACGAACACGAACGACTGCCCTCGGTCACGCGCGAGTCGCTGCTCGACGAGGAACTGACAGTGCGGTCGTTCGATGCGGTGACATCGCCGCCGACGGACCTCCCGTCGCGGGAAACGGGACTCGTCTTCCGCCACCACGAGCGGACGGGCGCGGCCGATGCCGACATCGAGTACGACCTCGTCCCGAGTGGTGATCTCGAGCACATCGCGGACTTCACCGGCCCGCAACTGAGTTTCGAGTTTCGTGTCCCGACAGCGGTCGAAGACGCCGTCGCCGGCCACCTCACATCGACGGGGACCCCGTGGAGCCAGCCCCGGTACGACAACCCGGCAGCGGACATCTCTGTCCCGAACCACCGAACGGCGCTGGCCGAGCGCTACGACGCGATCGGCGAGGCAGCCCCGGTCAATACCGTCATCAGCCGCGTCACCGACGTGATCGCGAGCGACGACGCGCCGGCGAACGAGGGGCTGACCACGACCGAGCTCGATCTCGAGGCGGTCGTCCTGCTTGAGAGCGAACCCGAAGCGGTCCCGACGTTCGATGGCATCGCCGTCGCACGGGATATCCCCGCGGGCGACCACCGGGTAACCGTCAACGGTGCGGGACGGGAACCACACAGCGAGCGCGTCACCGTCTCGGACGACGGGGCCCCGACGACGGCGGGCGTCGACGGCGAGATTCCGCTGGTGGCTCGCGATCGGGCGACGAAATTAGTAGTCGGCGACGAACGCGGAACGAGCGACCTCTCGCAGGTGGCCGTCGAGGATGATTTCGCCGGGCGGCTCTACGAGTCGGCAGTTGACGGGCGCGACGCCGTCTACGTCGACCGCGGCGGGGCCTACACGGCCGAGGTACGGGACGCGGACGACGCAATCGGTGCCTATCGGGTCAATCCGGACCCCGACGCCGAATCGGCGGTCCGCATCGAGCGCCCGGAGACCGGCAAAGCGTCCCTCGCGGCGTTCGTCGCCGAAGTTGCCGAAGAGACGAGAGCCGAGATCGCGACGGTCGGCGACGATGACGATGGTGATGGCGATGACGGGACGGAACACGAGGACAGCGGTTCGTCGAACGCCGTCACCGGACTCGAGCGCTCCCTCGCGGCCGTCGTCGACGCCGCCCGGCGAGCCGCCGAGCGGGCGCGCGCCAACGACCGCGGGGCCACCGAGCGGCAACTCGAGACCGTCCTCGAACGCCTCCAACGGGTGGAGGAGCGACTCGCCGAGGCACGGACAGACGTTCCGGCCTCGCTCTCGAACGCGACGGGGAAGCGACTCGAGCAGGCCAGTCGGCGCACCGAGCAGGCGCGGCGGGCCGAGAAACTCTCCGGCGGTCAGTGACGCGGGTCGCTCTCGGGGCGGGCGACACTCGAGACGGGGAACGGATCGCCCCAGGAGCGGCCGGCCATCGGTCAGTCCGACCCGAGAGACTTTCCGACTGGGAACCATTGACAGTGTACTGCGAGTGGGGCCATCGCCGTGACACGATCGGACGAAGACAAGACGAAGGCGGCCGGTGTCTGTGACTCCTGCAGCGAACTCTTTACCGTGTGGTCGTGTCAGGACGGAACGGTGCGACCGGTGAGTCCCCACAACGCCTGTTCGTGTGACGACCCGTCGTATCGAGTCGTCGAGGAGAACGAGGTCTTCGACGACGATAGCGAGGCCGCCGGAGCGAACGCGGAGTAGGACCCGGACGTGTGATCGGATCGCCGAGCGGATCGCTCAGCGAGGGCCATGGGAGAACCGACCGGGCTGTCGACCGATTCGCAGCGGTGGCACCGCGGACGCCAATGCGAAAGAGACGCAGGGGGTGACCGTCCGCAACGGCCGTGATCTCGGGCCTATGAGAGTTCGATCAGCCCCGGTCGGAGCCACACATTCGCGGACAGTCGGTCGATGATGGGTCTAACCAACACCACGACGGAGAGCGCCAGGGCCGCGCCGTACGAGAAGAAATGCCCGAAGTAGACCCCGCCTTCGGTTGGTGCGAGGAGTGTATAGACGGCCAACACAACGGTACCGAGCGTCACGACTGCGACTCCGCCGGCTAGCACGGAGCCGATGCCTACCGTGTCGGCCACGACCGCCAGCAGCGTCGTCCCCGCGAGAGCGAGTGGAACGAGGAAGAACAGGGTCCAGATCAACGCGTCCCGTATCGTTTCGTTCCGGGAGAGAGCGCTTGGGCCGCCGTTAAAAACCAGAAGAACGACCGCGGACCCGAGTACGAGCACTGCCAACGCTACTTCCGTGCGGCGGACTGTAGTGGTGGTTACGAGTGACGAACTCATGTTGGCTGTACTACGTTTATTGGCCGGTTTTATTTTTGGGGTGCTGGACGAGGAGTTACGGAGCGATCGATGTGATGAAAAACGACACCGAAGTCGACGTGAACGTGAGTTCGTTGACGTCACCGTACGTGTCGTGTGTCGTCACATGCAACGACGGCTCGGTAGGGTCCCACCACGAATTGTCGTCTTGCTCGTACCCGACAACGGTCTCCGAGTGACCGACTAGCTCCGGGACCCAGTCCGGCAAGTCGACGTTCCCCGATTCCGCCGAAACTGTCGACGCTTTATCGCCCCAGTAGCTCACGATACACGGCCGCCCCGAGTCGATCTCGTCCATGATCTCCGACCGTCGTCCGTGGTAGGTGTTGTGTGCAGCGTACGACGAATCGTGGCTCTCGATGCCGTCAGGAATGTTCCACGGCTTGGTCCTTCCTTTGTCATCCGTGCCCATCTCATCGGCCAACTCATCCATGAGATCGCAATCCACTCCCGTGATGTCTTCGTGGTACCCGACGACCATCGACCCGGCGGCGGGCGAGCACCCGATCCAGCCGGCACTGCACACGTCACCGTCCCAGTTCGGGACACCGCTGATACTCTCGCTCGAGGAGGCGCTATACGAGAGCGTCTCGTTTCGGGTCCTGGACTGTCGAATCCCCTGCCACTGTGCCTCGGCCTGCGATGTCTCCATTTTCGAGGGCTCGTCGGGTGGGACATCATCGACAGTAGTGGTGACACCACTGTACAGATCGACGAATACCGGGTGACGGTGACCGTCCGACTGCAGCTCGAGCCCGAACAGCATCGGGTGCTTGTAGACGAATCGGGACGCGTCGGCGTCCGAGCGCTCGACACTATTTCCGGCGATGGTCAGCTCGGCCGCGCGATGCTGAGGGGCCACTCCGGTCCCACAGCGAATCACCGGCGGAAGCCACGGTTGCGCGCCAATTGCGATGTGGCCGACCTCCGTCCCGTCAGTCTCGATCGGGAACACCCACGCGGCCGGGAGATACTCTCGTGCTCCGTTCCGATCGACGGCAGCGTAGAACAGTTCCGGGTCCGCGAGGCCGTTCGGATCGAACTCCGCGAAGTGCTCGTGTCGGCTCTTGTAGTCGACTCTCGCCTTTGCAACCGCTCGTGCGAGGGACTCGGGAATCGCTGCGGTCTCGCCTCGTTGGGTCGACGCCGCCGTAGAGGTGCCCGACAGCGTGACTGCCGCTACCGAAGTTGCACCGACCGCACCGAGTCCTTTCAGAACTGATCGTCGGTCCCTGCTCGAGCGCCACGGTTCGTTTTTCGACATTGCATCAACAACGCCCCACGAATTGGAATTTAAGTCTTTTCACTAAAATAACAATTCGCCGGTTTCGATAGGTCATCGTCGTGCTGCCGGCGACAGCAAGCGGGACCTACCATCAGTATCGCGGACAGCCGGACGACTCGCACGGACCGCGGCTGAACGGTCGGACCGGATCCCGCTCGACATCGTCTGCACCGGAGGAGCGAAAGCGTATCGGCGTGCATTCGACGCACGCAAGAGTCGTTTCGCTCGTCTCACGTGTTCTCGTTCGCGTCGCCCACGGGAACGCGGGTCCGACCGGCCGAAAGCCATGGGCTGGAGGAACGAACGTGGGGAAAAGTGGGCCGGCGCGAATTCGAATCGCGGTTACGGCCACCCGAAGGCCGAAGGATACCAAGCTACCCCACCGGCCCGCATTCTAAGTGTACGCGTCCGATCGTTTAACGCTTCCGGATCGGTCCTCGAACCGCCCGACGGGGCTCCGGTCCCCCGAGCCGTCTTCCACCGAAATCGAGCTCAAAACCGCTCGTACCCGTCCGTATCAAGGAAGTGGTGTGCGACAGTGATCGCCTGATCGGCGTGCAGGAGTTCGGGACCCAGTCGAAGCCGGCGATCGGCGACGGCCTCGAGCAGGTCCGCCTCCTCGGCCGTAAAGTCGTGATGATCCGACAGCACGAAAACCCCGTCCTCGAGCGCGTCCGGGCCGACGTCGACGACCGCCTCGCCGTCCTCATGGAGGTGGACGACCGGGCCATCGGCGGCGAGTTCCTCGAGCGTGCCCTCGAAGCCGCGGCGGTAGACCTCGATCCCCGGACTGGGCTCCGCGGGAAGCGCGCCGATGGCTTCGTCGCGGTGCTCGAGGGCCGTCCGGACCAGCGCGGCGGTGCTGCGCTCGTCGGGGTTGAGCCGCCGGAGGTCGCTCCCGTCGAAAGTAACGGTGAGTTCGTCCTGTGCAACCAGGTGAACGCGGACGGTTTCGCGGATGCCATGAGAGGTGACGAACGCGGCGGTGATCGACCGGCAGAGCGCGTCGAGGCGACCGGCTCCGCCCGCGAGGTCGTCCAGCGAGAAGTCGGGCTCCGTGGGGATGTCGTGACCAATGAGTACGAACTGGCGCATAGGGGTTCAAGGCCGACAGGGGGAATAGCTGCCACGGTTCGCCTCGAGCGGCCCCCGATCGATTCCGCGTCTCGATCGGTGAAAACATCGATAATATATATCTTTGAGTGAGAATAAGTTGCATTTTATGACCCGCTCGAACGGCGAGACGGTGCTCGCGGACGGCGGCCCCCGAGTCAGCGTGACATACGACGAGCCGGCGGCGATCATTCCGACGGTGGTGGACGCGATCGCCGCCGTCGACGACCGGTCGATGGACGATCGGCCGACGCTCTTCGACCGGGTCGAGCCCGAGGCGATGGTCGCCCTGTTCGAACACGCCGCGGCGACCGATCGCGACATCGTTCTCGAGTTCGCGATCGACGAGCATACGATCGTTATCACGAGCGAGGGGACCGTCTCGGTCTACCGAGGCGCGCCAGGTCTCGAGCGGTCGCTCGAGTAGACAGTGCCGGTAGACGGCGGGACGAGAAGCATTACGCGCTCGATCGTCGCCCGGGTCGCCCGTCGAGCAGTCTGAGGCCGGGCAGGCCGTCGCGATACCAGACGAGGACGGCGACGGCGAAGAGACCGAACTGGACCCATTCGTAGGGCCCCAGCGCGTAGTAGTGGAGGATGGCGTCGAGGATGCCGGCGACCGGCACTTCGGGGGGCTGTTCGAGGACCGGCCACAGGAGATAGGCGGCGTGGGCGAACTCCCCCGAAAGGACCGCCGGCGGAACGTCCGCCAGGAGGTGCGAGCAGTAGCCGACAAGGAAGGCAATGCCGACCGCGCGGCCCTCGAGTCGATCCGTGACGAGGAGGACGGCCGGGACGAGGAGGGCGGCGACGAACAGCGAGTGTGCGAGGGTCCGGCCGCCGGGCAAGATGCCGAAGTTCCACGCGAGCGGTTTGTCGATCAGGTCCGGCGTCTGTGAGCCGATGGCGAGCGCGATCGCCGGGACGGCACGTGGCGGCCGCCCGAATCGACGGTGGCTACCGACGGTGTACAACAGGTAGGCAACGGCGAGGTGTCCCCAGGGCCACATCCCGCGGTCGTACATCGGTGATCGGCATAGGCGCTTCGACTCGTCCCGTCTCGCGACGCTGCATAGGCATGGCCAACCGTTTCCCCGCGATCCGGTGTGTGAGCACTGTATGGCGAACTCCGAGTCCGCGGACGCCGGCGGCCGTCAGCAGTTGCTCGCGCTCCTCGAGGGACGAGCCTGTCACCACTGTTCGGACGGCGAACTCGAGCGGGGCCGGTACAAGGACAACAGGGCGATCGTCTGTGATAGCTGCGGAACGCCGCGGGTACAGGTCTGGTCGGCTTCGCTCGACTGAGGTCCCGCGGTCAGTCGGCCGACGGCGGAGCCCGTCGTCCGGCTCCCGCCATTCGTCGGGACTGAACCGCCGCTACCGCTCGAGCGCGCCGATCCAGCGATCGTCGCCATGGACCGCACACCAGTCACGGTGTGCGTCGTAACACCGTGGATCCATTGCTTTGCCGCAGCGACACCAGTGCTGTGTGTCGCCGGGAACCGTTCGGTGGCAGAGTGGGCACCGCGTTTTCATGTGTAGTGGTACCATAACACACTATTTAGCCCTTTGTTACGCAGCAGTGACCCGTCCCGAATCGGGACGGACTGCCGACTCGAGTGGTCTCGGCGTTCGACAGGTCGAAAAGAGAGGGAGACGCGCCCGGAGTTACCGGGATCGCGATCCCGAATAGTCGTGGCCGACGACGAGGGCGAGCGCGTGGATCGATACGAGACCGACGAACAGGGAGAGGCGGCTCAGCGAGTCGATCCCGGCGACGATGACGGGAGGATAGACGACGGGCAGGAGGGTACCGAGCCAGAAGGCGGCAGCCGTAACGGGACGGCTCAGGTGCATCGTCCGCCTACCGCATCGACTCGAGGGCGACGAACGAGTCGTCGTACGCCGCGATCCAGGCGGTCGTCAGTTCGTCCTCGCTGGCCGCATGCGGAAAGAGTGCACACTCGTCGGGGGCGTCGTCGTTCTCGACGATGACGTGATCGAACTCGACAGTCGGTTCCTCACCGTCTGGCGTGTGGCAGTCGGCATCGGTCATGGTGTCTCTGGCGACGGATACTCGCGCCGACGAGTGCTACCGGAGCCACTACTATTGTTATCAAGATGTTAACGGCGCGAATTCGGACGGGAGCGGTCGAGACCGATTCGACTCAACCGGTTCGATCGCTCGGAGAAGAATTCGACCGGTGCTGACGTGTACGCGTTCGCTACGGACCGACTCGGGGTGCGCAACGGCGTACAGACGACGGACCACGGGCTCCCGGACGACGTAACGACATGTTTCGAACGATTGCATCCGGCCCGAGCGCCGTCCGAAAGTCGCCTGCCCGCTACCGCGAGACCGACGGCCGAGCGCCGAGCGTGAGGGTACGGGTGATCGTCTCGTCGTCCCGCCGAAGCCGAACCGAGAGCGTGTCGCCGGGACTGGTCTCGAGTGCGAGGTGCGTCGAAAGCGCATGACGGTCGGGGATCGGTTCGCCGTCCATCGCCAGAATGACATCGCCGCCGACGGGGATCGATTCGCCGCGTCGCTCGATGGCCCGCCGTGACGGCTCGAGGACGCCCGCGGCGGCCGAGCCGTCGACGATGGCGGTAACGAGAACGCCAGTCGCCTCGGGGAGGTCGTTCGCCTCGGCGACGAGTCGATCGACGGACCTGAGTCGGGTCCCCAGATACGAATGGTCGTACGACCCGGACTCGATGAGCGCGGGGACGACGCGCTCCGCGAGCCGTGCCGAGACGGCGAAGCCGAGATTGTCGCCGCCGCCGGCGTTAATCACGCCGATAACTTCCCCCTCGAGATCGACGAGCGGCCCGCCGCTGTTGCCGGGATTGACTGCGGCGTCGGTCTGGATGACGTTCGAGAAGGAGAACTGTCGCTGTGGGATGTCAAGTCTCCGGTCGACGCCGCTGACGATCCCCGCGGACATCGATCCCTCGAGCCCGTAGGGGTTGCCGACCGCAGCGACCTGTTGGCCGACGACGGGGCGGTGCTCGCTCAGGGACAGCGGCGGCACGCCGCTTGGAACGTGATCGACTTCGAGGACGGCCAGATCGCTGTGGTAGTCGCGGCCGACGAGTCTGGTACCGGCCCAGTCGCCGTTGATGTACTGGATGTCGGCCGCGTCGCCGTTGCCGATGACGTGGTCGTTGGTGACGACGTGGGTCTCGTCGTAGAGGAAGCCCGAGCCCTGCCCGCGCCCCTCAACACCGGTGTCGGGGTCCTCGATCCCGAAGACACGGACCTGCGTGACCGATTCGATGATGGCGTTGTAGAGTTCGGTGAACGCCGAGCCAGTCGCGAGATTGTCGTGGTTGGGATCGTACGAGGAGTCCCCTTCGATCGAGCTGTCGGCCTGTGGTTCGGCACAACCGGCCGCAACACCGGCGAGTCCGGCGCTCGCGGCGGCGAGAAAGGAGCGCCGATCCAGTCGGAAATCCTGCATGAGGGGAGATAGGAGCCGATCCATTTGAACGTCCGGACTCACGGCCGGCGCGTTCACGCGGGCGGTGAATCGCAGCCAACGCGGCGATCCCTCGTGCTCCCGGTGAAGGGAAAACGTGTTACCCGCGGCCCCCCGATGCTCGAGACATGATCACGGAAGACGCCCGCGAGTTGCTGGCGACCGGAGCCGTCTGTGACTCCTGTCTGGGGCGGCCCTTCGCCGAGCGGAGTTTCGGGCTGACCAACGCCGAGCGCGGCCGGGCGCTACGGACGACGGTCGCACTCGCCGACGACGATGACTTCGAGTCCACCGACCCCGCGGACTGCTGGGTCTGTGAGGGGTACTGCGGCACGTTCGATGCCGTTGCCGAGACGATCGTCGACGCACTCGAGGGGACCGCGTTCGCCACCTACCAGGTCGGCACCCGCGTCCCGCCGCTGGTCGAGGAGAACGAACGCCTGCTTCGGGAGGACGCCGGCCTCGAGCCCGATGTCGGCGAGTCGATGAAACGCGAACTGAACCGCGAAGTCGGCCGGCGCGTCGGCGCGACGACCGAGACCGAGGTCGACTTCGACCGGCCCGACGTCCTCGCCGTCATCGATCTCGCGGGGTTCGACCCGCTCGAGGCCCTCGAGTCGGACTCCGTCACGGGTCACGCGGTCGACGTCCAGATCAACCCCGCGTTCGTCTACGGCCGCTACCGCAAACTCGAGCGGGACATCCCCCAAACCGAGTGGCCCTGCCGGGAGTGTGGCGGCAGCGGGAGCCAACTTAGCGACGACGGCGAAGAGCCCTGTGACTACTGCGGCGGCTCGGGGTACATGTACGAGACCAGCGTCGAACAGGTCGTCCGCCCGTACGTCGTCGACGCCATGAACGGCGACGAGGGCACGTTCCACGGCGCGGGCCGGGAGGACGTCGACGCCCGCATGCTCGAGGGAGGCCGGCCGTTCGTCCTCGAAGTGAAACGCCCCCGGTTTCGCGATCCCGACCCCGAGGCGCTCGAGGCGGAGATCAACGAGGCCGCCGAGGGTGCGGTCGAGGTCGAGGGGCTCCGGCTGGCGACCTACGAGATGGTCGAGCGCGTCAAGGAACACGACGCGAGCAAACACTACCGGGCCGACGTGGAGTTCGCCGAGCCGGTCGATGAGGATGCCTTCGAGACCGCGCTCGCCGAACTCGAGGGGACGACCGTCGACCAGTATACCCCCGAGCGGGTCGACCACCGGCGGGCGGGACTCACCCGGGAACGGACTGTCTACGGGATCGACGGCGACCTGCGGTCGCCGACCGAGGCCGAAGTACGGCTCCACGGCGAGGGCGGCCTCTACGTGAAAGAACTCATCAGCAGCGACAACGGACGGACGGAGCCGAGTCTGGCGGGCCTGCTCGAGACCGACGCCGAGGTGACGGCGCTGGACGTGACCGGCGTCGAAGGCGAGGACGAGCCGTTCGAGCACGAGGAGTACTTCAGAGACGAGCCGAGCGAACGCTGACGAGGGGCGGACGGCGTCTGGCTCACCCAGCGGGAGTTCGGCCCGTTCTCCGAGACCGCGTTCTTCGCGGTTCACGCCGATCGCTCGGTCTCGGCGTTCGACTGGGAGGACATCGAAGCGATCGTCGCCGACTGCGGTTAGTCGGCGACGAGACGAGCGGCCACGCGGCCGCTAGCTCTGCGATCGGCTACTCGGCCGAGTCACAACCGTTTTGCCTTCGCCCTTCGAGCGGACGGGTATGCCCTTCGGCGTCGACGAAGCGGGAAAAGGCCCGGCCCTGGGATCGATGTTCGCCGCGGCCGTCCATCTCGAGGACCCGGTCGCCCTTCCCGACGGGATCAGGGACTCGAAACGGCTCACGCCCGACCGGCGCGAGGAACTGGCCGCGACGCTACGGGCCGACGATCGCATCGCGATCGGCGTCGCCGAGATCACGCCCGTCCGGATCGATGATCCGGGGACCGACATGAACTCGCTGACGGTCGAAGCGCACGCGACCGCGATCAACGACGCGATCGGAAGTTTCGGGTCGGCTGC
>NZ_AOIJ01000060.1:47455-48036 GCF_000337175.1 Natrinema gari JCM 14663 | reverse complement strand
CTCGCGTCATACGTCGACGAGCACGGTTCCCTCCCGCCGTTCGCGCGGGCGTCGTGGTCGACCTGCGAGGACGCGCTCGCCGCGGCCGAACAGACCGGGCTCGAGCAGTTTTAGTGCTGGTTCGATACTGACCCGTAGCGCTCAAGACGATCGCCGACCTGTAGAAGACCAGTGGGACGAGAGTTGGCTGTCGCGCTGTTCGTCGATCCGTTCGCCGTGATGAATGCGATCGGGCTCGTCGCGTTCGCACTGGTCGGGGCGACCAAGGCGATCCGCGAGGAGTTCGACCTGTTCGGCGTCGCCGTCGTCGGACTCGTGACGGCGTTTGCCGGCGGCGCGACGCGGGACATCCTGGTCAATCGGGTGCCGTTGGCGCTCCAGTCGCCGGTCGAGATCGCCCTCGGCGTGTTCGGCGTCGCGCTGGCGATCGGGGTGAGCGTCGCCCTCGAGTCGGCCGACGACCATCCGATCACGCTGTTTTCCGACGCCGTCGGACTCGCCGCGTTTACCACGACCGGGGCCATCGTCGCGACCGGCGTCGGCGTCTCGGGCTTCGGCGTCGTCACGATCGCGACGATCAA
>NZ_AOIJ01000060.1:0-47449 GCF_000337175.1 Natrinema gari JCM 14663 | reverse complement strand
CCATCAGAGATGTGTATAAGAGACAGGTGCTCGGCGGCGGGACGTACTGGGTCATCACCCTGCTGGGGGGCACCGGCAGCGTCGCCGCGGCGATCTGTGCGGCGGTGACGGTCGGAACGCGCATCGCCGCCGTCACCTACGGCTGGACGCTCCCGACGGCGCAAGTGCTCCGGATGAGCGCGTGAGCGACGACCGAAAGCCCATCGGTTGCCGTACTCGTTCAGTTCGCACGCCAGACCGCATAGATGTAGCAGCCGAGTCCGAGAAGGACCAGCAGCGACGAGAGACCGTCGACGACGGCCGACTGCGTGAGGACGGCACCGATAGTCAACACACCGCCCGCGACGAGACAGCCCGCGGCCGCGGTCAGCGCTGTCCGCGGTGCCGACCGCTGCCCGTACAGCATCGCCCCCACGGCGATCGCGACGATTCCGAAGACGAGTTGCGTAACCGTCGCCGCCAGCGGATCGTTCGTGATCGTCGCGTAGGCGAACACGGCGAAGTACCCCAGAATGAGGCCGGTAACCGCTCGAGAGCGGGTCGTCGATCCAGCAGGCAGTTCCATGCGCTACCAACCCACTCCCGACCCTTAGCAGTTGTTACAATTGTTCAAGGCGAAAGCCCACGGCCTTAGCCGTGGATGAAGCCGACACGATTGAGGATTTGACCGGGCTGTACGCGCTGGAACGCACGCTCGGGGTCGGAACCGGACGGCGACCGTTGAACACCCTACGCGAAAGCGTACTTGAGAGGCGAGGAAACGCGCAATCTTGAACTCCCCTTCGGGAAATCCCATCCCTTCATGATGGGAAGGAGCCAAAAAGACGGATTCGTCTCAATGCACGTCATTGCTTTCGCTGAGCAGGGCTGCGAGAACCACACCCGATTCACTCAATGGCCTGCTCGTTTCTCAAACTGGATCCCGTCTCGTCAGTTTTCGCTGAACGTTCTCAGTCGTCTTCACAGACCACGTCACGCAGTTCCGTCAATAGCTCTGGATGGTTCTCTTCGAGAAGCTGCACATCCTCGGTTAGCTCTTCGTTGATCTTTCGTCTGACGCGCGAAACTGCCTGATAGTACCGGTCCGACTTCTCATCGGCGTCTAACAACTCACGCTCGGTGTCCGTGAGCATCGCTCTTCGCCTCGCCATTTCTTGGTTGTCCGGTTCCAGCGCCATTCGTATATATGGTAGCGTTCCCGCATCTGAAGAACCCCATAATTGGCAACAGGAAGCGCGAGATGCCCCAGAAAGTAAGGCCGGTGTTGAAGGCACCGACCCCGCGCTTCGTGCGCTCCACGAAGCATGAAGAAATCCAATATCGCGGCACAAGAACGTGCCGACACGGACTGCAGTTCTGGCCTCGACGTCCTCAGTAACGGTCTCGTCATCGCCGAGATGAATGACCGATCGCTCGAGGTCAAGGGCATCGAAAAGGAGAACGACTGGAGCGGTGTCGGACGCCATGGATATCTGACTCCATCGAGGCCAGTATGGGTCTTGATCCCGACGGCAGCCGTACGATCGGTGATCGCAGGGGACGCAGCGGAGGGCCAGTTCGATGGCTGACGACAGCGATGATGATCAGATTCAGGCACTCGCAGGGGTTGGTCGGGACTTGCTGTCCTTCGAGTTGGAGGCAGCGGCTGCCAACCTCTACTACGAGTTCCAGAAAGCCTCAAAGAAGGCGCGGAACGCTGACCGCATCACCGAGGCTGACGCTCGGCGGCTGGCCCACGCGATCGAACGTGCCGACATGTTCGTCGATGTACTCTACGATGCCTGTCCCGAGGCCGACCGTCCGCCTGCTGTTGAGGATCTACTATCAGGCGAGGAGCTACAGGAGATTACCGCGCGAAACCCGGTTCCTGATCGTGACGATGCAGACCAGTGACACCCGTTGACCGCCGTACTGTCCGTACCGACGACGGCGGGGCGACCCACGATACGAGGTCGGACCAGTGTCAGAACTCATAGGAGACGACGAGGGTCACCGGGAGACATAACTCATGCGAGACGGAGGGGTCGGCACGAAAAACGCGGTGCAGACTGCAGACCGAAATCGTGCTTGCAACGACCCTTAGCCTTCGAGGGGTGCCGCCCACTCGAGACCGATCCCTTCGTGGACGACGAACTCGAGGGCGTTGATCAGGTAGTGGGCGACGACCATCACCAGGAGACTCCCGGTGACGATGAAGACGGCCGCGAGGACGAATCCGAGGAGTCCGGTGACGACGATGCCGACCGAGCCCTGCATGCCGTGGCCGAGCGCGAACGCGATCGAAGACCCGACCGCGAGCAGCCACGGCGAGAGTCCGTAGCCGGCGGCGGCGGGGACGCCGATCAGCGCCGCCCGGAAGAGGAACTCCTCGAAGAAGGCGATGATCGGGAGCACGCCCACCAACAGGACGAGCCAGCCCGCGAGCGAGTCGGGAGACAATAGCTCCCGGAGTGCCTCGTTGTGGTCGAATCCGACGCGGGTCGCCGCCGCCCCAGCGAGTTCGTTCGCGACGTAGAAGACGCATCCGGCGGCCGTCCCCCAGAGCAGCCCCGATCGGAGATACGCGACGGACAACTCGATCCCCAGCGCCGCGGCTGGAACGGCAGTGTAGACCGCGGCCCCGAGTAATACGAGCGCGAACAGGCCCTGCGAGAAGGCGACGTTCGCGAGAACCAAACCGGTCGACAGCGAGTCCGGATCGACGCCGCGGTCGGCCGGCCGTCGCTGCCCGTGTGACTCGAGCGACACACCACGTGAATCGCCCGCGGCATCGGACGGGGTATCGGCGGAGCGATCGTCTCGCGCCGACTCACTGTCCCTCGCGACGGCCGGCCGCTCGTCCCCGTCCGAACCGGCCGCCGACTCGGCGTCAAGCGACTGCGAGGTATCCGTCCCGTCGACCGTCTCGGCGACGGTCGTCGCGTTCGCCCGGGGTTCGCCGTCGCTCGAGTCGGGATCGCCGTCGGGAAACGCGGACTGTGTCAGATGCGATAAAACGAGCAGGAGCGCGAGGACGACGCCGGTGATGCCGATGAACGTCGCCCACTGCGCCATTTACTGCGGGCTCGGGTTCGACCCGCCGGCGGAGCCGACGGTGCCCTGATCGAACGCCGTCCCGGTGATCGACTTGAGACGGTCGACCAGCGAGTCCTTCTTCGGCTCGCCCATCAGGGCGACGTCCAAGACCTCGCTGATGTTCGCACAGGGGATGATCTCGATCATGTCCTCGTACTCCTCTTCGATCATCACGTCCTGTTCGTTCGCTTCAGGGATGATGACCTTCGTACAGCCCGCCTTGGCGGCGGCCTCGATCTTGTGGGTGACCCCACCGACCGGGAGGACGTCACCCCGCACCGACAGCGAGCCGGTCATCGCGACCGACTGGTCGACGGGGATGTTCTCCAGTGCCGAGATGACGGCGGTCGCGACCGTGATGGAAGCGGAGTCGCCGTCGACACCCTGTTGGCCGGCCTGGACGAACTGGATGTGGATGTCCTTCTCCGAGAGATCGACGTCGGAGAACTTCTTGATGATCGCGGAGACGTTCTGGACCGACTCCTCGGCCATCTCCTGCAGTTTGCCGGTGGCGATGACCTGCCCGCCGCCCTGTGCGGGGGCGATTTCGGCCATGACCGGTAGCATGATGCCCGAGTCCTCGCCCATGACGGCGAGGCCGTTGACGCGGCCCTCGACGCCGCCCTCGTTGACCTGCAGCTCGTAGTCCTTGCGGCGCTCGATGTAGTCGTCGGCGAGCTGTTGCTCGATCGAGCGCGAGCGTTTCTTCGCCTGCAAGACATCCTCACGGGTGGTGTACTCGCGATCCTCCGCGCGGGCGATGTCGCCCGCGACGCGGACCAGCCCACCGAGGCTGCGGAACAGCAGCGTGAGGTGGTTCTTGCGGCCCGAGCGGCGTTTCGCCTCGAGGATGAGTTCTTCGACGGCTTCGTCGGTGAAGTGAGGCAGGCGGCCGTCGCGCTCGACCTCCTGGGCGATGAAGCGGGCGTACTTGCGCCGCATCTCGGGGGTGTCCTCGATGGTGTCGTCCATGTAGACCTCGTAGCCGTACCCTTTGATCCGGTTGCGGAGCGCGGGGTGCATGTTCTCCATGGCGTCGAGGTTCCCGGCGGCGACCATGATGAAGTCACAGGGGACGGGTTCGGTCTGGACCATCGCGCCCGAGGAGCGCTCGGACTGGCCCGTGATGGCGAACTCGCCTTCCTGGATGGCCGTCATCAGCTTCTGCTGGGTGCGGATGTCGAGCGTGTTGATCTCGTCGACGAACAGCACGCCCTTGTTGGACTTGTGGATCGCGCCCGGTTCGACGCGGTCGTGGCTCGGCGTCTCCATGCCGCCGGACTGGAAGGGATCGTGGCGGACGTCACCGAGCAGTGCGCCGGCGTGGGCACCGGTCGCGTCCTCGAAGGGCGCGACGCGCTGATCGCCGTTGTTGACGATCATGTTGGGCACCATCGCATCGGTCCCGCGGGAAGTGTAGCGGAAGATCAGCCAGACGAGCCCCGCCGCGAGGATGCCAAGCAGGAGCTCTGCGCCTGCCAGAAGCGTATAGCCGATAACGACGGCGATGATGATCCACATCAGGATCGAGCGCATCTGGTTGCGCTTGCGGGCCTCCTCCTTGTGGGCGTCGATGATCTGTTCTCCCTTTCCGGCAGGAACGGTTCGAACCTTCGGTTCGTTGCCGTCGTCGGGATTGTGATAGACTAAGACGTCCTGAAGGTCCTCCTTCGGAAGCAGTTGGCTCATCGCCTTCGCCAGCATCGATTTGCCGGTCCCCGGCGAACCGATCATCATGACGTGCCGGCGCTGCTTCGCCGCCTTGATAATGATATCTCGCGCTTCGTCCTGGCCGATGACCTGATCGACGAGCCGATCGGGGACTTCGATGTCCTCGGTCGAATCGATCTTCAGACCGCCCAGCAGATCGTCCTCGGCGATCTCCTCGTCGACCTCGACGCCTGGATCGACCTCGACGGTACTCCCGAGGTCCTCGACGGTCTCGATGTCGTCGTCCTCGTCGGACGACGGCTCGAACTCGTCGATCGGATCGTCGACGTCGGTGCGACGGTCACCGTCCTCCTCGAGCGGCGACCGGTCTCCCTGACGCTCGGGCTGCTCGACGGGGTCGGTCCCATCGGAAGCAGTGTCCGAGGCGTCTTCGGGAGGGTCGTCAACGTTCGTATCGTTACTCATAGAACTCTGTTCGGTATCTGGTTCGAAGGGATTGCGACTGATATACTTTCTCCATGCGGAGGATGGTGTCAGTCGGTGATACCGGGCGGAACAGCGGTCGAAAGCGGAAAGCAGCCGATGAGACCGGTTCGTTTAATACAGTATTACCCGAGAAGGAATATATAGTTACCTGATCAGTCCCCGTCGAGCAGTGTCAGGGTCGGCGGAACGTCGGCACGGATCGATTGGGATGGCGACCGCTCGGCTTGGGGTAAACTCGCCACCCTTAAGCGCCGCGCCCGTGCAGTGACCGGCATGACTCGGGGGTTCTACATCGGTCGCTTTCAGCCCTTTCACAACGGCCATCGGAATATGGTCGAGCAGATCGCTGCGGACGTCGACGAACTCGTCCTCGGGATCGGCAGCGCCGACGACTCGCATACCGTCCGGAACCCGTTTACGGCGGGCGAACGGATCATGATGATCACGAAGTCGCTCGTCGAGTTCGATCTCGTCACCTACGCCGTGCCGATCGAGGACCTCGAACGCAACTCGGTGTGGGTCAGCCACGTCCAGAGCATGAGTCCCGACTTCGACGTGGCCTACTCGAACAATCCGCTCGTGATCCAACTCTTCCGCGAGGCCGACATCGAGATCCGCCAGTCGCCGATGTTCAACCGCGAGGTCCTCGAGGGGTCGGAGGTCCGCGAGCGGATGATCACGGGCGGCGACTGGGAGTCGCTCGTCCCCGAACCGGTCGTCGATGTCGTCGAGGAGATGAACGGGATCGAGCGCATCCAGATGGTCAGCGACTCGGACTCGAACGGGGACTGACGGAGCACGAACCCGGGTGACGAGCGAGAGCGACCGCCGCCGAATCCCCGCCGTCTTTGGGCGCTCACGCCGTATGGCCGATCATGATTACGCTCGCGTCCGACTTCGGCACGCCGTATCCGGCGGCGATGAAGGGCGTACTGGGACAGCGGACGGCTGCTAGAGTGGTCGACATCGCGCACGATTTTCCGCGGCAGGACGTTCGAACGGCGGCGTTCTGGCTTCGCGAGGTGTTGCCGTACTTCCCTCCGGCAACCCACCTCGTCGTGATCGATCCCGGCGTCGGCACCGAGCGGGCCGCGCTGGTGCTCCGTGCCGGCGATCACACGCTCGTGGGCCCGGACAACGGCGTTTTGTGCCCCACGGCGCGGCGACTCGCGGGCGGCGACGACGGCGAACTCGAGGCGTACGTGATCGACGAGGACGAACTCCGTCCTGTGGAGCCGACGATACCGTCGGAGTCGAACGACCACCGCTCACCGCGGAGTAAGACCTTTCACGGTCGGGATATCTTCGCTCCCGCTGCCGCCGCCGTTCACGACGCCGAGAGCGATGCGCTCGGCTCGCTCATGTGTCTCGAGTCGGGATCCATCACGGTCGACCTCGAGCTTCCGACGGCCGATCTCGCGGAGCACCGTGCAGTCGGCGAGGTGATGGTTGTCGACGGGTTCGGGAATGCGATCACGAACGTTCCCGGATCGTTCCTCGACGGCCGGACCCGGGTCCTAGTAAACGGCGACCCGGTTCCGGCCGTCGAGACCTTCGCGGCCGTGTCCGCGGGTGCCCGACTCGCGACCGTCGGCAGCCACGGGTACGTGGAACTCGACGTCAATCGGGGCCGCGGCGAGGAAGCGTTCGGCCTCGCGCCCGGCGATCGGGTCGTCCTCGAAGCGCCCTCATGACGGCTCAGTGGTGGTGAAACGCGGCGGTGGAACCCCGAATCACTCACCGGTCGGACCGGCGTGTGTCCGGACCGGATCGATCACGAGTTCGCCATCGGCACGGACCGTGACGACACACTGCGAAAACGTGAACGTGATCGACCCGCCACCGGCGTGGGAGCCGGCACCGCGCCAGTGAACGAGAAGGGCGTTCAGCGCGTCGGGTTCGACGCACTCGGAGAGCGCCTCGAGATCGCCCGGTTCGATCCCGAGCACCGACGAGACGGTCATGAGAAGTGCCGTACTCACCGGCTCGTACGCGCCGTCCTCACACCACGTGTGGTAGGTGCCACGATCGTCGTCGTAGTAGACGGTGCGGCCGTCAGTGGCGGCGATCGGCGTCAGTGTGTCTCGCGGAGCAGTACCGGACATAATACTTCTAACTGGTGAGTGTTAACACTTAACACTATCGGCTAATCATGATGGTTACCGGGACGAAAGCGTTCGAAGAAAGCGGGCGTTTTGAAGCGAAAACTGCGAGCAGCGACGTTATTCGGCGGCGATGACGTCGTCGATGCGAGCGATCATCGTGGCGGCCTCGGTCGCGCTTTCGATGGCCTCACGCTTGACATCGGCAGGGTCGACGACGCCGTGTTCGAAGGGATCGCCGATCGTCACCTCGTCACCCGTGGTGATCAGGCCGGCCCGGCCCTCGGCGTCGTGGGCGGCACGAAGGTCCACGAGCACGTCGATGGGGTCGCGGCCGGTGTTGGCCGCGAGCGTGCGGGGAACGATATCGACCGCGTCGGCGAAGGCCGTCACGGCGAGTTGCTTGCGACCCTCGATACCGGCGGCTTCCTCGCGGATCTTGTCCGCGATCGAGATTTCGGTCGCGCCGGCACCCGGGACGACTTCGCCGGATTCCAGCGCCGTCGCGACGACATCGAGCGCGTCACCGATGGCGCGCTCGAGTTCGTCGACGATGTGTTCGGTGCCGCCGCGGACGAAGACGGTGACCGTCTCGGCCGCTGCGCCGCCCTCGACGAACGCGAGGTCGTCGTCGCCGTAGGTCTCCGTGTGGATCCGATCGGCCGAGCCGAAGTCGGAGTCCTCGAGATCGTCGAGGTCGCCGACGCGGCGTGCGCCGGTCGCGGAGGCGACCTGCCGGGCGTCGCTGTCGCCAAGTCCCTCGAAGACGAGGACGCCCTCGTTGGCGAGTGCGTTGGCGACGCGGTCGGCGACGTCTTCGGTCGTAAAGACGACGTCGGCACCGCTCTCGGCGACGGTCTCGGCGTAGCCCTCGAGTTCGCCCTCCTCGGCGTCGATGGCGGCGTTGAGCTGGTCGATCGAGTCGATGGCGTACTCGGCGTCGACGTCGCCCGTACGGACGTCGAGTTCGACGTCCAGAACGGCGATCGACGCGTCCTCGACCGCGCTCGGCATGCCGTCGTGTGCGGGTTCCTCGTCGACGACGATTCCGGGGACGAGTTCGGTCGCGTTCGACGAGGCTCCGATCTGCGTGTGGACGGTGACGTTGTCGCGTGCGACGCCCGCGTCAGTATCGACGTGGCGGATCGCTTCGACGACCGTCTCCGCCAGCGACGCGGCGGTGAGTCCGCCGGTGCCCTTGCCAGTCATGCTCGACTCGGCGACCTGCCGGAGGATTTCGTCGTCGACGTCGGCCTCGTTGACCTGTTCGTCGATCGCCTCGAGGGCGATTCCGGCGGCCTCGTGATATCCTTCGACGATCGTCGTCGCATGGACGTCCTGCTCGATGAGGTCTTCGGCCTCGCCCAGCAGGTTGCCGGCGAGCACCGCAGCCGTGGTCGTCCCGTCGCCGACTTCCTCCTCCTGGGAGTCGGAGACCTCGACGATCATCTGTGCCGCGGGATGCTCGATATCCATCTCGTTCAGGATGGTCGCCCCGTCGTTTGTGATGACGACATCCCCGCCGGAGTCGACGAGCATCTTGTCCATACCGCGGGGTCCGAGCGTCGTCCGTACCGACTCAGCCACGGCCTTGCCGGCCATGATGTTCGACGACTGCGCGTCGCGACCCTGCGTTCGCTGACTATCCTCGCTCATGATGAACATGGGCTGCCCACCCATGCGTCGCTGTTGTGCCATCGTTGATCCTCACTAACCATGTCGTCAGCACTTCTATATAATTCTTTCCCTCCGACCGCCGCTCCGTCTTGCGATTGCGCATGTGAACGACCGCCACGGCGGGCGGCGACGGAGCCGGTAGGGAAATATGGATCGACTCGAAACGGT
Organism: Natrinema gari JCM 14663; assembly: GCF_000337175.1. Classification (GTDB taxonomy): domain Archaea; phylum Halobacteriota; class Halobacteria; order Halobacteriales; family Natrialbaceae; genus Natrinema; species Natrinema gari. Next base: position 38,270 of record NZ_AOIJ01000060.1, on the reverse strand, counting down.
TCGGAAGATGCTGGAGTTGGAACACGGGTTCCGCGTCGTCGACGTCTCGACGCGACTGCCGCCGACGGACGGCAGTGGGGACCACGGGGGGCGACCAATGACGGCGGAACGACTCGAGCGGGAGATGCATCAGGCCGGGATCACGCGGTCGGTCGTCTTCCCGCCGGCGCTGGCGGAGACGAGCTATCTCGCGCCGAACAACGGCGTCGCCAGACGGAGCGTCGACCGCCCGTTCGTCGCCTTCGCCCGAATCAACGGTACCCAGACGCCAGGTCGGAACGCGACCGGCCGGCTGCGCAACGCGGTCAGCAGTCGCGAGGACTACCACACGTCCCCCGAAGACATCGAGAAGTACGCGTACGACGACCGCTTTCACGGGTTCGTCCTCGACCCCGGCGTCGACGACTACCCCGACGACGACGTCCTCGCGGCTCTGGACGATGTCGGCCTGCCGGTAATCGTCCGCGGCGGCGTCGACGCCCCGCCCGAGACGCTCGCGGACGTCCTCCTCGAGCGCTCGTTTCCCGTCGTCGTCGGCTGTTTCGGCGGCTATCCGCTCGATCAGTCGCTCATGACCGAGATGATCGATCTGCTCGCCGAATACGACGACTGCTATCTCGAGACGAGTTTCGTCCGGTATCGCGACCACCTCGAGCGGGCGCTCATGGAACACCCCGATCGCGTCTTCTTCGGGAGCGGCGCACCCGCCTGTCACCCGAACGTCGCTGTCATGGAGATTCTGACTCTCGATGTCTCGGAAGACCTGCTGCGCCGTGCCTTCTCCAAAAACGCCTGCCGCGTGATCGACCCGCTCGCGCCCGACGGAGACTACTGGCGGTGAGTCGGCCGGCTCGAGTCGTTCCGGGCCGTGTCCGGGCTACTCGATACCGATGACCCGCAGGTCGTTCAGGTTCGTTCCCGTGGGGCCGGTACAGAGCAGCCCGTCCCGGGACTCGAGGTACGGAGAGGCGTCGTTTTCCGCGAGGGCTTCGCGCGCCGCGTCGGGGTCGACGACGGTCGTCCCGTCGACCAGCGCGCCCGCCGCATCGGTCGCCCCGTCGCTGCCGTCGGTATCGACCGCAGCGACCGCGATTTCGCCCCCGTCCTCGACGCCGCCACCGGCCGCGAGTTCGAGCGCCGCGCTCGTCGCGAATTCCTGGTTCGGGCCGCCCGTCCCGTCGCCCCGGACCGTCACCGTCGTCTCGCCCCCGGAGAGCACGACGGCCGGCGGCGCGACCGGCCTGCCGGTCGCCAGCACCTCCTCGGCGATCGCGACGTGGGTCGCGGCCGCGTCGCGAGCCTCGCCGCGAACGCGCGAGGAAAGAACGATCGTCTCGTACCCCCGCTCGGCCGCTGCATCGCGAGCCGCGTCGAGAGCGGTCATGCCATCCGCGACGATGTGATTCGAAACGCTCTCGAACGCCGCGTCGTCGGGGCCGGGCGTTTCGGCGATCTCACCGGCTGCCCCGCGCTCGAGGCGAGCCTGGACGGAGACGGGGGCGTCGATCCCGTCCCGCTTGCAGACCGCGAGCGCGTCGTCGAACGTCGACGTGTCGGGTGCGACGGGGCCGCTCGCGATCACGCTCGGGTCGTTCCCGACGACATCGCTGAGGAGCACCGCGGCGACCGTCGCGGGGGCGGCGCGGCGCGCCAGTCGACCGCCCTTCAGCGCCGAGAGGTGCTTGCGGACCGCATTGACGTCGCCGATGTCGGCCCCGCTGGCGAGCAGAGCGTCGGTGGTCGTCCGGAGATCGTCGAGGGAGAGGTCCCCCGCGGGTGCGGGCAGGAGGGCGCTCCCGCCGCCGGTGATCGCCGCCAGCACGAGCGTGTCCCCGTCGGCCGCGGCCGCCGCTGCGAGGACATCGTCTGCGGCGTCGACGCCGCGCTCGCTCGGTATCGGGTGGTCACCCTCCCGGACCGTCACGCGCTCGGTCTCGACGGGATCGTCCGTGACGACGACGCCGCCGTCGATTCGATCGCCCAGGATCACCTCGAGCGCGACGGCAACGTGTGCCGCGGCGTTGCCGCCGCCGACGACGACGAGAGTGTCGTACTCGCGGAGGTCGTACGTCGCGTCGGCGATGCGGAGCGTCTCACCCTCGAGCGCGACGGTATCGCGGACGACCGTTCGGGGATGGCCCGCCTCGATGCCGGCCTCGACGCACTCGAGTGCGATCTCGCGGGCCTCGCTCGTGGCGAGGCGATCACGATTCGCGATCATAGTCACACGAACGGGGACGGCCCTGATAGCTTCGCGGCATCGACCGCGACACGTCGTGCGGTCGACCGGTGACGGCCCGCTCGCCACCGAGCGCTCGCGGTCCGATGGGCCGCCATCGACGATGAGGCAGTCGTGTCGATGGATTGTATTTATAGTTCGGCAGAAACAAGCAACGACTGTGAGCCGCACCCCGGTCCTCCGATCCCTGCTCGAAGACGACGCGTGGCGAGTGGCGCTCGTCGCCGGCGTCGCCGCGCTACCGTTTACGACCGCAAGCTACGTGCGGACAGGGACCGAGATCGATTTCGGACCGGTGTTTTACGCCGGCCTGCTGGCGGGCTACCTCTACGGATCGGGGGCGACCGACCGCTCTCGAGTCGCGACTCGCGTCGGGATCATCGGTGCGGTGCCGGTCCTCTGGCAGTTCGGCGACATGGTGCTGTACATCGGCACCGAAATGGTCTCGCCGCCGGGGTTTCGTGCGTTCACCGTCGTGATCGCGGCCGCGTTTACACTGCTCAGCGTCGGCTTTGCCGTCGTCCTCGCCATGATCGGCGCGTGGGTCGGCGACTGGCTGGGCGGAACGGTCGGCCGCATCCGAGTCCCAGGGATCGGACACTGAATGGGCCGCTGTCGGTCAGTGTCGCCGAAACGTCTGGTTCGCCGTCGCTTCGCTCAGTCGTGTCTGAACGACCGCTGACCGGTAAACGCCATCGCGGCATCGACCTTTTTCTCGATCAAAAAGCCGCTCGCTTCGCTCGCGGTTCTAATCGTGCCTGAACGACCGCTGGCCGGTAAACGCCATCGCCATGCCGTGTTCGTCCGCGGCCTCGATCACGTCCTCGTCGTTGACCGAGCCACCCGGTTGGATCACCGCTTCGATGCCCGCCTCGGCGGCCGCCTCGATCCCGTCCGGGAACGGGAAAAAGGCGTCCGAGGCCATGACCGCGCCCTCGGCGTCCTTGCCCTCGGCGTGCTCGTCGGCTTTCATCGCCGCCAGCCGAACCGCGTCGACGCGGGAGACCTGCCCCATGCCGATGCCGACCGTCTCCGTGCCGTCCGCAAAGCAGATCCCGTTGGACTTGACGTGTTTCAGGGTCTGCCACGCGAAGACCATCGTCTCGAGTTCAGCGTCGGTCGGCTCGCGCTCGGTGACGATCTCGAGGTCGGCGGCCGAGATCGACTGCAGGTCGCGCTCCTGGACGAGTCGCCCGCCGACGAGCGGTTTTTCGGTAAAGCGCTCCGTCCGTTCACCCACTTCGCCCACGTCGAGGACGCGGAGGTTATCCTTCTCGAAGAGGACCTCGAGGGCGGCGTCGGTGTAGCCGGGTGCGACGACGACCTCCTTGAACGAGTCGATGATCTGCTCGGCGGTCGCGGCATCGCACTCGCGGTTCAGCGCGACGATACCGCCGAAGGCGCTCATCGGGTCCGTCGAGAGGGCCTTCTCGTAGGCGTCGGCGAGCGAATCGGCGGTCGCACAGCCCGCCGGGTTGGTGTGTTTGATGACCGCCGCGGCGGGCTCGTCGAACTCCTTGATCAGGTTGAGCGCGCCGTCGGCGTCGTTGTAGTTGTTGTACGACAGCGCCTTCGCGCCCTCGTTCAACTGGTCGGCGTGGACGACGCTGGCCTCGTCACAGGTGTAGTCGGCGTAGACCGCAGCGTCCTGATGGGGGTTCTCGCCGTAGCGGAGTTCGTCGGCGCGGTCGTCCGAAACGAGTCGGCGGGTGGGCAGCCCCGCCGAATCCGGCGCGGTCGGGGTATCGGCGTCGACCGTCACTTCGCCCGCCTCGAGGTCGATGTCCACCGCGCTCTCGGCGACCCACTTGACCGCCCGCGGGTAGGCGCGGAACTCGCCCTCGTAGAGGACGCGCTCTTTGAGGGTGTCCTCGTCGTCGCCCTCGTAGACCGGGATCGGCTCCTGCGTGACGATCGGCCCGGCGTCGACCTTTTCCTCGACGACCGCCCCGTCCTCGTCGGTCGCATCCGTGACCACGTGGACCGTACACCCCGTCACCGAGACGCCCGCCTCGAGCGCGTCGCTCCAGGCGTCCATGCCGGGGAACGACGGCAACAGGGCGGGATGGACGTTCAGCGTCGTCGGCACCTCGTCGAGGAAGGTATTCGAGAGGATTCGCATGTAGCCGTCCAGACAGACGAGGTCGAACTCGTAGTCGCTGAGCGCCTCGAGTACCGCCTCCTCGTGCTCGCGGCGGCTCAGTTCGTCTCCGAGCGGGACGACCTCGGTCGGGATGTCGCGCTCGGCGGCGGCCTCGAGCACCGGCGCGTCCGGGTCGGTCGTCAGAACGACGGCGAACTCGGCTCCGCCCGGTTCGCGGTCGGCGATGTTCAACAGGTTGCGCCCTCGGTTGCCGGCCATCCCGGCGATTCGCGTCATGGTCTAGTCCGCACCCGCGAGCGGCAAAGTGGTTGCGGTCTCGAGCGCCGATATATACACATCCATGTATTATTACGGTCGAATTAGCTACCGGGATCGAAAAGGTATGCACGCTCGTGGTCTCGGACGGGTCACGGTATCGATACGCTTTTGCGACGGCCCGGACCAACGGCAAGTATGACCGAGACCGACGCCCTGTACGCCGTCTCGCCGCTGGACGGCCGGTACGACGGCCGGACCGCACCGCTGTCGCCGTACGCGAGCGAGGCTGCGCTCATGCGCGCCCGCGTTCGCGTCGAAGTCGAGTACCTGATCGCGCTGGCGGAACTCGAGGCGACGCCGCTGGAACTCGATCTCGACGATCGGAACCACCTGCGAGGGCTCTACCAGCACTTCGCCGAGGAGGACGCCCAGCTGATCAAGAAACTCGAGACGGAGGGCCACGCCGAGTTCGAGGCGACGAACCACGACGTCAAGGCCGTCGAGTACTTCGTCCGGCACCGACTCCCCGACGACAGCGACGCCTCGCCGTGGATCCACTTCGGGCTGACGAGCGAGGACGTGAACAACCTCGCCCACCGGCTGCTCGTCCGCGACGCCGTCAACGAGGTGCTTTTGCCACAGCTGTACGACGTTCGAGACACCCTTGCCGACATGGCACGTGACTACCGCGCGCTCCCGATGCTCGCGCGCACCCATGGCCAGCCCGCCACGCCGACTACCTTCGGCAAGGAGATGGCCGTCTACGCCGCGCGACTGGGTCGGGCGACCGGTCGCATCCGGCAGGCGACCGACGACCTGCGTGGGAAACTCGGCGGCGCGTCTGGCACGTACGCGGCCCACGTCGCGGCCTATCCCGACGTTGACTGGCAGGCGTTCGCAGCGGACTTCGTCACGGGTCTGGGCCTCGAGTTCGAGTCCCTCACCACGCAGGTCAACCCCTGTGACGATCTGGCGGCGCTGTTCGACGCTGTCCGCGGCGCGAACGACGTACTGCTCGACCTCGATCTCGATATGTGGCTCTACGTCTCCGATCGCTACCTCGGGCAGGAGGCCGTCGAGGGCGAAACGGGGTCGTCGACGATGCCCCACAAGGTCAACCCGATCGACTTCGAGAACAGCGAGGGGAACCTCTCGAAAGCGAACGCCGATCTGACCTTCCTGGCGGACTATGTCACCACCTCCCGGCTCCAGCGTGACCTCTCGGACTCGACGGTCAAGCGCAACATCGGCGGGGCCTTCGCCCACTGCCTGATCGGCTACAGCAAGACCGCTGCGGGCCTCTCGAAAGTCGTCCCCAACGAGCAGGTCATGCGCGACGACCTCGCGGACACGCCCGAGATCATCGGCGAGGCGGTCCAGACCATCCTCCGGCGCGAGGGACAGGCAGACGCCTACGAGCGCGTCAAGGCAGTGACTCGCGGCAAAGACGTGACGCTCGCGGACTTCCGCGATATGTTCGACGAACTGGACGTCGACGAGGACGTTCGCGAGGAGTTACACGCGCTGACGCCGGCGGACTACACCGGCGTCGCGAGCGAGTTAGTCGACGACCTCGAGTAGGATCGCCGCGACGGCGATCGCCGGTGCCCCGACGTGTCAGTACCTATTTTTGTGTCTCCCGGCAACGTGATCGTGTGTCCTCGAGCCAACGGCGTCGGCGGATCGGGTCACGGGTCAAGCGCGGTGGCCGAGCGATCACCGTCTGTCTCGCAGTCGGGTTGCTGGGCTATCTCAGCGGGACGGCCGCGGGGATCGGTACGGTCGGTCACCTCTCCGCCCTGGGGTACAGCACGGAAACGGTCGACGAGATCGGGCTCTCGGTGGCGTTCAACGTCGTCGGGGCCGGCGGAACCGCCGTGTCGTATCTGATCGTCCGCCGGCGCGGGTTCGATCGGGCGTTCATCGTCGACTTCCTCCGGCTCCGACGGCCAACCCGCTGGGATCTCGGCTGGGTGGTCGTCGGCCTCGTCGGCGCGTTCGTTGCGGTCGTCGGCTATCAGCAGGTCGTCGACCTGATCGAACCGCTCGGCGGCAGCGAGGGGACGACCCACTCCGGGATCGAGGCCGGCCGGGAGTATCCGGCCCTGTTCCTCCTCGGGATTCCGCTCGCGCTCCTGTTGACGGGGCCCGGCGAGGAACTCCTGTTTCGGGGCGTCCTCCAGTCGCGGCTCAGAGAGACGTTCCCGACGGCGGTCGCAGTGGTGTTGACCGGGCTCGTCTTCGGGGCGGTCCACCTACCCGTCTACATGGGGTCGGAACCCAGCGCAGTCGTCGTCAGCCTCGGGACGGTAACGACGCTGGGACTGTACTTCGGGGTCCTCTACGAATGCAGCGGGACGCTGCTCGTCCCCGCGCTAGTCCACGGCTGTTTCAACGCGACCGTCTATCTCACGAACTATCTGACCTACGCGTGACCGATCCTTCGGCGAGGCGGAAAACGCGTGGCCGCACCGCCGTCGATCGATCAGTTCGCGTCATCCCGGCGCTCGCCGCCACGATCGTCCCGCGACACCGCATCAGTGCCACGACGCTCGTCTGCCCCTCGAGTGCCGGTCTCGAGATCCGGCTCACCGTCCTCGAGCCCCCACGCCGCGTCGCCGCGGCGGTCGGCTTTTCCAGTCGATCGAGTCCCGGACACGGCCGGGATCGGGTCCGCGTTTTCGCCGCTGTCGGTGGGGTCGCTCGAGGCACGCCGTTCCGATCGGTCCCGTTCCGACGGCGCTACCGACCGAGCCGCCCGACGATCGGTGCGAGCGTCGGTCGACGCCCCGAGCAACGGCTCGCCGCGCCACGCTTCGGTCCCGCGATTGACGATCGCACCGCTGCCGACGCTCGCCACCGCAATCGTCACGATCGTGCCGGCAATCGGGACGAGCTGGCTGCCGCCGAGTGCGAGGAGTCCGAGTCCGAGCGCCCGCCACGCTGACGGCGCTTCCGATCCGAGCCGGTCGCCGAGCCGATCGCCGACGGCGACGGTGCCGACGCAGCCGCCGCCGATCAGCAACGCGATACATGCGAGCAGTCCTGGCGTGGCCACGAGCAGGCCGACCGCGATCAGCCCCGAGTGCTTGAGTGACGTGCCGACGAACAGCGGTAGTCCGGAACAGACGAGCACGCCGAAGAAGGCGAGAAATCCGACAGCGAACGTCGTGTCCGGCTCGGCAACGAGGTCATCACGAAGTCCGCGCATCGCTTTCGGTGCCCCGAGCAACAGGACGGCCGCGGCGACGACGGTGATCACCATCCAGGCGAGCGTTACCGACGCCGCTTGCGAGAGCGCCGATCCGACGAGCGCGGTCGACGCGCTCGCCGGCGTCGGGGTGCCAGTACGTACCGGAACGGAGAGTGCGGCGATGGTGGGGACCACGGTTCGTCTCGAGACAGGTGGAAGACCGGTAAAAAAGTGCGGTCGATCTGCCGGGGACCGTGCCGGGACGGACGGCTGCTCGGCGGTATCTGGAGCGTGGCTGTGACGGATACGAGCCGGAGCGAGTATTAACTGCGACGGCCAGGCGGGGACCGCTCCCCGAGCAGTTCGGCCACCGTCGCCTCGAGCGCCCGCGCCGCTTCGCGGACGGCATCGACGCGGACGTACTCACGTGGGGCGTGTGCGACGGCTCCCTCGTCGTCGGCGAGAACGCCGGGGCCGAAGACGACCGTCGGGGCCGCGGACGCGAAGTAGGAGGCCTCTGTCGCCGCGGTGAACGGACGCACCGCGCCGCCGGAGGCATCCGCGAGGACGTCGACGACCGCCGCGTCAGGGTCGGTCTCCCAGGCCTCGAGGAACGGCGTCGGCCGGTCGGTAAACCGGAACGCGAGGCCGACGTCGTCGGGAACGGCGGCCCGCAGGTGCGCGGTCAGCGCCTCGTGGAAGTCGTCGGCCGTCTCCGGGGGGACGCTCCGGCGGTCGACGGTCAACGCGGTGTCGGCCGGCACCTGATTCGTCGCCTCGCCGCCCTCGACGACGGTCGGGGTCAGCGTCGCCGCGCCGAGTTGCGGGTGGGCCGGCGGCGCGTCGGCGCGCTCGCCGAACGTCCGGATCGCCTCGAGCACCGGCTCGAGAGCGGCGACGGCGTTCGTCCCAGTCTCAGGTTCGGCGGCGTGGGCGTTCGCCCCCGACAGGTGGATCGTCCCCTGAAACCGTCCCTTCGCGGCCGTACAGACATCGAGGTCGGTGGGTTCGCCGACGATCACCGCGTCGGCGTCCCGTGTGGGCGGGTCGTCGCTCGAGACGAGCGCGTGGGCCCCCGTCGAAAGGACCTCCTCGTCGGGCGTGACCGCGAGCGTGACGCGGCCGTCGGTCGGTTCGACCGCGACGAATGCCGAGAGCAGCGCTGCGAGCGGCCCCTTCGCGTCACAGGAGCCGCGGCCGCGAACGACCGGGGCACCGTCGGCTTCCGGAGCGTCCGCATCGCGGTCGAAGGGAACGTGTGGCGAGACCGTATCGATGTGGGTGTTCAAAACGACGTGGGTCTCGGCGTCCTCGATCGATCGGCCGCGGCTCGCCAGGACGGTCCCGGCCTCGTCGACGCGGGGCTCGATCCCCTGGTCGGCGAGCGTCTCGCAGAGGAGCTCTCGCATCGGGTCGACGTTCTCGTGGGAGGGGTGCTGGACCGCGGTCTCGAGGAAGGCGATCGGATCGAACGCGTCGGTGCCCCCGGCCTCGGTGGCTGCATCAGCGTCCGTCACGGCTCGGCCGGGGATTCGACGGCCACTTCGCCGTCGAACTCGTGTTCGACGGGGCCGGCGAGCGTCGGTCGCCCGCGGTCGTTGAAGCTCACCTGAAGGTCGCCGCCCGGCGGGCTGACGGCGACCGGATCGGCGTCCGTCAGTCCGAGACGACGCGCCGTGACGGCGATGGCGACCGCGCCAGTGCCACAGGAGTCGGTCTCGCCCTCGACGCCGCGCTCGTAGGTTCGCTGGCGGAACCCGCCCGAGCCGTCCGGGCTGGCCACGCAGACGTTCGTCCCCTTCGGGAAGACATCGGCGTAGCGAACCGGCGGCGCGATTTCCTCGAGATCGATGTCGTCGACGTCGTCGACGAAGCTCACCGCGTGGGGGACGCCGGTGTTGACGACCGAGACCTCGAGCCCCTCGATCTCCTCCCGGAGGACCGGCTCGTCGGCGTCGACCGGAACCTCGTCGGGGACGAACGTGAGTTCGGTCATCTCGACGACGACGGCCTCGCCGTCACGCTCGGCGCGGAGGGTCCCCGCCTGGGTATCGATCATCACGCTCTCGGTGCCCGTCCGATCCATCGCCCACTCGGCGGCACAGCGAGCGCCGTTGCCGCACATGGGTGCCGTCGCGCCGTCGGGCTGGACCAGCGTCATCACGACGCGTGGCGGGTTGAACTGTTCCTCGAGCGCGAGAAAGAGGATGCCGTCGGCACCGACGCCGTCGGTCCGGTCACACTCGCGTTCGGCGAGCGCGCCCCGATCGGGAACGCGTTCGTCCGCGTGAATGATTAGAAAGTCGTTGCCGGTGCCGTGGTACTTCTGAAATGGGATACTCATCGTGCTATCGGTCGTATTCGTTGTCAGTGTCGGTCGCTCGGTCGTGGTCGGTCTTTCGATCCGCGCTCGCGGAGGGAAGCGCCTCGCGTTCCGGCCGCAGTACGTCGGCGATCGTCTCGCGGCGGCGCGCGGGTCGCACGTCGCCGTCGTCGAGGACGACCGATGCGGGTCGGGGTCGGGTGTTGTACTGGGTTGCCATCTCGTAGCCGTAGGCCCCCGCGTTGCCGATCGCGAGGAGATCCCCGCGTTCGCTTCTCGGAAGTTCACGGGCAGTACAGAAAACGTCGCCGCTCTCGCAGATGGGGCCGGCGACGGTCTGCGGAGTCCGTTCACGGGAGGAGCCGCGCTCGCTCACGTCGGCAGTCAGGTTCCGAATCGGGTGGTACGCGTCGTACATCGCTGGCCGGAGCAACGTCGTCAGCCCCGCGTCGACGCCGGCGACGGTCGTCTCGCGGGCATCCTTGACCGTGTTCACTGTCGTGAGGAGCACGCCCGCGTCCGCGACGACGTAGCGGCCGGGTTCGATCGTCACCGTCGCGTCGAGTTCGCCGAGCGCGTCCCGTGTCGCGTCCGCGACCGACTCGAGGTCTAGCGGGGTCTCGTCCTCGCGATAGGGCACGCCGAAGCCGCCGCCGATGTCGACGAACTTGAGGCCGCCGACGGCCCCGGCGACATCCCGCGCGAGATCACCCATCCGCGCGACGAACTCCCGGTGAGCGTCGCGTTGCTTGCTCGAGACGCCCGAGCCGACGTGGGCGTGGATACCCACTACGTCGAAGCCCCGATCGGCTGCGTCCACGAGCACGTCGACGGCGCGCTCGGCGGGGACGCCGAACTTCGCGGCCGCACCCGTCTCGACCTTCTCGTGGTGGCCAGCGCCGATACCCGGATTCACGCGCAGGCAGAGGCGTCCGTCGTAGCCCCGATCGGCCAGCCGGTCGATCGTGTCCGTGGAGCCGGCGGTGACCGTCAGATCAGGGTGGTCCGCCCAGGCGTCGACGATCCAATCGAGGTCGCCCGCGGGCGGGTTAACCGCCGTGTAGTGAATTTCGGAGCCGGGTGCACCCGCCGCGAGCGCCCGCTGTACTTCGCCGGCGGAGGCACACTCGAGGCCAGCGCCCGCTTCGTGCAGCGTCGACAGCACGTCGCCTAGCGCGTTCGCCTTCACCGCGTAGAGAACGTCGGCGTCGGGAAAGGCAGCCTCGAGCCGCCGATAATTCTGGCGAACGCGCTCGAGGTCGAGGACGTACAGCGGCGTGCCGTACTCCCCGGCGAGCGGTCGCAGTTCGGCCGCGTCCCACTCGGAGAGGCGGCGGACGGGTGGTGACTCCCCAACGTCAGTCATTATCGTGCTCACGTGGCCGTGAGAATTCAACGTTTGGGTTTCGTTCGTCGTTGCTGTTCGCTGTCGCCGCCGGGAACGGCGACCAGCGGACGATACACCGCTATCCAGTCGGCAACGCATCCCTTGGAAAGCCAACTATTATTGTGCTGTGTTGAGGAGGGAGATTCGATGCCCGCCGACCGCCGCTTGACACCGGACCGTCGTAACCTCGGTTTCGTCGTCGTTGCGCTCGGGCTACTCACTGCACCGGTCTGGGTCACGCAACTACCGGTCGGCGGCCCGGTCTATCAGTACGAGCGCGCCGAAGTGACGACCAACGGAACGGCTATCGAATACGCAACGGCGACCGACTCGATCTCCGGCCCCATCAGCGACGAAATCGCCTGTTCGGACTCCTGGGAGGTCCGTCCCTGCGCACTCGAGCGCGTCGTTCTCGAGAACACGACTGTCCCCACGGGAGTCCACGCCAGCAATCCGGGCGACACGCAGCTCCCCATCGACGAACGCTACCGATACGTCCGGATCGACGACGCCGTATACGAGCCGACGTACGTTGCCAATCGTTCGGCACAGCGGGAAGACGGCATGTATCGCGTCGAGTTGTCCCTGGAGCGGACCGAGCCCGATCAGGCGCTGGAAACCGTGAGCCGCCACGTGACATCGGACGACCTGTCGCCACCCGTCATCGAGGCCGCACGGAGCGGCGACGCTCGAGCACACGGCGAGACAGATGTCCCGAAAACGACGATCCAGCTCAAGAACGGGACGTACTACCGCGTGTATCTGGCCGGCCATGACGACGCGTCACCAGTGTCACGTGGCATCGATTTCGTGCTGACGTACCTCGCACCGCTGGCGGGGCTCTGGCTACTTATTCGCCTTTCGCGGCGCATCGAAGTGAGCCACGCGAGCGACGACGAGGGTCGCGACCGGCCCTGACGCGGACCGGTTACGCCACCCCGCGCGGAGCAGCGGAATCCGGATGGACGATTACTCCCGCAGCGCGTCCTCGCGTTCGGTCGCCTCGAGCGTCTCCGTTTCCAGGTCGGTCGCCACGACGGCGGGCTTGTATGCGCCACCCTCGAAGAGGTCGTGGTCGCTGATCGAGGACTCGACGAAGCGGGTAAAGGCGCGCCGATCGGCGGGCAGTTCACCGTACAGGACTTCCTCCTCGACGAGGTCGTAGACGGGGATTCGGGGCGTCAAGAGCGTGTTCTCGCCGACGACGCTGTTCTCGCCGACGACGAACCCGCTCGTGACCCGACAGCCTGCGCCCAGCGACACGTTGTCCTCGACGATGACCGGCGCGTTCTCGACCGGCTCTAAGACGCCGCCGATGAGCGTGTTCGCGCCGAGTTTGACGTTGTCGCCGATCTGGGCACAGGAGCCGACCGTGTCACAGGAGTCGACGAGCGTGCCATCGCCGACGGCGGCCCCGATGTTGACGAACGACGGGCTCATCATGATACAGTCCGAGCCGATGTGAGCGCCCCGTCGGACGACGGTCCCGTCGGGCGTGTTCCGGCTCCCGCGGTCGCCGTACTCGCTCGCGTCCGCAAGCGGCAGCACGTCGTTGTACGTGGTTCCGCCGTGGTCGTACTGCTGGATTTCCCGAAGACCGAAGTTCAGCAGGATGCCCTGTTTGACCCACTCGTTTGCCTCCCACTCGCCGCTCCGTTTCTCGGCGGCGCGGACCTCGCCGGACTCGAGGGCGTCGAGGAAGGCCTCGAGCGTCGCGTACGCGTCTTCACCGGCGCTCTCGGCGCTGATATCGCCGTTTTGCTTGCGCTCCCACAGTTCGCCGATTTCGGTTTCGAGTGCGCTCATTCGCTGATCACGTCTGCGAAGTCGTACCACCCTGCCTTCTGTCCGGCGATCCAGACCGCCGCGTCGACCGCGCCCGCGGCGAAGACGCCGCGATCCTCGGCGCGGTGTGTGAGCCGCACCTCCTCGTGGTTGCCCGCGAGGACGATCTCGTGTTCGCCCGTAATATCGCCCGCCCGCAGCGCGTGGACGCCGATCTCGCCCGTCTCCCGTGGGGCCTCGCCTTCGCGGCCGTGCGTGCGGCCGCCGAAGTCGCCGTTTGCCTCGATCTCCTCGAGCAGGCGGTTGGCGGTCCCGCTCGGGGCATCGCGCTTCGCGTTGTGGTGGGTTTCGACGAGTTCCACGTCGTAGCCGGGCAGGTTCCGGACGGCCTCGCCGACGACGTTGACCAGCGCCTGGACTCCGCGGGCGAAGTTCGGCGCGTGGAGGACGGCGGTGTCCTCGCTGGCCGCCTCGAGCGCCTCGTCGCCCTCGTCGTCGAAGCCGGTCGTCCCGGTGACGAACGCGATGCCAGCGTCGGCACAGGCCGCGACGTAGTCGGCGGCCGACTCCGGCCCGGTAAAGTCGATCACGGCGGTCGGCTCGCGATCGGCGACCAGCGATTCGAACTCGGCCGCGGGCTCGACTTCGATGCCGTCGACGGTCTCCCCGGCGGGCTCCCGGTTGACGGCAAAGACGACCTCGCAGTCCTCGCGGCCCGTCGCCACGGCGATCACTTCCCGGCCCATGCGGCCGGTCGCGCCGGTGACGCCGATTCGCGTCGTCATCGGTCACCCTCCGCCGCGTCGGCGAGTCCCGTCGTCTCACGCTCGAGATCGGCGAGTACCGCCTCGAGGTCCGCGCGGTGCTCCGCTGCCAGTCGAGTGAGCGGCGAACGCATGCGAGCGGGACCATAGCCGCGGATTCGCATGGCTTCCTTGACCGGGATCGGGTTGGTCTCGACGAAGAGCTCGCGGAAGAGCGGCCCGAGTTCGTGGTGGATCGCTCGAGCGCGGGCGTAGTCGCCGTCGAGCGCCGCGCCGACCATCGCGCACGTGCGTTCGGGTTCGATGTTCGCCGCGACGCTGATCGTCCCGGTTCCGCCGACGGAGATCGTCGGGAGGGTGAGCGCGTCGTCGCCCGAGAGGACGGCGAACGCCTCGTCGGCCGTTCGCTCGGCGATCTCGCCGATCTGGCCCAGATCGCCGCTGGCAGCCTTGAACCCCGCGATGTTGTCGTGGCTCGCGAGTTCGACGACGGTGTCGGGCTCGATGTTCCGGCCCGTCCGCGAGGGCACGTTGTAGACGATCTGTGGCAGGTCGACGGCGTCCGCGACCGTTCGGTAGTGCTCGAGTAGCCCGCGTTGCTCGGGCTTGTTGTAGTACGGCGAGATGAGCAACAAGCCGTCGGCACCCGCGTCGGCGGCGCGTTCGGAGAGTTCGAGCGCCTCGCGCGTGTTGTTCGACCCCGTCCCGGCGATGACGGGGACATCGTCGACGGCCTCGATGACCGCCTCGACGACCTGTACGTGTTCGTCGTGGGTCAGGGTCGCCGACTCGCCGGTCGAGCCGACGGGAACCAGTCCGTCGACGCCCGCGGCCTCGAGGCGCTGGGCATCGGTCTGCAGTGTTTCGAAGTCGATTCGCTCCGCATCGTCGAAGGGCGTACACATTGCCGGAAAGACGCCCGAAAGGTCGATAGTTGAACTCATGTGTCGTGTGGTCTCTTGGGTCGCGTCGCCACCACGATCGGCGGTGTCTCGGTTCCGATCGGTGGGTAGTTACTGGAATCGATCGTGCGCGGTCGAATCGTCCCCGAAACGGGTTGCCAGCCCGCAACGAGCACACCTACGCACGTTTACGTTTGGGAAAACGAGGGCGGATGCCGCTCACGACGGAACCGGCGGTCGGGTGAGCGGCGAGGCGCATGTACGGGTGACTGGCCTAATCCGACTTATTAGTTGTGTCTTTGCTCCGATCGGTCCCCGATCATGTGGTGGGGCTGACAATCCGAGTCCGCGTAATTTATCCCGAGTCGTTACTTATAGTCACCCATGACGGATTTCGGATTGAAAGTGCGAATGGCGGTCGTCGGCTCGATCCTGTTCGCGTTCTACATGCTCGTCGGAGCCTTCGGCCTGGCGATGTTCGGCTTCGGTGCGTGGCCCTTCGTTCTCCTGGGACTGCTCGTGTTGCCGGTCATCCAGTACAAGATCGGGACGTGGTCCGCGACCAGACGGGCCGAACCGATGCCCGAAGACGGCCAGTATCAGGATATCCATCGGACAGTTGACTCGCTCTGTCGGGATATGGGCATCAAAAAGCCCAAACTGATGGTCATGGATATGGGCGTCCCCAACGCCTTCGCGACCGGTCGGAAAGGTAACGGCGTCGTCGTCGTCTCGACGGAACTCATCCGCCTCCTCCAGCGCGACGAACTCGAGGGCGTGATCGCCCACGAACTCGCCCACATCAAAAACCGCGACGTCGTCGCCATGGTGTTGGGCAGTTCCATCGCCATGATGGTCGGCTGGGTCGCCTACATGGTCTACATGATGGGCGGCGAGCGCAACGTCGGGAGTTTCATCGTCGGCATGATCATCTCGAACATCGCGCAGATGCTTGTGATGGTCTTCGTGCTGGCCATCTCGCGGTACCGCGAGTACGTCGCCGATGAGGACGCCCGCCAGTACATCGGCAGCGGCGACCCGCTAGCCCGCGCCCTCGAGAAGATTTCACAGGGTGCGGAGGGTCGCGAATCACAGGTCGATGACAGCGTAAGCGCGCTGTGTATCTTCAATTCGGAGAAAGGACTCCTGCAGACGCTGTTCGCGACGCACCCGCCGACGGAAAAGCGCATTCGGAAACTCCGAAGCTAAGCGCCGCCCCCCGGGGCGGGTCTCGGAGGATCGAACGCCGCGATTTTTTATGGTCGCCCGCGACATGCTAGTATATGACTGAAATTCATCCCGGTCAGCGCGTCGCCGTCCTCGTCGACGCGCAGAACCTCTATCACACCGCACAAAGCTTACACAGCCGGAATATCGACTACTCCGCGCTGCTCGAGAAGGCCGTTCAGGACCGGCAACTCACGCGCGCGATCGCCTACGTCATCCGCGCCGACTCGCCGGAGGAGGAGAGCTTCTTCGAGGCGCTGATCGACATCGGTTTCGAGCCGAAGATCAAGGCTATCAAGACCTTCGCGGACGGCTCCAAGAAGGCCGACTGGGACGTCGGAATGAGCCTGGACGCGGTCACGCTCGCGAATCACGTGGACACGATCGTCCTCTGTACGGGCGACGGCGACTTCTCGCGGCTGTGCTCGCACCTGCGCCACGAGGGCGTCCGCGTGGAAGTCATGGCCTTCGAGTCCTCGACAGCTGAGGAACTCATCGAGGCCGCCGATTCGTTCCTCGACCTCGGCGATCGCCACGAGACGTTCCTGCTCTGAGGCCGCCGCGGCTGTCGATCGCCATCGACTGACCCCCGGCAGCGGGGATGACGGCGGCGAACGGCGGGCTGACAGGTCGACTTGAACGACGAGTGAGAGAGCGGCTCCCGACCCGTATATCGGGCGGTGGACGCCGAGTCACCGAGCACTCGAGTACGGTGGCCGGCGCTGCCAGAGGCCGATCACCAGTGCGTACGCCGTGACGAGCAGGGTCGCGCCCGTCAAGAGATAGACGAACGGCCCCGTGACGAGCGTGGCGGGGCCGGCGAGCGTCAAGGAACCGATGACGAGCAGGGCGGCCCCGAGCCCGATTTGCGTGACGTCCATGCGATAGCGGACGTACCGTATCGGATAGTATAAGCGTCACCATTCTCTCCTGGTTCGGTGGCCGTTATTCGACGGGTCGGCCGGCGGGACCGCCGTGCACGGGCACCGACGGGACCCCACCGCGGGGACGCCGAAAGCGGCCCACACAGTCAGGTCGAAGGGCTTTCGACCCGCCGCCTCGAAGCCCGGTCAATGAGCGAGTCACCAGACGGGAGCGCGGGACTGCCCCAGCTCCGAACGATCGCGGACTACCAGTTCGGGGCGGGCGCGGGCACGGCGCTGTTCCCGCCCGCCGAATCGCTGACGGTCAAACGGACATCGTCGGGCCGCCCACAGCAGATCCACGCCGACGACGGCCGGATCGTTTCCTTTGGCACCGACGGCCGATTCACGCTGGGCCTCGAGGGCGGTCGCCGACTCGACGACGCACTCGCCGAGCCCGCCTACCGCGTCGTCGTCGACGACGAGAGCGAGCCCTTCGTCCGCGACGAGAAAAACGTGTTCACGAAGTTCGTCCTCGCGGTCGGCGACGAAATACGGCCGGGCGACGAGGTACTGGTCGTCCACGAGCGCGGCGAGTTGCTCGCGGTCGGGACGGCACGGCTCGACGCCGATGCGATCCGGGACTTCGAGACGGGGATGGCAGTAAACGTCCGCGAGGGCGCGCCAGCGGAAACGTGATTCACGGGACTGCTACAGCTGACACGCCCGCCCGATCTCACACTCGTATCGTGTCTTGACCGCCTCGAACAGCCGTTCGCCGACCGGCGTTCGAAGCCGGGGCGCGGCCGTCGCGAAGAACTCGTCGAGGTTCTCGTACTCGTCGAACGCCTCGTTGCGCTCGGTCTCGTCATACCGGTGCTCGCGCTCGTATTTGAGCGCCTGCAGACAGTTGTCGATCAGGTCCATGTCCTTGACGAACCGCGCTGTCGGAGTCTCCCGAGCCTCGTATGCATTCCAGAGCGATCGGAACTCGTCGTCGTGGTCGAACGGCTCGAGCAGGTCCGTGATCGCGTCGCGCTCGCGGGCGACTTTCTCCTCGCCGTCGACCCGCTGGGTACCGTCTTCGGCACGCGTCGCAACGTCGCCCGTCCGCGCCTCACCGAGGTCGTGGACCAGCGCCATCGATACCGCGCGGTCCCGGTCGACATCGTCGACCCGGTCGGCGTAGCACAGACACAGCGTCGCCACGCCCCACGTGTGGGCTGCGACCGACTCCGGGGAGTCGATCCCGCGGAGGACCCATCCGGTCCGGCGCTCGTCTTTCAGTTCGAGGGCCTCGAGTAAGGCATCGAGTTCGTCGGCCATTACGCTCGCCCACGCACCGGCGGGGATTGAAAACGTCGATCGTCAGTCCGGGAGTTTGAATGGACTATTAGGGATGGGGGATTGTGTCTAGATCACGAATGCCGCAGCAACCAGATCTGAGCGGGCAGGCCGCATTTATAACGGGTACCACGCGCGGAATCGGGAAGCAACTCGCACTCGCGCTCGCCGAGCAGGGCTGTGACATCGTTTCGACGGGCAAGACCGTCGACGACTCGGACTCGGACCTCGAGGGGACGATCCACAAGACCGCCGAGGAGTGCGCCGAGAAGGGCGTCGAGACGCACGCGATCCAGTTGGACGTACGCGACGAGGACGCCGTCGAGGCGGCCGTCGAGGAGGCGATCGACGAGATGGGCGAGATCAACATCGTGATCAACAACGCCTCGGCCATCCAGATGGGAGCGGTCGAGGACCTGCCGGCGAGTCGCTACGACCTCCTGAACGAGGTCAACGTGCGTGGCACCTATCTCGTCTCGCGGGCGTTCATCGACCACCTCAAGGGTGTCGAGGAAGACGCCTGGATCCTGACGAACGCGCCGCCGGTCGAACTCGATCGCGCCCCGGGATCGGCCGCCTACTCCTGGTCGAAGATGGGCATGTCGTTCGTGACGCTGTCGATGGCCCAGGAACTGGCGGCCGACGAGATCGGCTGTAACACCTTCTGGCCGGTCACCGCGATCGACACGCGCGCGACCCGGTACTTCGAGATGGGGACCGAAGACGACTGGCGCACGCCCGACATCGTCTCGGACACGGTCCTCGAGATCCTGGCCCGCGACCCAGCCGCGTTCACCGGGAACCGCGTCTACGACGAGGACTTCCTCCGCGAGGCCGGCGTCGAGGACTTCTCCGCGTACAACCTCACCGAGGGCGATCCCGAACCGACGTCGGCACAGTTGTTCGATCCGGACTACTCGCGAACGGACGACGCCTGAGACGGGCTGCTGTACCGATTGGCGGTGCGACCGAATCGGCCTGCGGTCGCGCCGACACTGACGGACGGAAGTTCGTCCACCCACCCTCGAGCGAACGACAAACTAAAAGGTCACCCGTGGCCACGTGTCGAGTATGTTCGGAGGAGGCGGCGGCGGGCTCAACCCGCGCAAGATGGAACAGATGATGGAACAGATGGGCATCGACGTCGAGGACATCGACGCCGAGGAAGTCATTATCCGGACCGACGAGCACGACCTCGTCTTCGACGACGCCGAAGTCACGAAGATGGATGCCCGCGGTCAGGAGACCTACCAGGTCATCGGCTCGCCCGCGAAGGTCGAGTCCGGCTCGGCCGACGACAGCGGCGGTACGGACGACGCCGACGCCGGCTCGTCGATCCCCGACGACGACATCGACCTCGTCGCGACGCGCGCCGGCGTCAGCGAGGACGAGGCCCGCGCGGCCCTCGAGGACAACGGCGGCGACCTCGCCGCGGCGATCGAGTCCCTCGAGTGACTCGCGTGAGCGGCGACGATATCGAAGACGACAGCGCGGACGCCGGGACCGAGGGCGAGAGCGACCGTGTCCCGGTGCTGCTCGTTCGCGGCGACCGCGAGTATCTCGTCGAACCCGGCGGCGAACAGGGAACCGATCTCGGCGTGCTCGAGGTCCCCACGGACGTTCAGTCGGGCGATACCATCGAAACGCATCTGGGCGACGAGTTCCAGGTGCGCCGGCTGCGCGGTCCGGACCTCTTCCATCACTTCGAGCGGACCGGCGCGCCGATGGTGCCCCGCGACATCGGGCTCGTCATCGGCGAGACCGGCATCGCGGGCGGCGATCGAGTCCTCGACGCTGGCACCGGAACCGGCGTCCTCGCGGCCATGATGGCCCGGGCCG
The DNA here is from genome assembly GCF_000337175.1 of Natrinema gari JCM 14663. Lineage (GTDB taxonomy): Archaea > Halobacteriota > Halobacteria > Halobacteriales > Natrialbaceae > Natrinema > Natrinema gari. The sequence continues at coordinate 18,042 of NZ_AOIJ01000060.1, read as the reverse complement.
GGGCCGAGGTCGTGACCTACGAGCAGGACGCCGAGTTCGCCGACGTGGCCCGCGAAAACATGGCGCTGGGCGGCGTCGCCGACGCCGTCGACGTCCGAACCGGCGACGTGACCGACGAGGTCGACGCCCTCGAGCCGTCGTCGTTCGACGTCCTCACGCTCGATACGGCCGACGCGCCCGCGATGGTCGAACACGCGCCGGCTCTCTTGGTCGACGGCGGGTTCGTCGCGGTCTACAGCCCCTTCATCGAGTCGACCCGCGAGGTCGCACGGACGGCCCGCGATGTCGGCCTCGAACACGTCACGACTCGCGAGACGATCCAACGCGAGATGCAGTTCGACGACCGGGGCTCGCGACCCACGACCGCGCCCGTCGGTCACACCGGCTATCTGACGATCGCTCGCAACGAATAGGGCGGTTCTCTTTACTTAATTCACGCGTTTAACTCGAGAGAACAGTGGCCGAGAGCGGGTCCGAGCAACGCGAGGAGTCCGCGATCCGGGGGAGGGCAGGCCGTCACCCGATATCGACCGCGAGCGAGCGGGCCGACGACCGACCCGTAGGGGAGAGAGGAGTGCTTTTCATCGAAGCTAAGCGGGAGCGAAGCTCCCGCGAGGTCCGAGAGAGCTTCGCTCTCTCGAGATTTTGCCGAGGGCGCGGCTTCGCCGCGCCCGCAGCGCAAAAGTTCGGTTCTAGTTGTCGTCCTCGCGCCACTTGTGTTCGCACTCGGTACAGATGAAAAAGCGCGTCTCGGACTCGTCGGCCGACCGGATCTGTTGCATGTACCAGTGGGCGCGGTCGTTGCCACATTCGGGACAGATGGCGTCGGTTTCGGGCAACGACGTCTCGCCGGACGACTCGATGATTTCGCTGGCCTCCTGATCGTCGGTGACGATATACTGGTCGGCGTCGCCTTTCGGCTCCGTATAGCCGCAACTGCCACACTTCCAGAGACCGTCCTCGGCTTTCATCATCGAACCGCATTCGTCGCAGAATTCCATCGTTGTCCGGGCTACGGAGGCCGAGCGACTTAAGGAACCTGTTTAGGATCGTTGCGCAGTTACACAGTTTCCCACCGCAAGGACGAGAGGGGCCTTTTGGCCCGTCAACCGGGAACTTCGCCGATGGCCTCCCGAGAGAACGCTGTTGTGTTCCGACGCGCGGGCGTCCATCGGCTCGAGGCGGTCGCTGCCGCGTTGCTCGCACAGCACTCTCCAGTTTCGCTCGCCGCCCGCCGACAGGAGCGGTCCGGCCTCGCGTTCGGCACCGGGTGGGGGGGATCGCTCGACGACGGGGTCGACGCGGCCGACATGGGTAATCCGTGCAACGGGGTCGTCGTTTCACGACGAGCAACGGGACTGTCACTATCAATACTATTTCGCTTCGAAACTATAATCGGCCGGGACACCGCAGGGGGAGACGATGCGAGGCATCGTCGATCGGATCGTGGCACCATTTGTCGTCGATCGGCGGGTGCTCGCGCTCGCGGGTGCTCGAATGGCGGACGGGATTGGGAACTCGTTTCTGATCATCGTCATTCCGCTGTACGTGACAAGCGGCGTCGTCGACGGGACGACGTTCGGGCTCGACGAGTCGATGCTCATCGGAGTGATCCTTTCGCTGTTCGGGTTTCTCAACAGCAGCTGTCAGCCGTTTACCGGCCAGCTATCGGATCGACTCGGCCGACGCAAGCCGTTTATTCTGGTTGGCCTCGCCGGTTTGGCCCTGACCAACGTCGCCTACGTCGTCGCGGAGACGTACGTCTCCCTCCTGGTTATCCGTGGACTGCAAGGCGTCAGCGTCGCCTTTATCGTCCCGGCGTCGATCGCGCTCGTGAACGAACTCGCGACGGCCGGCGACCGCGGCGGGAACATGGGCGTCTACAACACGTTCCGGCTGGTCGGGTTCGGTGCCGGTCCGGCGATGGCCGGCGCAGTCGTGAGTCGCGGTCCGTACGCGCTCCCGGGCGGACTGGCGGTCGACGGGTTCGAGGCAGCCTTCTACGTCGCGACCATCACCGCGACGATCAGCTACGTGATGGTGACGGTCCTCGTTTCCGATCCCGCGTCGACGGTGGCCAACGCCGGCGCGGACCTCTCGGTTCCGGTCTTCGACCGGTCGGGGCCCACGCTACTCGACCCTATCTTCACGCTCGGCGTCGCGTCGCTGTTCATGGCGACCGCGATCGCGATGTTCGCAACCATCCAACCGCAGGTCAACGCCCGCCTCGAGCAGGGGGCGACCTGGTTCGGCCTGCAGTTCGCGGCGTTTATCATCGCACAGGTCGCGCTCCAGACGCCGATCGGGCGCGCCTGTGATCGGTACGGCCGCCGCCCGTTCATCGTGGCCGGGATGGCGTTGTTGATCCCGACGACGCTCGTGCAGGGCTTTCTCTTCTCCTCGTCGTTGATGTTCGTCGCCCGGCTGTTCCAGGGAGTGGCCGCTGCGATGGTGTTTGCCCCGTCGCTCGCGCTGGCCGGCGATCTCGCCGGCGAGGGGGAGTCGGGATCGAAGCTGTCGGTGCTCACGATGGCCTTCGGCTACGGCATCGCCGTCGGGCCGCTCTCCTCGGGTGCGCTGGTGGGGTTCGGCTTCGAGATGCCGTTCCTCTTCGGGACCGCGCTCGCAGTGATCGGGACGGGACTCGTCTATACGCAGGTCGAAGAGACGCTCGAGACGACGGGATCGCTGCCGGTCGTCGGAAGCGAGTGAACGGTCGGAACCGTTCGTCAACGGCCGACTGGCCCGTTACGGATCCGTTCGACCGAGTGAGTCGGGGCGACGAGAGCCGGGCCCGCGGCGGGACGCAACGCAAAAGTACCGGATCCCCATACGGTTCGACGATGACGCTCTCGGAGGCGGCCCAGGACCGGTTGGCGGACGTGGTGGAGCTACAGCCGACGAAGAACTCCGAACTCCAGGAGCGGTGGGGGATGGAAAGCGGCAGCGAGGTCCACCAGTACCTCGAGGACGAACTCGGCGACTACTACTTCCGGGACGACAACAGCCTGATCCGTGCGACCGCGGAGGCGGCCGATCTGGTCGACGTCGAGCCGGGCATCGAGAGCGATCCCGAGGGTGACGGCACCCCCTCCAAGATCCGCGTGCCCGAGTTACAGGCGCAAATCGTCGCGGTGGTGGCGGGGCCGACGGACCGCACCGAGAGCGTCGTTTCGGTGCTCCACAAACTCCGGGAGGAATACGATGTCGATCCCGAGGCCGAGGCCGTCCGGTCGGGGCTCCAGAGTCTGCGTCGGAAGGGCGTCGTCGAGGTCGAGTACCGCACCGTCCCCACGTTCCGGCTGACGGTCGAGCGCGAGGAGCTCGAGGTCGCCGTCTCGGACTGACACCGCGATCGGGAGCCTATAGCCCCGGCCGCCGTCGCCGCCGACGATCCGCAAGGAGTTGCTGGAGCCGTTTTCCGGGACCGCCGTCGATCGGCCAGCCGCGGGTACGCCAGAGCGGTGGCTCGGGTTCGAACTCGTCACAGGAGCCGGCACACTCGGCGGCCGTCTGGCACCGGCCCATAGCGGCGCAGTACGGCAGCGCCTGTGTTGCGTCTCGAGCGCGCAACTGGAAGTGACGACAGTCGGGACGCATCGTGTCGGCGAACGAGCGCCAGCCGCGTTCGTAGGCGCGCTCGGCGATCCCGAGCCGTTTGTCGGCTTTCCAGTTGGGGTCGGCGTACTCGAAGCGGGCGGCGGAGTCGTCGCGCTCGCCGCCGGCCGGCTGCTCGAGGATGCGAGTCCCCGGCTCGTCGACCGCGAGCGAGCGGGGGTGCCACGCGACCTCGGCGGTCAGCTCGTCGGGCGCGAGCGCGAGGATGCCCGCTTCGATCGGCAGGTCCTCGAAAAGGGCGGGTTGGACGCGCTCGCTCGTCATCTCGGTCGCGACCCAGACTGCGTCGGCCAGCCCGACGGCGACGTCGTACTCGAGTTGCGAGGCGAGCGTGCGGGCGGCGCTGGCGTCTAAGTCGGGCTTGTTCTCGATCGCGACGATCCGCTCGAGCCAGTCCGGATAGACCCACTTGCGCCTGATCTCGATGCGGGTGCCGTTCTTGCGGGTCTCGAGGATGCCACGGTCGTCGGCACGGTGGATCGACTCGCGGACGTACCGCCACGGGTAGCCGGGGTCCGGAAGCGCGTCACGATAGTAGCACCACTCCGCGGGGGCGTTTCGGACGACGTGCAGGAGGTCGCTATCGAGGCGGCCGGGGCCGAACCGAGCGCGGCGACGCAGGCCCTCGGGGTCGCACTCGAGGACGATGGTATCCCAGAGGCGGCGCTTCGTCCCGAGTTGGCGGGCGACGACGATCGCGTGGCTATCGTCGGCGGGGTCCGCTCCCGGCGGCCACTCGCGTTCGGCCCACCGACAGGTTCGGAGCTCGAACCCGAACTCGGCAGTGTGTGGGTCCACGGCGGGGCGTTGGAACGCGAGCGCAAAAACGCTATTCGATCGGCCGGCACCGATCAGTGTGCAAGTGACGGCAGCGGCGCTGCCGGCTTATCGCCAGGTATGAAACGCGGTCCCAGCCGTCACGTCGCGTCCGCGACACGGGACCGGCCTGTCGGAACCGACGCCGACGGTCATCATGCTCGACTACGCTTCGTCGTCCTCCTCCTCGAGTTCGTCGAGGAATTCGTGGGCGTCCTCAAGGATCTCCCGGGGGCCGTCCTGCGTGACGGTGTTGACCGCCTGTTCGTAATCGCGCCACTGGAGGTCGCGATGTTCGTTTGAGAGTTCCGCGCTGGCCTCGAACGACTTCGCGATGAAGAGATGAACGGTCTTGTGGATCGTCTTGCCGTTCGCCTCGAAGACGTAGTCGTAGTCCTTGCGAAAGCCGTCGAGTAGTCGGAACTGTTCGATACCTGCCTCTTCCGTTACTTCGCGGATCGCCGTCTGCTGTAGTTCTTCATCTCCTTCGACACCGCCCTTGGGGAACTCCCAATCGCCTGGGCGGCTCTTGAGTAGAAGATACTCGCGCCGGCCCCGCGTATCGCGGAAGAGGATCGCGCCTGCGCTCGTAGCTTCGACTGCCATTAAGTCAGCTAATAGGTGCGACGTTAAGAGAATATCGGACTGTTCGTCCAACGAACACTGATTCCGCCTTCGAGTGTCATGTGTCTGATATCCCATCGACCGCGGTCGTGGAGTGGTGACACGGCAGGAGCCATCTCAGCAAGTTTTTACGCGCTCACCGTAGACGTATGCGACAGTACCAGCCATGACCTTCGTCACCCGTCTCACCCTCCAGAGCGGCGATCGGACCGCCCTCGATAGTATCGTCGACGACATCAAAGCGAACGCCGAACGGAAGGGGGCCGCGCTGAAAGGCCCGCACTCCCACCCGCCCGAGACGTTCTCGGTGCCCCAGCGCTGTCGGCTCCACGACGACGACGACCGCCAGTTCTCGTCGTGGCAGTATACCGTCTTCACCCGCGAACTCGAGATTCACGGCCACGACAGCCTCGCGCGCAATATCGCCTCGCAGAGCTTTCCCGACTCGGTCCACATCGAGGCCGAGGTCGAGCAGATCCACGGCGCGGGCCGCGGGAACTGACTGGTGGTCTCAGTACGTGCCAGGCCGTCGACAGGCCTTTGTACCGTTCCCGACGAGGGCAGCATATGACCGCTGACGACCTCGTCTCGTTGCGCCGAGCCCTACACCGGCGACCCGAACCCGCCTGGCGCGAATTCTATACGACCGCACGGATCGTCACCGAACTCGAGTCCCGACTCGGCGACGAACTCGCCGACCTCCACGTCGGCCCCGAGGCCATTGCGAGTGACCACCGACTGGCGGTCCCCGACGACGCCGACCTGACCCGCTGGTACGACCGAGCGCGGGAGGCGGGCGTCGACGACGTTCTCGAGCGGCTCGCGGGCGGCTACACGGGTGCCGTCGCCGTTCTCGAGCGCGGCGCGGGGCCGACCGTCGGGCTGCGGGTCGACATCGACGGCCTCCCGCAGCAGGAGTCAGACGCGCCGGACCACGCGCCCGCCGCCGACGGCTTTCGGTCCGAACACGAGGGCGCGATGCACGCCTGCGGCCACGACGCCCACGCGACGATCGGGGTTGGCGTGCTCGAGCGCATCGCCGAGAGCGACTTCGCGGGAACGTTCAAAGTCTTCTTCCAGCCCGCCGAGGAGGTCGTCGGCGGCGGGAAAGCGATGGCAGAAAGCGACCACATTCGAGATGTCGACGCCTTGCTCGCGGTCCATATCGGGCTCGATCATCCGACCGGCGAGATCGTCGCCGGCATCGACGGCTTTCTGGCCGTCTCACACATCCATGCGGAGTTCACCGGCGAACCGGCCCACGCGGGCGGGCACCCCGAACAGGGTCGCAACGCCGTGCAGGCGATGGCGACGGCCGTCCAGAACCTCTATGGCATTCCCCGGCACAACGACGGCGCGACGCGGATCAACGTGGGCGTCGTCGAGGGTGGCAGCGCCGCCAACGTCATCCCGGGCGACGCGCGGGTCGTCGCCGAAGTGCGCGGCGAGACGACCGAGTTGATGGAGTACATGAAACAACGGTCCCGGCGAGTCCTCCGGAGCGCCGCCGAGATGCACGACTGTACGGTCTCGTTCGAGACCGGCGCGGAGGCCCCCAGCGCGACCAGCGACGGGGAACTCGCCTCGATCGTCGCCGACGTGGCGGGCCAGACAGCGGGCGTCGACCGCGTCCTCGAGCGCGACGACCTCGGCGGCAGCGAGGACGCGACGTTCCTGATGAAGGCAGTGCAGGAAAACGGCGGGACGGCCTGCTACATCGGCGTCGGAACCGACCACCCGACCGGCCACCACACCGCGACGTTCGATGTCGACGAGGCCAGCATCGGCCACGGGATCGATGTGCTGACGGGGACGATCGAACGGATCGGGGCCGAGGGCGTTTGACCCTCCGCGATTTCGCCTCGAGTCAATTCGCTTATTTTTCGATGGAAGTAGGCGGCCGGTGAGTGGGTGCACGATCTACTCGACGGTGACGTAGCAGTCCGGTTCGATTTCGGCGGGGTGAACGAACGATGAGACGTCTGCTGCCCATTCGAGTCGGGCTCTGGATCCGACTGGTCGTCGCCTGCAGTGTCGCGATCATCAGTCAGAGCATCCTGCTGGCAGTCGAGTTCGTCCTCGCCAGTCTCATGGTGTTGCTCCTCGTAATGGCGGCCGAGACCGTGCTCGCCGTTGCGGTGCTGCTCTCGCTGGTCGGCATCGTCACCGTCGTCTGCCGGTGGTCTCTCGCGGTCGTCCTCCGCCGGCTACTCGCGGCCGGGATCGTCGTCGACCGGGAGCCAGTGCAGACGCGGGTCGATCGGCTCATACAACAGGCCGGGCTCCCGTCGCCGACCGTTCGAATTAGTGCGACGACAACTCCGACCGCCGCAACCGTTGGCTCTCGTCCGTCGATCTCGACGATCGTCATCTCACAGAGGCTCGTCGAACTCCTGCCAGATCGTGAACTCAATGCCGTCCTCGCTCACGAATTCGCACGTCTCACAAACCGAGATGCTCGATCGCGACCTCGAGTGTCGTCCCTCAAGCGATTTGCGCGAACACCGCTCTGCGGCGGCGTTCTCGATCGTCCCGCCGCCGTGGGAGGAGCACCGCTTTTGCCACCGGACCCGGCGGGTCATCGCTCGGTAGATGTTCAAAACACATCCGCTGACCGAGAAGCGGATCGGCCGACTTCGGGAACCGATCGGCGGGTGATCGATCGCAGTTGGTTGGGTCGGAGACATGCTGACAATAAAAAATCTTTTTATACTGCATCCGAGAAGGTCGAACAATCCCAACGGATACGCGATGTGCGACCGCTCACTCTCTCGAGTCGGATACTGGACTCGACTGCTCGTCGCGAGCGGGATCGTAGCGCTGTTGGTCGTACTCGTGATCGCTGTCGCCGTCATCGGTGTCTTTCTTCTAGCGGCTCTCGTCACGACCCTCGGTCTCACTGTGTTGCTCGCCGATCTTCATCCGGTTTCGATTGCCGTGCTCAGCACCGGCGTCGGGCTCGTTTGCTGTCTCTTGGTCATCGGCTCTCACGCGATTCGAGTCGCATCTGCACCCGATCTCGTGTTCGAGCCCGACGTGATCGCCGCCGAACTCCGGGTCACGTATACCACGGTCCGTGACCGGATCGGAGCTCACGGAATCGTCCTCGGAGTCGGCGGCGTTGCCGTGGTCGCTCTCGGGGGATTCTGGCTCGGGAAGACCGTCCACCTCGAGCCGGATGCCGATTCGGTGTTGGCGTTTCCGGCCATCCTGAGTGTCTTGGCTGTCGGCACGTACGTCGGATCGTCTATCCGAACCGAACTGTCCGGCACGCCAGCGGTGCTCCGACTCCTCGAGGAATCGATTCCCGATACCGACGAGACCTGCGAATCGGATCAAACGGACCTTCAGCGGCGTGTCGGGCGATTGGCTGGTACTGCAGGCGTTCCGACACCGAACGTCAGGATTGCCGAGATCAAACGACCGATGACACTGACAGTCGGCTACCGGCCGGCCGCGTCGACGATCGTCGTCTCTCGTGGACTCCTCGAGACCCTCGACGACCGCGAACTCGAAGCCGTTCTCGCCCACGAACTCGCACACGTTGCGAGCCGTGACGCCACTGTCTGCTCGGCAATCTCGGTTCCGGCGGCGAAACTGGAGGCGTTTTTCGCACGATACCGACGTGCTGCTGTTGCTATTTGCTGTCCTATCCCATTGGTGGTGGAGGGCGTATTCCGGTGGTGTGTGAGCGTCGTCGCTCGTCATCGCGAGTGCGTCGCCGACGACCGTGCCACCGCGCTCATGGTCGATCCCGCGTCGCTCGCGAGTGCACTCGAGACGCTCGAGCGGGCCCGCGAGCGACGGTTCGACGACGAACTATCCGAGCGTCACACCGTGGCCGCGTTCTCGATCGTCCCCCGGCCGTGGGAGGAGCGGCGGGTTTTCGATAGACCGCGGCGATTCGTCTATCGCATAGTTTTCGGGACGCATCCACCGACCGAGAAACGGATCGAGCGGCTCAGGGCTGCTACCGACGAACGGTAACTGATTCGTTGCCACTTCCTACCGCTGGTTCTCTCGGCAGGTTCGCGGCTGGTGACCCCAGCAGGCGTCATTCACCGTCACTCATTCCGTCGTCCGACTCGTTGTCGCTCGTGTCGTTACCCTTGCCGTTGTCACTCCCCACACAGCCGGTGAGTCCGATCCCGCCCGCGATGCCGACAGTGACAGTACGCGCCGTCGTGTGTGATCTTGCACCACCATAACGCATTATTTGACCGAGAGGATAATCGGAATCCCATAACGACGTGGGGGGATAGCCACGGTTATTGATCTATTAGAGTAGACTCGATTGGCTCTGTAATCGAGTGATAGTCGGTTGCTCGAGAGGGGTTGATCGAACGCTCACTGGCCGGAGTGGGCTCCGAACATCGCGAGGAGTCCGCGACCCTACGGGAGAGCAAGCGCTTCCGAGCATCGCGGAAACGACGTTTCCGATCAGCGGGGAAGGGCAAGCAGTTGCCCAATACCCAACCGCGAGTGAGCGAAGCGAACGAGCGGGCCGACGACTGACCCGGAATGAACGAAGCGAATGGAGGGGAAGGAAGAGTGCTTTTGATCGAACCTGAGCGGAATCGAAGATCCCGCGAGGTCGGCGGCGCTTCGCGCCGCCTGCTCGAGGGACCTTCGGTCCCTCGCTGTCCAAAAGAGCGCTTCGTGCTTTTTTGAAGATTTTACCGAGAGGGCCGTCGCGCTGTGTGGCGAAGCCGCCAGCGCGACAGACCGCAGCGTAAAATTTCGGTTCTAGTACTTTGGATCGGCCCCGGTCGTCTCGTAGACCCTCTCCATTAGTTCGTCGCGGCGGTCCTGCCAGCCCGCCAGTCCCTCGGGGCTGGTCGGATAGTTCTCGTAGTGGGCGAGGAGTTCGTCGGCGCGGCGCTTGGTCTTGTAGAGGTTCCAGATGGTGCCCCAGTGGCCGCGGCTCTTGACCAGCGACTCGAGTTTGAGTTTGAGCCCGATATCGGCACTGCCCGAGTACAGCGCCTCGGCGAGTTTGTCGCCGGGCATCGCGGCGAGCAGCCCCATCAGGTCGTCGACATCGACGGCCGTCGAGAGGATGTTGTAGACGTCCAGGGCGGCGTAGCGCGCGCCGAAGTGATCCATGACCTTCTGGTTATATTCCCAGAGGACGTCCTCCCCGTAGTCGTCCGTCTCGAGGGCCTCGATGGCCCGCTCGGCGGCGTACTTGCCACCGTAGGCGGCCCCGGCGATGCCGCCGCCGGTGGTGGGGTTGACGTGGCCGGCGGCGTCACCGATGGCCATGTACCCCGGGTGGACGGCGGAATCGTACGGTCGCCGGGTCGGCAGCGCCGCGCCGAGTTTGTCCTCGACGGTTGCGCCGTCGAACTCGGGGCGGGTCTCGAGGTCGCGCTTGAGGTCGTCGACCAGTTGCATCGGCTCCTCGGTCATCTGGAAGCCCAGGCCTGCATTGATCTCGGTCTCGGTCCGCGGGAAGTACCAGAGGTAGCCCGCCGCGCGCTCGGTCGGCTTGAAGACGAGCGCGTCGTCCCACTCGACGGGCTCCTCGACCTCGACGATTTCCCGGTAGGCCGAACAGAAGTGGCTGTAGTCGACGTTGGTGTCGAAGGTCGAGTCCGAGAAGTCGACGTGGTCCTGTAGCACCGACAGCGAGCCGGCGGCGTCGATGACGATGTCGGCCGCGTACGTGATCGGGTCACCCTTGCGGATCGCCTCGACGCCCGTGACGCGACCGTCGTCGTTCTGGACGACGTTTTTCACGACGGTATCGTAGTGGAAGTCGACGCCGACGTCCTCGGCCCCGTCGATGATCCGTCGGCCATACTCCCAGCGGTCGATGACGGCGAGTTCGCCGGGAACCGGAATCTCGAGGACGGTGTCCTCCTGGGGAATCTCGAAGCGGCCGTGGTCGACATCCGTGTTGGTAAAGGCCGGCTCGAGTTTCGATTTCGGGATCGCTTCGGGGAAGGCGTCGGCACCCTTCAGGGCGTCGCCGCAGGCGATGTGTCCCGCTTCCTGCTCGTCCTTTCGCTCGAGGATGACGACCTCGTACCCCGCCCGTGCGATGGTCGCTGCGGCGTAGCACCCTGCCGTTCCGGCCCCGACGACGACCGCGTCCGGCGACCGAGTCTTCGGCGTCGTGGCGGCCGACTGCTCCTGCGTACTCATATCAACTGTGTGGAGGCCGTGGTAAGAAAACGTTTTATGGTCGGTCCGCGGTGGTGCCGCGTCGATCGCGGCGGGGACTCGGGTTGGAGCAAGCGCGACGTTGTGATGCGCCCGGTTCTTTACTCGCAGTCGTGGCTCGCGAGCCGACTGATACGACGTGATTCATATCATAATTTTCTCTAGATTAAATTTATGGCTACCGAGTTTCACTACACGGTTGCAATGTCCGAAAACGATGAGGGGCGATCTCGACGAAACGTGCTGAAAACGTCCGCCGCGACGGTCGCTGCGGGTGTCGGTACGGTCGCTGCGGTCGGCACGGCCAGTGCGTCCGATTGGGGGATCGACGTGGGTGATCAAGTTCAGGCCTGGGGTGACTTCGGTTACGCTCCTGGTTGGGAGAACAGCGACAGAAGCGGTGAGTGGACGGAGATCAACCACTCCTGGGCAGGATACGTTCAGGCGATCGCCGACGACGACGGAACGACGGTCTACAAGGTCGACTGGCACAAGCTAGACAACGACTGGTGGATCGCGGACAGGTTCGTTCGGGAAATCTAGCCGCCTCCCGTGGGTAGAGGGAGCCAGCCGAAGCCAGCGTCCGCTGGCACATAAAACGTTTTAGGGAGGTCAGTCGTACCGAGAGATATGACAGAGTACACTATCGAATTCGTCGGGACGGGTGAGACGATCACCTGCTCCGACAAGGAAACGATCCTGAGTCGGTGTCTCGAGGAAGGCATCGCTCAGGAGTACTCCTGCCGAGTCGGGATGTGTCTGGCGTGTTCGGCCGAGATTATCGACGGGGAGGTCACCCAGCCCGCCGCCCGCGGGCTGACCGACGAAGAGGCCGAGAACTACGCGCTGACCTGTATGGCGCGGCCACAGTCGGACCTGAAACTCGACCGCGGGGAGTATCCGCCGAGCATCGAGGGCGACCTCGAAGCCGCCGGCGCGATCGACGGCGCGGCCGCCGACGACTGAGCCGAGCCGCCGTCGACGGTATCGGCACACGGACAGGGCGCGGGCGCGCCGGCACTGCCTGACGGGAACCCGTCGGCGTCAGTCCGCGACCGCGCAGTTGTTCGGCCCGAGTTCGAGTTCGAACGCCGTGTCCGCGTCGACGTCCTCGAGTCCCAGGTTCGCCGCGACGATGCGTTCGTAGTTGGACGGCCGCGGCGGGAGGTCGCTCGTCGCGTGCGCGACGAACGCGGCTTCGTCCATCGAGAGCGCGTCGAGTCGATCGCGGAGGGCCCCGAGCCGAGCGGCATACGCCCCATCTTCGTGCGGGTCGGCGGCGTCGCTGTAGTGGCCCGGCGCGATCGTCGTCTCGTCGGGATACTCAAGCAAACGATTTCGAAGCGTCTCGTACAACTGCCCGGCGGCAGCGGCCGCGCCGTCGTCGCCGCGTTCCAGATCCGGTCGGCCGACCCCCTCGAGAAACAGCGTGTCGCCGGTAAACAGGATCGGGGAATCGCCGCCCTCGAGTCGCAGCGAGATCGATTCGGTCGTGTGGCCCGGCGTCGCCAGAACGGTCAGCGTCACGTCGCCGATTCGTAGTTCGTCGACAGCATCCTGCTGAGCGTGCGAAGCAGGGTTCGTCGAACCGTCTTCGACGGTCATCGCGTCGAACGCGAGACCCCGATCCGTCGCGCCGTCGGGGACGACCGCCGTCGCGTCGGTCCGGTCCGCGAGCGCGCGAACGCCGCTGACGTGATCGGCGTGGACGTGAGTGTCGATCGCATACGTGAGTGCCGCGTCTCGGTCGGTAGTGTCAGCGTCGTACCGGTCGGCGAACGCCCGTAGCGGGTCGATCACCGCCGCTTCGCCGCCGCTATAGATCGCGTAGGCGAGACAGCCGCTCGAGGGGCGGTCGTACTGCAGGACTCGCGCGGGTGCGTCGACATCGAGTTCGCGGACCCGATACAGATCGGCCCAGGCGTCCATCCCGCCGGCGAGGTTGGCCGCATCGATGCCCGCGTCTCGGAGGAGGTCGACGGCGTGGGCGCTCGCTTCGCCGTGACCGCAGACCGCGAGGATCGGCTCCTCGAGGTCGGTGACGAGATCGGGTACGTCGCCGGTGGCCTGTGCCTGGATGAACTTCATGTGCGGGATCTGGACGGCCTCGATCCCGTCGCCGGTGAGGTGCCAGCGTTCGAACTCGTCGCGGTCGCGGACGTCGAGGACGGTCATGGAATCGCCGGACTGCAGCCGTTCGGGCAGCGCGTCGGGAGCAATGGAGGGTGTCTCGTCGGCTGCATCGGCGGCGTCGCTCCGATCGGTCATGGTCATCGGTACGTGCTCGAGGTGTGTAATGGTCGTGGTCGATTGAACAGTCACTAACGTTCAACAGGCTTCGTAATGTCGTTCCGATATGGACGCTACCGACTTCCAGCAGTCGATCGAAGCATCGATGGCCGTCGAACTCGACCGCCTCGGCTCGTCGAAACTCCTCGTTGCGCTTACCGACGCCGACCTGACGGAAGAACGGATACTCCGAACCGCTGCGAGGAGCGAACGGGCCGCGATGGAGACGCTCGAGGCGTGGGTTACCAACGAAACGAACGAGGATGTCCGCCGGATGTTCGACGAGTATCGCGATCAGGAACGCGACCACTACGATCGGATCACGGCCATGCTCGCGGACGACGAGGTCGACGCGGGGGACGCGGGGCCGATGCACGCGACGCTTCGCTCGCTTGAGGCGACGACGGCTCGGCTGGGCGGACTCGTCGGACGAGCGTTGGTCGCCGATCGGACGCACCTTCAGTTAATCAGTTTCTTCGTCAACGAAGGGGAGACGACACGCGCCGACTGCTTCCGGGAATTGCGGGAGGAAACGGCTGCACAGGGCGATCGAGCGGTCGAGCGGCTCGGAGACGTCAATACGGACAGCGACGACTGGGAACGGGCGCGGACGGTCGCCGAGGACGTGATCGACATCGCCTACGGGGCGTATGCCGATTCGCTGGACGATCTCGGCGTCGATCCGAAGCCGATCTGTTGAGCAGGGACCGACGTGTCCCCCCAGCGGCAGCTGTCGTGGCGCTACCGCCGACCGAGAGAAACGACCGCGAGCGGAATTGGGGACTCGAATCGCCGACGCGACCGGGCTCGATTATTCGACGAAGTCGATGTCTTCGCCCTGTGCGGGCGTCTGGGGCTGGACGGGGTCCTCGCCGTCCGGCCGACCGTAGATCTGGGGCGACTCGACGCCCGTGACGACGATCATCGTCCGCATGCTGCCCTCGAGGCTCTCGTCGATCGAGGTCCCCCAGATAATGCGAGCGTCGGGGTCGATCCGGTCGTAGATCTCCTCGACGACGCCTTCGGCCTCCTCGATGGCCATGTCATTACCGCCGGTGACGTTGACCAGCGCGGAGCTCGCGCCGGAGATATCGACATCGAGCAGGGGCGAGCGTAGCGCCGTCTTGACGGAGTCCTCGGCCTTGGCTTCGGAGTCGGCTTCGCCGAGGCCGATCATGGCGACGCCGCCCCGTTCCATGACGGTGCGAACGTCGGCGAAGTCCAGATTGACGAGGCCGGGTTTCGTGATGAGTTCGGTGATGCCCTTGACCGAGCGCATCAATACCTCGTCGGAAACTTTGAACGCCTGGCGAACGGGGAGTTTGCCGACCGAATCGAGCAGGCGGTCGTTGGGGACCACGATCACGGTGTCGCTTACGTCGCGCAGGCGCTCGAGGCCCGCTTCGGCGTTGGTTCGGCGAACTTCGCCCTCCGCGGTAAAGGGCGTCGTGACGATCGAAATCGTGAGCGCGCCGGCCTCGCGGGCGGCCTTGGCGACGACCGGTGCGGAGCCGGTGCCGGTGCCGCCGCCGAGGCCGGCCGTGACGAAGACCATGTCGGAGCCGTCGATGGCGTCGTAGATGTCCTGCTGGCTCTCGAGGGCGGCCTCCTCGCCGACCTGCGGGAGCGATCCGGCACCGCGACCGCCGGTCTTCTCCTCGCCCATCAGGATCTTGGTGTCGGCGTCGATTTCGACGAGGTGTTGGACGTCGGTGTTGGCGGCGACGAGTTTCGCCCCGTGGATACCCTCCTCGTGCATACGGTTGACCGTGTTACCGCCGGCACCGCCACAGCCGACGACCGTAATGTCGGTCTGGAGGTCCTGAAGGACGTCCTCGAGTTCGTCGTCGGTCATCGTCCCTGTCTGTCGGCCGGCCGACCCGTCGCCGTCGGACGGCTGTCCGTCCCGTGGCGCGGCGTCCTCGGGGACCGCGGCCTCCCCGGTTTCGGCCTCGTCGATCGCGTCGTCGATTAGAGAGTCCATTCTTGGCCCTGTCTAAACAATGGAGCATAATTACCTTTCCCCTACACGTCAGCCGGCCGTCTGACACCTTAATAGAGTCTTACGTGTCCGTTCGAGTGAACCGCCGTATTCGGCCGGAGTGAGTCGACTAATAACGGCTTACTATCGTCGGCCGAGCCGATCAGATCGGGAATCGATCCGTCCGCTCAGTCCGAACTCTCTCGGGACTGACCGTTTCCCCATCGACGGTGACCGACTCGCCGTCGGCGAGGCTGCCGAACTTCGGCCCTTCCGGGACGCCGGCCTGACGGGCCAGCGCGGGATCGAACGCCGTCTCTTCGGCGACGACGGCGTCGTCTTCGACCCGCACCGCGTCGTATTTCGCCTCGAGCACGGCGGCCAGGTCCGCGACGATCGTGCGTCGCGACTCGCGTGCGTCGTTTTCGGGGAGCGCCGCCCGCGAGCCGACCCGACTGCCGCCGTTGTCGGTGGTAAACGCCACGGTTTGGGCCTCGACGATCGTCCGAACGCGGTCGGGATCGATCCCCTGTGCGGTCCTCAGGAGCGCCGTCGGGAGGTCGACGACGGTAATCGATGCCGCGAGCCGATCGCCGAAGCGGACGCCGTCTCCAACGGCTCCGAGGGCGGCCTCGACCGCGTCGACGAGTTCGAGCGGGCGGTCGTCGACCTCGCGCAGCCAGGTCTCGCTCACGACCCGACAGTCGACATCCGTGAGGGTCTCCTCGAGAACCGGCCACTCGCCGTCGAGCAGTGCGATCCCGGCGTCGCTGGCCTCGAAGGCACGCTCGATGACGTCGCGATGGGCCGTCGGGTGGTCCATCGCCTCGAGCGCCCAGTCGGGGGCAATGTGGCCGACCGCCCAGTCGGTTTCGCGGACGAGCCGCTCGAACCGCGGGGCGTAGTGGTTGCCGCCGAAGCCGACGACCTGTCTCGGGCGATGGGGGTCGATGCCGCGCAGGTCGAGGATCGCGCGAGCGACGGCGTCGGCACCGGCGGGGTCGTCCCACTGGTCGTCGCCGCTGCCGAGTTCGGCAAAGAGCGACGGACAGCCCACGTCGGTGGGGCCGTGGTGGGTCCCTTCCATGCCAACCTCGTACTCCGCTGGCGCGTACGCGTCGAAGGCCTCGAGCAGGTGAACGAGGGCGTTCGGAGCGGCCGCTGCCAGCGCGTCGGGCTCGCCACCGAACTCGGCGGGGCCGAAGTTGCCCGTGAAGTGGCCGGTCAGCAGCGGGCCGGTGTCGCCCGAGTGTCGCGAGGCGAAGACGAGCAGCGCCGGGTCACAGTCGAAGGCGTCGGCCGGACGCTCGAGTTCGATATGTAACCCGTCGAACGAGCGGAGCTCGGCCCCTTCGGTTCGATAATAGGTGCCGCCGCCGTCGGCGTCCGACCGTGCGTTATCGGTCCGTTCCGTCCAGTCCGCGCGCTCGCGGAGTCGCTCACAGATGTGCTCCGAGGCGCGGTCGGCGCGACTTTCGACGATCGCGAGCGAGGTCATATCCGTGCTCGGACGGTGGGACCGTTAACGTCGCCGGTTCGGAGCCGCGCTAAAAGACCGCGGCGACGGTGATTCATGCTTTGTCGAGTGTGGGGAGTGACAACAGTCCACTGTGAGTGACAGCAATGAGCAACGATCCGGCCGATCGAACCGATTCGACAACCGGGCCGAGCCGTGCCGCGACGGACAGCAAACTGGTTCTCGAGCGCCCTGACCGACTCGCGACCGCATGCAACGACCGCGGCGTTCGAGACGGGACATCGCTGCCGCTGTGGCTCGGATCGGCCACTGCCGGACTACCTCACGAGACGTCTCAGGGCACGAGAGCATAGACGAACCCGGCGTAGCCGACGATGAGGATCGCGCCGTCGAGCCGGCTGAGCCGACGGCCGTATGCCATCATGCCGACCAGCACGAGCGTAAAAACGACCATGATCGGGAGCTCGAACCGGAGCGTCGCCGGTGCGATCTCGATCGGCGTGATCAGCGCCACGACGCCGAGGACCGCGAGGATATTGTAGATGTTCGAGCCAACGACGTTGCCGATCGCGAACTCCGTTTCGCCGCGGACGGCACCGACGACCGACGCCGCCAGCTCCGGCAGCGACGTGCCGAGCGCGAGCACCGTCAGCCCGATGACGAAGTCCGACACCCCCAGCGCCGACAGGAGCCCGGTTCCGCCGGCCACGAGCCACCGGGACCCGACGACGAGCGCGAGCAACCCACCAATCACGAGCGCAACGTCTCGCAGCGAGACGCCGCCGCCCGCGTCCGGATCGTCCGTCGACGGCATTGGGTCCGCGTTAACGTAGTACAGCAAAAAGGCCGTGAACCCGCCGAGGACGAGCAGGAAAAACGCCCCCTCGAGGCGACCGATCCGACCGTTCGCACCCAGCCCGACCAAGAGGATTGCCGCGAGCACCATCGTGGGGACGTGTCGCCGCATGACCTGGTCCGCGATCGGCAGGGGTTTGATCAGCGCGGCGACCCCGAGTACCAGTCCGATGTTCGCGATGTTCGAGCCGACGACCTGTCTCTTATACACATC
>NZ_AOIJ01000059.1 GCF_000337175.1 Natrinema gari JCM 14663 | reverse complement strand
CGCAGCCCGATTCCGAGCGCCAGTCGGCCCGCACCCGCGACCAGCAACTCCGCACCGCCGTACAGCGCGACGATGCCGGCCGCCAACAGGAGGAGAAAAAGCGGGGTTCCGGAGAGCATGGCGTCGGCTACTCAAGTCGAGCCTAAAAGCGACGCGAAACGAATCTCGGTCGGGATGTGACGCCCTGCCGAAGCCAGACCCATTATATTCCTGCCGAAACGAGTGAGCGACCATGGCTATGGACGTATACGGTCTGGTCGGCAACCCGGTCGGCCACTCCCTGTCGCCGCCGATGCACGAGGCGGCCTACGACGAACTCGGACTCGAGGCGCGATACGCGACCTTCGAACCCGAGGCAGACGACATCGAAGACGCGATCCGTGGCGCCGACGCGCTCGGGATCGCGGGGCTCAACGTGACGATCCCGTTCAAGCAGGCAGCCCTCGAGATCGTCGCGCCCGAAGATCTGGCGACCCGGATCGGCGCAGTCAACACGATCGACTTCTCCGGCTCGGGCCCGCCGACGGGGTACAACACCGACGCCATCGGCGCGTTGCGCGCGCTTCGCGAGCACGACGTCGCGCTCGAGGGCGAGCAGGCTGTCGTCGTCGGTGCTGGCGGGGCCGGCCGAGCGATCGCCTTCGGTCTCACCGACGCCGGCGCGACGGTCGCGATCGCCAACCGAACCGAGTCGAAGGCTCACGACCTGGCCGCAGCGGTCCCCCGCGCGACCGGCCACGGACTCGCGGCCCTCGAGGAACTGCTGGCGGACGCCGACGTGCTGGTCAACGCGACCAGCGTGGGGATGGACGCGGACGCGACGCCGGTGCCCGCAGACGCGCTCCACGGAGACCTCGCCGTGCTCGACGCGGTATACAGCCCGCTCGAGACGCGACTGCTTCAGGATGCGGCCGACGCCGGGGCGACGACGGTCGACGGCGCGTGGATGCTGCTCTATCAGGGCGTTGAAGCTTTCGAGATCTGGACCGGTCAGGACGCACCGGTCGACGTAATGAACGAAGCGCTGCGCTCGCGACTGTAACGCCCGCGACTCGGTCGACACCCTGTCAGTATCAGGCGAATTTAAGTGGTGGAACCGACTACCACGAGATAATGGCAATCCTCCAAAAGCTGAAGTCCCTGTTGGGGTTCGATGAGTCGGACTCGGAGCGCGGAGGCGCTCGATAGGTCGGGGTAACGGTCGAGCGGGAAGGGGCGACGAACGACAGGCGCGACGCCGATCGAACCGACCCCGCGACCGGCGGCATCACCCCGGAGCCGTCACGAGCGTCCGCAAGCGACTCGAGCGCGGCGGAGTCGGCGGCGGAGTCCGATGAGGGTTCCGAGCCGGCGGAGCCGTCGCCCATCGAGGAAGCCGAACCCGATGTCGACACGGCCACGGAACCCGAGCCCGCCGAGGAAGCCGAACCCGACGCCGACGCGGCCGCGGAACCGGAACCCGAGACGGAATCGGAATCGAACGCTGACATGACCGTCGACACGGAGACTGACTCCGAAACGGCGGAAATGGAGTCCGAAACGGCCGGCGACGCCGACGCCGCATCCGAGGACACCGAGTCCGACCCGTCGGTCGACGACACGGCCGCTGCCGCCGAGCCCGACGAGACGACGCAGGAGCCGGTGGACGCGATCAAAGGGATCGGCCCGGCCTACGCCGACCGTCTCACCGGTGCCGGCGTCGACACCGTCGCCGAACTGGCCGACGCAGACGCCGCCGAACTGGCCGCCCAGACCGATATCTCCGAAAAGCGCATTCAGGGCTGGATCGACCGCGCCGAAGTCAGGTAACGCTCCGCCACCGACCCCGAGTCCACTCTCGAGTCATCTCATTTTGCGGTACTTGTCGCTTCGCCGGCACGCCGTCGGCGGGCACAGTTCGGCCCGCCGTTCGGTGTGGCATCACCACCCCGGAAATCGCAAGAGGATTACTCGCTCGCTCCGTCTCGAGAAGCATGAGCGATCCCCGTGTCGTGACGACGCCGGACGCGTTTCGCGCCGCCGCTCGCGACCGCGACAGGGACGCGTCGGAGGCGGACGGTGCGACGACACACACCGGCTGTCGCGTTCCCGTCGAAGTCCGCGTGCCAGTTGCCGACCCGTTTCTCGCCTATCGGCGGGCCCGCGACGGGCCCGACGGAGCCGTGTTCCTCGAGACGACCGGCGGGCAGCCCGGCTGGGGCTACTTCGGCGTGGACCCCGTCGACCGGCTCACCGTCGGTCCCGACGCGGTTCGGCGAGCCGACGACGACGGGTCGCCGACGCTGGCCGCGCTCGACGGACTGCTGGCGGGCGAGTCGATCGCCCGCGGTGACTGCGACGTGCCCTACCCCTGCGGTGCCGTCGGCTGGCTCTCGTACGACATCGCTCGCGAACTCGAGGCGTTGCCCGAGTCGGCCGTCGACGACCGCGGACTGCCTCGTCTCGAGGTCGCGGTCTACGACCGGCTCGTCGCCTGGGAGGAACCGACCGACGGCGAGGTGACGCTGCGGATCACGGCCTGCCCGCGAGTCGGGACCGACGCTGACCTACAGGCAGCCTACGAGCACGGCCGCGAGCGGGCGCTCGAACTCGCGCGAGCCGTCCGCGACGGCGATCCCGAGATCGGCGAGCCGCCGGTCTCGAGCCAGGAGGCGACCTTCGAGAGCGATTGCGGCCGAGAGGCCTTCGCCGAGCGGGTGCGTCGAGTCAAGGAGTCCGTCCGCGACGGCGACACGTTTCAGGCGAACATCTCCCAGCGACTGGTCGCGCCCGCCGCGGTCCATCCGGTCGCCGCCTACGACGCCTTACGACGGGTCAACCCAGCCCCCTACTCCTGTCTGCTCGAGTTCCGGTCGGCAACGCTCGTGAGCGCGAGTCCAGAACTGCTGCTCGAACGCGACGACGACTTCGTCAGGACGGAGCCCATCGCCGGCACCCGACCGCGCGGGGACACGCCCGCCGCCGACGACGCGCTCGAGGCGGACCTGCTCACAGACGAGAAAGAGCGGGCCGAGCACGCCATGCTGGTCGATCTCGAGCGCAACGATCTCGGGAAGGTCTGTGCGTACGGCACTGTCGACGTCGAGGAGTACCGCCGGATCGACCGCTACGCCGAAGTGATGCATCTCGTCTCGAACGTCACCGGCCGGCTGCGGTCGGACGCCACCCTCGCCGACGCCATCGCGGCGACGTTCCCCGGCGGCACGATCACCGGCGCGCCGAAACCGCGGACGATGGAACTCATCGACGAACTCGAGGCGACTCGGCGCGGGCCCTACACCGGTAGCGTCGGCATCTTCGGCTTCGACGGCCGCGCCACCCTCAATATCGTCATTCGGACGCTGGTCCGCCACGCCGACGAGTACCACCTGCGGGTCGGCGCGGGGATCGTCCACGACTCCAACCCCGACCACGAGTACGACGAGACCCTCGACAAGGCCCGCGCGCTCATCACGGCAGTCGACGACGCGCTCGGCAAGCGGGCCGACCTGGGACTCGAGGCGACACCCGGAGGTGAACGGCGTGAGTAACGCGACCGGCGACCGCGACCGCAGCGAGCGGATACTCGTGATCGACAACTACGACTCGTTCGTGTACAACCTCGTCCAGTACGTCGGCGAGGTCGCGGACGAGGTGCTCGTCCGGCGAAACGACGAACTCGATCTCGCGGGCGTTCGCGACCTCGAGCCGACCGGGATCATCGTCTCGCCGGGGCCGGGGACCCCACAGGAGGCGGGCATCTCGATCCCGTTGTTTGCGGAAACGGAGTACCCGATTCTGGGCGTCTGCCTGGGCCATCAGGCGCTGTGTGCGGCCAACGGCGCGCCGGTGGGCCACGCCCCCGAGGTCGTCCACGGGAAGCCGTCGCCGATCACCCACGACGGGGCGGGCATCTTCGACGGCTTGCCCGAGGCGTTTCAGGTCGGCCGCTATCACTCGCTGTCGGTCGAGCGCGATGGCCTGCCCACGACGCTCGCGGAAACCGCCCGGACGACCGACGAGCGCGGCGTTTTGATGGCAGTCCGCCACCGCGAGAAACCCCACATCGGGGTGCAGTTCCATCCCGAGAGCATCCTCACGCGGGCCCAGTCGGACGCGACGACGGGCACAGCAGACGACGGCCGCGGCGACGACATCTCGCTCGCGCTTGGCAAGCGACTGATCGCGAACTTCCGTCGGGTCGCCGCCCGCGCCGACGCGTGATCGGGCCGTCCGCGAGGCCCTCGAGCGGGCCGATCGGCGACCCGTCAGCGCTCCCGATCGATCACCGCGACCGCGTCGGGGCCGGGACCGATCACGACCCGGTAGCCCGCGTACTCGAAGCGGACGGTCACGGCCGCGTTCGACTCGAGGACGGCGGCAAGCGCCTCAGGATCGATCGCGTCGTACAGCGGTGGCAACGCGGCTCGGTCACAGCCCTCACGGGCCGCGATACGAGCGAGAGCCGTTGTGAGTGCTGAATGCATCGTGATTCTCGGGGAGTTCGACGACCGTCAGTGCGAACGCTGCCTCACAGNGAGCGAAACGCAATCCAGCGAGGGACACAGCAACGGCTACGACTGGGTCGGCGGTACGTCGGCACTTCTTTATTTCGCCAACGCCAATGGTGGATTGCTCCCGCTACGCGGGGGCCGCATGTGAGCCGGAGTGCTAGCTTGGTGGCAGGACTCCGGCTCTTGCGCACTTTCGTGCGCGTCTGTGCGGTACGCAATCTATCCTAAAGAACGTTAGGATATTGACCGGTTGGGCGGTTTGGAGACGACCGACCCGCGATGCTCCAATGGGGGCAGTCGCAGGAAGAATCGTGCGACGCACAGGGCACGTCCCATGCTGGGATGAAAACGGACCGGTCGGTCCACTTCGGAGGGAAAGGGCAACCAGAATCGGCCCTCGGGCTCGTGCCGTCAGCTATTGCTCAGGTCTTTTACCACGGTCGCGGGATTGCCTTGCACGACGACTTCGTCGGGAACGTCCTCGGTCACGACCGCTCCGGAGGCGACGACGCTGTCGTCTCCGACAGTCACGCCGGGATTGATAACGGCCTGACCGCCAATCCAGACGTTGTCACCGATCGTAACCGGTTCGGCGTACTCCGGCCCTTTGATTCGCTCGGCCGCGTCGATCGGATGGGTCGCCGTGTAGATGTGGACGCCAGGTGCGATCATGCAGTTCCGACCGATCTCCACTCGACTCACGTCCAATATGACGCAGTCGAAGTTCGCATAGAAGTTCTCACCGACGTGGATATTGTATCCGTAGTCACAGCGAAATGGCGGCTCAATCTGACACTCATCCCCAACCGAACCAAAGAGTTCTTCCACTATTCGTTGCCGTTCAGCCCGATCGTCCGGTCCCGTGTTATTGTATCGTCTCGTCAGTTCTCGCGCACGGTTTCGGTCGGCCACGAGTTCGGGATCGCTCGAGTCGTACAGCTCCCCGTTCAGCATCTTTTCCTTTTCGCTGGCCATACCTGCCACTGATACTCAGCCCAATAGGGTTTTTCGATGACACTTCGTCTCGTCAGACCGTAGTGAATCGCCATACAGCGTTGGATTTGCCTAGCCCGTCGCACGTTTGCTGTTGTAGACGGCACACAGCAGGACGATTTCACGGAACGTACGGTACCAGCTTCGTGCATGCACAGCGTCGCCGGGCGTGCGCTTGATCAGTGAGAAGACGATTTCAGACAGAGCCCTCTGGCCGTAGAGTATCCATTTGTGGTCTCTCGCTCAAACGGTCGAACGCTTCGCGATAGAATATTTCCAGATAAATCCGAATACGATGCAGCGGCCTTGTTTAGACGCGGAGCAACGACGCATTCCACTCGGTAATGGCCCTACGAATCAGCTTGCCAAGTGAATTGTACTTCTGGCAGAGGAATCACCACGCTTATTGAATTCCCAACAGGATCGCTGACTATGAAGACCATCGTGGGAGGGGTGATTTCGGTCGTGCTTGCGTTGTTTCTCGGGTTTTCAATCTCATTCACCGTCAGTCCAGATCCAACGGGAACTACACCGATAATCCTCGGACTCGTTCTGACCGGTGTCCTGATCCCGGCCTTCTATTTCGGACTCCCCAGAATTACTGCAGACCAGTAGATTTCTTCCGAAAGGTGTAATCTGTCCAGTTTGCGTAGTGACGGCTGGCGAGTGGTGGTCGAAGCCAGTTGCGTCGATAGTCCACACGTCTCCGGCATCGTGAAGATCAGCAGAGAGTCGAAGGAGGGTTTGCCAGACTGTCATCTTGAGCCGCTGTTTCCGTGTGCAGACGGTCGTGAAGTCCGGTAATTCGGTCGGTTCAAGGTTCAGTTTCTCACCGATCCCGTGTCTCTCGTGGAGAACATCGAGGAGCCGTCGATATGGAAGGTCAAGGTATTCGCGGAGACCGTGGATCACAACGATTACCCAGTCAGCGTAGCCGCCATCACCTTTCTTGACCGGTGGCGCAGGATCGCCGGAGGCAGAGCGTTTTGCCAGTGTTACGAGACGATCTGTGAAGCGTGAGAGACGAGAGGACATATTCCTCAAATCTGACTCAGGGGCCAGTATCCAGTACTGCTCAGCGCGCACTCGAGACACACCCGCAATACGGACCGCGGTCACGACGGTCTGACAGTAGGTGCATTGTCCGGTCGGCATGGTGACGGTCAGACGACACATCAGAGCGGATGCCCGTCGGTGCTCGTCACAGTGACGTGTAGTCGTGAAGCACCTCGATAGCGTCGGCAACGAGAGCGTCCGCGAGTTTCCCCTGCTGGTTGTCGAGGTCTCGGTGTTTGATCGTCGTCACGTACCACGGAGAAACGTATGCGTCCTCGTTCGATCCGCCTCGAGTCCACGCTTCGGCAGGAACAGTGATGCTATCGGGATGGTTCTGCGTCGTCATCCCGACGACGATACACTCTTCGGCTGCGAACGGATGTGAAGTGTCGCTGACGACGAGCCACGGACGATACGCGGCATCGGATTTGTGCGGTGCAGGTCCCCACCAGACCTCTCCTTGCATCTCAGTCATCTACTGGTCGTCACCGTCCGTCTCCACACCAGGCCCCCACTCGTCGGGATCTTCCGGACCGAGTCGATCGGTCGCCACGCGAGCGGTCGCCAACGCGGTGAGCGTCGTCTCGAGGTCCTCGTCGTCGGCAACTGCCCAGTACTCGCCGCGGTGGCGGACGAGTCCACGGTCTTCTAACCGGGAGAGAACGACGCCGACGCTCCCGCGTGCAACGTCGGTTGCCTCGTGGATCTCCTTGGGAGTGAACGCCTGCTCGGGCGACGACGCCAGGAACGAGAGGATCGCTTCCGCGTTCGTCCGTCCGTTCGCCCGAAGTTCCGTCACCGAATCCTCCTCGAACCGTTCGATGTCGATGGGCATATTGGATCTATGTAACGGAATGTAATAGCTGTAATGGGACGGCGGACGTGACACTCTCGGACACCCTCGAGGAGCAGTGGGTTCATACTCTTCCGAGTGTCACGACGAGATACCGCGACTCGAGCGCACCGCCATGACCGATGACCCGATCTACCACGTCGACGGCGACCTCGTCCCCGCCAGCGAGGCGACCGTCAGCGTCGACGACCGGGGCTTTCGCTACGGCGACGCCGCCTTCGAGACGCTGCGGGCCTACGGCGGGCGGATTTTCGCGTGGGACGCCCACGTCGAGCGCCTCGAGCGAACCTGCGAGGCGCTCTCGCTCGCGCACGGACTGTCGGCCGCCGATCTCCGAGCGCGGATCGACGAGACGCTCGCTGCCAACGACCTCGCGGACGCCTACGTTCGCCTCTCGATCACTCGCGGCGTCCAGCCGGGGAAGCTCACCCCCGCTCCCGAGGTCGATCCGACTGTCGTCGTCTACGTCTCACCCCTCCCGCGGGGCGGGCTCGAGGGAAACCCTGTCTGGAACAGCCCGGCGACGGTCGAGACGGTCGAAACGCGTCGGGCCCCCGACGAGGCGCTCCCAGCCACGGCCAAGACCCACAACTACCTGAACGGCATCCTCGCTCGCGCGGAACTCGCGGCCGACAGCGACGAAGCGCTGCTGTGCGATCTCGAGGGCCGAGTGACGGAAGGAGCCACGAGCAACTTGTGTTTCGTCCGTGACGGCGCGATCCACACGCCGACGACCGACGGCCCGGTGTTGCCGGGGATCACCCGCGACATCGTGCTCGAGTTGGCCCGCGAGGACGGGATTCCGGTCCACGAAGGGCGATACGAGCCGGCTGACGTGCTCGAGGCCGACGAAGCGGTGCTCACGAATCGAACGTGGGAACTCCGACCGATCGCGACGCTCGACGGGCACGCCATCGGCGGTGGCCCGATCACGGACCGACTGGCGGGACTGTACGACGAACGCGTCGAGGAGTCGTGTTACCGGGCGGAGTGAGACCGATCTCGACCGGCCGCCCTGTGTAACCCGCAGTCAGACGGTGTGCGCCGGCGGTCGTAACGTTCAGGACGACCGACCGGTAACCGGCGGGTGATGGACGCAGGACGGATTACGGCGCTTGCGGACGTTCCCGACGACTCGACGTTCCTCTTTCGTGTCGCCGACGACTCGGGTGACGAACGGGAAGCGATTCTCGTCACCGACGGGACGGCAGCGACGGACGGCGACGACCGGACGGCGTCGGAGTCGACTCCGAACGCCGACGGGATCGCCTGTTGGTTGAACTACTGCCAGCATCTCACGCACATCAAATTGGATAAGGGCTCCGGTGCACCGATGCGAGACGGCGAACTCGTCTGTGCGAACCACGGTGCGTACTTCGCGGCCGACTCCGGCCGCTGTACCTTCGGCCCCTGCGAGGGAGCGTACCTCACCGATCTCGAGGTCACCGTCTCGGACGGCGACGTCTACCTGACCGACGCGGACTACGAGTTCGTCGGTCCCGGGCCGCTCGAGAGCGACGATCTCGACCGCGCGTCGACCTCGAACGTGGAGTTCTAGACCCCGTCCGGGGCAACGAGATCCCGCTCCTGGTCGTACTCGAGCAGGCCGGCGTCGACGAGCCGCGGCAGGTGGTCGTGGTAGAGTGAGAGATAGACTTCTCTGACGCGCTCGGCCGGGATGTTCGTAACCTTGCGTCCCGTTTCGCGGACGGCGACTTCCTCGGCCGCGTCCGGCAGCGTCAGTTCCTCGCCGTAGGTCCGCATGACAGCAAGTAGCAGGCGGCGGCGCTGGTCGGCCAGGAGGGTGAATGCGCCGTCGAGCGACTCGGTGGACGCGTCGATCCCGTCGTGCCCGTCGAGCAAGTCGAGGACTGCCTGTACGGACTCGACGCAGTCACGCTCCGGGTGGGATCTGGAAGTCATATTGCTCCGTAGGCTCGAGTCGAACGGCCACGACGATGAACGGGCGACGGTCGCCGTCGCCCGGCCGCATCGCCGCCGTTCGCTCGAGAGTTCGTATCGGGTTCTCACCTGCGCCGTAAATATTAGTATCGGATTGGAGACTGAATTACCGAGGGTGTTGACAGTCCGTCGACGATGACCATCCGAGTCACTCGATGGTGAACGTCGGTTCGTCGATGGACTCGCTCTTACAGTCGGGACACCGCGAGGGGAGGTTCAACAGGTCGTCGTAGTCGTCGAACCCGCAGTCCCGACAGGTCGGTGGCGCGACGAGCAGCCGTTCGTCCGTTCCGTCGACCGACCGGGAGACGTGGTCGACGTGCCGAACCACCGCATGCGGCGTGAGATCGAACTGGGTCGCGAGTTCGCTCGGCGTCGCCGGCTCGGCGCGGAGCGCGTCGGCGAGTTTCTGTCGCGTCGTTTCGTCGGCCTGGCGCATACGTTGGGTCACGCGGGTCTTGCACTTATACTCACGGCAGTACGTCAGCTGGTCCGACAGCCGCGTCGTGAGTCGACGACCCGGCCGGATCGCGGTGCAAGCCCAGTGAAAGGGCAAGTAACTTACCGGCACCAACTGAAGTCAGGGCCATGAAGGCCGTCGTCCTTGCAGGCGGGTACGCGACGCGAATGTGGCCAATTACCAAGCATCGGCCCAAGATGTTCCTCCCGATCGGGGAGTCGACTGTCATCGATCGGATCTTTTCGGAACTCGAGGCTGACGACCGGATCGAGGAGGTCTACGTCAGCACGAACGAGCGGTTCGCGCCCGACTTCGAGGCACACCTCGCCGACAGCGAGTTCGAGAAGCCACAGCTATCGATCGAAGAGACGACCGAGGAAGACGACAAGTTCGGCGTCGTCGGTGCCCTGGCCCAACTGATCGACCGCGAGAACGTCGACGACGACCTGCTGGTCATCGCCGGCGACAACCTGATCAGCTTCGATATCGACGAATTCCTCGACGAGTTCGAACGGCGAGGGGCACCCACGCTCGCCGCCTACGACGTCGGCTCCCGAGAGAAAGCGACGTCCTACGGGCTCGTCGAACTCGAGGGTGACCGCGTCGTCGACTTCCAGGAGAAACCCGACGATCCAAAGAGCACGCTCGTTTCGATCGCCTGCTATGCGTTCCCGCAGGACTCGCTTTCCCTTCTCCCGACCTATCTCGAGGACGGCAACAACCCCGACGAACCCGGCTGGTTCGTCCAGTGGCTGCAGAACCGCGAAGCCACCTACGCATTCACGTTCGAGGGCGCGTGGTTCGATATCGGCACCCCCGAAAGCTACCTCGACGCCGTCGCCTGGCACTTGAACGGTGAGTCGCTGGTCGCCGACTCCGCGACGCTAGAAGACGCTACGATCGGCGAGAACGTCCACGTCATGGGCGACGTGACGCTGGAGGGGACCGACCTCGAGCACACGATCATCTTCCCGGACGCGACGGTACGCAACGGCGACATTCGGCGCTCGATCATCGATCGGGGGACCCACATCGAGGACCTCGACCTCGCGGGAGCGCTCATCGGTGCCCACACGACGATCACCAACGGATCGAAGCGGTAGCGCCGCGACGGCAGTTCAGTCTCGGTTCCGTCGAAATGCGGTCCGAGCCGGCCGATCTGCGCGGGCGTGACTCGCTGTAAGTCGTGACGAACGCCGCGAGAGCCGTTACGCCAGTCGTGCGTTCGTGACCCGCAACCGTCCCCGCGTCCCCGTCCACTCCGTCTCGTACTCGAGGTCGATCCGGCGGTCCATGTGCGGTCCGTCCACCACGAACGTCTCGAACTCGCCGCCCTCGCCCAGGATGTGGACGCCGTACTCCTCGTGGAGGGTCTCGAGGTCGGCGATCGCGTCCCGGTCGAGCGTTCGCCCGAGCCACGACTCGTCAAGGCCGTGAGCCGCGACCTGAATGATTTCGA
The DNA here is from genome assembly GCF_000337175.1 of Natrinema gari JCM 14663. Lineage (GTDB taxonomy): Archaea > Halobacteriota > Halobacteria > Halobacteriales > Natrialbaceae > Natrinema > Natrinema gari. The sequence goes on along the minus strand of NZ_AOIJ01000059.1, from coordinate 41,717 downwards.
TCTCGAACCCAGCCGCGAGCATCGCGTCGGCCAGATCGCGGGGGGGTTCCTGCCAGAGCGGGGCGAACAGGTCACAGTCGAGGCGCTCACACAGCCCTCGAATGCGGCTCGTCTGATACTCGCTTTCGACGGCTCCAGCCGTGAGCCCGGCGATACCGCCTTCGAGGTCGCGATCGAGGTCCGTGAGCGCGGCCTCGAGTGGCTCGAGTTCGGCGTCGCCCTGTGCGCCCGAATCGGTGGCCGCGTCGGCCCCGAAGTCGGCGGGCTTGACGTCGAGCAGTTCGATACCGATGCTCTCGGCGGCCAGCGCCGCCAATTCCGTTTCGGGAACGTGATACATGTACGAGTCGCCCGCGGGGTGGACGGTGACCAGTCGTTCGACCGGCAGCCCCGCCTCGAGAGCACGGTACAGCGCCCATGCGGAGTCCTTGCCGCCCGAAAAGAGGCTCACCCACGCACCGTCTGCGTCGCTCATAGTCAGTGGTCGCTCGGCGCGGGTAAATGAATACCGTGTCAGGGACGGGTCACCGGTCCCGATTGCCGCCGTCCGGGTCCGCGTTCGCGTCGGCCCCGCCGTCCGTGAGTTCGGGATCGCGCCGCTCCGGGACCGCGTTGGTCCCGGCATCCGCGGCCCCATCGGTCCCGGCCCCAGCTTCGCGGTCACCGTCCCGATCCGCCTGCCCGCCGTTGGCGAGGTTCGTCTCTGAACCCCCGTCGCCCCGTTCGGCGGCCTTGCTCGAGTCGCTGAGGGAGGCCGCGACGCGCGCCCCGACGAGGCTCACGAGGATCGCAGTGACGACGAACAGGGCGAGGCGTTCACCGGCAGCCATCACGAACTGCTTGTTGGTGACGATGCCGAACTCGTTTGCGGGAACGACGACGGGATCGATCACCGCCTGTTGCTCGAGGAAGTACGCCGAGAACCCGCGGACGACCAGCGAAACGGCAAGGACGATAAACGGGAGATTGAGAAAGGAGGTCCGGATCGGATCGTCGCCGATCGCCTCGTCGAGCAGTCGGCCGGCGCTGGCGGTCAGCGCGGCCATCGCCAGCCAGGGAATGCTATCGAAGGCAAACCGCGTCGCGGGAATCACCACTCCCGGCGTCTTCCCGAGGTTCGAGATGCCGAGTGCGCCGACGAACAGGCCGACGAACGTCAGTCCCGCAGCGACGACGTAGGTAACGACCGACACCTGCCCGGAGTACAGCGATTCCCGGGTCTGACGGGCCGCTCGAGCCAGGAGTTCGTCGACGTTGAACCCCTTATAGAGCAGGAAGAGGCCGATGACGGTGGTAATCGCGGCCGCACCCTGTGCAGGGCCGACCGTCGTCGCGAGCAGCGGGAAGACCAGCAGGGCCAATCCGATCGGAACGAGGACGGTCTGGCGCAGTTCCTCGTCGGCGAGGAACTGCTTGAGCAGGTAGTAGGTCGATTCGATGTCGCGGGCCTGCCGGACGACGACGCGATCGACGGAGTCGACCCGGACGCGGCTCTCGACGATCGGGATCAGCCGTTCGTCCTCCGCGCTGTCGGTCACCACGACCGCCGACTCCGGGTCGTACTCGGCGATGAGGTCGTCCAGTTGCTCGGCGACCGCTCGATCGGCAGACACCATCGACTCGTGGTCCCCCGAGACGACCGCGACGACGACCTCCTCGTTTTCGTCGCGTAAGTTCTGGGCGACCCGGAGCGACTCGAGCAAGGTGTTGACCCCCGAGTCCTCCGGGTCCGCGAGGCCGACGTCGGTCACGAGCGCGCGGACTGCCTCCCAGCCGACGACGGGCGACCGAAGGCCGGTCTTGCGGCCGACATCATCGGTCCGGTCGAGACAGACGACCAGCGTTGTCACGGTAGGCGATGCATTCTGTGCGACGATAAAACCACTTACTCGTTCGGAGACGGTCGCGGCGATATCCGTGCCGAACTCGCTCGACCGCCGGCCGATGTACACACCGACTGCGGCGACTGCAGCGACCGCGTCGGCCCCGCGACGCGTCGAAATCAGCTCCGCAGCCGGAACCCGCGCCCGTCGTCGAGGCCGGCGATCCCGGCACCGAAGGCGTACGCGACTTGCTGGGCTCCCGCGCCGACGCGGGCCATCAGCGGCCGTTCGGGCTCGAATTCCTCGACGGTCACCTCCTCAGTGTCGAGGCGATCGGCGAGTTCGGTCTCGATCTCCCGACGGGTGCCGAGCTGATCGACCAGATCCATCTCGTGGGCCTCCTCGCCGAGATAGATCCGGGCCTCGGTGTCCCGGACGAACTCCGCGTCCAGATCACGGCCGTCGCTGACCCGCTCGACGAAGGTGTCGTAGTAGTCGTCGATCAAACCCTGCAGGTACTCGCGTTCCTCGTCCTCGAGTTCCTTCAGCGGAGTGCCGGCGTCCTTGAACTCGCCGGCGGCGAACCGCTCGTAGGAGAGGCCGATCTTCTCGGCGAAGTCGCTGGCGTTGACCCGGGAGCCGATGACGCCGATCGAGCCGACGATCGATCCCTCGCGAGCCCACAGCTCGTCGCAACCGCTGGCGATCCAGTAGCCCCCGCTGGCACAGACGTCAGTCGCATAGGCGACGGTCGGTCCGTCGAACCGCTCGGCCGCAAGGCGGATGTCGTCACTGGGAACGACCTCGCCACCGGGCGTGTTCAGCTTCACGAGGAGCGCCCGCACGCTCTCGTCCTCGTTCGCGCGATCGATCTGCTCGACGACGTCGTCGGCCGGCGTCGCGCCCGGAGTCGTTGGGAGCGGCCCGCCACCGCCGTCTCGGCTGATCGGCCCCTCGACGGCGACTTCGGCGACGTCGTAGGTCGGATACAGCGAATCGGCAGCGTTGCTCGCAAACCGCAGGCCGACGAGGACAGCCGCGAGCGCGACCAGCACGCCCACCAGGTCCGTCAACGTCTCCGGATAGACGACGAACAGGGCGAGTGCGACCACCGCGGAGGCGAGCCCACCGAGGGCGACCGTCAGGAGTCGATTGAGACCGCCGCTACTGACCACGGATAGCACCTCGAGTCATATCGATAGCTGCGTGTGCGCTCCGTTAATCGTTGGCGGTCTGACCTGCAATGAGGTTCGGAACGATATGAGGAGTCGATGTCGATTCAACGCCGCCCACGGATGACGTGATCGATTGTCAACAATTGAGATGAGCCGGTAATAATAGAGTGGTAAGTCGGAATAGAAACCCGCCATCGATGATGCGTCACCAATGGTAGACCCTCGTGTCTGCTCGCGATCATCGGCATCGCTGCTCCCGAATCCAATCAACTAAAGCCCCGAGGCAACTACACTTCGATGGGAGCGTCAGACGACAACTCAGAGCGGCTGTCATGGTACTATTGAATGTCTAACCAAACTCCATCGGAGCCCAACTGCACACTCTGTGAGCTCCCCATCGGTGGGAGCGACATTGTAGAAGACGACAAGCAGTTCTGCTGTACTGGCTGTCGTGATGTCTACAACACCCTCGGTGATCTCGATGAGCTTGACACCGAAGACATCCGTCGCGCTCGAGATAGCTCGCAGACTGATCGAGAGGTCCCGGACGATCATGAAGCGACGTTTCTCGAGGTCGATGGAATGCACTGTGCGACCTGTGAGACGTTTCTCGAGTCGGCCGCGACGACGATCGATGGCGTCAGCGACGCCAGCTCGAGTTATGTAACCGACACGGTTCGAATCGATCACGATCCGGATCAGGTCTCGAAAGCGGACCTGCAGGAGGAGATCAGCGGGCTCGGCTATAGTGCCTACTCCCGTGACGATACGTTTCGCCGCCGGAGAGCGAACAATTGGGAGATGGGGCGAGTCGCGGTCGGCGTTCTCATGGGAATGTCCGTGATGCTACAGTACCTCGTTATTATCTACCCGACGTACTTCGGCGGCCTGTTTTACGGTGATCGAGTCACGGAGTTTTTCGAGAGCGCACTCGCGAGTTCCGTCGCCACACCGTTCTACGTCGTCATCGCGGCGCTTACGACGATTATCCTCGCCGTAACTGGAAAGCCGATCTTGCAGGGTGCGTACGTCAGCGTTCGGACACGGTCGCCGAATATGGATCTGCTCGTCGCAATTGCGGCCGTGAGCGCGTACCTGTACAGTACGCTCTCGATTGTGTTCGGTGACAAACACATCTACTACGACGTGACCGTCGCGATCATCGTCATCGTCACGGTCGGCAACTATTACGAATCGTCGATCAAACAAGCGGCAACTGAGCGCCTCTCGGACCTCACGTCTATTCGAGTCGATGAGGCCCGTCGCGTTCATGCGACTGGAGAGTACGAAGACATTGCAGTCGAGGACCTCGAGACCGATGATCGTGTGGTCGTCCGAGCTGGAGAGCGGGTTCCTGTCGACGGGCAGATCATCGACGGTGACGCAGCCATTGATGAAGCGGTTGTCACCGGTGAGTCGCTTCCCGTCCGGAAGACGGTGGGCGATGCCGTCGTCGGCTGTTCGATGGTGACGGACGGCGCGGTGACTGTCCGCGTCGGGGACGACGCGACGAGTAGCCTTGATCGGATTTCCGAACTCGTCTGGGACCTCCAGAGCGGGTCCCATGGGATTCAGAAACTCGCGGACAAACTGGCGACGATCTTCGTGCCGGTTGTGCTTGCTCTCGCAGTTCTCGTTACGGGCGTCCATCTCTTGCTCGGGACTGGCGTTTATTCCCTTCTCATCGGGCTCACGGTGTTGATCGTCTCGTGTCCGTGTGCACTCGGGTTGGCGACGCCACTCGCAGTCGCTGCGGGGATTCGCGACGCATTAGAACGGTCGATCGTCGTCTTCGATGACAGCATCTTCGAGCGAATCCGTGGTGCGGAGACGGTGATCTTTGACAAGACGGGCACGCTGACAACGGGTGAAATGACTGTCACCGAGACCGACCTCGAGACGTCGTTGCTCGAGAAAGCGTCACGTCTCGAGGAGCGCTCGTCACATCCGGTCGGTAAAGCCATCGCCGCTGAACGATCGGGCTTCGACGGTGGCGCGGCCGAGTCCGCGTCGGACGCCGATGCAACGGCCGATCGCGTCGACGCCTTTGACAGTTACCGGAACGGAGTCACGGGTATCGTCGACGGGGACGAGATCATTGTCGGCCATCCGGACCTGTTCCGCGATCAGGGCTGGGATGTCCCTGCGCACATCACCGATCGAATTACGAACAGCCGTGACACAGGGCGGATTCCGGTCGCCGTCGGGTGCAACGGGACCGCTGAAGGCGTTATCGTCGTCGGAGACGAGTTGCGACCGACCTGGGATGAGACGGTGGCATCGATTTCGGACGACGGGAAGGATGTCGTCGTGCTTACTGGAGACGACGCTCGAGCGGCACAGCAGTTTCGAGAGCACGACGCCATCGATGACGTGTTTGCGGGTGTTCCCCCCGAAGGCAAAGCGGAGACCGTCAAGCGGTTCAATAACACGGGACGAACAGTGATGGTCGGGGATGGGACCAACGATGCACCGGCGCTGGCTGCCGCCGATCTGGGAATCGCGTTGGGCGGTGGGACCGCGATGGCTGCTGATGCCGCGGACGTCGCCCTCGTCGATGACGATCTCGCATCCGTCGATACGGTCTTCGAACTCGCTCGAGCGACGAACCGACGCGTGAAGGGCAATATCGCGTGGGCGTTTTGCTACAACGCAATCGCGATCCCACTGGCCATTCTGAACCTCCTGAACCCGCTTTTTGCAGCACTCGCGATGGCTGGCAGCAGTCTGCTAGTCGTCACGAATTCGACCCGACCTCTGCTGTCCGACGATCAGTGACTGATGGGGCGTTGTACGAGTTTGCTCTCCGGTTCGATCGATCCCTGGGAGTCACGAACGCGCCATACGTGACACCACTCCGGATAGATGTGGGAGTGAGTTCAGTCCACTTCAAAGACAATGTGATAGCCACCAGTGCAGGTTGCTTTCGGTAACCGGACCAGAATTAGCAATAGGACGCGTCCTGAACGGATGAACAACCTGTTATGCTTGAGTCACTCCTACGCGTGGACGTGATCCTGTTTCTTGCCATCGGGATGCTTGGTGGAGCACACTGTATTGGCATGTGTGGACCGTTGGTGACGATGTATGCCGAACGGATGGCTCCACGTCCGGATGGTGGGGCAGCGACGACGGGGACGCGAAGCCAGCGTGGGCATCTGACAGCGTATGAGGTTCGCCAACACGCCCTGTTCAACCTGGGGCGGACACTCAGTTACGCGCTGATCGGCGGGGTGTTCGGCGCGGTTGGTGGTTTCGTGTTCGTCACGACGGATCAGTTGACAATGATCGCGGATTTCGTTCGCGGGAGCGTCGGCGTTCTGATCGGCGTATTTATCATTACAGCAGGAATAAAATACCTTCTCGGTGGGAGCACCGGCGTTGGAATTCCGGGTGTGCAGCGGGTAACGAACTGGATTGCTGTTCGCGTCGACCGATACGTGAACAGTCCCGGAATCATCGGCCTCGGTGCGCTCCACGGGTTGTTGCCCTGCCCCATTCTCTATCCAGCATACCTGTTCGCGTTCGCGACCGGCTCTGCCGTTTCCGGATTTCTCGCGTTAGGGACGCTTGGACTCGGAACGATTCCAGCCGTCTTCGCTTACGGAACGCTCATCGAGTCCGTTGACGCGACCCATCGCCACCGACTCCATCGCCTTCTCGGAATCGTCTTCATTGTACTCGGGTATGTCCTGTTGGCACATGGGTTGATGGCGATCGGGATTCATCTTCCCCATCCGATGCTTCCGCATTATCAACCGCTCGGTGAAGCAATGAATCACTGACCGAGAGCCCCCGTGGGAGCAGTTCACACTAATTCGCTCTCCATTCCGGTCGATCGTCCTCTCTGCGGTACGGACAAAGCGTGCGTCTCTCAGTTCCACACGGACGATAGTAGCAACTGCAAGTCATTGCACACCTGATCGCAGGACAGCGTTACGATCGGTGTGTAAATCGTTTCAGTTGCTACTATAACTTACGCTCTCACCTGTGTAGCGTTCTGCGCCGTAGACGAACTGCGAGGGAGGCCCGTCGCCACAGTCCCTTCGCGCCGGCAGTAGATTTCTGATCGCTCGATATGCGGTCGAAACGTGGCGCTCGAGACCGTTTACGGAGGCGGGTGGCTCGCGGTACCGCTTTCAGTGACTCCCTATCTCGGCCGTGATCCGGATCGCGACCCGCCGTCGGTCTGAGCTGACCGCGTCGGGTCTCCGTCCGCCGGCGACCCCGTCTCGGACGAGTCCGTGCTGCCGTCCCCGATCTCCGTCCCGATAGCGGCCGCAGTTTCGACATCCCGCTCGGTTTCGGGGTCCTCGTTGGACCGGCTAGCCAGCCACGCCCGCACGAGATTTACCCCGTCCTGGAAGAACGGCATCGGATCGTCGGCGGCCGCGTAATCGAATCGGGGGTGAGTGACGAGCGATGTAGCCACCTCGCGGACGGCCGCCCCGAGTGACGGCCGATCGACGAGCGGGTACTCCTCGGTCGCCACGCTGTGGAGGTAGCTGAGTTCACCACGCAGCAGATGGCCACCCAGTCCAACCTCGTAGGTCGGTTCCGACCTGATCGGCTCGTCCATCGCCAACTGCCAGTAGTAGTAGGGGAAGTCGGCTCCCGCCCGAACCGAGAACGGCAGCGACGACCAGAACCGCGGATTGATCTCCATGAGCTTGAACTCGCCGTCGCTTGGATCACGCAGGAACTCGACCATGGCGAGCCCGTGCCACTCGAGTTCGCTCAAGAGCGCGCGACCCGCGGTCTCGAGGGCCGGAATGTGGACCGATTCCCGGTAGGCGCTGGGGCCGCCGCAGTACTCCCAGCCGCGACGCTGGCAGTGCTGAAAGGTCGCGACCGGGTCACCGCGGTCGTAGAGCGCGAAGAAGCCGAACTCCCGCGAGTCGGCGATCCGTTCCTGGACGAGCGGGGTGTGGCCGCGTTTCTCGATGACCGCTTGCTCGTCCGGTGGCGTCCCCGGCCGCTGGTACACCGTCGAACCGATCTCCGCGTCCTCGAACCGCGCCCCGAGATACGTCGGCGACGCCACGGTGTAGCGCGGTTTCACGATCGTCTCACGGTTCCAGTCGGTCCACTGATCGAGGAGTTCGGTCTCGGGCGTGCCGACGCCGGCCGTCTCGGCGGCTGCGAAGAGTTCGACGCGGTCCTGCACTCGTCGCAGCGTCTCGAAGTCGGGCCACGGAGTCGCGATTTCGTCGGCGAACGCCGCCTTGTGCTTTGCGAGCACGTAGACGTCTTCCTCACGGACCGGCACGATCGTCCGAACGCTCGGGCGTTCGGCAAGCGAGAGCAGCGCATCCCCGTACGCGGCGAGTTCGGTTTCCGGGTCCGGCAGCGTGACGAACTCGTCACGGTAGGCCGAACTGGCCGCCGGCGTCGACCGTGACTCCGAGCCCACGATGGTCCGGATGCCCCGCGGGTGCAGTGAGCGGAGACAGGCAACGGTGCTCGGTGCGTCGATCCCGGGCACGAGCACGCTCGCGTCGTCCCTGTGACGTTGCATAACCGGTAGTTGGGGGGCTTGTTGCATTGTTATAGATCGAATAATTCGGAGCGTCGTTCGCCGCTCCGGATTCGATCGCGAGACGCGGCGTTAGGCGTCGAATACGCTCCGCTCGAGCGTGGGGTCGCTGTAGGCCGTCCACCGACGAATCCGCCCGTCTCGAACGGCGAACGCGTGCGCGAACGGAGCATCGAAGGGGCGACCGTCGATCGTTCCGACGTAGGCACCCGTTACGATCGTCCGCTCGCCAGCGTCGACGAACCGCTCGGGGAGCACTTGGAGATGCGCGGCCCGTTGCCCCATCGCCAGCACCACGTTCTCGAGAACCGCGTCGATGCCCGTCTCCGTTCGCCCGGCGCGGTCGCCGGTCGTTGCATCGGTCCAGACGACGCCAGCCTCGAGTATCGGTGCCAGTTCATCCGCTCCGCCTCGGCCCGTGACGACGCGGTTGAACGCAGCGTAAAACGCCGTGAGCGGTTCCCGGGTGGCCGTCCGCTCGGCCGCTCGCCGTTCAGTCGGTAACATGCATGCGGTGGTATCAAAAACGGGAGCGCACAAAAGAGCGCGATCCGAGTACACGCGGTGAGAACTCACGAGGTCCGGCACATCGATCCGGCGATCAGAGAGTGACCGCCGGCCGCGTTCCGGACGTGCCACGAGGGCGCAGTCGCTGTCCGGGCGCTCGAAAACCCGAAGACTCGGGGAGAAATCGCGGTAGACGGAATCGACTTAGAGCAGTCCCGTCTTCTGGAGCTTCATCAGGTCCTCGGTGTCGAGTGTTTCGCCTTCCTTGAACTTCTGATAGATTTCCTCGGCCTCCTCTTTGGCCTCCTCTTTCTTCTTGTCGCGTTCGGACTTGCGCTCCTCTTCTTCCTGCTTGTCCAGTTCGCGCAGGCGCTTCTGGACGCGGACGAAGTCCTCGTGGTGGCGGTCGGCGGCCTCCTGGGCCTCGACGAACTTCTCGTGCATCTCGTCGGCTTCGTCACGGATGTCGTCGGCTTCCCGATAGGCCTCGATCATCTGGTTGTGATGTTCCTGGGCCTTGTCCGCCAGTTCCGTGACCTTCTGGTGGTGCTGGGAGGCTTCCGATCGCACTTCCTCGGCTTCCTCGACGAGTGCCTCGAGATCCTCGTTCTGATCGAGTTTCTGCTTGCGCTCCTCGTATTCCTCGCGCTTGCTCTCGATCTTCTCGATGAGTTCCTTCTCGTCCTCGCTCGAGAGGACCTCGGTCTGCTGTTTGAACTCGAGTTCCTCGATCTCCTCTTCGAGTTCCTCGAGATCCTTGCCCTCGTCGAGCTCCATGTCCGACTTGAGCTGTTCGACCTTGTCGAACAGCTCGTTGGCTTCGGCGTTGAGCTCGTTGCGGCTCTCTTTGTGTTCCTGGACCTGCTCGTTGAGCTCGTCGCGTTGCTCGCGGTGCTCCTGGGCTTCGTCGACCTTCTCGCGAGTCTTCGCGTTGAGGTCGTCGCGCTTGGAGGCCCGGTCGGAGGCCATCTGGTTCAGCTCGTTTCGCCGGTCCCGCAGTTGACCGGCCATCTTGATGAGCTGTCCTTTCGATTTGTTTTCTAAGTCGTCCTCTGTCAGTTCGATGTTCTTCGATTCGTCTACCATGTTAGTCAAACCTCTGTGCCATACCCGCACCGGAGAACCCGTCGGACGGCTACTCGAGTCGGTCGCCGACGGTTCGGCGAGTGACTCGAAGGAAGCCGATCGACCGTTCGAAGCGACTGCTCACGATCTGCGAAACCTCGGTGAATAAGATTTCCTGTCATCGATCGTCGAGCGATACGCGCCCCGGTGGCGTTCTGGTGACTGGTACTACTGGCCCCTATAATTTAAAAGTACCGGTCACGATACCCCTGAAAACCGTTAGCAGGGGCCTGCTTCCCTCGTGTTGGGTCGTGCCACGGCTGCTGTCGGCAATATAAATCCGGGCCGGCTTGATCGATCGGGACGGCACCGTTCGTGACGTGACCGCGAGCGAACCGGCGACGGCGGTGCCGAAGGGGGATCGGCGGGTGACCGCGCTAAAAGAGGTTCTCGAGACGGTCGTCGGCGAGCTCCTTGGCGTGGTCCGTCGCGCCGGCTTCCTGGGCGTCTTTCGCCTCGCGGGCGCGTTCCATGAACGCCTCGATCCGGTCGGAGCGCTCCGCGCCGCCGAGCAAGACGAGCGCGCCGAGTCGGTCGCTGTCCATGGGGAAGTCACCGCCGCGGACCTGCATGCTCTCGGTTTCGTCCTCGAGCCAGCGACGGGCGCGCTCGACGCCCTTGCGTGGGATCGCGTCGGGCCGGCCGGCAATGACGAGCAGCGCCGAGTCGGCCGTCGTCGCGTCCGGCAGGCTCGTTCCCGTCAACAGCGCCTGTCGAGCGACGCTCATCGTGTTCGTGATGTTCTCGCCGCTGTCCTCGCTTGCGACCTCGGTCGCGTAGCCGAGCGCCGCGACCCCGCCCGCGCGAAGGGTGTTGATGACTTCGCTCGAGTCAACCACGCTCTCGCCGACGCCGTTGACGGCCTCGCCGGCTGCAAAGAGCAGGCCGACCCGCTTGGCGATCCGTTCGTTGATCGTCTCGAAGGCGCTCTCGATGCTCTCGCCCTGTTCGTGCCAGGCGTCGTTGTCGATCAGCAGCGTCGAATCGGCCTCCCGGAGGAGCGTTTTCAGGGAGCGCCCGGCGTTGGCCTGATAGAGCGCGCCCTCGTTCCGTCCCGGGAGGATGCCGAGCGCGTAGACCGGGATGTCGTAGATCTGCTGGAGGTGATGGACGAGGACCGGCGCGCCGCCGCTCCCGGTGCCGCCGCCGAGACCGGCGACGACGAAGACGGCTTCGGCCTTCGACGTGACGCGCCCGTCGAGACCGTCCAGCACTTGCTGGATGTCCGACTGCATCACCTCCGTCCCGAGTTCGTTGTCGGCACCGACGCCGTGTCCGTTCACGCGGTCGGCACCGATCAACTGCGTCTCGACGAACTGCAGTGACTCGAGGTCGGCTTCCGCCGAGTTGACGGCCAGCGCCCCCTGTACGGCTTCGAAACCCATGTCCGCGTCGAACCGGGCGAGCCGCTCGGTGACGTTGCCGCCAGCCTGGCCGACTCCGATCAGGGCTACTTTCATGTACGCCACATATGTTGGTGGTCTGTTGAAAGTTCCGATCGGATGAAGGGTTCGGCGGCGGGAACCAGTCCGACCACGCGGACTCAGTCCCTAGAGGTACATGGCGAACGCGTCCGCGATCTTTTCCTCGGCGCGTCTGAGGTGATGGTCGACGGTCCGTCGGCTGAGATCCAGCGCGTCCGCGATGTCAGCCGTCGTCGTCCCGCGCGGGATTTCGTAGTACCCCCACTCGTAGGCGGTCAGAAACACCTCGCGCTGACGGTCGGAGAGCGTCGGCAGGAAGGAATCGACCGAAAGGACCGGGGTCTCGGATCGAACGGTTTGCAGTTCTTTTTTCGACTCGACGGTCACGGTCGAGTCGGCCGCGATGTCGCTGTAGAACGCGGTCAGGTTCGACGCGGTGAGCGCGAGGACGCGAACGATCTTCGCCCCGTTCTCGTACCGTAACGGCGGCAAGAGGAGACAATCGTTGGCGGCAAGCGGCGCTTCGATATAGTCGCCCCCGTACTGTTTCAGACACGACTCCGTGACGATCGTCCGGTCGCTGTCGTTTTCGATCCGCTGTCGAACCCCGACTTCCGCGGCCACCTGCGCCTCCACGTCGGCTTGCTGGTCCCCAGTCACGTGGAGCAAGTCACAGTGATCGTTACACCACAACTCGATGCTCGTCTCGTTTTTCGCCGTCGAGCTCGAGTACGGATCATCGCTCTCGATCCGAAACACCGCCTTGTACATAGGGCACGTTCGCCTCGTTTACTTAAAAAATATTGGCCAAAGGGAGAGTGACAGGATTTCACGTTCGCTAGCGTGAGCACTAGACGCATGACACGAGACGACTCCGGTCACGAAATCGGCGAGCCGTCGTCGGACTGGCGCGAATACCAGGGGGCTCCGACGGGGACCGACATCGAGTGTGAGGGGTGGCGACAGGAAGCCGCCCTGCGACTGCTCAACAACAACCTCGACCCCGAGGTCGCGGAGGCGCCCGAGGACCTCGTCGTCTACGGCGGAACCGGTCGCGCCGCGCGGAGTTGGGACGCGTACGACGCGATCCTTGACGAACTCCGGGACCTCGACGACGACGAAACGTTGCTCGTCCAGTCGGGGAAACCGGTCGGGCGGTTTCGAACGCACGAACGTGCGCCGCGCGTGTTGATCGCGAACTCGAACCTCGTCGGTAACTGGGACGACTGGGAGCACTTCCACGAACTCGAGTCGAAGGGGCTCATCATGTACGGGCAGATGACCGCGGGCTCGTGGGCCTACATCGGCACGCAGGGGATCATCCAGGGGACCTTCGAGACGCTGGCCGAGGTCGCACGCCAGCACTTCCCCGACCGCGAGGGACTCCGCGGAACCATCACCGCCACCGCCGGCCTCGGCGGAATGGGTGGTGCACAGCCACTTGCGGTGACGATGAACCACGGCGTCTGTATCGCAGCCGAGGTCGACGAGCGGCGCATCGACCGGCGGCTCGAGACGGACTACTGCATGGAGAAGACCGACGACATCGACGAGGCGATCGAACTGGCCCGCGACGCTGCCGCGGCCGGCGAACCGCGCTCGATCGCGCTCCACATGAACGCGGCGGAGATGTTCGACGAGTTCCTCGAGCGGGAGTTCGTGCCGGAGATCGTCACCGATCAGACGAGTGCCCACGACGAACTCGAGGGGTACTATCCGAGCGGCTACACCGTCGCCGAGGCCGACGCGCTCCGCGAGTCCGACCCCGAACGGTACGTCGCGGAGAGTCTCGACACGATGGAGCGCCACGTCGAAGGGATTCTGGCGATGCAGGACCAGGGTGCGGTGGCGTTCGAGTACGGGAACAACATCCGCGGCCAGGTCGAAACACACCGCGGGCTGGACACCGCCTTCGACTTCCCGGGGTTCGTGCCGGCATACGTTCGGCCGTTGTTCTGCCGCGGCAAGGGGCCGTTCCGCTGGGTGGCCCTCTCCGGGGAGGAGTCGGACATCCATCGGACCGACGAGGCCGTCAAGGAACTGTTCCCGGACAAAGCGCAACTCCACCGCTGGATCGACCTCGCACAGGAGCAGGTCTCCTTCCAGGGACTTCCCAGCCGCGTCTGCTGGCTGGGCTACCAGGCCGACGACGGGCTGACCGAACGCGCACGGTTCGCGTTGCACATCAACGACCTCGTCGCCGAGGGCGAGATCTCGGCCCCGGTCGTCGTCACGCGCGACCACCTCGATGCGGGCAGCGTCGCCAGCCCGAACCGGGAGACCGAGGCCATGCGCGACGGCTCGGACGCCGTCGCCGACTGGCCGGTGCTCAACGCCTTGCTCAACTGCGCTGCCGGCGCGGACATCGTCAGCGTCCACGACGGCGGTGGCGTGGGAATCGGGAACTCACTTCATACCAACAACCACGTCGTTCTCGACGGCTCGGACCTCGCTGCACGGAAGGCCCGGCGCGTGTTTACCACCGACCCCGGGATGGGTGTCATTCGCCATGCCGACGCCGGCTACGACGAGGCGCTCGAGGAGGCCGCAACGTCGGACGTCCACGTGCCGATGCGGGAGGACGAATGAGTTCGTTTATCGACCCACCGACGTGGTCGGGACCGTCGTCGGACCCCGCCGACGAACAGTTCGGCGACGTCGTTACCGCGACGACTCTCGAGGAGGCCGACGCGTTCGATGCCGTCCTCGTCGGGGAGCCGTACGACGGTGCGGTCATCTCCCGAGCTGGGGCGGCAGCGGGACCCCGTGCACTCAGGGAGTCGCTGTCGGGGGTGAAGACCCACCACTTCGGGAGCGGTCCCGTCCGGAGCGTTGCTGACCTCGGTGACGTGCCGATTCCCGACGGCTCCGTCGCCGACGTCCAGCGGGCGGTCCGCGAGCGCGCGGCGGCGATACACGAGCGCGAGGCCCTCCCGGTGTTCCTCGGCGGCGACAACTCGCTGACCTACTCGAACGTCGCCCCGCTGCTCGGGGACGCCAGCGTCGGCGTCGTCAACATCGACGCCCACCTTGACGTCCGCGAGACGCGGGACGGCCCGACCAGCGGGACGCCCTATCGCCAGTTACACGAGGCCGGGCTGGACGGCTACGCGTGTCTCGGCGCGCGCCATTTCGAGACGAGCACGGCCTACCACGAGTTCGTCCGCGAGCACGGTGGGGCCGTCGTCACCGCGACGGAGACGGCGGCCGATCCCGCCGGAGCGGTCGAGCGAGCGCTGGCCGCGCTCGAGGACGTCGACCGTCTTTACTGTAGCGTCGACATCGACGTTCTCGACGCCCCTTACTGCGGTGTCAGCGCTCCGACGCCCGGCGGATTGCTGCCACGGGAGGTGTTCGATATCGTCGGTCGCCTCGCGGCCGACGACCGACTTGCCGGCTTCGAGGTCGTCGAATGCGCGCCGCCGCTCGACGAGAGCGGCCGAACCGTCGATGCCGCGGCGCGGACCGTCGCACACGCCCTCGCGGGGTGGGCAGCATGACCGACCTCGTCGTTTCCAACGCCGCCCAGCTCGCGACGCCGACCGAGCACGACACGCTCGAGGTGATCCCGGACGGGGCCGTCGCGATCGACGATGGCGTCGTCGTCGCAACGGGATCGACGGACGACGTCACGCGGGCGTATCCGCCGGAGAACGCGGCGACCGCCATCGATGCGACCGGCCGGACGATACTGCCGGGTTTCGTCGATCCTCACACGCACGCCGTCTTCGGGGGTACCCGGGCGGACGAGTTCACCGCGAAGCTCGCGGGGGCGTCGTATCAGGAACTGCTCGAGGAGGGCGGTGGCATTCTGCGGACCGTTCGGGCGACGCGCGAAGCCTCCCGCGAGCAACTCGTTGCGGACCTCGTGGCACAGCTCGACGTCATGCTCGCCCACGGGACGACGACGGCCGAAGTGAAATCCGGCTACGGGCTCGACGTCGAGACCGAACTGAAACTGCTCGAGGCGATCGCCACGGCGGACGAGCGACACCCGATCGACGTGGTGCCGACGTTTATGGGGGCTCACGCCGTCCCCGAGGGAGTAACAACCGACGACTACGTCGATCGCGTCGTCGAGGAGCAGCTTCCGGCGGTCGCGGCGGCCGACCTCGCCGAGTTCTGTGACGTGTTCTGTGAAGCGGGCGTCTTCTCGGTCGCACAGTCCCGCCGCGTTCTCGAGGCCGGACAAGAGGCGGGCCTGGCAGCGAAGGTCCACGCCGAGGAGTTCGAGCGACTCGGCGGCTCCCAGCTGGCTGCCTCCCTGAACGCGACGAGTGCCGATCACCTGTTGCAGGCGACCGACGACGATATCGACGCGCTCGGCGAGGCGGGTGTCACACCCGTCCTGCTCCCCGGGACGGCGTTCTCGCTTGGGGCCGAGTACGCGGACGCGGCGGCCTTCGAGGCGGCCGACGTGCCGGTGGCGATTGCAACGGATTTCAACCCGAACTGCTACTCACAGAGCATGGAGTTCGCTATCGACCTCGCTTGCAACGGGATGCGAATGCGACCGGCCGCGGCGATCCGCAGCGCGACCAGGACCGCCGCCGCTGCCATCGATCGCACGGACGGGACCGGGACGCTGTGCGAGGGCGCGCCGGGCGATCTGGTCGTCGCGAACGTCGCCGACTACCAGCATCTCCCGTACAATTTCGGCGTGTCGACCGTTCGAACCGTCGTGAAAGGCGGGGAGGTGGTCCACCGTGAGTGACCACTCCGTCGTCGTTGACGGGAGCTCGCTCACGCCGGCGGGCGTCGAACGCGTCGCCCGCGAGGGAGCTACCGTCTCGGTTCCCGAATCGGCGCGGCAGCGAGTCCGCGCGTCCCGCGAGCGGATCGTCGATATCGTCGACTCCGGAGAGGCCGTGTACGGTGTCAACACCGGATTCGGCGAACTCGTTCAGGAACGGATTCCAGACGACGAGATCGAAGCCCTCCAGCACAACCTCGTCCGCAGCCACGCCGCGGGCACCGGTCGGGACCTCGAGCAACCGGAGATCCGGGCGATGCTCGTGACGCGGCTCAACGCGCTCGTCGCGGGGTACAGCGGCGTCCGCGAGTGCGTCGTGGATCTCCTCGTCGGCATGCTCAACAACGGCGTCCACCCCGTCGTAAAGGCCAAGGGAAGTCTGGGGGCGAGCGGCGATCTCGCACCCCTCGCACACCTCGCACTCGTCGTCATCGGGGAGGGCGAAGCGATCGTCGACGGCGACCGCCTCGCCGGCGACGAGGCGCTGGCCCGCGTCGGCCTCGAGCCGCTCGATCTCCGGCCGAAGGAAGGGTTGGCACTGATCAACGGGACGCAGCTGACCGTCGCGATCGGCGCGCTCGTCGTCCGCGATGCCGAGCGGGCGATGCGGATGGCGGACGTCGCCGGGGCGATGACGACAGAAGCAACGATGAGCACCACGGCGAACGCCCACGCCAGCATCCAGCGCGTCCGCCCGCATCAGGGACAGGCCACGAGCGCGGAGAACATCCGCCGGCTGACGCGCGACTCCGAAATCGTCGAATCACACCGGAACTGCGACCGGGTCCAAGACGCCTACTCGATCCGGTGTCTCCCGCAAGTTCACGGGGCCGTCCGCGACGCGATTCGCCACCTCCGGACGGCCATCGAGACGGAACTCAACAGTGCGACGGACAACCCGCTGGTCTTCCCCGCCGACGAGGCCGACGACCGAGCGAGCGGCACCGATCAGGCGGCGGTGCTCTCCGGCGGGAACTTCCACGGCCAGCCGCTTGCGTTGCGGCTGGATTACGTGACGAGCGCTCTCGCGAACCTGGCATCGATCGCGGAACGGCGGGTCGATCGGCTGCTCAATCCGAACGTCCAGGAGCCGCACTTACCGCCGTTCCTGACCACCGACAGCGGCCTCGAGTCGGGCTACATGATCGCTCAGTATACGGCCGCGGATCTCGTCAGCACGATCCAGACGCAGGGCCGCCCGTCGACGGACAGCGTCCCGGTGAGCGGCAACCAGGAGGATCACGTGAGCATGAGCGCCCAGAGCGCGCACGTCGCCAGCGACGCCGTCGATCGGACGATACGCGTGGTCGGCATCGAACTGGCCTGTGCCGCCCAGGCGCTCGACTTCGTCGACGACCGCGTTCCCGGCGTCGGGACGCGGGCCGCCCACCGAACCATCCGCGACCACGTCCCGCACCTCGAGGCGGATCGTCCCATCCACCGCGACATCGAGACGATGGCGGACCTGATCCGCTCCGATGAGTTGCTCGCGGCCATCGAACGGGACCTCGACGACGGCGTGGCGTGAGACCTGCGACGCGACGGCCGCCCGATCCCATCGAACGCCGTCCCGATGCACCGTCCGTTTCGACGCTTGTTTTCCCCTGTTTTGGACCGCGGTCGCGAGTGCGGTGACGCGGCTCCGGCGTTTCCGTGTGCTGACTGCAACGCCTCTCACACCGGTCCCGAATGCCGACAGTATGCGAGCATGGACTGTCACTCTGAGCGACGGCGAGCGCGGAACGGAAACCGATATACAACCGGACTGGATTCGTCGGGACGAACGCGCCGCACTGACAGCCGGGTACATAAACACTTCACCGTATGGAAACCAGAACTACTTGGACTGAACCACGAGTGTTGTTTGCATGGTAGCGAGGATCACTCACCCGACGCGCGCCCAGCATCGAACCGAGACACCGAGACAACGATCCCGGCTTGGGGCAGCACCGTCCACGAGACCGCTCGAGCGTGTGGACGCCGTTCCGGACGCGGGAGACACTGCCGACACCGACCGATCGGTTGTCCGTCGACAGCGGTTCCCGTCGTCGACTCGACTCGATCGCGACTGGATCGGGCTCGAGGTGACCCGATGGTAGCGCTCGAGCCGCAACTGTTCGAGGATATCGATCCCGAGAAACGGCCGTCGTTGCTTGCGGCGCTCGTCCCCGTCGTGGCGATGCTCGGATTCCTCAGCGTCGGGATCGTCTTGCTCGAGTTGGACCCGCAGTTCCCGCTCCTCTGGGGGATCGCGTTTACCGGGCTGTTCGCCCGGTACCACCTCGGCCTGTCGTGGGCAGACCAGTACGACGGAATCACCGATAGCCTCCTCATGGGGATGCAGGTCATCCTTATCATGTTCGTCGTCTATGCGCTTATCGCCACGTGGATTCAGGCGGGGACGATTCCGGGGCTGATGTACTACGGGCTCGAACTGCTCACGCCGGCGATCTTCCTGCCGATGACCGCGATCCTCGCGGCGATCGTCACGTTCGCCGTCGGCTCATCGTGGACGACCGCGGGGACGCTCGGCGTCGCGTTCATCGGTATCGGGGCCGGACTCGGCATTCCGATGCCGATGACGGCCGGCGCGATTCTGACCGGCGCATACACCGGTGACAAGCAGTCCCCGCTCTCGGACACGACGAACCTTGCCGCTGCCGTGACGAACACCGACCTCTACGATCACATCAACGCGATGCGGTTCGGGACGCTCATCGCGTTCAGCCTCTCCGTCGTGCTCTACGCCATCCTCGGCCTCCGTGCCTCCGGGACGATTCCCGCCGGACGGATCGCGGAGATCCAGGGTGCCATTCAGGGCACGTACGTCGTGACACCGCTCGTCTTCGTGCCGCTGGTGTTGACGTTCGGACTGGCAGTCTACGGCCTGCCGGCGCTGCCGGCGCTCGGCGTCGGCGTGTTCGCCGGCGTCCTCACCGCCGTCGGCATCCAGGGGACCGGATTCGCCACAGCGTGGACCGTCGCACAGTCCGGAACGGCCCCCGAGACCGGGATGGAACTGGTAAGCGGGTTGCTCCAGAGCGACGGCCTCCTCGGCGGTGCGTGGATCGTCACGATCGCGATCGCCGCGCTCTCGCTCGGGGGGTTACTCGAGCGCGCCGGCGTGCTAGCGGTTCTCGCACACCACCTCGGCCGACTGAGCCGCGGCGAGGCGAGTCTCACCGGCGTCACCGTCCTCTCCGCGATCTCGATGAACGTCCTCGCGGCCGAACAGTACATCAGCATCGTCGTCCCCGGGATGTCTCTTCGAAACCTCTACCGTGAACAGGGGCTGAAGATGGAGAACCTCTCGCGTGCCGTCGAAGCGTCGGGCACGACGACTGCGGTCCTCATCCCGTGGTCGAGCGGTGGCCTGTTCATGGCCGGAACGCTGGGCGTCCCGACGCTGTCGTACGCGCCGTACTACTTCTTCGGCTTCCTGTCGCCGCTCGTGCTCCTCTGTATGGGCGTGACTGGCTGGCAGATGACGTCCGAGACGCGAGCGGAGTCCCGTGAGACCGCATCGGCGACTGACGGGGCGACGGGCGTCACGGGCGGCGAAGAGTAGCGACGGCCGCGCGGTCGAAGCGAGCCGTCGACCGGCCGCCACCCGTCGGCGATATCGGGACGCCGGCCGCCCGGTTGCGCCGGCACGGGACCAACGGGAATGTCACAATATCTTTCTACATTATTCCCGTCCCTTCGCATATGTTCTACGACCAGCGGATGACCGTTCCCGACTCGCCCGCCGTCCTCCGGGCCGAGTACGAGGCCGATTTTGCAACGATCGTCGACGATCGCGGCCTCGAGGCCGTCGCCGACGAAACCGACCTCGAGCGGGAGACGCTCGAGGCGGTGGCCGCAGGCGACTCGCCCGCGTTGACCCTCGAGCAGGCCGCCCGGATCCAGTCGCTCGAGGAAGGGACACCGGACCCGGAGACGATCGTGACGATGGCGCTCGAGCACCTGCTACTGGGCATGTCGACGGCGGTCCTCGATGTCGACGCGGTCGAGAGTCACCTCGAGATCGACCTGGACGCAAAGGAGATCCATCAGAAGATCGAAGGGCGAGCACCCATGTCGTTCGAGGAGTTCGTCCACATCCAGTACGTGATCGCGGACGGCGCGCCCTGACTACCGAACAGGGCGTCCCGCTCGATCACCCGCCGTCGGCTGCGTCGCCGTCCACGAGTACGTCCACCGGCCGGTCGATTCGGTCGACGAGTCACGGTGAACGACACGGCAATCGCCTCGGGCGATGAAACTATGTAGAGCCGGCCACGAGTCGAGCTATGAAGGTTGCAATTCTCGGCTGCGGGTACGTCGGCATCGAACTCGGCCGACAGCTCGCCTCGCGAGGCCATGAGCCGATCGGGGTCCGCCGATCCGCGGAGGGCGTCGAGCGGATCGCCGCCGCCGGCTTCGAGGGGGTGCGGGCGGACATCACCGATCGGGACGCGCTCACAGCGGTTCCGGACGTCGACGCGATCGTGTTCGCCGCGAGCAGCGGCGGACGGGGTGCCGAGGCCGCCCGGGAGGTGTACGTCGACGGGTTACGGACGGCGGTCGAGGCGTTCGGGGAACGCGAGAACACCCCCGATCGATTGGTCTACACCTCCTCGACCGGCGTCCACGGCGACCACGACGGCGACTGGGTCGACGAGGAGACGCCGCTCGAGCCCATCACCGAAAAGACCGCGGTGCTCGCCGAGGCCGAGCGGATCGCCCTCGAACTGCCAGAGGAATACGGCTTCGACGGGACCGTGGCGCGCTACGCCGGGCTGTACGGCCCCGGTCGATACCGGCTCGAGCGCTATCTCGATGGACCCGTCACCGAGGGCTATCTGAACATGGTCCACCGGGACGACGCCGCAGGTGCGGTTCGCTACCTGCTCACGGAGCACCTCGCACGCGGTGCAGTCGTTCAGGTCGTCGACGACGAACCGGCCGCGAAGTGGGCGTTTGCGGACTGGCTGGCGGACGAATGCGGTGTCGAGCAGCCACCAAAGCGGACGAAAGCCGAGCGACTCGCGGACGACGACCTCTCCGAGGCGGGCCGTCGCCGGATCCTGACGAGCAAACGCTGTTCGAACGAGACGCTCCGGGCACTAGGCTACGAGTTCGCCTTCCCCACGTACCGCGAGGGGTACCGCGACGCGATCGAGACCTATCGGAATCGCTGACCGGTTCGTCGGACACCCGCTCCAAACCGTTCGATCGGCGTGTCCGCCGTTTCAGTGGCGTAATATCGATATATTCTCAATTTGAGGGTTCGCGCCGAATCCCGGGGAATCGGGGGAAATTTCTTGATGGTTCGATTTGATCACCCGATATGAGCTATCGGAGCGTCCCGACCGACGGTCCCGTCGTCGGGGCGACCCCGCTTGTGACCGAGTCGCTTGCCGACGCGGTCCGGTCCCTCGAGCCGCTCGTTCTCTCGCTTCTCGTTCTCGCTGTCGTCGGCCTCGTCCTCGGCGGGTGGTGGGCCGTTCGCTGGTTCCGTCGTCCGCCGGGTGCCCGCCTGCGGCGCATGTTGGCCGCACACGACGAGGTGACGGTGTTGATGCATCCGAATCCCGATCCGGACGCGATGTCGTGTGCGATGGGCGTCGCGCGGATCGCCGACTCGGTCGATACCGACGCGACGCTGCAGTACTCCGGCGAGATCCGCCATCAGGAGAACCGCGCGTTCCGGACCGTCCTCGATCTGGACCTCGAGTCCATCGAGGCGAGTTCCCAACTCGCCGCCGGCCCGGTCGTCCTGGTCGATCACAACACGCCGCGGGGTTTTACCGGAGCCCAAACGGTCGAACCGATCGCGGTCGTCGACCACCACCCCGGCAACGGAGCCGGGACGCAGTTCACCGACGTCCGGACCGACTACGGCGCGGCGTCGACGATCATCGCCGAGTACTTAACGGATATCGACGCGTCGCTGGCCGACGAGGACGGCTCGGGCGACGTTCAGGTCTCGCCGGAGCTCGCGACGGGGCTGCTCTACGGCATTCAGTCCGACACGAACCACCTGACCAACGGCTGCTCCCGGGCCGAGTTCGACGCCTGCGCCGCGCTGTTCTCGGGGATCGACGAGGACTTACTCGATCGGATCGCCAACCCGCAGGTCAGCGACGACGTCTTACAGGTCAAGGCGACGGCGATCACCGAGAAGCGAATCGAGGGCCCCTTCGCGGTCTGTGACGTGGGTGAGATCGGTAACGTCGACGCGATTCCCCAGGCCGCGGACGAGCTCATGCATCTCGAGGGGGTGACGGCCGTCGTCGTCTACGGCGAACACGACGGGACGCTCCACCTCTCCGGTCGGTCGCGCGACGACCGGGTTCACATGGGCGAGACGCTGCGCCACGCCATCAACGACATCCCGATGGCCAGTGCCGGCGGCCACGCACGGATGGGTGGCGGTCAGCTCTCGGTCGACCACATGAACGGAATCGGGCCCTCCGACGGGATCAGCCGTGCGGAGTTCGAGGAACGACTCTTTTCCGCGATGGCGGGCGAACGCTAGCCGGCCGCGCCGAGCGGCGCTCGTCGGGACTACTCGATCGACACCGGTCGCAACGCTGTCGTGCGAGCAGGTGTCCGATGGCGGCCCGGTGGTGCCGGTCGCATACGGACGCTCGTCATCGAACCGCCATCGTGGCGACTGCTCACACGCCGTTCTCGCCGCGATCGTCGAGTCGGTCGCGCAAGCAACGACCGCACGTCAGTTTAGCGGATCTCCTTCCACTCGTCCCCGCAGTCCGGACAGATACGAACCGTCTTGATCTCGTCCGGGTCGTTTTCGGTCTTCAGCGGCTTCTCGCACTCGCCACAGACGAGCCGATCGTAGGTGTCCTTCTCGAGGTCGCCGGCGCGAAGCGCCTTCCGGACTGAGTTCATGTTCGCCCTGTAAGCAGGAGGGGAAGAAAAAGACCGGTGCTTTCGCCGGTCTCGACTCGGCTCCGTGTTCGGTGCCGACCACGTTCCGCGACCCGGTTTGTCCGGCCGCATCCGTGGCCGTTTTACCGGTCCGCTCGAAGACCCCACCGATGGAGTACGTCCAGGAGCGGATCGCCACGCTCCACCAGTTCGGCGATGGGGAGGCGGGACTGGGTGGCGACCTCGCCCGCGACGCCGCCGCTGCGGTCGCCGAGACGGCCGTCGTCGTCCCGATGACCGGCCGCGAGTACGAGAGCCCCGCCGCCGAGCGCGTCCTCGGGGAACTCGAGCGCCTCGAGCCGGCACCCGCGGCGGTGTTCGTCCCCGTTCGGGCCGACGCCGACCGCATCGGACCGTTTCGGGACTGGCTCCGTTCGTTCGCACTGCCGACCAGAGTCCTGTGGTGTAACGCGCCGGCCGTCGATGCCGTGCTCGCCGACGCCGGATTGGACGGCGGGTTCGGAAAGGGGCGGGATGTCTGGCTCGCCCTCGGTCCCGCCGCGGACGTCGCCGACGCAGTCGTCGTCCACGACGCCGACGCGCGCAGCTACGAGGCCGCACACGTCAAGCGCCTGCTCGCACCGCTGACGATGGACTTCGATTTTTCGAAAGGGTACTACGCGCGCGTCGAAGGCGACCGGCTCTACGGGCGGCTCTGCCGACTGTTCTACGAACCGTTGCTTCGAGCCCTAGCCGACGCCCGCGACGCGCCGATCGTCGACTACCTCGGCGCGTTCCGGTACGCGCTCGCCGGCGAGTTCGCCGCGAGTGCCCGCCTCGCCCGGCGGCTTCGCGCACCGCGTGCGTGGGGACTCGAGGTCGGCACGCTCGGCGACGCCTACGAGATCGCCGGCTTCGACGGCTCCGCACAGGTCGACCTCGGTCGCCACGAACACGACCACCGGGCGGTCGCCGGCGACACCGGGCTCGAAGGGATGAGTCGGGAAGTCGCGGCCACCCTCTTGGGGGTGATAGAGGACCACGGCGTCACCCCCGCGTACGAGACCCTCCCCGAGCGATACCGGGCCGCCGGTAACGAGTTGATCGACCAGTACCGCGCCGACGCGGCGTTCAACGGTCTGGCGTACGACCCCGCGGACGAACGGGACCAGGTGGCGCGCTACGCCGAGTCGATCGCACCGCCGGGGCCGGACACGCGCCTGCCGCGGTGGACCGACGCCCCGTTCGAGCCCGCCGACGTACTCGCGGCCGCCCGTCCCTGGCGGGAGCACCGCGTTGGCTCGCAAGACTAATCCCGCCATCGGCCGTTGGGCAGCGTATGGACGCGACCGCCGACGAACTGGCCGGCGTGGTCGACCTCTTCGGCGGGTTGACCCGCGCGGAACTCGAGCGGGCGCTCGCCGAGGCCGCCTACCGGGCCGACGGACGGACCGTCGAGGATGCGGCCCTCGCGGCGGCCATCGACGAGGCAGTCGAGTCGTTCGCGCTCGTTCGGTACGCCCCCGACGCGGACGGCGAGGCGTTGCTGGTCGCCGGCCCGACGGCGTTTCCGACGGTGCCGGAGCACGCGGAGGACGTCCCACACATCCTCGATATCGAGCCGCGGGCCCCAGACCGCGAGGCGTTGGGGGAAACCGCCCGCGAGCGCGTGCTCGAGGCTGCCGACGAGGCCGTCGCCGCGGGCGAGACCGAGCGGATCAAGACATTGATCGACGTGAGCTACGACGTCGAGGCGTGGGCACCGGTCGATCTCACGGACGAACGACGGCGGTTGGAGGACTGTCTCTTATACACATCTNGACGTCGAGGCGTGGGCACCGGTCGATCTCACGGACGAACGACGGCGGTTGGAGGACGCGCTCGAGGAATGACGGACCGGAGACTGAGACTCGGTCCGATCGCGAACTACGAGGCGACCGAGATCGCCGATCAGGAGTACGACGCGGCCGTCCTCGCGCCGATCGTCGACCGCGACGGCGAGGACGCCCTGCTCTTTACCCGGCGCGCCGACCACCTCGGCGAGCACCCCGGCCAGATGAGTTTTCCCGGGGGCGGCGCGGAGCCCGAAGACGAGACGATCCTCGAGACGGCGCTTCGGGAGGCCAACGAAGAGATCGGCCTCGAGCGACGCGACGCCGAAGTGGTCGGGCAACTCGACGACATTCGGACCGTCACCGAGTACGCCGTGACGCCGTTCGTCGCCCACGTCCCCGATCGGGAGTACGTCCGCGACGAAAGCGAAGTCGCCGAGATCGTCGTCCTCCCGCTGTCGGGGCTGCTCGACCCGGACAACTACGAGTACGAGCGTCGGTCTCATCCCTACTACGGCGAGATCATCATCCACTACTTCCACGTAAACGGCTACACCGTCTGGGGTGCGACCGGCCGGATTCTGGTCCAACTACTCGAGTTGGCGACCGAGTTCGAAGCGCCGGAAACGGTCGACCGGTCGGGGTTTTGAGACCGACCGCCCGTTACAGTCCCTCGAGCGATCGTAGCTTCTGTTCGACATCCGGTGGCGCGGCGCTTGGGCCGTCACGCACGCGGTGATCCGGGAGCAAAAGCGGCGCGGGGTTCTCGGCGAGCGCGGTCCGGACGAGGATGATATCGTCCTCGTCCTCGTGATCGAGCCCGGACGTCATCCGGGCGAGCGTCTCGACGGAGATCTGGTCACCGTAGGGAATCCCTTGGACCCCTTCGAGGACCGCCCGCCGATCGGTCGGCATGGTCATCGCGACCTGCACGTCCTCGAAGGCGATCTCCTCGAGGCCGTCGAGGTAGTCGAAGATCCGATCGAGAACGGGATGGTCGTCCTCGGCGTCGTCGTCTGGACTGTCCGGAAACGAAACGCTCAGCACCCGTCCGCTGGCGACACCGAGCTGGACGTACCGGTCGAGATACGGCGATTCCCGCGCGTAGATTCCAGCGTCCGTAACGTCCTCCATAGGTGGTTGTAGCCCGTCGGGACTTGAATAGTCGCCGGTCCCACGTCGGACCGAACCCCCTCTAGCCGGCGGGACCGCCGCATACGTCGCGGGTACGGCCGCGACCGATGCCGCGTCGGTCGCGGCGTGATAACGGTGGCCGCTTCCGATGGTTCTTGGCGACTGAGAACTCCACGCGGACTCTTGTCCCCGATGTTCCGAACTTTAGCTATGAACGCAACGGAAGACGGGACGACCGTTAGCCACCCGGGTGACGAACGGGAGATCCGGGCCGAAATCCGGTTCGATCTCACCGGAACGGACTGCATTCTCGAGGGGACCCAGGAGGAGCCGATGGTCCGGCACCAGCTCATGAACGATACGTGCTACGTCCTCTCGGATGTCGGGACGAAGGCGACGGGGGTCACACAGACGGAAACCACCATCGATCAGTCCTGTCCGTGTGCGGTCTTTCGTCGCCATCAGTGTGTCCCGTTGTTCGGAGCGGTCGAGGACGGCACGACGGTAGTGACGACGTATCTGTCCGACCGCGACACGTTACAGCAGCTGATCGAGGAGCTCCGTGAGGTCGTCGACCACGTCTCGTTGCGACGACTCACGACATCCGACACGGACGAGTTTACCGACGTTCGAACCGCGGATATCTCGCTACTGACCGAGCGCGAACAGGAGACGCTAACGCGGGCGATCGAAGCCGGCTACTACGACGATCCGCGGGGGATCGAGTTCGAGGCGCTGGCGTCCCGACTCGGGATTTCGAAGTCGACGCTCTCACAGCGACTCAGCGCTGCCGAATCGAAACTGTTGCTCGACCTTCTCGAAGGGTAGCCCGGCTGTCACGTGAGGTTTCGGCTGGATTGGCATCGACCACCGCGCCGCTGCTTATAAAGGACGAAACTATTTGCCCGCGAGTGCTCGGCCTCGCGGTTCGTAGCCGAAGGTGGAGGGATCACGATGGGAAACTCAGACGAGACGCAGATGATCGACGACGAGTCAGTCGGTATCGACGCAGCGGTCTGGGAGGAGACGGCCGACGAACTCCTCGCGGACAGCCCGTATGATCCGAAGCTCGGCAAGGAGATGAGCAGGGATGCGGTCCGGGTCAGTACCGGCCGCATGACGGAGGCGGAATTCCACGAGAAGTACCACGACGCCGTTCTCGAGGAGTTCGGCGTCGATGACCGGCCGATAGACACGGGTGATGACGATGAGTGAGCAGGACGGGGCCGGCGTGAGTCGGCGGTCCGTCCTCCTCTCGGCCGGGGCGGCAGCCGGCATGCTGGGGCTTGGCGGGCACAGCGCCCTCCAATCGCTCACGCGGGACGAGACGGACGCCGCGGTCGAGGGCCTGTTCGACGAAACGCAGGTACTCAATACGGCGTGTGCCCCGAACTGTCGGGGTAAGTGTCCCCTCAACGTTCACGTCAGGGACGGCCAGATCAAGTTCGTCGAACCGCAGATGACCGACGACGAACGGTATCGACGGGGGTGTCTCCTCGGACAGTCACACGTCCAGCGCGTGTACAGTCCGAAGCGACTGAAGTACCCGATGGTCCGATCCGACTGGGAACCCGGCGCTCCTAATCCGGGTGGCCGCGGCGAGGACGCCCAATTCGAGCAGGTCTCGTGGGACGACGCGCTGCAGTACGTCGCCGACGAGATGCGCCGGGTCCGATCGGAGTATGGGCCGGAGAGCGTGTTCTTCCACACCGGGTCCGGGGACAATGGCATGGGAACCACGATCTTCGGCCGGCTGGCGTCGATGTTCGGCGGGACCCAACAGAGTTGGTCGATCGACTCGAACGTCGGCGTCGGATTCAATCGGATCACCGGACACGGGTTCTTCCTCCCGCCGACGAACGAGTCCGCCGACTGGGTCAATGCCAACACGATCATCGTCTGGGGCTCCGATCTCTTCAAGAGTCAGTTCCAGAACGACGCCTCGAAAGTCCTCGACGCCCTCGAAAGCGGTGCCAAACTGGTCGTCGTCGATCCGGTGTACACGACGACAGCGTCGAAAGCGGACCTCTGGTTGCCGATCAAACCGGGCAAGGACACCCACCTCGCGCTCGCGATGATCCACGACGTCCTCGCCGAAGGGACCTACGACGACGACTTCCTTCGCGAGCGAACGACCGCGGGTGCACTCGTCCGCGAGGATACCGACGAGATGCTTCGGATGCGGGATCTCGACGGCGACGCCGACGACGATCGGGTCGTCGGTATCCACGCCGAAACCGGCGAGCCGGTGCCGCTCGAGCCCGACACGTACGCGGCGGTCGAACTGTTCGGTGAGTACGAGGTCGACGGCATCCGGACGACGACCGGGCTGTCGCTGCTCGAGGAGCACGTCGCGGACTATTCGCCGGA
Organism: Natrinema gari JCM 14663; assembly: GCF_000337175.1. Lineage (GTDB taxonomy): Archaea > Halobacteriota > Halobacteria > Halobacteriales > Natrialbaceae > Natrinema > Natrinema gari. The sequence continues at coordinate 13,162 of NZ_AOIJ01000059.1, read as the reverse complement.
GACAGTGGCATCCGTCGCCGACCTCGATCCGGCCGACATCAAAACCGCAGCCCAATGGCTCGCAACCCGCGGCCCGGGTGGGATCGCGCCGAGCTACGCGCTCGGCCGGTACAAGTACGGGCACGTCTTCGGCCAGACCTACGCCATCCTGCTGGCGCTGACGGGGGACTACGGGAAGTCGGGCACGATCCACGCCCAGCACCCCTCCGGGACGACGCTGAACAGCGGCGAGTACAGCTCTCCCGACGGCGCGCCGGGAACGCAGTCGCTGTCCATGCACGAGATCCCCGCCGCGCTCGAGGACGGCGACCCGTTCCCGATCAAGGCGATCTACGGGATGGAGTCGAACATGCTGGCCAACCAGTTCCCGAACCGCCAGCGCTGGCACGACCTCCTCGAGAACGTCGACATGTTCGCAATGGCGGACTTCCATCGGACGCCGACGGTCCAGCACGCGGACATCATCCTGCCGGCGGCCCACTGGTTCGAACGGGAGGACATCACCGACGCGTGGGGGTCACATCCACATATCTCACACCGGACGAAGGCACACGAGCCGCTCTGGGATGCGCGGGACGACTACCACATCATCGCGGAGTTGGCGGACAAGCTCGGGTACGACGAACTGTTCCTCGACGACAAGCGCGCCGAACTCAGGAAGATCGCGTCGAACGACGATCGGTTCGACTTCGACGAACTCCGCCGGAAGGGGAACGTTCGCGTCGAGGACGAAGAAGCGGGAATCAAGTACACCGATCCGTTCCCGACCGATACCGGGCGGATCGAACTCTACGACGAGGACCACCCCGTCGAGGACGACGGCACGGTGCTCGACCTCCCGCGGCCGATCGAGGACAGAACAGCCACCGATCACGACCTCGCCGACGAGTATCCGCTGCTCTTCATGCAGAAACACTCCAAGTGGCGGATTCACTCCCAGTGGGCGGACAACGCGATGATCCGGAAGTTCAACGCGGAACCGACCCTCGACATCCATCCGTCGGATGCGCAGGATCGGGACATCGACGACGGCGACTACGTCCGCGTCTACAACGACCGCGGAGAGGTGGTCGTCCGCGCCAGCTACAACGAAGGGATGCGACCCGGACTGATCAATATCGATCAAGGCTGGTGGACGGACGACTACGTCCACGGGAGCCACCAGGATCTCACCCACATGGAGGTCAACGATCTGGCCCCGACATTCGCGTTCTACGACGTTCGAGCGGACGTCGAACCCGCACCGAGAGACATCGACACGAGCAAATACACGGCCCCCGAGCCGTCCGACTGGCTCGAGGGATACCCGAACGAAGGTGACAACTGATGACCGACTACGGCATGGTAATCGACCTCGAGCGGTGTATCGGCTGTAACGCGTGTGCGGTGAGTTGCAGCCAGGAGAACAACGTCTCGCTCGACAAACAGTGGAACCGAATCCTCACGGAAGGCGGCGACGCGATGGACACACCCGAGGGCTCGTACCCGGAAAACGGACGCGACGGGACGCTCTCGATGAACCATCTGCCGCTTGCGTGCCAGCACTGCGACAACGCCCCCTGCGTCAAGGTCTGTCCGGTCAACGCGACCTACAAACGCGACGACGGCATCGTCGAGATCGACTACGACAAGTGCATGGGCTGTCGGTACTGTATGAGCGCCTGCCCGTACAACGCACGGGTGTTCAACTTCGACGACCCCAAGACGCTGCCCACAGACGGGACCGGCAACGTCGAGGAGCGCAAGCAAGGCGTCGTCGAGAAGTGTACCTTCTGTAGTCACCGGGTGAAGGAAGACCTCGACCCGGCCTGTACGGTCGCGTGTCCGGCCGATGCCCGCATCTTCGGCGACCTCGACGACGAGGAGAGTACCGCCTCGCGATACATCGAGAAGTATGAAACGGAACAACTCCTCGACGAACTCGAGACCGATCCGAACACCTACTACATCCGCGGCGAGATGAGCCCCGGCCGAACGCGAAGCGGCAACGAACTCGAGGGGACCGAAAAGAAAGCCGCCGGGAACCCCAATGGTGTCGCGACTGACGGAGGTGACGGCCAATGAGTTCCGCGCCGGACGCCGGCGTCGTCGTCCCCCGGTTCGGAACGCGCGGCAAAGCCTGGCTCGCCCTACTGGGAGTGCTGATCGTGGCCGGGCTCGGTGCCTGGGCGTATCAGCTCCAGCAGGGGCTCGTAGTCACCGGGATGGACAACATCTTCTCCTGGGGGCTGTACATCATGCTGTTCGTCCTGTTCATCGGCCTCTCGGCGGGGGGGCTGATCATCTCGAGCGCGCCGAAGTTCTTCCACTCGAAGCGGTACGACAGTCTGGCCGCGCTGGGCGTGCTGTTGAGTCTGGGTTGTATCGTCGTTGCCGGGTTGTTGATCCTGCCGGACCTCGGGAGCCCGAGCCGGGTGACCGGCTTCCTGACGTCGCCGGACCCCCGCTCGCCGATGGTCTGGGACTTCGGGATCGTGCTCCTCTACGGGCTGTTCAACGTGGGGTATCTGTGGTTGCTCACCAGACGGGATCTCGCGAAGATGGGGTCGCGGCTGGCGTTGGGCGTCGCGGACACGCCCGCGGGCCGGGAACGCGACCGCAAACGCGCCTTCTGGGCGGCGGCGGTCGCGATGCCGCTTGCGGTCGGGTTGCACTCGGTGACCGGCTGGATCTTCGCGACCCAGATCGGCCGTGGCGACTGGTTCAACCCGCTGGTCGCGCCGATGTTCATCATGAAAGCGCTGGTGTCGGGGCTGGCGCTATTGCTGGTGACCAGCATCCTCGTCGACCGGTTCACGCGGTTTCGGTTCCCTCGAGAACTGGTGCCGGAACTCGGGAAATTGCTCGGCATCTTCGTGGCCGTCCACGTCGTCTACCTGGTCGCGGCAGAACGACTGCCCCACGCGTGGGCGGCGCACTTCGAGTTCTGGTCGATCACTAGCGCGTTCCTCGTCGGGGATACGATCCACTTCTGGCTGTGGACGGTCATCGGCGGCGTGCTTCCGATCGCGTTGCTCGCCGTGCCGTCCCTCCGTCGTCGGATCAAAGCGGTCTTCGTGGCCAGCGTCGCGGCGATCGTCGGTATCCTCTTCGAGGGCGTGTACCTGATATTCACCGGGTATCACGATGTGAATATCGATGCCGCACCCGGCGTGACGACCGGAACCGGCTACACCGGACTCGAGGCGGATATCTGGGCGACGACCGGCAGCTACACCCCCACGATCGTCGAGTTGCTGATCGCAGTCGGCCTCATCGCTGTGGGCGCGCTGATCGTGACGCTCGGCCTCCGGTTCGTTCCGATCCAGCCCGACGATCGCACCCCGGTCAGCGCCGGGCGGGACGACTCGACTGCAACGACGGCCGGTCCCGTCGCGACCGACGGCGGCCGTCGTCCCGACGGCGGAGCCGATGGGGAGGTGACCGGCGATGCGTAACTCGGTGCTCGAGGGCGACGACCGCGGTCGATTGGCGGGTGGATACTCGGTGCTGGCCCGCTGTTGGCGACAGCCGACCGCGGACCTCCTCGAGGCAGTGTCGGACGGGACGTTCGAACGGATCGAACCCGAGGTGGCCGAGACCACGGTCGAGGAACTCCGCGTCGAGTACGCGCGGCTGTTCGTCGGGCCGGCCGAACCCGTGTGTCCGCCCTATGAGAGCCTCTATCGAGATGGGGACGACGCAGTGCTCGGGCCATCGGCGCGTGCCGTCGTCAAGTGGTACCAGTCGTATGGGCTCGGCCTCGAGCCAGAGTGGCCGGACCTGCCGGACCACATCGCGACCGAACTCGAGTTCGCCGCGTATCTCCTCGAACGGGAGGACCCGGAGACGTGTGAGCGATTTCTCGACGAGCATCCACGACTGTGGATCGAGGAGTTCCTCGACGACGTCGAGCGAGAAACGCGCGAGCCCTATTATCGGGCGTTAGCGACGATGACTGCCGCCGCCATCGACGGGTGACCGACCGAAACCTCGCGGGAGTCGTCCGCGCCGCGGGATCCCCCGTGCGGTCTGGCGTCCGGCCGACCGGCGACGACCCGTCGCCGTCGAAAGGCGGCGATTCCCGTTCTCCTGCTGTCCAACCACAGTGAGGGCGTCGTTCTCGAGGCGAGTGCCGGGACGTGACGCAAGCCTTATGTACACATGAGTACGTCGATGTACAATAATGAACCCCGATACGGAGCTCGCCCCCGCGGTGCAGTCGATACTCGCGGCCGCACGGGAGCGTGCCGGCGGTGAGGGCGTCGTCGACGTGGACGCGCGCTCGCTGGCCGATGCGCTGGCCGACGCCGAGGCAGACGGGCGAGTGCCACTGATCGCGGAGGTGAAACCGACGAGTCCGACGGCCGAGGGGACTCGAGACGACGATCCGGTCGAACTGGCTCGAGCGATGGTCGCGGGCGGCGCGGCGGCGATTTCGGTGTTGACGGAGCCGAGCCACTTCGGCGGCTCGCCCGAGGCGCTGACTCGGATTCGGGAGGCCGTCGACGTCCCGGTCCTGCGGAAGGACTTCATCGTCGATGAGAGCGGCATGGACCTCGTCGAAGCGGACCTGCTCCTGTTGATCGTCAGGTTCGTCGACGATCTCGAGGCCCTCGTGGCGGCCGCCCGCGAGCGCGGGTTCCAGCCCCTCGTGGAGGTCCACGACCGGGACGAACTCGAGACCGCCCTCGAAGCGGGTGCCGACCTGATCGGGGTGAACAACCGCGACCTGGCGACTCTCGAGGTCGATCTCGAAACCGTCGAGTCGGTCGCACCCAACGTCCCCGAGGACGTAACGCTGATCGCCGAGAGCGGAGTGTCGTCGCCGGGCGACGTCCGGCGGATGCGGGAGGCGGATGCCGACGCCTTGCTGGTCGGCAGCGCCATCATGGGCCACGGCGGCGACAGCGACGTGACCGAGAACACGCGACGGCTCGTTCGAGCGGAATCGATGGATGCCGCGGACTTGGCAACGGCGTCCGCGACGACGACAGCACACGACGGAGACAGCCAGACATGAGCATGGAACGCGAACACGACGATGAGAGTGCATCCGGGCGGACCGGGACGTTCGGCGACTACGGCGGCCAGTACGTTCCCGAGGCACTGATGCCCGCTTTGCAGGAACTCGAGGACGCCTACGAGCGGTACGTTCTGGAGAACGAGGACGGCTTCATGGACGAGTTCCGGGAGCGATTGCGCGATTTCGGCGGGCGGCCGACGCCACTCCAGCGTGCGGATCGCCTGAGCGAGCGCTACGACCGCGACATCTACCTCAAACGCGAGGACCTCCTCCACGGCGGGGCCCACAAGCTCAACAACGCGCTCGGACAGGTTCTTCTCGCGAAATACATGGGCAAAGAGCGGATCATCGCCGAGACCGGGGCCGGCCAGCACGGCACCGCGACGGCGATGGCCGCGGCCCACCTCGACATGCCCTGCGAGATCTATATGGGTCGAACGGATGTCAATCGCCAGCGCCCCAACGTCTACCGCATGCGAATGAACGGGGCCGAGGTGAACCCCGTCGAGGCCGGCAGCGGGACGTTGAAGGAGGCGATCAACGAAACGATGCGCGACTGGGCGACGACCGTCGAGCGAACCCACTACGTGATCGGCTCGGTCGTCGGCCCGCACCCGTTCCCGAAGATGGTCCGGGACTTCCAGGCAGTCATCGGCGACGAAACGCGAACGCAGATCCGGGAGACGGCGGGCCGGCTCCCCGACAGCGTCATCGCCTGCGCCGGCGGCGGCTCGAACACGATGGGGACGTTCCACGCCTTCGTTCCCGACGACGAGGTCGCCCTCTACGCCGTCGAGGCCGGCGGCTCGAGCCTCGAGATCGACGAGGACGCGGGTCTGGCACCGAACTCCGCCACGCTCTCGACGGGAACCGACGGGGTGCTTCACGGCGCGATGACGAAGCTCCTCCAGGGAACCGACGGCCAGATCGTCGAATCCCACAGCGTCAGCGCCGGCCTCGACTACGCCGGCGTTGGGCCGGAGCTGTCGTATCTCGTCGAGACGGGGCGAGTCGTGCCCGCGACCGTCGACGACGACGCCGCGCTCGACGGCTTTCACCGTCTCTCGCGGCTTGAGGGCATCATTCCGGCGCTCGAATCGAGTCACGCGCTGGGCTATCTCGAGCGCGCGGCGGGACCCGCCGGGGAGACCGCAGGCGGGCACCGGCCGCGAGACGAGGGCCACGGGGACCTCGGCGACCTCGTCGTCGTCACCGTCTCCGGGCGTGGGGACAAGGACCTCGAGACCGTCCTCGAGGAAACCGAGACCCGCGATCTCGAGGCCGCGCCGGACGTGGAGGTGTTCGACGGATGACTGACGCCGGACGGTCGACGGCGAGCGGGTACGACAGCGACATCGAAGCGGCCATCAGGGAGCACCACCCCGCGCTCATCACCTACATTACGGCGGGCGATCCCTCGCTCGCGGACACGAAGGCGTACGTCGAAGCACTCGACCGGGGCGGTGCGGACCTGATCGAACTCGGCCTCCCGTTCTCGGAACCGGTCGCGGAGGGAGCGACGATCCAGGCCGCGATCAATCGTGCGCTCGAGGCCGGCACGACCCCTGAGGGCTTCTTCGAGTTGGTCGCCGACCTCGAGACAGAGGCACCGCTGCTGGTGATGACGTACTACAACATGCTCCTCCAGTACGGTGCCGAACCCGACGTGCGACCGTTCGTCGAGCGCGCCGCCGAGGCCGGTCTCTCGGGGATCATCGTCCCCGACCTGCCCGCCGAGGAGGCCGATCCGCTGCGGGCGGCCTGCGACGACACCGGGCTCGATCTCGTCTTCATCATCGCGCCGACGACCGAGGGCGAGCGCCTGGACCGGATCATGTCTCACGTGTCGGGCTTCGCCTACGTCCAGGCGCGTCTCGGGACGACGGGCGCACGCGCAAACGTCTCGGGGGCGACCCACGACAGCCTCGCGCGGCTCTCGGAGTACGACGTCCCCAAAGCCGTCGGCTTCGGCGTCAGCGAGGGCGACCACGCGGCCGAAATCATCGATGCCGGCGCGGACGGCGTCATCGTCGGGAGCGCCCTGGTCGATATCATCGCTGCCCACGGCCCAGCGGGCTCCGAGACGGCGTCCCGAAGTGTCGCCTCGAGCGCGGCACCCGGCGACGCGGCCGCTGCACTCGAGGCCAAAGCCGAGGAACTCAAACGCGGCGCACGTCGCGGTGCAGACAGTATCACGGACGATCACGACGAATGACTGGAACCAGAACAGCCATAACTGCAAGCTTGCTACACTCCCGCAATGACCACAGGAATCGACGCACGACTTGACCGGATCGGGACAGACGGATCGTACGTAATCATCCCCATGGACCACGGTATCACGATGGGTGCCGTCCAGGGGCTGAAAGACATCGAATCGACGATCGACGGCGTAACGAGCGGCGGGGCCGACGCGGTTCTCACGCAGAAAGGGATCGCGCCGCGCGTCCACGACAACAAAAACGACAAGGGATACATCGTCCACCTCAACGGCTCGACGACGATCGGGCCGGACGAGCAGGACAAGCGGCTGACCGGGACTGTCGAGGAGGCAGTTCGGGTCGGTGCCGACGCCGTCTCTCTCCACATCAACGTCGGCTCGGACCACGAGCCCGAGCAGATCAGCCAGCTCTCGGAAATCACCGAGCAGGCCCAGCGGTTCGGCATGCCGGTCCTCGCGATGGCCTACGCCCGTGGCCCCGGCGTCGACTCGACGGACCCCGAAGCGCTCGGCCACGCGGTTCGGTTCGCCGAGGAACTCGGCGCTGACATCGTCAAAACGGGATACAGCGGCGACGCCGAGAGCTTCCAGCACGTCGTCGAGTCGACGCGGCTCCCGGTCATCATCGCCGGCGGCTCGAAGGGGAGCGACCGCGAGACGGTCGAGATGGTCCGCGGCACGATGGACGCCGGCGGCGCTGGCATCTCCATGGGTCGCTCGGTTTTCCAGCACGAGGACCCCGAAGCCATCGCCCGGGCCGTCGCGGGCGTCGTCCACGACGATCTCTCGGTCGACGACGCGCTGGCCGAAGCGGGGCTGGCGCTCGAGGCCTAATTCTCCAAATTCTCCAGTTCTGCCGGTGCGTTCGACCGGTCCACAGCGGCGGCGCTCGCGACGTGCCGGCCCTCAGTGACAGTGTGTATCGAGGTGGACGTCCCGGTCGGCGTACCGCGGGCTCAGTTCGACGGTGGCGTGATCGACGCCGTGGCGGTCGAGTTCGTCGTGGACGCGGCCGACGACCGTCTCGGCTTCGGCCATCGTCTCGACGCCGGTTTCGACGTGGACCGTCGCGACCGTGATCTGGCTGCAGATCTGCCACGCGTGGAAGTCAGCGACGCGGTCGACGCCCTCGATCGTGGTGAGGTGAGTGCGGATCACGCCGCTCTCGAGGGGCGTCTTGAGGAAGAAGATCTCGCCGCTGCCGCGCAGGACGGTGATCGCCGACCAGGCCACGACGGCGGCGATCAGCGCCGCGGTGATCGGGTCGATGGCGCGGAGACCGGTGACCTCGACGGCCAGCACCGAGACGATGACGGCGACCGAGCCGCCGGCATCACCGAGCAGGTGGTAGAACGCCCCCTTCTCGTTGAGACTCATCGCGTCGCCGTGGAGGACGACGACCGACCCGACGTTGACGAGCAAGCCCCCGATCGCGATGGCGATCGTCGGTCCGGTCCCGATCGCGATGGGATCGAGAAACCGCTGGACGGATTCCCAGAGGATGAACCCGACCATCGGGAGGAGGAGCAGGCCGTTGAGGAAGGCGGCGAACGGCTCGAGGCGATGGAGGCCGTACGACCAGCGGTCACCGTCGCCGTAGCGCTCGGCGACGTAGGCGGCGGCGAAGGCCATCACGTACGCGAGCGCGTCGAACAGCATGTGGACGGCGTCGCTGATGAGCGCGACCGAACCGAACGCCAGTCCGCCCGCGAGTTCGACGACGAAGCCGACGACGTTGATCAGCGAGACGGCGGCGAGTTTGCGGCTGCTCGTCGTGTCCCCGCCGTGGTCGTGTCCGTGCCCGTGCCCGTCGTGTGCGTGTGAGTCGCCGTGAGAGCGAGTCGACTCGTTCCGACCCATCGTAGGTCGGACTCGGAGCGCTGGGTTATTAATTCAGCTGCTATTAATCGGCGTTTTCTATGCTAACCATAACAAATTTCTACGCCTATATTGTTAAAGAGACCACACGGCGTCTCGTCGCTATCGAGCGCGACGGCTCCGTCACCGGTCCGGAGCGACTCGATCGAAATGACCTCCTCGTCTCGAGTCCGTGACCGACGGCGAGAAACGCACGCTCGCGGACGAAATCGTCGCCAGGTGCGGCGTCACGCCCGCGACGTCGTCGACGAGGCCGATCTCGCGGTCAACCTCGAGCGCCTCGAGTAGACGGTGTCGCTGCGGGCGCGGCGGCGAGCAGTAACCGACCCCGAGTGCGAGGGCGTCCCTTCAGTACGGACAAACTGATTCCACACCCGGAACCCAACGGCGTGTCGTCGCTTCCGCGCTGGGCACCCGCGAACGACTAGCCGAGCGCGGAAGGCTTATTCGACTGACCATACCTGTTTCGAGTATGGGAATACTCGACTTAATGCTGGGCAAGTCCGATCCCGGCGAGCAAGGCGTCGCAGCGAAGTCGTACACGCTCCCGAAAGAGACCCACGATTTCGTCTACCCCGTCGCGATCCGCCGCGCGGAACTCGAGGCGTTCGCCGAGTTGCTCGAGGCGGAAGCGGATGCGCCGGCGCTCGAGGCCGAAACCGACGACATGCAGGCGGCCTTCGAGGCCCTGACCGGCGAGGCCGACACCGGCATCGACACCGACGAACTGGCCGAGCGGATGCGACGGCCGCGGCGCGCGGCCGAACCGGTGATCGAGCACTGGCGCGATGGGTTCGAGCGGGACATCGGCGTGGTCTACGCCCGCAGCGGGACCTACGACGCGCTGGTCGCGTTCGTCAAGCTCTGTAAGCAACGCGACGACGCGGCGTCCGACGCGTTCGAACTGCCCGAGAGCTTCCCGGACGCGGCGGCCCTACTCAAGCGACTCGAGGAAGGGACGGATACGCAGTATCGGGCCGTGGTGCACACGGATCTGCTCCCCGACCGCTAACGGCGACGCCGTATCGGCCATCGAGGCCGTCAACCGGCCGGTTCAGACGATCGTCTCGAACGCCTCGAGCGACGCGAGTTCGTAGGTCGGCTCGTGCTCGCCGGTCGCTCCGTCGCGGCCGGGATCAAGCCAGGCCGAGTCGAGTCCCATCGCGTTAGCACCCGCGATATCGGCGTGGAGGGAGTCGCCGACGTGGATCGCCGCATCGGGCGCGACGGACAGTTCAGTCAGCGCGTGCTTGAAGGGGGCCGCGCTGGGTTTCGGGTGAATCCCGGCGCTCGGGTCCGTAAAAACGCGCACGTCGAAGGCGTCGCCGATGCCCAACGCCTGGAGCTTCCGCGTCTGCGTCTTTTGGCCGCCGTTCGTGATGAGCCCGAGTCCGACACGGCTTCGGTCGCGGGCATGCTCGAGCGCCGCTTTCGCGCCCGGGCGAAAGTCGACGGCGGTCGGGTCCTGCACCGCAAGGTATTCCGCCGCGAGCGCGGGCGCAACGTCGGCATCGACGCCGGCGCGATCCGCGACGGCGGTAAAGAGGTGTTCGTAGAACTCGCGGTCCGTCTCGGCGGTCGGCAGGTCCGGGACGGCGGTCCGCAGGTCCGCGGGCGTACAGAACGGCTCGTAGCCGGCACGGTCGAAGGTCGACTCGAGCAGGGTCATGGGGTCTTGCGTCGATTCACAGAGGGTGGCATCGAGATCGAAACAGATCGCGTCGTAGGCGGCCATCTGGAATCGTGTACGGTCTCGGGCGTTCTGAACGTTTCGCCGACCCGCTCCCCACACGAAGGGATGGCGGCTGCCGTCGTGAATCGCCCGATATTTCCGGCCCCCTTTCATGTTTGGCCGGACGAACGTTCGGCCGGTCGGTCGAAACCGCCGGCTGGCGGCGATTCGACTCGAGTCCGACCGGCGATCCGTAGCAGTTATTTTTACTGACGAGTCTGTCGGCGTATGGAGGTCGTCAAGCGAGTCCACGTCGTGCCGCTGGGATACGAGTTCGATCGGATCCTCAAGCCGATCAAGACCCAGCGGGCGGATCTGGTCTACCTGCTCGAAGACGAGCACACGGGCAGCGGACGACGGGGTGGGGAACCGAGCGAGGCGGACGATGGAACGGGCCAACGAAACGCGACGGCAGCAGCCGACTATCACGCGGAGTTGCGAACGGAACTCGAGTCGATCGTCCCCGAAGTCCGTACCCGGGAGTGTGATCTCACGGACGTGTACGCGGTGCTCGGCGACGTGACGACGCTGGCCGACGTACACGCCGACGATCAGGTGTACGTCAACGTTTCCGGCGCCGGCACGATCCCGGCGATCGGCGCGACGATCGCGTGCATGGACGTTTCGACGGACGCCCACGCCTACTACGTCGAGCCGTCGGAGTACGCCCACGACGGAGCGAACGAGCCGGTCTCGTTCGGCCTCGACGAGATCGAGGAGGTACCGACCTACCCGATCGAGTCGCCGACGCGCGATCAGGTGGCGATCATGGGGTTCCTCGACGACCCGGCCGCGTGGGAAGGGTACCACGACGATCGGACGGCCCCGCCGAAGAAGAAAGATCTCATCGAGTACGCTCGTGATCGAGAACTCGACTTCATGGCCGATCGCCGCTCCCCCGACGAGCGTTCCGGCGAGGACAAAGGGGCGTTCCGCGTGCTCGATACGCACGTCCTCGAGCCGCTGGTCGAGGACGGATACGTCACGATCGAATCGGTCGGTCGGCGGCGTGTCGTGGAGTTGACGACACGAGGTGAAAACGCCTACCGGGCGTTCCGACACAAACTCATCGAGGAGGGCACCGAGCCACGATAGCGGTACGGGCGTCAGCCGAAGAGACCCCGGGCGGCTCAGTCCTCGTCGACCAGCGTGTACAGTTTCGTCCCGAGCCGAGCCAGTTCGAGGTCGGCTTCGAGGCGCTCGATGTGGTCGCGAAGCGCCGCCGTCTCGAGCCCCGGGTACTCGCGGTCGGTGCGGGAATCGAGGTGGCTGCTCGCGCGAGCGAGCAGGAAGGGCGCGGCGTCAGCGAGGTGCGAGCCCGGAAGCTCGGGGCCAGCGTTCCGACCATGCTCGACCGCGGCCCGAACCTCCCGGGCCACGACGAGCGTCCGGCGCAGCGAGCGGATCTCGTCCTGATCGGCGGGCGGACTCAGATACGTCGCCAGCACCGCGTCGGCCGTGGCGACCCGCTCCGGATCGACGTCGAACGACTCCGCGAGCCGCTCGGGCGCGGGTTCACCGACGCCGGTACGGCGAGCGGCGAGGCGAACGGCACCGAGCACGGCAGCGGTGTGGCCGCACTCGAGCGTCGCCAGCTCGCCCGCGTGGTCGAACGCCGCTCGGGCGACGTCGCCGACGGATTCCACCCCGAGTCGACGGGCGGCGCAGTCGATGGTCGGTTCATCGCTCTTCTCGAGGTGGCGCTGACCCATATGAAACCGATCGTCCGGAGAGGTATTATCAACTTCTGAGAAGGTATTCGTACAATCGTTACTATCGAGAGTATCCATACCATCCGAAGATAGATGACGGCCGTGACGGTCGCGACGATCGGCGAGTCGGCGGCTCACGTCGATTCGCCCGGTGTTCGGCGGTCGTTGTGTCGCCCCTCCCCGATTCGCCACGTTCAAGCCGGTTCCCTTCGACCGTCGATTCATGACGCGAGCTGTCTGGGTAAAAGCCGACGACACCGTCGGCGATTGGGACGATCGCCGGGCACGGATCACCGCCGCGCTCGAGGCGGGTGCAGACTGGGTACTGGTCGACGAGGACGACGTCGAGCGCGTCCACGAACTCGGCGACATCAACGTCGCGGCGTTTCGGACCGACGGGAACGTGACCCTGGTCGACGACATCGACGAGGCCGAGGACGAGACCGGAGACGCCGCCACGCGGGCGGACGCCATCGTCGTCGGGAAAAACGGCGAGGGCGACGCGACCATCGACCTCCCCGAGGACTTCTCGGGATCGGCGGATCTCTCGACGCTGCGCCGTGACGGCGACTTCGACCGGGGCGCGTACGTCCGCATCCTCGGAACGGAATACG
>NZ_AOIJ01000058.1 GCF_000337175.1 Natrinema gari JCM 14663 | reverse complement strand
TGTGTATAAGAGACAGCGTCTGCGTCGACACCGGCACCTTACTCGACCACGACGAGGGAATGCTCGTGGGTTCGATGGCCCGCGGACTGGTCTTCGTCCACGGCGAAACCGCTGAATCGCCCTACGTCGCGTCCCGCCCGTTCCGGGTCAACGCGGGCGCGGTCCACGCCTACGTCCGCACGCCCGACGGCGGCACCAAGTACCTCTCGGAGCTCCAGAGCGGCGACGAGGTTCAGGTCGTCGACCTCGAGGGCAACACTCGCGAGGCCATCGTCGGCCGCGTCAAGATCGAGCAACGCCCGATGTTCCGGGTCGCTCTCGAGACCGAGAGCGGGGATCGGGTCGAAACCCTCCTCCAGAACGCCGAGACAATCAAGGTCGCCTCGGCGGCGGGGCGCAAAGCGGTGACGGACCTCGAATCGGGTGACGAGATCCTGCTGTACTACGAGGACACGGCTCGTCACTTCGGCGAGGCCGTCGAGGAGAACATCATCGAGAAGTAAGGTCGCCAGCCGAGACAGGGGAGTCAGGCGTCGTTCGTCTCCGACTCGGGCTCCGCCGGTTCGAGCCGCGTCGTACACCAGTGACAGAACTGCAGGTCCTCGTCGATTTCTTTTCCGCACTCGGGACAGGTCGGCCCCTCAGCGCCGCCGGTGCCGCCGGGCGAGTAACCGAGCGCACGAAAGGTCGCGTCGATCGCGGCGAACAGGGAGATAAACGAGAGGAAAAACTGTGCGATCACGTCCGTCTCTTCGGCCATGACATCCGCGTACGCATTGACATCGCTGACACTCGTTATCGGTCCGACGGCGGTCAACTGCTCGATCGGCAGGAAGACGGCACTAACAGACAGGAAGAGGCCGGCAAAGAGGGCGGCGCGGAGCCAGTCCCGAACGAGGACGTGGCCTGCACCCGGCATGATCACCGAGAGACCAGCGGCGAGGAGCGCACGGAACCATGTCATTGTATATAGAAACCGTAGGGATCGGTCGCCCTTAACATTCCGATTCTCGTTATTTTTCTCTCAGCCGAGTCGTGTCACCAGCCCCGCCAGCGTCTCGAGATCGTACTGTCCGGGCGCGGTCGCATCGGCCGGATCGACGGGCGCGTACCCGATTTTCGACCCATACACCGGGGCAACGGCCCGCGTGTGACGTCCAGCATCGCCCATCGCCATCGTCGCGACGGGCTCCCCGCGAGCGGTCACCTGCTCCGTCGCCGAGAGCAAGGCGAGCGTGTCGGCCGTCGACTCGGCCGTGACGGCCAGTTTCGCGACATCGGCGTACGTGCTCGCCTCCGTCAACGTCTGCACCATCGCGTCCCGAGACGGGGTGCCCTCGAAGTCGTGGGTCGACGCGACGATCGAGACGCCCCGGTCGCGGGCGGTCTCGAGTACTGCCGCCGCTGCCCCGTCCAGAATCGACTCGAGTTCGAGATCGATCGCCGCGACGGCGTCGACCGCGGTCGCCTCGGCGAGCGCCTCGAGTCGCCCCTTGGCCGGGGCCTCCCCACCCTCCCACTCGGCCCGGTTGGTCGCCAGAATCGGCAACTCGCCGTCGTAGGCCTCGAGCGCGGCCAGGGGCTCGTCGGCCAGATCCATGCGGAATTCGATCGCGTCGGCGTGCTCGCGGGCCGCGGGCTCGTCGGCGAGCGCGGCCGTCGACGCTGCGAGGACGAACGAGTCGAACTGGAGTCCCATTGGGACCAACTGCGAGCGAGCGCGGCAAAAACGATATCGGTCCGGCGAGTACCGTGTGGCGAGCGCCGTCCTTAGGCCATCCCGATAGTCTCCTCGGCCTCGAGGAGTTCGTGATAGCGGTTGCGGATCGTGACTTCGGAGATGTCGGCGACGTCGGAGACGGCGGCCTGGGTGGTCTTCTCGTTGGTCAGCAGTGCGGCGGCGTACACCGCGGCGGCCGCGAGGCCGACCGGCGATTTGCCGCTGTGGACGCCCTTTTCCTTGGCGTTCTGGAGCAGCGAGCGCGCACGGTGTTCGGCCTCGTCGGAGAGTTCCAGTCCCGAGGCGAACCGGGGGACGTAGCTCTCGGGATCGGCCGGCTGGACCTCGAGTCCGAGCTCGCGGACCACGTAGCGGTAGGTGCGTGCGATCTCGTTTTTCTCGACGCGGGAGACGTCGGCGATCTCGTCGAGGCTTCGGGGGACGCCGGCCTGACGGGCAGCGGCGTAGACACAGGCCGTCGAGACGCCCTCGATGGAGCGGCCGGGGAGGAGGTCCTCGTCGAGCGCGCGGCGGTAAATGACGCTGGCCGTTTCGCGGACGTTCGTGGGCAGACCCAGCGCAGAGGCCATGCGGTCGATCTCGCCCAGCGCCTGTTTGAGGTTGCGCTCCTTGGAGTCGCGGGTCCGGAAGCGCTCGTTCCACTTGCGCAGGCGCTGCATCTTCTCGCGTTGGCGCGAGCCAAGCGAGTTGCCGTAGGCGTCCTTGTTTCGCCAGTCGATGTTCGTCGAGAGCCCCTTGTCGTGCATCGTATTCGTCGTGGGCGCACCCACGCGGGACTTCTCGTTTTTCTCGGCGGCGTCGAACGCGCGCCACTCGGGGCCGCGGTCGACGGAATCCTCCTCGACGACCAGCCCACAGTCCTCACAGACGGTCTCGCCGTGTTCGTCGTCGACGACGAGATTACCCGCACACTCGGGACAGACCAGGTCCTGCTCCTCGCTTTCGGTCTCCTGTTCGTTCGTTTCGGGTTCGCTACGTCGTACTCTCGTGTTCGATGGTGCGTTAGTCATACGATGGCAATTGCTGCCCGGCCGAACCGATCGCAAAAGCCCGGACGGTTCCGTTACCTCCCACGTTCAGAGACTCGAGGGTTAAGGGTTTCGGAATCTCGGTCCCATATCCCGCGAAAACCAGTAATTCGGTCGAAAGAGCATGATGGATAGAAACATTGAAGCAATGAAACCGGTCGGAAACGCAGACCCCAAATCAGCATCCGCCGAACGACCGGTATGGAACTCGCAGTCGGAAGCACGAATCCCGTCAAGATCGACGCGGTCGAACGAACGCTCGAGCGCTACGAGCCGACCGTGACCGCCGTCGACGTGGCGTCCGGCGTCGCCGAACAGCCGCGGTCGATCGAGGAGACCGTCACTGGCGCGGAGAACCGCGCCCGGCGAGCGCTCGCGGCGACCGACGCCGACTACGGGGTGGGGCTCGAGGGCGGCGTCGCTCGGCTGGACGGGACGCCGGGACTGTCGCTGATCATGTGGGGAGCCGTGACGGACGGTGACCGAACGGCGCGTGGCGGTGGGCCGACGGTGCGTCTCCCCGACGGGATCGCGGAGCGGGTCGCCGACGGGGCCGAACTGGGGCCGGTAATGGATGATCGCCTCGGTACCGACGGGATCGCCGAGGCCGACGGCGCTGCAGGCGTACTCACGGACGGGTTGACGAACCGAACGCACGCACTCGGCGAGGCCGTTGCGTCCGCGTTCGGACCGTTCGTCACGGACTACTACGACACCGACGACTGATCGTCACCGGGGATGCCGAACGACACCCGAACCAGCCGGTCGTAACTCGGCGTCCGAGACGGTCACGAACAAACGACACTCACAGACCAGGATATATTAACCGGTCGTACCAACGAAAGCTTTCCGCCCTGTTATTCGTCTCTTACTCCCGGCGGAAAGCGCATGACGGCGGCGGGTTAACCGCGCGTACCAAACCCCCTAAGGGTATTCCTATCGTCCGGTCGTGTATGAGCACTGCAATGGCCCCCGACCTCACGAGCAAACAACGGCGGATTCTGGAGTATCTCCGGAACAACGCGGCGACGAAGACATACTTCAAATCCCGCCTGATCGGCCAGGAACTCGGTATGACGGCCAAAGAGGTCGGCTCGAACATCACCGCCCTGCAGGAAGGCGACTACGATATCGAGATCGAGAAATGGGGCTACTCCTCGAGCACGACCTGGAAAGTCGATACGTAACCCCCTGGCCGCGACGCGGTGCACGCTGCTCGTGTTTTACCGATCGTCAGGTGGAGCCAGCGACGGCCGTCGCAACGCCGAACGCTCTTTTCTCACGAGCCCCAGTATCAGGCTATGACGACGGTACTGTTCGATATGGATGGCGTCATCCTCGAGGGGCCGCGGACCGATCCCCAGGTGTACGCCGACGCCGCCGACGCAGCGCTCGCCGATCTGGGGGCCGACCCGACGCCGGACCAGCGTCGCGACGTTCGCACTCACGAGTACGAACGGATCAAACCGCACTGTCGCGACCTTGGAATCGATCCCGAACAGTTCTGGGAACTGAAAGAAGCGTACGCCTCGGAGGGAACCCACGACCGGCTCCGGTCGGGGGAGCGCGGCACCTACGACGATATCGATGCGATTCGCGACCTCGGCGACCGGACGACGATCGGCCTCGTCACCAACAACCGCCACGAGACCGCTGCGTTCGTCGCCGACTACGTCGGGTTCGACTTCGACGTCGTCCGCGGTCGAGACCCCACGTTCGAGGGCTACGAGCGGCGCAAACCCGATCCGTACTATATCGACGACGCGCTCGACGCCCTCGGCGTCACCGACGGCATCTACGTCGGCGATTCCCCAACGGACGTAACGGCCGGCCGAGCAGCCGGCCTCGAGACTGCGTTCCTCCGACGGCCACACAACCGCGACCGGGAGCGACTGCGAAACGCGACACACGAACTCGAGTCGCTGGCCGACGTGGTCTCCCTCGTCGTATCGAAGTAAGACGATCTTACAGCGGGAGACGACCGCTTACCCCTCATAGGTGAGGAACTGATCCGCGTCTCGAGCGAGCGCTTGAGCCCGGTCGCCGAACGAATCCGCGTGGCGGACGACCAACACCAGCACCGTTTCCGGCCGTTCGACCGCGTAACCGTCGTCCCGGGAGAGCAGGCCGGCCTCCTCGAGTTCGCCGGCGTACTTGCTCACCGTCGGTGCCGAGACGTCGAGAGCCACGGCGAGGTCGCCAGCAGTGGTCTCGGAGTTCAAGAGGAGTTCGATCAGCATGCCGCGGGGCGTCTCCCGGCGGAGATATCCCAGGGCCCGCTTCTCGAAATCGTCGAACCGGCCGGCGGTAACGAACCGCTTGTAGTCGCCGTCGCGATAGCGCTCGATCGCACCGATGTCCTCGAGTCGCCGCAAGTGGTGTTGGGTCTCGCCAGTCCCGAGTCGGAGGTCGTCGCGGATCTTGGAGAAGTGCGCGCCGGGCGTCGTCGAGAGATAGCCCGCAATCGCGTCGCGCGCGTCGCTTTCGCCCGTGTCAGCGGCCGCTGCGTCCGCGCGGCCGACCAACGGAGACGCAGCACCGAGGGCGGCGAATCGGCGCAGGGTCGCTCGTTTGTCGTCGTCGACCCCATCGGGCGATGTCATAGCTACCTACCGCCCACAATGTGGCGACCCGTAAAACAGGTTTCGCTCCCCGTTGTGCACCGACTAGAATCGATTAGTAGGCTACTACCGAGCGTGGTAACCGATCCGTTACCCGGGTTGTGCGTCCGTCGAACGAAAAATGAAGCCGTGAACGCGTCGGTACTGTCGCCGACCGATCGATCAGTCGCCCGTGGACGACTCGTCCGCGTCGGCCGACAGTTCGGTGCCGCCGTCGGCCTCCCCCTGGAAGTCCTGATCCATCTCCTCGATGACTTCGTCAGGGTCGGAGATCTCGGCCGGGTCCTTCCCCTCCTTGATCGCCTGGGCTTCCTGTTCCATCGCTTCGACGTCCATGTCCGCTTCCTGGTCGATCTCGCCGATGATCTCGGCGATGTCGTCCAGGCCGATCAGTTCGCGCGTCTCGTCGTCGAACTCGCGGCTCTCGAGTTCGTGGCCGTCCGCCTCGACATCGCTGCCCGAGAGGTGCTTGCCGTAGCGGCCGACCAGCGAGGTGAGTTCCTGGGGCATGACGAACGTCGTCGACTCGCCCTGGCCGATGTCNGCCCGAGAGGTGCTTGCCGTAGCGGCCGACCAGCGAGGTGAGTTCCTGGGGCATGACGAACGTCGTCGACTCGCCCTGGCCGATGTCGGCCAGCGTCTCCATCCCCTTGTCGATGACCGCGCGTTCGCCCATCGATTCGGCCGAACGGGCGCGCAGGACGGTCGAGATCGCGTCACCCTGTGCTTCGAGGATCTGGCTCTGCTTTTCACCCTGGGCGCGGATGATCTCGCTCTGTTTGTCACCTTCCGCTTTCTCGACGGCACTGCGGCGTTCACCCTGTGCCTCGAGAATCATCGCGCGGCGTTTCCGCTCGGCGGAGGTCTGTTGCTCCATCGCGCGCTGGACGTCCTTCGAGGGGTTGACCTCGCGAACTTCGACGCTTTCGACGCGGATCCCCCACTCGTCGGTGGGTTCGTCGAGTTCCTCGCGGATGCGAGCGTTGATTTCCTGGCGCTTGTTCAGCGTGTCGTCGAGTTCCATGTCACCCAGCACGGCACGGAGCGTCGTCTGGGCGAGGTTCGAGACGGCGCGCTTGTAGTCGTCGACCTGCAGGAACGCCTTCTTGGCGTCCATCACTTTGATGTAGACGACGGCGTCGGCGGTCACCGGCGAGTTGTCGCGGGTGATCGCTTCCTGGCGGGGCACGTCCAGCGTCTGGGTACGCATGTCGAACGCGTACGTGTTCGAGACGAACGGCGGGACGAAATTGATCCCCGGCTCGAGCAGTTTGCGGTACTCACCGAAGACGGTCAGGGCGCGTTTCTCGTACGCATCGACGATTTCGATCGCGCTGAGCAACGCGACGATGACGACGACGAGGACGAGAGCACCGACGAGCAACAGCGTACCGCCGGCGGTTTGCATTGGAAACAGTTGGACCACCATATTTCGGCCTTACGGCGGTGGGGAGAAAAGCGTTCCCTTATTTCGACAACATTTGGGTGCCGCTCGCGTTTCTCACCCCGAGTTTTCGGTTTCCGTTTCGGTCTCGGGGTCCGGGTCGGAGATGGATTCGCCGCCGCCGCCGCCGTCCGCAGCCTCCCGATCGGCGCTCTTCGTCGCCTCGTCACGTGCGAGCGCGCGATCGATTTCGTCCTCGCCGATCGCGTTGACGGATTCGACCGTCAGGACGTTCCCGCCCCCGGGATCGATGACGATGATCTCCGCTCCCTCCTCGATCGTCCCGCCGGTCGTCCGCGCGCTGTAGTAGGGGGCGAACCCGCCCTCCTCGAGTTTGACTTCGCCGCTGCGGGTCGTGACCGTCTCGGTGACATAGCCCGTCACACCGGACAGCGAATCCGAATCCGTCGTCCGAGCGGTTCCTTTCCCGCCGTAGAAGTCGAACTCGTTGTAGACGTACGCCGCCGCGAGCCCGATGGCGAGGGTGAGACCCGCCAAGATGAGGGGGCTAAGCGGGCTCGGAAAGAGGACGCCGATCAACCCCGCACCGACCAGGGCGATCCCGATAACGATGAGGTGGGCTCCCGGTGAAATGGCCTCGAGCACCATCAACACGAGACCAACGACCAAGAGCAGGAGCGGCACGTTCCCCACGAGGGATTCGACCATACTTAGCGCTATAGCCTCGCGCGAATTAAATGTTTGTCAGCGCCACGGTACCGTTCGGATAGACAGCCTATGGACGGTCCCCATTGCGGCCCCGCGACCGTTCCGACGGCGATGAGTCGGTGGTCGATCGACCGGCAGTCCTCGAGAGCGACGGTCGCGGCGGCCGAGCAGTCGATCGAGGCGAAAGACAATACCCGACCGAAACGTTCGGGGAAAATTTTTGATCCCGTAGGACGGAATTCGACCGAGCGCCCTCCATGACCCTTCGCCTGCGTATCGGTGCCGTCCTCGGCGTGTTCGTCGCGGTTACAGGCGTGTTCGTCCTCGCATTGCTGTGGGCGTACGGCGTCCTGGTACCGGGGCTCGTCGGCGGGACGATCGTCTTCCTCCAGCATGGGACCGTCGAACTCGATCTCGTTCAGTTGCCGGTCTCGTGGCTTACGGCGCTGGTACTGATCGGCGGCTTCCTCGCCGCACAGACGTATTACGGCTACCAGCGCGTTCTCGCCGGGACCCACGGCAGCACCGGCGGCGGGGACCACGCCGTCGCCCGAACGGTCCGACGGCTGGCGATGCGAACCGATATTCCGGAGCCGGCCGTCCGCGTCGTCGCCGACGAGACGGCGAGTTGTTACACCGTCGGCCGGCTCACCGACGCGACGATCGTCGTCACGACGGGGCTGGTCGACCGTCTCGACGCCGACGAACTCGAGGCCGTATTGGCCCACGAAATCGCCCACGTCGCCAACCGTGACGTGACGCTGATGACGATCACGACGCTGTTTCTGGAGATCGCCGATCGAGCGTACCACGCGGCGCGGCTCGCCCGCCGCGCGCTGGCCGAACCGCGCGACCTGTCGGACGGCGGCCGGATCGCGCTGTACTGGTTCCTCCCGCTGGTGGCGCTGACGTACGTCTTCGTCGCGCCGTTACTGTGGGTGTTCCCCGCCGTCGCCGACTGGGCGACGCGCACGCTCTCGCGGAGCCGGGAGTTCGCCGCGGACGCCGCAGCCGCCCGGATCACCGGCGACCCGATGGCCCTCGCGAGCGCGCTGGTGACCCTCTCCGAGACGACCGGGACGCCCGAGACGGACCTCCGAACCGCCAAAACTCGCGCGCTGTGTATCGTCCCCACGGACCCCGTAACGGGCGCGGACACGTCGTCGCTGCCCCGGATCGGACGGCCGACGACCGACGCCCGTCGTCGCGAGCGCGTGGCCTCGTGGCTCGAGGCCGCCACGCCACCGGGGCCGGTCGACGACGACGGCTCCGCGACACATCCGCCCGTCGACGACCGCGTCCGGCGACTCTCCGAGATGGCGGCCGAACGGAGGGACCGAGCGTGACCCGGGCGCGCCGACTCCTGTTCGTCATCGGCTGCCTGTGTTGCCTGCTCGCGGTGGCGACCGCTCTTCCCGCGGCCGATCCGCGACTCGAGAATCCCGGCACTGGCGGCGGCGGAGACCCGGTCGCCGGCGACTGGGAGGCGTTGGAAGATCGGCCGAATTTCAGCACGACGCCGCGGGTGGACGGGAACGAATCGGACAACGAGCCACAGCCGACGGACGGGATCGAGATCGACGGGGCGATCGAGCCGGGGAACGACGTGACGGTCGATGTCGGCTTTAGCGGATTTGCGTCGGGGAAGACGCTTACGGTGAACGGCGAGCCCGTCACGGAGGTCAACAGGTTCGGACACACGTCGGTCACCGTGCCGTACGCCGAGGAGATGACCGTCGCGGTTCCCGAGGACAACCGCTCGCGGACCGTCGACGTGGCGACCGACGTAACGATCACGACGCACGGCGGGGCGGCACCGGCCCGCGACCTCGAGTTGGAAGCGATGGTCGGAGAGACACCGGTGGCCAACGCCACGGTGACCCTCGACGGGGACGCCGTCGGGATGACGGACGAGGACGGCGACGCCGCAGTAAGGCTGCCGGAGACCGCCGGCCCGGTCGATCTGGGCGTCGCACGCGGTCCGGTAACGGGCACTCGGACCGTCGATGTCGACGAGCCGCGGATCGAGTTCGTCTCGCCGTTCCTATTCCCTGGCTCGCCCGCTCCCGTCCAGGTGTCCGCCGACGGAGCGGGCGTTTCGAACGCGACGGTCTCCCTCGAGAGTGGCGGGACGGGGACGACCGGCAGCGGTGGGCGGACTCACGTCTGGCTGCCGATCGACGACGAGGCGACCGTCACGGTCGCGGTCGGCGAGGAGCGCGCGACGGCGACCGTCGGAAACCTCTATCTCCGGCTGACGGCGGTCGTCGTGTTCGTCCCCGGGTTCGTCATCGGCGGCATCGTGACCTATTTCCGACTGGTTGCAAACGCTGAACGGGGACGCGCGGGCGGGGCGACCGATCTGTTCGTCGCGCTCGCGGACTTGTTCGGGGCGCTGGCCGACGCGCTCGGCGCGCTCGTGAGCGGCATCGGCCAGTTCGGGTGGCCGTCGGTATCACTGCCGACGATCTCGCTGCCGTGCCTCGAGTTCGGCGGGAGCAGGCGCGAGTTCCCATCGCTCCGGCCGGACCTCTCGTCGATTGGCCGCGCGTTCGTGACCCTCCCGTCGCTCGGGTCACTGGGGTTGCTCAGTCGGTCGTCGAGTGGCAGCGACGGATCGGTGCTCGCGGCCGTGTTCGGAACGCGCGACGACGAGTCCGACGCGTCGAACGAGCCCGACGACGACGGCCCCGACCTCGCGACTGCCCCGATCGCGCCCCGCGGACCTCGCGCCGAGATCCGCGCGGCATGGCACGCGTTCCTCGATCGACTCGAGGTGGACGACCGCGAGACGGCGACCCCCGGTGAAGTGGCCCGCGACGCGCTCGCCGCCGGGTTCCCGGCCGAGAACGTGGGACAGCTGGTCGCGATCGTTCGCGACGTCGAATACGGCGGTCGCGAGGCGTCTCCGGATCGAGTGGCGGCAGCGCGCGCGACGGTCCGTGAACTGCTCGATCACGATCCCGACGAGGAGGGATCCGAATGAGTCGGCGCTCGTCACCGGGGCCGTGGCGGCGACTGCTGGGCCAACTCGAGGCGATCCATCCGGAGGTGATCGCGGTGGGTATCGTCGGTGCCGGGGCCGCCCTGGCGGTTGGTGCGGTGGTCTTCGCCGGCTTTCTGCCGCCCGTCCAGACCCTCACCGTGTTACTGTATCCGTTCGCGGCGCTGTTTCCAGCGATCGGGGCCGTGCTCGCCGTCGGCGCGTGCTGGTGGATACGGACCGCCGACCGGTCGGACAGCTCGCAGCTACTCGCGGGGCCGCCGCCGGAAGCGGCGACCACCGCGACCGAGCACCCGGTCGGTCGCGAGACGGCACGGACCCTCCGCGCCGCCGGGGCGGGTCGATACCGCTGTCGGCGAAACGAATCGGCCGCGACCGTACGCCGACGACTCGTCGACGGAGCGGTTCGCGTCGTCACGACGAAACGCGGCCTCGCGGCCGACGCGGCCCGGGAGGCCGTTCGCACGGGAACGTGGACCGACGATCCGGTCGCCGCCGCGTTCCTGGCCGAGAACCTGCCCCAACCGCCCCGCGAACGGTTGCGAGCCGCAGTCGACCCCGGGGCGGCGTATCACCGCCGCGTCCGTCGCACGCTCGCGGCGATCGAGCGGATCGACGACGGGACGGCGCGGAACGAGGAGGTGGATCGATGACGGATCGAACCGTCGACCGGGTCGCGGACAGCGACTGGGCCGTCGCCGCGACGGTCGCGCTCGCTGGACTGGGCATCACCGTCGGGAGTCAACTCCTCGTCGCCGCCGCCACGCTCCCGCTGTGGTACGTCGCCGCGGACGTCCTGGGAAGCGATCGCTCGGCGCTGGTCCGCGTCCGTCGCCGCGTGACGGTTCACGACGCCTCGAGCGAGGGCGTCGACGCCGACGAGGCGTCTCGATCCGACGAGGGCGAAGAACAGATAACCGCCAGTCCGGGAGCTACCGCGACCGTGCGAACGACCGTCCGAAACGACGGCTCGGAGACGCTCGTCGATCTACGCGTCGTCGACGGCGTTCCGGACGCGTTGCCGGTCGTCTCCGGTTCGCCGCGCGCTTGCGAGACGCTCGAGCCCCTCGAAACGGCGACACTCGAGTACGAGGTCGAACTCCGGCGGGGCGAGCACGCGTTCGGCGACGCGACGGTGCGAACGCGCGATCTCACCGGCACGATCACCGACACCTGGACGGCGGGCGTCGAGGGCGACGATGCGGTCCACTGTTCGCCACCGGTCGAGACGGTACCGCCCGGCGACGGGACGAACGAGTACGCGGGCGAAGTGCCCACCGACGAGGGCGGCAGCGGCCTCGAGTTCTACGCCGTTCGCGAGTACGAGCCGGGCGATCCGGTACGCGCGATCGATTGGCGGCGGTACGCCGGCACGCGGGAGTTGGCGACCGTCGAGTACCGCGCCGAGCGGTCGACGCGGATCGTCTGCATCGTGGACGCGCGGCCGAACCAGTTCCGCGCGGCGACGACCGACCGGGTGCCGGCGATCGAGCGCTCGGCCGACGCCGCCGGGCGAGCGTTCGAGAGGCTGGTGGCCGCGGGCCATCCGACCGGCATCGTCGGCATCCACGAGCAGGGGCTGACGAGCGTCCCACCGGGAACCGGTCCCGCGACGAGACAGGAGGCGACGGACCTGCTGGACGCGATGCGGGTGCCCGGCTACGTCGCGGCCGCCCGCTCACAGACGGGCGATCCGTCCACCGCCCTCCTCCGGTCGCTTCCCGGTGACGCCCAGGTGTACCTGTTTTCCTCGTTCGTCGACGACGACCCGCTCGAGCTCGTCGAGGCGCTTCGGGCGCGGGGGTACGGCGTTCGCGTCGTCGCTCCGGACGTTACCGCCGACACTGCCGACACCGCGACGCGGCTGGCGGCTCTCGAGCGGGGGACGCGACTCGCTCGCGCCCGCGCGACCGGCGCTCGGGTCCTCGACTGGGACCGCGAGCGACCGCTCGGCGCGGTCCTTCGCACTGTCGGCGGGGAGGTGGCGACCCGATGAGCCCGCCCGACGACCGGTTGCCGACGACCGTCACACGGGGACTCGTGCTCGCCGCCCTCGTGGGTGCGCTCGCCCTCGCCGTTTCCCAACCGATCGTCGCTGCCGGCGTCCCGATCGGGCTCGGTCTCGCAGTCGCGATCAGGGCCGTCGGCGGCTCCGACCGCCGCGTTGCGCTCGGGGCCGCGCTGCTACCGATCGCCGTCCTCGCCGGCGTCGCGACCGTCGGGCTCACGGGGACGCCGGTCGCCGGTCTCTCGGCGGTCATCGGGATGGCCCTTGCCACCGCCGTCTGCGGCGTCGTCGTCGGCCAGCCGACGGCGGCCGCACTCATGCGAACGGGCGGGGCCGCACTCTGTGCGTCGGTCCTCGCCGGCGGGAGTGCGCTGGTCGCGATCGGTATTGATACGGCGGGCGGGACACAGGCAGCGCTCATCGCGGCGCTGTGGCTCACCGGCGACGGCGTCTTCGGACTGCTCGTCGCGCTCGTCGTCGCCGCTGTCGCAGTCGTGGCTGCCCTCCTCGTCGTCCCGCCGGCGGCGGTTACCGTCCCCTCGAGAGACGATTCGTACGCCGCGAGCAGAAACGCACTCGCGAAGCTCATCGGGGTCGCAACTGCGATCGCGATCGGCGGGCTCTCGATACTCACGGTCGGGTCGGTGTTCGTCCCGGCACTCGAGCCAGTCGTCGAAGCGCTCACCGGCAGCGCCGCGGTCCGCGGGCTGCTCGCGGCCGTGACGGGGGCGGCGCTCCTCGGCGTCGCGGTGTCGGTCGTCATCCGAAGTGTCTGGAGACAGACCGACGGCCGCCGGAACGCCGTGGTCGCGATCGTCGCCGGCTCGATGCCGGGCGTGGGACTGCCGTTCGCGGCGGTGATCGGCGTCGGCGGCATCGAAGCGATGACCGTGGCGACGCTCTTCGGCGCGGCGGCGGCCGCGCTCGGCGTCGGCTGGCTTGCAGCTTGGCTCTACGAGGGCGTAGTGGGACGAAACGAGGCCACGAATCCCGAAACCGCTGTCGCGGCCGCGCTCGCCGCGGGCGGCGTCGTCAGCGGGGCAAGCGTCGACACCGCGACGCTCGGCCTCGAGACGGGGCGGACGGGAGTGGCGACGGTCGTCCCGATCGCGGCCGCGCTGTTCGCGTACGATGTCGGTCGGTACGGACGGACGCTGGCCCGCGAGATCGGGTCCGAGGCGTCCCGCCGGCCACAGCTCGTACGACTCGGCTGGAGCGGCGGCGTCGCGGCCGTCGGCGTTCTCGTCGGTGCGCTCGGGATGGCGGGTGCGACGGTGCTCGCGCCGACGCTGTCGGTCCCGGCGACCGCGGGCGTGATCGTTGCCGTGGCCGCAGTCGTGGGCGGAACGTGGGTCTTAGTCCGTTGACGGCGGGTCCATCGCCGGGACATCACACTGCTCGAGGACGGCGTCGATAACCGCGCGTCGCGAGACGCCGTCGACGGTTGCGTCCGGAGTCAACACGAGCCGATGGGCGAGCGTGGGGCCGGCGATTCGTTTGATGTCTTCCGGGACGACGTACTCGCGGCCCTCGAGGACGGCGCGGGCACGACTGACTTCGAACAGCCGCTGGACGCCGCGGGGCGAGACGCCGACGTCGACGCGGCCGTCGGTCCGCGTGGACCGACAGACCGCGCCGATGTAGTCGCGAACCGGTCCCTCGACGGCGATCTCCTCGGAAACGGCCTGAAGTTCGAGCACTCGCTCCCGGTCGACGACCGGTTCGACCGTCGGAGTCGGCCGGTCGCGGTCGGCCCGGCGGTCGATCAGCTCGCGCGTTCCCTCGGCATCGGGATAGCCGAGCGATGTCTGTATCATGAAGCGGTCGCGTTGGGCCTCCGGCAGTTCGAAGGTCCCCTCCTGCTCGACCGGGTTCTGCGTCGCGATGACGACGAACGGGTTGGGAAGCTCGTGAGTGTCGCCGTCGACGGTCACCTGCCCCTCCGCCATCGCTTCCAGCAGCGCGGACTGTGTCTTCGGCGGCGCGCGATTGATCTCGTCGGCCAGCACGACGTTCGCGAACACCGGACCCGGGGTGAAGTGGAACTCACCCGTCTCCTCCTCGAAGACGTACGAACCGGTGATGTCGGCGGGCATCAGGTCCGGCGTGAACTGGATGCGGGAGAATTCGAGGCCGAGCGCGGTCGCGAACGACCGCGCAGTGAGGGTCTTGCCCGTTCCGGGCACGTCCTCGAGCAACACGTGCCCGCGGGCGAGCACGCCGGCGGTAATCTCCTCGAGGACGGTGTGATCGGCGACGACTGCGGAGCGGATCTCGTCGACGACGGCTGCCACCGTCGCCGCGGCGTCGGGGACTGACATACCGGTAGCGGCCCCTCCGGAACCTTATATCTCACGACGACCGACACGATCGACGCGGATCGGACGGCTCGAGCGCGTCCCAGCGACCACTGCACGTCGCTGCATCCCTGGTCGAACGACGGGCATGGGATCGATGTCGGCTCAGTCGTTACGAGAATCGCCCGGGCCGGTAGCGAGCGTGTCGTTTGTCGGCCCGCTCCGGTAGACCGCATAGAGGACCAGCACCGCGATCAGGAAGTCGAAGCCGTGCTCGACGAGGTGGTGGACCGTCATCGGGACGAGCCCGAGAACGGTCCCCAGCCCGGTCACCGAACGGACGACGAGTACGCCCAGGACCACCGTGATCAACAGATAGCGCAACGTCCGACGCCGAGAGTAGGCGACGACGCCGGCGACGAACAACACCGTCGTTCCCAGCGCCGCGAGCGTGATCACGCAGACGAGGACTGGCGCGAGCTGGGGGTCCAACCACTCGCTGGTGACCGACAGTGCAAGCACCATGAATCGATACCCATACTGGGGCGGACACGCACCTATTCGCTTCGGTGTTCCTCGACCGGCAGCGACCGGGCTCGAGCCAGTCCGAACGCGGCTACATATATCCGACTTCGATGTGCTGACGTTGTAACTCCGACTCACTGTTTATCCCTCACCCGGGCGTACGCTCCCCCGTATGAGTGACACAGACGTGACGATCACGACGACGGACAGTCTCGAGGGACGGGAGATCACGGCGTATCGCGGCGTGATTTCGGGCGAAGCGGTCATCGGTGCGAACATCGTTAGCGACATCGCCGCCGGCATCCGGGACGTCGTCGGCGGCCGGAGCGGGTCCTACGAGAAGAAGATCGAGACGGGACGGACGGAAGCGATCGCCGATCTCGAGGCCGAGGCGCAGGCGGTCGGTGCCGATGCCGTCGTCGGCGCGACGTTTGATTACGAGGAGATGGGCGAAGGCATGCTGTGGGTCAACCTCTCCGGGACCGCCGTCGAGACGCGTCGCTCGGACGAGTAGCACGGCTGAGTGGGCGGCCGATCGGAGAGTCGCGCGCATCCCGCTCGAGCGACCGAGGCCGCGACCGACAGCGGCCGTCAGCGCTCGCCTGCGAGCCCGTCGCCGCCGTTCCCGGGGGCTGGGAACGCGCGAAACCCGTTATATGCACCACGGCACTAGCGACGGGTACGTTCAACTAGGGGTGAGCTATGACTGACACTCGAGAACGGATTCGGACACACGTCGGCGCGAACGCCGGCGTCCATTTCAATGAACTCGTCAGGGAGTCCGACTTCGCGCCGGGACAGGTCCAGTACCACGTCCGTCGGCTGCGCGAGGAGGGACGACTCGTCCGCGAGGAGTTCTACGGCCGAACCCACTACTACCCGCCGACGTACGACGAGTGGGAGCGGGCCGCACTGGCACTGTTTCGGCGGGAAACCGCCCGTGAGATCGTCGTCTACCTGATCGAGCACGAACCGGCCGGCCCCGGAGCGATCACCGACGCCCTCGACATCGCGCGGAGCACGCTCGAGTATCACGTCGACCACCTAGTCGACCACGACCTCGTCGAGAAGCGCTACGACGAGCGCAACCGCGTCGTCCTCGAGCTCGCGGCACCCGAAGCGACGGGGCGACTACTGACGACGGTGACGCCGACGGTTCCCGATCGACTCGTCGATCGCTTCACGCGACTCGTCGACGAACTGCTCGCGGGGACACAGGAGCCACAGTAGGACCGCGATTCGACGGTCACTGCATTCCAGGGTCGTTCTCGAGGCGGTCGTAGTGGTCGTTCATGACCGATAGCGTCGCGATCAGCGCGCCGAGGACGACGGGGCCGTAGAACAGCCCCATAACGCCGAACGCGTAGACGCCGCCGAGCACCCCGAGAATGATGACGGAGGGGTTGAGTTCGGCGTAGCGATCGACGACGATCGGCCGGAGGTAGTCGTCGGAGAGGCCGACGACGATCATGCTGTATCCGAACAGCCCGGCGGCGAGCAGGAGGTCGCCGGTCAGTCCGAGGTAGATCACGGCCGGCCCCCACACCATGAACGACCCGATCAGCGGGATCAGCGAGAGGATGATCATGACGAACGTCCAGAACGCGGCGTTGGGAACGCCGGTCGCGAGGAGTCCGAATCCGGCGATGGTCCCCTGGATGATCGCGATCAGGACGTGTCCGGCGAGGACGGCCCACATGACCTCGTCCAGCCGCTGATAGAAGTCGTCCTGAACGTCGTCCGGAAGCGGCGTCAGCTCTCGCATCCAGGCCAGGAGATCGCTGCCGTCCTTGAGAAGGTAATACAGCAGGAAGACGGCGAGTCCCAACCCGACCAGGACGTGGGTGATCGCGCTGAACCACTCGGTCGAACGGCCGAGCACTACCGACCCGATGTTCTGTGCAACGTCTGCAAGCACCGACGGCAGGTCGACGGTCAAGCCGGTCTGGTCTTCGATCACCCGCTCGAGTTCGGCCATCTCGAGCGAGTCGGTGTTGACCTGCCTGAGGAGTCGCCGGGCGTCGCTGGCGACCGCCGCGACGACGACGAGAAGCGGGACGACGAAGCCGGCGATCGCGAGCGCGACGAGGCCGCCGGCGGAAATCGCCGGCGACACGCGCCGCTCGAGGCGCTCCTGAACGGGATAGAGGACGTAGGCGATGAGGATGGCACCAAGGATGTACTGGGAAAACGGGAGGACGAGCAACAACGAGAGATACGCAAAGACAGCGATGAGCGCGAGGAGGAACCCCTTGCTGAGATTCACACTGCTTATTTTCGAACACGTCGGCATAAAACCACGGCTTGGACCTGTTTTCACACCGGACTGTCGTGTGAATTCGTCACACGGATTCAAGAGCCTGCTCGGTGAATTTCAGCCCGAATGTCGACCCAGCTCGATCCCCTTTCGCTCTCGGCCGATCTCCTGTATACGGTCAAGACCGAGGGTGACGCCGACCCGCTGCGGGAGCGTCTGGCGTCGGTCGAGCGATCGCAACTAGAGCGTGCGCTCGCCAGTCGTGAGGAGAAACTCTCTTTCTGGCTCAACTGCTACAACGCCTACGCTCAGTTGCTGTTAGAGGAGGAAGAGCCCGACCTGGGCGAGGGCGGGCTCCTCGACAGCTGGAAGTTCTTCGCGCGCGATCAGATCCCCGTGGGCGGGGTCTGGCTGAGTCTCAACGACATCGAGCACGGACTACTCCGCGGTTCGAAGCAGCCGTGGGGCTTTGGCTACCTCCCCCGGCTGTTCCCCTCCTCGTTCGAACGGGAGTTCCGACTCGCCGACTGTGACCCGCGCATACACTTCGCGCTGGGTCATAGCTCGGAGCACTGCCCGCCGATCGCGGTCTATTCACCCCGAGACGTCGACGAGGAACTCGACATCGCGATCGAATGGTTCCTCGAGGAAAACGTCACCTACGACGACGCCACAAACACCGCGACGGTCCCGCGACTGTTCCGGCAGTACCGCGGTGATTTCGGCGGCAAGCGCGGTATCGTCGGGTTCCTCCGGGAGTACAACGCCGTCCCCGACGAGACCACGCCCGTACTCGAGTACGAACGGGTCGACCACTCCGCGGAGCTCGACGTGGACCTCGAGGCCGACGACGTTCGGCCGTAGTTCACCGCGGCGTGCCGGCGCGTCTACTCGAGTCGCCGGATACTCGCCGTCGGTGCGCTGCGCATGACGCCCCGGGCCGCCCGTTCGGCGTTCGATCGCGAACTGTACCCCTCGCCGCTGTCGGCGACGATGTTCCCGTTCCAGTGGACGAGTCGCCAGCGCCACTGGCCCGCCTTGTCTTCGTAGACCTCGAAACGACTGGTTCGGCCGGAGTCGTCCGATGGGTCGGTCCCCTCGTCGGTCGCCACCCCCGTCTCGTCCGTCTCGACGCCGTCCGTGCCACTGTCGTGGTCCGCACCCACGTCGAGGGGCATCACCGCCGCCGCGGGGTCGACGGCCGTCGGATCCGCCTCCGTATCGCGCTCGTCGGCTTCGTCAGTCCCGCCGGCTGCGGCGGACTCGGCAGTGTCGGCGGTCGAATCGAGATCGGAGAGGCGAACGCTCGAGCCGTCGGGGTCGTCCCACTCGAGTTCGAGTTCGAGTTCGAGTTCGCCGATCGGTGGCTCGGCGTCGGACGCGTACTCGGCCTCGAATTCGGCGAGGACCCGCTCCGGGACGGCGATCCGTGCGGTCCGGTCCGCGCCGGTCAGGCGGACGGGGCGGCCGGACTCGAAAGCGGTTGCAAACTCGCGGAAGACGGCAGCGAGGTCGGCGCGGTCGTACGCGCGCTCGAGATCGAACTCGTCCCCGTCGGCCGCGGCCGATTCCTCCAGTCGGTCCGTGTCGTCCGGCGCGTCGCTCATAGGTGACCGTACGGCCGACCATGTGTTAATATTTCGCACTCGCCGGACGGGATAGCAACGGGCGTCGACCGCGCGACTGTCGGAGCGTTTTTGTCGTCGCGCTGTCTTCGCTCGCCCGTGACTTCACGCGACTGGCGTGCCGACCGAGAGTCCGTTTTCGACCGCGACGCGTTCACGTGTCGCCACTGCGGGACCGACGGCGACGACGCCCCGGCGACGCTCCGAGCCTACCCCGTCGGCGACGTTCCTCTCGAGGGGCAGGTCCACGAGAGTGCGCTCGTCACCGTCTGTGACGACTGTTTCGAGACGCTCGAGGGCCCGGCTTCGACGGAGCCGATCGCGACCGACGAGTTGTTCCACCTCGTCCGGGAGACCACCCGCCTCCAGGGAACGACGATCTCGGCGGTCGCCGACTTCGCGTCGCTGGCGACGGCGCTTCCGTCGACCCTCGAGTCCGCCCTCGAAACGGGGACCGACGCCGCTGTCGACGACTCGGTCTCGGAGTATCGCCGAACCAGACGCGACATTCTGCTCGCCATCGCCGTCGTCGACGCTCGACTCGAGCGACTCGCGGCGCTCGACGACGAGGGCTACGAGCCGGCGACCCGGCGCGCGCTCGCAGCGTTTTCGGACACCGCGGCGGACCTCCAGACGACCCTCCGCGAGGTCGTCGCACTGAGCGAAACCGTTCCCATCGGTCTCGAACGCTGTCAGGGCTGTTTCGAGTCGCTCGAGGGCGAGTCGTGTGCGACCTGTGGGCTTGCGGCCCGCAAAACGGCGGCGTGGCGGAAAGACGACGGCACCCTCGCGTTCGAGGGACTGTTCACGGCGATCAACGACCGACTCCAGGGAGCCTCCGAGACGACCGAAACGCTGACTGAGCGGACGACGACGCTGGCCGAACGACTCACGGCGGTGTAGCGCCGGCGCGACACGCGAGGCCGGCGGAGCGGATCGGGTGCGTGGCCGACCGAGCGGTCGCTCGAGAACGGAGAGATAGCGGCCGTGGCTCGGCCCGCAACGACCGGGTCGCGTCGACCCGCTACAGTTGGGTCGCGGCCTCGAGCGAGAGATCGATCGCGCGGCCGACGTTGTTCTTGGCCTTCTCGGGGAGTTCGTCGTCTTCGGTGGCGGTTCCCTTCTGGGTCCCTTCGACGAGGTTCCCGTCGACGGTACAGATCGCACCGGCGCGCAGGCCCTTGCGGCGGGCCAGCGAGAAGACGGCGGCGGCCTCCATCTCGACGGCGAGCATGCCGGCGGCCTCCCAGTCGTCGACGGCCGCGTCGGTCTCGGCGTAGTAGGCGTCGTCGGAGGCGATCGGGCCGACGTGGACGTCCTCGTCGTTCGCCTCGGCGGCGTCGGCCAACGCCGACAGCACGTCGTAGTCCGGAACCGAGGGGTACTCGGCGGCCTCGTACCGTTTCGAGGTGCCCTCGTTTTTCGCCGCGCCCGTCGCGACGATCATGTCACCGATCTCGATACCCGACTGGAGCGCGCCGGTCGTGCCGACGCGGATGAACGTGTCGACGCCGACGTTTGCCAACTCTTCGATGGCGATCGCGGCGGAGGGACAGCCGATCCCCGTCGAACAGATGGTCAGCTCCCGGCCCTCGTAGGTTGCGGTGACGACCTTGTACTCGCGGTTCTGTGCGATCGTCTCGGATTCGTCGCAGTGGTCGGCGATGCGATCGACCCGCCCGGGATCGCCCGGGATGAGCGCGATGTCTGTCAGGTCGCCGTCGTCGACCAACAAGTGTGGCTGCGTCGCCATACCGTCGGCTTCCGTGGGCGGTGGCAAAAAAGGTTCGAGGAAAGGCCACGCAGCGCTCGGTGCGACCGGCGATCCTCAACGTCACCCCCGTCCCCCGCTCGACGGCGGCTCGGCCCGTGATCTCACCCGGCCGGACGAACATCGACGCGCTCCGGACGGATCGTAACGACTGCGTCGTCGATCTCGAACTCGACCAGCCCCGTCGCCCGGGTGTCGCCGCGGTTCGTCTCGGCGAAGAGGCTGTCGAGTGCGTCCGGATCGATGTACTCGTAGAGCTGCGTACTGGTCCCGGTGACGTCGTCACCGTAATACCGGGCCAGTGCCATCGCAGCGGCGATACTCGGCGGTTCGTCCGCTCGTCGCTCGTACCGGACCGGCCGTCTGAGGCCGCATCCGTTCGAGTCGTTTACCCTTCCTTCCGTCATGTCTCTCAGTCACGGGATCGTGACTGTTCACTCAGGTGGCCAACGTCCCCACGCATATAACTACCGTCAGACGACACCCGG
This sequence comes from Natrinema gari JCM 14663, assembly GCF_000337175.1. GTDB lineage: Archaea > Halobacteriota > Halobacteria > Halobacteriales > Natrialbaceae > Natrinema > Natrinema gari. Next base: position 108,378 of record NZ_AOIJ01000058.1, on the reverse strand, counting down.
TGAGAATCGCGTGACTGCGGTACTGGGTCCCGTTCACACGGCGCATAAGAATCCATCGGTTACGACCGCTCCGTGAGAACGTCCTCGACGGCCGCAGCCGTCGGCGCGCTCCGCGCGCCGTCGCAGCCCGCAGTCAGCGCCCCACAGGCGTTCCCGTACGCGAGCGCGCGGTCGATGTTTCGGTCCTCGAGCCACGTCGCGAGAAAGCCGGCGGCGAAAGCGTCGCCCGCGCCGGCGGTATCGACGGGATCGACATCGAACCCCGCGTGAACGACGGTACGGTCCGGTGTGTACGCTTCGGCCCCGTCGGCTCCGCAGGTGACGACGATGATGCGCTCGTCGGCCGCGTCGGTCCAGTCATCCCCGAACAGCACCATAGCTTCCCGATCGGTCACGAAGACGACATCCGCGAGCGCGAGCGCCTCGCCGTACTCCCGGTCCCCGAGCCGGCGGCCGGGATCGAAACTGACGGAACGCCCCGCGTCGCTCGCGATCCGGGCGATCGCAGCGGCGGTGTCCGGCCGTTGCCCCGTGAGGTGTACGTGATCGGCCGACCGAACTCGGTCAGGCTCGATGTCGTCGGGCGTGACTGCCTCGTTGACCCCGTCGTTGCCGAGTATCGCGACCTCCCCCGTCTCGTCGACGAGGAGGTACTTGACCGCCGTTTCGGCCCCCTCGACCACGCGCACGCCGGACAGCGAGACGCCCGCGGCCTCGAGTTCACGGCGGGCAAGCAAGCCGTGATCGTCGTCGCCGACGCTCCCGATCAGTCCGGTCTCGACATCGAGGCCGGCGAGTGCGGCGGCGACGTTGGCGGCGCTGCCGCCGCCGGACTGGCGTTGCGAGCGGATCGACGCCTCGCCGTCGGGTTCGGGGAACCTGTCGACCCGGAGGGTCACATCCCAGTTGACGTGTCCGGCGGCGAGTACCGTAACCGAATCCATTCGATGACAGTGGGACGACGACCGCACGCGGCAAAAACCTAGGTGACGACGGACGCCCGATGGGAGACGGCGCTCAGCCGACCGCGAACAACAGCGTGTTGTGAACGGCCGGCCCGAGCCCGACCGCAGCGACCAACGCGAGGACGGTCCGGGCCTGCTGGGGCCGGTCCTCGACGTACTCGCGGAAGAGTCCGAGGATGACCACCGCGAGGACGACCTTGACGAGGACGAACAGCCATCCGGCACCGATATACGTGGCAGTTGGCAGCGCCTCGCCGGCCTCGAGGATCAACAGGGAAAGCGGGACGTCCTCGCCGGCCGTGAGGACGTCGTATCCGATCGCGGTCGTGACTCCGTCCAACGCGTGGCCGAAGACGACGAGCACGCCCGTCGCGCCCGTGGTCGCCGCGATGTCGGTGACCCAGAGACTCACCATAAGCCAGACGACCGCGGTGACGATGCCGGCGGCGACGACGCCGATAACCGGCCAAAAGGGCGCGATGGTCCCGGTCTCGAGACTGAGAAGGAGCGCGCCGGTCGCGAAGACGGTGAAAAACGCCGTGCCGGCGATGCCGACGAACCGGGGGATCGTCCGCTGGAGGCCGCCGACGTGGAGGAAGACGGCGACGATCCAGACGGCCCCCGCGACGATCGCCGTCACCGCATAGACCATCGGCGCGGTAAACAGCGGCTCGATGCTCGGCGGGAACGCGGCCAGTTTGTAGAGGACGTGAAGCGTCGCACCGAACATCATCCACGGCGCGAAGGCGATAACCGTCCGGTCGGTCACTGGCGGCTCGAGCGCCCACAGCAGTGCGACGATGCTGCCGAGGATGACGATGACCGGTACCAGCAGGTACCACGGTGGGACGACGAACCCCTCGGGTAATACCATAGAGCCAATGGCTCACACCAGGAACTAACACTTTCCGATTATCGAAGGGTCATCCCGATGAAAAATTCTAATCCGATCGGCGGCGAATACAGCGTCGGTCGTCGAGTGACGGCCGCTTCAGGCCGTCCACGGTTCGTCGGTGGTCTCGCCGAAAAGTTCTCGCATGAGTGTCACGATGCTCTCCGGCGGGAACTGGCCGCGCTCGGTGACGATCGCGTCGACGTACCGCGCCGGCGTCACGTCGAAGGCGGGATTGTCAACGGTCAGGCCGTCGTCGTCGGCGACGGGTTCGTCGTCCCCACCGCCGACGATCGTCGCTCGCTCCTCGTCGGAGAGCACTTCGCGCTCGTCGCGCAGTTCGATCTCGACGGTGTGGCCCGTCATCGTGTCCGGGTGGAGTTTGATCGTCTGGGCCGCGACCATGACCGGGACGCCCCGTTCGCGGGCGTTGACCGCGAGCCCGCTCGTTCCGACCTTGTTGATCACGCTGCCGTCGGCCGCGATGCTGTCGGCCCCGACTAACACGTGATCCGCCCTGTCGAGGTACCGGCGGGCCGCGTTGTCCACGATCACGGTCACCGGAACGCCCCACTCCCGGAGCTGTCGGGCCGTGATGTGACCCTGTTTTCGCGGCCTGGTTTCCTTGACGATCGCCTCGATCGCTTTCCCCGACTCGAGGGCGACATCGATACACGCGAGTGCGTCCGTCGAGTGGCAGTGAGTCATCACGACATCGCCGTCTCGGAGTCGGTTCGCGCCGATCTCGCCGAGCGTCTCCTGGGCGCGCTCGAGGTCCCGACGGAAGGCCTCGGCGCGGGCGATCGTCGACGCCCGGAGATCGGCGACGGTCTCGCCGTCCATCCCCCGGAGCACGTACCGAAGGGCGTTCGGGAGGCTGACCGCGGTGGGCCGTGTCTCGTAGAGCGTTCGGGCAGCAGCTCGCAGCTGGCGTCGGAACGCCGCCGGGCTCTCGGCCCCGGAGCGGTCGGCTTGGGTCGCCAGCGCCGCGGCGGCCGCGTCGGCGATCGTCGCCGCACCCCGAATCTCCATGGTGGCGATATCGTCGGCAGTGGCTTCGACGGCCGGGACGACCCCGGATTCGGCATCGGCCATGTCGGGGAATTACACGCCGGCGCTGAAAAGGATGCTGTCGGTCGTCCCCGTGTGGTGCCGTCAGCGGACGCGTCGGCGTCGCTCACGGCACCGGTCGGACGCGACCGCGGTTCGATGCCGTCTCTCGACGAGCGGAGAGCAGCCACAGCGCGACTCGAGGGCGGTCACGAACGATGCCAGTCGAAGACGATCGGGCGGCTTTTTGCCCGTCCGGCGAGTCCGCTCGGGTATGGATCGCAGCGACCTCGCACCCCTGATCGACCACACCGTCCTCGGTCCCGAGACGACCCCTGCCGATGTCCGGAGCGTCCTGGACGAAGCCACCGAGTACGGCATGAACGCCTGCGTGCCGCCGTACGCGGTCGAACTGGCAGCCGAGTACGCCCCTGACGTGACTCTCGCGACGGTGATCGGGTTCCCACATGGGCAACACGCTCCCGACGCGAAACGAACGGAGGGGGTCGCCGCCTGGCAGGACGGCGCGGACGAACTTGACGTCGTGATCAACGTCGGTCGACTGAAAGCGGGCGCTGACGACGCGGTCAGGAACGAACTCGGGGAGGTGGTCGCCGCCGTCCCGATTCCGGTCAAGGTGATTATCGAGACCGCGCTCCTGACCGACGCGGAGAAACGGCGCGCCTGCGAGGCCGCGGCGGCAGCCGACGCCGCGATGGTCAAGACCGCGACCGGGTTTGCGGACGGTGGAGCCACGGTCGACGACGTCGAACTCATGAGCGACTACCTCCCCGTCAAGGCCAGCGGCGGGATCGGCAGCTACGAGGACGCCATCGCGATGCTCGAGGCGGGTGCCGAACGGATCGGGGCCTCGAGCGGGGTCGACATCCTCGAGGGCACACCGGAGTAACCGGACGCGGACGGCCGGATGAAAACCCCCCACCGGTTCGGGCAGCGGGTATCGACAGGGTGGCTGACTCACACATGGTGTCTTCGTGTCGGTTGTTTTTAGTTACGGAGCGAAAAACGGTTCAGCGAATGATGGATCCGGACACCAGTCTCAAACGCCCGGCTATCGCTGGACTACTCTGTGTCGTCGTCTTCCTGCCGACCACGTACCTCGCGCTTAACGCGTACGTGGTACTCACGATAAGCGTCGGTCCCATGCATTTGCTTTCCCGAGTGATCAATGCGGCACTCGTGATCGGCAGCCTGACCGCGTTCTGTGGCGGCGTTCTCTCCCAGCTCTACTTTCGGAACGGCGCTCCCGACGGGGGATGAACTGTCGATCAGCGGCCGGTCTCGAATCGCACAGTCTTCGGGTCCGAGTGTCGCTCGGTCGACGCGCTCTCGAGCCAAGCCGAACGGTTTTCCTCGCGCCGCGAGCAACGACTCCCTATGCTCGAGCAGGTGCGGGTTCGACTCCGCGCGCTCGCGAGGCGACTCCGTCGACTGGAGCGACGCGAACTCGACGCGTTCGTCCGGTGGCTCGAGCACACGGGAAACCTCCTGCAGCTCTCGGTGCTCGTCTTCGTCCCGCTGTTGATCGCCGCGGTGACGTGGCTGGCGAATATGACTGCGGCAGTCTCGTTTCTGCTGTTCCCGCCGTTGGCCTCCGGGACATACACGCTCTTTGCCGATCCGGAAGGGAAACACGCCACACCGTGGGCGTTCGTCGGCGGGATGATCGTCGGGGCGTGTTGTGGGTGGCTCGCACTCGCAATCGCGGCCGCGATCGGGCTGGGCAGCGGCGGAGCGACCGCCTCCGGGGCCGCCCTCAGCGTCTTCTTCACTGGGGTGTGTACCTGGGCGCTCGATCTCGAGGTGCCGACCGCGTTTTCGACCGCACTGCTGGTCCTCGTCAGCGGGAACGCACAGGTAGCCTACGTCCTGGGTATCGTCGTCTCGAGTGCGTTCGTCGCGAGCGCGTTCGTCCTCTGGCGGAACCGCTTTTACGAGCAACGCGCGCGCTACCTCTACCAGACGACCAGCGGGGACGATCACGTTCTCGTTCCGCTGGGCGACGGCGAGGAGACGGTCGCCCGCTTTGCCGCGTCGATCGCCGGAGCCCACGACGCTGGAAAGGTCGTACTCTTCGATGTGATCGACGAGACGGCCATCGAGCAACAGTCCGAGGCCGCCGCCGAGAGCGATCGGTCGGCCGAGACGGACCGTACCGAACGTGCCACCACCAAGGCCGCACGCCGCCTCGAGTCGCTCGCCGCGGATCTCGAGATGGCGTACGACGTTCCCTGCGAGGTGGTCGTCGCCGGTGACGGCGGCCGCTCGGCCGGACTCGTGCTCCAGACCGCGCGGAAGCAAAACTGCGATCTCATCGTCACGCCGTACGCCGAACGCGAGAGCGGCGGTCTGTCGTCGTTCATCACGGGCCTGTTCGACAGCGAGATCGACGTGATCGCGTTCCGGTCGACCGGCGTCCCACGACGCCGCTGGCGGGACGGCCTCGTGGCGGTCCGGGGTGCCGGCGACACCGCTCGTGCGATGCTCGACTTCGCGATTCGGGTGACTGAGCCCGGCCGGCCGGTCAGCGTCTGTACCTGTATCGACAGCGAATCGCGGCGGCGGACGGCCGAAAGCACGCTCGCCGACCTCGTCGACGCGTTCTCGGGGCGCTTCGAGACCCACGTCGTCACCGCAGCGGTGGAGACCTACCTCAGCCGGGCCGCCCCCCGGTACGACGTCTGCTTCGTCGGCTCGAGTACCGACCGCTCGACCGCCTCGCGGTTCGTCTCCCCGCCGACGTTTCGAAAACTCAGCGATCTCGAGACCGACGTGGCGATCGTCCACCGCGGCCGTCGTCGGTGACGCTTACTCGCGCTCGAGGATGCGATCGATCAGATCGCTTTCGTCGCTGCCGAGCGCCGATCGCACGAGCAGGTGGCCGCCGAGCATCGAGGGGCTGATTACCGTGTCAGCGCCGGCTCGCTCGAGCTTCTTGACGTTCTCGCGGTCGGTCGCGCCGGCGACGATCCGCCTGTCCGGCGCGAGCTGGCGGGCAGTGAGGATGGCGAGCGCGTCCTCGGCGTCGTGGTTCGTGGCGACGAGGATCGCGCTTGCCCGGTCGATCTTCGCGCGATGGAGCGGGTCCTCGTCGCTGGGATCGCCGGTGACGACCGCGATATCCCGTTCACCGAGTCGCGTCGCGGCCTCGCGGTCGTTGGTCACGACGACGAACCGCCGACCGCTGTCGGCGAGTTCGTCGACAATCGGTTCCGTCAGTTCGCCGTAGCCGAGCACGAGGAGATGCTCCTCGAGGAGTTGGAGTTGTGATTCGCTCATCTTTCCGAGTGTTTTCGAGATGCGGTCCTGAATCAGCGGACCGACGAGTGCACCGATGGCGATACCGAAACTGGCGACGCCCAGTACGAGCACGGTCATCGTGAACAACAACCCCTGAACCGATTCGGGGTTGGGTGTCACGTCGCCGTAGCCGACCGTACTCGAGGTGATCAGCGTGAAGTAGAACGCGTCGAGGATGGTGTTGATGCCGTCGAAGTGCTCGCGGAGGGCGTAGCCGCCGATGGTCCCGTACAGTTGCACGCCGACGAGCGCCGCTCCGGCGGCGATCTGGGTCGTGGTCAGCGAGAGCGGTTTTTCGAACCGATTGCGAGTGAGCAGGAGGATCGGGATCGCGACCAGCGAGAGGACGACCAACGGGACCGAGTACTGGCTCGTCTGGAGCAGACCCTGCGCTGCGGTCAGCGGCAAGAGCAGGAACGTCGCCCACCACCCCGCTTTGAGCCCGCGTCGGAGTGCAAGCGAACTGCCGACCATCAGGAACCCGGTGAGTGCGCCGGTGAACCCGGCGGCGTTCTGGACGGCATCGGGGACGTACCTCGCGAGCGGCCCATACACGGTCTCGGTCCCGATGTTGATGACCGCAGTGGCGACCGAAAGCAAGGCGACGAGCAACACGAGCACGACGGTGATCCGCGTCGTGACCACTCGCCGCCAGTTCTCGGGGAGGCGCGCTCGAGGCAACCGGGAGACCATACACACCGCTGTGAGACGGCGTTAGTTAAACGTCTCCGTCTGGGCGTCGCTTGGAACGACCATCACGTTCACGACCGAACCCGGTCAGCGGACGACAGTCACCGGAACGGGCGAGCGCTCGAACACCGTTTCGGCGACGTTGCCGACGAACAACCGATCGGCCACGTCACCGCCGTGGCTGCCGATCACGACCGCGTCGTACTCGTCGGCCCGCGTGACGATCGCTCGTGCGGGACGGCCGACATCGACGAGGGTATCGATCTCGGCGTCGTGGTCGGCGGCGATGTCGCGAGCACGATCGAAAATCGGCTCGGCGCGGTCCGTCGCGGCCGTCTCGAGGTCGTCCGCGACGGCGAGACCGACCGCGTCCCCCATCATCATCGACGGTTCGCCGACGACGGCCATGACGGTCACCGATGCGTCGGGATGGTTCTCGAGGGCATAGGCGAGTGCGCGCTCGGAGAGCGGCGAGTCGTCCATCGGGACGAGAACGCGAGAGAGCATAGGTCCGCTACCATCGGCGGAGTGATAAACCCCACTCCGAGCGCGTCGAAAGAGGATGCTGGGACGACCCACTTCGGGTATTCGATCGCACCGCATCGGCGGTCGACTCCGCGGCCGAATTCATCGGCCCCTGGAACGAGCGTGTGATAGAGCAGGGCGATGCCGATGAGCGCCGCTGGCACGGTGATCGCCGTCGGGACCGCCGTCACGACGCCCGCGTCGGTGCTGCTTTAACGAGGGCGACCCACGGTCCCACAATGCAATCGCTTCCGGTCGACCTGCTGATCGAAGTCCTGCTCGGGCTCTATCTCGGGCTCCTGACCGGGATCATCCCCGCGTTCGTCGCCGGGTCACTGGGCTTTCTCGTGCGGTATTTCACTGGCGTCACGCTGCCCGGGTTCGGTGTCGTTGTCCTCGCGCTGTCGATCGCCAGCGTCCAGGGTGGGCTGCTCGGGCTCGTCGAACCGACGATCGCACAATCACCGCGGCTGTTCATTGCCGTCCTGATCGTCCTCATGCTCGCGCTCTACGCCCACAACCAGGGCGACAAACTCGGGGCCGAACTCCCGCGCCGGCTCTCGTTTACCCGGCTGCGACAGCGGACCCTCTCGGCCGACGTCGTCGAACTCGTCGGCTCGGTCGGCCAGGTCACGGTCCGTCCGACCGGCGAGATCCGCGACATGGAAGGCTACCCGCCGCTCTCGCCCGCCCTCCGCGGAACACTGAAGACCGGATCGTGGCGACTGCCGGCCGACCTTCCCCTCTCGGAACTCGAGGCGCGACTCGAGGAGCGGCTCCGAACGGACCACGACCTCGCGGATATCGACGTTGCGATCGACGAACGGGCGCGGGCGACGATCACCGCGGCACCGCCGTCCGGCAGCCTCTCGCGACGCGTGCCGGCGGGCCAACGCGCCGTCTCGATCGCGACCCTCGTCCCGACGGGCATCGCTCACGGCGACGAGGTGATCGTCCGCGCCGACGGGCGCTCGATTACCGGGACGGTCCTGAGCGCCCGGACCGATATCGACGGCGACCGCGCGGCGGCCGCCGCCCCCGAGACGCCGGACGAGGTGGCGACCGACGGCGGAAACGCCATCGAACCCGCAAGCACCGACGCGAAACCGAACGCAGCGACCGCCGGCGGCCCGGGCCGCGTGACCCTCGCCGTCGCTCGACGGGACGTGAAACCCGTTCTCGAGAGCGAGTTGCCACGCCTCGTCGTACAGTCTCGGGGCACGAGCCGCGAGTTCGAGGCGCTCGCGCTGGTCAAACGCGAGGGGTACGCTATCCGCCGATTCACCGTCGGTGCGACCGAGGCGGACGATGAGACCGCCAGCCTCGAGACGGCGGCCTCGTCGGCGGACGTGACGATCCTCGCCGTGCGACGGCAGGGCAGCGAGACGAGCGGTCGCCGCCACGGCTGGGTGTTCGGCCCCGGTATCGAACGCCGGCTCGAGGCCGGCGACGAGGCGTTCGTCGCGGGGCCGGACGACGCAACCGAGGCGTTCGTGGAGGCGATCGCGCGATGAGCCGGCACCACCGTGCGGTCAGCCGCGACACCGACGGCGGTGAGCGGTCGTGCTAGCCCTCGTCGTCGCTCAGTTGGTCCCGACCGAGACGCTTCTGGAAGCGCTCGGACGGATCCTCGCGTTCGCCCTGCTTGCGGCTGGAGCCGGAGCGGGCGTGGCGTTTCTCTACCGGTGGTACAGCGCCGACGAGATCCCGGAGGGCATCGCGGTCCTCGTCGGTGTCGCCCTCGTCGCGATCTGGTTGAACACCCAGAGCGCGCTATCGCAGGCCATCATCGGGAACACCGGCCTGACAGAGCCGACCACCGCCGTCTACACCGTCGCCGCGTTCGTCGCCAGCGCGATCGCGGCCGACGTGGGGCGACGGCTCGGCGACTACCTCGCGTTGGACGTGTTCGTGGTCGCGACCCCGCGGACGATCACCGAAGTCACACAACTCGTTCGCTCGGCCGGCCGCGTCGTCACGGTCGAGCTGCCGGCTGAGATCGCCGATATAGACGGTTACGATCCCGTCGACGAGTCGGTGAAAACCGACCTCGCGGGCCAAACGCTGCTCTTCCCCCGCCGGCTCACCGTCGCGGAGTTGCGCGACCGGCTGATCGCCCGCCTCGAGCGCGACTTCGGGATCGGTCACGTCGATGTCGATCTCACCGCCGACGGAACGGTGGACTACCTGGCGGTCGGGAGCCGGCCGGCGGGGATCGGGCCGACGCTCGCACCGGGGACCGTCGCCGTCGCGCTGGCTGGCGACCCCGCGGCCGACGCCAGTCCGGGGGACGCGGTTCGGATCTGGACGCGCGACGACGAGGATGGGACTGCCAGGCGGATCGCCGGCGGCGAACTGCGTGCGACCGTCGACGACACTGCGACGCTCGCCCTCGACGCCGACGACGCCCGCGACCTCGACCCCGAGCGGGGGTATCGGCTCGTGACGCTGCCGGGCAGTCCGGACGCCGAGCGGGACCTCGTTTCACTACTCCGGGCGGCCGACGAGACGGTCACGACCGTCTCCCTCGAGTCCGACGATCCACTCGTGGACGTCCCGATCGAGTCGCTGCCGGTGTTGGTGCTCGCGCTCGAGCGCGAGACCGCCGCGGGCGACGGCGACGAGCAGTTGCCGCTGCCGGCCGGCGACCTGCGACTGGCCGCCGGCGATGTGGCCTACGTGCTCGGCCGGCCGGAGGCACTTCGCCGGGTGACGGAACGGACGCTGGTCGAGACGACGGAGCAACGCACGGACCTCGACCGCGATTCCGACTCACCGTCCGAGCGGGACCGTAACCCGGCACGGGAGCGGTAGCTACTTGCCGTCGGCACCGATAGCGCCACGTATGCCCACGGAGTGGAAACTGTTCGCCGACCTCGCCGAACGTGCGGGCGACAAACACGTGACCGTCGACGCCGCGGCCGGCGACACCGTCGGGGATGCTCTCGAGGCGCTGCTCGAAGCGGCACCCGAACTCAAGGGCCGCGTGCTCGAGGACGGCGAGTTGCGATCGCAGATCAACGTGCTTCGCAACGGGACGAACGTCCTGGTCGAAGAGGAAGGAATGGAGACGGTACTCGAAGCGGACGACGAGCTCGCGCTGTTTCCACCCGTCAGCGGCGGCTGATCAGGTTGACGCTCGAGACAGGAGTGGCCATCCCGGCTCGAGTCGTCGTCCCTAGGACGCCAAGTCGATCGACAACACGATATCCGGCTCGTCTGCGAGTTCGGCCCCCGTCGCGGCGGCATCGGTGACGAACCGCGCCGTTTCGGGGAGTAATACGCGCGTCCCGTCGGCATCGATGTCGGCCGCATCTCGCGCGATCGCGGCGAAGAGCGCTCGCGCTGCCTCGAGGTCATCCCAGGCGCTGAAGGCGTATTCGGCTCGCGTCTTCGTTCGCCCGTCACTCACCACGTCGTCGGCCGTCCGTTCGACGGTCCGAATCCGAGCGGCCGTGCCCGCCAGTCCGTCACTGCTCTCGACCGCGAAGACGGCCGTCTCGTCGGCCACACGCTCGAAGTCGGGCCGCGTGAGTTCCCGCATCGCCCAGGTTTCCTCGGGTGCCAGCCCCAGCCCACACAGATGCGAGCGGGCATCACTGTGGGTCCAGTAGCGCCATGCAGCCGCGGGATCGGTGGAGACGGCGTACCCGTGGGGCAGTTCCGCGTTGCGATCGGGGTCCGGACTCGCAAAGCGGAACTCGGTGCTCGGTTCGAAGCCGCCCGTCCGCGCCGCGCCCAGCGAGGCCGCGTTCCACGAGAAGATCATGACGCGGCCAACGGTCGCTCCCTGCTCGCGGGCCCACTCGAAGGACGCCTCGTTCAGCCGGCGGCTCACGCCTTGCCGGCGATACTCGCCGGCGACGCGCATTCCCTGGAACCAGGCCTCGTCGGGCGAGAGCATGACCGCCTGGACGATCCCCGCGGCCTCGCCGTCGACTTCCGCGAGGAAGGTTTTCTTCCCCTGACCGGGGTCGTCCTCGAGCCAGTCGTGGTAGATCCGCGGGATGTAGTCGCCGCCCCGGTCGGGCCAGATGTCACTCGTGAACTCGGCGACGGCCTCGTAGTCCTCGGGAGTCGCGCGGCGAATCTCGATCGGAGACGCGAAATTTGCATTGGTTGTCATTATTCGGTTGACAATGCTATATGATGTAGACAGACGGGAAAGAATTTCGCAGCCTGCGAAACAATCCCAGGGTCGGGACCCGGACGGACGCGACCTATTCCCAGGGGACCGACCGCTCCTGAATTTCGCCGGCCAGAGCGGTCCCCATCGCCTCCGCGACGTTCTCGCTGTTTGCAAGCGCCCACATCAACTTCACTTTCGCCGTCCCGGGCAGCGTATCACCGGCTTCGACGACGCCGGCCTCGAGCAGGTCCCGCCCCGTATCGTAGACGCGGTCACAGACACGGCCCTCGAGACATTGACTCGTCATGACGACCGTCGTCCCGTCCTCGATCAGTTCCTCGATGCGCGACACGAGATCCGTGTGGACGTGTCCGAGCCCGGTCCCCTCGATGACCAGCCCTTCGCTTCCGTCGACGACATCGAGGAACGCGGGGTCCATCCCGGGCGTGAACTTGAGGAGTTCCACGTCGCTCTCGAGGTCGGGACTAAGCTCGAGGGCGGTGTCGCCGCGCCGTCGGTAGTCGCGCCGGAACCTGACCGTCTCGGTCTCGTACTCGACCTCGCCCAGCGGCTCCGCGCCGACGGTCTCGAAGGCGTCCCGTCGAGACGTGTGGTTCTTTCGCACGCGCGTCCCCCGGTGGAGGGCACAGACGTCGTCGGATTCGGTGGCGTGCATACAGACCAGCACCTCCGCACAGTCGCTCTTGGCGGCCTCGACGGCCGAGACGGCGTTCATGACGTTGTCCGAAGACGGCCGGTCGGCAGAGCGTTGGGACCCGGTGAAGACGATCGGGACCGGCGTCTCGAGCATGAACGACAGCACCGACGCGGAATACTGCATCGTATCGGTACCGTGCATGACGACGACGCCGTCGGCACCGGCCTCGATCTCCTCGTGGACCGCGTCGGCGAGCTCCTGCCAGATCGGCGGTTCCATGTTCTCCGAGAGGATGTTCGCGACGACGCGACCGCGGTAGTTCGCCCGGCCCGCCAGATCCGGGACGGCCCGCAGCACGTCCTCAGCGTCGAACTGCGCCGTCACCGCGCCGGTCCGGTAGTCGACCGTCGACGCGATCGTCCCGCCGGTCGAGATCAGCGAAATCGTCGGCAGGTCCTCGTCGAATTCGATTTCGGAACTCGCGTCGGCCTCGCCGCCGCCAGCGGCGTCCGTGCCGTCGATCCGATAGACGTCCTCCGCGAGGACCTCCACGTCGGCCCCGTCCCGGTCGACGCCGACGTTGTACCCGCCCTCGAGTTTCACAACGAGCTGGTCGTCCGTGCTCGAGGGGAGCAACACGCCTTCGTACGTGCGGTCCGCGCGATCCACGCGGACGCGGTCGCCTGGGTTCATGCGTGGCCGTAGCGCAGCGGCGGACTTGAAGGCACGCTTTCCATCGGACGGCGGTCGGTCAGTTCGCGACCCCGTCGGTCCCGCGGCTACGACCCCGTTTTGTCGACGTGGTACCAGGTTCCGTCCCAGCTGAGCCCGTACTCGAGCAGCGATTTGAGCGTCAGGACGCCGAAGGCGGGGTAGAGCAGCGGTGCAAGGAGCACGCTCCAGTGGAGGCCGTCGATCCGGCCATCGCTGGCGTCGCGCCACGCGACGCCGACGATGGTCGCGACGAGGATCGTTGCCAGGGCAAGAAACGCCGATTCGACGCCCAAGACGAGCAACAAGAGCAGTTTCGAGGTGAGCGCGAGCGTAAACAGGCATCCGAACATGCTCGAGCACATGCGGCCGATCGAGACGAGTCCGCGGCGATCGAGGTCCCCGCTCAGTAGCTCGAGGGCGGTTGCATGGAGCACCTCGATCTGCCCGACGCGCCAGCGTTTCCGCTGTCCCCAGAGGTCGCGCAGGGTGTGTGGTGCCTCCATCGTGTTCGTACACTGGCGGGCCTGTCTGACGGTCAGCCCCTCGCGGTAGCAGTTATGAGCGAAGTCGAGGTCCTCGGTGAGCATGTCGTCGTAGCCGCCCACCCGGTCGAACGCCTCGCGGGTTAGCACCGTTGAGGAACTCCGGCAGTTCGCGAAGCCGGAGAGTTCGACCAGCTTGTAGCTCGCGTGGAAGACGACCCGCTCGCAGTAGGCGATCGTCTCGATGACGCCGTTCGGCCGCGGAATCCGACGGCCCTGGAAGACGTCTACGTCCCCGCGCAACGCACCCATCGCCCGCGGCAGGAACGCGGGAGTGACCGACTCGTCGGCGTCGAAGACCGCGATATACTCGGCATCGGTCTCACGAACGGCGTAGTTGATCGCGCCCGCTTTCGACCCCGGAGACCCGTTGACCAGACACTCGACGCGGTCGTAGGCGCTTGCGAGTTCGCGGGCCCGATCGAGGGTCGGCGCGTCGTTGGGTTCGGCGACAATGACGATCTCGAGGGGGTCGTACGCGCTCTCACGTAAGCTCTCGACGCTCGTCTCCAGCACGTCGTGATCGCGGTACACCGGGACGACGGCGGTCAGCCGCGGCCCGTCGGTCACCGGCTCGATGGCGTCGCGCGACGACCATACTTCGCGGACCAGCAACAGGCCGGTGACCGCCACGAAGCACGTGAACACGGCCATCGACGACAGCGCATCGAGAAAGACGACCTGTACGGAAACGACGAGCAGATCGAGCGAGTACTGCTGGATTTCCCGTCCCTGCGCGAATCCGAACACTAACAAGGTGAGCACACCGACGGCGGTGGCCCCGTGTTCGACGGCTCGAGGGACTATCGAAATCATTGCTGGGGGTTTCAAGTCGACGTTTTATTAACATTGTCATGAAACGATTCCTGTCTCGCCTCGCCGATCGAACCGGCTGCGGTCGACACGGGTTCGTTCGACGCGATTGCACCGGTCCGGGACACCGGCTGGACGACGCGAGACGACGCCCGGCCGCGAAAAACATCGCCAAACACAACAAATAAACCCACGACCGATTACATACGTGATATGCAAATCGAGCCGCAAGCGTTCGACCGGGTCCTCTCCTCGATGTGTACGGACCCCCACCCGGCGGCGCGCGACGCGGCCGAACGGTTTCTCGCGACGAACCCCGGCGACCCCGGCACCTATCCGACCGTCGCGGCGCTCGAGGACGATGCGATCGCCCTGTTAGGCGAAATCGCGGGGCTGGACGACCCGACGGGCTATATTACGAGCGGCGGCACCGAGGCCAACATTCAGGCCGTCCGGATCGCCCGCGAACGGGCCGACGGCCGGACGCCGAACGTCGTCATGCCGGAGTCCGGCCACTTCAGTTTCCGGAAGGCCGCCGACCTGCTCGGCGTCGAGTTGCGGATCGTCCCGACCGACGACCGGCAGCGGGCCGATCTCGAGGCCGTCCGCGCGTCGGTCGACGAGGACACCGCGTTGGTGATCGGCGTCGCGGGAACCACCGAGTACGGCCGGGTCGACCCGATTCCGGAACTCGGAGAGATCGCGCGGTCGGTCGGTGCGATGTGTCACGTCGACGCCGCGTGGGGTGGCTTCGTCCTCCCGTTTACCGACTACGACTGGCACTTCGACCACGCCGCAGTCGATACGATGGCGATCGATCCACACAAGATGGGGCAGGCCGCGGTCCCCGCCGGCGGACTGCTCGTCCGCGATGCGGCCTTGCTCGACGAACTCGCCGTCGATACCCCCTACCTCGAGTCGACGTCCCAGGCGACGCTGACCGGCACCCGATCGGGCGCGGGCGTCGCCAGCGCCGTCGCCGCGATGGAGGAGTTGTGGCCGGAGGGGTACCGCCGGCAGTACGTCCGCTCGCAGAACAACGCCGAGTGGCTCGCCGACGCGCTCGAGAAACGCGGCTACGAGGTCGCCGATCCAACCCTGCCGCTGGTGGCGGCCGACGTGCCGCGATCGACCTTCGACGCCTTGCGGGCGGAGGGCTGGCGGATCTCCCGGACCGCGACCGACGAATTGCGGATCGTCTGCATGCCCCACGTCACCCGCGAGATGCTGGCCTCCTTCGTCGGGGATTTGGACCGGCTCGAGGTGCGCGCGAGCGTCCCTGTCGCGAGCGACGATTAAAGCGAAAGGAGACCGTCTGACCCGGGCTTCGGTGGACGGCCGGCTCCGCATCAAGGCGGGCCGAGTTCGCGAGCGAGCACGTGCTGGCCGTCCGGACTGGAGGGATCGTACTCACCGTGGTTCAACGCGACGTGATTCCCCACCGTAAACGCACGGTCGGTGATGGTCTCACACGGCTTGGTCATCTGTGGCCCAGTATGAATCTGGACAGCACTGGAGGAGTCGCCCGTTTCCGATTCTACCTCCGCGATGCAGACCGAGAGCCCATCGCGCTCACCTACTGAACAGTGTCCCTTTGATTTGGTCGAACAGCGACTGATCGTGTTCTGAGCTGACGATGCTCCCGAGTTCGTCCCAGGTGATCGGCAGATCGGGTCGGAACTCGTGACTGTACCCGGGTATCTCTGCACTGAAGTCGTAATACGGCGGATACAGATCAAAGCTATCGTATTTGCCAGTGAAGCGGTATTGGCCGTGCCCGAGCACTTTGTACGCTTCGGGTGGCTCTGTGCCCATCATGAGATAGCAATCGCGAATCTGACACCGGAGGTTGTACGCGAGATAATCCCGAAACGGTGCGGGATCGACCAGCGGCGCGGGAAAAACCTCCACCCTGGCATCCGGCTCTCGATCCGGCGCGTCACCGNGTAGTACATAATCCCGATACCCGATGTCGCCTCGATCCGGTCGTCCTCGTCGAGGTAGATCTCTTGTTTGTACATCACGGCATCGTCACCGCCGATCATCTCCGCTGGAAGCGACTGCGGGCGTGTGGTATTGCCGATGTCGACGTCCGGGTCGTCCGCGTAGTGGCTCAGGCTCTGCTCGAGTAACTCACCGAAGTGTGTCTCGATGTCCTCGATCGAAAGGTCCTGCAACGCCTGTCGGACCGTCTCGAATCGCTCCGCATCGATGTCCCACGGTAGCGTGTCATGCTCCGTCTCTTGATCCACGTAGTACTGGGCGTATTTGCGAGCGTGACTGACGTGTTCTCCTTCGCTGTGAGTACGCTCGTCTGGATGGTCTGGATAAGCGTCCTGTTCGTGATACTTGATCTCGCCACCTTCTTTTTCCAGTGTTAGGTCATGGGTTTCCCCATTGTTGTCGACTACATCCAATCCCACGTATTCTCTATCCTCCGCGGAAATTGACGCCTTCATTGCTTTTCAGCCTCCAGCGGATCGTCACCCTCGCTGGTCAGGTCCTCGGAATCGAACTCTTGGTCGGTTTTGAGTCCGAGTACGTTCCGTATCACGTTCTGAATTTTGCCTGCCGTTTGCTCGCCGAATTTGGTCGTGAGGAACGCCCCCAGCGGCACACCGACAAGGCCGCCGACGGCAGTACCGACGGGGCCGGCAAGGGAGCCAGCCATCGATCCCACTGTCCACCCTTTTGTTGCACCTTTGACTGAACTGCTCGCCGAGTCCTGAATGCGACTGGCAACGTCGATATCGTGGTGCTCGAGGTATTCAGCTAGTCCTTTCGGCGTTTCGACAGACTCCACCATGTCCAGCAATTGGTCTCTGGTCAGTCGGTATGGTTTGGTCGTCAGTTCCTCGCACGCCTTGATCGCCTGCGAGCCAGTATGAATCTGGACAGCACTGGGGGAGTCACCTATTTCTGACTCTACCTCTGCAGCCCGGGAATTCATCGCGATCACCTGCTGAACAGTGACCCTTTGATTTGGTCGAACAGCGACTGGTCACGTTCTGAGCTGACGATGCTCCCGAGTTCGTCCCAGGTGATCGGCAGGTCTGGTCGGAACTCGTGACTGTACCCGGGTATCTCTGCACCGAAATTGTAGTACGGCGGATACAGGTCAAAGCTATCGTATTTGCCGGTGAAACGGTACTGGCCGTGCCCGAGCACTTTGTATGCTTCGGGTGGTTCTATGCCCATCATGAGATAGCAATCGCGAATCTGACACCGGAGGTTGTACACGAGATAATCCCGAAACGGTGCGGGATCGACCAGCGGCGCGGGAAAAACCTCCACCCTGGCATCCGGCTCTCGATCCGGCGCGTCACCGNCGAGATAATCCCGAAACGGTGCGGGATCGACCAGCGGCGCGGGAAAAACCTCCACCCTGGCATCCGGCTCTCGATCCGGCGCGTCACCGTGCCAGACTGTCGTTCGGTCACCCCTGGCAACGTAGTACATAATCCCGATACCCGATGTCGCCTCGATCCGGTCGTCCTCGTCGAGGTAGATCTCTTGTTTGTACATCACGGCATCGTCACNACGTAGTACATAATCCCGATACCCGATGTCGCCTCGATCCGGTCGTCCTCGTCGAGGTAGATCTCTTGTTTGTACATCACGGCATCGTCACTGCCGATCATCTCCGCAGGCAGCGACTGTGGACGTATGGTATGTCCGATGTCGACGTCCGGGTCGTCCGCGTAATGGCTCAAGCTCTGGTCAAGTAACTCGCCGAAGTAAGTCTCGATGTCCTCGATCGAAAGGTCCTGCAGCGCCTGCCGTACCGTCTCGAATCGCTCCGCGTCGATATCCCACGGTAGCGTGTCGTGCTCCGTCTCTTGATCTACGTAGTATTGTGCGTATTTGCGAGCGTGACCAACATGTTCTCCCTCGCTATGGGTTCGCTTGGCTGCTTTATCTGGATAACCATCTTGCTTGTGACCTGTTATCTTACCATCATACTTTCGAACATCGAGGACATGTTCAACATCATTGTTATCAATGATGCTCAGGCCTAATAGTTTGTCTGTTTCCCCTGTGATTTGTGCATCCATATTTATGTTCTCCTACTTTGGCCAGCAACGGTCTCCGAACCAGTATTGGTTTCAAGGTCGAACTCTTGGTCGGTTTTGAGTCCGAGTACGTTCCGTATCACGTTCTGGACTTTGCCGGCCGTTTGCTCACCGAATTTGGTCGTGAGGAACGCTCCCAGCGGCACACCAAGGATACCACCGGCGACGGCACCGACGGGGCCGGCAAGGGAGCCAGCCATTGATCCCACTGTCCACCCTTTTGTCGCACCTTTGACTGAACTGCTCGCCGAGTCCTGAATGCGACTGGCAACGTCGATATCGTGGTGCTCGAGGTATTCAGCTAGTCCTTTCGGCGTTTCGACAGACTCCACCATGTCCAGCAATTGGTCTCTGGTCAGTCGGTATGTTTTGGTCGTCAAGTCGTCGACTTTTTCCTCGCCCGCCGCTGTGGCATCTTCGACGTGACTCCGGAGTTGCTCGATCGGCCCTTCGCTCGTCCCCGAGCCAGTGAACACACCTAACCCCAGCCGCTGTACGTGCACCTCCGTCTCTTTCATTCGCTGAATGCCCAACTCACCACCCTCCATCACGCGCTGTGCGGTTTCCTCGGCGTCGCGCTCTAACTGTGGCTCAGGATCGATCTCTAACTCCAGATTCTCTTGGGGGAGCATCGACACCGCCCCACCAGTCTGCTGGCGGACGTGCGCGAGTTCGTGAGCGAGCACGTGCTGGCCGTCCGGACTGGCGGGATCGTACTCACCGTGATTGAACGCGATGTGATTCCCCACGGTAAACGCACGGGCGTTGATTGCCTCACACGCCTTGGCCGCCTGTGGCCCGGTGTGAACCCGCACGTCCCCGAGCGGGTCCCCCATCCGTTCTTCCATCGCGCGCTGAATCGACGTATCCAGCGACTGGCCCGGCGAAGAAATGACATCCCGGACGCTTTCAGGCGTGTCCGTGTCACCGGCTGGCCCATCCCGATGAGCGGCGACGGTGCTCCGGCGAACCGAGAGGGCATTTTCCCGTTCCTGCGCGTCCATGCCAGTGTCCCGTGACGCTTCCGAGGACCGATTTGCGGTCACGATGTCGTCGGCAGAGTGTGACTTGGACTCTCGCACACTCGACGAGTTAATTGAGGTCGTCGTGTTAGACGAAGTTTCCGTTCGAGAGCGTCTCGATGACCGAAACCCCATTGTTGATAGCTGATCTTCTGACTTCGTCGCAATAGTTGTTTCGTTGGGCATATGAAAATAATGTCCGCTCTTGGCTCGAGGAGGAGTGGGCAGTGCGCAGCAGTAGCTGGACATCACAGCGGGCAACGGTGACGCGAACGCGCTCCCCCGACGAACGATGTGTCGATCAAGACGGTCGTCTCGGAGCGTCAGTCCGCGACTCTGCTCGGACAGAGTCGCTGGCGTGACGGCGTCTCTTTCCCACGCTGCCGTGTCGAATCCGTGAGTCGGGACGGCAGCTTCTCAGATCAGGCCCGCATTCGCGTCTTCGGATCGTTCGACAACCAGCACTCGAGACGCGATCCGAGGAGCACATGCAGCGATCGAAACCGGCGGGTTTTACGCCCGCGAGCGCAACGTGACCATCATGAGCCACGAGGACTTTCCGACGGAGAACCCCGCCGTCGTGACCTGCGGGTTGCCCTACGCCAACGGCGACCTGCACATTGGTCACCTGCGGGGGTACATCGGTGCCGATGCGTTCAACCGGACGCTCCAAACGCTGGGGCAGGACTCGATCTACGTCTGCGGGTCGGACATGCACGGTACCCCGGTCGCCGTGAATGCCGAACAGCAGGGCGTCGATCCCGAAGACTTCGCGCTGGAGTGGCACGACCAGTACGAGGAGACGTTCCCGAAGTTCAACGTCGACTTCGACAACTATGGGCACACCCACGACGAGACCAACACCGAACTGACCCAGGAGATCGTCCGGACACTGGACGACGAAGGGTACATCTACGAAAAGGAGATTCAGGTCGCCTACGATCCCGATGCCGACCAGTATCTGCCCGACCGCTACGTCGAGGGAACCTGTCCCTACTGCGGCGAGAAGGCCCGCGGCGACGAGTGCGACGAGGGCTGTCAGCGCCACCTGGAGCCCGGCGAGGTCGAGGACCCGACGAGTACGATCACGGGCAATCCCGCCGAGTACCGCGAGCGCACCCACAAGTTCTTCGAGGTCTCGGCGTTTGCCGATTTCCTCACCGACTTTTTGGACGGGCTCGAGGGCACCTCGAACGCGCGCAACCAGCCCCGCCAGTGGATCGAGGACGGCCTGCAGGACTGGTGTATCACGCGGGACATGGACTGGGGGATCGACTATCCCCACGGGGATGACGACAGCGCGGGCGACGATCTCGTCCTCTACGTCTGGGTCGACGCGCCGATCGAGTACATCGCGAGTTCGAAGCAGTACGCCGAGCGCGACGGAACCGACGCGTTCGACTGGGAACAGGTCTGGAAGGGCGACGGCGAGATCGTCCATATCATCGGCCGCGATATCATCCAACACCACACGATCTTCTGGCCGGCGATGCTCGAGGGGGCGGGCTACAACAAACCCCGCGGGGTCGCCGCGACCGGCTTCATCACGATCAACGGGAAGGGGCTCTCGACCAGCCGCAACCGCGCGATCTGGGCGAAGGAGTACCTGGACGAAGGATTCCACCCGGACCTGCTGCGCTACTACCTGACGACGACCGGCGGACTCCAGCAGGACGTCGACTTCTCCTGGGACGCCTTCCAGGAGACGGTTAACGGCGAACTCGTCGGGACGGTGGGGAACTTCTGGTACCGTTCGCTGCTCTTTGCCTACCGCAACTACGAGGGGACGCCGGAGACGACCGTCTCGGAGGAGGTCCGTGAGCGCATCGAGGCGGCCATCGACGAGGTACGCGAGGGCGTCAACGATTACTCCATGCGCGGAGTGGGGCAGGCCGCGACACGGCTCGCCCAGTTCGGCAACGAGTATATCCAGCGCAACGAGCCCTGGAAGCTCACCGACGACGACCCCGACCGAGCCGCACAGGTCATCCGCGACTGCGTCCAGATCGCCAAGGCCGTCGCCGTCCTGCTCGAGCCGATCACCCCCGACAAGGCCCAGGCACTGTGGGCACAGATCGGCGAGGACGGCGAGATCGCGGACGCCCATCTCGAGGACGCGCTCGAGGCCCCGCCGCGGAGCTTCGACGAACCGGGCGAACTCTTCGAGAAGATCGAGGACGACCGCGTCGCGGAACTCACGGCGAAACTCGAGGAACGCGTCGCAACCGCCGCGGCCGACGACGAGGGGACGGAAACCGAAAGCGACGACACCACCGGGGACGAAGCCGCGGCCATGACAGCCACCGAAGATCTCGAGCCCCTGCTCGAGGACCGGATCGGATTCGGGGACTTCCAAGACCTAGACATCCGCGTTGGGCGGATCGAAGCGGCCGAGGGTATCGAGGGTGCCGACGACCTTGCGCGCCTCGAGGTGGATATCGGCTTCGAAACCCGTCAGGTCGTGGCGGGGATCAAGCAACTCCACGACCTCGACGAGTTGCCGGGGACGCGATGTGTGCTGCTTGCGAACATGGAACCTGCGGAGCTGTTCGGCGTGGAGTCGAACGGGATGATCCTCGCAGCGGGCGACGATGCGGATCTGCTGACGACCCACGGCGACGCCGCACTCGGCGAAAAGATCCAGTAGCCGCGGCCTGATCGCCGATATCTCGCCGACGTCGTTCGGAGGCCGGTTACCAGTCGAGCGGCGTGACTACCGGCTGTGCTAACGCACAGATATATGCGAGTTGCTACCGAGAAACGAGTGTGCAGCGAGGGATCGTTTCCCAGTTCGCAAGGCTCCCGATCCTGCGACACGCACTGGTTCCGATCGGCTGTTTCGCCACGGTCGTCGTCGCCGGCGTCGTCGGGCTCTCGGTCCTCGGCGGTGTCGGCCTCCTCGAGGCGGCGTTCTGGCTGCTCGATCTGACGAGTATCGAGTTGCACTTTCAGGACCACGCCGGCCCCGAGCGGGCGACGAAGGTCTACGCCATCGTGGTGACGGTCGGACTCGTCCTCTCGGGGCTGTGGATCGGCGAGACGGTCGTCACCGAGACGTTCGGCGGACGGATTCCAACGGAGGTCTCACGAGCAACGATGCAACGACGAATCGATACCAGCGAGGACCACGTTATCGTCTGTGGCTACGGCATGTTCGGGCGGACGATCGCCAATCGACTCGCCGAGGCGGGTCGTACGGTCGTCGTCATCGAGATCGACGAGGACAACGCGAAACGCGCCCGCGAGGACGGGCATCTGTTCGTCGAGGGCGACGCCAGACAGAGCCAGACGCTGCGGGCCGCAGGTGTCGATCGTGCGACGAAACTCGTCGCGGCGATCGACGACTCGAACGTCAACATCCAGATCACGGTCGTCAGCGGAGCGGCGACCGACACACCCGAAACCCTCGTCCGTGTCGGCGATGAGATGTACGAATCGGTCGCGAAGGAGGCCGGCGCTGACGAAGTCATCATCCCCGAAGTCGTTAGCGGCGAGCGCGTGACCCGGCTGCTCGAGCAGTCGCCGGACTAGACGGTCGGTCGGGACTATTCGCCGGCCTCGCCGCGACTGTTACCCGTGGCGTACTGGTCGGGAGTCGATGGCTCAGATCTCGTCGACGACGGTCGAGAAGTCGGCCGTATCGACGATCCGCATCGTCTGTCCCTCGAGACCGTGGCGGTGGAGCGTCAGCGCCGACTTGAAGGCCGCCTCGGTGTCGTCTGTTTCGAACAGGATGATGAAGTCGTGTTCGCCGAGGGCGGCGTACGAGTCCCGGAGGTCCGCGCCCTGTTCTTCGAACTCCGTCCGGACATCGCCCCAGATGGTCGCGAGGTCCTGTGCGTTCTGGATGTCCCGATCGGCGAGGTCGACGAGCGTCGCGTAAGTGGGCATGGCGGGTCGAACGAGCGAGCCGCGGAAAACGGTTGACGTGGCAGCTGACGGGATCGGCGGCGGGGCTCGAGACAGGTACTCGGACACGAGTAAGTGACCATCTTTTAGGCACTGCTGGGGCTAGCTCCCGGTATGAGAAACGCGAAAATCGTCTGTACGCTGGGGCCGGCGTCGAGTGATCGGGAGACGATCCGAGAGCTCGCCGCGGCCGGCATGTCAGTCGCGCGGCTGAACGCGAGCCACGGCAGCCGCGAGGACCGGGCCGACCTGATCGATCGCGTGCGAGCGGTCGACGAGGAGCGGACGGAGCCCGTCGCGATCATGCTCGACACGAAAGGGCCGGAGATCCGAACCGCGCCGCTGCCGGAGGGAGAGACGGTGGCGCTGGACACCGGGTCCGAGATCCGGTTCGTCGAGGGCGAGGTGGCGACGCCGGAGACGGTCGGACTCTCGGTCTCGATCGACGCGGTCGAACCCGGGGACCGCATCCTGCTCGACGACGGACTGATCGAAACGACCGTTCTCGAGCACGACGGCGACGGGGTTCGAGCGCGGGTCGACACCGGCGGCGAACTGAGCGGGCGCAAGGGCGTCAACGTCCCCGGCGTCGAACTCGACCTCGACGTCGTCACCGAGAAAGACCGCGCGGACCTCGAGTTGGCGGCCGAGAAGGGAGTCGACTTCGTCGCGGCGAGTTTCGTCCGGGACGCCGAGGACGTCTACGAGGTCGGCGAAGTATTGGAGGAGGAGGGCGCGGACATCCCGATCATCGCGAAGATCGAGCGCGCCGGCGCGGTCGAGAACTTGGACGAGATCATCGACGCGGCCTACGGCGTGATGGTCGCGCGCGGGGACCTCGGCGTCGAGTGTCCGATGGAAGACGTGCCGATGATCCAAAAGCGCATCATCCGGAAGTGTCGCGAGGCCGGACGGCCGGTCATCACGGCGACGGAGATGCTCGATTCGATGGTCCACGCCCGGCGGCCGACGCGCGCGGAGGCGTCCGACGTGGCTAACGCGGTCCTCGACGGCACCGACGGGGTCATGCTGTCGGCCGAGACCGCGGTCGGCGACCACCCCATCGAGGTCGTCGACGCGATGGATAGCATCGTCCGCGAGGTCGAAGGCTCGAACGAGTACGCCGAGTTGCTCGAGCAGCGGGTGCCGGCGTCGGGCGACGCGCGGACGGACGCCCTGGCGCGCTCCGCGCGGTTCCTGGCGCGGGACATCGACGCGGATGCGGTCGTCGCCGCGACGGAGTCCGGATACACGGCGCTGAAAACGGCGAAGTACCGCCCGGGCGTGCCGGTCGTCGCCTCGACGCCCAGCCAGACGGTACGCCGCCAGCTCGCCTTGACCTGGGGTGTGACGCCGCTGTACGCGCCCGTCTCGGATCAGGGTGCCGACGCCGTCGTCGAGAAGGCCGTGCAGGCGGCCCTGGACGCCGGCGTCGCCCAGAGCGGCGATACCGTCGTCGTCCTCTGTGGCATGATGACCGATCTCGAGGGGGCGAACACGACGAACATGCTGAAGGTCCACGTCGCCGCGGACACCCTGACGACTGGCCAGGTCGTCGTCGAGGGGCGGTCGACCGGCCCCGTCGTCCGCGTGACGGACGGCGACCTCTCGGGCGTTCCCGACGGCGCGATCCTCGCGCTCCCCGCCGATTTCGACGCGGAGTTCACCGGTGACACGAGCCGGCTCGGCGGCATCATCAACGCCGAACGAGGGATGACCGGCTACCCGGCGCTCGTGGCGCGCGAACTCGAGTTGCCGATGATCAGCGACGCGGAAATCGCGGACCTCGAGGACGGCGAGATCGTCACCATCGACGCCGAGCGCGGCATCGTCTACGGCGGCGAGATCGGGGACCGAACCGAGCGGCTCTGAGCCGTCCGCGGGATGGCGGGCCGCGATGGGACCACGGGTTTTTGACGCCGGGCCGAGTACGGCCGCGTATGCCAGACGAGTCCCCCGGGAACGGCGACGCGACAAACGACCGACGGAACGGTCACTCGGGGCCGGAGCCGAGCGCTGGACCGGGAGACGGGTCTACCGGCGGCGACTCGAGCGACGAGTGGGGTGTGCCCGACCGCCCGCCGGTCGACGACGAGTCGGACGGCGGCCGCGACCGCATCCCGATCGACCTCTCCGGCCCGGGGACGGCGGACGGCGGGGCCGACGCGGCCGAGCACGCACCCGAAGCCGGGTCGACGCCGATCGAGCCCGGTGATCCGGACCTCGAGAACGCGCTGTTCGTGGTGCTGGGGGCGATCGCTACGGTGCTCGTCCTCGCGCGACTGCTCGGAGTCCCCATGTGACAACACCCATCGGTATCACGAACGCTGTGACGGGGCGACCGCCGCCGACCGGTCGCCGGGTCCTCGCCGTCGGCGCGGAGGCGCTCGAGGCAGTGGCCGACGACGGCGACGCGGACGAGCGGGCTGTCACGCCGGCTGCTCGCCGACGGCCCCGATCCGTCGCGTTTTTGCGTTCCCAGCCCCGAGAACGGTTCAAGCGAATGGCCCGGTATCACATCGAAACCTACGGCTGTACGTCGAATCGCGGGGAGAGCCGCGAGATCGAGCGCCGGCTCCGCGATGCGGGCCACTACCGGGTCGACGGGGCCGAGGAGGCCGACGTCGCCATCCTCAACACCTGCACGGTCGTCGAGAAGACCGAGCGCAACATGCTTCGGCGGGCCGAGGAGTTGGCCGACGAGACGGCCGATCTCTTCATCACGGGCTGTATGGCGCTCGCCCAAGGTGAGGCGTTCGACCGAGCCGACGTCGACGGCCAAGTGCTCCACTGGGACGAGGTTCCCGAAGCCGTCACCAACGGCGAGTGTCCGACGACGACGCCAGACGCCGAACCCATCCTCGACGGCGTCGTCGGCATTCTCCCGATCGCGCGGGGCTGTATGTCAGACTGTTCGTACTGTATCACCAAGCAGGCCACTGGCAAGATCGACTCTCCCTCGATCGAGGAAAACGTCGAGAAGGCCCGCGCGCTGATCCACGCCGGCGCGAAGGAGATCCGCATCACCGGACAGGACACCGGCGTCTACGGCTGGGACGAGGGCAACCGCAAACTCCACCGGCTGCTCGAGGAGATCTGTGAGATCGATGGCGACTTCCGGGTCCGCGTCGGGATGGCAAACCCGAAGGGGGTCCACGGCATCCGCGAGGAGTTGGCCGCCGTCTTCGCCGAGTACGACGAACTCTACGACTTCCTGCACGCGCCCGTCCAGTCGGGCAGCGACGACGTGCTCGGCGACATGCGCCGCCAGCATCAGGTCGCGGAGTACGTCGAGGTCGTCGAGACCTTCGACGACTACCTGGACTACTGGACGCTGTCGACGGACTTCATCGTCGGCTTCCCGACCGAGACCGAGCGAGACCACGAGCAGTCGATGGCACTGCTCCGCGAGACTCGTCCGGAGAAGATCAACGTCACTCGTTTCTCGAAGCGACCGGGAACCGACGCCGCCGAGCTGAAAGGGCTGGGCGGCACGGTGAAAAAGGAGCGCTCGAAGGAGATGAGCGCGGTCAAACGCGACCTCGTCGCAGATGCCTACGCGGACATGGTCGGCGAGGTCCGGGAGGACGTTCTCGTCGTCGAGGAGGGGACCGCAGACTCCGTCAAGTGTCGCGACTCCGCGTACCGACAGCTCATCGTCCAGAACGCGAGCGACTACGGCATCGCGCCCGGCGACTTCGTCGACCTCGAGGTGACGGCCCACGAGACGATGTACGCGTTCGGAAAGCCGATATAGCGACGCGGTCTCGTGACTCGACCGGTCGCGGCGGCTCCCAGTTCTCGGGAACAGGGGTCGATAGCAAAGTAGGGTGAGGTCGAATTATGACGTATGGGCGACACAGTCGATCAACCGAGTCGGTGCCCGCGGATCGACCGGGACGGCGAACTCGGGTGTGACCCCCACCGAATCATGGACCTGCTCAGCGACGACGACGCGCGAGCGGTGTTTCTATACGCCGAAGAGCCGGCGACGGTGAGCGACATCTCCGAGGCCCTCGATCTCCCCCAGTCGACGGCGTACAGGAAAGTCGAGGAGTTGCACGAGGCTGGACTGCTCTCACAACTCAACGAGCGGTCACGGACGGGAACCCCCGGACATTACGTCCGGGCCATGGATCACGTCTCGGTGACCTACGACGAGCCGCTCCGGATCGAGTGTACGTGCAACGGGCGACTGCTGTACTGTGAGCCCTGACCGCGGGGCTCCCCGGGCTCGAGGCCTCCCGTTACAGGTCCGCGACGGCGGCCTCGATGGCCGCGACGGGAAGCGTCGAGAGCCAGTCGTCCGCGAGGAAGGCGTACTGGATTATCGGAACGTATTCTTTTGACGACCCGACCCGTACCGCGAGGTATGGTAACGCTCTACCGTCTCGAGGGCTGTCCGTACTGTGAACACGTCGTGGATCGACTCGAGGAACTCGACGTCGACTACGAAAGCGTCTGGGTCGAGGGACTGCACTCGAAACGAAACGAGGTCAAACGAGTATCCGGTCAGCGACAGGTGCCGATCATCGTCGACGACGATCGGGGCGTGACGATGGCCGAATCCACGCGGATACTCGACTATCTCGACTCGAACTACGCCTGACGGCGCGCCGGCTCGCGGTGGCCGGTCGTCGCCGTCATCCTCGAGTTCGTGCGGATCGAGCCCGAGATCGTCGACCGCGGGCGCGCCGACGGCGAGCACGACCCTCCCCGTCGCCGACGTTGCGGTGGCCGTGGCCGACTGCCGGCTTGGCGATCCAGAACGTCCCGAGCCGGCGGCGATGGACGCTTCCTCCCCAGAGCGGCCGAGTTTCAGCGAGAACTCGCCCTCGAGGACGTAGTACGACTGCTCCTGTGTGGCATGCGCGTGGTAGTGGATCTCCTCGCCGGGCTCGAAGTCCCAACGGTTGAGAGTGACCGCGTCGGTATCGAAGAAGTCGTCGAGCGCGCGGAAACGGAGGGCCGGCGACACCCTGTCGACATCGGAGAGGTCAGTGATCGGGACGGCCTCGGTGTGAACTATCCCGTATCCATGCCAATCCAACACATGGTGAGTATCAACACAAGTATCCCGTCGACCGGCCCGCAGTGTGGCTGTGGCGATACGGGACCGATCCATCCGTCCAGCGGCGCTCGAGCGAGTCCCCCACTGTCGGGGCCAGGGATCGCCCTCGCGCGGGCGGTGCCGTTACTCGACGACGACGGCACCGCCCTCACTGGGGACCGTCGTCCCCTCCTGTGCGGCGAACGCATCGTGGACGTGTTCGTAGGTCGCCTCGAGCGCCTCGACGATCACCGTCGTGTCGCTGAGCACGGGCATGAAATTGGTGTCGCCCTCCCACCGCGGCACGACGTGTGTGTGGAGGTGGTCGTCGATCGAGCCACCGGCCCCATGACCGAGGTTCAAGCCGGCGTTGAAACCGTCCGGGTCGAGGGCAGCCTCGAGTGCGTCGAACGTCCGCTGTTTCAAGCAGGCATGATCGAGCAGGACATCCTCCGCGAGAGCCGCGTATTCGCCGGTATGGCTGTGCGGGATCACCATCAGGTGTCCCGGGTTGTACGGATAGTTGTTCAGCATGACGAACGCGTGTTCGCTTCGGGCGACGAGCAAGTTCTCCCGATCGTCGCCCAGATCGGGGAGTTCACAGAAGACACACTCCTCGATATCGGGGTTTGGTTCGTCGCGTCTGACCCACTCGATTCGCCACGGTGCGAACACCTGTTCCATGTTCGATACCACTCGAGGTGCCCCTAAAGCGTTTCAGTCCGCCGACTCGGTCCGGAACGAACCAGTAATTCGTCGGTAAATCCATGCAATAGTGACTCATAATTTCCCTATAAAGCCACGAAAACCGGATCTAAACGGTATCGAACGCTCTCAGACGATCTCGAAATGAAGTCGCCGCCCTCATGCGGTTTTGATGGCTCACGGCTCAAAATGAAGCGTGGGTTTAAGATAGGGCTACCGCAAGTAATCCGGTAATGGCAACGACTGATGACTCCGTCAACGGGATGACCGAACACTGCGAGGAGTGTGGCTTAGAAACGCTCCACGAGGTGTCCGTCCAGATCAGAACTGAAAGCCTCAAGCAAGAAAACGCACAGTTCTCACGCGAGCCGTACCGCGTGAGCGAGTGCCAGCGGTGTGGGAACCGCTCGAGCCAGCGGATGAACAACGCGTAACGAGTGGTGGGCAGACGAGGACGCTATTCGGGCCTGTTCCAGGTCGGAGCCCGCCGGATCGGTCGCTCGTCGATTGCGGGCTCCCGTGGTGTGACTGAGTGTGGAAGCCCATGAATAGGAGTACCACATTCACGACCGCTCTCTACAGCGCTCCGAAACGGCAATAACCGACGGGATCGCGGGTGGGCGTCGCGTCATTTCTGACTCTCTCCTGGCCTCGTTACGGTCGAAGACGACGATAGCGGTGGCCACCGACGGACGATGCCGACACGGATGGCCTGTAACCTACCGACGGCCGCGGCGAGTGTGAGTCGCTGTCGTTACCTCAGGAAGTCGGTCACCGCTCGGTCGTCACTTCGCAGCCGTCATCGGTGATGATGAGCGTGTGCTCTTTCTGGCTGACGAGGGAGCCGTCGTCCTCCTTGAGCACCGGATAGCTGTGGACGATATCGTTGCGCTTGAGTCGGCGCAGCGCCATTTCGGGGCGGTCCGTCTCGAGCCATCGCGTCGCGAACGGCAGCGTCCGGAACTCGTCGGTGATCTGCTCGAGGGCCTGGCGGGCCTGCCGGTTTCGGATCGTGCCCTCGCGCTCGAGCGAGAAGATCTCCTCGCTCGCACCCTCAGTGACCTTGCCGCCGCCGTCGGTCGCGAACGGCTCGATCGCGACGACGTCGCCGACTTCCAGCGTGGTCCCCTGCGAGACGGCGCGGTTCGGGATGTTCGGCGAGGTGTGTTGTTCCCAGTGACCCAGCCCGTGGCCGGTGAGGTTGACGACGGGGTTGTAGCCGTAGCCGTCGATGACGTCCTCGATCTCGGCCCCGATCTCGCTGGTCTCGATACCGGGCTCGATGATGTCGAGCGCGGCCTCGAGGGCCTGCTCGGAGGCCTCCGCGAGCTCGGGGTTCCCCGAGAGGTCGACGGTGACGGCGGTGTCGGCCAGCCAGCCGTCGACGTGGACGCCGATATCGAGGTTGATCATCTCCTCGCCGAAGGTCGTCTCGTCGTCGATCGACGGCGTCGCGTGGGCTGCTTCCTCGTCGACGGAAATGTTGACGGGGAACGCGGGCTGCCCGCCGAGTTCCCGGATTCGGTCTTCCGCCCACTCGGCGACCTCGAGGTGGCTCGCACCGACCTCGACGCGCTCGGCGGTCTCTTCACGTACCTGCGCGAGGATCGCCCCCGCTTCGCGGTGCTTTTCGTACTGCTCGGACTCGAGGTCCACCTCGGATTCGGCCATATCTCGGGGTTGGATGGGTCGACAAAAAGAGGTTCCGTCTCTCCGACGAACGCTGGGGACGACTCGCAGCCGTCTCAGCGGATCGTCGGCTCCCCATCGACCCAGTTACACGCCGGGCAGGCGACGACCCCTTGCACGTTCGACAGCGTCACGTCACAACGCGGACACCGACTCGAGGCGTACTGCGGCGCTCGAAGCATGGTTCGGTCCACGGATACGTCAATAATAAATGTTCCTCACGACGATCGTCGAACAATCGGTCTCAGGCGACGGTGGCATCCCTCACGCGGCGACTGAACGGTTCCCTGATCCAACCGTTCGGGAAGGAAACGACCCGTAATGCCGCCGAAGTCCGTGAAACGGTCGCGACGGGTTATCCCCACCGCGTGCCTGGAGCCGAGTGGCGTGAGAGACGCCATCGAGCCACGTCGAACGTGGCCGGTATCGACTCGAGTCCCGTGACACCACCGCGAGACCGAGGGTACGAACGACGCACCCGACGGGCGGACGTCGGTTCGTGGTGGCGGCCACGTGGAGACCGGTCCGCCAACCGCGTCGTCGAGCGGGAGTGCGAACGACAGGCGCGGACGGCCGTCCCGGTTTCGTGTGCGTATGCCCGTCATTTGATGGGGGTATCGAGGGCCGCCATACCCCGGCAAGACGTTTCCGCCAACACGGGCGTTTTCGGGTCGGTGAACCACTCAAGAAGGGCAGGGAATCGTTCAACTTTTGCCGGCCCGCGATGGAAATGGGAGACCTTTTACCGCCGTCGAAGAACCGTACAGACGAAATGAGCTACGACAAGATCGAGGTCCCCGAGGACGGGGAACGGATCACGCTGAAAGAGGGAACCGAGGACGAACTCGAGGTTCCTGACAACCCGATCATTCCGATTATCTACGGGGACGGTGTCGGGAGCGACGTCGGTCCCGCCGCACAGAAGGTCTTGGAGGCCGCCGCGGAGGCGACCGGTCGCGACATCAACTGGATGCGTCTCTACGCCGGCGAGTCCGCTCGCGAGAAATATGACGAGAACCTGCCCGACGAGACCGTCGAGGCGATCAAGGACCACCGCGTCGCGATCAAGGGTCCGCTGACGACACCTGTCGGTGCCGGCTTCCGCTCGCTGAACGTCGCCCTGCGGAAGAAACTCGACCTCTACGCGAACGTCCGCCCGACCTACTACCTCGACGGCGTCCCGTCGCCCGTCTCCGAGCCGGAACAGATGGACATGGTTACCTTCCGTGAGAACACGGAAGACGTCTACGCCGGCATCGAGTGGGAAGAAGGCACCGACGAAGTCGCGGAAGTCAAGGAGTTCGTCGAGGAGGACATGGGCTTCGACAGCACCATCCACGACGGCCCCGTCGGCATCGGCGTCAAGCCGATCACGGAGTTCGGGACGAAGCGACTCGTCCGCCGCGCCATCGACTACGCCTTGGAGCACGACCGGGACTCGGTCACGCTGGTCCACAAGGGCAACATCATGAAGTTCACCGAGGGCCAGTTCCGCGACTGGGGCTACGAGGTCGCCGAAGAGGAGTACGGCGACGAAGTCATCACCGAGGACACCCTCTGGGAGGAGCGCGACGGCGAAGCGCCCGAGGACGCGGTCGTCGTCAACGACCGCATCGCCGACAACATGCTCCAACAGCTCCTGACCCGTACTGACAACTACGACGTCATCGCGACGATGAACCTCAACGGGGACTACATGTCCGACGCCGCCGGCGCACAGATCGGCGGCCTCGGCATCGCCCCCGGTTCGAACTTCGGCGACGGCCTCCTGCTGGCCGAACCCGTCCACGGCTCCGCGCCCAAGTACGAGGGTCAGGACAAGGTCAACCCGACCGCGATGATCCTCTCGGGCCGCATGATGCTCGACTACATCGGCTGGGACGACGCCGCCGACCTCGTCCGCGACGCCGTCGAGGAGACCATCTCCGCCGGCAAGGTCACCTACGATCTCGAGCGGAACCTCGAAGACGCCGAGAAGCTCGCCACCAGCGAGTACGCCGACGAAGTCGTCAAGAACATCGAGAAGCTCTCGTAGAGAGGGTCTCGTCCGCTTGCGGCGACGCCGCACACACACATCGAACCGCCGGCGTCCGCCGACGGTTCGGACAGTCAGAACGTGACGCGTTCTGACGCACTCGAGAACCTCCCGAGGGGGGGTCTCGAAAGCGTTCTACTCTCCCGATTCTCTTTCCGACGTGTCCGGCAAACGGCGAGTCACGCTTCGAGCGGCGCGTGTCGTAACGCACTCGTTATCAGCGGCCGTACGCCCGTTCGATGGACGATCTCGAGGTTCGAGCCGCCGAGACCGATCGCGAGCGCGACGACGCCTTTGCGGTCCGACGGACGGTGTTCGTCGAGGAGCAGGGCGTCGACGAAGAACTGGAGTACGACGATCACGACGAGACCGCCGTCCACTTCGTCGCGTACGACGGGACGGAACCGATCGGCGCGGCACGACTGCGCGAGTCCGAGGCGGGCGTGGGAAAAGTCGAACGCGTCGCTGTCCTCGCGTCCCACCGGGAGGACGGCGTCGGCCGCGCGCTGATGGACGCGCTCGAGCGGCGGGCCATCGATGCAGGATTCACGGCGCTGAAACTCCACTCGCAGACCCAGGCTGCCGGCTTCTATCGGAGCCTTGGGTACGAGCGCCACGGCGAGGCGTTCGCGGAAGCCGGGATCCCACACGTCGAGATGCGGAAGGCGATCGACTGAGGGCACGATTGTCCGAAAAACGGGTTCGGGCCGGCCGCTCGAGTACCACACGGAGACGGACGCGGCTGCAATCGCAGCGGCGTCTGTCAGCCGTCTGACTGAATTTCAAGGGCCAAGATGTGGGCGTGGCTGGTATGGAACGAGACGGTCAGGGTCCCGCAACCGCGGTCGGATCGGCGACGGAGACGGTGCGGACGGCCGCGCGGGTTCTCCTCCCGCTGACGGTCTCGGCCGCCGTTACTGCCGGCGGCGTGCTCGTCTTCTTCGCGGTGACTACCGCCGTTCTGGGCTGATCTCGGGGTCGCGAACGCGACCGACGTGCGACCCGGTTCAGCGAGCGGCGATCCGATCGCGGCCGTAGCGCCCGGCGACGCCGAGGATCGCCAGTGCCATCGCCGCCGCGAAGGCGACGACGAACGCCGAAAGCGGCTCGGTGACCGTCTCGAGTTCCGCGAGGACGAACTCGACGGCGAGGACGGTGGCGACGGCGAAGAGCGCGAGGCCGCCGACGTTGGCCGGCACCGAGTTCGTCTCGGGGACGACGGTGGGGTCGTTCAACAGGACGAGGAGCACCGCGATAGCGAAGGGCGTCCCGACGAGTCCGAACGCGAGCGTAAGGACGAGGAGTTGGAAGAACGTCCCGCCGAGAAACGGGCCGATCGCCGAGGCGAGCGCGACGACGACGATCGTGGCCCGGGAGCGAGGATCGCCGACGGACCGGTTCCAGCCGAACTTGTCGGCGAGCAGGTACGGTGGCACGATCGTGTTGCCCCCGAGCGTCGAAACCGCCGCGCCCAACAGTCCGGCGAAAAACAGCCACGTGGCGTACTCGCCCGCGATCGGACCGAGCGTCTGTGCGGCTCCGATGCCGTCGATCGTCGCTGGATCGACGCCGGCCGACGGGAGGACACTCGCCGCGACGAGGAAGACGCCGAGGCTGAAGACGCCGAAGGCGATGAGCATCGAACTGATGACGTCGAACGTCGCGATGTCGGTCTCGCTGCGCGTCCAGCCGCGGGCGCGCATCGTGTAGCTTTGCATCGTCAACAGCGTGATGTGGACCGCGCCGCCGAGGATGCCCGCGGCGACGAGCGCCCCGTCGACGCCGGCCGGAATCGTGGGTCGCAGCCCGCTCGCCGCCGCAGCCGGGTCGATCGGGACGACGAACGCTGAGGCGACGAACGCGACGACGACGACCGAGACGAGGACCTTCGCGCCGACCTCCGCGACGCGATAGCCGCCCCCCGCGAGCCCCGCGGCCAGCACCAGCGCCCAGACGACGCCCCAGAGTCGCGGGTCGGTCAAGGCAGCGATACCGACGCCCGCACGAGCGACGATTGTCGCAGTCACGCTCGCGAGCGTCTTCATAATCACGAACTGTGCTAACCCCGCAGCCAATACGACATCGATCACGAGCACCCAGGCCCACCGCGAGCCGAGGTGGCGTTCGACGACCGTGACGATTCCCGCTTCGGTGAGCAGCCCCAGCCGCATCGAGAGATACTGCCCGACGGTACCGAGGACGGCCGAGAGGACGACCACCCACAGTAAGGCGTAGCCGAAGCTCGCGCCCGCGACCAGCAGACTGGCCATGGTCGCCGGCCCCGCCGCGATCGCGCCGGCGAGCCACGTCGGCCCCAGTCGCTCGAGAAACGATCCGATCCGTCCGATACCCCACGAGTCCGACGGCCGTGACTCGGTTGCCATCGGTCCCTCTTTCGAAGTCGAACGTATAATCCCATGGTATTTGTGAGTGGTAAGGACTGCTCACGGACCCGCTAAGTGCCCCGCGACCGGACTCGGAATAAGGGGCTTCCTCGAGTGAAGCCCGTTCCATAGCGGCGACACGACGATAGCACACATTGTTCCGTGCCGATCGGTGATCGTCTCGAGCGTGTGACTGAGGCCGCGGTTGGAGGAGGATCGGTGCCGCGACTCGTCCGGCGGCGGACTGTACGAGAGCAGTGCCGCCGCATCGGCGAGGGACATGAGATCGGCCGGTGTCGGCTGCCGCCGAAGCACGTCGGCGATCACCAGTCCGTTCGGTACCGAGCCGTGCCGGGCGATCGCGCGGGCCGCGACCGCGGTCCAGTATCGATCGCCGTCCGCGTCGTCGCTCAGGGGACACCCCCTGGAGGGCGCATACAGAAACGTTGTCACTTGCCGCCACTCCGAGCGATTAAACAGGGTCGAACGCGCACGGCGAGACATGTACGCCGTCGTCGGCTGTAGCGAGTGTTCGAACCTCTGGATCATCGAGGGACGCTCCGAGACGACCCAGTGTCCCCGCTGTGGCTCGCGCCGAGCCTACGAAAAGCGCAAGAAGTTCGTCGAGACCGACGACGCCGCCCACGCCCGCGACGTTCGCGCCTCGATGCTCGCCACCCGCCAGGGCGAGGGGGAGGCCTTCGCCGAACTGGACTCCTTCGCCGCCCTCGAGGCGGAAGTCGCCGACGGCGTCGTCGACGACGACGAGTATCTCGCGGCAGCCGGCGTGGACGTCGATGAGGTCGACGCAGCCGGCGACCACGACCCGCGTGGGCCGAGTCGCAGCGGGAGCAAACGGGAGATCGTCGAGGGAGCCCTCGAAGCGCTCGAGGAGCCGACGGGAGACGAGGTCGCCGAGTACGCCCGCGAACGCGGCGTCTCGGCCGAAGACGCAAGGGAGGTGCTCGAGAAGCTGACGCGGCGCGGGGTCGTCAGCGAGAGTCGCGGACGATACCGGCTGTTGTAGGTCACCGGCGGCGGATCGCCACGGCTATCCGGTCACGGCGGGTCCGTCGGGTATGGCAGAAACCGTCGACCTCCAGGCACCCGTCGTCGGCGCGGGACTGGTGGTCGCGATCGGGGTGCTCGTCTACGGCCGGGTCGTCAGCGAGACGGTCGTCGGCATCGACGCCGTCGTCGGGGCGACGTGGGTTCTCGCGGCTACGTTCGCCGCTCTCGCGGCGATCCACGCGAGCGTCGGGCAGTACGATCTCACGCTCGGACACGGGGGCGGTGCCGTCGGGTGGCTCCTCGTCTTGCTCGGATCGACGGCGGCCCACGTCGCGCTCGGATTGGGACTGCTGGTCCTGTCGGGCGGGTACATCGCGATCAGAACGAGGCGACGCCGCGACAACGGGTCCGGAGAGTCGACAGCGGAGCGCTAACCGGCTTCGGTTCCGTCGGACTGGTTCTCACCGACGAGACGTCGTGCGGATGCGGCGGACTGGATGGGGGCTACTAAGAGCACCCGAACGCAATGTGCCGTCTCCGACACGGAATTGCCGCGGTTACCGGCCCAGATCCTCGTGTGCGCTCGCGAGGTGTCGCGAAGAGAGCGCGCCGAGCAGGGAGAGTTCGCCGGCGAGCGCGCCGACGGCGATGATCTCGGCGAGCGCGTCGGCGTTCGAGCCCGGCGGATCGCCGCCGCCCCGGAGGCCGAGAACCTCGAGCGCCTCGGCCTGGGTTGGGAGTTTCGTGCCGCCGCCGACGGTTCCGACCTCGAGCGAGGCCAGCGAGACGCTGGCGTAGAGGTCGGTGGTGCCGTCCTCGCGCTCGCGGGCGTCCATGGTCGTGATCGTGTTCGCCGCTTCGACGACCTGGGCCTCGTCCTGGCCGGTCGCGAGGAAGGCCGCGCCGACGACGTTGGCGGCGTGCGCGTTGAATCCCAGGCTGCCCGCTTTGGCGCTGCCGATCAGGTTCTTTCGCGTGTTGGCCTCGGCGATGGCGTCGGCGGTCGTGTGGAGGCGATCCTCGACGAGGTCGCCGGGGATCAGGGCATCGGCAGTCACGGAGCGACCCCGTCCCTCGACGGCGTTGATGGCGGCCGGTTTCTTGTCCGAACAGAGGTTCCCAGAGAGCGCGACCAGGGAGGCGGGTGTCTCACTCTCGACGCGTTCGCAGGCCTCGCCGGTGGCGATCGTGGCCATGTTCATGCCCATCGCGTCCTTGGTGTCGTAGGCGAAGCGCAGGTAGACGGAGTCGCCGACCACGTAGGGCTCGATATCGAGCAGTTCGCCGTGGCTGGTCGTCGATTCGGCGGCCGTCCGGAGTGCCTCGAAATTGTTTTCGACCCACTCGACCGTCTCGGCGGCCTCGGTGACGCCCGCCACCCGAAAGACCGGCGCTCGAGTCATCCCGTGTTTCGTCACGCGCGCGTCCGCACCGCCGGCCGACCGGATCACGCCGAGGCCGCGGTTGACCGACGCCAGCAGCGCGCCCTCGGTCGTCGCGAGCGGCAGGTAGTGCTCGCCGTCGGCCGCGCCGCCGGACACGGGGACCGGCCCAACGACACCCATCGGCACCTGCGCCGCGCCGATCATGTTCTCGATGTTCGGGTCCGCCTCCTCGGCGGGGAACGCGTAGTCGCCGATCGCCTCGAGTTCGGTTCCCGTCTCGCGTTCGACGAGCAACCGGCGCGCGTGGGCTGCGGTGTCGTAGTCGGCGTGCTCCTCGAGTTCGTGAATGCGAAGGTCGCCCTCGCGTACCCGCTCGGCGAGGTCCTCGGGGTCGGTCATGGATGGGCCAAGAGGGTGGTGGGTCCTAACAGTTGCTGATTGCCACGGAAAGCGCACGGTCACGGCGACGGCATCGCCGCGGTTACGGAACTCCCGTCACGGAGTCGTCGCTCGGCGTGCGATAGTCCGCCACCACCTCGTAACAGACGAGCGCGACGATCGAGCCGGTTCCGAGCAGGGCGATCACCAGATGGCGGCCCCCGTCCGCATCGGCGGCGAACACGATCGCGAGCGTCGCCGTCGCGACCGCAGCGAACCGGACCCTGCTCCGGAACCGACCCTCGTTGTCGTCAGTGGCTGCAAGGTACAACTGCGGCACCGCCACGGTGACGCCGGCGAACAGGAGGAACGCGAGGAATGGTCGGTCCCAGATCCCGACTCCGAACTGGCGCTCCACGGCGATCGACCCGGCGAGCGACAGGACGACCAGGAGAAGCGAACCGAAGATGACGCGGCCTTCGCGATCGATCATACGGCCCGGTCAACGGACGGCCAAGTCAACCTTGCGCTCGAGCGAGGGCCGTAAGCCCGCCGTACGCGCTCGAGTGAATGTTTGGCGATCCCTACTGCCTCCGACGGTGCGTGATCCGTGCGACGGAACCGGTGACGGAACTGTTTTGTCACTCGCCCGTGGGCACTCTCGCATGACTGCGGCCGCTGATCGCCTGCTGGTCGACGCGGAGATTCACACTCTCACCGAGCCCGATACCGTCGCCGACGCAGTCGCGATCCGTGACGGCGAGATCGTCCGGGTCGGGAGCACGTCCGAGCTCACGTTCCTCGCTGGCGTCGAAACCGACGTGATCGACTGCGGTGGGCGGGTCGTCCTCCCGGGATTCATCGACGCACACACCCACATGGAGCAACTGGGACAACACCTCGTCCACGCCGACCTCTCGGACGCCGACAGCCCCGACGAGTGTGTTCGACTGCTCCGCGAGCAGGCCGAGCGGGACCCGGACCGCGAGTGGGTCCTCGGATTCGGCTACGACGAAAGCGAGTGGCCCGACGCGCGGTCGACTCCGCTGACGCGGGCGGACCTCGACCGCGTCAGCGAGGATCGGCCGGTCGTCGCGATGCGGGTCGATCTGCACACCGCCTCGCTGAACGCGGTCGCGCTCGAGCGCCTCGCCGACGACCTGCCCGACGCCGACCTCCGAACCGAGGGCGACGAGCCGACCGGTGTCGCTGTCGAGGACGCCGCCGAGGCGGTCAGAACGCGGCTCACGGCCGACGGCGAGGAGATGCGGACAGTGCTCGCGGCCGCGACGGAGTACGCGGTCGAACGCGGCGTCACCGGCGTCCACGACAAGGTTCGGGGCTCGGTCGCCCCGCGGACCTACCGCGAGATGGCCGCCGACGGTGCCCTTCCCCTGCGCGTTCGGATCGACTACTGGAGCGACCACCTCGAGGAACTCATCGATGTCGGCGTCGGGACGAACGACGGCGGCGAACGGGTCCGGGCCGGGGCGATCAAGTCCTTCTCGGACGGGAGTTTCGGGAGTCGAACGGCGCGGCTTCGGGAGCCGTACGCGGACGAAGACGGAGACCGGGACGATACCCACGACCCCGGTCGCGGAGACGACGCGCCCGCAGCCGACGGCGATCGCGGGCAGTGGGTCGTCGACCCCGAGGCGCTGTCCGCCCTCGTCGACCGTGCCGACGGCGAGGGGTATCAGGTCTGTGTCCACGCCATCGGCGACGAAGCGATCGAGGAGACGCTGTCGATCCTCGAGTCGACCGCCGATCCCGGCGGCTCGCGCCACCGGATCGAGCACGCGGAGCTGGCGACCGACAACCACCTTGAGCGCATGGCCGAGACGGGGATCGTCGCCTCGATGCAGCCGAACTTCCACCGCTGGGCAGCCGAGGGCGGGCTCTACGACCGGTGTCTCGGCACGGAACGGCGCGAGCGGACGAACCGGTTCCGTCGGGTGCTCGATGCGGGCGTCCCCCTCGCGTTCGGCTCGGACTGCATGCCGTTGGACCCGCTGTTGGGAGTCCACCACGCAGTGAACGCGCCGACGGACCGACAGCAGCTCTCAGTCACCGAGGCGCTGCGAGCGTACACGCGGGGTGCAGCCGTCGCCGGCTTCGACGACGACCGACTCGGGACGATCGAGACCGGCAAGCACGCCGATCTGGTCGTGCTCGAGGCGTCGCCGTGGGAGCGCTCGGACCGGATCGACGAGATCGACGTCGCGATGACGCTTGTCGATGGCGAGGTCGTCTTCGACGGTCGCGAGGCGTGAGCGCGGGCGCAGCCATCACCGCCGGCGATTCGGACCGCCCTCGAGACGGACGCCGAACGCGAGTGACGGGGCGAAGGGGCGTGCGCAGCCGGCAGTCGGCCGAGTTCAATGACCGGACCGGGGCGTCGGTTTTTGTCACTGGAGCACGACGGGAGGCGCATGGACGTTGGACTCATGGTCACGGCCTTCGGCGACGTGGATCTCGCGGATGTCGCCGTTCGCGCCGAAGCGAAGGGGTACGACGCGGTCTGGGTCGGCGAACTCTGGGGTGCCAGCGGCGTCGTCCAGGCCACCGAAATGGCTTGTCGGACCGAGGCGATCGACATCGGGACCGCGATCCTGAACGTCTACTCCCGGTCGCCGGCCGTCCTCGCGATGACGGCGGCCTCGCTCGAGGACGCGTCCGACGGGCGGTTCACGCTCGGCCTCGGCACGAGCACGGCCGCGGCGGTCGAGGACCTCCACGGGATGGCGTTCGACCGGCCGGTGCGACGCGCTCACGAGACGATCGAACTGGTGCGCGAGTTCACCGCGGGAACCGGCGAGCCGGTCGACTACGACGGCGAACTGCTCGCGGCGTCGGCGTTCCCGTCGATCGAGGCCTCGGTGCCGATCTACCACGCCGGTCTCGGGCCGGCGAATCGCCGCGTCGTCGGCCGGCTCTGTGACGGCTGGATTCCGCACAATATCCCGTTTTCGCGGCTCGAGGACGCTTTCGAGGAGGTCGCGACGGCCGCGCGGGAACGCGACCGCGATCCGAACGACATCACGATCGCGCCCTACGTGCCCGCGGCGGTCAGCGCGGACCCGACCGAGGCCCGCGACACGCTGCGACGACACGTCGCGTACTACGTCGGGAGCGGCGAGGGGTATCGCAGAGCGGTCGCGACCGAGTTCCCGGACGAGGCGGACCGGATCGCCGAGACGTGGCGCGACGGCGAGAAGAACGCGGCCGCAAGCGCCGTCACCGACGAGATGCTCGCCGATCTCGGCGTCGCCGGAACGCCCGCCGAGGCCCGCGATCGGCTCCGGACGCTCGTCGCCGAGGCCGGCATCGATCACCCGATCGTCGTGGTTCCGGAACCGGCCTCGAACGCGGTCGCGGAAACGACGATCGATGCGCTCGCGCCGGACCGGTTGTAACGGTGGCGTCGGCGGTCCGGGCGAGCAGCGGTCGCGTCAGCACCGCAGTCGAGTCGCCACGACGACGGCCGCCGACCACGGGCAGGCCTACGACTATCGAGTTCGTCGGTGCCGAGACGAACTCCTGGGAGGGAGCCTGAACGGAGAGATGCCAAGCGACGCGGCTGGTCGGCTCCGAACTCGAACCGCAGAGGATCAGCGTCGGTCGTAGATTCGGACCGCTCGGTCGTGGCGCTTCGAGATCCCGTTCGGGTTGCGCCGACTCGAGCGATCGCGATACCGGGCACGAACGCCGTCACAGAGCCCCCGCGTAATATTCGTCACGACGTCAGTGCCGTCCGAGAGCCAGCCCGTCGGCGTCGCCTCGCCGGAGAGCAGCCGACGAACGCCGCTGCCACCGTCACGCAGTGCGCTCCCGACGGCTCGAGCGAGGACGGTCGGTCGCGGCCCGTAATTCTTCGCGAGTCGGTAGGATAGCGACCGGTAGGTCGCCCCCCAGTCGGGGCCGGCCCGGCCGCCGTCGGTCCCGATCTCACACCGGACGGCCATCGTCGCCGACCACGACACGTCGTGGTCGAGGCCGGCCACGCGGTGGGCGCAATCGCGCTCGCTCCCGTCCTCGAGATACTCGTCGAACCCGTCCAAGGACTCGAGAACGGAGCGCTCGAACGCCACGTTGTCGCCGTGAAAGAGGGTGACGGACCGCCCTGCGACCCGCCGCGGTGACTGCAGATCGGCCTCGACGGGGCCGCCGGTGACTGGGCCGGTGACGATGGCCGTTTCGTCGGCCAGCGACTCGTCGATGGCGGAATACCAACTGTGGTCGATGGCGAACTCACCGTCGAGGAAGGCGACGACATCCCCCGTCGCGAGTTCGAAGCCGGCGTTGCGGGAGACGCTGGGGTTCCGTTCGGAGATTTCGACGAGGACATCGACGTCGTCGCGCTCTCGGACCACGCCGGTCGTCCCGTCCGAGGAGGGGCCGTTGACGACGATGACCTCCGTCGACGACGGCGTCCGCGCCGCGAGCGCATCGAGACACGACAGCAATCGCTCCCGGTCGTTGAGCGTCGAGACGACTACCGAGAGCTCCATACCGCCCGATAGGGGCCCCTGATAGTAAATAGATGGGATTTCACTCGGTTCGATCAGCGAACGCGCGCGTTCCAGTACGACACCGACGCGAAGTGGTCGGTAACCGGGAGTTCGCCGACCGCCTTATCGAGTGCGCGAAGCGGCGATGCGAGACCGTTGGGGATCGACCGGTACAGGCCGTACGGCAGGAGGAAGTCGTCCTCGACATCGACGAGGGTGAGATCGGTCTTCGCGAGGAGGACCGCGACCTCGCTCGTCGAGTAGAGCCGCGATCCCATCGGGAGCGCCCAGTTGTAGACGCTGCGCGTCGAAAACCGATTGAACGTATCGAAGACGATTTGATCGCGGGAGACACGTCGCATTTCCTCCAAAAACGCCTTGGGATCGTCCGCGAGATGGAAGAACCGCATCGCGACCACGGTATCGAAGTGGTCGTCCGGAAACGGCAGCCGCCCGGCGTCACCGCGGAGGAACTCGATCGTCCCCGCGAGGTCGGCGTTTTTGGCCTTCCGGCGTCCCTGCTGTAACATCGCTGCCGAGATATCGAGTCCGACGACGTCGGCCCCCTGATGGGCCAGCATGACGGTAAATCGCCCGGTACCACAGGCGATTTCGAGGACCTTCCGGTCCTCCACCGGCATGATCGCCTCGAGGACGGCCTTCTTCTCCCGGCGGTCGATCAGTTGGCCGCCCTGGGAGAACCGCTTGTCGTCGTATTCCTCGGCGATGTCGTCGGCTTGGTACCACTCCTGTCCTTTCACACTGGGCGAATCTACTGTTGCGATGGGATAAAACGATACTGGAGTCCGCCGACGAGGGTGGCCGGTTTGTCGCCCGCCGTCGTCGCATTCACGGAGCGATCGACACCGAAAACGCGCGTGGATATAAGCATATTAATATCGTATCCATATGCCTTATACAAACTGCATTGTTCGTATCCACATATAGGGAAGCTTTACCAATGGCGATTCCGCTGACGTAGGTATGAGCACGAGTACAGCCGAGAACCGTGGCGCTGCCGCCGAGGAACCCCTTTCCGAGGACGAATACCGCGACCGCCTCCGTGATCTCCCACCGAGTGCCAAACTCGTCGCGAAAGTCCTCGAGACCGAGTCGCCGCTCTCACAGGGCCAACTCGCCGAGGAATCGCTGCTTCCCGACCGCACCGTTCGCTACGCGCTCAACCGACTCGAGGATGTCGACCTCATCGGCTCTAGATACAGTTTCCGAGACGCCCGCAAGCAGGTCTACTTCCTCAACCACTGATTCGCTCGGCGCGGGTTGCTACCACGTGGGGGAGGTGGAACCGTCCACCGGTCGTCCGTCGATACGCCTTTTTCCGCTCGACCGCACTGGACGAACATGGATGTCACTCGGTGGCCCGTCCCGGTTGCGACGCGCGCGCCGACCGGCGAGACCAACGCCTACCTGATTCGGGAGACGGTGGACTCGTCGCCGAACGACGACCGCGGCCGTCGCGACTCCGACCCCGAATCGGCCATCCTCGTCGATCCGGCAGCCCGCACCGATGCCCTCGACCGCGCGGTCCGGAAGCGATCCGTCGATCACGTCCTCGTCACCCACACCCATCCCGATCACGTCGGTGCCGTCGACGCCTACGCGGCCGAAACCGGCGCGACCGTCTGGGCGCGTGACGGCCGCGTCGATCGGTTTCGAGACGCGACGGGTCGGGACCCCGATCGGACGTTCGCGCCGGGGACGACGATCCCGCTCGGCGACGAGCACGTGCGACTCCTCGACGCCCCAGGCCACGCGCCGGATCACGTCGCCATCGCGGCCGGCCGCACCGGTCCGATCCTATGTGGTGACTGTGCCGTCCGCGAGGGGAGCGTCGTCGTC
Organism: Natrinema gari JCM 14663; assembly: GCF_000337175.1. Taxonomy (GTDB): domain Archaea; phylum Halobacteriota; class Halobacteria; order Halobacteriales; family Natrialbaceae; genus Natrinema; species Natrinema gari. The sequence continues at coordinate 64,067 of NZ_AOIJ01000058.1, read as the reverse complement.
GGCGCACCCGAGGGGGACATGCGCGCGTACGTGACGACGCTGCGTCGACTCTGGGCGAGGGACCCGCCCGCACTCTATCCGGGCCACGGTCCCGAAATCGACGCCCCTCGAGCGACCCTTGAACGACTGCTCTCCCACCGGGCCGACCGCGAACGACGGGTGCTCGAGGCCGTCACCGACGGGACCGAGACGATCGGCGAAATCCTCGACGGCGCGTACGAAAAGGATCTCTCCGGCGTGCGCGACCTCGCGCGGGCGACAGTCCGCACCCACCTCGAGAAACTCGCCGTCGAAGGCCGGCTCGCGTGGGACGGCGACCGGGCGACCCCGCCCGAGGGCGACTGACTTTTCCGCATCGCCCCCCTCCTCCCGAGCGTGCAATCGCTCGACGCCGAACTCGAAACCGCCCGCCAATTGTCCGTTGCCGACCTCGCGGACGCGATCGAATCGATCGGCTTCGAGTGTACTCGCTGTGGAGCCTGCTGCACGGCCGACGCCGAGGACGAGCACACGGCGACCGTCTTTCCCGACGAAGTACGCGCGCTCGAGGACCGCGACACGGACGACGACTACGACTGGCGTGACGTCGCGCGGCCCATGCCATACGGGCTCTCGACGGGTGCGGACGGGCTCGAGGGCGAGACCTTCGAGTGGGCGCTCCAGACCGACGGCTGCGGCGACTGTACCTTCTACGAAGAGGACGAGTCGGGGACGGGAGCCTGTACCGCCCACGACGATCGCCCGCTGATCTGTCAAACCTACCCCTTCAGCGTCGCGCTCGCGGGCACCAGCCAGCCGATGGGCGAGGCCGTTGACGAGGCGGGCGTCGTCCGCGCCCACGAGTGCGAGGGACTCGGCCGTGATATCTCCCGGGACGACGCCGAAGCACTGGCTCGAGCGCTGAAGGAACGAGCCGTGCGGGAACTCGAGGAGGCCATCGCCGTCAGAGACGAGTACGCGCCCGCCGACCCTGGCCCTGGCGAGATCGTCGTCCACGATTCCGAAGGAGCAAAGCGGGTCGATGGGACGCCGCTCGAGGAACCTGAGTGAGTGCTGACCCTGACGACAGCGACCACGCTGTCCAACTATAGTAGCAACTGAAACGATTTACACACTGATCGTAACGCTGTCGTGCGATCAGGTGTGCAATGACTTTCAGTTGCTACTATAGCAGTTCGGAAGCGACGCTCGGACGGGTAGGAGTAACCGATATCGCCGAGCGGAAGCAGTGCTCGTACCCACCCCTTCTCGGCGAGAGGTTGCGCGAGGTCGGCGTCGCCGACCCGGACGCAAAAAGGCCGCGCTAGAACGTGTCTTCGATGATATCGCCGACAGCGAAATTCGATTTGACCTCGCTGACTTCGATTTTGACGCGCTCGCCGACGTCGGCCCCGGGAACGATGATGACGTAGCCGCGCTCGACGCGGGCGATCCCGTCGCCCTGCTTGCCGATGTCTTCGATCTCGACGTAGCGCGTTTCGCCGGAGTCGACCGGCGGCTGTGGCTCGGACGGTGCACTCTGTGGCGCAGTCGTCGCGGAGCCATCGTCGTCGCTTGTCCCCTCGTCTTCGCGCGAGATGAGCGCGACGCGATAGACCTCGCCCGGGTCGATGTCGCCGGTTTCGACCTCCTGACGTGGTACCTCGATGACGTAACGATCCTCCTCTTCCGAAACGTCCGTACTGAACAGACACAGCAGCTTTTCAGATATTTCCACAGGCAGACCCTCGAGTTCACCTCAGATCCGCCTCCATAATAGAACTACCGACACCGTGTCGTCGGTTGGCAGGCGACGCGGTTCGACGGGACTGTGCGGCTCAGTCCGCGGACTCGAGCGAGCGGGTCGTAACGAACTGGGAGAGATCGAACGCCGTCCCGAGGTCGGCATCGGCGATCGACTCGTAGGGACGGTTGACGACGATGTCGCCGGCGGTGCTGTCGCCGATGCCGGGGATGGCGGTGAGTTCGTTCATCGAGGCCGCGTTGAGATCGAGCGGGTAGGGGACGCCGGTAACCGACCGGTAGCCGTGGTCGACGACCGCGACATCGATCGTCCGGCCCAGTTCGCGTTCGCCCGGCACCCCGACAAGCAGCGGATAGGTCCCGAGCTGGCGGCCGAAGGTCGTGCCGTCCTGCTGATATTCGAGGTGGACATCCGGCAGGACGGTCCCGGGTGGGGCGACCCGCTCGAGCATGGGGTTGTCGATCTCCTCGCGGACCCGCTTTTTGTAGCGTTTGAACAGCTGTTTGTGGTCGTTTGCGATCTCGGCTCCTGTATCGCTCATGTCGGTCCCGTCGAAGGCCATCACCTGCCGGATGTTGATCCGGCGGAGCATGTAGCCCTCGTCGTACACCCGCTGGAGGAACTCGCGGTTGCGCTCGTAGGTCTCCTCGCGCTCGCCCTTGAGCCCGTGCAGGAGGTTGATCCCGGGAAGGAGTTTGGGGAGTCGGCGCGGCGCGCCGTCGCCAAAAGTGGGCGCGGCTGCGGGGTCCTCGCCGGGCCGCCACCCGGCCGCTTCGTTGACTATCCTGACCGACTCGAAACACTCCTCGGCGGTGACGTTCAGGTTGTTCTCCTCCTGGACGACGGGATCGGCCGACTCGAGGCCGAACGCGGCCGTGTCGCCGGGCGTGTTGTGTTCGGCGATGATCCGAATCCCCTCCCGGCTCCGCTCGGGCCAGTTCACGATCGTGATGGGGTTCATGTTGTCCAGGTGGAGCGTCTCGAGGTCGGGCGCGACCTCGCGGATGCCGCTGTAGAGTTGGCGCAAGGCGTCGGGGTTGGGCGCCTCGCCGTCGCCGCCGTAGGCGAGGATATCGGCCTGTCGGCCGATCCGGAAGTGTGTGACGCCGTAGTCCGAGAGGGCGTCGACCTCGCCGACGACCGTCGGCGGCGGCCGGAACTCGGGGTTACCGTACAGCGGTTCCGTACAGAACGAACAGCGATACGCACAGCCCCGCGAGGTCTCGAGTTCGCAGATGAGATGTGTCGGATGGTTCGGATGCTGCTCGACGATGAACGCACCCTCCTGGGCCCACCGCGACACTTCGTCGAGGTCGCGCATTCGGTTGTTGAATCCCTCGAGACCGCTGTCGACGAGGTCATAGACGGCAGCCTCGACATCGCCTTTGGCGACGAAGTCGAAGTCCAGGTCCTGGCGCTCGGTCTCGGTCGCGCCGGCGTTTTCCTCGCCGACGCCGAACTTGACCGGCCCGCCCATCAGGCTCGTCCCGGTGGCGGTCCAGGCCAGTTTGCGAACCTCATCGGGTTCAGCCGGCGTGCCGCCGACGTACTTCCCGGGAACGGTCATCCCGCCCAGGTAGATCATGAGATCGGCCTCGTCGACGTCCCGCCAGTAGTCGGGCTGGTCGCGAAGCCTATCGATCGTGTGGTACGTGATCTGATCGCGCGGAACGCCCGCATCGACGAGCGCGCCGGCCGCGTACCGGGGGTACGTCGAGATGTACGGCGGCACCCCGAAGTGTGCGGGCTCGTCGACGTAGCCGTCGACGATCGTCACCGACAGCGTCTCGGGGTCAGTCATGGCTCCCGATAGCGCCTCGAGTGATAAAACGGTGACTACACGCCGTCGGTCCGCCTCGAACGGTCGATCGCGCCAGGCACAGCGCAGTCGCGAGCCTCCGGAAACGGGCGCGAAGCCCGCAGTCACCGGGGGTGAAGCCAATGTTGATTAGTTCGGCCCGGCAAGGGCCGATATGCCGCCGACGGAAGAGATCGTCTGTACCGCCTCGGACTGTTTTCTCGATATCTTCGAGAACCACTACACCTACGATGTCCCCGACGACTTCGACGTCTCGGACCTGTCGTGTCCGGTCTGTGGCGGGACCGACTGTCTCGAGCGGGTCGAACTCTGAGCGGTGTCCGTCCGGCACCCTATCCCGACGGGAGCGACTCGAGTCCGGATACCCCCGTCAGACCTTTCTTTTGTTCCTGACGAAAGAGATATGAACGCGGCTGTCGTAGCCGTCCGCACGGCCATGTCTGCCATGAACTCCCAGCCCTCTCTCTCGGTCCCCGCGGCCGCCGTCAGCGCCGTCCATACCGCCCGAGGTGAGCCGCCGTGAGCCTCACCGAACTCGGCAACTCCGTCAGAAACACGCTCTACCGACAGGTCGGTCGCGCGAACGGCCGCGTCCAGAACCACCGATCGCTTCCCGTCGACATCCTCGAGAACGATACCTCGTATCGCGTCGTCTTCGACGCACCCGGAGCCGAACCGGACGACGTACAGGTCCGCTACCTCGACGGAACTGTCAAGATTCGCATCGACCGGTTCCGGCAGTTCCACGAGGGATACGAGAGACGCTTCCCCGGTCGCGGAATGTCGCTGACCGGTGAAGCGGAACTCCCGCCCGACGCCGTCGTCGACCCGGATGCCGGCACGGCGCGGCTCAGCGAAACGGGAACGGTGAGCGTCGAACTGCCGAAGGGACCGTCGGTCGGAGATACCGCGGAGAGCGGCGAGTCGGAGGCCGAAACGGACCGCAAACGGGATTCGGAGACCGAAACGGAACCGGTCGCTATCGACGACTGACTCAATCCCGATCGAGCGTCATTCCCTCGACGACGTCGAACGTCTCGTCGCCGTCGAACCGGGTCGGGTCGAAGGCGTCGATCCCCGACCCACCGAGTATTTCGTCCGCGATCCGCTCGCCGATCGCCGGCGCGCGCATGAACCCGTGGCCCTGGAACCCGGTCGCGACGTAGAGCCCGTCCTTGAGCGCTCCGACCAGCGGATCACGATCCGGCGTCGCCGTACAGAGCCCGGCCCACGCCCGCTCGAGGTCGCTGTCTGCAACGGTCGGAACGCGGTGCGTGAGCCGGTCGCTGAGATCGGCCGCGAACGTCGGGTCGGCATCGCGATCGTACGCGTCGGGATCGGCCTCGCGTTCCTCGGTGCCGTCACCGGCGAGGAAGCCGTCGGGGTGGGGCCGCAGGTAGAAGTCGCCGGTCGCGTCGTAACACATCGGCTCCGCGAGGTCACCGTCGGCGATGAGCGCCTGCACGCGGTAGGGTTTCATCGCGATGGGGAGTCCCGCGTCCGCGAGCAGGTCTTTCGTTCGGGCCCCGGCGGCCACCAGGACAGCGTCGGCCTCGTGGACCGCGCCGTCCGGACGGACGACGCGGGGAGGATCGGCCCGCACCTCGACCGGCGTGTCGGTCTCGAGGGTCGCGCCGGCACCGGTGGCCGCGGCCGCGAGGCAGGCCGTATACCGGGCCGGGTCAGTGTAGCCCGCCCCGCCGGCAACCCCCGCGACTGCGATGTCGTCCGTTCGCAGGGCCGAAAAGCGCTCCCCGAGCGCGTCACCGTCCATTTCGAAGGCGACGACATCGTTGGCCTGCATGCGACGCACCTGCTCACGGATCGCATCGGCCCTGTCTGCGTCGCCCTCGCGGGCGAGCCAGACGTAGGGACACTCGACGAACGGGAAGGTATCGTCGCCCGAGAAGGCGCGGAACCGTTCGAGCGCGTCGTTCGCGATGTCGGCGTCGAGCCCGTCCGCGAAGGCGTCGTAGCAGATCCCCGCCGCTCGCCCGGTCGCGTCGCTCGCGACGGACCCGCGGTCGTAGAGGGTCACGTCCGCCCCCTCGCTCGCGAGATCGTAGGCCGCAGTCGCGCCGACGGCCCCCGCGCCGACGACGGCTACCTCGAGACCCGCGCCTCGGTCCGCGAACGCGTCCGTGCCGACGGCCAGTTCGGGATCGTCGGCCCCGCTCATGACGGATCACTCGGGCACGTGGATCGGAACGGGCGACTCGAGCCGGGACCGTCAGCTGCCAGTGCGCAGTCGGAATCGGCTTGCATACCCCCTACTCGAGTCGGGACTCACTTACCTCTGGGTGATCGGCACGGGAGTGCGTCGCCGCTGTCGATCGGGTCGGACGGGCCGGAACCCCGATGGGACGAGTCGTCGCGGACGGGAGGAAAGGGGAGGGGTACGACAGCAGGTCGAGCTCCATGGTTCAGTGCCGTCTCTCCTGCCGTACCGCGGTTGTTTCACGGCATCACACATAGAAGTATTTCTGAAAATATTTGATGGGTTCGCTGTTCGGACCGAACGCTTCGCTCCGAGTTGACAGTAAGTGGGCCGGGAGGGGCGGCAGCCGTCCGTTCGATGGATCGAACGCAGTTCAGGTGACGTAAAGCGAGCGGGCGATAACGAGGAAGCCGGCCAGTACGAGTAGACTCTCGAGCAAGATGCCGGTCATCAGCGGGACGCGGAGGATTTCGTACAGCATTCCGGCGAGGACCAGCCCGAGCGTGACGAGGCCAAAGCCAAGCGAGAGATAGCCAAGCGCCGGCTGGCGGGTTCGTCGGTACGCTTTGTACGCGAAGAAGGTGATAACGCCGCCGACGAGGAGGACGAGCGTCTTGACGACCGCGAGCGCGATCGCAATCGGCATTGCCGCGGCGGAGGACATACTGTTCTCGTTTCGATATCCGAGACCGATACTAAGAACCTTGTCGTTCCCGAAAGGCATGGGTCACGGCAGCGGGTCCCGTGACAGGGTCGCAGTGCGGACGGCCAAACCGGCCACTCGCCAGGGAGGCAGTCACGACGGCCCCGTGCTCGAGACCGTCGGGTCACTTTTGGCGTCGGCGGGCGGAACAGCGGACGATGACACGACTCGTCGAACTCGAGGAGACGGGACCACGGAAACTCGATCCGTCGGATCTCGACGACGAAAAGGGCGATATCGCGGTCTGCCAGTGTGGGCTTTCGGCGTCGTTTCCGTTCTGCGACGGCAGCCATCGACGGACGCGCGACGAGGACGACGGCACGACCTACGTCTACGAGGACGGGGAGCGCCGGGCGGTCGAACGGGTCGTCCCGGCCGACGACGACGCGTAAGCGTTCCGTCGTCGGTCCGGTCTAGATCGATCGCGCCGAGTTACAGACGACGAGCGCGCTGCTCGCTGCCATCGCGACGGCGGCAAACAGCGGGTTCAGCAGCCCGGTGACCGCAAGCGGAATCGCGACCGCGTTGTAGGCGAACGCCCAGCCGAGGTTCTGTCGGATCCGTCGATGCGTCCGCGTCGCGACGGTGAACGTCTCGGCCACGGCCTCGAGGTCGTCGTCGACGATCACCGCGTCGGCCGCGTCGGTCGCGAGTTTCGTCCCGCCGCCCATCGCGATCCCCACGTCGGCGGCAGCCAGCGCGGGCGCGTCGTTGCTCCCGTCGCCGACCATCGCGACCGTCCCGCGTCCCCGGAGCCGATCGACGGTTTCGGCCTTCGCCTCCGGCGGGACGCCGGCGAAGACCTCGTCGACGCCGTCCAATTCGCGGAGCCTCTCCGCCGCCGGCCCCTCGTCGCCAGTGAGGACGACGACCTCGCGACCCGCGGCGACGGCATCGAGGGCGTCGTCCAGTTCCGCGCGCTGCGAGTCGCCGACGGCGATCACACCCTGGACCCGCCCATCCCAACCGACGGCGACGGGAACATGGCCGACTTCGCGAGCGTCGGCGACGCGTGACTCGAGCGCGTCGGGGATGTCCAACCCGCGTTCGCGGAGGAAGTCGGGATGGCCGACCGTGATGTGCGCGCCCTCGACGCGCCCGGTGACGCCGCGGTCCGCCCGCTCGAATGCCCCGACCGCGTCCCCGGTAGTGGCGTCGTCGGTCGCGGACCCCGGTGCGGCGTCGGCGACGGCGGCGGCGATCGGGTGTTCGGAAAGCGCCTCGAGCGTCCCGGCGCGTCGGAGCAAGTCCTCCGGCGCGATCGCGTCGGCAGTGTGGACGCGTTCGACGGTCATTGTGCCGGTCGTGAGCGTGCCCGTCTTATCGAGGACGACGACATCGACGGCCGGGGCGTCCTCGAAGATCGTCTCCGTGGCGACGACGACGCCGCGCTGCGCGGCGGCTTGAACGCCCGCGGCGATTGCGAGCGGTGTCGCGAGCCCGAGCGCGCACGGACAGGAGACGATCACAACGGTGAGGCCGAGCAACAACGCGTCCGACGGGCTCCAGCCGATTGCGAGCGAGACGACCGCCGCGCCGACGGCGAGGACGATTACCAGCGGGACGAAGACCGTCGCGAGTTTGTCGGCGAGCCGCTGGACGCCCGGTCGGGCGCTCTGGATCGACCAGAGCAGGGAAACGAGCCGATCGAGCGTGCTCTCGGCCTCGTCGCCGACCGTGAGGACGATCGGCGCGTCCGTGACCACCGTCCCGCCGCGGACGAAATCGCCCGGCGCTTTCTCGACGGGCAGGGACTCGCCGGTCACCAGCGACTCATCGATCGCGGCGGTTCCCGAGGCGATTTCGCCGTCCAAGGGCACGCGCTCGCCCGGTCGGACGAGAAGCCGGTCACCGGGCTCGACCGCCTCGAGCGGCACCGTCTCGCCGCTCTCGAGGCGAGCGTCGTCGACCTGTCGTTCGGTCAGTTCGGAGAGGAGACCGGTCGCGCGGCGCTTGACCGCCTGCTCGTAACGGGTACCCGCGGTGACGACGAGGACGATCGTGACGGTGACATCGAAGTAGAGGTGGCGCCCGAGCAGCATCGCGACCGTGCTAAAGGTGTACGACCCCACCGCGGCCGTCGCGACCAGCAGGTCCATGTTCGGTCGGCCCGCGCGGAGACTGACGTACGCCCCGCGAAGGATGGGATAGCCGGTATAAAAGAGGATGAACGAGGTGAACACCCAGATGTTCGACGCCAGGAAGGAGCCGGCGTAGCCGCCGAAGTCGGCGACTGGTTCATAGCCGAAGTAGGTGGGATAGAGGAAGAGGACGTACCACACCATGACCATCATCCCGAAGAACCCACCCAACAAGAGCGGGGCGAGGCCGTCGTCGGAGCCCGTCTCCTCGCCCGCGGCCCCGCGATCGGACGCGGTGTAACCGTGGCCGGAGACGAGCGCTGGCAGTTCGTCGGCCGAAACCCGATCGGGATCGTAGACGAGCCGGATCGTATCCGTCGCGTAACTGGCCGTCGCCCCGAGAACGCCCGCCTGTTGCTCCGCGGTCGTCTCGAGGAAGGCCTCGCAGGTCGAACAGTGCATCCCGTCGACGGCGAGGAAGGCGTCTTCGCCGTCGAGATCGTCGAGTCCGTCCTCGTCTTCCGACTCGTTCAGACGCGATTTGACGGCCGACTCGTCGGGCACGTCGTCGACCCGGTCGAGCGTTCGGGAGACCTCGAGACACCCCTGACAACAGAACGTACCGTCGCCGTCCGGTTCGGTATGCGGGTCCGCGGGAGTCGGAAGGCCACAGAGGTCACAGGTCGCAGTGTCACTGGCCGGCCGCGTCGAACGCGCGCTCGAGGGGCCGGCTTCCGGTGCGGACGGGTCCGTCGACGGTCGTGATTCGTACCCCATGTTAGAACGGTTGTGCAAACGGGAGTGGCGGATGTGGGAGGTGGATGCCGTACAGCATGAGCCCGTGCGAGAGCGGGATGTAGCCGAGGAGAACGAACGCCGCGCCCAGCCCGCGGTGCAGCCGAACGCGCGTATCCGCCTCGATCGTGGTCAACAGGGTGCCATAGAGGAACAGCGTCGGGATCGTTCCCAGTCCGAGCGCGGCCAGCGAGAGTGCCCCGCGTGCCGGCGATCCCAGTGCGAACGCATAGAGGTAGGCCGGATAGATGATCGGACATGGCATCAGTCCGTGGACCGCCCCGAGTCCAACGATCCCCGGCGACGTGGCGAGCCGATCGATCCGGCTCGAGAGCAGTCCCGACAGCCGTCGGAACAGCGCGCCGAGGACGGGCAGATCGTGACCGGGAACGGCCGTTTTCCCCCGAAGGTAGTACAGGCCGCTCCCGACGATCGCGATGCCGACGAGAATACCGGTTGCGCCCCTGACGGAATTGCCGATGGCTGCGACGGCCTCGCTCGAGGCGATCGTCACCGCCCCCAGAAGTCCGAACAGGCCGCCGATGGCCGCGTAGCTCGCCGTTCGACCGAGGTTGAACAACGCGTGCTGGCGCACCTCGAAAGCGGTCAACGTGTCGTCGCGACGCGCGTCGCTCGCGGACCCGATCCGGTCCGCGTAGGTCGTCACCAGCGGGCCACACATCCCCAGACAGTGTGCGCCAGCCAGGAGTCCAACGACGACGAGAACGAGCAGGTCGACGTGCTCGGCACCCGAGCGCAGGGAAACGGCGCTCTCAAGGGGGACCGCAGGCGAAGGCGAGACCGGGTCCGACAGAAGCGACCCTGAAAGCATGAGGAACGGGACTCAGCTCGCGGTACCGCTTGCGTCGCCGGCGTGGTCGTGGCCGTGTCCGCCGTCGACCGGCGACATGGCGATATACAGCGAGCTGAAGATGATGACGAGGTTGACAGTAGTAACGCCAGTGGCGAACAGCGAGTGGGTGACTCCGTAGACGATCACCGGGATGAACGCGAGCAATCCGGTAGCTGCCGCCTGTCGCGGCGTGGCGGTCTCGAACATACCCGTCACTGAGGACGGAGACGGGTTAAAACCACGAGACGTTCCCAAGGAGTGGGAAGCACGGCCGGTGGTAAGTCATCCCCCTCACCTACCACTCCGTATGGCTTCAGCAACGGAACAGAGAGAGACCGATCAGGTTCGAGAGATCGGTCACGAGGAGTACGATCCGGTCGGGACGGCGATCCTGATCGGGATCTACTTCCTGATACTGGTACTGCTGTGGCTATTCATGTACTTCGTCGAGTTCCTCGGCAACGGGCCGACCGTCGTCGGGGCGCTCCTGACGGTGGTGGGACTGGCATGAATATCCACAAATACGAAAAGGCCTGGCTGGTCGCGGCCATGGTATTGATCGTCGGGTTTATCGCGACGATTACCTACGGTGCGGTCGGCCCCGGTATCGCGATGATCGACGACGACGCCGGGTCGATCGATCCCAACGAGATCTCCGATCACGAGCGGTTCGGTGAGACCGGCGTCGAACACCTCGGCGGCAACGAGTACGAAGTCGACGTCGTCGCTCAGGCGTGGTCGTACTCGCCGAGCGAAATCGAAGTGCCGGCCGGCAGCGAAGTGACGTTCTACGTGACGAGCCGCGACGTGACTCACAGCTTCACCGTGGTCGGAACGAACGTCAACACGATGGTCGTTCCCGGCCAGATCTCGGAGATGACCGTCAAATTCGACGAGCCGGGCGAGTACGGCATCCTCTGTAACGAATACTGCGGGCAAGGCCACCACACGATGGAAGGCCTGCTGACAGTCGTCCCCGAGGACGAGTTCGACCTGACCGAACTCTCGACCGATGCGCCACGCGAGGTCGAGGCGGGCAACGAGACGACGATCAACGCCACCGTGAACAACGGGATGCAGGACGGCCTCGAGACGACTGCGACCCTCGAGATCGGTGAGCAACAGTACGAACGGGACGTGACCATCGACGGCGAAGGCAGCGCGGAGCTCACGTTCGACGTCGATACTGACGCGCTCGGAGCGGGCGAGCACGACTGGACGCTCACGGTCGACGACCACGAGGAAAGCGGGACGCTTTCGGTCGTCAGCGAGACGGATGGAGGTGACACGAATGAGTAGTACTGCGAGTCGGACCTATCTCGATCAGTTCCCGGCAGAGGCGAAGGTAATCAAGGCGGCCTTCTGGAGCTCGTTCATGGCGCTGGCGATCGGCGGCCTGCTCGGGCTCGTACAGGCGCTCCACCGGACGGACGTCCTCCGATTCATCGATTCGGCGGACTACTACACCGTCCTTACCGCCCACGGCATCCTATTGGCGATCACCTTCACGATCTTCTTCCTCGTGGGGATCTTCACCTGGGCGGTGACGACGAGCCTCGATCGTGGCGTCGTCGATATCCGCTTTACCTGGGCCTGGTACATCATGATGGTCGTCGGAACGATACTGGTCGGCGTCTCGATCCTCGGCGGGGTGGTCGACGCGATTCCGATGTACGCCGACGTCCTCTTTACGTTCTACGCACCGTTGCAGGCCCATCCTGCGTTCTACGTGGGACTGGTGCTGTTCGTCGTCGGCTCGTGGCTCGCCGGCGCTGACTGGTTCCGGACCTGGTGGGCCTGGCGGAAAGAGAACCCCGACGAGCGGATTCCGCTGCCGACGTTCATGGCGCTGACGACGACGCTGTTCTGGTATCTCTGTACGCTCGGCGTCGCGCTGTCGATCCTCGTCTTCCTGCTGCCGTGGTCGCTGGGGATCGTCGACTCCGTCAATCCGCTGTTGACCAGAACGCTGTTCTGGTACTTCGGCCACGCCGTCGTCTACTTCTGGCTGATGCCGGCGTACATGATGTGGTACATCATGCTGCCGAAACTCTCCGGCGGCAAGCTGTTCAGCGACCCGCTTGCGCGTGTGGTCTTCGTCCTCTTCCTGCTGCTGTCGACGCCGGTCGGGATCCACCACCAGTATCTGGATCCCGGCATCGCGGAGGGGTACAAGTTCATCGCAATGACGAACACGATGTTCCTGCTGTTGCCCAGCCTGCTGACGGCCTTTACCGTCGTTGCCAGTATGGAACACGGTGCACGACAGCGCGGCGGAACGGGCTATCTCGGCTGGCTCAAGGCCCTCCCGTGGCGTGACCCGGTGTTTACCGGGATGGCGCTTGCAGGCCTGATGTTCGCCGCCGCCGGCTTCTCCGGCATGATCAACGCCGGGATGAACATCAACTACCTCGTCCACAACTCCTGGTGGGTCGTCGGTCACTTCCACCTCACTGTCGGAACCGCCGTCGCCCTGACGTTCATGGCGGCCGCCTACTGGTTCATCCCACAGGTCACCGGCAAGGAGCTGTGGAGTCGCCAGCTCGCACTCGGACAGGTCCTTGTCTGGTTCGTCGGTATGACGTTCATGTCGAACGCGATGCACCGTGCCGGGCTGTTCGGGATGCCCCGCAGAACCGCCGAACCGCAGTACCAGGGCTTCAACTTCGACCCGGCCGTCGGGACCGTCGGTGAGATCAACGCTCAGGTCGCACTCGGTGCAGTGCTCCTGACCGTCGCGCTGGCCATGTTCCTGCTGAACATGGTCCTGACCTCGTTCAACGACGATAGCGACTCGCTTCCCGCAAACACCTACGCCGGCACGCTCTCGGGTCCCGAGGATTCACCGGCCGTCCTCGACAACCTCAAGCTCTGGACCGCGATCGCCGTCGTGCTCGTGATCGTCGGCTACACGCTGCCGCTCGCGAGCATCGTCGAGTCGGGCGGCCTGTTCGGTCCCGACATCGGAGGCTTCCAACTCGCCATCGAAACCGATCCCGCACTCGTCCTCGAGTCGGTCCGCGAGGTGATGCCGTAGATGCGCATCTCGAAGGGCGCACTGCTAGTCGTCATCGCCGTCCTCATCCCGTTCGTGGTCGAGTTCCGGACGGCGCTCTCGTGGTTCGGGATCGAACTCTCGGTCCTCGAGTCGCTCGTTCTCGGTGGCGCGGCCATCCTCGCGGTCGTGCTCTGGGCGGTGTGGCCCCCGAACGGGAACGCCGAGGCGGAGCTCTCGGGCTCGAGGTAACCCGCGGAATCGATTTTTGCAGCGGGGCGACGGTGGAGGCCACCTCGCGGACGCTGTAGCAGTTCGGCGACGAGAGACAGCGGCGGCCGGCCGTGCCGGGTTACCAGGTTTCGATCCGGCCGGCGCGGACGTCCTCCGCACACCCCTCGCAGTCGGGGTGGTCCGCCTCGTAACAGGCCGGTCGATACTCCGCGTCGAGCTTCGCCGCCCGCTGTTCGGCGTAGCGTCGACAGACGATCTTCGCCCGGCCCGCGTCGTCGGCCGGCAGCCCGCGAGCGTTCTTTGCGACCTCGTAGGAATCACGGGCCTCCTCGAGTTGCTCGTCGGTCGATTTCCGGAGCTCCTCGAACTGCTCGCCCGCCTCCTGAAGCGTCGAGCGGAGGAGCCGCTCGAGCTGACGCCGATCCGGCATTGGCACATCGTTCGACCGCAGGGCACATAGGCCCGTCGCCGGTGGGTGACGATCGACACGGCGGCCGGTGGGACCGACGATAGATCACCCGGTCGACGGCGACGCCGTTCGACGGAGCATCGCGACGCCCTCGAAACCGCGCTCGTGGTCGGCGAGCGCCAACGGATATCGACCGGCATCCTGAACACGCCCCCGAGACGCCGTCTGGCGGTTTCTTTCGCTGACGTTCACTTTCGCTCCGGTGGCGGTAGTTTAAATACTATCGGGCGCGAACGGACGTATGCCTCCCAGTGAAACCAAAGAGGAGGCGAGACACAATGAGCGACGTACGACAACACGCGGACGACATCCACGAGCAGTTTTCGGACCACCTCGACGTCGATGTCGAGGACGTCGAAGAGCGCCTGACCACGCTCGTCGACGAGTACAAAGTGCCGATGGACGAGGCACGGCGAAGCGTCACCAACCACTACCTCGAGGAGGCCGGCCTCGAACGCGAGGACATCTCAAGCGGCGACAGCGAGGCAGCCACCATCGAGGAGGTCGATGAACCCGAGGAGTGGATCGACCTCACCGCGAAGGTCATCGAACTCTGGGACCCCCGCAGCGACTCGGTCGCACAGGTCGGCCTGCTGGGTGATCCGACGGGGACGATCAAGTTCACGAAGTGGGCCAAATCGGAGCTGCCCGCGCTCGAGGAAGGGGGCGTCTACGAACTTCGCAACGTCGTCACCGACGAGTATCAGGGCCGATATTCGGTCAAACTCAACTCGACGACGGTAATCGAGGAACGCGACGAGGATCTCGAGGTCGGAAACGACACCAGCGAAATCGAGGGTGCACTGGTCGACATGCAAAGCGGCAGCGGGCTGATCAAGCGCTGTCCGGAGGAAGACTGTACCCGCGTTCTGCAGAACGGACGCTGTAACGAACACGGGGAGGGCGAAGGCGAGTTCGACCTCCGCATCAAAGCCGTCGTCGACGACGGGATCGACGCCCACGAGGTCATCTTCGACAAGGACGCCACCGAGGACCTGACGGGACTGAGCCTCGAAGAGGCCAAGGACATGGCGATGGACGCGCTCGACACGACCGTCGTCGCCGACGAGATCAGAGCGGATATCGTCGGCACGTACTACCGCATCGAGGGGCCCACCTTCGGCCGGTACGTCCTGGCCGACGACGTCGAGGAACTCGACGGGCCGGCGGATGCCGAGGAACTGCTGATCAAAGCGAGGTCGATGTAACATGAGCCAGTCCGAACTCACGCGCGAAGTCGCCCGCCGCGTCTTCGCCTCCGAATTCAACGATTCGACGTACGCATTCAAAGAGAGCGACGACGAGCGAGCGCCCAACTACGCCTTGCTCCCGACGGGCGACCGCGCGAACCGCGTGTTCGTGGTCGGGACCCTCACCGAAACCGAGGACGTCGGCGACGACAGCGAGTACTGGCGCGGCCGCGTCGTCGATCCAACGGGCACGTTCTTTGTCTACGCCGGTCAGTACCAGCCCGAGGCCGCATCGGTGCTCCGTGACACGGAGCCGCCGGAATACGTCTCCATCGTCGGCAAACCGCGCACCTACGAGACCGACGACGGGACCGTCAACGTCTCCCTGCGACCGGAGTCCATCGCGGTCGTTGACGACGAGACCCGCGACCGCTGGGTCGTCGAAACCGCCGAGCGAACCCTCGATCGCATCGAGGCGTTCGAAGCCTGGGAAGCCGAGCAGGAAGCGCCCGAAAGCGGTTCGACGGCACCGACCAACGAGTACGCCGAAATGGCCCGCGAGCGATACGACTCTCCCGTCGTCAACTACCGCAACGACGTGATTCAGGCACTCGAGAGCCTCGAGACCGTCGCGGAGAACGACGACCTGGAAGCGACGGCCTGACCGTAGGCCACCGGCTGTTCTCGTTTTGCTTTGTTTTCGAACCGTAAGCGACTGCGACGCGGACTCTATAGCAGGGCCCCGAGCATTTCACCGATCGCATCGAACTCGTCGTCGGTGACCTCGTGGCCCGTCTCGGGATACCACCGCTCGTCGACCGCAGCGTTCGCTCGCTCGAAGAGACGAGCCGTCTCGGAGACTCGATCGCGGGCGACGAGGGGATCAGCTACACCGTAGCCGACGAGGACCGGCGTCCCCTCGAGCGGGCCCTCGATCGCGGTCGAGCGGCGCTCCGTATCCGATCCGGGGAGCAGTCCCGAGAGGACAGCGAGTCCGCCGTAGCGGGCTGGATTGCGTCAAACGAACTCCGCGGCGACGCAGGCACCCTGGGAGAACCCGGCGATGACGGTCCGTTCGGGTGGCACGTCGATGGCGCGGGCTTTCTCGAGTGCGGCCGCGACGCAGTCGACGCTCGAGGTGAGCCACGGTTCGTTGTCAGCTCGCGGTGCAGTCGACGGCTTCGGATACCAGCGGCTTCGTTCGGCGTGGGGCGCGAGGACGGCGACGCCGTGTCGAGTAACCGGTTCCATGAGGTTGATGACGCCCTGTGCAGTCGCGCCGCGGCCGTGGCAACAGACGAGTGCAGCCTCCGCGGCGAGTGCAGGCGCACCAGCGGTGCGCAGCGGCCGGCCGGCATGGGGTCCCGAGACGGCATCCATCGGACGATTCGGGTCCGTCATGGCGTGTCGTCGCCACCGACGCCCGTCGGAACCGTCAGCGCCGGGAGCTGGCTTTCGATTAGGTCGCGGTCTCGTTCGAACCAATCGGGGAGGAACAGCGATTCGCCGGGTTCGTTCACCCCGTCGCTCGCCGCGACGCCGCCGGTCTGGGTCGCCAGTTCGAAGAGGATTCCACCCGGATCGCGGACGTACAGCGAGTGGAAGAAGTGCCGGTCCTTGACTCGGGAGACGTCGTAGCCACGGTCGTCGAAGAGTTCCCGCCACTCGTGGAGGTCGGCCTCGCGCTCGACGCGGACCGCGACGTGATGGAGTGTCCCCGTCCCTTCGCGGCCGAACCGGGCGTCACGGTCGAGCACGTCGACGACGGTCGCTCGCGATCCGGACGCACGATATCGGATCCGGTCGCCGTCCTCTCCGTCGTGGTCGAACCCCAGCGTCTCGAGCGTTCCCGCGGTCGCGTAGGGGTTGCCCGACAGCGTGGAAACGCCGTGAAGGGCGCAGATGGCGCGATCCGTCGGGACGGGGCCGGCGGTCCACAGCTCGATATCAGTCGGCACTGGTGGGCCGGCGACGAGTTCGACGCGAGTGCCTGCGGGGTCCTCGAACCGCAGTACTCGCTCGTCGAATCGCTCGAGCGGGCCCTCGACTGCGACGTCGTGATCCGCGAGTCGGGTTTCCCAGTAGACAAGCGAATCGGTCGGGACGACAAAGGAAACCGATTTGATCTGGGGCTTGCCCGGTCGGCCGGGATCGCCGTGCGGGTCCGGGAAGTGCGTGAGGACCGTCCCCGGCGTCCCGTTCGCGTCGCCGAAGTAGAGGTGATGCTGCAGGATGTCCTCGAAGTTGACCGTCTGCGTGACGAGTCGGACGCCGAGGACGCCGCTGTAGAAGTCGATCGCGTCCTGTGGGTCCCCGACGATCCCCGTCACGTGGTGCAGTCCTGGCGTGTCGGACAGCATTAGCAGTCGA
The DNA here is from genome assembly GCF_000337175.1 of Natrinema gari JCM 14663. Classification (GTDB taxonomy): domain Archaea; phylum Halobacteriota; class Halobacteria; order Halobacteriales; family Natrialbaceae; genus Natrinema; species Natrinema gari. The sequence continues at coordinate 46,596 of NZ_AOIJ01000058.1, read as the reverse complement.
TTAGGCCTCGAGATGGATAGCCTGCCGGGTCAGGGTGCGGAGTCGGTTCGGCCGCGGCCCGCCCCTCGCTGATCGCATTCCCGTCGTCTGACAAATGGTTAAGTGTCGTGACCGACGACTAGGGGTATCGATGGGGAACAAGAACAAGACCATCTCGTTCCGGGTCAACGAGGACGCGTTCGAGGCGCTACAGGCGATCGCCGAGGAACGTGACATCTCGCTGTCCGCCGTCTTCCGGGATTACGTCGACCGACTCGTCGAACACGACGGCCAGGTCGAAGTCGTCCCCGAGGCCGAACTCGAGGCCCGCACCGGCGGAGCAGGAGACGACGAGGAGATTTCGTTCCCGCCGACCGTCGAAGTCCCGAAGCGCTTCATCCGCGAACACGAACGGCTCGAACTCGAGGCCGAGCACCTCCGGGAACAGCTCGACGAGTACAAGGGCTACGTCAACGATCTCCAAGACCGACTCGAGGACGAGGAAGACGAAGTGCTGTTGCTCGACGAGTTAGACGACGAAGACGGATCGTACCAGCTACGGTAGCGAACGGAGAGCGGAGACGCGGGTCCGAAACGGGGCAGTGGCACTGGAGAGAGGGACGGTCGAAGGCCTGGCTCTACACAGCCGAATCGTTCGAGGGGTTCACGCGTCGCATCGTCGAGGTCGGGAGACGTATCGAGTAGCTCGCCCGGCCGCCTCGAGACGGCCCTATCGCTCGAGTTCCCGTTTCGCCTGCCGAATCTGCTCGTACTTCTCGTCCGCGCCTTCGACGCGAGCGAGCCCCTCCGCGGCCTCGAGCGTGCGGACGCCGTTGTCGAGGAAGGAGAGCACGTCGCCGGGATAGGCATAAACCATGTAGTCGTCGGTCATCACGTCGACGATCGCGTCCGGCCCCAGCCCCTGGGCGCGCAACTCGAGGAGGTACTGGATGAACTTCCGCTCCGGACAGCCACAGTAGGGGTTGTTGTCGCAGTCACAGTCGAGGAAGTCCTGCGTGAAATCGAGCACCCGGTCGCGAGTCGCGTCGTCTAACTTCTCGAGGCCGTCGCCCTGAAAGAGCATGTCGAGCGTCGCGCCCTTGAACGCTCCCTTGGGAATGTTCGTCTCGAGTTGGGAGCTGAGCTGCCGGTGGTTCTTGATGTAGATCTTGTCGGTGATGGCCACGCTTGTGGGCGCTACCCGCCGTACGCCGAAAAGCGTCCCGGTCATGAGCGAGGCAGCCGTCTCGAGTGACCGTCGCGCAGTCACGGGACGGAAACCGAGCGGTACGGAGACCCACACCGCGTCGGAGAGTCGTAACGTATTTTAGTCCAACCGGCTGTAGGGTAACGTGTACACGTGTCCGGGTTGGGGTAGTGGTTATCCTTCAGCCTTGTGGAGGCTGAGACGCGGGTTCGATTCTCGCACCCGGACTTTTTCACGACGACCGAAGAGAAGAGTGGAGACGCCGGAACGCGAGATCGAACCACGCGAGACGAGCAATACGGTGAGCGGGCAAGGCAGACGAGACGCGAGTCCGGGCGCTGACGCGCAGCTTTTTGTCGCGGCGTTCCAACAGTGGCTGCCATGACCAATGGATTGGAGCCGACCGAAGAGTACGACGGCTCCATCGTCGTCCGTCTCTTGGACGACCAGGCGGGGCGAGAGGAGATCCGGTGTCCGTCCTACGAGGACGCGATCGCCGTCGTCAAAGAGACCCACCGCTCGGTCACCGCCGCGAAGATCCTGGATCGAGACGGTGCCGTCGTCTTCACGTCGTCCGAGATGGACATCGACGACTGGGAGACCGAATGGGAGCGCGCAAAACGTCGCCTGTCCGTCGATGTCGACGAATACGAGTGCCCGTACGACGACATCGCCTGTTTCGCCGACGATCTCTGTGTCCGGTGTCAAATCGACCGCGTTCGAGACCAGTACTGAACCCGAGGCGAGAAACCGGCTCGTGTCCCGGCCGTTCACGCCGCGTCCGCGAGAAAGTCGGTCAGCCGCTCGACGAAGTACGCCGGCCGTTCCTCGGGAATCCAGTGACCGGCGCGGTCGACGATCTCTCCCTCAACGTCGGTCGCGACCGCGTTCATGTCCCTGATCGGACGGTCCCGGAAGGACGCCGCGCCGCCGAGGGCGAGTACGGGCATCTCGAGGGGAGCGTCAGCGTGATTCCGGTTGTGCTCGGCGTCGGTATCGAAGGCGCGGTAGTACTCGAAGCCACCCCGCAGCCCGCCGGCCCGGGAGTAACAGCGGACGTACTCCTCGCGGGCGGCGTCGTCGATCGCCGCGGGATCGTATGCCCCCTCACTGTAGAACCAATCGAGATAGAGTCGCTCTCGGCCGGCGACCAGCCGTTCGGGGAGATCGCGGACGCTGTGAAAGCGCGTGTGCCACAGGTGGCGTTTCTCGTCCGCGTTGATCCCCGGCAGTCCCGCCTCGAGCACGCAGAGTGCACGGACGTGGTCGCGGTACTGGGCGGCGTAGGCGTACGCGGTCGGCATTCCCCAGTCGTGGCCGACGAGCGCGATCGCGTCGTCGCCGTGTCCGAGGTGGTCGAGGAGCGCTCGAACGTCGGTCGCGACGGTGTCCTTGTCGTACCCCGAAACGGGGGTTTCGGAGTCACCCAGTCCGCGAAGGTCGGGTGCGATGACGGTGTACTCGTCGGCGAGTTGTGGGATCACGTCCCGCCACTCGTACCAGGTCTGTGGCCAGCCGTGGAGCAAGACCAGCGGCGGCCCGTCGCCGGCGGTCACGTAGTGCAGTTTGACGCCGTTGACGCGGACCCGTCCGTGCTCGAGGTCGTCGTGTGCGACCATACGACAATGTTCGGCGGGTGAAATATCACTCTTCGGGACGGAACGAGCGAGCGGTTCCAGCGTGGTTCCTGCGGGGATCCGGTCCGTTCGACGGGAACCGCCGGAGCAGAAGTGAAGGTGATCGTCGTCGGCGAGTGCATCGAACGCGACCGGACGGTATCTGCCGACGTACAGCCGGGCCTCGTGTTCGTCTGGCGGTCGGCGTCGCCGGGAACTCATGGAGTTCGGGATCGACCGAAGCGGACAGCGGGTCGGACTCGACGCGGTCCTCGCCCAGCACGGTCTCAACGACACGATCGTCGATCTCGTCTACGACGTCGTCGGGGCCGTCGTCGCCGCGATCTGGGGTCGTACTACTCACGGCGCTCTCCTGGTGCATCGCCGGTCGGCTCGAGGGATGACGGGTCGCTCGAGCGACGCCCGGCGACCGTCCGACTTCAGTCGGCGGCCGCGGTCAGTCGGCGGACCTCGTCGTCGCCGAGCGAGAGTTGCGAGGCCGCGAGATTGGATTCGAGGTGGGCGGGATCGGACGTGCCCGGAATCGGGAGCATGACAGCGGCCCGCTCGAGGAGCCAGGCCAGCGCGACCTGCCGTCGCGTCGCGTCGTGAGTGGCGGCGATCTCGTCGAGGAGGTCGCCGTGTTCGGCTAGATCGTCGCCGTCGATCGGGGCCCACGGGATGAAGCCGATCCCCGCCTCGTCACAGATCTCGAGCACGTCCCGGCTGCCGCGGTCGTTCAGGTTGTACCGGTTCTGGACGGTTTCGATCTCGACCTGCTCGCGGGCCCGATCGAGGAGTTCCGCGGAGACGTTACTGACGCCGACCGCGTCGACGAAGCCCTCGTCTTTGAGCTCCGCGAAGGTCGCGACGGAGTCCTCGAAGGGCGTGTCGTCGTCCGGCCGGTGGAACTGATAGAGATCGATCGTGTCCGTCCGAAGCCGGTCGAGGGACGTGAGGACCTGATTGCGGATGTAGTCCGGATCCCCGTGCGCGAGCCACTCGCCCTCGCTGTTGCGCAGCAGGCCGGCCTTGGTCGCGATCAGTACGTCGTCGGGATCGCCGATCGCCTCGCCGATGAGGCGCTCGCTCACTGCGGGACCGTACGAGTCCGCCGTATCGATCAGGTCGACACCGCAGTCGACCGCGTGCCGGACGACCTCGCGTGCGGACTCCTCGTCCTCCGGTGCACCGATGATGTCCTCGCCGGTGATCCGCATCGCGCCGAACCCCAGCCGATGAACGGTCGAACCGCCGATCTCGAACGTGTCGCTCTCGTTTATGATCGAGGTACTGCTCACGAACGGATTGACAGCCTCATCCCCCTTGAGAGGTTGGCTTCCCCGGCTAGAATGCCGGTTACCGAACCGAGCGCCCGTCGAACGACGCCCGTGACGGCATCGGGTCCTCCCCCCTCGAGCCGATCGTGGGATCGCCCGCACGGCGCGCAGTTACTCGTGTCCGGCGACCGGCAACGGCTCGTAGGGTTCCTCGAGGTATTCGATGTCCGAGTCCGACAGCTTGATCTCCAGCGCCTCGACGGCGTCCTCGAGGTGTTCGACGCTGGTCGTCCCGACGATCGGGGTCGTGACCCACTCCTTATGGAGGAGCCACGCGAGCGCGATCTGTGCCATCGTGACACCATGGTCGTCGGCGAGTTCTGCCACGCGCTCGTTGACCACGGGACCGCCGCCATCCCGATACGGGAGTTGATCGATGTACTTGTCCGTCTCGCCGCGCGTCGTCGCATCGAGTTCGTCGTGGGGACGGGTGAGGTAGCCGCCCGCGAGCGGCGACCACGGCATCACGCCGATCCCCTTCTGTTCTGCGAACGGGAGCATCTCGCGCTCCTCCTCGCGGTAGACGAGGTTGTAGTGGTTCTGCATCGTCGCGAACCGCTCGAGGTCGAGCCGGTCGCTGGTGTGGAGCGCCTCCGCGAACTGATACGTCCACATCGAGGAGGCACCGATATAGCGGGTCTGCCCGCGGCGAACGGCGTCGTCGAGCGCCCGCAGCGTCTCCTCGATGGGCGTCTCGTAGTCCCAGCGGTGAATCTGGTAGAGATCGACCGTCTCCATGCCGAGTCGATCGAGCGAGTTCGCTAATTCCTGTTCGATCGTTTTCCGGGAGAGTCCCGTCGCGTTCGGATGCGGGTCCTCCGTGGGCGGCAAGAAGGCTTTCGTCGCGACGACCTGCTCGTCACGGTCGTACTCCGCGAGAACGTTCCCGAGGATTTCCTCGGACCTGCCCGACGAGTAGACGTTCGCGGTGTCAAAGAAGTTGATACCGAGGTCGATCGCTCGTTCGATGATCTCCCGTGACTCCTCCTCGTCGAGGACCCACGGTTGCCACTCGCTCGATCCGAAACTCATGCACCCGAGACAGAGCGAACTGACCTCCATCCCGGTCGATCCAAGAGTTGTGTAGTCCATGGTTGAGTGGTGCTACCCACCCCATAGTTGGGGGTCGTCTCGCATGGATTCAATGCTGTTCAGAAAGCATGTTTAAGTACCCCACCGAGCGGAGTACGGGCAAGTCGAGTTCGTCTCGAGTACCGTCACTCCCTACTGGAACGAATCCGACCCTCCGTCCGAGAGTCGAGTACCGAAGAGAGGAGTTGCCGTTCACCGCGGCGAAGGAGACTCGACATCGACGGCTGCGAGATGCCGAGTTCGTGGGCGAGGTCTTCGGTCGACGTTCGACGCGGACTGTCGTAGTAGCCACGAGCGAGCGCAAGCGTGAGCGCCTCGTGTTGGCGTTCCGTTACCCCGTGCTGCGGGGGGTTCTCGATCGCGGCCGGATCGGGGCTGACCGAAACGAGTTCGAGTTCGATATCACGTTCCTGACAGCAGGCTCGAAAGTCGTTGAACTCCGCGTAGCTCTTGCATAGTTTGTGCTCGTACCAGCCGTTCGGCGAAATCGTGGGCGGTTCGACCGGCGCGATATCGAACCGTTCGGGGTCGAAGAGGCGTGTGAGTCGCTCCTCGAGTTCGACGGTGATCTTGTAAATCGCTTCGTCGCTCGTGTGTCCGACCAGCGTCGCCGCTCTCACGTTCTCGAGCGTTGTGAGTTTCGTTTCGGAGACATCGTCCGTGCTGTCGATCCGGACGAGGAACAACTGGACGCCGTCTCGGGGTTGGAGCCCGTGAACGCACTGTAGTTCCCTACTCCGGACCGATTCGGCGACATCGAGGAGCGGAAGCGAGGGGGATGTGAGACGGAACTCGGTTGTGATCGTCATCGGATGGGGGTGGCTTCCGTTTGCGGGCGTTTCGAGGGAATAATACCCGTCATGATTGTCGGTTCTACAACTGGTTACGACTCCGGTCAGGAGTATCGTGTCTCCAAGACGATGCGCACCTCCGGGGCGGCCGTCGTCCCATACACCGACCATCACTGGCGCTGTCCGATACCGATGCTGGCCGGATTTGCTGCCCTCGGATGTGCGCTACGGTTGTACCTGATCCGTCGGCCGGATCAGGACTTCGTTGATGTCGACGTGGGCTGGCTGTGTCACGACGAACGCGATCGTCCGAGCGATATCAGCGGGCTCGAGCTGTCGCATCGATTGGTTGTAGTCCTCGACGTACGACTTGACCTCGTCGTCGGGGATGTCCTCGGTAAGCTCCGTATCGACTGCCCCCGGTTCGATAGTCGAAACGCGGATTCCCTCCTCGGCGACATCGCGCCGCAGCGCTCGGCCGAAGCCGGCCACGCCGGCTTTCGCCGCCATATAATGCGAACTGTTCTCCATCGCAAACCGTCCGGCAACCGAAGAGAGATTCACGACGTGTCCGCGTTCTTGCTCGAGCATCGTGGGAACGACGGCGTGGGTGAGCGTGAGTAGCCCGTCGAGATTGACGTCGATGGTCGTCGTGAGGGTTTCCCGATCCGCATCCGCGATGTGTGCGAGCGGCATGTAGCCCGCGTTGTTCACGAGGATATCGATCCGACCGTATTCGTCGGTCGTCGTCTCGACCAGTTCATCGATGTCGTCGTCGTCCGTGATATCGGTCGGCACGACGAGCGCTTCCCCGTCTTCGTCCTCGATCCGAGCGGCGACATCCTCGAGTGCGTCCTCGCGTCGGGCGGCAAGGACGACGTTCGCACCGCGCGATGCCAGCGCGGTAGCCGTTGCCTCGCCGATGCCCGAAGACGCTCCCGTAACGATCGCGACCTGCCCGTCCAGTTCAGAACCGAATGCTGTTGTCATCACCTAACTCGAGGGTCGCGACCGGTTTGGGACTGCTGTTATATGAAAAGGGTGTTTAAGTAGATCTGTGGATCAACCCGGGACTCTCGGGCGCGTACTCGCGTCCGGAACGGTACATCGAACGGCGACTCCCGAAGTCCGTCGACGATTCGATCTCGACACGCCGACGAGTCCCGTATCAGCGACTCGAGGTCGGTTCCATCGTCAGCAGCCGCATCGGGCCACACGCGCAGGCGATGTTAGCCGGAGACCGTCTCGACGTGTCTCCGTGCGTCGAGTGCGGATGTGAGAACCTGCCGCTCCGCGCGACGGAGCAGGGTCGAGAACGCGGGTTGTGAAATGCCCAACTCTTCGGCAAGCGCCTCCGTCGAGGTTCGGCGTGGGCTGTCGTAGTAGCCGCGAGCGATCGCGAGCGTGAGCGCCTCGTGTTGGCGGTCAGTTAATCCGTGCTGTGACGAGTCAGCAGCCGGTGCGGCCTCAGACGTGATCGAGACGAGTTCGATGGGGATACCGTGCTCCTCACAACTCGTTCGGAACTCGGCGAACGTCTCGTAGTCTCTGAACACCTTCTTCTCGTACCAGCCCTCCGGCGTGATGGTCGTCGGCTCCAGTTGTGCCCCGTCGAACCGGTCGGGGTCGAACGCGTCCGAGATGGCGTCCGCGAGTTCGACGGTGAGTTGGTAGATCCGTTTCCCGTTCGTGCGTCCGAGCGCCGTCACCTCCACGACTTCCTCGAGCGCCGCGAGTTCGTCGTCGGAGACATCGTCCGTCGAATCGATCCGGACGGTAAACATCCGAACGTCCGACTGAAGACAGAGCGCGTGTACGCACTCGATCTCGTCGGGCTGCAGTGACGCAGTGAGCTCCACAAGCGGCAGCGAGGACGAACGGAGCCGTAATTCAGTAGTAACCGTCATTATGGAGCGGAACGCACCACGTACAGTTAATATTCTGGATCGGCACGCGGGTAATCGGTGCTGCGGCTTCGTCCACAGTGTTTTCGTGAATAACGAACCCCCAACGGGGACGTTCGTGAGCCGGGTCAAATCTCTCCGAAGCTCGAGGTATCAACACTACTGAAATCAGCCGCTGTACGGTCACTCCGTAACGAATCGGTGAAGAATGCCGCCGCAGGATCTCCATGAGTGGTTTCCATGCTCATGCGATAACCCTCTGAATAGACGATGACCCACGATGCTGACCGTCAGCTCAAACGGCTGCAAAAGCGGCTCGAGGAAAGCGAAGATATCAGTAGCGACGACCTCGGGCGAATCACGCAGTTCGTCCGACTCGTCGACGGAGGATGCTGGGGTGCTTCGGGAAGCGCGTGAGTTCGCCGACGTTGTGCGAACTGCGGCCGTCATTAGACACCCGCTTTGAACTCTGAATAGAGTTACATACTTTCGTTCCATCTGCTGTATTAATGACCGATAGTACGGGAGGAGAGAACAAGAACAATCGAAGTCCACAGCTTCAAAGCTGGACAGGGGCTCAAAGAAGAGACCACTCTGAAATCGAAGACTGGTGGACGAACATTGAGAATGGGAGCATAGCCGAAGCTGTCTCGGCGTTAGGACTCTTCGCTGAGGTTGCGTCGAAAAGACCTGAACAAGTTGAGCGCTACAGCACAGAACTTGTAGCATTACTGGCTGACACGCGACGAGTAGAGTCCGGTAGGACCGTTGCTGGCTATGCAATGCGGGTGATCGCTGTCTTTGCTGAGACAAAGCCTGATATCGTGGAATATGACCTGGATCTGTTGCTCACCAGAATCGTCGACGGTGATCGACTCGCGAAAGTGTATGGCTGTCGTGCGCTCGCTCACGCAGAAGGGCTTGACGAATCCTCAACGCTGGCGATAGCTGACGTACTCAAACGAGTAGTGGTGGAGACAACCGATGCCCACGTTGGGATCGCCGCGGCGACGGCCATCACGGCAATTCCATGTGAATATCCAGCGGACCGATTCGCTGACCCCTACGTGCAATTCCGGACGGACAAACTGGATGCGATCATTCTTCAGAATGACGACGGCGTCGGTGAACGGTTCTACGAAATCATGCTTACAGCTGCGCTCCACGACCCAGAGGCGTTCGATCACGATCCGGAAGCACGCCAGCTACTCGAATATCTGCATAACAAACACTCACACAGACTCGATATCTCTGAGCAGACGTACCGGCTGGCTCAATCACGGATCGGGTAAGGGACTTGATTTATTTTCGACGTCGCTTATCAGATTCGTCTGCTTGATCGGATTGCGTCGTTTCGGTGTGGCTGTGTGAAATAGACTGGTCCGATGTTGTAGATGTCGTTTGTGAAGACCGGGACATCGACTGTGGGGACGTATCAGTGAGTCGCTGGAGCGCTTTCTGGCGCTGCTCTCGAATGTCCGCTAGAGACGCCTCAGTGGCTGCTTCGACTGGTTGACTCACTTGTTGAGCCTCCGGCGACAGATCATCCGCATTGCCGTCTGCGACAGTTGATTCGGCTCCGTGTTCGTCGACGCTTACGTATTCGGTGCTCATCGCTTTGGGGAAGCGATTGAGGGTGAGTCTCTCGGCATCTTTGGGGTAGCGTCGAATCGTCTCAGACGCTTTGGATGCAGTCTCGAGATAATCGGATTTGAACGCGAGTTCTGGCGTGTCTCGCGGAAGCTCCTCAGCAGAGAGTGAGCCTTCTTCAAGAGCAGCGATCTCCTCTTGAGTCACGTCATTGGCTTTCGCGTAGTACTTCAGTGCCAAAATATCGGCAGGGGTTGCGGCATCAATTTCAGGGATCTGTTCTATTTCCGCTTCTTTGTCACCTTCCTGTTTGATCGTCCCGTGGACACCCGTCCAGAAAACATCTATTCCATGCTCTTCGAGCCGGTCCAATACCTCATCTCTGGGATGTGAATATTCACTCTCTAACTCGCTGGAGACAACTACCCGATCTGGATTAACGGCGCTAAGGAAACTCCCCTTGTTTGTGTCGCCGTACCCATCTTTTGTAGCTTTATCAGAACCGTGATGGCCGATATGCAGTGTATCTGCGTTTAGATCTAAGTTGCCATCCCGATGCTGTTTAACGAGCCAGTCTTCTCCGTGGTGGGCGCTACTATCCTGCATATCGCCCATAAGAAGCGTCGATTTTCCTGCCTCCGACTCGAGTTTAATGACGAGGCCGTTCTCGTTTGCCTTTTCAGGTTTTAAATTCCGCTCGCGTTCTGTCTTTGGGCTTTTAAACGGAACAGTTCCTGATTTGGCTGGTGGTGATAGAATCTCGCCAGCGACTGATTCGATAGTATCCCCACTGCTGAGGTTGTTAATATCGTCTGCTGCAATGCCGTGCTCAGACAGTGCTTCAATGTAATTTCTAAAGAGATCCGGATCAACCTGCCCCCTTTCTTCACCCACCTCAAATCTTGCTAAGTTTGGTTGTGAAGCACTATGTATTTTGTACCCGGACTGCTTCAGGTCGAAAAGGCCAAGTATGTGATCCTGATGAAGATGGGTTGCGATAAAGTGGTCAATCGTTTTTTCTTTATCGCTATCGATCGAGAGTTCTTCCTCAAAGACCCGATCTAATTCAGCAACCACTTTCGACTCATCTGCATCTATGAGCGTCTTCGTGCCATCGGAAGAGACGACGAGTTTCGCATCTGCTTGGCCGACATCGAGTGAGAAAATCTTCTGTGCAGGACACCCACTCATTCTTTTAATTCTTTCTCAGCAGATGATTGTAACCGTTTGAACTCATCGATCACCTCTTCATTCTCTTTTCTTTTTTTCTTGGTTAATTCGGGATCGAAGTTGAGATTCTCGAGGTTTAAATCGGTCTCATCAAGGCCCTCAGAGTTAATTTGCGTAGAGAAGTAATCTCCTATGTCGTACTCGTCAGGAACGTTTTCAATGCGCTCGTTGAACCCACGAATCGCCTTCTTATTCTTGTAGAGGGTGAACCTTGCAATTCCATCCTCGATATTAGTGAATTTTATATAGTGATCTTGATCCCCAATATTACTCATATCCAGTTCACCCCCTTAGACAGTATATACCTGGCACAGTCTTCAGTATCGATCCAATCTCCGAACATTATAATCCCCTTCAGTAGGGAGAAAAATATAGCTTTTCATGCTCCGAGAGACAGACTACAAATTACTTGTCACTCCAGCCTACCCGCCAATAGGATCGTGTCACAACTCGATATTAGTAGAAGTTCACCAGGACCAGTTGGAGATGGTGTCCGCGAATTCGGGGGAGAGTCGGACAGAATCGACCCGATTTCCCCCTTGGGGACCACCGAAAGAACTAGATTCTCGGCGATTCTTGTCCGGAATACACGCAACCCGGACACTATAATCTTCCAAAATACGAGAACCGCGACGATAGGACGGTCCGGCTTGGCTAGAGCGAAGTAAAACAGTTGCTCAAGCCGGAGTTCCGGTAGGAGAGCGTCACTTCCCATGACTCGCCTGCGAATTCGAACTCCGCACGCTGGCTTCCGTCCCAGTCCTTAATCCGTCGATCGCACGCGAAACGGATCGAGACCGTACGCGTCGAAGAGGAAGTGCGCCGCGAACTCGTGGGGCGCGGTCTCGAGCAGTTGCACCCGCGCTCACCCCCTTGCGAACGACTGCAGAGAGACCACTGGGTAGGGGGGCCGTGGTTACGGCATGTAAACCGAGACAGTCATGCCGCCTCCCGGATTTGAACCGGGGACAGCTCTCCCGTACGGCGGTTTCACCGCCTTGAGCGGGGTCGGCTCACACCCTCGCAGGTGGGGCGTTTCGGTGGTCGAAATGAGTCAGGAACTCCAACCCATCTCACCGGAACGCGCAAAGGAAATGTACCTCAATGCTCGCAAGCGCGAGGTATCTCAATCGACCCTCGACGGCTACCACTACCGGCTGAAGCACTTCATTCGGTGGTGTAACGAGGTAGCCGACATAGACAACATGAACGACCTCACCGGACGGAAACTCCAAGAGTTCCGAACGTGGCGTCGTGACGACGGCGACCTGAAGCCTGTCACCTTGGAAGGGAACCTCGACGCACTTCGCGTCTTCATCCGCTGGTGTGAGTCTATCGACGCCGTACTGCAGGGGCTACACGAGAAAATCATCATGCCCACGCTCTCGAAGGAGGACGAACAGGCCGAGAGCATTCTGCCAGCCGAGCAAGCCGAGGCTGTGTTAGAATATCTCCGACAGTACGAGTACGCCACCCGAGGCCACGTTATTCTCGAAATCCTGTGGCATACGGGTATTCGTCTCGGAGCGTTCCACTCGCTCGACCTCGGAGACTACGATTCGGAGCGCGAAACCCTCGAAATCCGTCACCGGCCTGAAACCGGCACCGCGCTCAAGAACGGAAAAGAAGGCGAGCGAATCGTCGCATTGAGCGGGACCGTCTGTAGTGCAATAGACGGCTACATAGAACACAACCGACCAGACACGCGGGACGACTACGGTCGGGAGCCGCTCGTCACGAGCCGGTACGGTCGCCTCTCGCGGGGCAATGTCCGGGAAACCGTCTACAAGGTTACTCGGCCCTGCTACTACGGTGCGGACTGTCCCCGGAACCGCGACCCGGAATCCTGTGAGGGGACGCACTATAACGGCTACAGCAAGTGTCCGGTCAACGTCTCACCGCACGACATTCGGCGTGGCAGTATCACTGAACATCTCTCGAAGGATGTGCCCGAAAAGGTGGTGAGCGACCGCATGAACGTAGGACCCGACGTACTTGACAAGCACTACGACAAGCGGAGTGAGGAACAGAAGGTAGAGCAACGTCGTGGCTACCTCGAAGGAGTGTGATAGACCTATGCCCCTTGCCCGCCGCGTAGACGCGACCTGCCCGCGCTGTGGCGACGACAGCGACGTATGGATGTTCGAGAAGGACGAGCCGACCATCACCAAGGAACACTACACTTGCGAGTCCTGTGGGTGCGAGTGGACCGAGAGAAGACAGGACTAACTCACCCCCGTCACTCTTGTACGGTATGCAACGGTTCTCCGAGGGCGACCGCGTTCGTGTAGACATTCCCGACGAGACTGACCCTGACCACGAGCGCTACCACGGGATTCGCGGGACGGTCGTCGCTGTTCTCGAAGACGACGCCGGTCAGTCTACGGGTGACGAGCGGGATTCACTGCTGTTCAGGGTAGAACTCAAAGATGGGGACGTAGAGGACTTCCGCTGGCGCGACCTGCGCCCACCGTGACCGTAATCAGTCGTCCAACCAGCGAAAGAAGTTCACGTATTGCGGCTGATAGTACGGGTATGAGTGACGAAGAGAACAGAAACCCCGAGGTTCGACTGCCCGAGGACGAGGACGACATTATCGACATGGCCGGTGCGGGGACAGACGAAGAAAAGAACCTCGCGGTCGCACAGGCTCGCCTGATTGGCGACCTATAAGATTCTATTCTTCCTCTCTTGATTTTCGACGCTGACGAAGATAAGCCTCGACAACTTCCTCAAACTCGTCTGCGTTCAAATTTACTGTATCCCTTCGCTTTCGGAAGTGAACGCGTTCATCCGTTACATCCACTTCTAACCCTTCCGCTATTTCGATAGTCTCGGTCATGTCTCTTCTACATTGATACTGGTAGTAACGCTTGCCCAAAAGTTACTGGCTCGAATAACGTATTCAGACACATGACTTTCCGCCTTCCCGATGAGCGCGTTCCTGAATCCGAACCTTGGCGCGACCGGGAGTTCCTTCAGTGGGCCTACCACGAGCGGGGACTGTCCCCTCGTACTATCGCTTACGAGTTTGGCGTCTCGAAGAGTCGTGTCACCGTCCACATGGAACGCCTCGGCGTCCTTCGACCATGGCGACATGAGGATACCCTACGCCGACTGTACGTCGAACAAGGGCTGTCAACGAACGAGATAGCGGCCCGTAACGACTTCGACTGTTCCGCGACAACCGTTCGGAAGCATCTCGCTCGATACGGGCTGACCGACGAGGAACCCGACGACGTGACCTATGGTCGCTTGGACGAACTCGGAGAGACGGAACAGGTGAAGGCGTAGACTATAGTCGGCCCGATATATCGGGTAAGGGGTTGGTCGGAGGGTGACAAGGTATCGTGGAAATCGTTAATTGGTAGCGCGGGTATTCTTTTACCATGACCAATCTCATGGAACGAGTCAAATCGAATCCCGAGCTACAAAGGAAACTCACGAGGAAGATGTTCAGTCTTGCTCGTGTGGGGGAATCCTATTGTATTCCCCAGAGTGAACTCACCCACGGCAAGGACGGAAATCTATTCTTGGAACATCCAGCCGAGGACTGTCCTGTTGATATTACTATCAGGGACGTACCAGCGGAATTTCAGCCCATTGCCGACAATCCTTCGGTCAAGGTCAAAGTCCGGCGGGACATTCACGAAGGCCGTCTCGCTGGCGATGTAGTTGGTGTAGACTGCTTTGCCCAGAACACAGAAACCGCGCGGGTTGAACGGCGTCAAGAAGCAAAAGACCCTGACCGAGGAAGGAAAAGTGAATTCATGAAAAACCACCTGAACAAGCATCTGTAGTCGGTGAACTCTCCTGACGCTACGCCACGGTGTGTAAGACTTCAGGATTCGCTATGAGGACCACGCCGACTCCGTAGACAGGAAGCGATTTAATGTCGAAGAAGTTCCATTCCGCCGCTTTGTTGACCCCGAGCATACCGAGGACAAGCCCCACACCGAGTAACTGGCCCGGCGGGATATATGGAAGTAACTGCGCCCACCAATCGCTTACCTTTGGCGTGATGAGAGAAGCACCAAACAGCGTCCCCGAGAATATCACTAACGCCGAGTACTTCCCTTGGAATTTACCGTTGAACAGGAAGAATCCATCCCGTGCTTCGTAGACACTGATTCCGACCACAGCCATAGTCAGGCCGGTCATTACGGAAGCCAAGTTGTTCGATACGTACTCAAGAGCTTCTGCTACCATGTTCATAACTGAATATTCACTGCCAAATAAATGTTCGACTACCAAGGTGAAAGTAGAACTACCGGTGGCCAGAATCTCGATAGCGAACACAATAAAGGGTAAAAGAGCCATGGCTATCGCTTCCCCGAAATCCTTCCCTCTCCACGACCGTCACCAGTCCATTCTCGCCGCGCAGTCCACCGCTGTTGTCCTCGAAGTCCGACGCTGACCACTTCCCCCGTCACAGAGGCTACCACTCACGACCGGCTCGAGGCCAGCAGTGACCGCTGAAGCGCGTCATGGCTCTGTGAAAATCGGTCGGGTCAACCAGCGCGAAAACGGACTCTCGAGGAGAGAGCGTGACCGCTCACACATTTCGCCACCGCTCGAACCTCCCATCCCCCGCCCGGCTGTACCGGCCCCCACCGGGGCCAGTTACCGGGAATCCCACGGCGGTCCCCTGTCTCTCACTCCCGTCAGTCCACCCGGCCCTACGGGGTACCCCCACCGACCCCTTGCGTCTGACAGCGCTCTGCTGGTGCCTGTGCCTGCTGTAGCGAGTGTGTATCAGGGTGGGCTACGGGTCCGGGTGGCCCCACTGGCTACCGGCCCCACAGGCCCGTAGCGCCCTTCTACACCTCTCTCTCTGACACTCTCTAAACTAATATTAGAGCGATTGAGGAATCGGTTTTCCGCATATATATAGAAATCACCGCTCTGAAAGCGTTTCGCAGAGCCGATGACCTGTTTCAAACAAACCGACCCTTACACATCCCGATATAGGGAATGAACAAGGAAACGCCCCGGTGGGTTCTCTGAAAACACCCCCGGTGTCGATTTCACAGCGACCGAGTAGGAGTCCCACACCCCAACCTGTTACAAACCGGTTCGGCCTCGGCGCTCTGCTATTATCCCTATCAGCAGGCCCGAATGAGCCTGTTCAATCGGAATATTACCGACAGTATTATTCCCTTTGGATTCTATGGTCTAAATGGGTTCAACGACCAGTCCCCTTCTCATCCTTTGAGTACAGTTCCATATCTACATGGAGTCAGACGAGGGTTTAAGGGCCTGAAAAACCCATTTAGCGTAAGAGCAAGAGCCTGTGAGAAGGGGACTGGTCGTTGAACTCTCCCTTTCACAGTTCCCCCGCAATGAACGCCAGACAGAACTGAAGAACTGTCCAAAGCCTATCCGCTTGGCGAGGGTAGGTGGGTGGGTCGGATAGGTGCTAATCTGTCGAGTAGGGATACCCCCGAAAGAGGCAATCGGTACTCGTCTATACGACTGAAGACGAGTTGAACGGGAATACCTCTCAAAAACGTCTGGCAGAAACGTCAGTCGGCTCGTTCGGCGTGGAGTTGACACAGTAGGATTGCAGTGGACACGCGAAAACAAACCTGTCCTGCTGTGTATGAGGCTCTACACGGCGGCTATGGAACCGGTTTTGAGGCAACGCAATTCCCCGAGAACCTAACCACTACTCGGTCGGCACTGTTCGGGATGGGTTCGAACAACCATCGAGGTATGTTAGACTTGGCTCGAGTGAATCCCAACGGCCTGACTTACTCTGGCATGCACCTATTCGGCTACGTGGGCGTGGCGTATCAGGTGCCACAGAATCCGAGGCCTGCGAAGGCTCGGAGAGTTATTCTAAAAACCCTGAATGGGGGAGAGTCTGTCCACCGCCTCATCAGTCCGCACTACCCCCTCGTCGGTAGGACCCTATTCTTCGCCGTGAAAATTCCGAGGTCGTAGGTTCGTAGCAATACACAACAAAGCATTTCAGGGAGAAGGTTGGATTTCATAGTAGAACTATGCCCGGGAAGGCTAAACTCAACGACATGATAGAATATCTCGTGAGTCATTTCTCGGGCAATGCACTCACCAGAACCAAACTGGTGAAACTTCTCTACTTGGCCGATAGAGAGTCATATATCGCCCGAGATAGACAAATATCGAATCTCAACTATATAAAGTATCACTACGGCCCGTACTCGGAAGACATAGTAGATACATTGCAGGAAATGGACGGTGACAAAATTAGGGAGCTATCTGGCCGTTCTTCGAACGGGACATACTACCGTTACGAGGCTAACAGTGATTACGAGGGTTCAACTCTAACTCGTGAAGAGCGAGCTATATTGAAGCAGGTCCTCCGAGAGTTCGAGGATACTCAAACGAAACAATTGGTTGAGACTGTTTACGACTTGGATGATTTGGACAGTATAGAGAAATACACGCCACTATTACAGGATACTAACGTGAATGTCGAACAGAGAGCGGTTAACAGCTGATTCGCTTACTCTCGTTCCGGACGCGGACGGGGAACGACTTCAATCGGTATTTTCGGCTCTCCTGCAAGAAAACGGGGTAATAGAACAGGAATCCGAAGAATACCATATAGCAGAACAAACCGTTTTTGACGATATCGGTCAGTTAGGTCTGTTCTCGTTCTACTACGACGGGTGGAGTGACCAAGGCGACCTATCCTATGTTATCTTGGACGAGGACCTGATAGCCTCAATTTGGTGTACAGACGATTCAGTCACTCCCTATGGAAGAGGGAAAGTTCGATATCCCCTGAAATATCTTGGACATGCTTTCGGGAACTGTGGGGTATGCCCGGCGAAGTCATTTCTCGGATTCAACGCTGGTCAGTCGAATCTTGAGTTGTCTTTTGACAATGGTATAGAGGGAATAGAGGTTCCGAATACAGCTGACTATGCGGAGGAAGCGTCTGGTGACGCCTGTGACACATGCCAAGAATACATGTCTTCTTGGTTTGCAGAGAGGGTCCGTGACAATCCCGACTACTTGTGGGCATTAGGAGGGAGTGGGTTGTTGCACCGAATCCCTACGGATTACACTTACACCTTCCCCGATGAGTTTGAGGACTACGATGTATTGGAACTGGCAACGGGGTCAGACCCGCCGTCAGAGATTGAAACTGACGACAATTTCATTGCTGGTCACGATGGTCGGATGGACTCTCTCGGATTAGACAATGAGGGCGAATTTCTGTTCAATGCGGTCATCGCATTCCAACTCCACGTAGACTTTGACTTCGATGAAATCAAGCTAAATTGTCGGTGTGAGGGTCCGGTTGAGATGAGTCAGGAATTGGATATTGTGTTGAGCGACTTCGAAAATCAGCAGATAGTGGTCATCGAAACTACTGCTGAAAACGAAGTCAGTTCGTCCAAGCTCCGGAACAAGCACAACGTCATACTACAATTTCATGCTCTGCAGAACCGGTACGAGGAACTCGACATACAGTATCTCTACCTGACCACCGGTTCCTATCCGAACGACTTACACGAGGATTCTGCTACGTTGAACGCACAAGAGAATCTGACCGAATTAGGTATTTCTGTAGACGTTGTTTCCCGGCCTGATGATGTAAGCCAGACGGATTTAGACCCAAATGCCCTGAATCACCACGGGTCCAAAGAGTTCATAGAGAACTTCGATTCCCTATACGAAAGCCTACTCTCCGAATGTAGAGAGAAGGTAGAGCGGTTCATGACATAGCCGAATACGTGGGTTCACGGGTATTGAGCATAGCCACGTTCTCCTCCAACTGTTCGCGAGCAGGGGCGGCTTCAGAACACCAAGTCTTCCACGACTTGCACTTGTCAGTGTCAAGTGAAGACACCCAGAATCCTGAAATTCCCTTCTACCCTATGAAATGTACGGGGTCGCCAGTGAGCAACCACGAAACGACTGAACGGATAGTTCTGTGCTTCGACCGGGACTATACTGTCTCGGTCAACCCCCACCCGGACGAGCGAGCGGTGCCTATCGGGTGGGTGCAGTGGTGGGGGCACTGTACAGACATTCCCGTGTGGGCCACCGGGAATCAGCACCTTCGGGTCGAAGCCGAGATTCCGGGTATCAGAGAGGCGGAACACGCGTGGGAAGATTACCTCGATAACGGCGAGTACGAATACAAGAACAGCCAGTTTGAGGACTATTGGAAGCCCCGGCGTCGGGACGGTCTACGTCTCGTTCAGGACGTGTACCAAGAGGCGTTCCCTGACAAGGACTTTCAGTTCGTCGTCGTTGACGACGCGGACGTGAGCGACTTGGAAGATGAAGGCCCGTGGACTCACTACCTCCCGTGGGACTTCGTAGAGGCTGTTGAGTCGGTCGAGGCCGAGGTTGAACAGCCCCCTTCCGACGCGTTCAGGAACGAGGGCATTCCATTCAATTCCACGGACAAACCGGACTTTGAAATTCAGCAGTACACCATGGCAGAAATCAAAAATGAGTTGCGTAGTCCCACCAGTTCCGACGAATAAATAGAGCGCCTCACCAGTCGAGTCGGAACACACGCGAGTCTGTTACGACAACCTTGCGCTCGTCGTCTCCGAACTTTACCGGAGCAAATAACACGCTCGCATGAAATGTGACGCGTATGACCCTCTCATTGGAAGAACTGGACTCACATCTTTTCAAGTGTGCCGACATTATTCGTGACGCTGTAGACCCAACAGATTATAAAGAATTTATTCTTCCTTTAGTATACTATAAATCTATAAGCGACGAGTTCGAAAAACAGTACCAGCAGAACCTCGAAGAGTACGGAGAGGACTTCGCCCGCCGGGAGAACCTGTACGACATTCCGGTCGTACCCGAGGGGTACCTGTGGGACGACCTTCGTTCCGTCTCGGACAACGTGGACAAGGAACTGAACGAAGCCTTCGACGCGCTCACCGAAGAGAACCCGGAACTTCAGGGCCTCTTCCGGGCTGACTACATCGACGCCGACGCACTGGACGATGACCGGCTCGGGAAACTGGTCGAACACCTCTCAAAGTACGACCTCGACCGAGACAGTATCCCGCCGGACATGCTCGGAGAGGCCTACATGGACTTGGTTCGCCACTTTGCGGAAGAGGAAGGCAAATCCGGTGGCCAGTTCTTCCCCCCGCCCCACATCGTCAACCTCTGCGTTCGTCTCGTGGACGAGTTCGAGGACGGCCACACCTTCCACGACCCGACCGTCGGCTCCGGTGGTATGCTCATTGAGGCTGCCCGGTACTACCGTGAGGAACAGGGTGGCGACCCCTCGAAACTGACCTTCACCGGGCAGGAAATCAATCCCGACATTGCCGCGATTGCGAAGATGAACCTCTCGATTCACGGCCTGAATGGCACTATCGAGCGCGAAGACTCGCTGTCGAGTCCGGCGTTCACCAACGAGGGCGACAATGAACTCACGCGCTTCGACCGGGTGCTGGCTAACTTCCCGTTCTCGGCAGACTGGGCCAAGAGCGACCT
Organism: Natrinema gari JCM 14663; assembly: GCF_000337175.1. Lineage (GTDB taxonomy): Archaea > Halobacteriota > Halobacteria > Halobacteriales > Natrialbaceae > Natrinema > Natrinema gari. The sequence continues at coordinate 26,373 of NZ_AOIJ01000058.1, read as the reverse complement.
TCAGGACGACCCGTATGGTCGCTTCGATTGGGCAGACAATGGCAAACTACCTCGTGCCGACCGGGGTGACTACGCCTTCATCATGCACATGGCCGAGCAACTGAAAGACCGCGAGCGAGGCGACGACTCGGGTGGGAAGGCCGCAATCGTCATACCCCACGGCGTGCTGTTCCGCAAGCACGAGAGCAAATTCCGCGAGCCAATGCTCGAAGACGACCTTGTGGAAGCAATCGTTGGGCTTCCCGAGAATCTCTTTCAGAACAACTCGATTCCGTCGGCCATCCTCGTGCTGAACACCGACAAGCCAGCCGAGCGGAAGAACGAGGTTCAATTCGTTCACGCCGCAGACGAAGACTTCTACCGCGAACTGTCAAACCAAAACGAACTGACGGAGGAAGGTCTTGACCACATTGTCGAGAACTTCCGCAACTGGACGACCGAAGAGAGAGTCAGCCGAACAGTCAAACTGGGCGAGATTCGGGAAAACGATTACAACCTGAACATCGCGCTCTACGTCGATACGACCGAGCCGGAGGAAGAGATTGACGTTCAGGAAGAACTCGGGAAACTACGCGAGTTGCAGGCCGAGCGCGACGAAATTGAAGCGCGGATGGATAGCCACATGGAGGCGCTGAATTATGAGTGAAGAAGCAAAGTTAGATGATTTCGCAGACTCAAGAGAACAGGGAAACAAGGAGACGGCGGAATGGGCTGAAAAAAGTCTCATTGACTTATGCGAGATTGGGGGTGGAAGCACTCCAAAAAAGAGCAACGACGAATACTGGGAGGGGGGAGAAATCCTGTGGACATCGCCGAAAGACTTCGACTCCCCACGACTAAATGACACTGAAGACAAGATGACGAAGAAGGGGGCAGAGGCGTCAACGTCCAAAATATACCCTCCCGGCACGACTCTCATGGTCGTTCGGAGTGGTGTTCTACGGCATACCTTACCCGTTGCAATAGTCGATAATCAAACAACCATCAATCAGGATTTGAAGGCCCTTGACCCGGACAGGGAGCAGGTCAACGCAGAGTATTTTTTTCAATCAATATCGGGACTTTCTGAAGATATACGAGGAAGTTGCAAGAAGACTGGAACAACCGTTGAAAGTATTCAGACAAATGTGCTTGAACAGTATCCACTACCTGTACCTCCGAAATTTGAACAGCGAAAAATCGCTACCGTACTCCAAAACGTAGACCAAGCGATTCAGACGACCGAGGAAATCACAGAACAGGCGACTCGGGTGAGGAAAGGACTAATGCAAGACCTATTCCGATACGGGTTAGATGAAGACGGAGAACTACGTAATTCCGACGGCAGCTCTGAATCGTACCGTGAGACAAAGTACGGAGAAATTCCCGAGAGTTGGAATATTGTTCCCTTGAGCCAACTCGTCCCTGAAGACGCCCCTATCGTCTACGGAATTTTGAAGCCCGGCGACCATCAGCCAGATGGTGTCCCTGTTGTGAAGGTGAAAGACATTCACGATGGAGAAGTAAAGCAGGGCGACATCCTCCACACGTCCCAAGAGATACACGAGGACTTCAAGCGTGCCGAGTTGAGGGAGGGTGACTTGTTATTCACTATCCGGGGAACGGTCGGTAGAATGGCCTTCGTTCCAGAACGATTGGACGGAGGAAATATTACGCAGGACACTGCCCGTATCCGAGTCACAGAGGCCAATCCTCGTTTCATTCGGTACTTTTTCGAGACGGAAACACCGAATAACTACTTCGAGAGGAACACTATCGGACAGGCTGTTCAGGGAATTAATCTGGAAGACCTTCGAGAAGTACCCGTTCACCTCCCTTCGGAAGAAGAACAAGCCCAAATTGTCGAGATAATTGACCAGCACTCCGAGGCACTTCGAAACGAGCGCGACTACCTACAACGTCTTCAACGCTTCAAGCAGGGCCTTATGCAAGACCTGCTGTCGGGAACAGTCCGAACGACCGATACGAACATAGAGGTACCGGAGGAAATCGCACAGCATGGCTAACCACCCATCCGAAGAGGGCGTTGAACACTCGCTTCTATCGTGGCTCAACACCGTCGGATGGGACACCTACGGGCAAGACGGCGACCGTGGTGCGAGCGCCCTCGACGCCACGTATGACCGGCAGAGCCACGAAATCGTCTATTGGGACTTGCTGGCCGAACAGGTCATAGCGCTCAACAAGGAGGTGACCAAGGAAAACGTTGAGAAATTCATTTCGTCGCTGAAGCGTGACCTCGACAGCGAGAACCTGATAGACGGCAACCGAGCGTTCTACCAACTGCTGACGAAGGGCAAGACATTCTCCGTCCAACGCCCGGACGGGGTGACGAAGACCGTCTACGTAGACCTGATAGACTACGAGAATCCCGAGAACAACACCTTCCACGCCGTGAATCAGTTCTCGGTATCGCGCGAGACGACAATTCGCCCGGACGTGAATCTCTTCGTCAACGGGATTCCGCTCGTGACGATGGAACTGAAGAGCCGAGCGCAGGATAACGACTGGCACGACGCCGTGAGCGACCTGCTGGCCTACGAAGACGACGTTCCCCGGCTGTTCATCCCCAGCCTGTTCAACGTCGCCGCCGACACGATGGAACTACGCTACGGCGCGGTCGGCGTACCACGCGAGTTCTACGAACCGTGGAACGACGCCCCCGACGAGTACGCCGACGACAACGAAATACGGCAGGCGGTGAAGGCGCTGTGCAATCCCGGCTCCCTTCTCGACCTGCTGAAGAACTTCGTCTTCTTCGAGCGCCGAGCGGGCGGTGACACGAAAATCGTCCCTCGGTACATGCAGTACTACGCCGTGAACGCAATTCTCGACCGCGTGGACGAGGGCGAGGACAAGACTGGCCTCATTTGGCACACCCAAGGGTCGGGCAAGTCCTTCACCATGCTCTACGCCGCCGAGAACCTGCTGTCCCGCGACATGGCCGACAACCCGCAGGTCTTCATTATCGTAGACACAGACAAACTGAACTCCCAAATGCGGGACCAATTGGCGAACCTCTCCCTCGAACGGTGGACCGAAGCCACGGGTATCGACCACCTCGAAGAACTCATAGAAGAAGGCCAGAGCGAACTCGTCCTTACGACCATTCAGAAGTTTCAGGACGTAGAGCCAGACGCGCAGGGCAACGACGAGGTAATCGTCATGAGCGACGAGGCTCACCGGTTCATGGAAGCCGACCTTGGTAGTCGCCTCGACAACGCGCTTCCGGACTGCTACCACTTCGGCTTCACCGGCACACCCGTCAGGGAAGGCGAGACACAGAAGGCTCGAAACACCTTCCGCGAGTTCTCGCCCGACGGTGAAGACTACCGAACTGGCGAACGGTACCTACACCAGTACACGGTCAAGGAAGGTATCGAGGACGGTCTGATTCTGCCCGTCTACTTCACGCTCCGGCACGAGATGGAATGGAAGATTGATGAGGCCGGGCTGGACGAAGAGTTCGACCACGAGTTTCGAGGCCTCACCAAAGACGAGAAGCGCGAGTTCATCCGCGAGGCGGTCAACACGACCACGCTCGCAGAAATCGAACCTCGCGTAGACAAGGCCGTCGAGGAAATCGACCAGCATTACGACGACCACGTTTCCCCGAACGGCTGGAAGGGGATGGTCGTCACGCCGAGCCGCCGGTCAGCCGCTATGTACGGCGAGCGACTCATAGACCGTCGCGGCGAGGACGAAGTGGAAGTTCTCTACACGACCACCAATGACGACCCAGACCTGATTAAGCAGTTCCATACCGACCCTGACGAGCGCGACAGTATCATCAAGTCGTTCAAGGAAGACGAGGACCCGAAACTGCTGGTCGTCCACAATATGCTGTTGACGGGTTTCGACGCCCCGATTCTGAAGACCATCTACCTCGACCGGAATCTCAAGAACCACACGCTCATGCAGGCAATCGCCCGGACGAACCGGCCTGCCGAGGGTAAGGAGAACGGCGAAATAGTGGACTTCCAAGGCGTGTTCGAGAACATCGACGAGGCGCTGGACTACGACGACGAGACAAAGGCTTACGCCGCCCGCGACAAGAGCGAACTCTTCGAGGACCTGAAGGACCAGTTGGCAACGGTCATGGAAATCTTCGAGGGGATACCGAAGAACGACAGCCAAGAAGCCGCTTATGAGGCCGTAGAACGCGTCAGCACCCATCCCGAACGCCGCCAATTCAAACAGGGCTTCCGACGGCTACAGTCGCTCTACGAGTCCGTTGCGCCTGACAAACGGCTCATAGAGAGCGGTATCGAAGATGATTACAAGTGGTTGAGTCGGGTTCATGTCGCGTTCAAGCGAACCACGTCCGGCGACGACGACCCCGAAGAGGACATGCAAGAGAAGACCCGCGAGATAATCAGCGAGAACGTCGAAATCGGGGAAATCAAGCGGGACTTCCCGACGTACAAGCTCGGTGAGGAATACCTCGAAGACGTGGAAGGACTGGATAACCCCGGCGTCAAGGCCTCACAGATTGCCCACGCGACCCGCGAACACCTACATCCTCGAGAGAACCAGAACCCGCGCTACAAGCGCTTGAGCGAGCGTGTGACGGACATAGTGGAACGCTGGCAGGGTGACGAGATAGGCGACCCCGAGGCCGTTGAAGCCCTCAAGGCCGTCGAGGAAGAGATTCTTGACGTGGAAGCCGAGGCCGACGAGAAGGGGATGGAAGCCGCCGAGTTCGCTATCTACACCCACCTGACCGAAGAAACGACCGAGACTATCGAGTCCGAAAAACAGGCCGAAGAAGTGGCCGGGGAAATCGTCTCGCAATTCCGCGACCGCGTGGACCGTGGCTACCACGGGTGGAAGACGAACCAGCAGACCATCGCTGAAATCGAACGAATCCTGCTGGATGTGCTGGTCAAGCAGTACGACCTTGGACACTTGATTCAGGACGACGACGATTTCGTAGACGCGATTCGGAACTACCTCATTGCGAACAATGGCTAAAGCGCAACCGCGTGAAATCGACCTGTTGGGGAACCCCATCGAGTACGAGGTACGCCACAGTGCCGACGCCAATGAGCCACGTATCGACGTGGATATACACGGCGTGACGGTCGTGGTTCCCGAGTCCGAGGATGTTCGTCCATTGAGGTTGCTGAAAGAGAACGCGGCGTGGGTAGTAGACCAGCGACGGAAGTACGACTCCTACCGCGAGCAAGTCCCCGACCGGACTTTCGAGGCGGGTGCGTGCTTCCCGTTCCTCGGACAAGACCGAGAACTCGTCATAGAATCCTGCCGAAAGCACGAGGTAGACGAGGATTCGATTCGGCTCCGAAAGAGTGCTGTCGAGCAATCGTCGGTCAAGCAAGTTCTCGAAAATTTCTACCGAAGCCGGGCGCGGGACTATCTCACCGACCGTACCGACCACTACGCCGAGCGCATGGGTGTCGAGTACGAAAAACTTGAACTCCGAAACCAGCGCACACGGTGGGGTAGTTGTTCGACTGGTGGAACGATTAGCCTGAACTGGCGGCTCATTATGGCCCCGCCCGACGTTATTGGTTACCTCGTCGTCCACGAACTCGCTCACCTGACCGAACAGCACCACGGACGAGAGTTCTGGCAGTTCGTCGGAGAACACGTCCCTGACTACAAGGAGAAGGCCGAGTGGTTAGAACAGAACAGCGCGAAGTTGGTGTTTAGCGAAGAAGACGTGTAACTATACGACTGCCCGTAGTCGGGATTCCATCTGTTCAATCGCGTCGGTCACATCTACCACATCGGTCAGTCCGGTGCAAAGCAGTTTCCCGCTGGCAAAGACCAACATGACATAATCCTCTTCTCGGTACATGAGCGCCGGGAACTGTTCGGGTTCGTATTCGGTGTGTTCCATCCCAAGTTCGAGTGTTAGGACTTCCAACGGGATTGATGACCCAATATCCGCCGTAGCGACGATATTGCTGATTTCTACGGTCGGCTCGTACTCGAACTGTAGAATGTCCCGCATGAGGGTATTAACCCGGTCTGCTATCTCATGAAAGTGTTCGACTGAATTACCGCCTACTATTGAACAGCGACCGCTTCGGTAGAATGCGACGTAGGTATCATCGGGCGCGAACCGAGTCTGTAGCCAGTGATTTTCGGCAGGTTCGTAGGTTACGTCAGTGATTTCACCACGGCGAGAGAATGTGTCCGCCAACGCGTCTAACGCTATCTCTTGCTGATAGGTGATTGTCCCGACGACGTTGACGACCGTTGGCTCTACCACTATTCCGAGAAAGGTGGCTGTTGGGTATAAGTCCGGTTGGTCTTGGTCAAGGCCGACTCCGGTCTACCGTGGTCACACCGACGAGTCGTCCCTGCCAGTACACGGCCTCGACCACGACTTCGTCGGCACCATCGGTCGGTAAGCCGATGGTCGTACTTCCACAGTCGTCGCACCACACGCGCCGGACGACCCACCCATCGGCGTCGTAGTAGGTGGCGTAGACGACGGCTTTGTCGCCTGTCCGGATTCCCCGGTTGCACTGGTCGCAAATGTGGCCTGTCTCGACGCCGTTGAGAGCCGCCGCAGGCGACGGTCGGGTCATTCGCCCTCAACCCGGAAGGTCGCGCCGACCATCGTTGTAGCATCCGAAACACGGGAAGTCCGAGTCGTCGCACCAGCACTTGCCTTCGTCGGTGTCCTCGGTAGTGAACGAGTCGAGGGTGGCAGTACCACCGTCAGCGCGGACAGGCTGCTCCCGGCTGGCCGCTTCGAGGACTGGCTCTCGAATGGCGACGGCGACCATGTGCTTGCACGCGCCGGGCTGGTACTCCCATGCCGGACACGTACAGTCCGACGGGATACCGCCCTCGACGTGAACCGTGTAGGTGTGGTCGTCGGCTTCTTCGTGAGAGTCGTTCACTACTTCTACGTCGCCGTCACCGAGGGCGGTGAACTCGAAGGCTTCCCACTGCGCCCTCTTGGCTATCTGGTCGTCGTACTCAAGTAAGTCGAGCGTGGATGTACTCATGGCTTTCTGGCACCTTCAGAGAGCCACTGTCCGGCGTCCCAAGCGCCGGGCTTTCTCATAGCGAGATTACCCCGAAGAGACAGTGGCTCCGTACAATATAGTAGGTGCCGTGGCATTATAATTGTAGTGAATCATAATTCTATATACAATGCGCAGTGGGAATTAGAAGCCACTCAAATGGCCGTACAGCGCCGCAGAGCGACCGTCAGAAACGACCTTCAATGCCATTCGCTCCGCGACGAACGCGTTCACGACACACTCATGCGACTCTCTCGACCCGCTGGTGGTGCTGCCATCATCGAAGGGCGCGATAGAAACCTTCTCGTTCCGTTTTAGGGAAAGAGCAGGTTCAGTCTTCGTCGTCCGGTTCGAGTTCCGCCGCGTCGAGTTCACCATCAAGGTACAGTTGGCCTTCGTTGGTAAGGACGTACACCCCATTCCCGAGAAAACGAATCAATCCATGGCGTTCTAATTTTTTCATCCTCTGGTGTAGATGCGTACGGCTGAATCGGACGTATTCGTCTTGTGACAGACTTGTCGGCGTGCCTGATTCTTTCTCCTGAAGCGCCTCAAGAATCCGTTCGTCCGCGATACTCATCCAATCCGCCGATTTTCTCATTGTCGAAAACTCGCGCCACTTGTCGTTACATATCACGAATAGTATGGTTCAGTTAACATAGCGTTAACTACAGCAACAATTATAAGGACTCTCTGTTTTGTGTTGAAATGAAATGTTCCGACGGAAGTATCTGGCAAGCATAGGTGCGACCGCTACCGCCCTCGGACTCGCAGGGTGTACCAGCGACGAGAGTGATTCAGACGAAGGAAACGCCAACGGAAACAGCGGTGACAGCGATACCAGCGACTCCGGAAACAATAACGGAGACAACAACGGCGGCGACACCAATAGCGGAGACAGCGGTGACGATAACCAGTCGGACGTAGAGATTCTCGACCACGAGTTCTACAGCGAAGAGTTCTCTTCGGGTGTTCGTGGAACTGCCGTCAACAACACTGACAGTGCAATCGGCTACGTCGAGGCGACCGCGACGTTCCTTGACTCGGAAGGGACGCAGATAGGTGAAGGACTCGACAACGTGAGCGACCTTGCGGCTGGTCGTGAGTGGGAGTTCGACTGTATGTTCACCGGCCAAGACGCGAGCCGTATCGAAGAGTACGAAATCGAAGTCTCGAGCGGGTTCTGATTCTCGGGAAGATACAAGCCCGAGGCGACCTATTATTCAGATATGGTTGAACAAAATGTTGGTGGCCGTGACAGACTCGTCCGCGCACTACTCGCCGTTGTGCTGACTCTCGTAGCAGTAAACACACTCCGAAAAGGGAAACGCAAGACCAGTCTGCTTGCTCTCGTTGGGGCGGTCGGGTTCGGATTTAACGCGACAACCTGTTTCTGTGGGCTGAATAAGACGCTCGGTATTGACACGACCGACGAGTAACGATTGGCTTTCTTCGAGTGGAAAGAGAGGGGTTAGGCCTCGCTCTCAAGCCGTTCAGCCTCGATTTCCGTTTCCGGTTCGAGCAACTCCGACATTGAGTGCTGGTCGAAGGTGTCAAGAAGGACTTGCACCTCTTCAATCGCCTCGCGTGCTTCTGACCGTAGTCGATAGTGCGTTTGGCCGTCAATCTTCTCCCGCTCGAAAAACGCACTCGAACCGGGGTTGCCCGTGATTTCGGCTGTCGCGTTGATTCGGTTGGCGAATGCTCCTAACACTCCGGGGAACCGCTCTTCGTTCCCCCACCGAATCCGGTCGATAAGTTCACTACTCGAAACCCACTCGTCTTTCTCCCGCTCGTATAGTTCTTTCAGCAGGGTGATTTGACCACGCGGTATCGACTTCCGTCGAAGGACTTGTTCAAGGGCGTGAGGGTTCATCATTACCGCTATTCACATACCAGTCGGGAAAATCTTCATCTTCTATGACTACTATCGACGTATTCTCTGTATGAATACCGGAAACTGCCTTCTTTGCGATAGATATATTTGGCATTCATCTAATGTTCAGCTTGACATAGTATGGCTGATGACACCCTCACCGTTGTTCGCATTCTACCGAACAAGTACCGAGTGGAAGCGCAGGATGTGTCTCACGAAGAGGCTATTAAGAAGTTGATTGAACTTGATACCGAACATCCTCACGAAGATTTTGCTATCGTTCGAAGCGTGCCTGACGACGGCTCATAAGCCAGCATGACTGAACAGCCCGAATCAGGCGAACTTCTCGTCGGCTCGTATCTTCGACTCGTAGAAGGGTGCGAGTTGGTGATGTATAACCAGCGGTCGCAAAAGCAAGGCAACCAACTCGAAATCGACGTGATAGGGGTAGACAACACCGAACGAGGTGAACGAGTCGTCTACACCTGCGAGGTCGTGACCCACATCGACGGGCTTCACTACTCGGGGACGCCCGATACCGACCGATGGGCCGAGTACGGGAACGAAGACTACCAGCACACCCTCGAGCGCTTGTGGCGGAAATTCAACTCGGACAAAGAGTACGTCACCGACCTCTTCGACGCCGACGACGACTCCTTCGTTTTCCAATTCTGGTCGCCTGTCGTTCGCGGGAACCGTGACGAAAAGTACCTACTGACCGGCCTCTATGACATGGCTGACGAATTTGAAGACAAAAACGGTGCCAAACTCGAACTCGTAATCAACGAGGAGTACACCGAGCGCATAGAGGCACTGCGCGAGCGGGCGGGGCAGACCGAGAAGGACTACGGTGAACTCGGATTCCGTATCCTACAGATTCTCGAACACCTCCGGTGAGCGGGCGCAACACCTACCTGTTGACTCATTCCCTCTGAATCTGAATCCCCCGAAAACGACGCGCGTAGCCGACGGCACCACACAATTCGTTCCCGAATAGGGGAAGGAATGAAGGTGCCTCGGAACGTACAATGTAATGAAACGCCCGACGGCGAAGGGTGCGTTCGTGAGCCGGTTCAAATCTCTCCGGAAATCGCGGGGGCAACACTGCCGAAATCCACTGCTATACGGTCAATACGCAACGAACCGCAAAAGTATGCCGCCTCCCGGATTTGAACCGGGGACAGCTCGATCTTCAGTCGAGTGCTCTCCCAGTCTGAGCTAAGGCGGCCTACTCCATTCTCCGTCCAGGGTATAAAAAAGGATTTCGAATCGCGATCGGTGTTCCACGCCACTTACAGGAGACTCGACGCCGATCCGACGATCAACGTAAGTATCTGAAAACCGAGTAATGTGGACGATACGGGACCTCTATGCGTGATTACCCGCCGTCTGTTGGAATTTCGGATATTCAAGACACCCTTTTCAGCACTGGGGGGTAATATCGTGTTATGGCAGCCCTTACCTCGAGTCAGGAGGCCCGAGAACTCGACGCCGATACCATCCTCGAGCTGTTGGCGAACCGCCGCCGTCGCTACCTCCTCTATGCGTTGCGCGGACACGAAGAACCGATCGAACTTTCGACGCTGGCGGAGACGGTCGCAGGGTGGGAACACGACGTGCCCCCCGACGAAGTCGCGAAGAACGAATACAAGAGCGTCTACGTCTCGTCGGTCCAGTGCCATGTCCCGAAACTGGACGACGCCGGCGTCGTCGACCACGACGAGGACAACCATACCGTCGTCCTCGCGGACAACTTCGAACAGCTCGAGCCGTACCTCCGGATCGTCGTCGAGGACGAACCGGAAAATTCGACGCTGCACGCCGCGCTCCAGACTGGATCGGGTGAGGGGCTTCTCGGCCAGATCCGCGAAAACGTCGCACGGCTCAAGCAGTGACCGGTCCGGGTGGGATTCGGACCGAGAGGGAAACGGAGTGGGCCGACTCGAGGGAACGACTGTGTTCGGTCGTCGGAATGGGACGACGATATCCTGCCGGTTCGAACGACCCCGGATAGCGCCACCGCTCGAGGGCGGTCGAAACTGAGCGAGGTGACGCGGTCGACCCGCAACTGAGATTATACCCGCCGCTCCCGACGGAGTGCTGCCGCTCACGAATCGCTCGTGGCAGAGATATGGGCTCGGGCGGGTTCGAACCATCTGAACTTCGCTCGCCAACGCTCGCTCGTTCCGTAGTTCGAACCGCCGCTCGCGTTCCATTGCTGTCGCTCACGAATTGTTCGCGACAGCAATAGTGGGCTCGGGCGGGTTCGAACCACCGACCTCGGCCTTGTAAAGGCCGCGTCATGACCAGCTAGACCACGAGCCCGCATCCGCAACGAGTGGGTCCGTCCGAATAACCTTTACTCTCTCGTCGTGCAGGACATCTGCATGGCAGTCGAGTACGTATTGCGGGGCCTACTCGTGGTCGCCGGTCTTTCTCTCGTCGGGCTGCTCCTCGTTCAGGTGGGGCTCGTCTCGGCTCCGTGGGGTCCTGACGAAGGTGCGGTCCGCGTCTTCGATGGCGGGGTCGACGAGAAGTCGACCGCGGACGGTGACGGTAACCGCACCCCCAAAGCCGTCGTTGACGTGGCGGTCGCGGACTCCGGTGCCGAGCGGTACACCGGGCTGAGCGACCACGACTCCCTCGAGCCGGGTAATGGCATGTTGTTCGTCCACGACGAGGAACAGGAACTGGCCTACGTGATGCGCGGGATGGAGTTCGATATCGACATCGTCTTTATCGACGCGGATCGCGAGATCACGACGATCCACCACGCCCGCGCGCCTGGCCCCGACGAGGACGGGGAAGACCTTCGATACGCCGGGCGTGGAAAGTGGGTCCTGGAAGTGCCACGCGGCTACGCGAACGAGACCGGCATCGAAGTCGGGGACGAGGTCGTCATTGACCTCGAGAACGGGGACGGTATCATCGGGAGCGGCTCCGAGACGCTCACGCAGGCCGTCACAATGTCAGACCGCGAGCCGATCGCGCCGGTAGCGGTCGCCGCCGAGCGTGGGTCGGTGCGTCGATAATCCTTATTGCCGGCGACCACTGAGCACGGCCAATGAATAGCGCCGAGCCGGACGCGGACGATCCGTTCGAGGACCAGCGCGAAGCGGTCGAGAATCCGATGAAGCGGCTGTTCCTCGAGTACGGGTCGAACTACACGGGTGCTGCAGTCATCGGCATAATCGCGAGTTTCTTCGCGCGGATTCTGGACCTGCTCCCGGCGCTCATGCTGGGAGTCGCGATCGACGCCGTGATCCGTCAGGAGATCCCGTACGCGGAGGCGTTCCCCGTCGGCGGGGGGCTCGTCGCGTCCGCCGTCCCCGAGGGACGGCTGGCGCAGTTCTGGCTGACGGTCGGGATCATCGCGAGCGCCTTTCTCCTCTCGGCGGTCTTTCACTGGACCCGAAACTGGGGGTTCAACACCTTCGCTCAGAACGTTCAACACGACGTTCGGACCGATACCTACGACGAGATGCAGCGCCTCGATATGGGGTTTTTCGCCGACAAGCAGACCGGCGAGATGATGTCGATCCTCTCGAACGACGTCAACCGCCTCGAGAAGTTCCTCAACGACGGGATGAACTCCCTGTTTCGGTTGCTCGTGATGGTGCTCGGCATCGGCGGGTTGCTGGTCGCGATCAACTGGCAACTCGCGCTAGTCGCCCTGCTCCCGGTGCCGTTAATCGCCGCCTTCACCTACCTGTTCATCCGGACGATCCAGCCCAAGTACGCCCAGGTCCGCTCGACCGTCGGCACGGTCAACTCCAGACTCGAGAACAACCTCGGCGGGATTCAGGTCATCAAGTCCAGTACGACTGAAGCCTACGAGTCCGACCGCGTCGAGGCGGTCTCCAGGGAGTACTTCGACGCCAACTGGGGGGCGATTCGGACGCGAATCAAGTTCTTCCCCGGCCTGCGCGTGCTCGCGGGGATCGGCTTCGTCGTTACCTTCCTCGTCGGCGGGCTCTGGGTCATCGAGGGGCCGCCGGGCCCGTTCTCGGGCGATCTCAGCACCGGCATGTTCGTCGTCTTCATCCTCTACACCCAGCGATTCATCTGGCCCATGGCCCAGTTCGGCCAGATCATCAACATGTACCAGCGGGCTCGCGCCTCGAGCGCCCGCATTTTCGGGCTGATGGACGAGCCAAACCGGGTCGGCGAGGAGCCCGACGCCCCCGATCTCGAGGTGACCGAGGGCCGCGTCGAGTACGACGACGTGTCCTTCGGATACGGCAAGGGTGAAACTCGGCGCGCCGCCGCTCAGTCGGACGGCGACCGCAGCGGGTCGGGAGACGACGAGACGATCCTCGAGGATATCGACTTCACCGTGGCGGGCGGCGAAACGCTCGCGCTGGTCGGTCCCACCGGAGCCGGCAAGTCGACGGTCCTCAAACTCCTCTTGCGGATGTACGACGTCGACGAGGGTGAGATCCGGATCGACGGCATGCGGATTCGGGACGTAACCCTCGAGAGCCTGCGCGAATCGCTTGGCTACGTCAGCCAGGATACCTTCCTCTTCTACGGGAGCGTCGAGGAGAACATCACGTACGGTGCCTTCGACGCGGACCGCGAGGACGTGATCGAGGCCGCGAAGATGGCAGAGGCCCACGAGTTCATCCGGAACCTCCCCGAGGGCTACGACACTGAAGTCGGCGAACGGGGCGTCAAGCTCTCGGGCGGCCAGCGCCAGCGGCTCTCCATCGCCCGCGCGATCCTCAAAGACCCCGACATCCTCGTCTTGGACGAGGCCACCAGCGACGTTGATACCGAGACGGAGATGCTCATCCAGCGCTCGATCGACGACCTCGCGGAGGATCGAACCACGTTCGCTATCGCCCACCGGCTCTCGACGATCAAGGACGCCGATCAGGTCCTCGTCCTCGAGGGCGGCGAGATCGTTGAGCGGGGAACCCACGACGAACTGCTCGCGAACGACGGGCTCTACTCGCATCTCTGGGGTGTACAGGCCGGCGAGATCGACGAACTTCCCGCGGAGTTCATCGAGCGCGCCCAGCGCAGGCAGGCGCGGACCGAAGTCGGCGACGACGACTGACGGGAGCCGCGGTCGACGCCACGGTTGACGTCTCCGGCCAGCGGTCTAGAACGATTCCTGCTCCCCTTGGTCGTCCTGTCCCGGTCGACCCTCGTCCTGCCGCCGTTCGCCCGCCGCGGGCGGCGTGCGGTCGCTGTAGTTCTTCCGGCCGATCGCCTCGTCGCCGACCATGTTCATGATCGCCTGCTCGACCGCGCCATAATCCCGATACTCGTCTTCGCCCAGCGGCCCGATGAGGTCCGCGAGCGTCGTGGTATTGCCGCTCATCTCGACCGTTTCGTCGCCGTGTTTCTCGAGCAACTCGTCGTGGCCGATGGGATACTCCTCGCCTTCCAGCGTCTCCCGTAGCTCACCGAGTTCGACGCCGCGTTCGCGGCTATCGTCTGGCATACGTACGGGAAGGCGTCGGCAACGCAAACGGGTTGGGCCTGCGTTCGCCGTGACGCCGCCGCGATCGGCACGGCGCTGGATCGGCCAGCCGCAAGCGCGACAAGGCGAGTGCCGTCAGGACCGACAGGAGACCGAGAAGGGCAGCCGGGACGACCAGGTTCGACGGCCCGCTCGAGACGCCGACCGTGCCGACGACGGCGAGGAAAACGACCGCGCCCAGCAGCGCCGCCGGCTCTCTGCGGCGTCGGTCGACGGCTGTCGATCCAAGCGGTCGTGTCGACTGCTCGAGGGTCCAGCCCGCGAGCGCGCCGGCCGCAAGCGCCGCGTACGCGACGGCACTGTCCGCACGACCGCTGGCGACCATCGCCGCGCCGGCGAGTCCCAGTGCGAGTGCGAACGCAGTTGTCGTTCGATCGAACGGAGACCGTTCGAGGAGCCACCGCACGCCGGCGAGATAGCAACACCCGACGGCGACGCCTGCGACGACATCGAGCGGGTAGTGGACACCGAGCACGAGCCGTGTGAGACAGACGGCGGCGACGATCACACCGGCGCCCGCGAGACGGAGGCGTCGCGTCCCCGCCTCGAACACCATCGCGAACAGCCCGTAGGTGACGGTCGCCCCGACCGCGTGGCCGCTCGGGAACCCGTAGCCGTCGGCGCTCGCACTCGAGCGGGACACCGAGCGGACCGGCGACTGGAAGACGGTCGGTTCGACCGTGGCGGGTTCGGGGCGCGGCAAGGAAAAGAGGTGTTTCAGCGTCGTCATCGTCGCCAGGCCACCGATGATAACGGCGAGGAACCAGGGCCCGTCCGCCCGTCGAAAGGGACGACCGGCCCCGAACTGCCGGCCGCGATGACCCGTCCGTCGCCACGCGATCGCCCACGACGCGCCGATACCGAGCGCGAGCAACAGCAGGCCGTCGCCGAGTCGAGTGACGGCCGCAGCAACGGCTACCCCCCACTGCGGGACGATGTCGCGAACCGACTCGAGAAGGGCAGCGCCGCGATTCATACGGCCCCTCTTCGACGGTAGCGTGGATAACGATCGGGCGGGAACATGCAGGGTCCACCGTCCCGGCGGGCCGAGACTGGGGCATGTCGGCCACCGCGGGTTTCATGCCGATACGGTCGACATACCCGGTATGGACCTCACAACGGCGACGTGGACGGACGTTCGGGACCTCGAGACCGACCTTGCGGTCGTCCCCATCGGTAGCACGGAACAACACGGTCCCCACGCGCCTCTCGGGACGGACGTGCTGACCGCCGAGGCGATCGCCGACGCCGGGATCGAGCGGGTCGACCGCGAGGTCGCGCGTGCGCCGGCGATTCCGGTCGGGATCGCCGAGGAGCACCGGCAGTTCCCCGGAACGATGTGGGTCTCCGAGGACACGTTTCGCGACTACGTCGGCGAGGCCGTCGACAGCCTCGCTCACCACGGGTTCGATCGGGTCGTCCTCGTCAACGGCCACGGCGGCAACGTCGATGCACTCCGTGAGGTGGGCGGCCGACTCACGCGAGCCGGCGACGCGTACGTCGTCCCCTTCACCTGGTTCGCGGCCGTCGGCGAGCACAGCGACGAGATGGGCCACGGCGGCCCCCTCGAGACCGGGCTCCTGCGACACCTCGAGCCGGAACTGATCCGCGAGGACCGGATCGAGGCGGCTCGAGCAGGCGGGGCCGACGGCTGGGGCGACTGGACGAGTTACGTCAACATGGCCTACGACGCGGCGGAGTTTACCGAAAACGGTGTCGTCGGCGATCCGACCGACGGTGACGCCAAGCGGGGTGAGGAACTGGTCGAGTTAGCGACGGATGCGCTGGCTCGGCTGCTCGAGGCGGTGGCCGAGCGCGATGTCTCGCGGCCCGAGCGCCGATAGAAGGCGGGACGGGCGAGCGGTCCGTCGGCGGTGGGAAAGCAGTTACTCCTCGTCTTCGTCCGCGTCAGCGTCAGCCTCCGTGTCGGCGTCGGCTTCCTCATCGTCGGGAGCCGCGGGACCGGCGTCCTGCAGCGTTCCGCGGAGGGCCGGAACCGTCGACGTGAGTTCGCCGACCTGTTCGCCGGCCGCGGAAATATCCGTAATAGCCGCTTCGAGGGCTTCGATCTCCGACTCGAGATCGGCGGCGTCGTCGAAGGCGTCGGCGCGTTGTCCCATGGTGAACCACTTCTTCGCATCGCGGAGGTGCTCCTCGGCGTCGCCGACCTCGAGCGCCGAGTTGAGTCCGTTGAGCACTCCCAGCACGTTGTCGGCGTCGGTCTCCCAGATATCGTCGGCGTCGGGCAGTGCCGCCCAGGCCGCTTCGAGCGAGGTTTCGACGTCCTCGCGCATCTCGTTGGCCGCTTCGCCGAACAGTTCCTCGTCGTCGCCGAGCGTAGCTTGGCTCATGTCATCGTCTTTGCGGGCACCATGGTTAAAAGATAGCCCGAAAGTGAAAGTGAAATCGGACGAGAGCGGATCGATATCGGCCGAACGGGAGTCGGATTTCGAAAGGAACGTCGCCGACGCGTTCCCCATGAGTTCGCCGCCATCGGACCGACCGGTACAGCGTCGGGCGACTGTATGCTCGAACGCCGGCTGGGACCCGGATGACCGCTTAGAACGGGACCTCCTGGCGGTCCACACGGGGCGCTGTAGAGTGTGGTCCGATCGGCGTCGATCGTTCGCTGCCGATACCAAAAGAGCGACAAGCCGGGTTAGCCCCGTTCGACCGTCGCACGCGGTTAGTCCCGGACCGACTCGAGTCGCATCAGCGGATAGCCGTCTTCCATTTCCATCCGGGTGACGACCTCACAGCCCTCATAGTCGACGACGATCTCGACCTCGAGAAAGCGGCCCGTCAGTTCGGTGTAGTCGGCCGTCGACTCGGCGAGCGCAGCCTCGAGTTCGTCGGTTCGGACATCGACAGTGACCTCGCGGCAGTGGGGCTGGTTCTCGATCGAGTCCGCCATCGCCGCCGCGAGACTCGGCGCGGTGTCGGGCGAGACCGGTGTGCCGGCGAACTGGTGGTAGAGCGAGCCGAACTTGATGCCGGCCTCGAAACAGGCGGCCTCGGCATCCGTCGGTGTCGTGTCCGTGGACATGGACGGACACTCGAGTGCGTCGGGCAAGGGGGTTGCGATGGTAATCGGGAGGCCTCGGTACCGACGTCCGCTCACTCACGACGAGCGACCGGAGACTCGGGGCCGAACGCGGCCCACCTCGAGCGGATCGTAGCGGTACGCGCGGAGGCCGGTCCGTTGTAGCACGGACAGCCGGGTCGGTCTCCTTACTCGTGGCCCGCGACCGGCAGCGGCTCGTATGGTTCCTCGAGATACTCCATGTCGGAACTCGAGAGGTCGATCTCGAGGGCTTCGACGGCGTCCTCCAGGTGTTCGACGCTGGTCGTCCCGACGATAGGGGCGTCGACCCAGTCCTTGTGGAGGAGCCATGCGAGGGAGAGTTGCCCCATCGAGACGCCCTTGTCGGCGGCGAGTTCCTGAATCCGTTCGTTGATCTCCGTGCCGCCGCCCTGCAGGTACGACATCTGCTCGAGATACTGGTCAGTTCGGCCGCGCGTCGTGGACTCGATCTCCTCGTGGGGCCGGGTCGCGACGCCGCGGGCCAACGGCGACCACGGAATGACCCCGATATCCTCCCGCTCGCAGAGCGGTAACATCTCCCGCTCTTCCTCGCGGTAGAAGAGGTTGTAGTGGTTTTGCATCGTCACGAACCGCTCGAGACCCAGCGCGTCGCTGGTGTGTAACGCCTCCGCGAACTGGTGGGCCCACATCGACGACGTGCCGATGTACCGCACCTGTCCGCGACGGACCGCATCGTCGAGCGCGCGCAGGGTCTCGTCGATCGGTGTGTCGTAGTCCCAGCGGTGGGTCTGGTAGAGATCGATCGTGTCCATGCCCAACCGGTCGAGGCTCGCCTCGAGTTCCTGCTCGATGGCTTTGCGGGAGAGCCCGCTCGCGTTCGGGTTGTCGGGGTTCATGTCGCCAAAGACCTTCGTTGCGACGACATACGAGTCGCGGTCGTAGCCCTCGAGAGCCTCGCCCAGGATCGCTTCGGACTCGCCCGTCGAGTAGACGTTCGCAGTGTCGAAGAAGTTGATCCCGAGATCGAGCGCGCGCTCGATGAGCGCCTTGCTTTCCTCGGGATCGAGCATCCATTCCTGGCCGGTCCCGAAACTCATACCGCCGAGGCAAATTCGGCTGACAGTCATCCCAGTCGATCCGAGCGTGGTGTACTCCATGGCGGAGAGTGTGACCGCCGGCGACAAAACGTCGTGGCTCGTCCGAGTCGGTTGCCGGCTCTCGAGGAGAATGCGGGACCGAGGTCCGGTCGCGACCGATCAGGCGTCCGGTTCGGCGACCCGCTCCTCGCCGTCGTAGTACGCGGAGTTGTCCTGCGGATCGTAGCCCAGGGCCTCGCGGGCGCGCTCTATCGAGTAGTACTTCCGGTCGTTGTCGGAGATGCCGTAAACGATCTCGTACCCGTAGTCGGCGCGGATACAGCGATCGAACAGGTGCGCACAGTCCCGGTAGGAGAGCCACATCGCTTGTCCGCGCTCGTAGTCGATCGGCGGGTGGCCCTCGGTGAGGTTGCCGATGCGGACGCAGGCGACCGAGAGGTCGTGTTCGTCGTGATAGTACCGACCGAGGGTCTCGCCGGCGGCCTTCGAGACGCCATAGAGGTTGCTCGGGCGGGGGAGTTCGGTGCCGTCGAGCAGGTAGTCGTCGTGCTCGCGGTACAGCTCGGGCGTGCGCGCGTCGGTCTCGTAGTTGCCGACGGCGTGGTTCGACGAGGCGAAGACGACGCGCTCGACGCCCGCGTCGACGGCCGCCTCGAAAACGGTCTGCGTGCCGTCGATGTTGTTGGTCAGCACGCTATCCCACGGCGCTTCGGGGCGCGGGTCGCCCGCGAGATGGATCACGACATCGATCCCGTCCATCGCCTCGCGGACGGCATCGTCGTCGGTGATGTCCGCGACGACGAACTCGCCCGGCTGGTCGTCAGTCGGCGGATTCCGATCCAGTAATCGCCACTCGTGGTCGTCAGCGAGGCCACCGAGGATGGCCTCTCCGACCCGCCCCGCAGCCCCCGTAAGCAGGACTGACTGTGCCATTCGTTCGGTGGAAGGGAAAGCGTCGATAAGTACCATGCGGTTCGGCGGACGGACGGCCACCCGTGGCACCCGTCGCTCGCGGCCCGACGAGAAACCACGTTCAGAACAGTCCCGTCACGTCTTCCTCGCGCGCCCGCCGCCTGCCGACGTGATCGGTGAGCCGCTGATAGATGATCCCGCGGTTCTCGTCCTCGCGGACGAAATCGAACAGCAGCGTAATGAACGTGCTGTCGTCCGCGCCGGCCTCGAGATCCTGGCGTGCGTACGTGCGCGCTCGGGCGACCGGCTCCTCGTCGTAGCCGAACGCCTCGGCGAGGACGACGGCGGCGATCGCCATCGGCTCGAACCCGAGCGCCGACAGCGTCGGGAGCGTGCCCTCGTGTTCGATTTGAACTGGCCCCCTGCGTTCGAGGATCTCGGGATCGGCCGCGAGCCGTGCGAGAAACGACCGGACCGGCCCGAGTCGGAGCTCGCGGTAGTCGGCCGGCAGCTCCGCGAGATACCCGCCGCCGCTCGCCGCGAGCCCGACGGCCCCCTCCCAGTTCCCCTCGCGGGCGTGATAGACCGCGCCGCTGTACTGAATCAGGCCGTGGAGCAGTCGCTCGTCGTCGCTCCCCGACTTGAGATCGAGCCAGCGCTCCTCCCAAGCGTCGTGGGCGGCGTGGTAATGGCCGTCGTTGAAGACGGCGACGCCGGCCCGGAGCCGATCGCGCATAGCCATCATTAGGGCTCGAGACTCGAGAGCGTGACGGAAACGGAGACCGCCGGCGGTCCCGGCGGCCGTCGCGATCGGAGCCACGCCGAGACGAGCATACTCCGGTCGCCGCCGACCGACGGGGTTCCGACTCCGATATGATACGGCCGCTGCGGGCGGAACTACGCGTCGAACCCGTCCTCGAATCGGAAGACGCCGTTGCGCTGGAGTACCTCCCCGTCGACCTCGAGGACGGACTCCTCGCTGACATCAGTGATCAGATCGACGTGGACGGCCGACTCGTTGCCCGACTCGCCGTCGGGGAGACAGGCGTCGTAGGCTCGCCCGAGCGCCAGATGGACGGTCTCGCCCATCTTCTCATCGAAGAGGATGTTGTCCGTGTAGCGGTCGATCCCGCGATTCATTCCGATGCCGACCTCGCCCAGTCGACGTGCACCCGCGTCGGTCTCGAGGATGTCGTCGATGACGTCTTCGCCCTGCTCGGCGTCGTAGTCGACGACCTCGCCGTCGGCGAACTCGAGGCGGACGTTCCGGACGGGCTCGCCCCGGATCGTCATCGGCACATCGAAGGTCACCTCGCCCTCGGTCGCGTCGGGCGCGGTGAAGACCTCGCCGCTGGGGAGGTTATGCGAGTCGTACGCCACCGACGCCGCGCTGTTGACCGCCGTCCGCCCCTCGATGTCCATGGTGAGATCGGTGCCCCTCGAGACCAGCCGCAGTTCGGAACCGGCATCAAGGACCTCCTTCAACTGGGCCATCTCGTCGGCCAGCGACTCCCAGTCCCGCAGGATCGCCTCGTAGGCGAAGTCCTGATACTCCGCGTAGGCCATGTTCGCCTGCTGGGCGAGCGATCGCGTCGGATGGACCGTCGAGACCCAGCGGGTCCCCAATCGCCGCTCACGAATCTCGGTTCGCGCCTCGTTGTAGGCGCGGCGCTGCTCGCCGGGAACGTCGGCCGTCGCGCTCGTGTTCCGGCCCCCGCCCAGCGAGAGGTAGACGTCGGCGTTCTCGACGACGGCGAGTTCGTGGGCCGGGTTCTCGTCGAAGTCGCCGTCGTGTGCCCGCAGGTAGGCGCGGGTGATCTCGCCCGAGCCGTAGGTCGCGAGGAGGTTCGCCCCCCGTTCGCCGAGTTTCTCGGCGACGGCGACCGCCAGCTCGTGGGCGTCGGGTCCCACCGAGAGGACCACGTCGTCGCCCGCTTCGACTCGAGCGCTCCAGTCGACCAGCACGGCGGCGTGTTCGCGCACGCGTTCGTCCATATGTACCCCTCTCGAGCGGGCTACTAAACGCTCCCCGTTCGGACCGAAAACGCCAGAGCGGCTGTGCGGAGAGCGGCTACAAGCCGTGGACGATTAGGCAGTGCTGGCGTCTTCAGCCGACCCCTCCTCGCGCGAGCGCACGAGCGAGACGATAGCGTAGACGACCGGCGTGTCCAGAAGGGCGATCGCGAGTTTCAGCAGGTACTGGCCGACGATCAACGAGAGCAAGAGGTCAGGCTTGAGGACTGCACCGACGTCGAGGACGGCGGGTGCGACGGCGAACGCAACCGTGACGAAGATGACGGTGTCGATCGCCTGACTGCTCGCCGTCGAGGCGATGTTACGGAGCCAGAGCTTCTCGGGGCCGGTGGACTCCCGAATGCGGTGGAAAACGATAACGTCCCAGTTCTGGCTGACGACGTACGCGAGGAGGCTCCCAATGACGATGTTCGTCGACGCACCCAGGGCCGTCTCGAACGCGCCGGGATCGACACTCGTAGGGGCCGCCGGCGCGGCGATCGTCGACCAGACGAGCGCAAGCACGACGAAGTTCAGCACGAAGCCGACGTTGACGACGACCTGCCCCGCACGACACCCGTAGAGTTCGGTATAACAGTCGCTCGCGAGGAACGTCAGTGCGTACGCGAGCGCGGCCCCGGGTAACGCGAGTTGCGCACCCGTGATCGGCAGCGCAACGGGAAGTTCGAACGCGAGCACCTTCGATGCGGTCAACTGTGCGGTCACGAGCGCCGTCACGAAGAGGCCGATCAGCGCGACCTGCGCGATCGTCGGCCCGTGACGGGTCTGTGTCTGCCTCATAGGACGGCGTATCCACCGAACCCACCTAAACAGTGCTATTCACGGAGTACTCGAGTATGGACGGGATCGGATTCGAGTCCGCTCAAGGGTCCGTTCGACCATCCCAATCGAAAGCCTGCCGAACAGATCACGGTGAGTTCGAACCCGACTCTGGACGAACAGTCGGTTCGGGTCGGCCCGAATCGGGCCGGATCGACTGCGTTCGTCGGCCCCTTCCGTCAGCGAGCAACACCACCAGCTCGTCTCAGATGATCGCTCCAGCCCGGAGACGACCTCTCAATGACCCTCTCGAGAGCCGATCCATCAGCAGGCAATGAAAACCGAGGTGCCGATTTCCGAGACGTATAGCGTCCGATCGTCGTCTTTCGGCACTAATTATTTTTGTTTCGACACACGACCTATAACACAACTGTTATACGTGTCCCCGGCCTCGATTGAATTGCAATGGCGAAAGGAAACGTTGATTTCTTCAACGACACAGGCGGCTACGGTTTCATTGAGACGGACGACGCGGACGATGACGTTTTCTTCCACATGGAAGACGTTGGCGGTCCGGACCTCGAAGAAGGCACAGACATCGAATTCGATATCGAACAGGCCCCCAAGGGCCCCCGCGCCACCAACGTCACCCGCCTGTAATACGGCTTTTTACGTTCGGTAACGGGTTTCACATTCGAATATCATTCTTCAGCATCCAACTCGACAACCAGCGGACGCTATCGCCGACTCGCTGCTGGACCCGAACCCACGATCCCGCTGAGGGGTACCACTCGATTGACGGTCGCCAGCACTGGATCACAACAACCAGGAGGGACCCAGTAGCGGACGGCTGCTGGCGTAGCCACTGACCGTCACTGGAAACCGACTCGTATGACAGCGACGCGATCAGCGTGTGGATCGTTTCGGCGTCGGCTATTTTCGGCTATGACACCAGATTGGTATCAAACGGCCGGCTGTAAGCTGTGGTTACGAGCCGAAAGGACAGACAGTACCACGAATGACTCAGTTAGCTCCGTTGAACGTACTCGAACCGGTTGATACGAAATCGATAACAAATAGTCGGGTTCCCGTCCGTCCACCCGAATACAAAATGGACGATCTGACTGGGTTTCAACGCGACCTGCTGTACGTGATCGCAGGGGCCGATCAACCGTCGGGGCAGGACGTAAAGGGAGAGGTCGAAACGTATTACAACAGCGAAATCAACCACGGGCGATTGTATCCCAATCTCGACACGCTCGTCAACAAAGACTTCGTCGAGAAGGGGCAACTCGACCGTCGCACCAACTACTACGAGATCAGTGACCGCGGCCAACAGACCATCGAACAGCGCCGGGAGTGGGAACAACAGTATCTCGACGGGTAATCCGGTTTTACCCCTGCTGGGAGACGCATGCGATAGGACTCACACATCCGACGGGCTCGCGGCTTACTCACCGTCGCACAGCCACGCTTCGCCCGCGCCAACCCAAGTCCGACTCCAACCGGCAGACAGTAACTCAGTCTGGCAACACCACAGCGGTCGTCGACGAGACGGCCTGGGCCACTGCCCAGTGTCGCCGATTCACACTTGGCGACTCACGACACCGATAAAGACCCGTCTATGCCATCCCGACGGCAGTACGAAATGGAGACGCGGCTCGTCCGCTCTCCCGATCGATCTTGTTTCCACTCGCGATAGTCGCCTCGAGACCGCACTTGTCCCGAACTCGCCGTGAAACCCAGAACTACTTACGTCGGGAGAGTCGTTGATTCACTAACCGAAACAGGCGCTGTCCCTGGCACAGTTGGGACTGAGCCGTCGATTCGACCCACCGAGGATGCGATCGAAGCCGGCTCACGTTGCAGGATGCGACTCCCAGCAGCCGTTCCGGCTGCACGACTGTCCACAGGACTGCTATGATCGGCCCTACCAATGGACATTGAAATTGCGACAATTGGCGGCTACGAGGAAGTCGGCCGACAGATGACAGCTGTTCGCGCCGGTGACGACATCGTGATCTTCGACATGGGGCTCAACCTCTCGAAGGTACTCATTCACGACAACATCCGAACCGAAGGCATGCACAGTCTCGACCTGATCGATATGGGTGCCATCCCCGACGACCGGGTCATGAGTGACCTCGAAGGAGACGTCAAAGCGATCGTCCCCACCCACGGCCACTTGGACCACATCGGTGCGATCAGCAAACTCGCACACCGGTACGACGCACCCATCGTCGCGACGCCGTTCACCATCGAACTGGTCAAAGGCGAACTCGAGGAGGAAGGGAAATTCAACACCGACAACGAACTCGTCAAGATGGAGGCCGGCGAGACGATGTCGATCGGCGACTCCGGAAAGGTCGACCTCGAGTTCGTCAACGTTACGCACTCGATCGTCCAAGCCNCTCGTCAAGATGGAGGCCGGCGAGACGATGTCGATCGGCGACTCCGGAAAGGTCGACCTCGAGTTCGTCAACGTTACGCACTCGATCGTCCAAGC
This sequence comes from Natrinema gari JCM 14663, assembly GCF_000337175.1. Taxonomy (GTDB): domain Archaea; phylum Halobacteriota; class Halobacteria; order Halobacteriales; family Natrialbaceae; genus Natrinema; species Natrinema gari. Next base: position 1,648 of record NZ_AOIJ01000058.1, on the reverse strand, counting down.
CATCAATCCCGTTGTCCACACCCCCGAAGGCGCGGTCGTCTACGGACTCGACAAACGGATGGACCACACGCCCGTCATCGGCGACCCGATCGACATGGAGCGGTTCCGTGAAATCGGCCGCGAAGGCGACGGCGTCCTCTGTTACATCGAGGACTGTACCAACGCGAACAAGAAGGGGCGCACGCCCTCCGAAACCGTCGCCCGCGAACACCTCCGCGACGCCCTCTACAGCATGGCGGACTACGATGGCGGCATCGTCGCCACGACCTTCTCGAGTCACATCGCTCGCGTCAAGTCGCTCATCGAATTCGCCCGCGATATCGATCGCGAGCCGATCCTCCTCGGCCGCTCGATGGAGACCTACTCCGGGACCGCAAAACGGATCGGGATCGACTTCCCCTCCGACGTCGAGATGGTCGGCTATCGCCAATCCATCGAGCAGACCTTCGAGCGAATCATGAACGAGGGGAAAGAGAACTTCCTTCCCGTCGTCACCGGCCATCAAGGGGAACCTCGAGCAACGCTTACGCGAATGGGACGCGGCGAAACACCGTACCAACTCGAGGACGGTGACAAGGTCGTCTTCTCCGCGCGGGTCATTCCGGAGCCGACGAACGAAGGCCAGCGCTATCAGGCCGAAAAGCTACTCCGCATGCAGGGTGCACGCATCTACGACGACATTCACGTGTCCGGGCACCTCTGTCAGGAGGGCCACTACGAGATGCTCGATGCACTCCAGCCCGAACACATCATCCCGGCCCACCAGGACATGAGCGGCTTCTCGGGGTACGTCGAACTGGCATCCAACCGCGGCTACACGCTCGGGCGCGATCTCCACGTCACCTCGAACGGGAACGTCATCGAACTGGTCTAAGCCAGCTCGACTCCGATTTTTTGGCCTCGGTCTCGAGTAGCAGGCGATGCTATCGCGGTCGTAAAAATAAATACAAAAACCCCATACAGCGGGCGCTGTGTGGGGGAGTAATATGAATGGAAGCGGCGAAACGGATTTCCCAGAGGGTCGCCCACTCCAGTACTGACCGTAACGTAGGCGAGCTTATCTTCCGTGTTCGGGATGGGTACGGGAGGCACCTCGCCACTGTGGCCGCTGTAATGCCGATCGGCGGAATCGAACCGCCGTCAGACCACGATCGGTGAACGTCGACCGAATTGGTCGATATGAGTGGAGGCGGCGAAACGAAGTTCCCAGAGGGTCGCCCACTCCAGTACTAACCGTAACGCAGGCGAGCTTATCTTCCGTGTTCGGGATNCCCAGAGGGTCGCCCACTCCAGTACTAACCGTAACGCAGGCGAGCTTATCTTCCGTGTTCGGGATGGGTACGGGAGGTACCTCGCCGCTCTGGCCGCCGTAATGCCGATCAACGGAATCGAACCGTCGTCATGCCAATATCGGTCGCTGTCTATGACCGTTATGTACGTGTAGTCCAGTTTGCGTCCGGACCCGTTCTCGCGTCACGGATCCAATGCGATGTAGTGTATGAATGTGTGGCTTGGCCAGTTAGTGCTCGCGGGCTCAACACCTCGTTGCCTTGGTGCGTACACCCCGAGTCTATCGATCTCGTCTTCTACGAGTGGCCTCGGTGGTATCTCTTTTCCAGGTGGGTTTCGAGCTTAGATGCGTTCAGCT